>JBFIJM010000030.1:0-1593 GCA_041600715.1 Saccharimonadales bacterium (SeqCode) | reverse complement strand
AATCATGACATCTTGGCTTAGGCAGAATAAGTTCAGTGGGGTAGCAATGGTTTTTTTGTTAGTGATTTTGTCATTAGTTTTCGTCAGTTATTCTGATTCCAGAGATGTTGAAGCTGCTAATTACACTAGATTTAATAATAATTGGTCTCCAGGCGAGTTAATACCAAGATATTTTGCTTCTTTTAAGTTGCCAATCATTACCGGCACATTAAATGAAAGTTTAGGCGATTGGCTCCCTGATATTGCTAAGCTAGCTACGATTAGAATAGAGCAAAGCGGTAATTGGTCCAATGTTTTAGCTGGGGCTAATTTAAATTCTAATGATATAGTTTTAATTCCAGAAGGTGTAAAGGTTACCTATGATTTAAATACTAATGTACCTTTTAAAGCTCTGGCTGTAAAAGGTGAACTTGTTTTTGATTCAAAAAAGGATACCCAGTTAATAGTGGACACCATACATGTCTATGTTACAGGAGCTTTAAAAATATCGCCTCAAAATAGTGATATTAAAACTGAAATTGTTTTTAAGGGTAAAATCAACACGGCTGAAGATCCAGAACAATTTAACTTAGGTTTAGTAGCTACTGGAGGTTTGATTCAAATAAATGGAGCTAATAAAGAAACTCCAGTCACCAAAGTATTAAAAGCTGAAGCTGGATCTAAAGTGATAACAGTAGAAAAAAGTACTGGTTGGAAGGTGGGCGACGAACTTTACTTGTCTGATGATCAAATCAATATTGATATTACAACTCCAAGTTACAAACACACAGATCAGACCGAACAAGTTATCATTACTGGTTTAAATGGTACTGCAGTAACTTTAAACAAAGATTTAGCTTTTGATCATAATGGTTATGTGGCAAATGTTAGTCGTAATGTTGTTTTAAGATCTGACACAAAAAATGGTGACAGGGGCCATATTTTAGCTTCTGGACATACTCATGTGACTATTAACAATACTTTAATTAAAGATTTAGGACGAACCACCGTAGAAACTTTAGATGATACTATTATTGACGGGAATACAATTTCTGCTGTAGGAGCCAATCAAAATGGTCGTCATGCTTTACATGTTAAGTTTTTACAGAATTCCTTTTTCTTTAAAGGAAACGCGGTGGTTAATGCCGAGCGCATTGGTATTTTAAATCACAAAGGTAGCGGTATTGTAAGTAGTAATGTGGTGGTTGGGGCTAAAGGTACCGGCATTGCTACTGCTACAGGTGTAGAAACAGGTTTAATCGCAGGCAATACCATTTTTGGACAAGGAAAAATAGTTGATAGTAGGCAGACAAGAGGTCTACCTACTAGAATAAATAACAGTAATAAATTTAAAGCTTCAGAGGGAGGAGAAGTAGCTGGCGAAGGTTTTGGTATTTGGCTTAGAGGCCCTTTAGTAAAAGTGGAAAGCAATTTAGCTGTGGGGTATTTTTCTCAAAGTGCTTATGCTTATGTCACTCCTTCTGAACATGCTGATAATATAGTGCCAATTATAGAAGGTGTTGATAAAAATATACGAGGTAAACAAATAGAGGTGAATTCTACCCCTATTCAAAGTTATGGTTCATTTAATGAAAACAAGGCAGAGGGGGTGTT
>JBFIJM010000029.1:0-2786 GCA_041600715.1 Saccharimonadales bacterium (SeqCode) | reverse complement strand
GCCAGAATCTCACTTTAAAAGTGCCCAACAAAGCTTTGAAGGAAACGACTTTAAATCCAGTGAGATAGAGTTAAAGAACGCTCTCCAGAAAAACACAGACTATAGTGATGCACGCATTTTACTCGGGCAGATCTACCTGACAAAAGGAGATGGCAGAGCCGCAAGTATAGAACTCAAAAAAGCATTAGATTCTGACGGAAAAGCCAATATCATCCTTCCTTTACTAGGAGAGGCACTACTACTGGAAGGTAACGCTGAAGAGATAATTTCGACATTCCAACCACAGGACGACGACAACGACGAACTGCGAGTGCAAAAACTTATTTTCCTTGCCGAAGCTCACCTGCTGATAAGAGACCCAACTAACGCAGCCATCTATTTCGATGATGCTTTGTCAAAAGCCCCTGACTCTAGCGAGGCATTATTAGGGCTCGCCAAAATAGCCGTTGCTAACCGAGAGATTAACCTTGCAACAACATTGGTTGATCAAGCCATAGCTAATGATGAAAATAACATCCGAGCCTGGTTAATCAGAGCAGATATTCTTAGCCGACAAGGAAAAACACCCGAGTCAATTGAAGCCTTATCCGAGGCGACCACTAAAATAAAAAGCAAAAATCACTACTTTTATTTTCTAACCACACGTGAACTGGCGTATCAACACTTATTATCAGGTAATGTAAATAAAGCTAAAGAAGTAGTAACACAGTTATCAAACAGCCCTTACAAACAGATGCTCTCTAAAGATATAAAACTTGCTTACACTCAGGCTTTTATCGCATTAAATGAGAAAAATACCGATAGAGCAAAAGAGCTCGGCGAGCAAGTAGCAAATTACAGCGCCCAATATCCGGGCATATTATTACTCTTAGGTATAGTAAACGCGCAAGAAAAGAACTACGAGCAAGCAGAAAGACAACTCAAAGAGTTTACAAATAAATTCCCCGACCATCTTCAATCCAGACGGTTACTGGGTCTCGTTCAAGTTTCCAAAAACCAACCGGAAACAGCACTTGAAACGTTAAAACCGATTTTAAGCGAAGAAGTACCTGACCTGCCCTCATTGGCACTGATGGCTAATGCAGCACTCATGGCTGGCGATCTAGCCCAGAGCTCGAACTATTATCATCAGGCACTTGAACAGAAACCCGATGAAAGCTCGCTGATTTTAGGCTTGGCACGTAGCTTAGTTGCCCAGCAAGACTACGATAACGCCATAGAAGAACTGAAAAAAATCCCGGAGAGCAGCGACCAAATTCTTGCAGCACGGCTTGCCATTATTCAAACGTATATTGAAGCAAAAAAATACAACGATGCCTTAACTACGATTGAATCATTGCCCATCGAACAACAAAAATCAGCCGTAATTACCAGCCTGAAAGGTACCGTCTTATTAATTTCAGGCAAGCCAGATGAAGCCAATACTTATTTTCAAAAAGCCATAGAAATTCAACCCGGCTATTACCCGGCATTACGCCAAATGGCCATGATGGCAATCAGAGCTGGCGACAAGCAAAAGGCAACCGATATATTGGAAACAGCCCTAAAAACAAACAAAAATAATCCTGACCTACTGATAGACTATGCTGAGCATCTAATCACTCTAGACAAGTTAACTGAGGCGGAAACTTTTCTAAGAAAAGCCCAGGGTTTATCAAAAAACAAAACCCGAAGCAGCCTCACCCTGGCCAAGCTTCTGTTGAGACAAGGTAAGCCATCCTTAGCTATCACAGAGCTTTCAACACTCGAATCGACCAAAAACCCATCCGTTTTTGCAGGCTTGGGGAACGCCAGAATGATGCTTGGTGATTATCAAAGCGCACTCAATGCATATAACAAGGTTGTTGAGCTACAACCAAACTCTCCCGTTGCATTTCACCTGCAACATACCGCACTAAAAGCGCTTAACAATAACGAAACTGCCAAAAAGTCATTATTGACTTCGCTTGAATTAAATAACGAGTATTTGCCTGCATTAATCTCGATTACCGAAATGGAAATCCTTGAAGAAAACTCACCTAAGGCAAAGATGTATCTGGGTACTATTAAGAGGCTAATACCTGAAAGCAATAGTACGAAATTACTGGAAGCCGAAATCGAGATGCTTGATGGGAATTACGACTCTGCCATTACGCTCTACCAACACACCTTTGATCAAACGCAAGATAACCAAATAATTCAGAAAATCTTAAATGCGTACTGGAAAAATGATGATAGCGCTGGCGGTATTAAATTTTTGAACGATGTTCTGGAGAATCAGCCTGATAACGCCTTCTTACACTCTGTACTGGGTGGCATTTATCTTAGTAGCAATAATCCTGAAGCAGCTATCGCAGCTTACAAGAAATCAGTCGAGCTAAACAGCAACAATCAAATCACACTTAATAACCTTGCCTGGTTGCTAAAAGATAGCGACACAGCCCAAGCAAGACTCTATGCCGAAAAGGCCTTACAAATAGACCCGCAAAGCATCGACATCAAAGATACTCTTGAAACTATTAAACAGTTAGAAGATACAACTAAATAGCTGTTAGTAGATATAACAAAAAATAATACGCGCCCCTCCCCCCCTTGTTCTATACTTTGTGAGGACAAGGCGGGGTATCCCCTCCACCCTATCTTGGTAATCTCCCTGTAATTGGGCGTATTCGCCCTTAGTTTTAAAAGAACCTAAAAAATTTTCAAAGGAGTCAGCATGTTCGATTACTCCCAAGCCTTTTCGAGAAACATAGGATGGGTTACTCAAGAAGAACAAAAAGCGCTCAAAAACAAACGCATCGCCATCG
>JBFIJM010000028.1:0-3681 GCA_041600715.1 Saccharimonadales bacterium (SeqCode) | reverse complement strand
CTGAAACATCACCCGCGGAATTAATTAATTATTACCGCTATTCGGCCTCAGACCACACAGCAAACTCATTGCCACTGGGCTCAGCAAAGTGAAACCGGCGACCGCCGGGAAAGGCATATATCGGTTGCAGGACAGTGCCGCCCGCCGACTCGACTTTAGCCAGCGTCTGACTTAAATCATTACTGTAAAACACAAGCAACGCGCTGCCATTCTTCGCCGATGCGGATAGCTTTGCTCTGAAAAAACCACCATCCAGACCCTCATTCGAAAACGCCGCGTAATCCGAACCGTAATCCACAAACGACCAGCCGAATGCCTGACTAAAAAACGCCTTGGTCGCCTCAAGATCTCTGGCCGGAAACTCAACGTAATTTATTTTTTCATGTTGTTTCATAGTTCATCTCTGCGTAATGCTGCTAACAACTACCTAATTATAAGTATAAATAAGGTCATCATACTTACCTAATACGGAGGATTTCATAGTCTATTGCAAGTACTACTATAAACTTTAAATATTCTTGGTATAGGGTAAGACATCAAGGTGTTTATTTCGCTTCCCTTACATTAGACTGTCTTTACTCTAATAAGGAAATTCAATCGACATACACGCCTGTCATCACAGCAGAGTGTCTATGTAGATTACCAACATTAAATAAAGGAGAGAATCATGATTGATACATCAAAACTAACAATTGTCTTTATTCATGGTCTCGCCTCAAAACCACCCGCCGCAGATTTACACCGCATGTGGAAAAAGGCCTTTATCGAAAACATCCGCGTAGATTCAATAACACTAGCCAATGAACTCGAAGCCAACGACGATATTTTCAAGTCTGCCTACTGGGCGAATGCAATCCCGGATCATATAGAAGACACCGCAGAATATGTCACCGACTTAAACAGAGCAGTGAACAAGGCCATTGCCCTGCGCCGTAAACTAAAGAATCAACTGCACATCACTAAAGACGGCTGGGTAAGATCAAAAACGAAAAAATTCGGACTATCCATAGTCGATGCCTTAGGTAGCGCACTCACCATCAAAGACAACGTCATCGAAAAATACATGCGCGAAGTGCGGTTCTATAAGAACGACCAATTCATCGCCGAACAGATCCGCCAACCACTCGAAGACATCCTGACAGAAGCATGGGATAAAAAACACAAAGTCGTGTTGATCAGTCATTCAATGGGCACCTTCATCTCTTATGATGTGTTATGGAAGTTCTCACACAGAAGCGAAGACAAATACACAAAATACCGAGACAACAAGATCGATTACTTCATTACCATGGGCAGCCCACTCGGCGATGACAGCCTAAGAGACTTCATGCTGATCGAACGCTGGAAAAAAGCATCCGATTCAGAAAAAGAAGAAGAACGAAAACGCCTCTACCCGCTAAACATAAAACAATGGCACAACTTCTCCGCCTACGGCGACGTCGTCTGTCACGACTCAACCCTGGATGATGACTTCTTTAACGGCATGAAAGAAAACGTCAAAAACTACAGAGCTGGCGAACTAAAAGACTACACAAAACTATACAACCCTTTTGAAAATACAGAAGGCGATAAAAACCCCCACAAAAGTTACGGCTACCTAATCCAGCCTAAACTCAGTGAGAAATTTAAAGAGTTTATGGGTTAGGTTTTGTTATGCGAATTAAGAAAAGAACAAAATCTAACGTCGTTTTTCTTAGGATAAGTATTAATCCGACTCAGTATTTTCATTGGAGGAATAAATAGTGGCAGATAGATTTGAGTTATTTCGTTTATCTTTACTTAAGCGAGAGCAAATAGATATGTTTCAGTTCCAAGATATGTCACGTGAAGAATGGCTGAAGAAAGTTTTTTTGACAGAAATTCCATTTTCTCACCATGGGACCGAATATCATTATTCTCCTGCAATAGATGATTCAGATGAAAATATAATTATAGGCAGGGTTGGCAGACATGTTTTAAGAGAAGAAAATTTACCGCCGGATGAAGGGTTAGAAGATTTTACACGCGAAACTTGGATTGCTTCAGTTTTAGTTTTAGATCCAACTGAACACGATGATGGTCAAAAGTTAGCCATTCAAAATATTGGTGATGTAGGTAAACCAACATCTTTAATAAATCAACTTACGCAAGCTATAAACCAAACATACAGTGGTCCTTTTAAAATAGAACCAAGTCAAATTGTTGAGGCTCAATCATTCTGGAATTATGTAGAAGAAAATAGAGGATCAGTCACCTCAATATCTTTCGATTTTATTGCGCCAAATATGCTCGGAGCTGATGATGAATTTCATGATGAAATGCGTGAATTTAGGGATAGTGAAAAAGCAAGTAAGGTAAAATTAATATTGCAAAATGAAGATGGTGTGAACCCTGAAACAGAAAGAGTAAAACGTGCTGTTAATTACGCCTTGTCTGAAAGTAGAGGCAAAGTTAAAGCCAAGGCCAAAGGGAAACCATCTTATAGTTCTGACAATGAGATAAAAATATCTTATATTGAAGATGTGAAAGAAAAAGGTGCTGAATTAGTGAAAGTGGCTAAAGAATTATCTAACAGGATATTAGGGCGTGAATAAAACCATTAGTAGATGCATTTTAATAAGCTCTATAGCTGTTTATTTTATAATATCTGTTTGTGCGCCATGGGTATTGAGTGATAAAAATTCATTTCTACGTGATTTTGTAAACCATGAGTTTTTAAATTTGCTTGGTGTAATTGTTGCTATAACTTTAGCTTCGGCGGCTAACCTTCATTTACAATTCAACCAAATTGAAGACGCTGCAAAAAAAATTATTTTAATAAAAACACGCATGGCTGTAAGAAGATCAGCATCTTGGTTAATAGGTCTTTTTTCACTTGGATTATTACTCGTATTAATAAAACCGCTATTACCTCTAAGCGACATATCTATGTCACTCGCAAATGGCTTAGCCATACTAATAGTAATATTCAATATTCTTGTTTTAACTGACTTAACACAACTAGCTTTTAGTATCCCGCCAATGTTTAAGCTGCTAGAAGATGAAAATAATGATTAAGTAATTTCTACTTTTAAAAATACTTCAAATAATATCATAGTATATATATCCCCCTCATAACTTGCCGAGTCATTGTTTCATTTCAAGGTTGAGCAACATGGACCGCGGTACCCCCTTGAGGGGTGCGTTGCGAAAGCGCATTAGGACACGACTGCATGGACGCAGGAGTTAGAACGAATCAGGAGACAGAGTCGAGGAGTCCGCGTTTTGAAATAAAAGAATGATGAGGGTATCTGCAGAGAGGTTATTGGGAGCGGGAAGATAAGGGACAGACCACGGGTTCCAAACATTTCCAACCCATCCTCCCCTTTATAGTTGCTAACCTTTTCAGGTTGAAACCACACTGGCAACATAAGCTAAAACAGTCTGTCCGCAGTACGATTTCTACGTACTGCGGGCAGTACTTTGGTATCTTGCTATTGTTTTTACTGTCGCGATTAACCCTTGTAATAAATCCGATAGATGACGCCCTGATAATCATCCGAAACGAGCAAGGACCCGTCTGGCAATTGCAGGATATCCACTGGACGTCCCCAGGCCTCACCATTATTTAACCAGCCATCGACAAACACTTCATCGCCAGTGACTTCGCCCTTGTCATTAAAGTTAATTTGTACCAGGCGATAACCAATCGGGGTGCTGCGG
>JBFIJM010000027.1:0-3730 GCA_041600715.1 Saccharimonadales bacterium (SeqCode) | reverse complement strand
GCGAGACTTGCTTATCCGGCGATGATTGCAGCCGCTTTTCAAGTGCATTCAGCTTAACAATTTCGGCATTCAACTTACCGAGTTTTGTTTCCAGTCGTTCGATTTTATGATGAGCCTGTTGCGTATCTTGCCTATCGGCGCTGGCTATCTGACCTAGATAACGAGCGATGCTTTCATCGATTTGTTCGAGTCGACGCTTTATCTTGGCTTTAGTGAAATTCTTATCCCGCGTATTAACCCCTTTAAACTTACTGCCATCAATAGCAACATAGGCGTCGGTAAAGAGATTGAGCTTACGACAGATCTGCACAAATTCACCGCAGACTTTACGAATACCTTTGCCATTATTTCTTCTGAAGTCGGCTATAGTTTTAAAGTCTGGCGCTAAACGACCTAGCAGCCACATTAGTTCAACGTTACGGCCCGCTTCTCGCTCAAGACGACGCGATGATTGAATACGATTTAGATAGCCGTAAATGAATAACTTAAGCATGGTTGAGGGGTGGTAGGAAGGTCTGCCGGTAGCTGCGGGGATGGTATTAAAACCAAGGATAGGAAGATCAATTGAATCAACAAATACATCAACGACCCGGACTGGGTTTTCTTCATCAATGTAATCGTCGATACGCTCAGGAAATAAAGTCGCTTGAGAGCGTGCTTCGCCTGTAATGAATCTATTCATGCCGTAGCTTCTCAGCAAAAATGTCTTATGATTAGTTTAATCGGTCTAATCGAGTTTTCACACACCCTGGACCCCTAGCGGTCAGACTCAGAATCAATGTGTAGCGTCGAAAGACGCTATATTCAATTTTATTCAATCAATTCTACTTACAATCTTTGGTAATATTTAAAAGTTGTTTTAGCACAATTTTGTCGCCAGAGGCTATCTTCTTGTCAGCAGCCATAAATTCCGCAGGACTGTAAGCCCGCATTAATTTTTTGTACGAGCATTCACAAGCTTGATTATTGCCTCCTGATGCTAAACAGGAAGAAATAAAATTTAGTTTTGTATATGGAGGAAGCTGCTCAGAATCGGACTCTGAGCAGCCAGACAATAGCGCAGTAAAAAAGATTGTTGTTAATGGTAAAAAAGATATTTTCATGTATTTCATCCCTGATTTATCTGAAATTTAAATAATGATTTCGTTATTCATGATTGAAAGGTGTAACTGATTTATTAATGAGAATAATTGGTAGTGAGGGCTGATGGTTAACACTCACAGCCACCCGATTAGGGTAATTTGCATCCAAGACTATACGTATTATTTACCCAATAATGTTTTTGTCGAATTGACTTGCTTTTATCTGATTTTAGAGTCTGATTAAGTATTTTAGTTAATAGCTCTTCAATTTTCTCAGGTTGATCGTTTATATACGTTAAGTCAATAAACTGTTCACCATCAAAATCTGTCTTAAGCATACGAGCGAATTCTTCTGGGTCATTTACAGACTCCAGAATGAGTTTCACTACATCACTTTCTACAATAATTCTTGGATAAATTGCTCTGTTTACTTCTGCCTTATATGCATCAATGAACGCCTGTCCAAATAGTAGGCCATCTTTATGGAACAATTCTCCAAATGAGATAGCTCCTCTACATAAGAATCCATTTTTTATCATTGTCGAGGCAAATCTTAAAGCATCCCTATAAACGATACTTGCTTGATCACCTGCTCCAGAAATTACCACAGAATCAGAAAACGACGATATCTCTGTATCAAACACACCTTTAAATGATTTGACCTCGTCACTCATGGGGTGGGAGTCAACATCAGTTTTTATTTTTTGCAATGCCTTAAGGATTTTAAGTGCTTGGGAATTATTATTTACAGCTTCAGAAAACCCAAGAATATCAATAAATGCGACCACTCTATCCTCATAAACTTTCATGTAAGGAACACTCTCCATATTAACATCCTAACGTCTAAGTTCAGTTTCGTTTCAGGCGATGCCTGTTTTCCACAGAAAAATGGACGGCAGGTCAACCGTCATCGGCAGCAATTTGTTAACTACCCCCCGCTATCTCTAACAAATACCACTGTTTGTGGAATTCACTGAACTCCTCCATTTGCTTTCCTAAAACCGATAACAGCCCTCCCGCCCAAGTGTTGAATGCTGCAGTTCCATCTATCCTATAAACGTTCTCTGGGAATGTCCTCATTGTGTATACAGGGTTTTGCGTTTTGTAATCCATTCCTAGAGTTTTGAAATATCCTCCTTTCAATTGGAATTTGTGTTTCCCCTTGTACGCCAAAACGACCTGTTCAAACTTCTTCTCTTTTAGGGCATCTGCGTACTGCAGCAACACTCGCGAAACGTCTGCTGGGCTATTTAAGTCAGATATACTCTTAAGATCAAAAACCAGTTCGGATGGATTTATGTAACTCCCGTAGTGCGCTGATATTACAACCCCTTTGTTCCGAGGGTCTGTCTTTAACACGTCTACCATCGGCTTCTGTAGCACTATGTAATTCACCCCAAATACTACCGACACCGCCACTGCAAAAGTACCAAAAGCCGCAAGAATTCTTCTTTTCATGATAGTGCTCAATATCCACCAAGTGATTTTTCAGCTTCGATATCTTGATCAGTACAGGCCTTGACCATAGCCCAGCCGTATTCAGCCATATCCCTACGACATCGACTGATGAATGGTTTTGCCTTATCTGGATACGAAACCAAAGTATTCAACGCTTCTATATCCTGATCAACGCAGGCTTTAACCATCGCCGTACCATATTCCCCCATCTGAGAACGACAATGGGAAATGATATCCTCACGTTCCCCAGCAAATGATGCGAATGCAGAAATAGAAATTACAATTGCAGCCATAATACGTATCGGATGTTTCAATCGCTTTCTCCCTTCTTGTAACAGCTAACAGCTTATCTATGAGCTACTATCACTTTTACGCCTTATTTGGGTTCAAAGTAAACGTTACATTTATATTAATTTATTATAATTCAAAGAGATAAGTGAAATAGAACAGACGTGTTTTTTTTGCAAAAAAGAGCTACTCCGCTGCCCGTTACATTCAATCCCTATGTTAGAATCATATACAGTTACTTATAAAGATCAATTACTTAGTACTTTATTTCCTTCGGTGTTTTTCAACATAGTTGTCGCGTTATTATGGCCGAACTGACAGTCAATCAGTGATCGCGAAAAAGGTGTCTAGAGGACTTCAGCTGCCTATCTTTAGGATCACTGTCTATGTCGGCTTCACGCCCTGAGGGTAAGCGAATGCGAAGTTATATTAGAAACCCCTAAAATTCCGCTTCTGGCACTTAGGAGTCTATTGCGTTGTAAACAAATCATCGGAGCTAGGTGGAAAGCCTGTCGTCGTCATGAACCACCGTCATCAATATGATTGATATGATGATTACGTTATTAAGAGTGACAGGCAGGAGATTGGCTCCAGCTTAATTTATGCTTATCTCTCCTGATCATCAGGTCTAGTCAGAACTAATACAAATAAACAATGAATCACGATTAACAAGACAGCTGACAAGCTGTCTCAAGGAAGAATGGCGATTCACACACTAATTGAAGTGGGCCGGATACTTTAGTTTCCAACTTCAATAGTCGTTATCAGCTTTTCTCACTTGAGCGTATTCGCTACCCCAAAAGGAATATGCACCATGGGAATATCCCCTGCGCCTGACTCAAGATGAGAGCGCTGATCATCAAAAAACATGTGTGGCTTGAGGCGCGACAAGATTCGCTCTT
>JBFIJM010000026.1:0-4449 GCA_041600715.1 Saccharimonadales bacterium (SeqCode) | reverse complement strand
AGCTAAAGCGACAGGCTGCTTTAGACGTTAATGACCGCCGTGGAGCGACAGCTGCCATGGTCTTCCGGGGATTCAGATGACGGGGGATGCACGCGATTGGGATTCAACAGTCACAACGCTATCCATTTTAAGACGGCAAACTTAAAATTTTTTAAGCGGGAATGTTTGAGGTTACGACGATACATAGCAGTGCCACCATCTTCATAGTATTACTACAAAAATACTGATTATGCAGACATATGTGGATTTGATGCAGTATAAGTTTGCATAAAGTTACTTCGACAAAGAGCACATTGTCGTCTTGTAATTTTACTACCATTAAAGACAGTCAAAGCCCATTAAACATAAAATTGAGAGATAAAGCAGCCTGTCGAAATGTTACCTTATTTAATATTGGAATGCGTTCGATAATGAGTCTGTGCTGTGGATCAGCGACCTATTAATAAAATCAGATCAAGCGTTTTGGCAGATCCGTGCCACAAGCGGTCACTGGACTTATCAATGTAAATCATGAAGGCAAGAGTTTTTACTCTGCCCCAAATATCAAAAACAAGATGTTGATCAAGTATGCAAGAGTTGATGTTTGACGCTCATACGGCAGTATTGATAATAACTTCTAGGTTTTCTACAAAACCATCTCTCTGAAAGTGCAATCATAAATGTGTCAGATATTTTTACACTGTAGTGGAGTAAAGCCAAAATAAATTCGCTGACACATTGGTATTACAGGCATGGCGCATTTCTTGCTAGATGGCTTGGTTATCTAACAAACGTATTTACCTATTTTTGTTGATCGCAATGAGCGGCTTTTCGTTTCATAACGATTAAAAAGAACAAAAAGGAATTTATCTATGGCCAAGCAGAATCTAGTTATTAAATTCTCAAAAACCAAAAGCATTTATATTATAGCCGTTCTTCTCTTGGCACTTGGTGGAACCGTTCAGGCTTTGCCAATGTACAACATTTATGATCTTGGCACCCTTTCAGGGGCCGATACTAGCCTCGGATATTCAGTAAATAACAGTGGGCAAGTAGCAGGTGCATTAATTACTCAAAACGTTTTTCACCACGCCTTTATCGGAGATAAAAATGGGCTTGTTGACCTCGGTACCTTGGGGCGTCAAACAAGTTCAGCCAGCTATATAAACAACAAAGGCCAAGTGGTTGGGTATATGGGAAATATTTTTGTAAATGACCAGAGCAATGTATTTATAGGTGATAAAAACGGCATTCTGGATCTTGGTAATCTCGGAGGCTATTACGCAAGACCAACAGGCATAAATGATAATGGGGTAATCGTTGGTTATAAGTCTACCGATAGCAGCCCTAGTTTTTCATTTATTGGCGATAAAAATGGCCTCGCACCCATAGATACTGGGAGTTCACAGTTTCAAGCGGTAGCTATCAATAACAGCGATCAGGTGGCAGGATCGAGCAACCAACCTGGAGTTGATCGTAGGTATCAAGGTGCCGCTATCTATGACGGAAATGAGATCGCCTACTTGGATGATCTTGCTGGTTTTAACCGTGGAAGCAGAGCAAATAGTATAAATAATAATGGACAGGTAGTAGGGCACGTTAATGAAAATAATTCTCGTAGTGCTTTTATTGGTGACGCTAATGGTTTAACAGATTTAGGCACATTGCTCGGTGCAAATTTCTCACAAGCAAACGGGATTAGTGATAACGGTATAGTGGTTGGATTTTCCGGCAGTCCTTATATCTGGGATAAAGACTCTGGCATACATAGTTTAAGTGACTTTGTGTCTGATTTGAGTGGTTGGAACCAATTGCGGGGTGTTTCTGATATTAGCGATAACGGCAATTATATTACGGGGTGGGGTTATACAAAAAACAGTGAAACCCATGCATATTTGCTTGAGCGTGCTACGCCAGTGGTAGAGCCGAAAATCCCCACCTCTGATTCGCCTGAACTCGAAACAATCACAAGAGCCCCTGAATTTTTTGGCCCAAAAGAGAAAGTTCCACTTCCCCTAGGCCAATTGAAAATATGGGATACTGAGTCGGGATCTTATGTGCTGCTTTCAGGCGAGGATGGCAAGGGAGGCGAGTCATTATTTGATCATAAAAAGCAAACCGAAGTACTTGTTCATGGCTGGAATGGTGAATCTGGAAATAATACGCCGCTAGAAGATAAATGGATTGCACAAAAGGGAGGGTTTACTGAAGCATTAGTAGAAAATACAAGAATCGAGAGTAATATACTCGCGTTTGACTGGACAGAAGCTGCAAATAGTCGCTTAACGGCACGTAGTAACCTCACAAAGGACGAATTAAAGATTACGACAGACGAGTTAAATGCGCTGTTAATTGCAGAGGCGACAAATAGCCCTCTTGATGATCGATACAGTCACATTTCCCATCTCTATGGGACAGCAATTCCAACGCTTAATAAATGGGATTTAATTCTCGATGATAAATGGGTTCCCAATCAACAAGTAAGCAAACAAGGCGCAGAACTTGCGCAACAATTGAAGCCTTATTTAAGGATGGAAAACTCGGGGGATGTCGCTTTCTATGGTCATAGTTTAGGCGCAGGGGTTTCAACTTATGCTGTTTCAGATCTAATTGGATTGGATTTGGGAGATAAAGTGTCTAGTTTAACCCTCTTTGATCCTCCAGAAGATAAATGGTCTGATAGAACTAGTGGCAACGTTAATTTGGCTTCCAAACTTCAATCCATAAAGGAAAATTCATTTAGGCTACCGATAGATAATTATTGGAGCAGTAATCCAGGAGGGATTTCTGGTGGTTATGGTCAGGCATATTCTTATGCAGCGAACATCGAAACTACAGATAACGTTCACGGAGAGGTGCCCGTTCCAGTTTATTCTTCTACAATCCGGTATAACACAGATCCAGACAGTTTGGTTTCTGGAACTCTTGGTATTGGCGGATATATAAGTTTTGACGTTCCGGAAGGAATTGGGTATGACGATGTAACAGGTAGTATAACTCTGGCTCGACAGGGCACTAACTGCACAATTAACGGGCACCTAAATAATCCCTTTGCCTTTGGGTTAGACAATTGCAAAAAAAATGGATTTAACACGGTTATTGATAATAAACTCACTAAGTTAAAGGTAGCAGTGGACTTCAAG
Source organism: Saccharimonadales bacterium (SeqCode) (assembly GCA_041600715.1). GTDB lineage: Bacteria > Patescibacteriota > Saccharimonadia > Saccharimonadales > 2-12-FULL-41-12 > JALHOM01. Next base: position 1,327 of record JBFIJM010000026.1, on the reverse strand, counting down.
GCGTTCTTGGGCTCTGAGGCTGCAAAGGTTGAACTTGCCTCCGATACCGGCTTGCCAACAATGTCAACAGGTTCATCCGTTTACGCTTACACTGACTTTTTTGTACCTACTAATGCTGTTGGTTTAGAGTTAGATTTAGAGTGGTTAATTGGTTTCCTAGAAGACGACCTCATGATTTGGTTAGATAATACACTCATCTATAGCGCGGATTTTGAAAATCTAACGAGTGACTTTTTTTCAACTGGTCTTTTGAGCTTGGCTGGCTGGGAAGATCAACGAGTCACATTAACTCTTGGCGTTTTATCTGATTTTGAAGGCAGCACGGTTAAAGTAAACGATATCCGTCTGGCTCTCAATGACGTGCCAGAACCTCCTACTCTTGCCCTCATGTTTTTTGGTTTGATTACAATGATTCATCGCTCGAGAAAATACAAAGCTCAGTTGAATAATAATCATAGGCACGGTGAAGCATGAAACACATTCGTTGGTCTTTTTTATGTTTTTTTGTGTTTTTTGTTTCCAATATCCATGCAGAAAATTCTGAGTTCTCACCGGAGAACTCACAAAAATCCATTGAAATAAAAATACGCGACTTGTTAGAAGAGAAGCTTAAGATCAGTTCGAAATTAAGTGTTATGGATAATGACGGTAATGATTTACGTGTAACCGCCTTGTTTGCCGCAGATCGAACTAAAGGGTTACCCGCAATCGTGGTCTTTGTTGATACAAAAATCGTAAATGCTGATACAAATGGTGACCCATTATCACAAACCATCAATATTGTTTCGTCAGCCGAGATAAATCTGATTTCAAGTGAAAGGCTAAAATTACTAGAATGGGCCAATGCATGGAATAGCAACCTGCTGCCCATACAAGCACATATTGTGAAGGGGCAGCTTCTGGCATCTGTCAATTTAATAACTGCGAAAGCCAGCCCCATTTCGGAAGAAATTATAATTGCCTCTTATTTGAGCTTGGTTCAAATCTGGCCTTCAATTATTAAAAGCTTAAATCAAAATAAACTTGTCAGGTAATGATAGAAAAATCAAGTACTCCAGGGGCTAGGGATTCCGGGGGGAGTTTACTTAATCCAGCCTACTTTTAGTCCCAGATTTTACTCTACGTAAGACACGCTTTGTCGCAGTATCAAACACGATCTTCCGTATGCTAAAAGTCCGGTTAGGGTCCAGGCCGTGTGAAAACAGGTATCGCCCTGCATTTCGGCTAGTTTTCCGCTGTCACAGCGATCAGGATGACTTTTTAGCGAGCTGTCACGCTAGTTTTTATTTTCTTACCCATAATAACTGAATATTTATATCGCTCGATT
>JBFIJM010000025.1:0-5324 GCA_041600715.1 Saccharimonadales bacterium (SeqCode) | reverse complement strand
TCGGTATCTCCCAGTGACGTTATGTGTTTCAACCAGATTCAATACATTGCTCCGCGCCCAACCTGATATTTGTCGACGCAATGCTAAGCGGTGTTAAATAGACATTCTATAGATGGCGACAGGTCGAAAAAATTCAACGCTTGAGGGGATTTCTTTGGAGCGTGCGAAAAAATGAAAGGCATTCAGTTCAAAAAACAACAACTTTGCTGGAGCCTGCAAAAAATCAAATTTCTATTCTTAGAATAAGCCAACTAAAAAGAAAAGTACTTTTAAAATACGCTTTAAATACTACAATACTATGTCCCATTGTAGCTCAATAAGGGAGTGCGTATAGCTAGAAGACGGGTAAGAAACTAGGTTTATCCTTATTGAACTACCAATTGTCTATGATACTAAGCACCAATTAAGATTGGATCGTGGCAAACAATAAAACAGCGACATAAAAGTATCACGACGGCACTTAAAATATTTATATCGCTGATTTCTGGCTTTGATAGTTTTTAGATCAAAGTAGACAAGTCAGACGGCTTACGCCGCGCCCTAACTCCCTTTGCTTTTACAATTATGCCAGCAAAAGCTATAGCAGACTCAACACCAAGCTCTCTAGTAGAAAGCTCCAGAATACATCTACCTATCAGTTTTTCATCAAAACCATGTTGGATAACAAAGTCTGACATCTGATCTATATTCAACTTGTGTAATTCCACTGTGCTTTTAACTTGCGGGGGTTTAAAGGCTGGCGGTTTGTTATCAGTACTACTCGCCGTGTTCTTCACATCTTCTGTAATCTGCCTCACCTTAACAGGTAAAGGGCGATAAATTTCGAAGGCCCAAAGAGGCCGCATTTTAGCCAACACCGTTTGACCAAATGGTAACTGCACCCATTGCCAAATCGATGAGTGCTCACCTTTACCGAGATAGGTCTCACTGATGGCGATCCCCATTCCTAGCCCCTTTAACTCAGGGCTTCCTGATTCCCCCGAAACGATATCTACCAAAGTTTTTGGAGGAGTCCATGTAAAAAGATCAGGATAATCAAAGTTAGTGGTGCTCCGGTTAATACTAATATCATAACAACGATCTGCTTCAGAAATTATATATTCAAGATCCTGAACTTTTCCATTAGGGAACTCAAGGCCTTTAGCACCTAGAAGTGCTCCCGACATAGTCGCTATTGTATCTGTATCACTCTGAAGTATATTAGCAGCCTCTGCCAAAGCTTGTTCAGGGTTTGTTGTGGAACGATAAACCCAAGCATGCACTGCAGCAAGCAAAGCGGTTTTTATACCACTACCTCGCGTCGAGGGCTCCATACCTCCTATAGCTACCAAGCACTTATGGTAAGAATCTTCTTTGTTCAAGCTTATTATCGATGCCACAAGATCATAATCATCTATACATTCTTTTACTACTTCATCTATAGCATCACTTAAACAACTACCCACTTTACCTTCCCAGCTAGGAAGCCAAAAAGCCTTTAGACTAGGGTCTTGGTTTACAAGATCAGGAATGCATCTAAAAGACTCAAAAAAGGCCAACCACTCATCAGGTCCAGGGATACTCTTATTGACTAGCACATAAGCTAGCGTCTCAGCGTGAAATATTGAACCAAGGAAGCCACGAGCATGCCCATGTGTTGTAATACTATTCTTAAAAACATCAATCAGATACTTCTTCTTTACTAGATCACTACAAGCCCATACATGTGGCTGAATGCGCATAGCTGCACCATTGCCACCTCCATGAATATAATCAATTCCTTTTTTCGAATAATTATTACTGAACCAATTAACATCTCTATTGGTAAGGTGCGCTACAGCCACCTTAGTACCTCGCCCAGCACCCAGTGCGTAATTCGACCATATAGGCAGTTCAACCTTAGCAAAGGACTCTATATCAAAATCCCCTCCAGATCTGATACATCGACCGGTGGACAAACGCAGCTGCGTATCATCGGAGTATGCTCCAGCAGGCAAATTGACTGTAGCACCAGAAACTCCCCCTATACGTCTCTTCCACTCTATTGTGGTCTCCACTCGTTTAACACCTGCACGGTGGTAAACTGCTTTTTGTGAATCTGCCAACTCAGTTATAAATCCAATAGCATCTCCGTATGCAGCCCATGCTGCAGAGGACCTTACTTGTTCCCGAGTAACTTTATTCATCTTTAATTCCAAACTTCGAAGGGTCAACACATACCTCAATACGACTATGCTTTGTAGCTCCTAATTTGGAATCTACAGAAAACAAGTCCTTTTCAGATTTCACATAAATCTTATTGAGATATCCTGTAGAGAATTCTCTTGGGTATAGAACTTCTGCTTGCTCACAAGTTGTCCAAGCCGAAGGCATCTCTTGATATCTATTGTGGATGTCACTATACCTACCTTTAACTGAGTCAGAAAACAATGACTCTAACCCCTCAGGCCCGCTCTCTCTAAGGCAAGCTGGCCAACCGTTATTTGCTGTAGCGAAATACACTCCCTCATGTTCCAAGATATCGGTTGAGAATGAAAGGATCCTCCAATTAACCTCAACCCCATGAAAGCTCCCTGATGATATTCCATAGAGTGTATGGTTTATTTTACTGATGGATAAGTTAACAAAATCAATCCAAGCAGGAGGATCTAGGACTCTTTGAGTATTTAGTTTTAGGATATGAGCCAATCTTTGGTCGCCCTCTAAACGCTTCCTCGACCTTATTTTTTGAGAGTCTAAAATCCCTAACAATCCCTGATTAGTAGTAAAGTGGAGAACTTCTGTAATTCCTCTCCCTTCTACAATTTCCTTTATAGTGCTCATAGATCTATTTCCTTATAGGTACCTGCTTCGAACTCAGATTTGATGAGCGCTGGCTTTCTTGAATCAAATCCAAGAACTACATTTTTTCTTGCTCTTGTGATACTCATAGCTAACAAGCGTTTACAATTTAATTTCTTATCGTCTTCATCATCCATATCATGAGAAAATGTTTGTGAACTAATACCCGCTACAATTACATAATCAAATTCCAAGCCTTTTGCTGAATGCATTGTACACAAAGCAACATTTTCGTTACCTTTTGGCCATTCAGATTTCCTCGATATTTCTATGTATTCGATACCTTTGGCATTCAAGCAGTCTCTTAAATACTGAAACCAGCCGCCACCGAAAGGATGAAGAATAGCCACTGTTTCTGAGGATAGATCCACTTGACTCAATAATTGAATAATATAGTCTGTTTGTGCACTGAAACGCCCATTGATAATAATTGGGAGGTCTCCTTTTATAGCACAATCATTACTATTAGGTATCGTCCCATCCGTATCCAAATTTATATTTTTCAATAAGGGCAAAACGAAATCAACCAACCTTGATGTATTTCGGTAATTAACAGTTAAGCGTTTACTACGTCCCGCAATTACTATCCCAGCCTCTTGCCAAGTAAATCCTCTAGCATAAATCCTCTGCGCGGTATCCAAAACAAATGTCAAACAGTGACGATCTTCTAAATGCTGGGTAATAGCTCTAAGCTGATTGGCTGAAAAGTCTTGAGTCTCATCAACTATAATAAAATCATATTTTGTGCCGAAATTATTTTTTGCTAACTTAACTGCCATTGAGTTCCAATCACATAGACCTTTTTTTATAAGGAAATCTTCATAAGGCCTTACGACATCATTCAAAACTTTCTCTCTAAGAGCTCTATCGACTCTTGGCTTCCCACCTCTTCCCGCCCTTATAGCAGTAAGATATTCATCATATCTTTCTGGAAAAAAACGACCTCGAAGATATTCAACTTCACTCACTAAAAAATCTGGATCTAGCTTAATCCCTGCTCCTAAATATTTCAGGTGAGATTCAGCATCTTGTTTATCAATTATGTCATTTGTCTCTAATCTATTTTTTGACCAATGAGCAAAAGTGCTTACTTCCAGTTTTACATCCAGGCTCGCATCAAGCTGCTCCTGTGCCAAATCATTCACATAACCTCGTAAAGTCCGATTAAAAGTCAAAACAAGCCCTCTAACTGGCTCGTTAGCTCCTTCTCGCTGCTTTTGCATATGAAATGCAAGAGTCAAGGCATTCAACTTCATTAACGCAGTTGTAGTTTTTCCACTCCCTGCGCACCCTCTAATTACTTCAGGGCCTAGCTGATTGTTTGAGACTATTTTTAATTGTTCAGGTGTAGGTCTAACATTTACCAATGGACGCATTTATAAATCCCTTTAGTGATACGAGTCGAAAGTAAAAATTTAACGAAGCATTACAGAGAATCAAATCAGTTATTGCTGTTTTAAAAACGCCGAACTTCTTGGAAACTTACGGTGAGGAACTCCGCTCCTTGGTCAAGTATGCCCGATTATTAAGGCCACACTTAAACCGGATACACATAAATTAATCATACTGGACTGGCTATACAGGGTCTTGGGGGGCTTTTGCCTACTACCGAAAGCGAGCCTAATTATCAACACTTTAGATAAAACTATTATTTCACTTTTCCTTAAACAAAAAAAGTCCTTAATTAGTAACAATGTATCCTAAAAAACATAGTACACAACATAGAAACATGTTGGTTTGATAAAGCTGAATATATTTAAATCACCTACTAAATAGTCTTCATAAAAAGTATACACTGAGTACTCAAATCAAAAATAGTACGTTACATTATGAAGTACCCCGTATTATGGACAAAGCTCTGTACTTTTAAAATAACAGAGCTTCCATATGAGAAAACTATCTATTCTATATTTTGAATTTGCTCCCGCATCTGCTCAATTAATACCTTCAGTTCCACTGCGCTTTGCGTGGTATCGGTAACTATCGATTTTGATGAAAGCGTGTTCGCTTCACGGTTGAGTTCCTGCATCAGGAAGTCTAAACGGCGACCTATGGGCTCTTTCTGTTTAAGGATACGGCGCACTTCCTGTACGTGTGTGTCGAGGCGGTCCATCTCTTCATCAACATCGGCTTTTTGTGCCAGCAGCACCACTTCTTGTTCAAGCCGTTGCGGATCTAAATCCACACCCAGATCCGTGACACGTGATCTGAGCATATTACGTTGATTCTGCAGGATCTGCGGAAGCTTGGCGCGCACATCACTGATCACAAGACTAATAGCATCTAAACGCTGTTCTATTAAGCCTGCCAGCTCTTTGCCTTCGCGCTCACGGCCCGATTGCAGGTCTGCTAGCGCCTTATTGAATAGTTGCAGGGCTTCACGCTTTACGTCTTCCATATCAATCTTTACGTCTTGCAAAACACCCGGCCAACGCAACAGGTCGAGCGGATTCAACGACTGAGATACGGGCATTAACTGCTCCATTTGCTCTGCTGCAGCAAGC
>JBFIJM010000024.1:0-7307 GCA_041600715.1 Saccharimonadales bacterium (SeqCode) | reverse complement strand
TCTTTAATATTAAGAAACGATTTTAACTTCGTTATCACTATGGTTAGGAAAGTGTTTGGTTTTCCTGTTATCTTAGCTACATTTTCATCTACCGAGATGAGGTATTCCAAGAACATATAAACTAATAGCCCTGTGTGAATCCAATCAAATAATTCAAATGCTGCTAGATTGGTGTCTATGAATTGGTCTCTAAATGAATATGCGATAAATATCCAGGCGGACCACATGAATGCTTTTAGAGAGAACCTTGAAAACTTTTTGCTCTCAAATTTTTCACCCTCTTTCCTCTTTATAGTCATTAGACCAGTAGCAAGCTCTAGTACTAGCAGAAGTATTATCGCACACACCAATACTGGTTTCAGTCCTAGATAATCTCGAATGGCTGCGTTTAAAGTCGATACCATTAACGACCCTGATAAGAATAACCCCATTTGTTTCCCATGAAATGCTGAATTGGCGTAATCAGCCCAGTCCGTAAATCCGAATGTTTCTACGATATAATTTAATACCTTACTTCTCATCTTGTTCGTTGTTTAAAATATCCCATGACTTTTGAAAGGCTTTTTCAAAAGGGTTTGTTTCTTCTTCTCCTTCATACCCATAATCTTCATCCATATATTCATTTGAATCCTCTCCGCCCATAGCAGCCATTTGCTTGTATTGCAGATACACTGGATTTAATAAAATGTCTTTTTCTTCATTGAATTTATGACCGTATTTAGCCAGCCCTGTTTCTAAAGTCATTAGACCTGCACCCATTTTCTTGATGTCTGCTTCTAGCTCTTGCTCTGCTGTTTCACTATCCATTCCTGCAAATACTAGTTCGTATTTACCTTCTTTGAAATAATTGACAATGAATTTGTTTAGCTTAGCGGCTGTAAATTTCAGTAGAGGTTTTAATCCCTTGTCCTGGGAATACTTCAGTCTTGCTTCATTATTTCCTTCAAACATTGGTGCTGAATTAGCTCCACCTGGTAGTGGGAAGCCTATCTCTGAAGGGTCTATTTTATAACAAGCACATCCAATTTTGATTAGGAACTCGTAATACTTAGAGTATTCCATATCCTTGTTAGAGGTCTGTGTGTTAATGAAATCTAATTTGTCTGCCTCAATGATTGGCATTCTGTGAGCATTTTGTACTCCTGCCATTTGAGCACCCCATTGTCCACGTAACTCATCTATACGAGATGTGTTTACATTTCCTGATACTTTTAAAATACCTTTTGGGTTACTCCCTAACTTGAAATAATTAGCATTGTATTGGTCTGCATGCAGAATAGAGGTCACCGTCTGCATTAAATCTTCCAGCTCACTCCTCCCATATCCATTAGAATAGATACTTGATTGAGGATTTCTAATACCGAAGCATAATTCCCAGGGATAGAAATCTGCGATTATTCTCCCATCCCATACCTGAACAAATGACGGGTAGTGGCCGTCTATCTCTTCTTTATCTCCTTTGTATTCATCATCATCCCAAGAATCAGCTATTCTAAATGTAGCACCATCTGTTCCTATAACCTCAGTCGGAGTCATTGTGTTGTCTCTTACTACCTCGAATGTTCCTTGGTCTAAGCTTAATGAATCAGGAATGAATTTTCTTATTAAAGATTCTAGTGTATCACCATGCCATTCATTTTCAGCAGTCCCACAATTCAATAGGAATTCTGTTATTTCTTCGATGTCTTTTTCTTCTTCCTTAGTTAGCTTCTCCTTGTCCTCCATTCCAGGCTTAATTCTTTTTGGTCGAATTACAAACCCTGTCGAATACTTATCTTTCTGAGGTTCACAAAATGCCACTATTTGTTCAACTCTCGTTCCAATTATCGCTTTAACCACGGGAACTTTTGACATATTTCGGAGAACTGCATAGGAGATGGTATACTGCTTTTCAGCATAACCCATGCTCTGATTTAGAGCATATGGGTCGAGTAACATAGACTTACCTACACCCTCTTGAGTCTTCTGTTGATTTCTTCTTAGATAGCCCTGAGCTTTAAAGATATCTTCAGCACTGTTTGATTTTAGTGCTTTCTCAAGCAATAAGCTTTTCTCAATACTGGCTATCCTTTGCTGCTCATCGAGCTGATTAATCTTCTCGAAATCAGACATATCCACATTTTCTATTTTTGATTTAGCCATAGTCGCATTTTCTATATCCTAAAAATAAGAAATATTTTTGCATGAGCGTGCAAAAGTTAATAGACAAATCTTATTTGGTTTCTAGCTCCTTTATTTCCATGGCCACTTGAGCTTTCTCATGTGCTAGTTCCTCGAATCTACTGTATAGCACTTTTAATCTATCTTCTCTAGTCAGGGTAATTCTGAATACAGTCTTCCCTTTGCTGTTTATGCTTGAACTACATAATTTGAATAGGCTGAGCATTTGTAATTGAGCTACAACGGCGTTTGGTTCTGTGTTGTATTTCTTTACTAAGTGCTTTACCTCGAATGCATGCTGGAAGTCTTTGTATATTCCATCTGCTACCACAATGGCTTTCTCCATGTTTGCTTTATCAGCTACGAACTGACCAACCATTTCGGCGTCATTTCTTAATGTCTGAGCTGGCGTTGGGTCAGGGAGCCATTTATTTAATCTTGATACGATTGCCTGTTTTATGCTGAGTAGTTTCTTTTTCATTTCTTAATAATTCTATTCCACGTGCTTAATACATATTGGTATGATATGATATTATTTAATTCGAACTTCTTCATGCTAAAATGTACATGAATTTTATCCTCTTTTCTGTAGCCCACAAAGTAGTGTATACCTCTTGGCACCTTTCTACCAAAAGTGCATAGTACATCTTCGGGTATTTCAGATGGATTATTTACCGCTGTTCTTCCTTCTTTCATTTTCTGCCTCCACTTGTTTTAACATCTTGTACGCCTTCTTCTCAGCATTCTTCATATTGAGAGCTTGAATGTAAATCACATTAGAGTCATGAGTAGCCTTGATTTCTTTCTTAGCCTTCTTGTCAATGCCTATTGAGACTTTTTTCTCCACTACTAATTTCTTCACCTCCCCTGTCATAGGATTATACGTGAATACGGATAACCCCTTTTTCAAGCGCAGGCTTCCTACTCTCTTGTATTCCACTTCTTTCTTAACCTCAGCCTCAATCACGACTGTGTCTTTCTTTTTTAATAACTCATCCATTACATCTCAAATGTTATTCTGGTTCTTGCTACGCCTTCATTTACCTCGCCTACATGCATAGCTCCTGTTCTAAAGCCTATCATCATTTTCTTGAAACATTCGAACGTTGCTACTGTATCAGCCAGGGCACCGTGAGCATCAAATAAATCTACACCTAGTCTCTCACATAATGCTCCTAGGTTATGCTTCATGCCTTCTTCATTCCATTTCTGCCTACTCATCCACATAGTATCTAGAAAGTGTGGGTGAAAGGTTCCCGTGTGGTCTCTCCACCCTGACAGATATTTGCTAAGGTCCTTCTTGTCGAAATCAAATATGTCTTGGATAAATGGAATGTCATATGTTACGTTATGACCCACTATCACAGGCTTATGTAAATGTGAACCTGTCTTGGTCATTACGAATATCTCGATTAATCCTTCCACTACCTCTTTTACTGATTTCCCTTCTCTCTCTAATTTAGCGATTGTTACACCGGTGAATTTTAGCGCCTGTTCTTGATAAATCAATTCTGGTCTGTATCCTACGTAGTCTTCTCCTACATACTGACCTTTTAGCTTAGATACATATCTACCGAATTCTTGAAAGTTATCGGCAGATACTCCAATGGCTGCTATCTCAGTCATTGGGACCACTCTGGCGTGTTCTTGATTTTTCCTGTCTAGCCCCCCTGTTTCACAATCGAGTACTACAAAATTATTTAGCTTTGTTTTCATGTAATGTAATTATTTTAATTCCGTGCTCTTCATTTATCTCTATAATCTCACCACCGTATTTGTAAGGAATGTACCCTCTTATACAATATTGCGAGATGTCAGAATGATTAAATGGCTCACCAGACGCCTTCTTGAACTTATTGTTCAGTCTTTTCATTAAGGATTGAATGGTGTATTCATTGTCTTCTAATTTCATCTTCGTTTTATTTTGATATTCAAGTTTCCGATGGTAACGGTAAAATTAAATAATTTTATTTAAAATAAAACGTTTTTATTTCAGTATTAGCTTATTCACTAGTTCATCATTCTCTATTTCTACGCATATCTCATAGACGAACTTTAGCTTATCCTCATAATCCAGTAAGGTTTCATCTCTCTGCTCGTGTCGTCTATGACATCCTATATTCTCACCGAAATCTAAGCAGTGATAAGTTAGGTTTCTTAAATCAGATATCAAATCTGGTCGACCATACCTCTTACAATCTGCTCTTGATATGATGTGGGAGTGAGATAATTTTATATCTCCTCCCTGATATCTTCCACAGCCTGTGCACTTAGGTTCAGTATTGCTATCCATAATCTCTAATGTCTTATGATAGTTATTCTCAATAATTGATTGTTTAGCAGACCTAGACTTAGGCCTGCTTTTCTTGGCGGTAAATTGTTTTATCGGTTTAAGCACTTTGGGTTTATCCCTAGCCTTATCGATTCTCTTTTGCTGAGCCTCCTGCCTCAGGTCTATCTCAGCCTGTTTGCATTCCTCAGTCTTATCGCAGTTCTTCTGGTTGAAACTCCTCGGGATGAATTTCTCCCGGCATGTTTTACATCTAGGCATAATTAAATCCTCCCGTATAGCTCAAGTTTTTGTCTTTGTAGTGAATTACTTAATTTACTTATACCGAAGATATTCTCGTAGTTGTTTATCATGTTACTGATAGCCTCTACGTGGTTCCAGGTATTATTCGAGTTCTCAATAATGGATTTTATCCGATTGAATTGCTCTTGCTTTGTGTATGTTACTGAATTATTCATCTCTTACAGATTGTACAACACCCATTCTTATGAGGTGTCATGGTTAAACATTTTTTACAGTATCTAAATCTCATAATTTCTTTTTTTATAAAGGACAGTGCAGTCGGTGTCCGAACAGGATTTTACTCCCTAGCACACCGTGCACTGCCCCTTGATAGACCGAAGGTTCGGTTCCTTTGTCTACCAACATTGATAATCACTCCTTAGAGCTATTCTTCCGGCGTCTGCTCCACCTAATTTTCTCGTTGCAGATAATGAGCCCCCTCCATGAACATATTCTAGCCAGTATAATACATCTGCTATCTGATGCTCCATACATATCGCTGTTACTGATTTGTAGGGGACTACATCATGGAAGTATTTGCATGGCTCAAATGATGAGCTTACAATCATTCCTTTAACTCCTTTTTCCTTATTGCCCCAGACATCGTCTTTGGTCATTTCTCTAGGCTCAACACCTAATGGGTTTAATACGTGCATTGTTATTTTCTTTTTCATGGTTATCTGTATAAAGTTACGAAATCACCGAACGCATCATCAAATGCATTTATGGCGTGTTGATAATCACCCGACATCATATCCGCTCTAATAGCGTCTACTTCTTCTTTTGTGTGACCTGAAATCTTAGCTAATGTGCTTACATTCCTGATTAAGTAGAATACATTTCCGTCAGGACCCGAGAGGTCTATTTCAATACCTCTACTTGCTAGTTTTTCTCTTGGCTCTATCATGACTATCCCTCCGTGTTTAAGTAAATACAAGTGATGTCGGAGTCGACGTCCACTAATTCGATATGGACTTCTTTTACCATACCACCCCTGACCGGGCTCATTATATTGTTGTACTCTAGGAATGATTCCGTTCCGTACGTTGCCATCCATTTTTCGAATGATATTCTTTGTTCAGCTGTTTCGCATCTTACTACGATTTCTGTGTTTGAGTCTAATTGTGTCATAATTTCCGATTTTATATAATTATTATTATTGGTTTTATTAGTTTTTAGATGGCATTGATAATCTGCCTAAGATTGTTACTGGGACGTCTCTGTAGGTATCGTGCTTTTTTACCATAGCCTTAAACCTTAGGGTGTCGCCCACCCCTATATAGTCTCCCTCACTCTTTTTCTCTACAATGAATTTGTCAGCCATTGCCCCGAACTTGTTAATCAGGTTACCGTTCTCATCCATTCCTTTCCAAAGCTCCCAGGTTCCAAATTGACCTTCTCCGGTCACGTAGTCTGTTACGATGAAATTAACATCTGTCTTCTCTCCCACAATCCCTACATGACTTAAATGAACATTTTCTTTTGCTCTCTCTAAGTCTGATAGGTAAGCCCTGTACTTTATTATAATCCATATCACTTTCCAGATATCACTATACCTTGCTTTATCCTGATACGTTTGAGCAACCTGTCTTAATTTGAATGCAAAGCTGTCTTTATCTTCCACCTCTACTTCTGTGTTTAACTCCTCGTCCCATCGTCCTATCGTCGGTACCTCTAAAGACCCTGCATATTCCATTGCCTCAAGCATTTGTTTTGACTTCGTTCTGTACAGCCCTTTCTTGGACCCAATTGCGTCTTCAACAATCTCGATGGTTGCTTCTCCTTCATTTGTACGATAAGATACCTGACGGTTCCCCTCCCATCTTTCATCCCACAATTTCTTAACATATACATTATCGGCTTTATCCAATACTGCCTCAGCAGTAGCAAATACCATTTCTAAGTTTATGATTCTACGAGACAATAAGTGTTTGAGTCTCTCCTCACTCTCTGCATTAGAGTATTCTCTATAGTCTTCTTCCCCTCCATATCCTAAGTCTAGAGTTTCTGCTAGTAGGACTTCTAATGCTTGGAGCCCTTTGAATCCTCTCCCGAAGAAGTCTCCAGCACACTTAGTTCCTACTTGAACGTGATTCTTAGTTTCTTCATTCTGAAAGATTACGCTCGATACTCTACTATGATGTGTGCCATTACAGTGGTCACATGCGGCGTAGTCGAGTCCTAATCCTTTAGGTAGCTCCCAGTTGATATCTCTTTGGTCTACAAAACCTTCTCTAAAGAATACTGTTGCTCTGTAGGAGTAACCATTCATCTTATAGGTTTCTAGCATATTAATCTTTACATCAACCACGTCAATTATTGATGTGGATGTTTCGCTCTCACCCTCGTTCACCCATCTAAATGTCTTTTCAGTTCGATAAACTTCACCAAATTCCACTGTAGGTTTCTCTAAGCCGTTTTTCTCTGCTATCTTATTTAGCTTCTTAATACGTGCGTGTAAGTCTTTTAGCCTATGTGGCTCAATTGTTATTTCAAATGAATTTTCCATGATTTCCGATTTTTAATGTTTTTCTAATTTGATTTGTCCTATTTTATGTGTCGTCGTCTTATACCC
>JBFIJM010000023.1:0-7923 GCA_041600715.1 Saccharimonadales bacterium (SeqCode) | reverse complement strand
TCACCTTCACCTTCACCTTCACCTTCACCTTCACCTTCACCTTCACCTTCACCTTCACCTTCACCTTCACCGCCCATTACTTCCTCAAAATAGGCGGTCACCGTTTTGTCATCATCCATAACAACAGTAGTGAACTGTCGATCCGGATTTGACACATTGTCTGACCAACGATCGAAACGCCAGCCACTTAAAGGTTCAGCTGAAATATTCACCGCCTCACCTTTACTATAACAATACGGCCCAGGAGTCGGCGGGATTGTCTTACCTTGACCCACTATTTCTAAGGTCAAACAAAATGTTCCTCGACATAAGCCAGTGGAAACATAAACAGTCACCTCCGACCCAAACTCAAGCTGGCTACCGGCTGTCGGCTCCAACCGCGAGACATGGCCCGCGACTGAATCGTCAGAACACTCGGTCAAGATTACTGGAGTAAACCCAGCCTCCCTCACCTCGTCTTCGGCGTCGTCTTCCGGCCAATTAATAACATTGGGTACCGTACCCAAGCCTTGAACAACTTCCACCGCTAAAGCCGAAGTTGCTTCAGACCCAGCTTCATCAATCACCGAAACGACGACGTTATTTGTCCCCACTTCAGTGAATTGACGATACAGCTGATAAAAAGCGCGCCCCTCCTCAACTGAAACAACTTCTACTTCAGCCTGAGAAGAAGACACAATAAGAGTTTCCACAACCTCGTCTGTAACGACAAGAGTTGCTTCCCACTCGGCTTGTCCTGTCTGATCAAGAGCCACAGACCCTGGACCAGACAATTCTTCAATCACTGGTGGAGCATTGAGTGGCGGCACGCAGTTATCTCCTGGTGTCACCATTTGATACTCTTCACTAATTGTTTGATGGCGCCCAGACCACAGATTGAGACGATAAGTCCCCGTCCGAGTGATCTCAAACACCCCAAAGCCTGGAAGGGTCGGCGTCTCACCACCAGGATTAGGATCATCAACCCCAAAATCAGGTAGCAGAGTGTCTATACCGTTTAAAATCGCTCCGCCAATTGCGGCAAAGAGCAAAACGTTCACTCCTGCCTCCCAATCAACATCAAGGTCAAGATCGAAACTCGGATGATAGTGATTGTCTGTCACCCGCACCCAATACCATCGATTGCTGGTATAACACCTGTTATACAGATGCCCTTGGGTATTTACCCAGTAGCCACTAGGTACCAATAAGCCCTTGCTATCCTTCTGCCCAGAATTCACAGGGAAAAGGACATCAGAACCAATCGGTTCGGCACTATTAACGCGCCGAACCGGTTGAAAGTTTCCCGCATCATCCTTGATTTCAAGGTCAACGGAAAAGTTCTTACCAGCTTCAACCACAAACCCAATCAAAGGGTTCACACAAGCCGTCGTCGATGTCCACACTGTCACCTGTGGTACCACCGGTGGATCTGGTGTGGGTGGACACCCTGTGGTGGTAAACACGAGAACCCCCACCAATAAAGGTGTCACAAAAAAATCCAGCTTCTTTTTAAAAGCGTTCATCATTATTTTCTCCTTTTTTGTTGCTGTTCACCACATTCACAACTACACACCACAAGGTGCATAGAGTGGCTTTTTACTCATTCATTAAATAGTTTATTGCAGTTGTCAAAGAACTGCTTACCGCTCATATTACTAGTATACTTTTACTCTTTTGTCAAGGGTAAAAACTAATAAAATCAGCCTAATATTTTAAACAAAAAAACAAGTTCATTATATTTATGATTTTAATAATACTTGATAGTTTTTTATTTTGTCGCTTTAAATTATTTATCTAATTTTTCGTTTGTTTTCTCTTCTCTAGCCTCCAATTCTATGACTTTATTTTTCAATGTCTCTGAAATATGTTCAACTGGCTTTTTATTTTCTTCAGTCAAAACATCGTCTTCTTTTACTTCTACTATACTGTTATATTCTTGAAGTAATCTATCCAACTCTTCTGCCTCTAGTTTAGCTTCCTCGGCTTCCAAAACAGCTGGGTTTATGGTGTTTTCAATCTTATTTTTATTATTATCAGTTAGTCGTTTTAAGATAAGTAAAATAATAATAATTATCAAACCTAAAATAAGCCATAAGCTACCAGACCTCACTGTTTTAGTATCTATATCAAAACCTAAAGCAGTAAAAAAATCAGTCAAACCAATCATTGCTACCTGAAAAAGATTATCTGCTTTAATAGCAATTTCATTTGGCAAATCAGTGTCTAAAATCATATACTTATCACTTAAGTCAGTTTGAACTGGTGGTGGCAACATTAAATATTCAGCCCCGCTACCTTTAGTTGGTGAAGATATAAAAGCGGTACCAGTTGTTTTGTAGAAATTACGCAAATCAAATTGAACTCCTTCTAAGCCACAATGAATATAATTTATATTAAGTGAAGTACTAATAAAAACATAACCAGTTGGTTCATTAATTCCCCATGAAGTTAGTATTGGATCAGCGTGTCTAGTTTGAAATGTCTTAACCGCTTCATAAGTTACTTGATCATAAACACCAGACAAGGGCACATCTAAATCTTCAAAGGTTCGTAGAAACCACTGCAACTTAAACACCTCTATGGGGTTGTTATTTTGCCCTAAACGTATATACTCCAAAATAAGAGGCAAACACTTTGTTGGTAAAACAATGTCCTTTACAACATTTCGACGACCTCCACCGCCACCGCCTCCTCCGCCACCGCCGTTATTGTCGGTAGTAAAACTGTGTTCATTAGAAATCTCTTCTTGTCCTATATTAGACAATGTCCTAAAGGAATATTCGGCTGATATTTCTTCATCCAAAGTTGGTCCTCCTCCACCGTTATCAGTAGTAAAGCTGTATTCTTGTGATATTTCCTCTAGTGGTTGTCCTATATTGGACAATGTCCTAAAAGAGTATTCTCCGGAAATCTCTTCTGCCGGATCACCTCCTCCGCCACCGTTATTGTCGGTAGTAAAGCTGTATTCATTAGAAATCTCTTCTTGTCCTATATCAGACAGTGCCCTAAGGGTATATTCTTGTGACACCTCTTCAAATAAAACAAGGTCAGTCATAGTATTAAAATTGTACTCTCTAGAAATTTCTTCTATCTGATCTGAGTCATCACCATCAGAATCGTTTGTGATTTGACCGTCATATTCAGCGGAAATATCCTCCACATTACCATTTAAATGATTATTTAGGGGAGAAACGTCCTTTATTTCACCACTACCCACTTCATTTTCATCTTCTACTACTCTTAACATAGGTTCAGTTAAACCTTCTTCTTTCTCCATATCGTCACTTTCTATCACTTCTTTTTCAACCTCCTCAGATTCTAAAGAATCTTCTTCTGTAGGGGTGTTTTCTAAGTCATTACCATTATTGTTTTCAGTTTCTACTTTTAAGTTATCCACAGTTTCATCCGAATGATCTATTTCAGGGGCCTCTGTTGGTGTAGTGTCCTTTAGATTATCTATGTCCTTTATAACTTCTTCTACTATAGATTCTGCCTCTGGTGTTTCTTCTGATTGTTCTATAACCACATCTTCTACCTTTTCCTCTTCTACTGTTACCGTTACTGCCTTATCCCCATCTTCACTAGCTAAAACTGTTAGCGGACTAACCCCAACACCAAAAACTACCGCCAGCACCAAAACTGAGGTCATCCATGTAGATTTGATTGTTTTTGAGTTGGTTATAAACATAAAAAATAAAACCGGGTCAATACACCTTAGGGTATATTTACGCCTAACAATTGTCTAAAAGACACTATGAAAAGAAATTGTAAATTTGTTTTTACTACAAAAACAAACAAAAACGTGGGTCACTTATTTTACACCAAAAAGATCAATTAACTATGTTTCATTACTAGTACTTTTTTTACACTTTGTCAAGTTTAACTACTGACACATTTTCTACTTTTTAATGAGTCAAAAAAAAATCAACCTAAATAAAAATTTCTAATCAAATCATAATGTTAAAAAATATTAAAAAACTAACATAATTTTAATAAGGTTGATTTTAAACTCTTAAAACCCTAAAATACTTATTAGGTAAATTACTTTAAGTAGTAACGCTGAAACTGTTTTAAAATTAAAACAGTGGCGATAAATTAGTTCTTACTCACAATAAAAAGGAGCGAAGCGATGACAAAGAAAAATGGTTTTACCTTGACGGAACTTTTAGTCGTAGTGGCCATCATATCTGTTCTGTCAGCAATATTACTACCGGCTCTTGCCCGAGCCCGCGAAGCGGCCAGACGAGCCAGCTGTCAAAGTAATTTAAAACAATTGGGGCTGGCTTTTAAAATGTACGCCACAGAGGTAAGGGGTGAAATGTTCCCTCCCGCCATGATCGCCGCTGGTCGACCTGGTGTTGACTGCAATATTGGGCAAACAACGGGTGCAGCTGTACCAATTGTTTTTGCTCCAGAAGTGATCAAATTTCTTCCCAATTATCTATCAGGCGATGGCCGAGTATTCATCTGTCCGTCAGATCCAACGCCAGGATTGGTAACCAAGCCCGACCTTACAACACCCTGCTTGCAAACCGAAAACGAAATTGGAGGTACTTTGGCCGTAGGAACTAGCTATCTCTATTTTGGCTATGCCATGGATAAACTAGATGAGGGCTCCATTCCAGGATCCTTATGGACACTGGATCCCTTCTATTACAATAGAGCTACCGACCAAATGTTAGCGGGGCAACCATTTGTAATTGCTTCCATGTTATATGGTTTACGCTTCACTAATGGTCCTCTAATCGCCGGGGAAGCTGACATGTCGGCTTATACCAATAATAATCAAGTGGTAAACGGGAACATATCACTTGAGGGTGAGCTTATCACTCAAGTGGCCAACAGCTATCAAATACCAACAACCACCTTTACCACTCTAGGTACCGGTGGAGGTAAAATTTTGCATCGCCTGCGAAATGGTATTAGTCAAATGTTGGTCACAGATATAAACAACAAAGAAAAAGCCGAGGGTAGCGAGAGTCGAATACCGGTCATGTTTGACACAGTATCTATCGACTCTTATAAATTTAACCACGTTCCAGGTGGAGCCAATGTGCTTTATATGGACGGCCATGTCGAGTGGGAAAAATACCCTTCTCCATCTTTGACTTCTATTGCTCACTCCTTAGAAGCCATGAGAAAGGGCGGCTTCTTTCTTTAAGTTTTTTAGTTAAAAACAAACCAACACAGCCGATGCAAGAACTATTGCATCGGCTGTTTTTATATTGTGAATAAAAACTAATCTACTAGCTACTCACTATTACTTTCATCACTACCAGTCGATGATCCTTCACCTCCAGAAGAATTAATAGACTCTTCTCCCCCTCCTTCATCTGGCCCATCAGATTCACTTTCTGTGGTAGTTGGATTTGTTTCAGGTTCTGAAACAGGTGGTTTTTTATCATCTTCAATAGATTTTTCTGTCTCTTCTTCTAATTGTTCACCCCCTCCACTATCTCCCCCTTCACCAGTGTTGTCATTTTCACTTTCACCTTCTGATTCACCACCTTCTTCTTGATCGTCCTCTGTTGTATCGGTTTCAGTTTCTTCTGTTCCATCATCTCCACCACCACTTGGAGTGGTAGTAGCTGTGGTTGTGGCTTTATCACCACCGTTATCTGTTGGTGGGACAACTGGTGGTTCTTCCTCTTCTGGTATGAATAGGTCTTCACAGCGGCCCGATTCTGTAGTTAATTCTCCATCATATATGTATATACAATAAAATTCGCCTGTTAACTTATCCTTTGTAGTCAAACCTTTTTTAGAAAACAGTTCATTGGTATTTATTTTCTTTGCTTCAATTTCTTCAATCACAAATCGCCCCTCTTCATCCAAACTCCATTTACCAGATAAACTAGCTAGAGATTTAATATTAATAATAGACTGGCCATTTAAATTAACAATTGACAAAGACTTGATGTTACCAGCTTCATCTGTTGTCCATAAACCATTGACTGAGCCCCCTGATATTTGAGGAGACATCTTACTTTGAGATAAGTTAACAAAAACTAAAATCTTACCGGTATCGTCTACGGTCGTACCCTTGAAAGATTCTAAGGCGATACCTACAGTTGTAGTGTCAGTGTCTCCTTCTTTTTTACCCACTCCAGCTACAGAAGAAATAGCAATACGATCACCGGGTTTGATACTGCCCCCTTCTCCGTTTACAAAAAGAGGTACACGTCCAACAAGAGCTACTGGTTTAGTTTTGTCTTCACCCCGAGCGTGCATGACATCCTTACCAAATGTTTGGAAAGGGCCAGTGGAAATAATGCCAATAAAACCAGAATTAGCAGTCGCTTTTTGTAAGATAGAGATTTTTTGTTTACCTAGAGATTTGACTTGTCCTGTGTAAGGGTTAGCGCCGGAAGCTTCGTATTCATATTCATCTAAACTAGTCGCCACAATATGTCCCACTTCAACATCGTCTTTAGTTGGATAAAACTCAGCGATGTCACCAGGGGCAGCTGAACAAGCAACTAGTGAGTAGGTGTTGGTAGTATCTGTACTGTCTAAGTCTGTACCAGAGTGACAAACACCATTAGTGGTAGCGGTGTTACGGAACATAACATTAGCTGTACCGTAGAGGTTTAAAGTAGCGTTTTTTAAGCCAGCGGAGTTACCGATGTTGACGGTGCCATCGTTTTCGTAAGTCGTCCCGTCACTGCCACCTAAAACCATGTTAACAGTTCCTCCTGCTCCTCCAGTGTTGTCAGTGTCTCCTGCAGTACCCCCACCAGCTAAATGAACGGTTCCTCCAGCCCCAGCTGTCTGGCCACTAGTAAGTACAGACAGCCCATGATTTCCTCCTCTAGCTATGTGGACTTCACCACCGTTGGAAGCATTAGCACTAGCATTAAAAGTAGACCGACCAGAACTAATATATGTAGTGATAGCATCTATGGCAGAAGCAGTACTTCCACCAGCATTGACTGGATTTCCACCATTAATAAATGAAGCCATTAAGAATCCTCTGCTAGTTGAAGTCGCCAACCCTAGAACACTGTAGGAATAGTCGTTGCTGTTCTCAGTAAAAATACCGTCATAAAAATTAAAAGTAGAAGTTCCAGATAAAGTGGTGCCAGTTGAGCGATAGTGAGCCACCTGACCGGCGGTACCAGAGTTAACAGTTCCTGAGCCACCACCACCGCCGCCAACACAAGTCCCACCGATGGAGAAACACCCCGTCCTCAAGTTAATCCCTGAACCGAAAGTAGAGGTAGCGGTAGCGGAGATGTTGATGGTGTTAGCACCGGTGTCGCCTAGAGATAGCAGTGAGCCGGGGGTGGTGGTGCCGATACCAAAGTTACCACTAGCATTTACAGTCAGCCTGTCGCTGCCAGCCGTTTGAAGTCTAACTTCATTGGTAGCTGAACGATAAAAACCAGTATCTGTATCGCCCACAAAAGAATAAGATAAATTACCCGCCCCAGAAGCACCAACACTAGCCAAAACTCGACCCGAACCATCGATTTGAAAAGCGTCTCCAGTACCAACAGTAAACAAAGCTAAAGGACTGGTATCACCAATACCAATATTACCAGTTAAAGTATTAATAAAAATACTAGAAGTCGCACTTAAAGTGTTCCCTCCTGAAGCATAAAAAGGTACTTGTCCGGCGGTACCACTGCTAACATTACCAACACACACTCCGCCGATAGCAAAACACCCCGTCCTTAAGTTAATCCCTGAACCGAAAGTAGAGGTAGCGGTAGCGGAAATATTGATGGTGTCGTTGCCGGTGTTGCCTAGAGAAAGAAGTGAGCCGGGGGTAGAAGTACCAACACCGAAGTTACCACCAGCTGTCAGGCGGGCTTTTTCGCTATGATTGTTTTCATCATTAGCCAACCCAAAGAAAATGTCTCCACTAACACCAGTAGCTGTTCTTTGCATGTTAGTGACTCCTAAGGCTCCAACATTGTCTAAGTCTAAGCTAGAGTC
>JBFIJM010000022.1:0-10880 GCA_041600715.1 Saccharimonadales bacterium (SeqCode) | reverse complement strand
TGTTAGTTCCACCACAGTTGATTGGCTTAGGGATAAGTATTATCAGCATGATTATTGGGTCATTAATGCCACAAATTATCATGAAATCTGAATAATACAAAAAAGCACCCAAGAGGGTGCTTTCTTATTTACCAGTAAAGGGCATCCCCAATTTCGCTAGTCACTGAAGTGACAAGTCAATTGTGATGGCGGAGAGCGAGGGCTTGTGTTCAGCTTCACTTTAATGTGAAGCTTCCATCTTTCGGCTTTGCCTCAAGACCGCTTTGTGAACTCAGCGTCCAGCAAAGCAGTGCTTTGCTAGTCGAACCCGAAGAGGGTTCTCATCTACACACTCCCATCAAACAAAAAAGCACCCAAGTTGGTGCTTTCTTATTTGGCGGAGAGCGAGGGATTCTCTTCTAATGCATCGCAACCCATTGATTTAAAATGATTAAATAAAGTTAAATTGTCTTATTCTGTAGCAACTCTTTGAGTTTAGGACGTATCCATATAAGTTACAAGGAATAATTATGTAGAGTTACTTGTAAAGAATAAAATCAAGAAGGATACAGAGCATTTAGAGTCATGCATTTTATTCAAGCCTTGTAGGGGAGATTTAAGTCGATTTGAAGCGTTATTTGAAAAGCTATCTCATCATTTTTTTTGATATAACGCTTGAGACGTCTTTAAATCGCTATTCTAGAGTGTTCCTGATGCTGCGAGCAAAAGACTTTCTTTAGAGATTGAGTATCTCTAAATATGGGCTAAAAATACTTCCATCTATGTGCTAGACAATTTTTGTCTACATATTCTGGAATTTCAACTTTCAAGTTAGCAAATGCCTTATAACTATTACTTGTACTAGCTAACTTTGAAAGATGAACAATACCATCCGTATCAATCCTTAGGTGGCCAGAATCAAACAGTATATGTAAATCCTCCCTGAGGCACAGACCATTTCCAACATCATCTGAACCTAAACTCTCTACAGGGACAATATGGCAAGCCCTAAGAACTTCTTTGAGAGTCTCTTTTGAAATCAAACAAACTCCGGCACTGCTTTCTAACACGTCTTTTCTAAATTTAGGCTGTTCTGGGCGGTGAGTAACAGATACAAGCTTGCGAGGTCTTATTTTTTTAATAACGTCATCTGGGTCTGGCACTTTATTAGGTTGGGCTAGAGTTAATTCGGGCTTTTTATCATTGCCTAACCCTTCAATATAGTTTAATCCTTCCTGAGTAAGGGTAAATTTTTGCTGTAAATTTGAAGCGCTGGGATTGGCTATATGTACAAAGCCGTAAAACGAAAGAAATAACAAAAACTCTCTGGACATTCGCTTATCGTTTGCACCCGTTGCAAAGTCTTCAAAAGTGCTTACAGAGTTGGGATCCCTCCTAAATTCAAGCAATTGTTCAATATAATCAACTATTGATGCGTTTACGCTCGACAGAGGAATAACTACTTTTGTTAACTCTTCATTTGTGAGGTAAGCATAATCAGAACTGCTTTCATTGAGACCACATAAAATATAGAGAATAAGCTTTAATGGAGTCAGGTTGATATTTGCCTTTATCCACTTTTTACGAGTGTCAATACTCTCAATTTTTGAGTTGGGTAGCTGAAGACTATTAACTACCTCTTCAGCAAATTCTTTATATGTAATAACCCCGTCAGCTACGTTTTTACCAAAAGTCGTAAGTTCAATATATGGGTTTGTTTTCCTAAGAAGACCAAGACTAGACCAGTATTGTTGAGAGTTTCTTAATAGATTTCTATCTTTATCTCTAGCCAAGCTTTGTTGTTGGGCTAGGTAGCCTTTTAAATCATCTTCTACGTTTTTTAGGGCTACGAAAACATCATTTGAACTTGCTGCTTTTCCCTCGCAGATTCGAAGCGCTCTTAAAACACCTAAATATACACGTGGGTCATTAAGCCCTTCACTGGGAGTCAAGCTTGCCCATCGCCATTTAAACTCTTTGAAAGGTTTTTTTAGATGTTTATATAACATTGGCTCTCCTTTTATCGGAGACCAAAATTTAACCTATATATATATAAAATGGAAGTTGAAAGTTATTAATTTAGTTTAGGACTGTTTGCACTTACTGAAGCGAAGATGGGTTTCGTAGGTTGCCTTCACAGACTCTGCAATAGCTTTAGCTAACAATGGAGGGACGGCATTTCCAATTTGTCTATATCCTGACGTTTTTGGCCCTACAAACTTATAATCAAGTGGGAAAGTTTGTATGGTTGCAACTTCACGGACAGTAAGCCGCCGATGATTTCTTGGGTGATGATGAATTACAACTCCACCTTTTTCATCGCCTCTTGCTGTTATTGTAGGAGAGGGTTGTTCTGCATCGATGGTTCTATGCCCCATATACCCATTGAAACGTAACTTATATTGTGATGCTGTGTGATTTTCCAAATTATGTGGTTCTTCTGGTTCAGGAATTCCATCTAAAGCTTTACCAATACTTACCCATGGTAATAATGATGATGGTTTAGACTTTTTTAGGGGTGCATGGGTTGGGTTAGGTGGAAATTTTATGTGGTCTTCATCAATATCTTTTCTAACTCCAAATAAAAACACTCGTTGTCTTTTCTGAGGGACTCCATAATCAGCAGCATTAAAAAGTTGGTGTTTCACATTATATCCAGCATCAGAAAAGTCTTGAATAATACGTTTGAATACTTCACCACCTTCCAGAGTTAAAATACCTCTAACATTTTCAGCAATAAAAAATAAGGGAGCTTTATCTTTTAGGACTCTGACAAATTCAAGATAAAGCTTATTTCTTGAATCTTCACTATGACGTTTCATGTTAGCGTGAGAGAAGCCTTGACAAGGAAAGCCTCCAATAATTACTTCTGCATCAGGTATATCTGATGATGGTATATTTTCAATACTTTCAGTAGTAATGTGTGGCCCAATATTTAATTTATATGTTTCTGCAGCTTCTAAAAAAATATCGTTTGCCCATATGAGATTAAACCCAGCATTTTTGAAGCCTAAATCTAGGCCTCCTGCCCCAGAAAAAAGTGAAACTACTCTAAGCATATTAAATCTTTTCCTGAAAGCCTGAAGCAACACATGCAGCTAAATCAACAGGTACTGCATTGCCAACCTGTCTATACATCGAATTGGTTTTTCCAAAGAATTCAAAATCAATAGGAAATGTTTGTATCAATGCTGACTCTCTTACTGACATTCTTCGATGATTCTTGGGATGCTGAATTGCACACACTCCACCACCGCCGTTTCCTCTAGCAAGTATAGTCGGAGATGGCTTAGATGGATCCGTTTTTCGGTGGCCAGTAAAGTTGCGATTAGTAACTTTATATTGACTGCAAATATGGTTTTTTAATACATGTTCCTCTGAGGGTTCGGGTATTTTTTGTAATGCTTCAACTATTGATACCCAAGGCTTTAATCCAGTTTCTTCATGATTTTTAGAGTGCGTTGGTTCTGGGAATACATATCGAAATTTGTCAGAAAGGTCTTTCCTGATTCCGATAATAAACAACCTTATTCTAGTTTGTGGAATGCCGTAATCAGCAGCATTAAGTACTTTGTAAACACAAGAATAACCAGCCTTATCCAAAGCCTCTAATATCGTTTGAAATACAAAGCCACCTTGTAAAGAAAGCATTCCTCTTACATTTTCTATAAGCAAGAACTTGGGCTTTTTTGCCAATAAAATTCTTACAAATTGAGCATATAGGTCGTTTCTTGCATCATTGTCAACTTTGTTAACATTAGCATTACTAAAGCCTTGGCATGGTAATCCGCCTGTTAATAAATCAAAGTTAGGAATGATTTCAGGGTTTATATCAGCAACATCCGCGCAAATTATATGATTACCAATATTTAATTTATAAGTCTCAACTGAATCGCTATAGAAATCATTTGCCCATACAACTTTGTGTCCTGCTTTAATGAAACCCAAATCTAAACCGCCACAACCAGCAAAAAGGGAGGCCAGTTTAATATTTTGAATTGGTTTCCACTGGCTATCGGGAGTCATCTTACTCATTGGAGCTTCATATGTTGATATGTCTTCATTAATATTTGTTGCTAAATTCATTTTTATGGCCTATGTATTACTTTATTGCTTGGGAGGTATGATAGCGGATAATTATATGAATTACACATCTTTGAAGGCACAGTGGAAGTAAAAACAAAGGATGTTAAAGCAAACAGAAGCATGAACTTGAATTAATTCAAACTGGATTAATTTTTAAAACATTGGGTGGAGAAGTTATAACAACCTCTATCCACAACCCTAATAGGGTGAAGGTTGTATATTGACTTCTACACCCTACATCATCGGTATGAATTACTTTTCTTTGGTTTATGTATTTAGTGTCGGTTTGGTAATCACCCCTTACAGTAGACACTTAACATAATTGCTGTATGTAACGCTTCAAATGCCATTGGGCACATCTGGATAATAACTTAGTTTGATTAAATTTTAGCTTTCTAAAAATCTTACAAATGTGCTAAATTTGAATTCTGTAACATAATTCAAATTTATATATGTCCAACTATATTTAGGGCAGTCTATCTAACTTTAATAAAGAAGGTTTTCCATTGCTAACAAATCGTCTAAATAATAACACTCAAGCAGTGATTTTAAGCTGTGTAGAAGAGCGCCAAAATTTTTTTATAACGTCTTCTACAATTTTTTTATTTGGAGCGCTCAAAAGCGCACAGAACGCGTCTGAGTTGGCTTTACCAATCTATAGCGGCAAGGTTTCGGCAGGGCAGTCACGCTTTCCTTCACCAGCACAAGATTATGAGCAAGAGGAGCTAGACCTTAATAAGCATCTAGTGAGTAACCCTCCAGCTACCTTCTTCTTTAGAGTAGGTAACTCATACGACTCCATGATAGATGTAGGCATACTACCTAATGCACTACTGATAGTAGACAGGTCTATTACCCCTAAGTCTTCAGACATTGTAATAGCTGAGGTTGAAGGTGAGCTAATGGTCAAGAGACTATATAAATGGAGAGGTGCTGTAGAGCTTAGGTCTGAGAACAAAGAACAAAACTATCCTGCAATAACATTCACTGAAGACCAAGAGTTAGTAGTCTGGGGTGTCGTTACGTTTAATGTAAATGCAATGAAGTAAAGCATGAGAACCGTCTACGCATTAGCTGATGTTAACTCTATGTATGCTTCATGTGAGGAGGTCTTTAGGCCTGACTTAAGAGGTAAGCCTATAGTAGTTCTTTCTAATAACGATGGATGCGTCATAGCTCAAAACAAGCAAGCTAAGCAGCTACTAGACATCTATATGTGCCGACCGTGGTTTGAGCTAGAGAAACAAGCTAAGAAGCTTGGAGTAGTAGCCTTTTCATCTAACTATGAGCTGTATGCGAATATGAGTAACCGCTTTAGAGCGACACTCAATCAGTTCAGTCCTAAGCAAGAGATGTATTCAATCGATGAGTCATTCCTAGATATGACAGGTCTTAATAAGAACCTCAGTGATTATGGTCAAGTAATCAAAAAGACAGTTAAGCAGTGGACAGGACTGCCTATCTGCGTAGGCTTTGGTCATAGTAAGACCCTTGCAAAGCTAGCCAATCATTGTGCTAAGAAACAAGATAAGTGGAAGGGTGTATGTGACTTTACGGCCTTAAGAGCAGAGGAGCTAGATAGCATTCTAGTAACTCTGCCAGTCTCTAAGGTATGGGGTGTAGGTTCTCGGTTAGAGGCAAAATTAAACAAGCTAGGCGTAGATAATGTATTAAGGCTGAAGAGGGCAGACCCTAAGAGAATACGTGATGTATTCGGAGTATTGCTAGAAAGAACTATCAAAGAGTTGAATGGTGAAGTATGGCTATCGATCGATGAGTTACTTCCTGAAGCTAAACAAGTCATGAGTTCTCGGTCTTTTGGAAGTAGAGTCAGTGAGCTATCAGACTTAGAGCAAGCCGTGAGCTTTCATGCGAGTAATGCTAGTGCAAGGCTACGCAAGCAAGGACTCTATGCTAACGCTGTATATGTATTTATTCAGAACAGTCCATTCGATAAAGCTCCGTATTACGGTAATAGTAGGGTAGTTGCATTGCCTGCACCTACTGACTGTAGTCTGCAAATCAATAGAGCAGCACTGTGGCTACTTAAGCAGATTTACCTAAGTGACATATACTACCAAAAAGCTGGAGTCATGCTGATGGAGTTAGTTCCAAAGGGAGGGCAACAACAAGACTTGTTCGGATTCTCTTCTAGCAGTCCTAAAGCAAATGCATTAATGAGTACATTAGATAGTATTAATAGGAAGTATGCAAAGGGAACTATCAAGCTTGCTTCAGAGGGAACACAAAAGGACTGGGCAATGAAAAGATGTTTAAAGAGTCCGGACTACACAGGTGATTGGAGAAAGCTTCCTATTATTGATTAGACGAGATTAGGGTTATCTAAACGCCATTTAGCTGCTATAAGTTCATTTTCAGTAAATAGTGGTATAAAGATTTCTTCTAGCATTATGGCCTCCATACTTAAATCGAGCCTTCCTAACTTGAGCAGAGATTTGAAGCCACTTTGTACAGCGCTTGTTTTTACTAGCTTCTTTGCAGTAGCTAATGCGCCTAGAGTGTTTACCATATCCGCAAACACTGTTGGATGGTACCCTAACTCACGAGACAGCCTTATCGATTCAACAAATCGATATTTGAGTTCAGTTTCAAGTTGATTCATATCTATCATGATACTACCTCCACTAAACTAGGCCACCTATCATGAACCCATGAGTATTCCGGTGGTGTATCTTCAGTAATGATATAAATTCTTTTCTCAGAGTAATTTTCAACTACTAATGCCTCAATACTATAACCTTTAGGTAAGTCTATCCAGTGAGATACTTTTTGAGCATCTTTCTCCATGAAGCTATGTGCTGCTAATACAATCTTTTCTGGATTATATCTATCCCACTTGCCATCATCTATTGAGTCAGACCTAGCCCATCCACCTTGTACAAATGGAGCCTGTTCTTCTTTGCGCCTACCCCATTTAACCCACTCAATGCCTCCATCACTTTTAGCAATAGGTAGGGCGGCTTTAGGGTTGGGGAAATAAATCTTCCACTCTTTGCCAGAAGGCTCAATATATTTCACACCGGCGCACATCAAGCATTACTCATATAAGATTATCTTTGTAATAGTATTCTATTACTAATAAGTGTATATGTAGTTAATAGAAACATAGTTGTAATTGGCACTAAAACAAAGAGTTAAAAAAATAAATTGACCGTAATATTTCTATTCTTGCAAGTCTCTAGTAAGGTTTCTCAGCCTGTCATACAAGGCTGAATTTAGGGGCATATGAGCCATTGTAAGACGGCTATGAATTCTTCTGCCCCCACCAATCCTGTGACGGTCTCTTCTCTGCGTAACTATTGAACTTCGACTAACTAACTCCTTCTCTAGTGGATTTAAGTTTGTTTTAAACTTTCTAAATCGGAAGTAGTTACCTAGTAAATTAAATTTATATTTTCTTGCTTCCTCAATTGTTTTGAACGGGCACGCCTCAGCATTCAAGGTTACTTCTATTCTTGCTCTATGCTTTTTCGTGTCTTCCTCCTTAACATTTTGGTCAGTTTCTTTCAAATAAATCCGCATAGTTATCGGGTCAGCATTACTTCCTCTAAAATTGCCGATGTATATGGTATTACCATCACTGACTTTTCTATACAATTCGTCGAAACTACCTATCCCAGAAGCTTTAGTATTAGCTATTCTCTTGTTGTCACTAACAGGATTCTCAAGAAACCATAAGAAGTAGCATACATGATAAATGATGTCTTCCCTTGAATTTGCTTTGCTATACGCATCTAGGCTAACTTCTACTGAAACTATCTTTGGCTCATCTACTAAAGTATACTTCTCTTGAAGTGATGCTAATTTTTTTTCGATAATGCTCCAGCTAGTGACGTCGTAAAGGCTTGTTGAATAACGTGTAGCGGCACCTCCTTTTCCTGCATTAAGAGGCTTTACGTATGTAAGATTAATATTTTTTTTAATAGCGAATCCCTTAGTTGCCTTTTTTGTTTCAAACTCAAAACTGACAAAGTCGATTACTGCTTTATATCTGTATTTATTTATATCCAAGTCCAAGTCAAAGTACATATACATTCACCAAATAAAGTTATAAACAAGTCACGGATGACTTACCTATACCTTATTATAGCGAGCGATAGCTTATAAATTCCTTTTAACCCAAATTGACCCAAGTAAAAGTAGTAATTGATTAATATAAGGTTATTTTTATTTTGTGAAAAAAATTTCTCACCATAGAATATAGAATCTTATACATTCTCTAGGACTTCACCTAAAAATTAGGCTGTAAAAAATTCAAAAACCACCCTCATTACACCCTCTTCCCACCCTCATTTTATGTATTTTTATATTAAATAAATGATATATATATCAATAAGATAAGTTAATATATGAGGGAATTTTTCTTTAGTGTGAATAATTAAGATATTTTTGCATGAATTATCTTCTAACTTATAAATTCAATCGGTTTGTTTCTAACAATATTTGGACAATTTGTTCTTATATGAATCCGCTATGTTACGAACCCTGCTTGGACGATCGGTTAGGCTTGAACCCATATAAGTTGAATATGTCACTTTATCACTTTCCATCATTTGCATTCCCAATAGCTTGGATAGTGTTTTTTACAGTTTTTGGTAAAACGTAACAAAGTAAAAGTATTGGCAGTAACAACAAGGCAATTGTATTTGCAACTCTGGAGTCTTTTTGCCAAAGTGATTTAGCTATGTTGTATTGAAAGCACAATAATAATAAGAAAAATATACCTTCAAAACCATATATTAAAAAAGTGGAAGCTATTATGATAAAGGTAAATGCCACCCCAATATATAAATCATATTTCTGTCGTTTCATCAGTGATACTTATCAATCTACATAAGGGGCTGACGCGTTAGCGACAGGTCAGCGAAAGCCGCGATTTTTGCAGCTGAAGTGATTTTGATATTTTTGTTAGGGGTGACATGCTTCAATGATTTTCACCCACTCTTTATCTTGCTCAGTGGCTTTTTTCCTGGATTTATATGCATCAAGAACTGGTTTAAGCCAATTATGACCAGCTTCATTGCCGACTTCTAGCAGCATCAGGCCATACAGACACCAACGAATAATTTTTCCTGGTGGCACATCCACGCTCGGAACTTCACTTGCTATATTTGATATTCGATATTGCTCAATGATTTCATTGATTGTAGTAAAGCGAGAAAACCAAGATTCAGCTTCGCCCTCTAAAGCAGTAGCTGCTTTAAACGAAGAGCTATCAATATGCTCTTTGTGTTTGCACCCGTAAGTCTGGCCATCCTCAAGCCGCCCATTGTCTATTAGAAGCCTAGGCATGTTACCTAGTTTTAAAACTTCATTGTTTCTCAAAGATGCTAGGAGACTTGGACAGTCAATACCGTAGGTAATGTAGTACTGCCCGTTACCTCTTGTTAGCTGAAAGAAAAAGACATCTTGAAGGCTACCTCGATCTCTGATGAAGTATTCTCCTGAATAATGCTTAAATCCATGAGGCATGCAGTAATGGCTTAATTTTTCTTGGAGTAACAGTTTTCGTTTTCTCTGATCCATACTTTTGGACTCCTTCTCCCCTAACGTTTAAATTAAGGAGCAACCTTGGTCGACCAGATTGAACGAGGAGTTAGGAGCGTTGTGAACAAATAGAAGCATAATTTTTAGATTATTTTCTAAAATAGCGATATAAACCAATAACAAAGAAAATTAAGCCAATAGGACTGAGCAATAATATTGCAGCCATAGCTAAATCAGAAACGCTCCCTTTTGCCACTTGCGCAACTGGATCAGAAATGACTAGTAACAAAACCCCTATAAAAATGATTGGCAAAGCTTTTGATTGTTTCGTAGTAAGTGGCATTGTATTCCTAACTTTCAAATTGAGGGGCTGCTCGCTTTTGCGCAGTCCCTCTCGAATGCAGGGTTAGATTGCAGGTAGACATTTGCATGTGCTGAGTCGGTTTGCCAGCCTACCTTTAGGTGTGGAGCTGTAGTGCCCAATAAGCACTAACTCGGTCGCTCTCGCAGCAAGTCCAAGGAGCAGGACGATGGAGTCATGAAGATAATCGGGTGGTAGCGTGATAACTTTATTCAGCTTAAATGTCGAGGCCGTCACTTCTCGCAAATATTTTCTGTCAACGCGACCGCTGTTGTGTGCCACAACGTTGCGGCGCGCAGTTATTTCAGCGTACTGAGCTAACTGAGCCTGACACTTCGTTTCAAAGTACTTCTGGAACCGAAGCTTGGTCTTGGGCTTGATAAAGAAATCAACCGGATTTCCATAAAAAATACCGCGAATTTTTTCCTCAATGATTCGCTCAAGTATCTCTTGCTTATCTGCACTGTCTAGAATGAGGTTAATTAGCTTCAATTCCTCTCGCTCAGATGTTGGAGCGTCTGTTTTTAGAAGCGAAGGATCATCCGTCAATACTGTTTCAGTAAGCCAGCCTAGATAATCTTCAAAGTGCGCGACAACCTCCAAAAGAATGGAGCGTGGCTCTGACTTTTTTCTAAGTCGATCAATTGCTCCAAACGTGTCATTCTTGGGGAGAACCTTTTTCCCGCCGAAAAGAGTGTCCATTGTTAGAGGGCCAAGTGCGTCCGCTTTCAAAAGGCGATGCCCTTCTTTGGCGAGCATCTCCACGAGGCAATAGGATTCCCAGATATCACGAATCTCTTTATCGAATATTTTGAATCGAGTGTGTATCTTTGTAATGGAGCTCATAGTTTCTAGCAATCTAACAGATATTATACGAACCCGTGCGTCCGTATAACGTGATTGAGTTTTTGATGTAGCCCATGATTTTTTCTTTTTAATTCTTAGT
>JBFIJM010000021.1:0-11481 GCA_041600715.1 Saccharimonadales bacterium (SeqCode) | reverse complement strand
GAAAATCAGCGTAGTAAAACCAGCAACGATTGCTGGTGAGTCCATCCTTCCAATGCCCGGATGGCGAAATTGGTAGACGCAAGGGATTTAAAATCCCTCGGCTTAACGGCCGTGCCGGTTCGATTCCGGCTCCGGGCACCATCTTACCGTACAACAACATCCTATAATGTCCACAAACCCTAGTGTTTATAAGGTTTTCTGCGTTTTATTGTCCAGTACAGTCTCGAGTCGTCTATTGCAATCCTGTTGAATATGTTGGTATCTTAGTTGGTATCTTGGTTCAATTTGAGTTGGATACCAACAAATGGCTCACTCCAAACTTACCGATATTGTTATCAAAACCACCAAGCCTAGCGATAAAGACTACAAGTTATCAGATGGCGGTGGTCTGCATCTCCTCATTAAGAAGAATGGTACTAAGTGCTGGCGATATAGTTATCGTTATGCAAGGAAGCAGAAAACGCTCGCCTTGGGCGTATATCCAGATATCTCTCTAAAATCAGCGCGTATTGCCCATGCTCAAGCAAAGGCTCAGTTAGCTAATGGTAGTGACCCTAGTCTAGAGAAAAAGCAGAAACGTCAACAGGTGATGGTCGATCAAGCCAGTCTCTTTTCTGCACTCGCTAGACAATGGTGGGAGAACCAGCGAGGAACCTGGACTGACGACCACGCAGAGCGTGTTTGGAGGAGATTAGATGCAGATGTTCTGGCATATATAGGGGGAAGGCCAATAACGGACATTAAACCTCCTGATGTCATAGAAGTCATTCGTAGGATTGAGAAACGAGGGGCCTTGAATGTAGCTCAGCGTGTGTTACAGGATATTGGTCGAATTGGTCGTTACGCAGTTCAGATAGGCCATGCTACGGTCAACCCAGCCGGAGATCTCTCTGGTATTGTCAAAAGCCGAAAAACCTCGCACAGGGCATCTTTACCGCAGAATGAGCTTCCTGACTTTCTTCGATTACTTGAAGACTATGATTCTCAAGGACGCTTGTTAACTAAGTTAGCAATTAAGTTACTGGTGCTGACTTTTGTTCGTTCTGGCGAGTTGCGTGGGGCAGAGTGGTCTGAATTCGATCTAGAAAACAAAACCTGGCGGATACCAGCGACTCGGATGAAGATGAAGACGGAGCACCTTGTACCGCTTTCTGGTCAAGCTCTCGAGGTGATAGAACAAATCAGGCCGATAACAAACCAATACAGCTTAGTGTTTCCCTCAGAACGTCACCGTAATCAGCCCATGAGTGACAATACAATGAGAAAGGCTATTTTTAAGATGGGATATGATGGTAATACTTCTGGAAAGAGCAAAGCGGTACCTCATGGATTCAGAGCGACGGCCTCCTCAATATTAAATGAGCAGGGCTTTAATCCAGATGCAATTGAGCGACAACTAGCTCACGTGGAGCGTAACAGTGTCAGGGCAGCCTATATTCACCATGCAAGATATTTAGATGAGAGGACAGAGATCATGCAGTGGTGGGCCGATTGTTTGGATAAGTGTAGAGCAGCAGCTTGATTCATTTTGATTATGGCGAAGATGGTAGATCATTCAAAGCCCCTAGAAAAAATCTATTTCACCTTGAAAGACATACTCCCTTTAATCTAAAAGTTTGTAATTTCAGATCGACAGCACTCCTTTAAGAGCCCCCTTATTCTCAGTATGGGGTGGGCTGAATAAAGGCGTACAAGTAATAATTGCTGTACTTAATCAATTGCTCTTTAAATAGAGCTGTGTTGGGGGATTTCTTAACTGTTCCTGTCGGCAGATTACAAACTCCTTGCTGGACAGTTTGGTTATTAAATGTCATCCCAATTAGAACCGAATCACAGAATCTTGGTCGATCCAATTACAATTAGACAACTTTTACCCAACTTTCTCTTCCATATCTATTCTTTAAAAATGTCAAGAAAATAAGGCATTATAAAAATCAAACAAAAGCACTCTAATACTATTTAAATAAATAACGGATAGAAAATTAAGTAATTAGCTGATTGAAAATTTTTAGCACATAAGTTTCACACAACACTTGGTAGTAAAGGTGATGAGCAGGATTAGCAACATGACATCACCGATGTATAAGGCGCTCATCTTTAATGACGACTATACGCCGATGGAATTTGTGGTAGGCCACTAGAGGTTTTCTTTGGCATGAATAGAGAGGTACTACATAAATTTAAATTACTACGTAAACGAGAAACCCCCAAGTGCGCGAACACCTAGGGGTTTTTTCTCAAGCACCTTAGCAGGCACTCTCGACTAACAACTGAACTGTTACATTCGTCTGATATTCTGTCAAGCGTAAAGTTCCAGTAAGGGTCTCCTGCTAGGTAAAACCAAGATGGAGGGTCTCTTAATGAGCCGTGAATGCAGCAGATCTACTGATAAACACCTTAAACGACCTTTGCGTATTCTGCGCTTACCCGATGTTCGTAAGAGGGTTGGATTAAGCAAGTCTCAAATATATAAGCTTATCTCAGAAGATGCCTTTCCTAGGCAAATACGTCTTGGCGGGGGAAGGGCCTCTGGTTGGGTCGAGTTCCAAGTCAACCTTTGGATTGAGCAACGTATCGCTGAATCGCGAAAGGAGGCTGTGTAATGGCAAGCCTCAGAAAAGCAATCGACGCAAAGTGTAAGGCGTGCCTGTACGACCCATGCCAAGAAGGAACATGGAGGGCTCAGGTGCAAGCTTGTACATGTACTGGATGTTCACTCTTTACGGTAAGGCCTTTACCTATAGTCAAAAATACGCCCAAATCGGCTGAAAAAACACCTGAAATAACTCATACAGGAAGCGTACCTATAGATAGGGTGCACCTTGTTGAAAACGAAGATAAACCACGACTTTTTTCCAGCAAATCGGCAGAAAGGGGTGATACATGAATTCTTTGATAAAAACTGTAGATGTCGAAAAACAATCCGGTGGCAAGAACAAAGAGAGATGTCGTAAATGCATGTACGGATGGAATGAAGGGGGTTTGTGGCGAGAAATAATGACAACGTGTACTTGGGATCACTGCCCAATGTTTGAGCGGAACGATGTTCAATCGGAAGAACAAATAATTACATTGGATTCATTTATCAAGGAGAAAGATTTATGGGTTCTTTCATAGACTTTACTAAGACAGCAAGGGAGAGAGGGATCTCTCCTTCTCCTTGGTATTACGAGGATTTTTCCAGACCAATTTTTCAGCATACTTGTACTGACAAGGCTGTAAGCAAGCTAATGGTCGACAGGATGAAACATACGATTGTTGAGACCTCAGACCGGAAGTATACCTTCCCCAAGGGATTGTTAGTTGCTTTGGAAAGAGTGCTTCTTGATTTGTATGTTCGACATTCAACAACAGGAGGTGATGGGAATGTTGGGATATTTACAGGTAACGGCATGCTCTCAGGTAGAGGCTCAATTCAATATAAAATTCTTGGTGTGGCGGGGTCTTCGCTAAAAGAAATAGTTGAAGCACTTAGTTTTCATGACTTCATTGATATACAAAAGGGAGGAGTGCGGCATTCGTCTAAGATCAAAGCTACACATAGGTTAATTGATCACCTTGAGTGTTATGGCTTGAGCATGGAAAAAATTAGCTGTCGGCGTATATGGCCTGTTGTCTGGTCGCCCATCAGGGAAAAAGGGAGTGATAAAGATGAATTGTTGGCTAAGACAAGAGTGCCCAGAGAGTTAGCTGAAAAAAGAGGATTAAAAAATCTATTCAAGCTGAACATCATGCTCCAGAAAAGTGATATTCGAGTTGGTTCTTTGAAGCTATATCCTTTTGAAAAACAGTGCAGGCGTATATACAAAGACCCCGAGTGCGAGAGTTACGGGCGAATACATGGTGGCATTTGGCAGAATATTCCAAGCAAGGCTAGGCCATTTATTAGCATCAATGGCAGAGGGGTGGTTGAGGTGGATATTTGCAGTACGCACCCTCTGATTGCTTATACGCAGGAGGGTTACGACCTAACGGAACTGCTTGAGGCTGAAAGCAAGCCTTACGATCTAAGCCAATTTCCTGGATGGAGGCATGAGATAGAGCTGTCTGCTGTGATTGCTACAGACAGGGAGATTTTAAAACAAGGGCTAATGAACTGTTTTAATTGTGGAAGTCAGGTTCAGGCACAACAGGCATTATGGGAGGCAATACGTACCCACAAAGATAAATATACGAAGAAAAACCTATGGTGGCCTAGATACAAGGAACTGGAGAAGAAAGGAATAACCTATCCAGCTATCATAGAGGCGCTTCGCCAAAAACATTGGAGAATTGAGGGCTGGCTCTTTCAAGATGGGAGCAGAGCTGGCTGGTTAAGACTTAATGTATGGGAGTCAGAAATTGCCCTCAGGGTACTACAGCACTTCAGCGCTATTGGGGTGCCTGTATTACCGATACATGATTCATTCATTGTTCAGGCTAACAGAAAGCAGGAGCTGGTTGATGTTCTCGTGCATGCCATTCAAGAGGTGCTCGGAGTGAAATTCAAGAACAAGCATCTTCTGTATGGTTTCAAGAGAGATACAGGGCAGCTGACAATGAAACAAGCAGAGCACCTTCTAACTGATACTAGAATTAAGCAACAAGAATGCATACACCGGAAGAGATAGGTAAATAACTGGATGCTACAGCTAGGAACTAGGAACTAGGAACTAGGAAGTAGGGCTAGAGTAAGTTTCTTAAGTTAGTTTAGAGTTACTTACTTACTTACTTACTTACTTACTTACTTACTACTATTCAATATGTAGAAGTGTTTGGAGTAGAAAATTGAAGTGACTGATTATCATTGCTGGCTCATTCTTCTAAGCTAGAGAACTTAAGTTGATAAGAAATGATATGTGTATGAGTACGTAGACTATTCCGTAACGCTTTTGTACTACGCTTGACCAATGTATGTGTCTGAATTTCATGGAAATTAACAGCTATAAAGATAAGTGCATTTTATTGGATTTTGGGTACATACTTTGATGGATTTGGTGCTTTTAGAGGCAGTATAGGCGCATTATTGATACTTATTGAGTAATTCGGCACGGTCATTACTAATGAAACAGTTTGCAGCTTTAAAACTTACAGCTATATCTGTCTTGGACCACATCCAACCAAAACCATGGTATAAGACGCATTTTATTGTTGACAAGCTTATAGCACACATCCAGGTTGACGGTTGACGTAATTCGTCAATTTATGCTAGGGTAGGGAATGATAAAAGGCTTTAAATGCAAGAACACAGAACGCTTGTTCAACGGGGAGCGTGTTCCTGCATTCTCGGGATTTCAGAGACAAGCTGATAAACGACTTAGGATATTGGATGCCTCTGAAACACTAGATACATTGAAAGCATTGCCTAGTAATAGATTTGAAGCGTTATCCGGTGATAGAAAAGGTCAATACAGCATACGGGTGAATCAGCAGTGGCGCGTATGTTTTACATGGGGCGATGGTGCTCATGATGTGGAAATCGTTGATTACCACTAGGTTAGAGAATGAATGGAGTTAAAGATGGCTAAACGAGAAGCAATACATCCCGGTGAGTTCATGGCGGACGAACTGGAGGAAATTGAAATTACGGCAACTGAATTATCACGTCAGATAGATGTGCCGCCTAACAGAATTTCGCAGATTGTTCGTGGTAAGCGTGATATAACTGCGGATACAGCTTTGCGTTTGGGTAAATTCTTTGGGACTGGGCCAGAGCTTTGGATGAATCTGCAAAAGGCTTATGATCTTGATAAAGCTAAAGCCGAGCTTGGGCCGAAAATTCGCAAGATTCACCAGTGGCAACCAGAGGCACACCTGGCGCATTGATTTTTTCAGCATAGTGGTAAAAGTAGGGAAGCAACACTAGATAATGGAAGATGTAGAAAACCCCCTTAAATCCTTAGAAGAAATATTCGAAAGTGACCGTCCTTTCTTATCAGGAACGGTTGCTGAATATCACCGCCATATTTCCTCCATTCAGCTCAATGACATTGTTCCGGTTGATGTCAGGCAATTATTTGAGACAGCAAAGAACGTTATGCTCTATTCAAGGTTTGCTTATCGATTTAATCAAGTAGCAGAAATGGTGGCATTTTCGGCACTAGAGTTTGGTTTGAAAGAGTTATTTACGTTTCGCCATCCAGGAGTGAAATTACCTAATGGCCTTGGTAGATTGTTGGAAGATGCAAAAGAAGAAGGCATATTTCAAAATGATTTTTTCGGTGACAAACTGGTCTCGGCAACGCAAAACGGTATTCGAAGAGAGTTAGAGCGAAAAGCAGAAGAGGAAAGGAAGCAATTCGGGAAGAGTAAATCTGATCCTTGGCGAGAAATCACGGAGGATGAGATAGCGGATGGAATTTATAGGGAAGTGGCCGTAGATGGTTACATAAAAGTCCTTCTAGGACTCCGAAATGATCTAGCGCATGGGAGTAAATCACTAACAGCTACTGGGTTTGGCAGTTTGAGTAGACAGGCTGAGTTAATAAATTATCTGTTTAGGAAAAATTTGGAAAACCCTGTTACAAAAGAAACAGAAGCATTGGCAGCAGTTTGATAATTTGCTTTATGGAAAACGGTAATTGTTAACTATACATAATGAGGTCTAAACGCCTAGCTTTTATTGAGGATTACGAAACACTGTGAAAAAGCAAGGGGGATAATTCTATTGACAGATGAATCTGATGGTTTCGATATAAATGAACTTGAAGCGTTTTTTGCAGAAAGCCATCGATGGGCCACTTTATCGATAACTATTCAGGAGATTGCAGATAAAAATAAGAAACTAGTTAACGAACTTTCTTTATACGACCCTACAACCACCATTCCATTACTGGGTAGTTTACTTACCCTTCCGCAATATCAATCGAATTGTATTCGAATTGAAATTTTAATCGCTTTAGCTGTAACGAACTGCACAGGTAAAAAAAAGCCAACCGTCAGTGATGTTGCGCGCTGGTTCTATAGTATCGGTAAATCTCAATGCGTGATCGGTGAAGATCCTTCAGAGGATGTATTTGTATCACTCGTACAAGATGAAAATGGTGATTACAGACTTCTAGAAGGAATCTGGGAAGGTGCAGGATTTTACACACAGAGAATAATAGATGTTGTATCAACCATGCCTGATGAATTCGGGTTCAAATATATTAAGAATAGTGTTAGAGCCATATTGGCTATTTCAGATTTGGTATGCGAAAAGTCAGGTTTAAAAAGATATCAATTGGGATCAGATGAAATTTCCTCACGAATTTTTCCCAATAAAATTCCAAAGCGAAGCCAGTTAGTTTCCAGAGTATCAGTATCATTCGAAGAGTTTAATGCATTTGGTTTCAATCTTGAGGATATTGATCCATTCATATTTGATCCAGCTATGAGGAAAGACCTAGCCTCTCATCAAATAGGAAACAGTTATCTAGAGAGGTTTCCGCTTGCTGTTTTGTCCGACAACAAAATATCGGTCGTACAGCCATCAGCTATCTCAGTAGCTTTGAGAAGCTTTGTCATTGAAGCGATTTACGAAAACGGATTAGTGAAGTCATTCAACAGTGCTCTTGCAAAGAAGTACTCTCAATTATTCTATGAAACACCATTAATTGGTGGCCCGGTTAATGCCCCAGTAGTTTGGAAAAAAAATGAAGAATATCGGATTACTAATTTTGCTTTCGAAGTCGATGAAGGTTACTACATCTCCTATCATGCATTTCTACCAGCAATTGAGGCACACCGAAATGGTGGCTTTAAGACAATAATTGAGGATGATGGAAAGATTAATAATGAGCTGCAGAGTTCTATAGAACACTCGGTAAAAGCACTGTCTAAAAAATCGAATTTTAAGGGTGGCCTTGTTGTTATAGTCGGTTGTGGTTGGGGAAAAGGATACGCTATCCAGGCAATTGAGTTCGATTATCCAAAATGGCGATTCGAAAGTATGTCTTCTGCCGACTTATTCAGATTGAGTTGGGTCGCGGATATAAATCCCAGATATTTTTGGCGAATCCAGAACGGGTTAGAGGCCATAGAAAAAAGTGGTATCAAAATTGTTAATCCAAATGGAATTCTTAATCTAATTGGATGGGTTAGAGAAAATAATGGACATTTTTTTCCTCATTCTCAGTTGGCTGATGAGGATATATCACCAGATAGGCCGTTAATGCTGCAAATACCCCAAAATTTACTTAGAAATATTAGGGCTGACGCAGACAATAGTTTAGATCGCCATAGTTCGCTGGACAGTGATGGAAGGTGGCACGATGTTCAGTACTTTTCGGCAAGCCCACTATTTCAAAGTGATAGTTCCAAAAAATTGTATGTCTCAATAAGCGATGTATCTAAAGGAAAGCTGACAGCAGTCTATGAGGGAAAATACCATTTATGGATTTCGATAAGAGCTCCGAATTTAGAAAATAGGGAAATGATATATAGGCTATGGGAGATGGGGCACGAATGGTTGCATCGTATAGGTGCAGAGTTTGATAAAACAATCTTAAATAAAAGTGATAAGTCGATTTTAAATGTCAATGTGGAATTTGAAGATGATTTACCGTTGGAGGAAATTGGCCCTAAACCCACACGGGATCAACTTTTCTCTAAATGTAAAGTCAGTGCAATAAAAGAAGAAAACTCGTGCACGGCAATTTTTGAGCCAGGGTTTTTAGAAGGATTCAGAATTTCCGAGAATGTTGCGGAACGATTGTTTGTTTTTAATGTTATACGTGGATTTCTTAATTTAATTCGTGAAGATGATATTGATATTAAAGCCGAGAGTTTGACGGAAAAAGTGGTTAAAAACAATGAAGCAAGAAGTTTTCACTTTTTCCAAGCACAAAAATTTTTGGATTATGTAAGGGATACTCTACCTAAAGAGTTAGTAGAGATTGACGCAATTAATGATGGAATTGCAAAGTTGGGGTTGGGGTGGCGTGTCCATGAAAAAGGAGATGGAAATAAGATTAATGGAAAAAAATCTTGTACTAGTTTCCTAGGAAAGGTTGTTGATGCTTTAATTAATGAGGTTTTAGAATCGTTGGCAAATTTTGATCGTACTTCTACTATTTTTAGGCTTATTTCGAACTGTGAGAAAGCTGCAGTTGAAGAGGATCACTGGAAACGCACCTCAGCGGCTGTACTTGGGCTTCACGGTGAAAGTGAGAATACCATTAAACAGTACGTAGAGCAGAACTCGAAGTATGCTGGTACAGGGGTTGCTAGTAGAGTACTGATTGAAATGGCACTATGCACGTGTCCCCTGAATTCAGGCAATAGAATTTCAGATATTGAATTGAGTGAACTTATTGCACGAGCAGCCTTAATTGTTCGTTACGGTGGACTATCTGATGCTATCTATTTTAGTGCTTTGTCGCCTGAGTTACAGATATCGCCATTAGGCGATATTTTGTTCAGAGATGATCTCGGAGAGTTGGTGGTTCAGCCGATGTTGTCAAAATTTTCGAGTGAAAAGTTCGTCGCCAACGCTCCCAATCAAAAAAAGAATTATGAAGAGCCGGGCTTCATCGTATCGACTAAGGAGTCATTTGATGGTGAATTTTGGGATATTTGGATCGGTGAAATGGGGTTTAGTTTGGATGAAGGGCGAGAAATCATTAGCTCGTTGGAAGATAAGGGGATTGAAGACCACACAGCTATTTTGGAACTCAAGCAGAGTGAGTACTTTTCTCTTGTATGTTCAGGCGATATTTCTAATGAGGTGGCTAGTAATTTCCTCGGACAATTTTTACTTCAATCGCGTCTTAAGTGGGATAAAGTTCCAAAGACATTTGCGAAAGAGGATATTTATCCTTGGAGATTTGGGAGGAGGTTGTCTTATGTAACCCGCCCGATTTTGGAGGTTGACGACAATCCTACTTTAATAATTGCTCCCGGTTCTCTTAGAAATGGATTTACCTATCTAGTAGATGGCACCTATAACGGACGTTTTAAGCAATCTTTCTTTCAAACCGAGCAGCTAAAAAATGGTTGGTGGGGTAAAGCAAGTGAGGGTCATAGTTTTAATGAGAGAATAGAAAAGAAACTATCCGAAATAGGCTGGAAGGTTAGAGGTAATATAGGTATTCCGGAGATTCTTAATGTCAAAACTGACCGTAATTATGGTGATGTAGACGTACTAGCCTGGAAAGATAATTCAAATGAAATTCTGGTTGTTGAGTGTAAAGATTTGTCACTTGCAAGAAACTACTCAGAAGTTGCTGCATTACTGTCAACTTTTCAAGGAGTAGTGAACGAAAAGGGGAAAAGAGATAAGTTAAGGCTTCATTTAGATCGTGTGACTTTGCTTGAGGCGAATATTGATAAGTTGAGGAAATTTACCAGAAATAAGGAAGCGAAGGTTGTTTCTTGTCTTGTCTTTAGTGGTGTTGTTCCTATGCAGTTCGCAAAAATTGATGCACTGGAGACTACTCGTGTTGGCACAGTAGAAGATATTTTATATCCAGTTCATTAGAAGAATGACTCAGGCTTTGAGTCATTCTATATTTTTTTGGTGTGGTGACGGTTAGTATGCAAAATTAACGACTAGCTTATATCTACCTTATTCATATAATTCCACATCGTCTGAAATTCTGTAAGAGGTAATTGGTGGAATTCTATAATTTGGCAACAGCTGCTATTAATTTGATATTGAGCAACCCAACGGAATCTATAGCATTGGTAGCGCTAATTCTGGCAGTGTGGCAAGGTTGGGTGGCACGTAAACATAATAAACTTAGCGTTGAACCAGCAATTATTTTGTATTGCGAGCATGTTTCTGATCCAAAAGCTGAAAAGTGGGTAATGTATTTAAAAAATACAGGGCTTGGTCCGGCAATTGTGGATGAATATATCGTTGGTATATTCGGTAAGGGGTTTATTCGTGGTGAATTAGACGAATCTGCTTGGATTGAATTATTGCGGAATTCGACTGGAAGCAAGGTTAAGCT
Source organism: Saccharimonadales bacterium (SeqCode) (assembly GCA_041600715.1). Classification (GTDB taxonomy): domain Bacteria; phylum Patescibacteriota; class Saccharimonadia; order Saccharimonadales; family 2-12-FULL-41-12; genus JALHOM01. The sequence goes on along the minus strand of JBFIJM010000021.1, from coordinate 568 downwards.
ACTTTCTTTCAGGGCGATGCAAAGAGGCTTTTTAGTCGGTGCAGGGGATATAATTGAACTGGTATCAATTACCTTCAAAAAGACAAATTTTGACCCGTCCAGCGAAATAGTTTCCGCTTTACGATATAAAACGTTATACCAAGAAAGACGCTATGCAGGGGCTGGTGTTAGAGGGCGAGCCGTTTTTATGCCGATTGATTTTAATGATTTTTTATCCTTTCCTCGATGGTTTAAGCGGTTGGTTAGAGACTTAAGAGAGGTGCGACGATTGCGGGCTAAAAGTGGCCTTGAGCCATGATGCACCTCGCACGAGTGTATCACCTTGGTCTCACAATGCTCTGCGAAGTGTGAATTCGCTTTTTAAGTCAAAAGCTTAGTAAAAATGTGGTGCCCAGGAGAGGACTGTACACTATTCAAATATAACCTGTTGATTCAATGACTTATTTTTTCAGTAAAAGTAATACTAATGGGTTGTAAAGGCACCATTTAAGCCCATCTAGTTCACACAGCTATCAATCGCTAATCCCTAGTAGTAAACCTCCTTAAATTGATTGATGAAAGGTGGGCT
>JBFIJM010000020.1:0-12941 GCA_041600715.1 Saccharimonadales bacterium (SeqCode) | reverse complement strand
TGTTAACGATAATACTGTAAATGTTATAGACGTAAGCAAACTCAATATTGATTTTAACACTTGGCTTGATCGTGGAATCGTTTGTGCGGATGGGATTAAAAAAGAATTATTACAAACTAAAAAACTAAAAGATATTACTATTTATAAAGTTAAAGAATTTCCAAAAGGCCATAGTTTTGTCGCCCAAAAGGGAGATACTTTCTCCCATGGGGAAACCTTAAAACAAGCAGTAGAGGATTTGCAGTATAAGTTTATTAGTGAGAATACAAGCAGTTTTAAAAATTGGGATATTAACGAGAAAAGAGAATTATCCGAATTAATTGATTCTTATCGCTCGATTACTAGGGCTTGTTCATTGGGTGTGAAAGATTTTATTCAGAGGAATAATGTTAAGGGTAATATGAGCGTTAAAGAGGTTATTGAAGTGACTGAGGGTGCCTATGGTGGTGGAAAATATAAAGAGTTTTTTAAGGAGGTTTAGAATGTGGACATGGGAAAAGATTTTAGAATGTGAAGAAATAAAAAGAGGTGTGTTGGTTAGCTCTAAACAACATAATATGCTTACTGGAATAGTTTTAAATAAAATAATCAGTGCCGAGTTACTTGTGTCTGACGATGATGGTGAGGCACGATTTTTCACTTCTACCACTAATTATTCAAAATTTAAGTTTTTTAATCGCAATGGTGAAGAGATTTTACCTCCAAAGGAGCGAGAAACGATAACGCTTTATGAAACTTTAGATATGCTTGGTGTTAAAATGTGTGACGAGAATGGGTTTTTACCTGATTTTAAGGCTAGAAAAAAGGTTGTTTGTCATAATGAATATGCAAAACTAAGAAAAGCTAACATAAACAAAAATAAAAGCGTAGTACTTTATGTTGATACTTTTGAAGTAAAGGAGTGGAGGAATTAAGATGGAGACAGTGGAAAATCTAAAAAGTAAATACGAGGAATTTTATTTCTCAAAAGTTAGTGAAGCCAAGGGTATTTTAAAAAAGATTAAGGACTATAAAAGAAAAGTAGCGATAATTGCTTTGGAGGTTTGTGATATTAGACATGGAGGGATTAGTCACAATATCTACACGATTACCGACTTTGCATCAGACATAGGAATGAATCGAAAAACTCTTAGTGAATGGATACAAACGGTAAAGATTGAAAGGTCTACTGGAATTAAAATACCAGAAGGTAAAATAAAAGAGACAAGGGACTCGGCTAGGGCGACGGGTATCCCTATTAACGACTTAATTCAGAGCGACCCCGATAGATTGAAAGATATTGTCACTAGGGTTATTGATAATGAGGAAGAGTCAGCTGTATTTAAAACCTTAAACATTCTAAGTAATTTAAGATTTATAATTAAACAATATGACTTAAAGAGTTTTAATCCTGATAACCTAAATAAAATAAAAAAATCTCTCAACGAGGCGATAATTGAGTTTAATGAGAAAACTAAGCAAGTTTTACAATAAAGATAAAAGAGCGGAGGTAAATAAAAATGTCAGTAATTAGGATTTGTTTAAACTCAGATTGGAACTATCAGGAAACTATAAGTAAAGAGTTACACGATAAGTTTTTAAAAATATTTAAAGATTTAAATGAGTATGAAAAGTGTAAGTATAATCAAGAATCAGAAGTTATAATTGATTATGATATGCTTGAAAATATTGATGATGAAATTTTACATCACAAATACATCAGCTTAAAACCTTTGAAGAAGTTAAGATTTTCAGAATATGACTGCGCTGTACCCGATTTAAATAAAGCACCATCTAAGCAAGATATAGCTAATGTAATAAAGCAAACCTTTCAAATACATTTACCAAATAATGAGCTTTTAAGTTTTGCGAGTGTAGATTATTTGGAAGATTACTGTACTGATCAACTTGGAGATTGTTTAGGTAAAGGTTGGCGAATATTAGCAGTTTGTCCACAGGCAGGAAACAGAAGGCCAGACTATGTTTTGGGGCATAAAGATGCTGGTATTAAGATATAAGGAGTTGAGATAATGAAAAAATTTATTAGAGAAGTAACGGATAGGTTGAAAGATATTTTAATTTTAGCTCCATTTGTTATTTTATCGCCATTAATTTTTATTGGGATACTTTTAGTCGTATTATATGATTTTGTAGTGGATATATTTAAGAGGTAGATTTAAGGATAAATAGTAAGCAAGTTTATCCTTACATTTTAAACAATAAACCTCAAAAGTAATTTAATCCTTACTAAATCTTTGACACCTACACTTTTTTAACGCAAGATTAAGTTATTACTGTGTAATAAGCTTTATTAACTGTGTTAAGGAAGACAAATGATTAAAAAGCCAAGCGTTCAAAATAGTTCTCATCTATTATTACTTATAATTTGCGGTGACATTACGCAAAAGAGACTTTAATTATGGCAAAGAAAAAGCTCGATTGGGCGGGGTTAGATGCGTTGTTGCAGTTTAAAGTTTCAAAGGGATTCTGCGCTGACTATTTAGGTATATCGGAAGATACAATAGATCGCAGAATCAAGTCAGAACACAATATGACATTTACTCAATATAGAGAATACAAGTGCATGGGTATGGGTTTAAAGCTTCAACAAAAAGCCATACAAATGGCCCTTGCAGGTAACGCTACAATGTTAATTTTCTCATTGAAAAACTTAGCGGGCTGGTCTGATAAATCAGAGAAAGAAATTAATAGCGACAAAGAGATACTAAAACTTGCTTATGGGCTAGATAATGCCAATTCCAAAACTAACTGAGTTTAATCCTTTTATTATTCCTTGGCAGGGCAGGGGGATAACCGAGATTAGAACACAATATGACTATGCCTTGGGTGTCCATGAGGTGTTATTTTCTGGCTCGGTTGGTTCTGCAAAATCATGTATGCTTGCTCATTTAGTTATTACTCATTGCTTATTCAATAAGGGCGCAAGGGTATTGGTTGCGAGAAAATCAATGCCTGACCTGAAAGACACTATCTGGAATGAGATATTAGAACACATAGAAGATGATTTGATCGAGGGCAAAGATTATATTCACAACAAATCTAGGACAGCAATTAAGTTCTCAAATGGTTCTGAGATAGTCACTAGATCGTGGGCAGATGGTAAGGTTAAAAAAGTAAGATCGCTAATCTTATCAATGGCAATAGTGGAAGAATTAACTGAGGATGAGAAAGGCGAGTTTTATAAAGAACTCAAGATGCGAGTCGGTAGGATTCCAAACATAAAAGAGCAATTAATTATCTGTGCAACTAATCCAGATTCTCCACAACACTGGGCCTATAAATATTTCATAGAATCAAAATTAAAAACAAGGCACGTTTATTATTCAGTTACGGAAGATAATCCATTTTTACCTCAATCATACATTGACGGTATTCGAGAAACCTTATCACCTAAAGAGGCATTGCGTATGCTTCATGGTAAATGGATAGAGTTAGCATCTGAGGTTATTTATTACAACTATGACCACGATACGAATTATAAAGATTACGATTATGAATTTAACCCGAATTATCCAGTAGATTTAATGTTTGACTTTAATATAGCACTTGGGAAACCAATGTCGGCTGCTGTAGGACAATATATTAACAATACTTTTCATATCGCAAAGACTTATATTATTCACGGTGCTAGGACATTAGATATTATGGAAGAAATGTTGCGGGACGGTTTATTTAACCATAAAGGTATCTTCCGAGTATTTGGTGATGCGGCAGGAAAACATAGAGATACTAGATCAATTAGATCAGATTACGATATTATAGTTGAATTTCTAAGAAAAGCAGAAGTTCGATACCAGTTAAAAGTTCCAGAATCAAACCCGCCAATTAGAACAAGGCATAATTTAGTAAATTCTACTTTCAAAAATGATTTAGGCAGAGTAGCATTTTATGTATATGCAGGGGCTAAGAATTTAAGCGAGGGTTTTAGATTGACCAAACTAAAGAACGGCTCGAATTATATTGAAGATGATTCTTTTGAATACCAACACGTTACTACAGCGGTTGGCTATTACGTTTGTTTAGTATTAAAATATGCGAATATAAAACCAGTATCAACAATGAGAAGATGATGATTATAGTACAAACTAACATTAAACGTGAATTTATAGCAGACATTGAACAGGTTAAGAGTATGAACGAGGTTGAGAGAATAACTTATCAGTATTCTAATGGTTTTTTTGTCGCTTTTATTGAAATTAAGGAAGATCATGGAAGTTCAAACGACAGAGCAAATGTTTCTACAAAGCCAAGCATTCAGGCAAATGGTGATAAAAGAGACAAGGGGAACAGAAAATCAGGAAAGACTACAGCAAAGTCAAGCTGAGTGGGATGTTTACACAGGTAATATTAAGCCTTATGTAGAGGCAATGCTAACAGAGAGATTTTCGGCTTCATTAGTTAGAGAAGTTCCGATTGTTTCTTCGATTAATATTCTCAAAAAGACAACTGACTCAAAGGCTACTCTTTATAATGACGAGCCTGTTAGAGTTTTTTCTGATTTAACGGAAGATCAAAAAGAGAAAGTTACTCGAATATATAACGATATGAGAATAGACTTCACAATGCTTGAGGCTAATCGTTTATTTGAACTACAGAAGAAACAGACTCACGTTTTAATTGAGCCTATGAATGGTAAATTGAGAGCAAGACCGCTGAAGGCACATCAATTAAATGTTGTTAATTCTCAAACTAATCCAGAAATGGGTGAGGTATATATCTTTAGCTCGTACGATAAAGAATTGAATACGAACGCAGAGGAAAGCCAGAGACAAGATGGTTACAACCAAGCAATAGCTGACCTTGATGATTATAAGAAATCAGAAAATAAGTTTATTGTTTGGTCTAAAAATTTTCATTTTGTAATGGATAAGCATGGGAATATTTTATCTGAATCAGTCGAATCACCTATCGCAGGAGTACTTCCGATAGTAGAAATTTCAGCAATGAAAGACTTTAACTATTGGAGAGAGATAACTAACGATGTTGCTGATTTTTGTATCTTCTACAACACTTCACAATCAATGCTTCAGCAAATTGTTGAGATGCAGGGATTCGCTCAAGCATGGCTAAAAGCACCAGATGATTTGATGCCTCAATATGTAGATATAGGGCCTAATCGAGTGTTGAGATTAATACAACCGTCGGGCGGTGGTGAAGTTGATTTTGGTTTCTCTAATCCTAGTTCTGATATTGGCGGAGCGCAGGCTTATATGGAGTCGTTGCTTGCTCAATTTCTAAGCTCACAAGGTTTAGATAGTTCATCAATTAGCGGTCAAGCTAGTTCTCAAAATTATGGCACTGGTATCGAAAGATTGCTTGCTCAGATAGAAAGATTTGAAAGCTCTAAGGAGTCAATGGCTTTATTTAGAGAGGCAGAGCAGGATATTTGGGACATTGTTAAAGCTTGGCATAATGCGGGCAAGATAACTGGATTACTAAATCAGAAATACATCACGCAAGACTTACCAGAGAAATCAGAGATCACTATCACATATCTTGAGCCACAAAACATTATGAGTGATGCTGAAAAGTTAGAGATTGCTGAAAGACGAATGGAATTAGGTTTATGGAGTCGAGCAAAAGCACTTTCTTTTTTAGATGATATTCCATTACATGAGGCTGAAAAAATGATTCTACCAGAGGTTATAGTGCCAATGGTTGATGATTCGGACAGTGAGGATATGGAATAATGCCCAAATTGCCAGATGGTTTACATTATGGTGACAAATACAATATCTATCAGGACATAGATTTAACAAAGCATTTTGGTGTTGATCTATCGGATAATGCCGCCTTGAGAAGTGAAATAGGGCAAGCGTTGATTGATAAGATGGTTGAGCGCACCGAGCAAGGTAAAGATATTTGGGGCAGGTCTTTCGATAAATACTCTAGTGAGTATATTGATTCGGATGATTTTAAAGATGCGGATAAGTCAGCGTCTAAGATTGATATGACGTTAACAGGTGATATGTTGAGTGATGTTGATATAATAGAAGATCGAGGCAGTCAATTGAGGATAGGGTTTACAGATTCTACTAATCAAAAGAAAGCGGCTAATCATTCAAATGGTGTAACAGTTCCTAAGAGATTCTTTTTCGGATTAACCAGTAAAGACATTAACGATGTGAAAAAAGAGTTCTCAAGCGAAATCAATAAGCTTAAAAAGGATTCTTTTACAGATAGAGAGCGAGAAAGATTTTCCAGTGCTGAAAGTGTGCAGGCATTGTTTGAATCAAGGGCAAGTGACCCACGAAAGCTATTTGAGGAAGTATTTAAAGACTTATTTGGTGATGATCGTGGCGAAAATTAGAGTTAAGAACGCATCGGTAGTTAAAAAGATGATGCAGACTAAAATTGACGCTTATTTAAAAGATCAGAAAGAAATGCAAGCGGTAGCAAAAGTTATGCAGACTCAATACAGATTAAATGTTCGAGAGGGTTTTGACGCTAATGGGAAACCACTAAAGGGACTCAGTAGGGCAACTATTAAAAGAAGAAAAGCATTAGAGGATAGAAATAAGACGTTTAAATCATACCGAGCAGAGAAGTCGAACTTAACATTTACAGGTGAGTTAATTACTAAGATATTTGTTAAACTTGCTGATCGTAGGGGTACTTTTGAGTTGGATTTTGATGGCACTCATAAGAAGTACAAAGGCATTAGAAAAGCACTGGTCGGCACGGCCTCTGCGATATACGATATTGCGATAGGTTTAAAAAAGAAAGGGTTTAATCTGTTTGGATTCCCTGAGCGTAAAAAGGATTTTGTTTCAAAGTTTGTTGTCAGAAAGCTGCGAGCTTTTTTGCGACGTAATAAATAATTGACAAGAAATCATGGAGGTTTCAAAATGGAAGTACAGGAAAAGGTTGACGGTGTTGACACTCAAGGCAACGGTGTTGTGATTGAAGAAAGCAAGAAAGCTGATCAAGTTTCTTATGATAGCTACAAGCGTGTCTTAGATGAAAAAAAAAGACAGCAAGAAAAACTCAAGGAATTAGAGGATTTTAGAGCTAAAGTAGAAATGGAAGAAAAGGAAAGGCAAGGAAAGCATGCAGAAATCATTGAGAGTTTAAGAGCTGAAAACCAAAAACTTAAAAGTGAGTTCGAGCAAAAAACACAAACCTTTGCATATTCTAAATTTGAAGATCAGATCAAAAGCTTTGCTGTAAATGAGGGTTGCGTTAATCCTGATAAGCTAATGAGGTTGCTCACGAAAGAGCAAATTAAATCTGTCGAGATTGCTGATAACTTCATAGTTAATCAAGATGATTTAAAAAGATTAATGGATGGGCTCAAGGACGAGCATTCTGATATTGGACTTTTTAGAAACAAGCAAGCTAATTTTACACCTGTAACTGGTAGCACGAAAGCCGCCAAAGTTTCTTTAGATGAAATGTCTAAGGAAGATATTATCGCACAACTTAAAAATTTATAACTACAAGGAAGTAACAAATGGCCGCACAAAATTTAGTAAACACTAAACAAGATTTAATCGCTGCTTTAGTTCAAAAAGAACTATTAGAGTCAGCATCACTTTTATCTTGCGTTTCAAACTATTCAAACTTAGCTGTAAAAGGTTCTAAGTCAATTTCAATCCCTAAACTATCTAGCTTCACAGTACAAGATAGAGCTTTCGGTGCTGCTGCATCTGAGAACGCTCCATTGACTGACGCTGCTGATATTATCAATCTTGATAAAAATAAAATCGTTCTTTGGGGATACGATGCAAACGATGCACAACAATCAACTATTGAGTATTTCACTAACTCAGTTGCTAGAGCATCTGCTGCTCATGGTAGACAAGTTAATAGTGATATTATCACAATGTGGACTGCTGTAGCTGATTTAAGTGTTAATGGTGGTGTACCTGCTGACATTACTGCTGACGCAATCTTGGATATGAGAGAGCAATTAATCAAGTCTTTTGCGGATATGACTAAGGCTAAATTAGTTATTGCTGCTGACCAAGAAAAAGCAATGTTGAAATTAGCTGAGTTCTCAAGATATGAGTACAGAGGCAATGGAGCTTCACCAATCGTTAATGGGATGATTGGAACAGTTTACGGTGTACCTGTAATCATCAATCAACAAGTGCCATCACAACAAGCATTTATGGTTGAAGTGTCTGGTTCTGGTTTTGCTTTCCAAAAAGCACCTGCAATTGGTGAAGAATCAGCACTTGAGTATGGTGTTGGTGGTAAAAAAGTTGCTGTTGATCAAGTTTACGGACTTGGTGGATTACAACTTGGTGAGGCGGGAGCTGCTGCTGGCAAGTCTCCATTAATCGCTAAGCTTAAAGATTAATAAATGAGTACTAGGCACTCATTTGAGATACCTGATTTTATAGAGGCGAGCAGTCCTAGACTGCTACGCTTTCTCATGCTCCAAACAAACAACGAGCATCAATGTCGCTTCACATATTTCGATATTCAAAGCTACGTTGATAAAAGAGGTAAGCTCAAATGGGTCGCTTGGTTCTATCGAGAATTTACAGAAAAAGATTTTGCGGAGGCTAACAAGTGAGCTTTCCATCGTCTATAAGAGACAGGGAACAGGCCAAGTTCTTTGCTACAAATGACAACGAAACGGCAGTAAGAGTTGGCAACTCGGCAACATCACCAATTTACACAACAGAAGTAAGTGGTGTTAGTGAAACTGGAATAGCTGAATATAACGAGATTAGTTCAGTAGCAAGCTCGGTGTTGACCACTATAACAACGTACACGATACCAGTAGGTAAATCATTCTTTCTTGATAAGGTTGAAGTATCTGGTAGTAATCTTGGTGTATATCAAGTTGAAGTGAATGCAACCGTAAACAATAAAAAACGCACCTATTGGGGCAACTTTAACGAGTGCTTCAATTATTCTAATTATCCTCTGGGTGCAGGTGACATAGTTAGAGTTAGAGTAATTCACTCAAGTTCAATGCTTGGTGATTTTAATGCAACCATTTTAGGAATTTTAAAATGAATATAGAGAAAAAGAAGTTAGAGTTAGCGATTAAAAGAGTTCAGCTTGGTGTAGACGAGTTAGAGTTTAAAGTAATCGAAAGACTTGAAGATATAAAAAGAATAGAGGACAATATTAAAGTTAGTAAAGATAAATTAAAAGAACTCAAAGACGAGTTAGCAACATTCAAGGATTAAGATATGGCCGATTATGATTCAAGTTTACCTATTAGAACAGAAACCGCAGGTGATGTTGATATATTTGTTTCGGACGCAACAACACCTAGCCAGAAATTAAAAGTAAATGTAGACGGTAGTATTAATACTGACCTTGTTACTGGTGCAAAAGTTATTGTTACAGATGGTACTGATAATCTAGCTGTTAATGGTGATGGTTCTGTCAATGCTGTTGTTACTGCGACTGACTTAGACGTAAGAGACTTGGCTTTTGCTACTGATAAGGTAGATGTAACTGGTTCAAGTGTAACCGTTAGTGCTACCGATTTAGATATTCGTGATCTTTCAGCATCTACTGATAGTGTAAAAGTTCACTTAAATGATGAATCTGGAAATCCTTACTCTCCCACTAACCCACTATCGGTTGTTCAAGTATCAGATCAAGCGGGTGATGAAATATGTGAATATAATGAAAGTGTTGCTGTTGCTAAAAACGCATCCGTAAATCACGATTATACGGTTACGGCAGCTAAAACATTCTTGGGTGAAATGATTTGGGTGTCTGGTTCTGGTAAACTAAGAGCAGAAATTTTGGTTAATGGTGTAACTAAATTTGTAGGTTTTAGCTCTACGGCTAACCCAAACATCGAAATACCGCTACATAAAATTATGAAAGGCTTAACGACTGAGGTTGTTAGAATTACTTTAACTAACCTTGACCAAGAACAAGACTTATATTCAACATTGCTAGGCTTAGAGGTATAATAATTGGCTGATATAATCGAGAAAAACGCATCACAAGCAGTTAAGTTAGTTGGCTCAGATCAATCAGGAAATGAGACTAACTATCTTAACGTGACTAGCGAGGGTGAGATTAAGATATCTAATTTCGCCAATATCTCTTTTGTGGCAGCCAATAAAAACATTACAGCTACAGAGTCTCTAGCATCTGTTGGAGGCTCTAATTTAGCCAATAGGAAAACACTTGTTATCTTTAATCGAGGTGGTCAAACTGTTTATTACGGCCCATCCGGTGTTACTGATTTAACTGGCATTGCTATCGAGAAAGACGAGTTAATTAGCCTACCTTTTGGCGATAATATAAATGTTTATTTGATTACAAAAACTGGAACGTCGACGGTTACGATACAGGAATTAGCATGACAATTCAAAAAGCACAAAGTAAATCAACTATTAGAGATATTACAACTGGAATTAATGCAACTGTTGAGTTAGATGCGTCTAGCAAGGGTGCTTTAAGAACTATTGTTACGTCTGACAATCAAGGTTTGCAAGTTTATGATATGAGTGTTGCTGTTACATTGGGTTTAATTACTGGATATAAGCGTGTGGCTTTATTTGGTTATAATCTAAGCGTATCAAGTGGATTTGAGCCTGTTTGGTCTAAGTCCGATACTTACACGTTCCCATCATCAGCATCTACATTAACTATTTCTTCAACATCGACAAGTGACACGTTAGCAGGTACTGGTGCGAGAAAGCTTGTTATTGAGGGTTTAGATTCAAGTCATAATGAAATAATAGAACAGATTAACATGAATGGAACTTCTAATGTTACAACTGCACAGAGTTTTTTGAGGGTTAATTTTGCTTACTTGAGTGAGGCTGGTTCTAATCAATCTAACGCTGGTGATATATCAATAAACAGCGGAGCAAATACTATTTCTTTTCTAAAAGCTGGTGATTCACAATCGCAGCAATGTATAGGGACAGTTCCCACAGGTAAGTATTACCTTTTATCAAAAGGTTTCTTTTCTTACGACAAAAACAATCAATCATCTGTTAAGATTTATATAATCGCTAATGGTGTTAAACGGTGTATTATTAATGTTGCTTCAGCAGGTGAGCAAACTGACTATCTTACAAAGTACCCTTTTTTGTTGCCGCCAAAAACTGACATAATCGTTGAGTCATCGGTTTCAACAGGTAATCCATCGGCGACGGCAGGTATTGAGTTTTTAGAGGTTACTATATGAGAGAAGTTAATTGGTCTGAGCTTAAAAATTTTATTGATACTAGGTCTTTAGACGTTCACTATGTTGAGTTTGATGATCGCTACAGTGTTTATGCTTTTGATGGACTTCTTTCTTTTTATTGTGACATTAAAAAAGATAGCGCTGTAGATTTTGAAACAAATTATAAACCAAATGGTAACAAGAGAATTGGCAATTATTATTCGAGAGAGCCTTTCGCATCAAAAACATTAAAAGATGGTTCTAAGTTATATAGGCGAAAGCATGGATACTTTATAGATACTATTGCTGGTAGTTCTGTGGACAAGATCGTTACAGTTCCATACGCTAAGTGTAAAATAAATAAAATTGAAATTATAGACGCTAATACTAGAGACTGTATTGATTTACTAGTTCTTGATGATACAAATGGTACTTATTCAACCATACCAAACTATGTGTTAAATCAGTTTGGTTTCGGTGTTGTTGTTAGTGATTTGTTATATGCCGACAAGTCGGATTATGATGCCGATTTGTATATGGGTATGCAATTAAAAGTTGTCTATCATAATCGAACGAATAATAATAAAGAAGTAGGATTAAATGTAATATTCCATGAGGTAGTGTAATGAGAGTTTATGTCTTGAATGTTAGACCTCGAATGAAGATGCCGTTTATCGCATGGCTTATTATGTTGTTCCAAGGCATGAATCCATTTAAGAAAGAATCATTTTCTCATATAGCAGTTTCGTTTGTTTCGATAACAGGAAATATGTTGGCGGTAGATGCTACCAGTAAAGGTGTCAGAGTTCGTACCCTAGCAAACTTTTTAAGCGAATATAAGATTGTTAAGGGGATTGATTTGGATATTGACACTGATTATCCTAAATTTCTATCATGGCTAGAGGATATTTTGGGTCTTAATTATGACAAGAAATCTTTGTTAGGATTAGCGTTAAAAGCACTTGGGTTTAAGAAAAGTAATAAGTTTGGAAGTAATTACAAAAAGCTTATTTGTAGTGAAGTTCCTATTTCTTTAATCGATACGTTTATGGATTACTCTCTAGGTGATTCTGATAATTACGACTTGTTAATGACTATGGATTTAGTAGAATCTATTAACAAAGGACAATATAAATGATATTCGCACATATAGATATTGAAGCAGTCGTGCAGGTTAATGATAAGACTCGCCTAAATGCCTCTAAAAGTTTTTCAAATACGATAGGCGAAATAACACTTGTAGAGATTCAACCAACGGCCTCAGAGTCGTTTTATGATGTTACAAGCGATCTTTATCTTGATTGGTCATATAGTACAGATGGCGATCATGTTGCGACTGTTAGAATTAACGGAACTGAATCTCAATCGAGAACCATATCTGTGCTAAGTGTTGCAGATGATAATTTATTTAGTGTTGATACTGATATTATTTCATACGAGCCTGATTTATTAAAGTGGGTGCAAGATGGTAGAAACTCTTTTCTTGATAAGCATAGAGCTGCACAACGAGAGATATTAAACGAGTTAGACGCTAATCAAATATGGAAACGTGATGGTTCAAGATATACAGCAACCGACATAGTGGACATTCAGGAATTTAAGGAGTGGTCGAAATATGAAACACTTAGAATTATATTTGATGGCATCTCTAATGCTATTGATGATGTATTCAAAGACAAAGCAAATAACTATAAGATGCTTGTAGTCAGTGCGAAAAAAAGAGCGACACTAAGGCTAGATTATAACGATGATGGGAATATTGATAATCTTGAAAAGACCAATATATTTACTGGTACATTGAGAAGATCATGATTTATTCAAAAGTAAGAGACTATGT
>JBFIJM010000019.1:0-17387 GCA_041600715.1 Saccharimonadales bacterium (SeqCode) | reverse complement strand
GCGGGTTCACTGAGAAGTGGTCAACGTGCGGCAGCGGTAATGACACTGATCCAGTCGGCCAAACTGAATGGGCACGATCCGTATGCCTACCTGAAAGATGTGTTGACGAGACTGCCAACGCAGAAGAACAATGTCATTGGTGAATTGCTACCGCACAACTGGACGTCGGCGGTTATTAGCAAGGTGTGATAACCGGCCGCTTACGGATAATCCTCCTCTGCGATGACACAGAATGGAGATATTCTTTGTCACACGGGCTCGGTCGCGCCCCTGAAACACCGTCAATCCGGTCTTATGACTCCCTTCTTATGACACGCAATTGACCAATCAGCACTATCAACAACTTCTTTGATTTGTAAAAAAGAGGGGTACGACGCCGTTTTAGACAGTAGTAGGTAATTCAGATGCTGAAGCTGAACGTAAAGGTTGAGGTGGGCTTTGGTAATCGAGCTGGTGAAAATTACAGAAGCCCTTTTGGGTAATTGTGCGCTGATTACAAGATCAGTGGCAATCATCGTCCTTCTAACTCTCAAGTTGATGAACTGCTGGTTTCAAGGTGTGGGCCTATGTATGCAATTACCATCACTTCATTTAGCATTTTGAAGTAGATCTGAATGCATTGAGTCGTGCTTCTCGCGCTTCCCAGTGTCATGTGCTGTTCAAAAAGTACTGGCTGATCTCGGTATAATTGCTCACGCATTCTTTTCAGCCGAGGAGCGGATAGGGTACTCTCTGATTCGGTCGAACGATACCTGCTTCCAAGTATATCGCGCGTTTCAGAGTCAGGTTTCCCAGCTCGTAGTTCGTCACTATATGGTCCTGCAATTTTAAGTACTGTATCTAGAACTTTGTAAGGTGCCCTATAATCTAAGCTATTCTTTAAACTCTCCTCCACAGATTCAAGTATAAAAGTGTTGCCAGGTAGAACCTCCAGCATCACCTTATAAAGATCAGTCATGGTCAAACGCCCAGATATCGCACGATAAACCTCTTCAGAAAGAGAACTGTCGTTCGCAATATATTTTTGTTTTAACGCATTACAGCGCGCCTCCAAGGTATTGATTTGCCGTTTTAACATATTACTATGTGTACGGCTTTCTTGAAGCTCACGCCTTAGGTTTTCGACCTCATCAAGTGCACTGTTTTCAGCCGCTACTGGTGTTATTTCTTCATCTACCCTTGAACCAATTTCTTTAGCTGATTCAAACAAGTCGTCGCTAATTTTCAAGCGGGTTATAAATTGAGTAAAAATGTATACAGTATCGCTCACTGAATTCGAAATCTTTTGGTTGATCTGGTCAATTTTGTTGGTATCTAGGGACTCAACAGCTTTTGATATATTTTCCTTAAGTTCCTTCATAGACCCATTCTGGTTCAACGCATTAGAAATCTTTGTGCTAATGGTTATAGGGTCTTCTAAGTCTTTTGCTACTTCATCAAAGCGCTTCCGCCAATAGGCTATTTGATCTGGCGTGCCGGAAAGTTCTTCGAAGTATTTTTTTTTGTCTTCTTGTATTGCAGGCAAATCTGCCAGAAATTGATCATCGTAAAGGTGTAATAGATATCGCCAGGAATTCATGTCTTCTATGCAAGACTTATAGTCACTACCTACCGATACGGCCTCTCCAAGACAACCTGCGAGTTCTTGGTAAGCTTTTTTGACAGCTGTTTTGTAGATAGTAAGCCGCTCTGCAGTAGAACTGCTTTCTAGAAGATCGATGTTTGCTGTGGCTGTTTCCGAATGCTCTAGGAGATCTTTAACAGCAGGAAGCATTGCTAATGAAAATTCACAAGCGCCCAGTAGGCTCATCGAGGGATGACCTATCAACTGCTTGGCATGCAAACTGTGGAGCGACAATATTGTATGATTACCTGAACCTGGCTCAACAAGCCCGCGCCATGGCAAACCACATTGCCTGAGGCGCTGTTGAATATCTGGATGAATTGCGCATGCCCGGAATAGACAGTCATTATCTACAATAAAACTACTACATATCCATATTCCTAAAAGAATTCCATTTTTCTGTGCTGTGTTTAAAGAATCCCAGCGTCTAGCATCAGTAATAAGTAACTCGGCGAGATTGTGTACCGACGCTTCCCAACCATTATCATCATCAATATAGCTGAACAAGCCGTTTTTCACGTCTAATTCATAATCGCTATGAATCTTTGCGAATGCTTTTAAGTTCGGTGCATATCGGTAACCCAGCCACCGCTGAGCAGCTTTAAGCAAGAACCAACCGATATCTTTTTCAATGCTGTCGTGAAGATGGTCCTGAAAAATCGCCCCCCGTAGATGGGGATCTGTCAGTAATGCCGTGAGGAGGCTGGCCTCAGTATTTGGCAATTGTTTAAGCTTCTTGGCTTCATTTTTCAGCCTGACACGGTCTACTTTTGCGGGAGGGAAGGCCAATCTTTGCTTTCTCGTTTGACACACTGATCCCAGAGAGTCCATCAAATAATCTGCTTGGTCTGAGCCTGGCATCACTTTTCTTTGATGAAACCACTCACTCAAGCTAATGCCTTCTAACCCATAAAGGCGAGGAAAGCCTATAGGTCCCCATTCGGCTGCTTTAGTCGCCGTACCGCTTTCTTCTGCATGCTCTAAAAAGGCTTTATAGGCAGCATCGGGTGTTAAGTGCGCGGTGCTATCAGTGATGTCGTACCAAGAAACGGCCTGTTTGATGGGCTCGAATGATTCAATAATAAATTTCCCGTTCATCTTGATATATTCCCTTTACCAAATGGTCAGACCGAAATTTCTATTGGTCAACTTGAAAAAATTGCTAGTAGGTAAACCTAAACCCAAACCCAAACCCAAACCCAAACCCAAACCCAAACCCAAACCCAAACCCAAACTTGTAATTCTAAACAACGACGTGATGCTATAGAAGCGGTACTGCCAATTCAACTCGCGCTACGAGATAATTTGGAGATGCATTTATCCCTGTGTAAGGGAAGATGGGAATAAGTACAAATTTATGGCTAGGTATGACGGTTTCATCCTGTAGCTACTTTAAAGGAGCTAAATCGCAGGCTTCTCGCACTCACTGTAGGCGCTTTAATAGTTTTAAACATAAGCACTACTCCTCTGAGTCTAGGGAATATCTGCTTTTTGCTTTATCATCATTGTCTGTATTAGGGTGCTGGAACTATTGGAAGTGGATGACGCCCAACGAAGATGTGCGCGAAAAATCCCAACGATTCTACATTTAATGAGACTGGGGTTACAGCTACCCGTCTATCAAGGAACAGGTTTGTAATTTAAGTGCTTTCATGATGTACGATATGTCAATAATAAAGGGCGGCTATAGTGAAAATTAAGCGATTGAGTCTGATTAATTTTAGAAGATTTGCAGACTTTGGAATCGAATTTGATAAACAGCTTACAGTTTTAGTTGCTCGTAATGGGGCAGGCAAATCCAGTGTGCTCGATGCTGTAGCTACGGCGCTCGGTCCTTTTCTGACTCGCCTGCCAAAAGTGTCAGGTATCAACCCTAAAGATACAGACTTTCGTACTTACGATGATGGCAAAAAGCCTCCTTATATGCGGATTACGTGTGAAAGCTTTAAGGGTATGAAATGGGATCGTACGGAGAAGCGTGATCAAGCCAAGAGTACTGCTTCTTTGATTCCTGAAGGCATAGGTGTTAAGGCGATAAATGAATATGTTGATCAATTTATTGACGCCTATAATGATGATGAAGAGTTTGAACTACCAATATTCATACATTATGGTACTGGTCGTGGGGTATTTGAGGTACCACAAAGGAAAAAGAATTTTGGGAAAGACTTCTTAAGATTCGATGCATATACAGGCTCGCTAGAAAGTCATACTAACTTCAGGAAGTTTGTTGAATATTTCTATTTTCTTGAAGAACAGGAGAATAAAAAGATCAAAGAGCTTAGGTCTTTTGATTTTGTGTTACCTGAGCTAAAAGCCATCCGGAAAGCAATAAATCAACTAATGCCAGAGTTTTCTAATCCTAGAGGTGTTTACCCCGCAGGGATATTGGTGGATTGGAAGACAAATAACAGTATTAAACAGCTTCGTATCGAACAGCTTAGCGATGGCTACAGGACCACACTGGCGATGGTTATGGATATTGCTGCTCGAATGGCAGAAGCAAACCCAGACAAAGAGGACCCTTTAAAAACTGAAGGTGTTGTTTTAATTGACGAAGTGGATTTGCATCTGCATCCAGGTTGGCAGCAAACAATAATCCCCGACTTAATGCGCACCTTTCCTAATATACAGTTTATTATCACGACTCATAGTCCACAGGTTGTAAGTACCGTACCAGCAAGATCGTTGAGAGTGATTGACTGGGAAGGGGAGGGAGATGAAGAGTCTGTTAGGTTAATACCTGTAGATTTTTCTTTAGGAGCTGAATCGCAGCTTATTCTGGAGCAAATTCTTGGAGTATCTCCTCGTCCTAAAAATATAGAAATTGTCGCCTTGTTAGAACAGTATAAGCAGCTAGTCTCTGATGATAAGTGGGACTCTAAAGAAGCGCTGACTATAAGAAAAAGGCTCGATGAATGGGGTGCTGAGCATGAACCTGAGTTGCTTAGGTTGGATATGGATATTCGCCTGAAGGAGTATGATCGACAATCATGAAAGCCATAGTCAAAGGAGTTGAACCACCTAAACTATTAACATATCGAACGAGTTGTTCTACTAGAACCTGGGAGCAATTTACTTCAAAAGATAAGAGAAAAAAGGAGACCCAAAGGCAATTAGTTTCAGATCAAGGAGGTATATGTGCTTATTGCGAAGTTGATTTAAAAACTGCTCCGAAGCACAGAGTCGCTGATTTACGAGTGGAGCATTTTCATCCGAAATCTGATAAATCAAGTGGACATAATTGGAACTTAGATTGGCAAAATCTGCTTGCCTGCTGTCATGGAGGGTCGCAGAAAAATGTTGTCGATTCTGCGGATCGATTTTCTAGCCCTGATCACAGTTGTGATGTGCCAAAAGGTAAGAAAATCCTGGATCATGTCATTCTTAATCCTATCTGTATTCCTGCTTATCCATGCCTTTTCAAGATAGAAAGAAGCAGCGGAGGGATTTCAGTACACAATGAGAATTGCGATTCTGCTGGTGTTAATGTGCAAAAGGCTCAAGCAACTATTGATGAATTAAGGCTAGATTCTGAAAGACTAAGAAGAATGCGTAAAGGAGAATTGAATAGAATCAATGAGCAGCTAAGAGATAGGGTTGCGAATGGTGAAACAGTTGATGAAGCCCGAGAGTATTTAGCTAAGGCTCTGTTACGTAAAGATTCTAATAGTCTCTGGCCAAAATTTTTCACATCTATTCGCAGTTATCTGGGAAGTTCTGCGGAAACTCAGCTCAGAGCGATAAATTATATTGAATAAACACGGGTATGTGAGTTGTTACTTTATTTCAGAAAGGCATATTTGAGCTATCCAACTTTATACTTAAGGCTAGGCATGTTGCTCAACTCGTGTTAAGTACCGTTAGCTAAGCCTTCCATGAAAAGAACCGTATATACAAACATTACTTATGAAAAGTTTTTGATTGCTCTTAGTTGCTGTGCAAACCAGTAAGAATAAAACTGGTTTGCACAGCAGAATTAATAAATTGATAGCCTAAGAAATCATATTTTTAGTTTTTTCAGTTAGAGTTGTAACAAGGGCCTTTTCACTAAACCCAAGCAATATTCCAAATGAAAGAGCTATTAAATGGTCTGATGCTATTTTAGTACTATCGAGCGTTCCTATGCTGATATTCAACGCTCCTATATGCATTAGCAAACCAGCAACTAGAGTTAATACTCCAGTGAATGCTAACCTGATAGTTGGACCGTTTTGATCACGAATATGCATGCGAAGCTCATCGAAACTGAAAGATCTAGTTCGCACTCCTAGGGAAAGCCAGCTTCCAACCATAGAACCAGAAAGCATTAATAGAAAAAATGGCATTTTTGGAGCTGAACTAATGGGGTTTTTATCTAAAATAAATGCTGCAATGGTGATAATTACGCAGAAAATAAAAGCTCTGAATCCATATGTAGTAAGAAGCCTGTTTCTTATTGAGGCTCCGGCTGATACTACGATTTCCCCACGGAGTTGATCTAAAGTTCTATTGGCTAAGGAAATATCCACATGATCCCCTTCTAGACCAAGCTTAGCAAGATAATAAGCTCTTTGATAATAGTTCTTAAATTCATCACCTTCTTTAGTGTAGACATCACTTAAGGTAACAATGAATGCTTCAATATCTGATTTTAGCTGATATTGGTCTTCGGGTACGCGTTCTGAGCTATTAAGCGAAGAGGTAAAGCCAATATCAGTTGGAGAATCATCGTTAGGGTAATGGCTTATTATGAAGTGGCCATTTTTACTTGTTTGGTCACTCATGGCTTGATTACCGTTTTGGAGCATATCGAACAACGCATGGACTCTGGGTTTGGTAAAGTGATCGAAAGGCTCATCCTGGGACTTGATAAAGAGGTCTTTCTGAGCATGCTTATAGACTCGAGAGTCGTATTAATCTCGATTAAAGCATTTGAAAAAGCGGGATCTTTTTTAAGATCTGATATGTAATCCGAGATGATTTTTAAGTCTCTTTCTATCATTTCAAAATCCTTAGTAAATTAGGTAGTGATTTCTGTTCTAGTGTTTATAGACCCAATTTCAATGCCTGATGCTTGAATTGTCCTTCTCATTTCGTCGAATACTGTGTTTGATAGTTTTTGGTTATCAGAGATAGACATGACAATGCAAAATGGGATTCCATCCTTAGGAAATGATTCGTTACTTCTTAGTTGTGCATTCACGGTTAATTGCCAGTTCGCGGATTTACCAACCCCCGTCATTGTCCGTTCATATACTTTGATTGGCCACCATTTGAGACCATGCTCAATTAATGTTTTTTCATATGTTGCTTCATTGCCTAGCTGGGTGTGCCATATTGAATTTACTGATTTTCTGTATTTCCATTCACCTTTGATGAGCACCTCTTGTTTGAGAGATGCGTCTACATTAGTTCTGCAATACTCTGAGCCATAACGAGCGTCGGTCTGCGTTGAGTAGACAAGTGTAAGTTTGGCTGTCCCTTTACATTTACCTCCATCATTTACTAGGCTTTGCGGCCAAACAAAATTGAATTCGGCTATTTGACCCTTTTTTAAGACACCAGTGAATAGAATGGAAATACTGTAATCATCAGTAACTAGCATATCTTGCGAGGCGTTAGGGATACCAAAACCTACAAATTGACGGGTAATAGCTTTGGGTAATTTCTTATTCTGTAAAATCTCTGGATGTTGAGAATGGTGTATCAGTAACGCTGTCAAAGACTCTCTATTTAATCCAAAATCGGTACGAAAATCTAATGATGCTAATGTTTTAGTAACTAAGGGGGCCGAGAAGCTTGTTCCAGATTCTTGAACCGCCGTGCCATTACCAGAAAGTGATACTAGGCCACTTCCTCCTTTTGATGAATTTGCATACCCACCATAATGCGCTAAATCAGGTTTTACTCCAAGTGAAACGCCAGGTCCCCTCCTGCTATATACTGTTGGGGCACCGGGAGGGTTTTCTTCACACCCTGTAGGGTTGATAGCTGCAACGGTAATTGATTTTACAGAGTCTGCAGGCTGACATATCCGGTCATTAGTACCATAGGCGGCAATGTATTCGGCTACGAATCCAGGGTTTTTAGGCCACTTTGGACGTTGATCAATTGGGGGAAGGTTTCCTGCGGATACGACAAAGATAACGTCATGCCTCGTGGAAATTTCGTCTAACAGGGTTGCTGTCTTGCTATAATCGGTTGTGCTTACATGTTCATGGAAGTTG
Organism: Saccharimonadales bacterium (SeqCode); assembly: GCA_041600715.1. GTDB lineage: Bacteria > Patescibacteriota > Saccharimonadia > Saccharimonadales > 2-12-FULL-41-12 > JALHOM01. The sequence goes on along the minus strand of JBFIJM010000019.1, from coordinate 9,554 downwards.
ATGCTAAAGTTAAATATTCTAACACCGTGTGTTTTAGCATTTTCGACTTCAATATCGAGCCAATCAAAGAAGTCTCCAATACCATCAAAATACTCTGAGAAAGAATTTTTATAACTATGTAATGGAGCCCAAATATCATAAACCATGCATCCGTCTGGCTCAGGGATCAAAGTTGGATTATTTAGGCTTTGCCCGCCTATGATAAGGCTCGCTACTTGTGATCCGTGATCTGAGTCACATGCATCCACATCAAACCCAATCGATTGCTTTAAACACCATTCTTTTAGGGGTTCGGCTCTCACGCCTGAGTCTATAATGCCTGCAATGGGGTAGGACTCGTTCGATTTTGGTTTAGGAAATGTTTCTGAGTTAGGTGTAGATATTTTACCGTTTTCATTGCGCGAAATTGTAGGTGGTAATGAGATTTTCTTTACTATTGGGTGATTTTTAAGGAACCTTAGTAATAGGCTGTGCCTCTGCTCTCTTATATCAACTTCACCACTTTTAGGTCTGTCGGATATTGGTTTTGAGATATTTATGTACGGATCATTTTTTGATTTGGACAGTTGAATGTGAAGCGTTCCGTCTGCTAATCCTCTTTTACTTAATCTCGTGACAATGAGGCCAGGGCCTAACTCAGTTAAGCCGTTTAAAAATGACTGTTCTGCGGATTCTATTTGAGTAGCTTGTATTTGATAGTTCTTATGTTCAGGCTGAGAATATTGGAAAAGGTCTACTAAATAACCTTTGCCTGTACTTGATTTTTCAAGCCAGTTGATCGCCTCCCTCGCTTCAAAACTGAGTTTCTCTACAGACGAATATATTGATAGAGTATCTATAGCGCCAGTTTCACTTCTACCACGTGAAGGGTTAAATTCCATTTTGTTGGAAGCTGGGTTTCTCTTCCAGCGGGTTATCTCTTCCGTAGAGTCTATTTTTTCTTTAATAAAATTTATGGATTCTTTGCTGACCTGGAAATAGAGTTCTCCAAAGCCTCCACTACCCAGAAGAGGTGCAATTTCGGGCTTAAATAATGCTCTTATAGGCCTGTGCGATTTCGCTAATGCTCCAGGTTTCAATGTTATTTTAGCGACACCAATAGCTGAATATGAATTGTTGCTTAGAGATGCAGAAATACTTGCTATCTGTTCAATCAATTCATTTTTGTGGGATTTGTATTCCTCATCTTGTTCGCCATAAAAGTCTGTATTCTTACCTCCAGCGTCCCTTTGGGGTGAATAAATAAGATTATTTGGTTTCAATACTATCTGAATAGGGTTGTGCATCGGACATCCTCTCCTAAGCTTTATTTCTTAACTCTGCGAACCATCTTGAAATTGTGCTGGGGTGCTTGTTAAACAAAACTGCTAAGTTTTTTTGTGAGAAACTACTTTCGTGTAAAGCTTTAGCAAGGCCTTCCTCCTCACCTAAAACTAATTCTCGTGAGTTATTAGTATTGTCAGTCGAGGAAACGAGCAGGAAAGCCTTAATTGTCTCAATAAAATTATCTTGTTCCTTTGAGTGAATTATAGAATGCCTTTTTAGCGTATTAGACATGTTTTCAAGATCAGAGCCCGTGTAGGTATCAGTCATCCATATAAGAAAATCCATTTCAATATTATTAATCTGAAGCGGAGGTAGATACTGCTCAAGTATCTTTTTTCTTGATATTGCATTGGGTCTGGGGACAAATATTCGCGCATTAAATCTGCGCCACACAGCAGGGTCAAGTAAGGTTTCATGATTTGTTATAGCAATAGTTATACCGTTTAAACTACGTGAGTCTAAACACTGCAATAAGGTGTTTACAATTCGTTTTATCTCACCAACCTCTTGTTTGTCATCTCTGGCTTTTGCTACAGCATCAAATTCATCTAATAGCAGTATGCACTGATATCTAGAGGCAAAATCAAACAAATTGGTTATGTTTCTAGCGCTTGTTCCCAGAAATGAAGAGACAAGGCCATCGAGGCGAGCAACAACCAAAGGAAGGTTTAATCTCTTAGCAATATAATATGCCAGTTTTGTTTTTCCTGTACCTGGGGCTCCAAAAAATAAACTAGTTAGAGCTGGAGCTACACCTATTTTTTGTAGTTCTGGAAGGTTGTTCCATTCAGAAATAAGCCCTTCTACAGCTTTTTCTAACCCATCATCAAGAACTGGGATTACGCTATGGCTGGTTTGATCAGAAAAGAAAATTTCACATAACGGCGCACCAGTTTCTTTATCCGATGGCGGTTTTGTGTTTGGCGTTAATGTTTGGCCGCTAAGAATGTTTGCGCGAGATAACTGCACCCTAGATGGCTCAAGTGAGCTCTCTTCGTGAGCTTTTTTAATTAGCCTTGTTAGTAAATTTGCTTCTTTGTTTAGATTGTCATCCTTCATGGCCTCTTGTAAACGCTCTATCTGAGTCAAAGCGGCATTGGACGCTCCTTCTTTGACTATCTGTCGGCAAAGTGCGGAGACTATGTGAAAGTAATTCGACATGATGGTATCTCGGTTTGTATGTATTGCAGTTATTTATTATATATTTCTTATTATAGCAGTAAAATTGCAAATTTATTAATTAAATTGCTCATATTGACATTTTTGTGCAGATTTTATTTTCGTGTGGTTGTTTTCGTTCGAGGTTGTTTAAGAAGAGTTTTATATTTGTCAAAAATGATTAGCGTTTATAGTCAGAAAACCTAGTAATGATAATTGTGGGTCCTTGCGAGAAGTTTCTTCCAGAGCGCTTGGAATGGTTCTAAGCCGTGCAGGCTTTTTTTATTCACAAGATCAGAAGTCGATAAAAAATCATAAGATATTGTTTTTAATAGCAAAAATATTAATTCTTGCAGTAGTTAAGCTTGTAAGTATTCGATTATGAATCTAGCGCTCAGCCCCGCCGCACGCTTGTGTTCAGTGTTTCTGAGGGACGGTAGCCGGCATCATGCAGTAGCTGAAAAAAACAAACGCATTGCGTGCTGCATGTCTCAGGCCGCGCGTAAGAAGTGTCGTTTGCACCGGAACTCTACATAAATTGAACATAAGTCTGCATAAGTTATATTTCTGTAGTGAAACTATGAAGATGTTGGCAACGCTATGTATCGAATGATTTCTGCGTGAAAAACATTTTTAAGCTTGTCATTCTAAAATGGATAGCGTCATGATCTTTGAATCCTAAGGCCAAGAGCCTTTACTCAGCTATCCACACCTCTGAAAGCGAACACTAAGCGAACGAAAGATTATGACAGGGCCAACCCCAAACCTGGCATAAACGACTGTCGAAGCGCAGAATAAGCAGCCGCGGTTTTTGCGGCTGGAACGAATTTGATGATCTAGTTAGTTGTTTTCACTTTTTGGTGGCCCTTTTATAACAAGCAGAACTTGAAACTACCTTTCTTGTATAGGATGTGGTTTACCTACCATTTCAGCGTAAAATGGATCTCTCAACATAGCTTCTTCGAAAGCTTCAAGCTGCGGCTTGCGGTTTGTTATTTCCGCGCGTATTAATTCTACTAGAGCGCTTTTCAATACAGGAAGATTTTTGTGGAAAGAGCTATCTGTACCTTTTGCTGTTGAATCCAGAAGGGATAAAATCAAGTCGCCTAAAGAAACTATCAATTTATCAGAGCTGACCTCTACCCGTATAAATTTCTTCTTGGCCTCTCCTACGGACTCTTTAGTTGGATCATCAAACGCAGGGACTAAAGCAGCTAGAAACTCTTCGTGAGCCTCTCTTCTCTCGGATTTATCAGTTCCTGATGAGCGTTGCTTTTCTTTGAGATAATTCATGCAGTATTCAATCAACGCTTTAAATAAAATTCCAGCGGCGAAACTTAATGCCATATTCAATTGATCCATGAGCTACCCTTTACAATTAACAGATGATTAAGTGCCTACGGCTTACTATCCTTGGGCGCCTTATTCGGGTTTCAAGGGCGTTTCATAAGAACTAAATTTATTATAATACAAAGAGATAAGTGAATTTACACAGACGTGAGTTTTGCAAAAAAAAAGAGCAAATCCTCTGCTCGATATATTCAATCCCTATCTTGAGATAATATATCGTTAGCCATAAAGGTCAATTACTTAGTACTTTATTTAGGGCTAAGGGGCTCGTTAATTGGGCTAAAATTGACAAGGTAAATAGTGGTTTTACCCCGATTGGCCGGACATCACACAGATCTCATTAGAACGCTTTGGTGGTATGGGTGGGTTTCGGCTGATCTGTGTACAGATATTCCCTAATTATCTTCTGTTCGAATTTGATGATACATATAGCGATACGGAGATTGGATTGGCCTGTCTCGAAGATGAGTTGGGCTTTTGGGGGCATAAGGGTGTATCTCCTTATTTGTATTAGGTCTGCTGCGAATAGGTGTTCAAATTGGCACTAGATTAGGTGTAGGCGGGGGCTCCTCGTGTGGTATTACAATCGGAATTAACTTGTCTAGCTTTTCGATTCATCGATTCATATTTCAGCATTAAATCAGTTAAGGTATTCATTTATGTTTTGCCAAGTTAAATATGTGGCTGCTAATCACACCTCGATTTGCGTTTGTCTTGTTTGGTGAAGTAAGGGGCTACTGGTTTTGAAAGTATTATTCAGGTTTTGGATTCACAGGTGCTGTGGTAGATGGTTTGTCAATCAAAGGATGGGGCCCTGTTGAGCTACTAGTATCATCTTTCTGTAGCGATGACTCGGGTGGCTCTTGTTCCGAAGGCAGCTTTAACCGCTGCCCCGAAATCAGATAAGTCGTCAGGCAATTGATGTTGCTCAAAGGCATTACTCCATTTATCGCCCAGTTGAGTGCCAAGCGCTTTGTTTAACGGGCTTACTTCTGATTGAGTAGGAACTCCGGAATCTGATCGATTTCCTCTGCCTCTAGGTCATCCAGCGTTGGATTTTCCTTGCCTGGAAACGCTACGTTCAACCAGTTCTCCAAGGTAACTGGAATCAGCGCTTCTTTCAGATATTCCACTAGGGTGTCCGAACCATTCTGGTTCGTTGATTCCTCGGGCGTGTTCATTAATAGCCTCCCTCGCTTTATCCAGCGATAATTTACCAGCGCGGTACTGATCCCAGATACCAACGATTGTTTCTATATTTTTAGCTTGGTCTTTATACACAGCAGTGAATAGACCGCGAATAGCTTCCCATTTAACCCGATGCTTTTCAACGAAACCATGACGACCACAACTATGCTTACGCTTCGATGTCATCTGGCCGTTATCTGGCCGTTATCTGGCCGTTATCTTGCCCCTAGTTTCGTGTATGTAGGTGGTCGAGCAAGAAAGAATCTATTGGGGGAAGGCTGCCTTTAGTGAGCGAGCACTCCCCTTCATTAATTAACTAGCGTTGTTGTAATCGTCCAGCCATTCCTCATTGCTTTGGTTACTTACTCTATTACTACTATTACTGCTTACTGTATTACTACTGTAACTGCTTTCCCTCATACGCTTTCTCACGTTAACCTTACTTACGCGGTCAGAATTCCACGTAGTAGAATTCGGCTCTAAGTCACGGCCTGTATGGGCTGTGGCGTTTTTCTTGTCGGACGTTCTTGTCAGGTTGTTGTCAGGTAATTGTCGGGTTCTTGTCGGATTCTTGTCGGATTCTTGTCTGATGCTGTAGATTCGTTTAGAACACTATTGAGAATTTCATCGAAGCTGATATTCATCGGTTTTAGTGTTCCTTTTTCAAGCATCAGCTGTCCATTTTTAATAGTGGTTTCTCCTTCAAAAATGATAGGTTTGAGTTTGCCCATACAGTCATGGAATGCTGAAATGCGCTTTGGTATTGGTAATCCTGAAGACCGCCAGAGCTTAACAAAGCTACCGCCTTTCGGAGGAATAAATCGGCCTTTCGGGAGTAGTTCTCCTTTTTTACCTGCTTTTGTGCTTCTCGCTCGCCTCAGGTCCACATTGTAAGAGATGCGGCTATCAGTACCGGTGACCTGATTAATGAAATTCAAAGTTATACCTCCTGATCCCTTGGCGGCTTCGTAAAAGCCAGTTGAGTATCTATGGAAACGATAGCCTTGCTTGCGAGTGAGTGTCAGTATTTCAGTTGCTATCTGATCGAAGTTTTCTTTCAGCCATTTGCTGCTAGTTATAGTGTCGCCGTTCTTCGGGTGTAAAATTATGATGCCGTTTTCAACGGCCAGATAATCTGACCGCTGAAGTAGCTTAGGAAGAAGGTTAGCCATAGCTTATACCTGTGAATATTCATGCTCAGGTTTAATCAGAGGCTGTTTCGGTTTAGATTTACTTGGATCATTGTTTTTGGAATGGTTACTAAGCCCTGTTTCGTTGGTAGCGGTCGGGGCTTTTTCATGTAATTTAATATGCTTGAGTGCTCTATCCAACTGTTCAGGCTTTAACCAGAAACGTCTAAAGTGAGTCTTTCCACCGTGCTGGTGGGTATGCGGTTCGTCTTGACGGATGAGCCCAGATCCATGCTTGTTTGCTAAGTCTGAAACGGTGCTGTGAAGGCATGTTTCTCCATAGATGCGCAATGTTTCAAGCTGATTCATTCCTTGCTCTAATCGTTGAGCAAATTGTTCAGGGGTAGCGGTATTTTTAGGTTTCATCACTCAACCCTCCAGGCTTCTTCAATACGTTCTTGAATCCAGTTTTGAATGTCCTGTTCTATCCAGCCAACTAAGCGGCCACCTAAAGGCACCGGCTTAGGAAAGGAGTCTTTTTCAAGTCTGCGATAAATAGTACTTCGGGATAAGCCCACCAGGTTTTCAACTTCGGGGCGTCTTAAGATGCGAATAGACATGCTCTGCTTTCCTGTGTAGTCATGGGAATACAGAAGCAATTATTAACAAGCAGGTTATGAAGAAATATAACGTGAAGTTGTAGACGTTATACGTTTGCAAGTAGAAGTATATTTTTACTTCTTCCTAGGGGGCTTCATTATCTTTTTTCGCCCGGCGTAACCAGTCGTATATGGTTCTTTCCGCATTGCTTTCAACTAGAGGTGTCAGGTTGTTTGCTCTTGCAAATTCATCAGCTAGCTTAGCTAAAGATATTGATGCCTGTCTTGTTGATTTGTAAGTGCTTGAGTTTGTCTTATAAGCATTTAAGACATGTTGTTTTATGCGCCCTGTTTTCTTAGCTTTAGCTTTACCTCCAGCTGCTGCGCGCATAGAAAGAGTCTGTTTAGTTGTGGTCAATATTGTCTTGTTTAACTTTTTTTGAGCAATTTCATTAAAGAAGTATTCAGAAGTAATAAAGTGGGCTTGGTGGATTTGATCAAGGTTGTAGATGGAGTTTAAGCTTAAGTTGTTTTCACCTTTACTAATAACCTCTCTGAGATAGCCAGCAAGCATTTCAATAGTGGCAACAGCAGCTACAAATGAATCAACATACTCTATTGAGTCGCCATATTCTGTTTTCCCTTTCCATAGCACACCAGTATTATTTTTCAGTAGTTGAAACCGCTCAATGTTAGTTGGATACAATTCGTCGAGTTGCTCATATATATACTCTTTTGCATAACTGGGATCCGTAATAACTAGAATATAATTACCATATCCATGATCTTGCCATTCTATGCCGTGAGGCGGTTCATCATTTAGTGTGAGATTTTCCAGCCAGGTTTTTACAATATTAGGGAAAGGGCTAAATTTATTAAATTGTTGTATCTCTTTATCCGCTTCTCTATCCGTATATTCATACCATTGGTTTGTTAAAATTTCATAGGCATTATTTATGCTGGATTCACTATAATCGGCCACTATTGATTGAAGTCTTTCTATCAGCCAGTTCGCTGAATTTTCAGACAAATGAAAAGGTATTTTTTTGATGTAAGAAGGTTCATCAAGGTCATCCAATAAAAATTTGTTCACTTTTACTTGTTTTGTCATAAGGCTATTCCGTAAGACTGTTGCATCAATATGGTTTTGGGCTCCTATAGCAGCTCGGAGGTATGAACTCGCTTAGTTGTAAATTAGCCATTCCATACACTGTTCTTCATTTAGAACTGCTTACGCCTGTTTGAACTTCGCTTTTATCACATTGCCGGCTAATGCCTGTGCTTTGAGCAGATCCAGATAATCAGACCATCTTTGCATCATTTCTGTACGCTGCTTTAAGTGCTTGGTGCGGTTGTATGCTCGACCGTTAGCATCTTTCACAGCGTGGGCTAGTTGTTGCTCTATCCATTCAACACGAAAGCCTAGTCCTTCATCGAGAAGCGTTCTTGCCATGGCTCTGAAGCCGTGGGGTGTCATGGTCTCGTTGTCATAACCCATTGAACGTAAGGCCACTCTAACCGCATTTTCTGACATACAGCGGCTACGACCACGCGCTGAAGGGAATATGTATTCTCCATTGCCTGTGATCGGGTGTAAGGCCTCCAGTATCGCTAATGCCTGTTTGCTGATAGGTATGATGTGTTGCTGGTGGGTTTTCTCGGCGGTTATCTCTATGCGCTGTTCATCATGGTTAATGTCGCTCCACTTCATGTGGCGAAGCTCTCCGGGGCGGCAAAAAAACAGGGCTGAAAGCTGAAGGGCTGCTTTGACGGTGTAAGTACCCGTGAAGCTATCAATAGCCACCAGCAAGCGCCCCGCATCTTTAGGTTCTGTTATTGCTGAAAAGTGGCGTTTAACCGGTGTTTGTAATGCGCCTTTGAGGTCAGGTGTCGGGTCACGCTCTGCTCTACCGGTAGCAATGGCAAAGCGGAATATCTGTCCGGCTATCTGTTTGGTGCGGTGGGCAGTTTCAATCGTGCCTCGTTGCTCAATCTGTCGTAAGGCATCCAGAATTATCGGCGCAGTAATATCTTTAATAGGATGTTGGCCGATAACAGGGAATAGATAGGACTCTATATTTCGTTTGACTCGCCGCTGGTGGCCTTCGCTCTTGTCGGCTTGCTTGGTGTTGAACCATTCTAGGGCAAGGGCTTGAAAGCTGTTCTCGGCGTTGAGTTTATTAGCGGCCTTCGCTGCTTGTTTTTGGGCGAGGGGATCGATTCCGTTTGCGAGCTTCTTACGAGCTTCGTCACGTATCTCTCTGGCGTTGGCCAGCGATATATCTGGGTAGACCCCAACGGCTAAGAGCTTCTCTTTTCCGTCAAAGCGATACTTTAAGCGCCAATATTTAGCGCCGGTTTTTTTTACGAGTAGATAAAGTCCTTTCTCGTCGGCTAGCTTGTAGTCTTTTTCTTGTGGCTTTGCCGCTTGTGCTTGCTTATGAGTCAGCGCCATTTCAGTACCCTTTTTTTGACAGTGGGGTGCATGATTTGGGGGTATCGCTTTTTTGGTGCGGTATGTACCCCTATATATACCCCTTGAGTTAGGGGGATTTCCTAGGAACTCAAAAGACCCCATGGGAACGATGGTAAGTATCAAAGTCAGGAAATTCAAGGGTTTCAGGCATAAAAAAAGACGCCCTAGGACGTCTTAGTTCATGTATTTGGTGGAGGTGGCGGGTTTCGAACCCGCGTCCGCCCATCCGCTGCCTCAAGGTCTACATGCGTAGACACCTCTATTGAGTTAACCCACCACGGCCCGAGGGTCAGGGCGTTTAGGGCGAGCCTTTTTAGTTTTAACCGT
>JBFIJM010000018.1:0-19006 GCA_041600715.1 Saccharimonadales bacterium (SeqCode) | reverse complement strand
GACTTATGCCCGATTCCAACTAAACAAACATGACCATGCTTTCTATTTCCGACAAACATATAGTCTCTTAAATTAAAGCCAGAAAATGCTCTAGCCTTAGTTAATGTTCCATTGTTTTTAAATTTTAAATTGAATCCGAACACAGTAGGTACTCCCAATCCCAATTGGACTTTTCGCAAAGACATATTTCTCAATTCTTTTATAGTTACAAATCCTTTGGTATCGTAGCTAGATTTCATGGCCCAAATCCGCTTGTAGGGATTTCTTTTAAACAGGTTTAGTAGCCCTTGACTTGGATTAGACATATTTTTTGTTTCTTTATATAAGTTAATCATCTTAACTTCTCCTTAAATATCATTCTCATCCTCTGCAAAAACTCATAGCACCACTTGAAAAGTCTAGCGTGAAGCATCTCTAAATTGTGTTCATACCTATTAATTTTCATCTACTTTCTTTTTTAAACAAATACTTTGTTTGGCCTGTTTAAAGCAATAGCTCGAATAGTATGTCGTGGCACTACAAATAGCTACCTCCTTAGAAACCATTTCCAGTTGCTCACTATTGCAAGAGTAATCCTCTAAAAAATCTCCACCGGCATTATTGTTCCCAACACAACCCAATGAAAACACCATTAAAAATAATACATTTAAAAACATCATAATCTCCATTAAATCTTATAAGTTTCATCATTTGAGCCACCACTCATGGCATCGTCAAAAGTAAACTGGTTAAAAGAATCTAGTTCATTATTGGTTGGCGAGTTTAGTAATAATTTAAACTTCATTGGATAATCATCTGTGATAGTTATACTCACATTATTTTGAATTGAATAAGATTTTCCATCTAAGCAAAACTCAACCTCGAATAAATCAGGCCTATTTGTTAAATTATTAATCTTGGTTAATTTTTTAAATAACTCCCACGCTGTCATTTTTACCCCGCTAGTTAAAAACTTCTCTTTTTTTACAATCGCTACATAATCTTATAAATTTACTATTTGTTACAAACTTTCTATCGCAAGAAAGACAACTTCTTTCAAAAGAATCATCTTCTTTTTTATTCTCTCTCTTATATTCATATTTATACCTACCATGACGACAAGTCTGGCAAAGAGCAGGTTTCTTTTTAAAGATCATTGATGTGGTAAAATAGCGACTTGGCTTTACCGAATTGCAAACAACGCAAGCTAACTCTGTAGTAACCTTTTGTGACTTAACACACTCATTGCAAGCAACTGCGTATGAGTTCGCCTTTTTATTATAAAGAAAGTGACCTATAGCTTTTGTGTGATAACAAATTCTACACTCTTTATGTGTAATTGGAATATTCATAATTGCAACCTCGCAAGACGAGACTACAACACTATGATTTAAATTTCAATACACCATTGAAAAAAATATCTTGTATTAGATTTGCGTAGGTTTCTACAATAATTTCTTCCATTTCCGCACTTACCCCCCCTGAAAAAGTTACACCATTTCTGGTAAATAAAGCGTGACCTATCTCGTGCCAGAGGGTTTTATACTGCTCCATAAGGTCTAAATCTGGATTAATTACTATTAGCCTTTTATCTCGATAGCAAACACCGTAATAATCTTGGCTTTTAAATGTCTTTTTACAGAACTTAATTCTCCACTTCTCACCAAGAATAACAATCTCTTTAGGTATCATATTTTACCAACCCATCTACCCTTTTTATTAAGGTGCATTTTAATAATCTTAGGAGTTCCGCACTTATCTATTACACCACAGCCGAGAATAAAATCAGGCACGTTTGATCTAGCGTATTCAAAAGCTAAAGAGTCACGATTAACACCACAACCAACAAACATCGAATAAATAGAATGATTGCCAGATTCATGAAATACTATTTCAAACTTAGTGTGATAATGACCTTGAACAACGCTACAGCCTTTTGATTTAGCAAAACCAATACCATTAGCCGATCTACCATGACATAAAAACACATCACCACGACTGGTTGATAATTCTATCTCATTAAACCATCGCCACTTTTTAACCTCTAATAACTCATTCAAAGGTTTAAGCGTTCTAATTGGTACACCATGATGTTTTAGTTTTCTAAAATAAAGAGAACCATGATTTGATTCGAGTAAAAACATTTTTGGAAAAGCTTTATACCACTCTTTTAAGTGTATAATAGATAAATCAAGCTCATGTCCCGCTGAATATAACTCACTTATAGAGTCGTGAAAACTTACTGCGTGATTATCAACCTCATCACCTGCATTAATTATAATTTCACATTTATATTTTTTAGATACGGCCTTACAAAAATCTAAATAATCAACATGCTCATAGGGAACGTGCATATCACCAATTATTAAAACCGATTTATTTTTTGCGTTTATTTTCATAGTTGCCCCTATTTTTAAAATAAGAGCGTGGCACTTTTAGAATGATTTATAATCTAATTATTATCAAGTTAATACTTTCATTATTAAGAATATTTAACCCAAAACAATAACAACTATTTCCACTCTCGGATTATTTTTATCAACTATTGATTCGCAATATTGAGTCGAGAGAATATAATCATCTGAATCATCTAATAAGATATTATTCTCAACCAAAGCATCACAAAAATATTTCTCATGGATAGACAAGAAGTTTGACTTATCTTTTTGAACTTTGCTTTTCTTAAATAAAGTGAGTTGCAATTTGCATTTACCAATCATTAAGTTTTTATATTTAAACAACTGCTGAGTGATTATGTCTTGATATTCTTTTTTTACTTGGCTTTCTATTCGGTAATGCCAATTTCTATAATAATTAAGATTAATTGTTTTCTTGCCTGATTTTATTTCGACATATAATGGTGCTATAAACTTTAATACTTTCATAACACAACTATACTGATTAATTATACAGTGTCTAAATTAATTCTTTATTCCAGTCCTTTATTTGCACTTCGAGCATTGGTGCAGTTAAAATAAAAAACTTATCTGGTATATCTAATATATCCAAATCTAAACTAATTAATTCTCGCAATTGCTCAACTGTTGCCTCATCTTTTTTCTGACTCAATAAATATTGTAATAAAAGAATTTGGTTATCGCAGTGCAGTGAATAGAATTTGTCAAAAGCTTTAATTTCGTTTCTAAGCGTTTTCAATTCGCAACCTATGCCAATATAGCCACACCTCGGTTCAAGTAGTTTAGAGACTATGTTTTGACGTTCTGACGATGATAATTTTCTACCGATCAAGGTCAACTCATCGTCGATTGCTTGTTTTTCACAAAATGACATTGCGAGTTGAGAAAAATATTCTTTTTTTATATTCTCGGCGTCAATTATTTGCGAACCATTGCACAAAATATTTTTCAAATAATATTTATATAATAAATTCATGTTTAAAAATTCCTAGTCTTGCTTGGTTTATGATTCAAAGTTTTTATAATATCTGTGATCTGTTCGTAATTAGATTTTTGATCTCGTGTAAATATTTCAAGTTCAGAGTCGTAGTATAATTCATAAACAGCTTTGTTTGATTCTTTGTGGTATCTCGCCTTATCAATCGTGATAAACACTCTCACAGGTTTAACTCTAAAAAATGCCGATATAATATAATTATACGAACCCATGTTTACAGTCGTGGCAGAACCTCTCACATTCTCGCCATCAATCAACGCTCGGTTAATATCAGTCCCCTTGGCCGTATGAATAACTAACACGAATGGAATATCGAACTTGATTGCAATTTCTTTGAAGCGAGCTATAACTGCCGACTGTCCGTTAGGGTCAAGCTCACCCAGAAAGCTAGTTGTAAAATTATCAAACACGATACAATCAAGATTTAATTCTTTGACGTAAATCTCTAACTGGTTACAGAAGGCTTTTGCGTTTCTCATATGCTTATCTAGCTTGTATTGAGTTTCGAGAGATAGTTTATATAAATACGAATTAGATTTCTCGTCGCACTTGGTTACGTTTCTAAAAGCTCTGTAAATTGGCATTTTATAAAAATCAGTTTTTTCTTCCGATAAAAAACAATACACGTTTTTTTTATTCATAAGCATTTCAATAATCATGGTTTTGATGAACGTAGATTTACCACCACCCTTGGGGCCTATAACTGTATGTATCTCACCTCGCCGTAAGCCTTTATGGTCTGAGAAACACCTCAAGTTGCTTTTAAATTCATTCTCATTTAGCTTGCTAATTACTGACTCGTAACCAGCCTTTGTCATTGTCCCACGCTCAATCATTTCATTCCCTCGGCTAAGTATTCTTCAAAAAGTTTTGTTGGATTATCGTTCCTAAAAACATAATCGAAATTAGGCCTCCATTCGCAACCATCGGATTTAGTAAAACCCTTATCGGCGGCCTTGTTAAATATAATCTTCCAATCTTTCACGGTTGAATAAGTCGACAAGTATTTTTTTATTTTCTTTTGCCTATTAATCCAAGTCACACCGCCAAAAGTTATTTGCGGTAATTTTTCAAGCGAGGCTAAAGCATTCCAGATATAACCAACATCACGAGTCGTAGCTGTCTTGTCTGGTGGCAAAGCTTTAGAATACTCTAAATAATCTAGCGGTGCATCATTTTGCATGTTATAGTTACCTGTTTGGTTATCAGGTTTTTTATTACAAGGCTTTTTCTGTGGTGTTATAATTTCAGTTTTATTTTTTCCGATTAGGTTTGAATGGTTTTGTAAATCAGTTTTGTTTTCTTGTTTTAATTCTGTGTGTTGATTTATATTTTTTTGACAACCCTCGTCGTCAGACATGGCGACAAGTTTATTGTTTTTATTTTTATTATTATTATTATTATTCTTATTGTTTGTGTCCACTTGTTGTTCACTTGTTGTCCGCTTGTTGTCCGCTTGTTGTCCGAACCGTTGTTCGTTACGCTGATAGTTATCGTAGTTAATTATTGATATTATTCGGTATTTTGTGGTTTTTTGTTGTTCGATTTGATGTTCGATTTCGAGCTTTTTTAAAAATCTTTCGACTTTTGACTCGCTCAGTCCAGTTTCAGCTTTTAAAATTTTCCTACCAGTTTTTAAACAACCTCTCTTAATTAACACACCGTCACAATCGTAACCATCTGCGTGATTAGCTTTGCCGATTAAGTAAACCCAAAACCCTATCATCTCGACATTTCTGCCATATTTTGAATCGAATAAACTTCTATGGATACTGAACCATGACATAGTTACCCCTTGTTTTATTTATATATAAATGTTAATTAATAACCTACTGTAGTGATCAAAAAACTAGGCCATTTATTTGGCTTTGTCAAAATCACGGCCCCGAAATTTTCCTAGTCGATGTTCGGGGTTTTCTTTTTTTTCTTGTAATATTTACACACTTAAAAATCTTATAAAAATAGTTTGCAAAATAAAAAATATAATTATAGTTATATTTCGTTGCAAATAATTGACCGTAATGATAATAAAAGCTACCACGCTAATCCGCACTCATGGTCGATTAATTGCAACCTAATTGAAGTTTTTAAAAGTGAGTGCGGTTTTTCACATAAGAGGTTGCAGATGATTAATTCAGTTATTATTCAAGGAAATTTAGGGAAACCACCAGAGAGACACGGAAAGATTGTTACATTTTCTATTGCTAATAAATACTCTGTAAAAAAAGATGGTGTCTATAGTGATGAAACATCATGGATTAAAATAGTTGTTCTTTATCCAAAGCAAGCAGATGCTTGTGAAAAGTTTTTAGATAAAGGTTCGCAAGTTGTAGTTGATGGCGAGCTTAGAATTAGAGAGCATGACGGTAAATATTATACGGAAATAATTGCGAATAAGATAGAGTTCGTTAGTGTAAAAAAACAAGAACAAGAATTATTTTAAGCGGGGTAAGAAATGATAATTTATAAAAAACTTTCTGAAATACAACAGAAACTAAAAGCACCCAAGGGACAGTACAACTCTTTTGGGAAATACGCATACAGATCATGTGAAGATATTTTAGAGGCAGTAAAACCATTACTAGGTGAACTTACTTTAACAATTACAGATGATATTGTTCTTATTGGTACAAGATATTATATAAAAGCAATAGCAACAGTTTCTAATGGTGAAGAAAGTGTTAGTGTATCAGCAATGGCCAGAGAAGATGAAAGTCGTAAAGGTATGGATAGTTCACAACTAACTGGTTCAACATCCTCATACGCAAGAAAATACGCTCTAAATGGCTTATTCTGTATAGACGATCAGAAAGATTCTGATAATACAAATCAGCACAACCAAAAACCAACACAACAAAAACCAACACCACAGAAAGCTAAAAACTTAGACGCCTTACTTGGGTTTATAAAATTATTAATTAGTACAAACAAGACAACTAAAGACGGTATTCTTTTAGTATTAAAAATTAAAGATTCTACAGAAATAGCTTCATGGAACGATAAAGAAGTGGACGAGGCATTTTCTCTACTAAGGACAATGTTCAATGATTAGAAAATTTATATTCGATGAAAGGTGGACAGATTTTCATGGTGATGTACCACCTAGAAAAAACGCATTAGACAAATTTTTAGAAAATTACAAAGGCGATAAAATGACTATAGGAATATTAAAATCAGTTCATATAATTGAAAAAGGTAAAGATGATAAACTTGCCGAGAATTTAAGAGTAAGCGAAATTGAGTGTAAGTGCAAAAGTAGTTTATGTAATTACACTTTAATAAGTAGTTTGTTGGTTATGAAGTTTCAAAAATTAAGAAACATTATGGAGTCACCAATAACCGTAAACTCCGCCTATAGATGCCAATCTCATAATTTAAACATCGGTGGAGAATTTAATTCTTATCACTGTAAAGGTATGGCAATAGATTTAACTCACCCAAATTTAGACCTACTAGAAAGTGAAGCAAGAAAGATTTTCCCTTTCGTGCTAAAATACGATACGTTTATTCATTGTGACGTAAGAGATTTATGACTCTTTCTTTTTTACTTTATGCTTTTCTTTTAGGCACGAATTAATAATAAAACTGGTTAGTGATAAATTACTTATACTAGCCAGCTCTCTTAATATGGCTAACTCTTTTTCTGTTAATCTAATTGTGATTGCTTTATCTCTTTTCATTTTCCCCCCTTTTTAAAAATGAGGCAGTGATTAATTAGGCCCACCACCTCATTAACACACAACATTTATCAGCCCTAAATTATTTAAGTTATACAGCCTAATCTGCGTTATTTAAAAAATCCTTTATTTTCAAGCTCTATAAATAAATCTCTCGCTATTTTGTGCATCTTAAAGTTTAAGTATATACCAATAAAAGCAAGTGCGATAAACGCTAAATTTGATGCTATTAAAAACGCTACTAATTCATTCACTTCTTCCCCCTTTTTTAAAGATTACCTAAATAAACAAGATTAATATCTTTTTCTTGGATTAAAAAATCAAAAAACGAGCAATAATATTCATTGGTAAAATATAAAATTTGCTCTTTATTTTGTAATTCTTTTAAGATAAAAAACTTATTATATTTTTCACTATAAAATAGTTTTTCGATAAAAAGATTTTCTTCTCTACTCATTTCTTCCCCTTTTTTAATCATAATAAAAACTTTCTTTATATCTTTTCGCTATAGACGCTCTTTTGTATTTATCGGCCAATGCCTTTTCTCTATCATCTTTTCGGTCTTTTCTCCAAACTCCTATTGCATATAAATTTCTACCTTTTATCAATAATTTTTCACCATCTTCCAACAGTAAAGTGAAAGTATGTTGAGCTTGCTTTTTTCCATAAGAGTCATTAATTATCTTTGCTTCAATAATTTCGTAACCAGTAATTGCATTAACTTTCTTGCCAAATCTTCCTACTGTTATTTCTTCCCAAATTCTTTTAACAAAAATTATTTCATCACCCTTAACACAATTTCCAGTACAATTAAACTTGTGTGACCTTGTAGCCTTTTCTAGCTTTGTTAATTGGCTTTCATGGTTATCTCTATTTTGCCAATCGTCTATGTTGTCAGTTAAGTTTTTAAACAATTCATTAAACTTTTTTAATGTTTTCATATTAACCTACCTTGTTTAAACATTGTCCCATTAATTCTAGTTGCATTTTTTGAATCTTCTCCAATCTTGCGTATGCATCTGTTTTAACTTTTAAACTTTGTTTTTTACACTTTAATAAAAGCCAAAGCATTTCTTCTTCCATTCTTAATTTGTCGGCCATAGTGTCTGTGATCTTACCAGTTAAGATAAAAATTTCATCAATGATTGTACTGTCGTTTAACATAAATACCTCGCTATAGAATAACTATAACGCAATACATTATTAAATGCAATACAAAAGATGCAATACGTGATATTTTTAATTATTTTGTAGTATTTTCAATAGATTGGAGTAGTAAATCTTTCCTGAATTTGAATCTTTTAGGAACTTTGGCAACTCTTAAAATGTTTGCAAGTTCGGCAATTTGGATTAGTGATAGTGAAGCGTAGCCGTTAAAATCTTCAATATTACAAGCTATAGTTTCACCTTTTCGATTTATAATTTGAGAGTTTAAATAATCATGAGCGTAGAATTGCGGCTTAAAGCTAACTTGCTCTAAACCACAACTCGCCACGCTCGCAAGTAAGAAAGACAATGTGATTAAACGTAAGGATTTAAAAAGTGTCATCTAGCTCACCCGCTGCATCTTGTCTGTTTGGATTATTTCTAGTTGCAAGAACTTTTTTTTCGGTTTTCTTGTCCTCTAAATAATTAATAACAATGTCGTATAAATACGCAACTAATTTAGTTAATAAAGCCTCTGCAATTTTAACTAATATATTTGTCATTACTCGCTCTTTTCTTCTGGTTTAACAAGCTTTTCCATAACCATATCAACAGCTTTTAAAAGTGCATCATCCCACTTTTTATCTTCTGTTGCTTTAACTTTTTCTTCTAGCTTTGGTCTGTAGCTCTCGTAAGCCTTGTAAGCAATCATCTTATAATCAACTTTTTTCAAAGCCTCTTTTACTGCTTCAATCATTGCTACAAAAATCATTTTAAAGAATCCGAAAATTAAATCTTTCATAACACTCCTATGTGTTTTCATTGTTTATTTTAATAAAAAAGTTCATTTGATAGTTTTTAGGCCTAGTCTCAGAACCACCAGTTGAGCCTGTGTTGTTACTAGCGATAGTGTTAGTCGTAGCTCCACTTGCACCACATATTGTAGTGTCTCCACTTGGTGCTGAGCCAGATAAGTCTCTTACTGATACTGTTGTTGTGTGACTGTGAGAGACTATAGTATCAGCTTGAAATACTCCAATATTACCCTCGACGCTTGCTTGTCTAACAAAAGCACTATTGGTGATCATATCAGGTAAGTTAGATATACCAGTAAGTGAGTTTAAATCAGAGCCAGCGATTGATTGCCCCGACATTCTTACCCATTTATTACCCTTGATACTTTGAAACTGAGACTCGGTTAATATGGATTGAATAATTGTACCGATAGGCTCGATACCATCATCAATAATCGCATTAATTGAAGCACCCATCTTGTTAAATGTAGCTTCACTAACTGCTGATCTATAACCAACCTCTTCTATTTGAATTTTCTGTAAATCACTTGGTACGTTTGCCATAATCTTCCTTAAATATACCTATAAGGCAGTCCAGTATCTTGAAAGCCAATAAGATCAATCTTAAAAGTGTTGTCAGGTGTGAAGCCTAAATCAGCACTAACTGTAATAGTAGTAGAAGTAATATCAGTAACAGTAACCTCAGATGCTCTAACACTATAATCTTCTTTGTGAATATCTAATATACTACCTACAAAGAATTTTGACACATCACCAATGGAAACGTCAAACTGCGTTCCACTTGCACCTGATACAATATCGACTATTGGTGACATAGAACCATGAAGTAGTTTCCAGAAATCATTTGTGTCCGTATCGGTATAGTCTGGCATAGATAATATATCACCCGCCACGGGTATCCATGATAGATCGCTAATAAGTGCCTTGTTTGGCTCTAATAAACTAAATCCTGTCAAAATTCCAACTTGCGAAAGGCTAAAATCTTTCTTGTATATTCGCACTTGTTGCCCGATATACTGCTCCCACTTTTTTTCTTCATTTGAGCCAGTAGTCGAGTAACTTGGTGTAATTTTAATCTCTGTTAAACTTGAGCCTGTACCGATAATACTTGATGGGCCTATGGTGACATATCTACCATCTAAACTAAATGCGGTATCCGTAAACTCTAAAACGACTTGCCCTGTAGTTACATTTAAGCTCTTATTTGTAACCTCAACTAGTCTTGATTTGAAACTATTTCGAGTAGCCGACTTAGAGTCATATAAACTAAGTCCCTCGCCATCAAAAATGGCTATATCACCCACTTCAACATTAAACCCTTGCCCATAGGTTACTTGAACTTTATAAGTCTCAGCACCGCTCTTATAGCGGTCTATGAATCTTCTCGATTGAATATCTATAAAATTAGATGCGTCTTGCCTAAACCCTTTTGCTTCAATTTTTAATGGCTTTACACCTGTGCGGATAGTGTTTAATGAATCTGCACTTAATAAAGTATTATTTCTTCTCGTTTTTTCTTCTAATACAAACTCATCAAATAAATACTTAACAGTGTTGTAAAATCTTCTATTGGTGTTGCGTTTAATTGTAATATTAGCAGGGTTAATTATTGTAGATTTTGAAACCAATTTAGTATCAGTCTCGGCCAGTGGTGGTGCTGTATATGTTAAAGAAATTCTACCTTTTCTAGGTACTGCAATAGCACCGATCGGATAAAGTATATCCTCTTCAATAAACTGCTTTAAATCCATGTCGTCTTTAATGTAAATATCAATTAAAGGAAACGAGCCACCAAATAAAGTGTTAATCTTCTCATGTTGTTCTACGTCTATTTGATCAGGCCTTAAACCTGCCCCGAAGTTAAGAGTATTATACTTACTTGTAAATGTAGCAATCTCGTCAATTATAGACGGTGCACCTAAGTCATTACCGATTTCAACATAAGATTCACCATTACCAACACCGAAAGAATTGATAACAACATTACTTATATTAACATTCGTACCAACGATACTAATCTTATCGCCAACGACGAGGCCGTTATTTTCTTGAATATCATAATCAGAAAAATATATTTTAGTATTCTCTACCCGAATAACTGTAAACGATTTACTGTTTAATGATTGACCTGACAATAATACCTTTAAAGCAAGATTAATTGGCTTTTCAGTTAGGCGATAAAAACTCTCCACAGTATCATCAATATTATGAGCATTAGCACTAGTTCCAAGTTGCCCCCTTGTGCAGTTTTGAAACTCGGTGTCTGTTTTGTTGCCTACGAGAATAACCTCGTTATTAATTCTAATATACGAGGCTAAAACGTCTTGCGATAGTGTGTAATTATTTGTTGAGCCTACAGGTATGGTTGTGTCTGAATTGCTTATGTTTGCAGTTAATTCGGTTTCTACCTTTGGTAATAAATCCTGTCTTTTTAGGTTATCAGGATGAGAAACTGTTATTAAGACAAGCCCTGCCGATGTGTCAAAGTCGGTTATGTTTCCGCTAAATATTCTAACGCTATCTTCTGGATGATTACCACCAAAGAACCCGAGGTAAACATTAGCCTCTCTTGATAGTATATCATCTACAAAGTTACCACTCGCCATTGCATCACTGACTTGATTATCTTTGTCGACTAGAGATATTCTCATTGTTGAAACGGAAGATGCAGCCGATTTGTCTTGTTGAATCTGACTTGTAATACTTGTAGTTGTACCATCTTTTATCGAGATAAGACTTTTATTATTTGCAGGTTTAAATGCTCCACCGATAATAAAACCGCCAACAACCAAGCCCTCATCACCAATTCTGGCAATTTTTGCTATGTCTTGACTTGAGTAAATTAAAGGAATGCCATCGATTTCTAAGATGATATTGATTTGCTTATTTTGGTTAGCGGCTAAAAAAGCTGCCTTATCTGTTAGAGCGAATGCCATTAATACTTCTCTTAGGTACTTTTATATTATTTCTCTCAATTAAGTACCAATGAATGTCATATATCTTACGTTCAATTTCAATTATTTTATGCTCGTTACTGTTTGCTTTCTCAATAGATGCTTTAGTTTCTAAAAAGAATGTCCATGTGAAGCCGATAAATCCTAGCGTTGGTGGTGCTAATAATATAGTAGCTAAAACTCTTTTCATAATTCTAGTTCTTTTAATATAGCAGTTTTCATTTCTGTTGTAACCAGAGTTTCATCTGGTACAATTGCTTCAATTAATGGTTTAGCCGAAAATGGTCTATTTGCTCTCAAATACATTGCTATAGTTGAGAAAGTATTTTCTAATTCAGTTACCTGCTCTGCTGTTAAGTTAGATTCAATATTATATCCCGCTATTAAATCTAAAACAGACTCGCAAACTTTTCTAATTGCCTTACCAGTTTCTTTTTTCTGCTTTCTTAACACATAATCATCGTTAAATGGTTTTACCGTGTTAATCCAAGTTGATTCATATAGTTCAAGTGTTGTTATGTCGTTTTCATTTATAATTCTATTTAATTCGATTAATGGGTTGGGAATAGTTTTATTAAGAGTATTAAAAACACCATGAATGTCTGATATGTTATTGAATCTTTCCGTAATCGTACTCATGTAAAACCCTTATGATAATTTAGTAATCTCAACTATTGTATACACTTCATTAACACCAAAACCAGATGCAATACCTCTACCATCACTCGCCTCCGTAACACTACACTGATGCTGTATTTCAAAAGCAGTCGATGAGCCAATTGTTACCTCGGATGCTAGAAATGATCTATTAGAAGGTCTAGGTGCTCCACCATTTTCTGCATATTCCGTTGTCCCGAGAGCCTTATCAATAGGTGCACCAGATGGGTCTTGCACTAATTTAATTCTGTGTGAGTTCACGTTCCACGCAGGTGCAGATGCTCTGATGATATATTTACCTGCGTCCAGAGTGAATTGATTTGCTGACGTGGAAACAAAAGAAACGTCACCCGCTTGAGTGTTTAAATCTCTCGTTACCCATGAGCCAGAAGTAAAACCGCCCCCGCCTGTGCCAGAGGCTTTTTGGTCTGAGACTACAGCGAAAAGCACATTACTACTTCCACCACTGCCTGTTGCAATCCATACTGCCGCCCCCACGGACGCATCTTTACAAATATATAAAATATCTGCAGCAGTATCCAACCATGTAGAACCGACTGTATAATTAGCCGTACTATCATCATTAACAGTTGGTGCAACCACTGCATTTCTATTATTCTTTACGTCCCAATAGCGAGTTGCAGTTTCAGTAATATCATCTGCGTCTAAAACTACATCACCTATTTGAGTATTAACACTATTAACACGATTGGAGTTAATTTGTTTAAACCAAATACCACCAGAGCTATAAACAACCCAATCACCTACAGCAAACTCAATATTACCAGAACCAAGGTCTTGAGTTCCCGCCACATTAACAGTGTATGAGTCACCAGTATTCCCAACCCCATCTATAAGCGTAGGTGTGTTAGTTGATGCGTTCCAATCGCCAAGTAGTTGCTGAATGGAGTCTGGTAGTTGAGCAACTGGAACTTTTCCAGAACCATCAAGCTCGGCAAGTCCATTCGGTTGTCCCTTACTCGTATTAATTGTGGAAATATCTGTTGTGTTAGTTGCTATATTGTCGGCATTAACCTTTAATTGAGCGTCAACTTTGCCTAAAGATACTTTATGATCGTCACCATTTGATAAGTAATTATTTGAACTATAATCTTTTGCTGTTGCATCGTTCTCGTCAACAGTTCCTAATGTATCAAAGTTTTTATTAATAGCCTTCTGAACGTCGTCTATTTGAGCTGTGCTGACTTCCTTTAGCGCAATCTTACCTGTGGTGTCAGTGTCCTCTGTTCGACTCATAAAAGCGTTGTTGAATGTATCTTGGTCAGCAACTTGACCATTTAAAACAGATGCCATATTTAATCCAGTTTTCTTAGTTTAATAGTTCCAGTTTCAAAATATTCTGGCAAACCTTGTCCATATAGTTCTTTTAATCTGTAAGCGATACCATCGTTTGACTCAGGTGTTTTTTCCAATAATACCTTGGTGAAGGTAGATGGTGTAGCTCTATCGGGCATAAACTCAAACGGCCCTTTACTGATAGCGTATCTCATAAATGATCTTAAATTCGCCACACCACTTGAATCATTATCTATTGGTGAGCCTGTCATTTGTGGCCTGTCTGTTTGATATATTATATTAAAGTCTGCAAAGTTTTCGTTTCCAAAAGATATAACTTCAACTTCACCTGTTGCCGTTTTCTTAACCGTGCCAGATGCGTATTGTTGCTGATCTTCAAAATCTATGTAAGACTGCAAGAAAAATTGAGGCATAAAAACTTTACCAGTGGCGGTGTCCGATAAGTAGGAGTTTTGCGAGGTAAGATCGCCACCAGTAAAGCCCAAAATGGAGAAGATTTTGTTTACACTTGTGCCGCTAGACACAAGTAAATCGAAATTTGTTAGAGCAGAGATTGTGAATAATCTAGTATTTCTATCGAACACACAAGAATATGTCTGCGTACCACTTACGTTCATAGCTCTTGTCACTTCAATAGCAAGGTCGGTCGGTGTGTAACTAGTAGTGTTAATTGTAGCTACAAGCTCACCACTACCCTCATTGAACGCAAGAATATTATTCGCATCTGTAATTACATAATCATAGTAAAATTTTGATTTTGTTTTTATCATGCAAAACTCTGGTTAATTACAACATTATCACTATCTATAGTTTCGTTTATTATATTTATAAGTTCAAGTCCTGATTCTTTTCTATCTAAAATATTACCCTGAACAGTTAAATTGATAACTTGACTTGGTTTTATATCTTCACTTGATGCGATTTGATTAGTTGCTTCATTTTGTGCAAAGCCAGATACCTGTTCACTACCACCGCCACCAGACGAGCTAACCCCGCCAAGTCCAGAGCTTGCGAATGATTTTAGCAATTGTCCTAATGCTACTAGCCCAACACCCGCTGCAATTGTTCCAGTAGGGTCAAGTGAAAATAGCTTTAATTGTGCGATACCTGTTGCGATATAAAACTGCCCTAACTGTGTAGCCATGTCGCCAAAAGAGCTAAGTACAAAGTCTTTAAATGCACTCGATGCCTTTTCGCCTTTAAGTAAACTGTTTACAAAATTAGTCGTGCCACTAGCAACCACTGAGCCTAGTATTCTGTTTGCATCAATAGCAGTATCGACTCTTTTCTTTTCAGAGTTTTTAAATATCTCATTTCTTTTTCTTGCGAACTCTTCCTCTCTCGCAAGACTTCTGGCCAGAAACTCGTCTTCGGTTAAAAAACCTCTTTCTCTCGCCTCTGCTAATACAGCTTGCTTTTCTATTTCCTGCTGCTCCAGTTGCTCAAGCGTAACGATACCAAAGCTTTTTAATTGCTCTAGTAATAGGTCTTTTTGTTCCTTATCTTCCAGCAAGGCTTTAGCTCGTCCTATCTCTGCTTGCTGTGCTTGCTCTGCTTGTAGTTGTTTTTGGACTTGTACTAACTCTAATTCTTTAACTATTAACGAGTCTAATTCTTTTTTAACACGTGATGTGTTATCGAATAAAGAGCCAAAAAATGAATTATCTGCACCCTTGGCTAACTCGCCCCTTAACTCTTTAATTCTTTCGTTTGTTTTATTTATTTCTTGCTCAACAGAGTTGAGATTAAGGTCTTGCTGACTAGAATCTGTAATTGCTTTGGTATAAAACTTAACTGCCGTAGTGAGCGACTCTAATATACCCCTACCACTTTCAGACTTAGTAATTAACCCGCCAATAGACTCTATTAAATCACCTGTTGCGTTCTTGGCTTGCTCTAGTGATTTTGAAAAGTTTGGTGCTTCACTTGCCGCAAAACCATTGTACTTGTCTGCGATTAGATCAATAGCCGCACCTGCTTTTAACTGCTCTGAGGTTAAGCCTTTTAACTCTGGCAACACTTCACCAAGTTCACCTGTTAAACCGCCAAGCGTTTTTGATATATTTCTTACTGCTGAATTTAAATCAATATCTAATGCTGTAGCCAAGTCAACCGATGCTGACACAATCTTTCTTGACTGATCTGCCGTAGCCCCTAAGCCCTGAGCAAAAGCTAATTGCTCGATTACTGCCTCATCACCAAATCTAGTCACGTCTTGAATTGATGTAGCGTAATCTTGTAATTCTTTACTTGCTTGAGGTGTAAACTCACCTATTCTTTTTAATGATCTTTCTAATTTATTTACAGCGTCCGATTGTCTATTGGCAGCCTCAACAAATTTAGAGCCTGCGAAAACACCGACAAGAATAGAGCTAAATCCAAGTAGTGCTGTATTAAATGAGAATAATGTGTTTTTGAAACCACTAAGGCCAGATGCAAAACTCTTTTCAAAAGAATTACCCGCTTTAGCCCCTGCTTTAGATAAGCTTTTCTCAATATCTTTCTCACTCTTTGAGATAGACTGAGGGCCGAATATTAAATCAACTTCTACCTGTATTTTTTCAGTTGCCATCTTTTTGCGTCCTTGCAAATTCTGAGAATTTAATCCCTTTTTTCATTCTATCAGGGTCAGCGGTTTTTTGTAAAATATTAAAGAATTTCTTTCGACCATCATCTTTCATTCTAGCCGAGTAATCACCTATATTCATATTAACTAATCGCTCGTTGGCTTGCATACGATTAGCTATCTCTGAGTAGGTTGTAAATTCTGATAATGTTAGTTGGTTAATTTGCGACAATGACCATCCGTAAAACCTTGCTAAAAAAGCCTTAGTTATTGACGCATCGGTTACTTTACTTTTTTGATCTCCTCCATTAATTGACGTAAATGCCTAAGAGATAATTGTCTGGCAACCGATTCGTCTAGTCCACATTCTTTCATCATTAACACATAGAAAGCCATCTCGCTTAAATCATCTTTTTTTACAATAGCTTCAATACGCTCAAGTGTTTCCACAGTTGGCTCTTTAATTGTGTGTGTCTCTTCTTTGAATTTGAAAGATATTTCTTTCTCTAGTAACTCTAACATTTAATCTTCTCCATTTATGTTTATGTTAAATAAAAACCCCTATCAGAATCATTCATCAAGGGGTTTCATATCAGGTAGCTTTTACGCTAAAAATTGCTCTGAGTCACCAAAGCAACTAACTGAGATTTCTTCTGGTCTAAAGTTGTCATTTAAAGCGGTAAATGTAACATTCAATACTTTCTTGTCTGTACCAGAGTATGAGATTGACTCAGGCTGAGGAACTGTTTTCCAGTAGGAGAAATCTTCACTTCTATCTGTACTTGGTAGTCTTACAGGATGAAGAACTAATCTACCTGCACTTGCAAAAGAGCTAGTGAAGTTTTTAGAAGTTCCAAAACCAATTAAAGACGTTCCCGCAGATGGTGTATAAGTAGAACCAAAACCTTTACCGATAACAGTCTCTAGTCTTTCTTTAGAAACTTCTTGCAGGCCCATAGTTAAGCTTGATGCAACACCTTGGATAATCTGATCAAGAACTAAAGTTCCTTTTTGATTACTATTAACATCGAAAAGAGTTGTTTCAAAAGTTACTTCGATTCCCTCGGCAGTATCGCCTAAATCTTCAAAGAAACCTGTAACTTCTTCAGTTAATGTAAACCCAGAATCAACATCAGCCAATGCACTTAACGGTGCACCTGCTAGTGGAGTTTCTAATAAGATTTTATCAGCAGTCACAACGTCTAGTCTCCCATAGAAAGCTTTTGCAGTTTCTACAGCAGTCTTAATAGCTACAATAGCATCGTTCTTTGTGTAACCAGTGGATAGATCAACTTCAATTAAAGTTTCACCCGCCGATGGTGTTGGTGCAACAGAACCGTTGTCTATGTCGAACCATATTTGATAATTTGTTTTCGTGTTTGAAACGAGAAAAGACTCTCCACCTGTTAAACCTAAAACTGGCTCAACACAAGTCAAAGTCTCCCTGCCCCAACCAACCGTTGCAGCCTCTAGGACTACTTGATTTGTTTTTGTTTGGCATACCATTTAATACTTCCTTGTTTGTTAATTAACAGATTGTCGAGATTACTGTCATTTCTAATTCTAATGTAATTATAATTATATTGTCATTACTTTCGATAAAAGTTGGAACTTGAGAAATTGGGTTACAATCTTGTATTGGATAATCATCCGTAACTCTAAAGCTTGCTACATTATCCTGACTGGCCAAATCCCTACTAATTGAAGCAACTAAGTCCATTGCATCGTCAAGTTTTTGACTAGGTGTTTTGTATCCCTTGAAAAAGAAATTCAGAGTAACTGAAAACCCCGCCTCAATAGTTCTTTGCTGCTTTGTAATAGTTGGAACTGAATAAGATAAATGATAACCATTATCAATTAATGTAGTTGGGATATTGTCTATATTAAAAGCATCGTCCCACTTTTTAAGGTTATACGTTCCAATTATAGAATTAACATAGTCTCTTACTTTTGAATAAATCACGATCTTCTCAATGTGCCAGTAAATATATTGGTCTTTTCAAAGCTATCAATATTCCCATCATCGTTATAGTCTAGTCTTAGTGTCGCTCTTTTTTTCGCACTGACTGCAAGCATTTTATAGTTATTTGCCTTATCTTTAAACACATCATCAATAGCATTAGAGATGCCATCAAATATAATTCTAAGTGTTTCATACTTCGACCACTCCTTAAACTCCTGAATGTCCACTATGTCGGTTGCTGTATATCTTGAGCCGTCACGTTTCCATATTTGGTTAGCATCTAGCTCGTTTAGTATCTCTCGTTGTGCAGCTCTATGCTTATCAAGAAAAGAGTTTCTACCATCCTGCACCCATTTTAACAGGTCAGGCTCGTATGAAATAATATCAGTATCAACACTAAATAAATTATCATTTGCAACGCTTAGTACAGATATGGTTCTCGATTGAGATTCAGTTCCGTTAATTCTAACAGTCGCAACATGATCGCCATCTGTACTATATGACCAATCAAGATAAAG
>JBFIJM010000017.1:0-20549 GCA_041600715.1 Saccharimonadales bacterium (SeqCode) | reverse complement strand
TGTAGAAATTGAGTGGTTAGTCAAGGATGGGGATGAAGTTCAGCCCGAGCAAATACTGTTTAAACTCAAGGGATCTGCCAGAAGCCTGCTGACCGGGGAGCGCACCGCCCTTAACTTTCTCCAAACCCTTTCAGGAACAGCCACCACATCACGTCAGTATTCCAAACTGGTGGTAGGAACTGATATCAAAATTCTCGATACCAGGAAGACCATCCCAGGTCTTAGATTGGCACAAAAATATGCAGTAAAAGTTGGCGGCTGCCACAACCACCGCATGGGCCTCTACGATGCATTCCTGATAAAGGAAAACCACATTGCCGCCTGCGGCGGCATTGCTGCAGCCGTACGCAAGGCCAGAGAGGTAGCTCCAGACAAACTGGTAGAGGTAGAGGTAGAAAACCTTGATGAGCTAAAACAAGCCCTAACTGCTGGCGCAGATATTGTGATGCTGGATAACTTCTCCCCCAAAGACATAGAAGCGGCAGTAGGGATCTGCCAGAACCAAGCCAAGCTCGAGGTTTCGGGGAACCTAGAAGCCGACAACATTACAAAGAAAGCAATTACCGGTATCGACTATCTCTCCTCTGGCAGCTTAACAAAACACTGCCAGGCTGTGGATTTTTCTATGCGCCTAATCAGCAACTAATTCCGCTCCTCTAATAATAACGGTAATTTTTCTTGAGCAAAGTTTTCAAGCACATGATCTACATAATCAAGCATCTCTTCAGTATATGATGGGTGACAACCAACAAAAAAAACCTGATCTAATACCTTGTTGGCATTTGGGTATTTCTTCATATCACCCAGGTGAGCATATCCAGGATGCATTAATATATTACCTGCAAAATAATTTCTAGTTTGGATCCTATTACTCTCTAAATACGCAACAAGAGCATTCTTCAATTTATTTTTATGGCAGATAACAGGAACCCCAAACCAGGAGGTCTCGGCGTGCTCTCTCTCTTGAGCAATACTAATAGCTCCCCCAAGGTGCTTAGCAAATGACGTTTCAATAGTTGCTTTTATTGACCTTCTTTTTTTATGAATATCATCAAGTTTATTCATTTGTGCCAAACCAATGGCCCCCTGCATATCCAGGGGCTTAAGATTGTAACCAATATTGGCAAAAATATATTTATGATCAACAACTCCGTCATACGAATCCAGCCATTTATCAAATCGTTTTCCGCAAGTCCCTCTTGTTGTAAGGTTAGCCGCACCAACACACCAGCAATCACGCCCCCACCATGCAAAACTCCTTGCCATAGCGATAAAAGCTTCGTCATTTGACGAGACCATACCCCCTTCACCCGTTGTTATATGATGTGCAGGATAAAAAGAACAGCTGGTAGCAAAGACATAATCGGAGAGGTCTCGCCCCCTCCATTTCGACCCAAGAGAATCACAACCATCAAGGACTAACAGAAGGTTTTTTTCTTTAGCCAAGCTCTGAAGATCATCCATATCCGGCGGATTTCCCAGAACAGGACTTATAAAAATAGCCTTTGTTTTACTAGTAATCGCCTGCTCGATCTTATCAAGATCAAAATTTAAATCTTCAATATCGATATCCGCAAAAACTGGTGTTAAATTATTTTGAACTAAGGGTGCTATTGTTGTAGGAAAACCAACAGGAGAAACCACCACCTCATCCCCATCTTTCCAACCCATGTATTTCTTTAATGCGGCGACCATCACTAGATTCGCGGAGGAACCAGAGTTAACCATCAACGACGCGGTAAACCCGTGTTTTATGCTAAAAGCCTTCTCAAACCGGTATACATTTTCACCACTAGCCAACCAACGGCCTTTAATGAATGCCTTTATCGCCTGTTTCGGCTCTTCAATATCCCATACAGGGCCTGAATAGAATATCCAATCTTTGTTCGTGTTAAAGACTTTCTTTTTGGCATTATAAAGATATGGGAACGCTCCCTCCTCTTTAGCCAATTTTTCAATGAATTCATTTATTATATTATCTACTGACACAGTTCTTTTATCCCGTCATTCAATGAAATTTCTGGTGTAAAACCCAACCTATTCAAACGATCTGTATCCATAAAAAAATCTTTAACCTGTACGGCCAAATGAAATGAAGGAGGATCTACATCTACTAACACCGAACTTGATTGAACCTCCTTGTACGCAAGGTCAATCATATCTTTAAATAGCACCTTATCTCCGGTACCTATGTTATAAACCGTATCATAGTCGCCATGCTCCAAGACCAAATTGATGGCCCTAGAAACATCGTTAACATGCATATAATCTCTATAAATAAGGCCCCCATGGTAAAGATTAATAGGCTCATTATGTTTCATTTTTTCTATTAGGTATTGAAAAGCATTTTTCTTTTTAGAAACACTTAGATCACCTTTTCCATAAACATTACACAACCTCAAAATACGATACTGTATTCCGAAGGTTTTACAATAAGACTCTACAAGCTGTTCAGCACACCTCTTTGTTATTGAATAAAACCCTTTCGGATTACAGTAGCTTTCTTCAGTTGCAGGCAGTTCTCCACATCCGTATACAAACCATGAAGAGACAAAATTGAATACGGACTCATTTGGCTTCAAGTTTTTTAAAACATCGACCAAAACAGAAAGGTTTGTATCAATATCTTTATGTATATCGTCAAAAACATTGTAGTTATCAGTTGTACTAATTAGGTACAAAACATCTTTTGACCGAGGTTCGCGACTCTCTCGCGGAATAAGAATAATCCTATCGTGATATAGTTTGGAGAAACAACTTCCAACAAATCCGGTCCCACCAAAGACTGAGATCTTACCCATTACACAACCTTCTCATCTGTAAAAATCGACCCCACTAAAACTCGAGAATATCAATCAGGTATTTACCATAACCACTTTTTATAAGGGGCTTCGCTAACTCTCTAACACGAGACTCATCAATCCACCCCATGCGCCAGGCCACTTCTTCCGGGCAGGCCATTTTAAGGCCCTGCCGGTTCTCAATAGTCTGTACAAATTGTGACGCCTCCAGCAAAGAATCATGCGTTCCAGTATCCAACCACGCTGTGCCTCGCCCCATCATTTCTACAGACAGCAACCCACTCTCCAAATACACTCGGTTGATATCCGTAATTTCAAGCTCACCCCTCAGGGACGGCCTAATAGATTTAGCGATATCCACCACATCGTTACTGTAAAAATACAAGCCTGTTATTGCATAGCGAGATTTTGGCCGTTCGGGCTTTTCTTCAATACTGATGGCGCGCCCAGAATGATCAAACTCTATGACACCGAACCGCTCTGGGTCACTCACTGGATATGCAAATACAGTAGCACCCTTTTTAATTTGAGCTGAACGCTGAAGCGAGTAGCTTAGCTTATGCCCATAGAACAAGTTATCACCCAAGATCAATGCGCATGCATCGTCTGAAATAAACTCTTCGCCAATAACAAAAGCTTGAGCCAAGCCATCTGGAGATGGTTGAACCGCATACTCCAAGTGAATACCCCACCTTTCTCCATCACCTAACATTTGTTGAAATCTCGGGATATCCTCCTGTGTAGAAATTATCAAAATCTCACGTATACCGGCCAACATCAAAGTAGTCAGAGGATAATAAATCATGGGTTTATCAAAGATTGGAAGCAGTTGCTTACATATTGCCAATGTTACTGGATGAAGCCTCGTGCCAGAGCCACCAGCCAAAATAATTCCTTTCATAGGACTTTTCTCAAGTAATCCACCATAGACATGCACTCATGACAACACAGGTCTGCCCTGCAGGTCTTTCCACCACAGCTCATTTCCAAGATACCACTGAATCGTTTTTCTAATGCCGGACTCGAATGTCTCCTTAGGCGACCAACCTAACGCACTCTGAACTTTACTGGCGTCAACGGCATAACGGAAGTCATGGCCAGGTCTATCTTCCACAAAAGTTATTAGTTCACGGTAATCAGACACGGCCTTCCGCTCAGGGCCTACCAGCTCTTTCAATAAATCACAGATAGTATGGACGACCTCTAAATTGGTTTTTTCACAACCCCCTCCAACATTATAGGTCTCTCCAACTTCCCCCTCGGTAACCACTTTATATAGAGCATGGACGTGATCCTCTACGTAAAGCCAATCACGAACCTGGCTGCCATCGCCATAAACAGGTAAGGGTTTACCCTCCATAGCATTAATAATCATATGCGGAACCAGCTTCTCTGGAAGTTGATAGGACCCATAATTATTGGAGCAATTTGTAATTATCACGGGCAAACCATACGTCCTACCCCAAGCTCGAACCAGGTGATCGGCTCCGGCTTTGCTAGCAGAGTATGGCGAGCTTGGGTTGTATGGGGTGCATTCAGAAAACAACCCATCCCCTTTTGCCAGGTCGCCATACACCTCATCAGTAGAAATATGGTGAAAACGAAAACTCTGCCTCCTGGCCCCATCAAAATTTTCCCAAAGCTCACGAGCAGCCTGCAACAAATTAAACGTACCAACCAGATTTGTCTGGACGAACTTACCAGGGCTTTCTATAGATCGATCTACGTGTGATTCAGCGGCCAAATGCATTATGAAATCGGGCCGGTAAAAAGACACCGCACGTTTTAGCGCTTGCAGGTCACAGATATCTATTTTTTCAAAATAATAACGCGGATTACTTTCAACACCTGACAGAGAAGATAAGTTGCCCGCATAGGTCAGGCAATCTATATTAACAACTGTATTTTCTGTATCGGACAGAATATGTCGCACAACTGCACTACCAATAAATCCTGCACCGCCAGTAATGAGAAATTTTTTCATGCGTATGCTCAGTTACGCCCATTAAATTAACAAACCAGATAAAATCTTTTATCTAGCTCAACTGAAACGAAGTCATTCAAATCATAACACCCAAACTAAAACAACTTTGGATTAGAGCAGGCAATACAATCTAATGTAGAGAGGCTCATATAATCTTTCTGTGAACTCTTTTTCTAATTCCATCGTTTACAAACGCAACAACTATACCTAAATACATAAATAATTTAGGGTGGTTGTATTTGTGAGTAATTTTCTTTAGAAACTGACTGAAATCCTTGAACCTTGTAGGACCAAGGCTGACACTTAGGTTGTCAGATATCCGAAAGTAGGCCTTCGAACCTGATAACTTATACCCACTACCGTACTGCAACAGCCGAACCCAGTAATCAAGGTCAATCACATATGGTAAAGCCCCATCAAACCCACCAATTTTTCTTACCACCTCAGACTTAAACAATACTGCTCCTGGCTCACCTATAAGGTTAGTACCAAAAAGCATTGATGAATAAATAAGCCTCTTAGCGCTTACAACCCCTTCATTAAAGAAATTAATCTGAAGCTTTTCCACACTATCTCTATCTATAACCACGCGAGGCGAAAAAGCCATGACTACTTCATCATGAGCCTCCATAGCTTCTACTGATTTAGAAATACAATTAACAGATATTTTATCATCAGAAGGTAAAAGCTTTATATATTTACCCGACGCCAAATCTAATGCTTTATTCCAATTCCCAGCAAGGCCAAGATTACTAGTATTAACTACAAAGATAACTGGAACACAAGCGTCGGCAATCAACTCGGACACAACAGCAGCAGTCTCATCTGACGAAGCATCATCTACAACTATTAGCTCTATATTTTTATAATCTTGGTCAAATACAGATAGAATAGATTCCCTAATAAATCCTGCTGCATTAAACGAAGGGATACAAATTGAGACCAAGGGCTCACTCATAGTCGCCACTTAAAATTTCTTTATTAAAATCCAGCATACGCCCCATAAAAAACAAATAGTAGAAACTGAAATTTACTTTTATTCACTACTAAACACTGAATACTTCATCAAACAAAATGATAACGGGCAGCAAATAACTGTGGAAAAAAGTCCTGCAAAATAACCATTATCGTAAAACAACAAAAAAACATACTGAATAGATATATTGGATAAATAGATAACAGAGAAAATGGCCACATACAAATAAAAATTCCCTTTATTTGATAGAAAAACGTAGTTTTTATGCAGGAAGTATCCGCTAAGTATTGGCAGGACTCCCGCCATAAAAGTTGCCAGCGTATAATGAGCACCAAAAAAAAGAAATACTGCGAGCAACAAATACGCGAACAGCGTATTAATAGCCCCAGCAACCAAAAACCTCTTTATATATAAATACACGCAACCCCAACCCAAACATGCGATAAATCCACTTAAATCAACCCCACTCATTAAGCACTCTTAAGTAGCCACTGAGCCCAGATTGGTAGGGTTATAGGCTATTGAGACACCCGAGTATTTTATTAACTCGATCAGTACAACTATGGCGTCCGTCACACAATCATCCAAAACTACCACCTCAGTAATTCGATAAGACGACGAAAGAGCTGAACACAACATTGTTTAAGCATTAAACTTCATGACTATTCACCAACGATCTTATCAATCAAATACCTTGGTCTTCTTTTCGTTTCCATATAGATTTTTGCAACATATTCCCCTATTACTCCCAAGGATAGCAATTGGATTCCACCTAGCATAAAAATGGGTAACACAATAGATGACCACCCCGGGATGGTCGTATCAAGAAACAGATGTGCATAAACAATCCTAAGCGAGACCATAAGAGCCCCCAGAAAAAAAAGCACCCCGAGCAACGATATCAATCGCAAAGGAAACACACTGAAAGACGTAATACCATCCCAGCCCAAGGACAGCATTTTAGAGAGGGTGTATTTTGTCTCTCCGCCAATTCTGGCCTGCCTTCCGTAGTAAACTATCGAGCAGGGAAATCCCATTGAGACACATACACCCCGTATGTACATATTTCTCTCTGGAAAACTCATTAGAGCGCGAACAGCTTTAGCTGCCATCAACCGAAAATCAGCATGATCTTTCAGAGTGTTAACACCGAAAAACTCCATCAGTCGGTAGTAAAGGCTAGCCGTACCCTTTTTAAGCCAACTATCTGTGCTTCTATCATTTCGGACTCCAAATATAATTTCAGCACCGGCCTGATATTTTTCAAGCATCTTCTCGAGTACATTTAGATCATCCTGTAAATCTGCGTCTATAGTGAGCACCAAATCGCTTTTTTCAGCACTGTATTCCAAACCGGATAATAGTGCTTTCTGATGTCCCACATTTCCAGCCAATTTCACACCGCGCACCCGCTCACCAGAATCAGCATGTTTCTCTATCAGGCCCCACGTCTCATCACTGCTTCCATCATCGACAAAGCAGATAAAACTTGAATCTGACGCTAATCCCACTGCAATCAATTCATTCAGTTTTTCTGAAAGGGCTGCAATAGTGGTTTCAATGATTTCAGACTCGTTATAGCAAGGAACTACTATAGCTAGCACATTTGGGCGATTACCCTTTAAGCTCACAATAATTTCACCTATAAAAAAATTACATTATTGAATTCTAGACACACCAATTATTGACCCTTTAAATCCATCCACATCATATTGGTCTAACAACTCGACTTTATAGGACTCTCTATCCTTAAGTGCCTGTGTAAGGATAGCACCCATATAATGACCACCATGGGCGACATTACTTAGCACCATAAAAAATTTGTCGGGGTATTCATTTATATCAGTCTGATTTTTATGGTACGAAAGAATATTCTTAAAATTAGGTTTAGTCGATTTCACATATCCCATTATCGGGCTGGATGTGTAATAAGTGTCAAAGAGATTCAGGTAAACATCACCTTCTTCAATTTTTTCGGCGGTTGCAAGCAAAGAAGATTGCAACTTATTGAATGATTGATATTCGAGACTTCGTTCAGCAATTGAAAACGCCGTTATATCTTCACCAAAATGCGGATAAAATTTTCCCGATTTATTTACCCAGAAAAAAATAGCCCACAAAAAAACAACACCAGAAATTACGGCATTTAATGTAGATACAGACAATTTCTTTTCCTGAAACCGACTAAGAACGCAATACAAAAAAGAGCATAGGGTAACAACCAGCACAGGCCATATCCACATATAGTACCTAGTTAACGGATAAAACCCTTTCCCAGACAAAGGCACTATTGCTATAAAACTGACAAAGGAAAAGATGATGAGCATCCCAGCCAGAAACATCCTTTCCTGAACATCTAGTGTTTGGCCTTTTTTACCAATAAACCTCCCCCCAAATGACCATGAGTTTTTTAACAAAAACCAACCCCCACCTACGAGTAAAACAAGAATTATGAATAACATATCTGGCGTTTGAGACAATCGGCTGTAAAACTGATTGAAGAAATAGCTGAGGTAATCGCCCCTTGCCGAAGATGACATATTAGTTCCCTGCACCCAACGTACAGCTTCAATTGCAATACAGGATAGAGTTGTTGGGAGAATATATTTAAGTCGTTGAACCCTATCGCCTTTCTCAAGTAATAAAAGAAAATTCAGGGCCAACATAACAGGTAGGCCAAATGATTTCACTGCACAAGCCACCACCACTGACACTGAAGCCAATCTATATTGACCTCTAACCCAACCTGCATACGCCAACAGAACAAACAAACTTCCTCCGATTTCCATGTACATATACCGAGACTGCACAAGAAAAGGAGGAAAGAAAAATGTCGCCAGCACAATCCCTAAAGACGCGAACAATCCAAACGATGGCTTACAGAACCAAAATAAAATGCTCAATAACAACCCAGTAAGAACGAACTGGATCATATGTAGTGTGAGGTAGATGCCTTGATTATTTCCCTCGAGGAGCCACATGACTACTGCTGTTACAGGAGTTATGGGAGTAAACACATGAACGTTAGGACCGGCTTGGGGGAAACCTTCCTCTGAAAGCAAAGAAATAAAGTCAAAATCAGTCTCACAGAGATAGATTGCAGGTGCAAAAACACCACCGACCGTATCCCATACTGGCTTTTCGAACCGGGCATCCCAGTTGACAAACAAAACCAAAGCGAAAAACAATGCCCCCGACAACAAAACCTTTGCCAGGGGTCTATCAACTGCCATAATTTTCAGCATACACAACTCAATACTTAAGTAGTCAAATTTTACAGGTCAGCGAGATATTGTTCGAGTAATACATACCCATAATGAGACTTAACTCTTACCCTATGAGCCTACTAATATCACTTAAACGTAAGATACTTATGCCCAAAATAGCTCAGAAAGGCGGGTATAGCCAATCCCACGCCATGCGCAATCTCTTTCACATACTTAACCACGCCAAGAAAAGGCAGAACATAATAAACCAAGGAAATACTTGTCGCCCATGTAGTTGACAAAGACAATACGTTAACAAGGACAAAATACATTATTGAATGATGAATACTATTTTTGCTTGCTGTAAAAACAAAGCACTTGACCAAGACAAACGCCACAATCATTCCACTTATGTATGCGAAAACAATAGCCGTAGAAAAGTCAAGCCATAACGAATAAAGCACACGACTTGAAAAATTCACTGCAGCAGCAATACCACCCACCACAAAAAATCCAACGAACTCTTTTCCCTGGGTCATTCTTCTATGGCCTCTCTAGCAATCCCTCTACCCATTTCCACACTTTCCGAAATACCTCTATCCTCCGGATAATAGTAGGACGTATCTGCCACAAACAAACCTTTCACTGGCAGTCGAATTGGCGGCAGCACTTCCGAAAAACCAGGGCCACACACGGGCTGCGCAAACCGATAACGACTGGCCCTTATATCTATAATATCTTCATCCATAAGATCGGTATTGATTTTTTTAAGATAATTACAGACCTTGTCAACAAACACCTCATCGGCCTCAGCATACCTAGGGTGATCCCCGGGCATGTAAAATGGTACATAGATAATATGGCAATCCATTGGCCGCAGATTTGAGTATTCAACCATTCCCGGAATATCCATTTCCGCATCGTTGATATTCACCCAAAAGTTTTCTGATACTTTTTTCCTCAACTTGGCAATAACACAAACAACAGCGATATTTTTTACTGACTCGTACCTACCGAGCATCTCAGCAGGCAGCGCTGACATTATTTTGGGTACATAGGGCAGCGGGATGGTGCTTATTATCGTTTCGTAATTTTCAATCCCTGATGCCGTCTTTATCCCATTGACACTCACCTCATCCATTTCAACTTGCACCACAGGCGTATTCAGGCGTATCTCTCCCCCGGCGCTTTCAATGCTATTTTTCATGGCCTCCATGAGGGCGGGAGAGCCCCCTTCAAGGTAACCAAGTTTTTCTTTGAAAAGGTTGTAGCGCGATCTTCCTATTCGCCTAATGCGGCTCCAGATCCAGGCTGCGGAGACATCCGATGACAGATGATAAAATTTAAGCTCAAACAGTTTTCTCCAAAGAACATCATAGGCATCTTTACCGACCCACCTTCTTATCCATTCTGTGGCCGCGAGCTTATCCAGCGAATGCCATCTCTCTCTTTTTGTGGCAAGAAAGACATGCATTCCATAGCGCAGTTTGGCCAACCAACCAAGTCCTCTAAATCTTAAAAGTGCCCATGGGTTCCCCCATGCCTGCAGACATCCGTTGTACCAGAAGCCCATCTTTGTCTCGACCCAGCACATCTTATCCGAGATTCCCAACTCTTCCAGTAATTCCAAAAACGCTAGGTCAGATACGCAGTGAAAATGGTAGAAACGCTCTATATCTACCCCGCCAAAGTCGAATGAGGCAGTCATTCCTCCAACTCTATCACCAGCCTCGTATATGACAGGCTTATAACCATCTTTTACCAGCTGGTAGGCCACAGCCAACCCCATCGGGCCTGCGCCCAAAACTGCTATTTTTATGTTCTTATTAGACATTACTTAAAAGTCCAAGATAACGTTGCTATAACGGGCATCGTTAAAAGTCTCGTTAATGGCATCTTCAAATTTTGTTGCCGGGACATTGAAAATCCTCGGCCAATCTATCAGCTCA
Organism: Saccharimonadales bacterium (SeqCode); assembly: GCA_041600715.1. Lineage (GTDB taxonomy): Bacteria > Patescibacteriota > Saccharimonadia > Saccharimonadales > 2-12-FULL-41-12 > JALHOM01. The sequence goes on along the minus strand of JBFIJM010000017.1, from coordinate 9,633 downwards.
AATTCGTCGTGGGCACTTAGAGCCGTGAGTTGCTGAACGGTAAACGGTGGATTTTTATCAAATACTCCCCAAAGAAAAAGCAACACATAGAAAACCGTATAGGGTATTCGGACAACAACAGCTTTTGAGCCTATTACAGATTTAATGGCATAGATAATATCAATATAATCGACCTTTTCTTGACCAGAAATATTATAGATACCGCCTTTTCTTTCTTTCTTGATACAACTGATGATAATGTTGCAAAAGTCGCCAACATACAGAGGCTGCCTCATGAAGCGACCGTTCCCGGGAATCGGAAAAATGGGGACACGTTGCATAAAACGAGAAAGCCAGCCAAGATGCTTCCGATCAAACCACCCGAACATTAGAGTAGGCCGAAGAATAGGTGTATCCAACCCACTTTCAAGCACGATTTTTTCTTGTTCTTTTTTTGTTACTGTATAAAAGTCCTCAGTCATAGACTCAACCACAGAAGAGCTAACATGCACTAACCGGGCACTACCCTCTGCCTTGATCGTTTCAATGACCAACTTTGTGGACTCGACATTGTTTCTCACGAAGTCCCTGTAATTGAGCCCACCTATTTGAGCCTGAAGCATTACTACCACACCAGCCCCTACAAACTGATGCTGCCATTCTCCCGGTAGCGCCAGATCTGCTTCAATAACGCTTACTTCAGGCAATATCTGTTTCAGGCGCAGAAGGTTTTTACGATGCTTGTCTATGACAACAATATCCGTATGCCCTTGCTCTACCAGCCTTACTGCCAAATTCTGGCCGACCAGCCCTGCCCCACCGGGCAAAATGACCTTTGTATCTTTAGTTACCAGACCTTCCACCAATCAGAACCCGCTTGTTGTATTCACAAAGCTCAGTGCGTCCATTTCTCGACTGCACTACGTTTACAACATATTCGCCGTCAGGAAGCTTTTCGGGGATCACCACCGAATAACCTCCAAATGTCTTTTCGTTTAACCCCAACCGTCGATTAACCTCAACTCGCGGAATGCTTAATGCTTCCATCCTATTGCTGTAATTCTTCCCATCTGAAATGGAAACCTCAACCGAGTCGGGAATAACCTTCTTACTTCCATGCATTAGCGACCAGCCAGAGATGTGCAACATTGCCAGATCGCCGTCTTCCACCACCTCCACTTCGTCGATACTTCCTTCACAGCTAACCTTCGCCACTTCATCAGACATCGTGTTCTTTTTGGGTGTAGCCAGAAGACATCCTCCGACCACACCAACTTTCCAGAAGTTGTTTGCAGCATAATAAAGAACACCTTGTATGATAGACCGCTCCCTTTCACACGAAACGACTGCCCCCAAATTACCCTTTTCAACATATTGCTCTGGGTGAGCTACCACATCGCCATAACGCTTGAATCTTTTCGGCACCGTAAATGACTTCCGCTCAGAGAGATATGAAAACGTAGAGCTCCACTTATTGCCGAAAGCGACAAACTGGGCACCCCGAGGCACTTCTCTCTTAAGCACTTCGGAAATTGCCAGCACTCCGTTATCGCTACCAAACTGTTTGATGACAAAGGGAAAATAGCTGCTCGCAAAGGAACTGTAGCTCACTCCCATTACCAACAACATGGCAACGACTGTCCCCTGTGGGCCAATGCGATCATTAACTACACTGCCTATCACAATAGCAAGAGCAAAGATCATGAAAATCGCGTTAGCAAACTGGTAATAATCATGGACAATATGCAGATTAGAAAACAAAAATAATGGAGACAATCCCAGACCACATGCGATAGCGACCAATAAGGCATACCTACCTTCACCTTTATACATAAACGGCAGGGCGAGCAAAAAAAGGCCAAAAGTGCCACCCAAGCTACCCACAAAAATACGCGACCAGATCACCTCGTATACCAGCTTATAAGACCATCGCTGATCTATAGTTCCCCAATTCCATCCCTTTAACGCTGACGAAGTGAACTGCACACCCGCGGGATTATTCATCTTAACCTGATCTGTAAACTCCACCCATAGGACACCTACTAGTAGCGGAATCAGACAACCCATCATCCCCATTGAAAGGAGCCTTTTCCATTCAACCTTTCTCTGCAACCACAAGCTCTTACTTTCGAAAACGCCGGCCACCACGCACAACATGGCCAGCACAGGCAAAGCAGTAGTTACTTTCTGCAGCACAGCCAAAATCAAGCAGGCAGAAAATGCCAACAGCCTTCGAAGTCTTAACCCCTCTGCGTAGATATCGACAAAATATTTGATTGCCAGGACACTAAAAAACAAGGCTGTAGACTCAATCATGAATGTCCTGCCCCAATAAATATATATTGGTGACGAGAACAGAAGACCTACAAAAACATAGAAAACTGATGGGTTGAGCTTCAGTTGTTTTGTAATCGAGCGAACCGGAATGCACGTTGCCAAAAGAAAAGAAAAGCTGAGCAACCGCCCCACCGGCTCAAGCGGCCAATCAAGCGCTTCCGCAAGCCAAGCAGTCAATAACTGATATAGCGGAAATTCAAAGGGTATAGACCACGGCGGACCAAGCACAGGCGTCTGATATGCAAGCTGAAATCCTTCCTGAATAAACCAATATGAGGTTAAGGCGGTCTGTGTCTGCCTAAAGGCATGGCGATCCAGGAGCGGTTGCCCAGAATAGACCACAGCTACAAGAACCGCGCCCAACAAAGCCATCAAGGCTATATATGCTGTTATTTTCTGCCAATCTACTTTTTGCTTTAACCCCATTCCTCGCCCCACACAAAAGCTGTATCGCCTGCTATATATCTAACCTGTTAAAAATATTTCTAGGTATATGCCGTATCACCAACATAATCAGCGCCCATTTCAAAGGCGCGTAAATTACAGGTCTTCCTAGATTGATCCCTTTTACAATCCTCCTTGCCACGGCATGAACTGGTGCCAGCCTAATTCCGAGACACTGTGCAGTCATTGGTGTATTTGTTGGACCAGGTTTCACAAGAATCACTTTGACTTGGGTGCCAGCCAGCCTATGCTGGAGACCTCCCGCATAAGTTGAAACCATGCTCTTGGCAGCGCCATAAATGTAGTTAGACTTTCTTCCTCGGTCTCCCGCAACAGAGCCAATGATCGCCAAGGTACCCTTATTGACTCTTTCCATCTGTGTCGCAAAAGCCTCGGCAAACACAACGGGAGAAATCCCATTCACGTTAAGAGTCGCTTTACACTCAACGAGGTTTGCCTGGCACGCCTTCTGCTCAAGCAATACACCATGAGCAATCAAGACAATATCTACTGAACCATTTGCATAGATCCCCTCAACAAAGCCCTGAATCGCCTCTGGCTGTAGAAAATCAATCACAACGGATGCAATAGTACTGGCAGGCGAACGGACACGCAGATCCTGAGCCACTATTTCAAGTTTTGACTGATCTCGTCCAACCAGGATCATTTCTGAGGGAGTTTCCTCTGCCCAGTACCTGGCACAATGTTCAGCAATTGCCGATGTTGCACCAACTATTACTATCCTTTTGTTGCGCACGCCCATGTCAAGATCCCAATAGTCGACGAGACAATGCTGAAGAAATGCCTGGATCTCTATAGGGCAGGAAGCTCGTTAATTCCGGATAACTATTTTCAAAAAAATCTCGGGACATCCGGGCATCTTTTGCCAGATAAATTCGCCCGCCGGTCTCTGCAACGATACTGTCCAGTTGTTTGAATACCTCTTTTGTTCTATTTCCCTCATTGGGAAAATCCATAGCCAATGTCACGCCGGAACGAGCAAAACTTAGCTTTCCCAAGGACTCACGATTACCAAACGCCTTCAACACAGTAAGAAAGGAGCCTCTGCGTTCACTGGAGATTACATTTAGTAGTTCTTGAATTGCGGATTCGGCTTCCCCCCTTGGAATAACACATTGATACTGAAAGAAACCCTTCGGGCCATACATTTTGTTCCAACCAAGGATACTATCCAAAGGGTAGAAAAAATGCTTGTAGTGCTCTGATGCCTTCCCAACCCGCCATTTCCCCAATTGATAGTAAGCAGCGTTAAACATGCGTAGAGACAACTTATTTACCATAGAAAAGGGAGGCTCAAAGGGCATGGACTTGAATCGCGTGGCAGGTTCTTGCAGACCCGAAGAACCTGCATGATTCCCTCGTGTAAACAAACCCCGCACACCAACTGAAAGGCAATCAATCCAAGAAACCGTATACTCCCAATCCGTCTCTGAGCTGTCTGCCAGTTGTAAAAACTCTTTCAGGCATGAAAATGGAATTGTTTCTGTATCCAACCAAGGGCTTGAAACCGGCCGCAACTGAAGTTCAGCAGTTAGAATTAACCCTGTTAGCCCCACACCACCTACTGTGGCCGAGAACCAGCCCTCTCGACAGTCAGGCCCACATTTAATAATTTCACCATCAGTGCGCAGTAGTGTGATTGAGCGCACATGATGCGCAAAAGTCCCAAACACATGGTGGTTTTTACCGTGCACATCATTCGCAATAGCTCCCCCAACAGTCACAAACTGTGTACCTGGCGTCACGGGAAGCATCCACCCTCTCGGTACAGCTAGCTTTTGAATATCCTGAAGCAAGATCCCTGCTTCACAAACCAATTGCCCAGTCAGTTCGTTCAGACTGATAAAACGGTCTAGGCCCCGCGTATCCCAAACTCTACCTCCCGGATTCAAACATGCATCACCGTAGCTTCTCCCCATGCCATAGGCAATGCCAGGTTTATTCTGGCAAAGCACTGATTCTGCCTGCTCTCGGTTCACTATGGCTGTAACTGTGTGCTCTTCATGCGAGAGTCTTCCCCATGATGTTATAGCTACCATGGCTAACCCACAGCACCCACAAAGAGCACAGCACAAAACAGCACACCAGTTACCAGACTCGCCTTATCTTCCAAGGCAAAAACCAGTGGATCATCATGCATCTTTCCCCTGTGGGCTTGCATCCACATCCAGCTCACCCAAAACAGCATCAACGGAACAGTTCCCCATACAACCTCGGGGAATTGGTACAAACTCGTCACTGAATTACTGTTCAGATACAACGCGAGCACAACCACTGATGCATAACCTGAGGTGATACCCATCATCTGTATAAGGGGAAGATCGGTGGTTAGGTAGCCGCGCCCATGAACTTGTTCCCGACCATTTTCCAATTGCACGCCCAGCTCTGTATAGCGCTTAACGAAGGCCAGGGAAAGGAACAAAAAGACTGAAAATGCCAACAACCAGAATGAGGCCTCCTGACCAATTGCGACCACACCGGCAACGACGCGCATGGTATAGAGGGCGGCCAGCGTCAAGCAATCAATCAACATTAATCGCTTGAGCACCAGTGAATATGCACAGGTCAGAAAAAAATAGCACACTAACCAGGCTAAAAAGCCCCAGTTAACAAAACCACCGATGATTAGCCCTGCCATTAGCAGCACAGGGGATGCCAAAACTCCCTTCCAAACAGGAATATGGCCGGACGCAAAAGTCCTGTTTCTTTTACGGGGATGATGCCTATCACTTTCTAGGTCTAACAAATCATTACACACATATGCAGAGGATGCGCAGAAACTAAAAGAAAGGAATGCAAACATCAGCACTATCCATGCATCCAGCCTGCCGATCTCATGTGCAGCTAAAAGGGGGACGAAAAGCAGTAGATTTTTTAACCATTGGTGGACACGCATTGTTTGCAACCAGGCAAACCATCCGGCTGATCGCCTGGGGAAGACATGTTCGACTTGACAGACCCTCTCTGCCTCTTTAATTATCTGGGGGGCAGCGTTCGCAACAACCCCATGACAGGAAGATTCCCACACTGGGATGTCCGCCCTTGAGTTGCCAACATAGTCAAAACCTTTCTCACCAAAACGCTGCTCCAACAATTCAGCTTTTTTTTTGCCTAAAACATTGGTGACGCCATCACTGGCAATGACGTCTTCAAAGATTTTAAGATGTGAAGCGATCTGGGTTGCTAATGATCGGTCAGAAGCTGTACAAAGAATCAGCTTCCGCCCTTTAGCATATTGCCGCTTTAACCACTCTACCAACTCGTCATTATATGGAAGGTTTTCGGGATCAAATGTTGCGCTGCTTGCCAGCTTCTGCTTCAGCCTAGCTTTACCACCAGACAACCAAAACGGCAACCAAACAATCTGTGCCGGCTTGCTTCTGAAAAGCTGCAACGCAGACTCATGTAATACATCCGTTAAAATCAAAGTTCCATCCAGGTCGACAACAAGTGGGTGAACAGACAAAATATTTCCCTATTTTGTTATTTGCTACAGAATATCAATATGCCGCACTTACTCTTAGAACACCGATAGACTCCTAGGAGGGCAATGAAGACATGACTTCTCGATTCCCAATGCGCCAGCAATGCTTCTTACCAATAACCACCTTACCCCATCAAGTCCAAGACCTACACATCTTATAGGGCACCCTTCGAACAGACGCCCGCTCCATCAAATCCTGGTTCACCCTTATAATGCCTACACAGATTTTTTAACATACCGCCCCATGGCGCATCGCCATCATACTGAGCCAATGACCACCATTTTTTTTCAGGGATATTCGTCAGCACCATGTATTCACCCATACCGGGAATCATCGATAGCTGCCAGTCACCTTGCACTACGGCCCGGTGCTTGGAGGACAAAACATTGTCATACCAAATATCCCTTACCACCAACTTACCCTGCTGGTTTACGGTATAGGCTTTGATTCCTTCACTAACCACCTTATCAATCGTCATATCATCAGCAGTAACAGACAGCGTTTGAAAACCACTTTCAAGGAATAACCCTCTTTTATTACGCAACTCTACCGTACTAGACAGCAACGAGAACCCATCAATATTTTTATCCACCGCAGGAATATCAAGAATCTCAAGAATGGTTGGCACAATATCAATCAAAGAGGCATTACCGTTTATTTGACCAGGCTGAAACTTCTCCGACCCATAACTCCTACCGGCTAATAACACTTTGTACTGCCCCAAATTTAGCACATTGGTTGCGTGACCACGGGTATCCGTCTCAACCTCAAAAGGCATATCATCTCTTGCTGGCGTCAATATATCTTTTTCAAACTTAAAACCATCACCATGATCAGACAGCAGAAAAACATAGGCATTATCCAAAACACCAGCCTTTTCCAACTGCGCCATAAACTGACCAAACTGCCTATCAACCTGCTTCACCATCATGCGATACTGATATGCAAATTTTTCTGCGGGATCATCCGGCATCACAAACTGACCAAGCTCTTCTACATCCCGTGAATACCAGGGAAAGTGAGGCAACAAAAAATGAGCACTCAAAAAAACAGGCCGAGCGCCACCCTCCTTAATAACTTCACTCAAAAGTGCTTCGTTATAACGCTCAGGATCGTAATTACCCGCTCTTCCACGATTCAGATACATCTCTGGAAACAAATATTTACCAACTACCGAATTACTCAACAAATTTATGATTGGGTGGTCAAACTGACCGAGCACAAAACCCAAAGCACTAGGCTTTGGACCAACTACTGCATCATAGCCAAATGATTCATCAATATTATTAAAGCGCCTTTCATCAAAACCATACACAGTTCGATAGCCCTGCTCTTTCAACCACCAAGGAAGAGTCTGTGTTTTATCTAAGCGGGCGTGATCAATCAGATTAAAACGCCCCTTGTGGTTAACCGGCTCCTTTCCTGTAAGAATACTCATCCATGCTGGAAATGTCCTAGCGTAAGGCGTAAAAGCTTTGGGGTAAACCGTACTATTTTTTAAAAATTTGTCGATATTTGGAGTTAATTGCCCGCTACTGCCAAAGTAGCCTGTTTCGTCAGGGCGTAGCGAGTCAACACCAAGAATCAGTATGTTCGGATGAGTGCTGCTTGACCAAGAAGTGATATTTGCATTCGTGTTGGATATAAAGGTTGGCCCAAAAGCTACACCACCAAAAATAAACACTGTAAGACCTAAGGCTATTCTTCGCAGCTTGGTATTTGTAAGAAAATATATACTGATCAATAACGAGAGAACAACCAAAGCTGACAAAAAGTATAAAGTCACATCAGCCATCAAGGCGGAATTGTGCTGAACAAACCCACTCGGCATATTGGGATAACGACGTGCGCTGAGAATCAACATCCAAACACAAGCCACTACAAACGAACAATAAACACTAAGCTTACGCTGCCGCTCATTAAGCACCAACTTTGACAACCAACCCGCTGTACTCAACCAGAGAGTTATCACAAAAACAATATGAACTAGAATAGTCGCAAACAAAAACCAGGCTAGATCCAGCAAAAAACCTGGACTAGAAAACATTGCCACTTTAAATGCCTTCATCCCTACCGTATCAGGTGCCACCATCAGTATTTGATAAAAGTTGATTAACCCAACCAACAAAAAAAGCCCCAGTACCAGCCATCCATATTTAACCAGAATCTGTTTCATTAATTTTGTAGATATTGCTGAAGTAGACATATTTATTTACTGTCGAGAATTAACATAAAAAGTATTTAAGCATAAAAAAACCCCATTAAATGGGGTTTTTTTATGCTTGCAACATAAGAGCTACTATTTACAGGAGCCAGGCAGATACTTCCCATCAATACCTGATCCGGCCGAACACTTAAACTTGAATACCTGCTTACCCATGTGCGAGCCAACCGCCATCAGCGCGGTATCAGAGTAGTAAGGCGTCAAGGTAATCGTTCCGGCATCAACCTCACTATCAATATCCTGAACCGTAGCCGTTATCTGACCATCCGTTGTTGTAGCAATACTCGCAACATATTTAGTAACACCAGTAGAACCGCCTGAGTCCTCACAACCCCAGGCATCAGCGCCAGGGCCACTATCGGCGGTTTGATACACCTCTGAAACCGCCGTGCGACATTGACTGGTTGCCATAATCACTTCCGACATTTTCGACTTGATGATATAAGTTTGATACGCGGGTAGCGCTACTGCTGCCAAAATACCGATAATGGCTACCACAATCATCAATTCAATCAGGGTAAAACCCTTTTGTACTTGTTTCTTCATCGTCTTTCTCCCTCAAGAGTCTAATAACATTCAAACACAGCAACTTAGACTGCAATCAGCATGCCAATCTACTAAAACCCTAAACTCACACAATACGCGCAAACACAGCCTGCCAATAATTGTCACTTTTCACACAAAAATGTATTAAACCACCTTCTTAAACTTAACACGCTAGCCCGCAGGCCTTCCGTGTATTAACATCACACCATCTCTCATTACAAGCAACGACAGGTAGTCAGCTTACCATGAACACCCCCAACGAATTGAAAGGACTGCCAAAGCGGCTAGTGACCGATGGCTTACTGGATGAGAACACAGCTTTACAGGCTATCTCTGACAGCGAAATCCAAAAGGTTAACTTTGTTCACTACCTCACCAACAACCATCTGCTACCCGCTCATCTAATAGCCTCAGTGGCAGCCAACGAGTTCGGCATTCCGCTGTATGACATTGAATCTCATAACCTAGGCACCTGCCCAAAAGATAAGATTAAGAAGCGATTAATACAGAAGCATCAAGTGCTGCCACTTTTTGCTCGAGGTAACCGGCTATTTCTAGCTCAAAGCGACCCAACCAACCACCAAGCCACTACAGAGG
>JBFIJM010000016.1:0-21943 GCA_041600715.1 Saccharimonadales bacterium (SeqCode) | reverse complement strand
AGGAAGACTTGTTTTTAGGTGCTTTACGTTTCTCTGATACACCATTTTAAGTTGGCTTTTACGGCAAAAGGTGATGCTCTAATAGGTTAAAAGGTAGCGCTTCTTTACTAGACTACGAAGATTTTAGCGGCAAGATGAGGGGGTTTTAGAGAGAAATTGCCTGGGGTTCATAATTCTTAAATTAGACTTATAAGGGTATTTTGTGAGGGGTTATCGTCGAGATTGACGACCCCTCACCGTCAGAATTACACCAGAAGTTTTTTCAAAAAGTGTCCGGTATGAGAGTGCGTAGCGGTAGCAACATCCTCCGGTGTACCTGTGGCGATAATTTGACCGCCACCAGAGCCTCCTTCGGGGCCCAGATCCACCAGCCAATCTGCAGTTTTGATCACGTCCAGGTTGTGTTCGATCACCACCATAGTGTTTCCGTGGTCGCGTAGACGGTGTAGTACGGCCAGTAGTTGCTGGATGTCGTGAAAGTGAAGCCCCGTCGTGGGTTCATCGAGAATATAGAGTGTTTTCCCCGTATCTCGCTTGGAGAGTTCCTTGGAGAGTTTGACTCTCTGCGCCTCGCCGCCAGAGAGGGTTGTGGCCGACTGCCCCAGTCTGATATAGGACAGTCCTACATCAATAAGGGTTTGCAGTTTTCTTGAGATAGAAGGAATTGCGTCGAAAAATTCACAGGCATCTTCGACGGTCATTTCCAGCACTTCGTGAATGTTTTTACCCTTGTAATGGATTTCCAGCGTTTCACGGTTATAGCGCTTGCTTTTGCAAACATCACAGGGCACATAAATGTCCGGCAGGAAGTGCATCTCTACTTTGGTCACGCCGTCACCCTGGCAGGCTTCACAGCGACCACCTTTGACGTTAAAGCTGAACCTGCCAGGCTTGTAGCCCCTGGAACGCGATTCCTGGGTGCCCGCAAACAATTCGCGGATGGGCGTAAAGATGCCGGTATAGGTAGCGGGATTGGAGCGCGGGGTGCGGCCAATCGGGCTTTGGTCGATGTCCACGCACTTGTCGAGGTGCTCCATGCCCTCAATAGACAGGTGTGTGGCTGGCTTTAATGTGGTGGCATTGTTGAGTTCTGTTGCCGCTATGGGGTAGAGCGTTTCATTGATCAGGGTAGATTTTCCCGAACCGGAAACCCCGGTAACGCAAGTGAATAACCCAATGGGTATTTCCAGGTCGACCTGTTGTAAATTATTGCCGCTGGCACCGCTTAACTTCAGCCATTTATTATTGGTTTCAGTGCGTTTTTCCGGGATCACAATGGCTTTTCGCCCCGAGAGATAGTCACCGGTTAGCGAGCGAGGCTCATTGAGAATGTCATCATAGGAGCCTGTGGCGATAATTTCTCCGCCGTGTACTCCGGCCCCGGGGCCAATGTCGACAATATAGTCGGCCTCGCGGATAGCATCTTCATCGTGTTCTACCACAATCACCGTATTACCCAGGTCGCGGAGGCGGGTGAGGGTGGCCAAGAGCCGTGCATTATCCCGCTGGTGCAAACCAATCGAAGGCTCATCGAGTATATACATGACGCCAACCAGCCCGGCACCAATTTGGCTGGCGAGACGAATTCGCTGCGCTTCACCGCCGGAGAGTGTTTCTGCACTTCGATTCAGGTTGAGGTAGTTGAGCCCCACATCCACAAGAAAGCGCAGGCGATCCCGGATTTCCTTGAGGACTTTTTCGGCGATCTCTCCTCGGCTACCTTCCAGGTGCAGGGTTTCATAGTAGTTCGCCAGTTCACCGACGGGAATATTGCCCACCTCGGGAAGGGGTTTCTCATCGATAAATACATGCCGTGCAGATTTGCGCAGCCGGGCACCATCACATTCAGGGCAGTGCTGGGTATTCATGTATTTAGATAGGTCTTCTCGCACCCCCTGAGAGTCCGTCTCACGGAAGCGCCGCTCCATATTGGGAATGATCCCCTCAAACTGATGGGCGCGTTTAAATACGGTGCCCTTGTCATTCACATAATTAAAATCAATCACGTCCTTGCCACTGCCGAACAGCACCACTTGTTGGTGCTGTGGGGCCAAATCCTGGAAGGGGTGGTCAATGTTAAAGCCGTAATGATCTGCCAGAGAAGTCAGCATATTGAAATAAAAGAGGTTTTTTCTATCCCAGCTTCGAATGGCTCCCTCGGAAATAGAGCATTCGGGGTATTGCACCACGCGGTCGATATCAAAAAACTGCTTAACCCCTAAGCCATCACAGCCCGGGCAAGCGCCAGCCGGGTTGTTAAAGGAGAACATGCGGGGTTCAAGCTCATCGATACTGTAGTTGCACACCGGACAAGCAAACCGGGCAGAGAACAGCATGTCTGGAATGCTGGGTTCTTCTTGAGGGCTGGTCATTTCCGTGAGGATGGCTAAACCCTCTGACAGGTTAAGTGCTGTTTCAAATGACTCTGATAGCCGAAGTTGAAGGTCAGTCTTAACTTTGAAACGATCAACCACCACCTCAATGTCGTGCTTTTTGTTCTTTTCCAGTTCTGGAACATCATCGAGATCCACCACTAGTCCGTCTACCCGAACACGGATAAACCCCTGTGCGCGGAGGCTTTGAAATATATGGGCATGCTCCCCTTTGCGCCCTCTGATCACGGGTGCCAGCAACATCAGCTTAGAGTCCTCGGGTAACGCAAGCACTTGGTCTACCATCTGGCTGATCGTTTGTGCTTTTAGTGGCTCGTTGTGTTCAGGGCAGCGTGGCTCCCCAACGCGGGCATAGAGAAGACGCAGGTAATCGTGAATTTCAGTGATGGTGCCAACGGTAGAACGTGGGTTGTGTGATGTGGATTTTTGTTCGATGGAGATAGCGGGCGACAGCCCCTCAATATGCTCCACATCCGGCTTCTCCATCATCGATAAAAACTGGCGAGCGTAGGCAGACAGCGACTCTACGTAGCGGCGTTGCCCCTCGGCATACAGCGTATCGAAGGCTAGAGACGACTTGCCAGAACCCGACAACCCCGTCACGACGATCAACTTATCGCGAGGTAAATCCAAGTCTATCGACTTCAAGTTGTGAGTTTTCGCGCCGCGTATTGAGATGTAGTCCATAAAGAGGGTGGTCCAAAAGGCAAACCGGAAATCATGAGTAAGAGTGGGAGATAAAGCAAGGCCCTTTTTTATTTGTGTAACAGATCAACTAACGGCTAACTAGACCGATAAAATCTTATCAGGGTGGTTCTGTTTTAAATTTGTAATGTTACAATCGCGCACCGGCTCTATCCAGCACGTTGAAGGATTAACATATTGTCATGAAGGCAGCTCCTCAAGAATCTTATCCGACCTATCCCGATGAAATAGATTTATTTCAGCTTTGTGCCGATCTCTGGGGGAAGCGCTGGTGGATCGCTGGCATAACGGCAATATCTGTATTGATAGCTGTCCTGTATCTCTGGGTGACCCCCCCTGTCTATAAAGTAACAGCCTATATAAAGTCTGCAAACCCCACTAATTTTATCGTTATTAATCAGTCGGGTGTTGACAAAATCACACCTGACGATGCCTTTCGTGTGTTTCGAGAAAACACGCTGTCAAAAGAAGTTAGGAGGCGGTTTTTTAATATTGCTGAGATTAAGTCAGGGTTTGTCAGTGATGAAACAACATTAACTGACGATCAGCTTTTTATGAGGTTTGACGAGAGTCTGGTGTTGACGGACATTGGCAAAGAAGAAGATGGAGCGTCAGAGGTAAGAAATGCTTCAATTGCCATGGAGCATAGAGACCCACAATATGCAGCAAAAGTGGTGAACGAATTTATAGCTTTTTCAGAGAGTTTGTCAGTAAAGGGGTTTTTAGAAGACTTTGAAGAAAAGCGTACAAAAAAACTAGATTTTAATAAAAATAAGATCACTGAAATTATTGCGTTTGCTGAAGAAGAGCGCCGAAATGAGATAATTGTTCTCACAGAAAAAAACAAGTTGGCTCTGAGTAAAGCAGAAGATGAGCTTGCGGCTTTACAAGCTAAGGCAAAAAACAAACGTGAAGATCGAATCATGGTGCTAAGTGAAGCCGTCTCTATTGCAAGCAAGCTTAATATTATTAGGCCGACCACTCTTTCTGAACAAATAGAAACTCAATCCTCAGTGGGAGCGGTTAGTACTGAGATTAATAATTATGATCAACGTAACGAGCTTCTATATTTTCTTGGTGTGAATTTTTTGAACGCAGAGCTCGAAGCATTGATGCAGCGTAAAACAGATGACTTTTCTGATTCAAATATACGAGAAAAGTTAAGTCAGATTGAGCTTTTAAGAAAAGCTAGGAAAATAGAGACGCTATTGGCAAGAAGTGATGATAAAGCTTTTGTGATAGATAAAATAGGACCGTTTCTTCAACAAGTAGAACATTTGAAACGTTTAGATATTGACTTTTCATCGGTTGAGTTCAGTCGGGTGGATGGGCCTCCTGTGATTCCAAATAAACCGTTAAGCCCAAAGCGAAGTTTAATTGTTTCGTTATCGTTAGTTCTTGGTGCGATGGTAGGGATGTTTGTGGCGTTGATACTTCTAGGTATAGAAAAGCGTACAAGAGTCTCAGCCTAGTCTTTAGGATATTGGCTGTGCCCCAACCATTATGATGTAGGCTTTCTTTCCTTGGAATAGATATCTCGTAGGCGAGTTTTATGGCGTTTGATCAAAAAGAAATTAAGCTGGCAGTTATAGGTTTAGGCTATGTAGGTCTACCTCTCGCTGTTGAGTTTTCTAAAAAAAGGAACGTTGTTGGTTTTGATATAAACGGTCAGCGTGTTGAGGCGCTGTCTGCAGGGCATGATCATACGCTTGAAATCTCTGATGAGGAGCTGCTGTCAGCAAAAGCACTAACATTTACCAATAGCGCAGAAGACCTAAAAACTTGTAATGTTTATATTGTCACTGTCCCAACACCTATTGATATTCATAAACAGCCTGATCTAACACCACTTATTATGGCCAGTGAAACATTGGGCTCTATTCTTAAGTTAGGTGATGTTGTAATTTACGAGTCTACTGTATACCCAGGTGCTACTGAAGAAATCTGTGTGCCGGTTCTTGAAAGAGTTTCAGGGCTAGTTTTCAATCAAGATTTTTATGCTGGATATAGTCCTGAACGGATAAACCCCGGCGATAAGCAGCGCAGCGTAGCTAATATCAAAAAAGTTACTTCAGGTTCAACAGCAAAAATTTCAGATTTTGTCGATGATCTTTATAAAGAAATTATCATTGCTGGTACGCACAAGGCTGGAAGCATAAAAATAGCAGAAGCAGCTAAAGTGATTGAGAATACACAGCGTGATGTCAATATCGCCTTGATCAACGAGCTAGCGATCATTTTTGACAAGATGGGAATTGATACTGAAGGTGTGCTCGAGGCCGCTGGCACAAAATGGAATTTTTTACCTTTTCGCCCAGGACTTGTTGGTGGGCACTGTATAGGTGTTGATCCTTATTACCTTACTCATAAAGCAGAGGCTATAGGATATCATCCAGAAATGATACTCGCGGGGCGACGCATAAATGATGGAATGGGTAGATATGTTGCCAGTCAATTAGTTAAAGCGCTACTTAAAAAGAAAATACAGGTAGAGGGTTCTAGGGTGCTTATTATGGGGCTGGCTTTTAAAGAGAATTGTCCAGACCTACGAAATAGCAAGGTCATAGATATAATCAGCGAGCTAGGTGACTACAATATCCTTGTGGATGTGTACGACCCTTGGGTTAATGAGGAAGATGCAGTTTCTGAATATAAAATTACACCAGTTTCTCATCTTGATGCGGATACCTATGATGCATTGGTGTTGGCGGTAGCGCATCAACAATTTAAAGATATGGGAGTAAAAGATATAAGAGGTTTGGGTAAGGAGAGCCATGTACTCTACGATCTTAAATATATTTTCAATGAAAATGAATCTGATATCCGGCTGTAGAAGAGGATAATGATTGGTTGTTAAGGGGTTTTTCATTGTCATCGTAATGAGTGAATTTAACCTGATGTTTCTGGTTTTTGGGTTGTAAAAATCCAAAAAATTGAGTTTTTCTATGAGCCGTTACCAAAGTATAAAAGAAAATTTGTTAGTTAATCCAAAGGTGTGGCTTGTGACGGGAGTTGCAGGTTTTATTGGCTCAAACCTACTTGAGGCTCTCTTGGGGTTGAACCAAACGGTGATTGGATTGGATAACTTTGTGACTGGTCACCAGCGAAACCTAGATGAAGTACAGCAAACTGTTGGTGTTAAGCAGTGGGCACGGTTTAGTTTTATCGAGGGTGATATCTGTAATCTGAAAACGTGTAATGACGCATGTAAAGACGTTGATTATGTCCTTCATCAAGCTGCTTTGGGTTCAGTGCCTCGATCCATTAAAGACCCAGTTACCACTAATGAAACAAATATTGGTGGGTTTCTTAATATGCTGGTAGCAGCTAGGGACGCTAATGTAGAGCGTTTTGTTTATGCAGCCTCCAGTTCTACCTATGGCGATCACCCAGCGTTACCAAAAGTTGAAGATGCTATCGGTAACCCTCTATCCCCTTATGCTGTAACAAAATACGTGAACGAGCTATATGCCAGCGTTTTTTCTAGCACGTATGGTCTTCATGCAATTGGTCTGAGATATTTTAACGTATTTGGTAAGAGGCAAGATCCTGATGGATCATATGCAGCAGTAATTCCAAAGTGGATTGCCGCAATGATTAAGGGCGAAGCAATAGTTATTAACGGTGACGGCCAGACTAGTCGTGACTTTTGTTACATCGAGAATGCTGTTCAAGCTAACGTGTTGGCTGCAACTACCGAGCTTGAGTCTTCGGAGGTGTTCAATGTGGCTGTCGGGGATAGAATAACACTGAGTGACTTGTTTAATACCATTCAGAATATTTTCGAAGATAGTGGCTTGGTTTATCAGGGTAAGCCCGTTTATCGTGATTTTAGACGTGGTGATGTACGTCATTCTCAAGCTTCCATTGAGAAAGCCGAGAAGCGGCTGGGCTATCAGCCGCAATATCGTGTTAGTGATGGGTTAGCCGAAACAATGGATTGGTACATAAAATCCATTGGTTAGGAGTTTTCGTTATTAAATAAAATACTGCAGACATAGGCAAAATAAAAAATGAAGAACTTTGCATTGATTGGTGCCGCTGGTTATATCGCACCACGTCATATGAAGGCTATCAAGGAAACAGGTAATAGATTGGTGGCAGCACTAGATGGAAATGATTCTGTGGGAGTTATTGACAGTTATTTTCCTGATGCAGATTTTTTTGTCGAATTTGAGAGATTTGATCGCCATGTAGATTTACTTAAGCGCAATGGTACACAGGTTGATTATGTTGCGATAGCTTCTCCAAATTATCTTCATGATTCTCATATCAGATTCGCATTACGAAGTGGAGCCAATGCTATTTGTGAAAAACCCTTAGTACTCAATCCTTGGAATATTGATGGCCTGAGAGTTGTTGAGGAGGAAACTGGGTGTAAGGTGTTTAATATTCTACAGCTGAGATTGCATCCAAGCATTGTCGCATTGAAAGACAGGGTCTTTTCCGAACTGCAGTCTAATCCAGGAAAAGTATACGATATTGACCTTACCTATCTGACTAGTCGTGGGCACTGGTATTTCTCTTCCTGGAAAGGTGAAGAGCATAAGTCGGGTGGCATTGCGACTAATATCGGAGTTCATTTTTTCGATATGCTGACATGGATTTTCGGCGGAATTACTCGCAACGATGTTCATGTGAAGAAAGATGATACCAATTCCGGGTATATGGAGTTGGAGCATGCCAGGGTGCGATGGTTTCTGTCTGTTAATTATGACTATATCCCCAATGAAGTAAAAGAAGCTGGCCAGAGAACATATCGTTCAATCACAGTTGATGGCGATGAAATAGAGTTTTCAGATGGTTTTACCGATCTTCATACCCAAAGTTACAAGCATATCCTTTCTGAAGGTGGTTTTGGTTTGAATGAGGCTTGCCAAAGTATTGAGCTCGTTCAGGATATACGTGAAGCTATGGTCAAGGGCTTGACTGGTGAATACCATCCATTTGCTGCAAGGGTCGATGGGTAATGGGCGGCTATCAAGTACACGGTACTGCTATTGTGGATGAAGGTGCTCAGATTGGTAAGGGAACGAGTGTCTGGCACTTCACGCATGTCTGTTCGGGTGCTTCAATTGGCCGAAACTGCTCTCTTGGTCAAAACGTTTTTGTTGGCAATAAAGTTATTATTGGGGATAGCTGCAAGATTCAAAATAACGTATCTGTCTATGATAATGTAATTCTTGAGGAGGGAGTTTTCTGTGGGCCAAGCATGGTGTTTACCAATGTCTATAATCCCCGTTCATTCGTAGAACGCAAGAATGAGTATCGAGATACTCTAGTAAAAGTGGGGGCAACATTGGGTGCAAATTGCACCATTGTTTGTGGTGTGACCATTGGACGGTTTGCTTTTGTCGGTGCGGGAGCTGTTGTGAATGAAGATGTTGCTGACTATGCACTGGTAGTGGGTGTGCCTGCACGCCAAATTGGCTGGATGAGTGAGCTCGGTAATAAGCTTGATTTACCTGTCGAAGGTGAAAGTAAGGTTTTGTGTTCGGATTCTGGAGTTTGCTATCAGCTTAAAGGTAAAACATTGAGCAAGTATGAGAAGGTCTAATGCAATTTATTGATCTGGCTGCACAGCAAGCTCGCGTTAAAGATAAAATAGATGCTGCAATACAACGGGTTCTGGCTCATGGGCAGTATATTCTAGGGCCTGAGGTGGCAGAGCTTGAAGAGAAGCTGGCAGATTTCATTGGGGCTAAGTATTGCATCACTTGCGCTAACGGAACAGACGCCTTGCAAATTGCCCAGATGGCGCTAGGTATTGGGCCGGACGATGAAGTGATTACGCCTGGATTTACTTATATCGCAACTGCGGAAACTGTTGCATTACTAGGTGCCAAACCAGTTTATGTTGATATAGATCCAAGCACTTATAATCTTGATCCGAGCAAACTTGAGGAAGCGATTACACCTCGCACAAAAGCGATTATTCCTGTCTCGCTATTTGGGCAGTGTGCTGATTTTGATGCGATTAATGTCATTGCGAAAAAATATTCTATCCCAGTGATTGAAGATGGTGCACAGAGTTTTGGTTCAACTTATAAAGAGCGAAACTCCTGCAACTTAACTACGGTGGCCTGTACAAGTTTCTTTCCAAGTAAACCACTTGGTTGTTATGGAGATGGAGGCGCAATTTTTACTAATGATGAAGAGTTGGCTGCAGTACTTCGCCAAATTGCAAGGCATGGGCAGGACCGGCGCTATCATCATATTAGAGTCGGGGTGAACAGCCGTCTGGATACTCTGCAAGCAGCTATATTGTTGCAAAAATTGGAGCTTTTTCCAGAAGAAGTTAAGTCACGTCAAAAAGTTGCATCTGGTTACGATTATTTGTTGGCGGATATCGGTGTGACGACGACACCCTATGTCGGAAAAGATAATACAAGTGTTTATGCTCAGTACACGATTCAAGTGGAAGGGCGAGATAATGTGCAAGAGGGATTGAAAGAAGCAGGTGTTCCTGTTGCGGTACATTATCCTATCCCGTTGAATAAGCAACGGGCTGTGGCTGATCATGGGGCATGCTTATTTGTGGGGAATGAGGTGGCGGAGCGTGTCATAAGCTTGCCAATGCACCCATATCTGGCAGAAGCAGACCAGCAAAAGGTGGTCAAAACGTTGAACGAAGTAATCAAAGAATATCGCTGAAGTGAAATTGCAATATCGGCCAGATATAGACGGCATGCGCGCCATTGCCATCATGAGTGTAGTCATTTTTCACGTAGACCCAAAGCTCTTACCAGGAGGGTTCTTGGGTGTTGATATTTTTTTTGTAATATCCGGTTATCTTATTTCCCTTCTTCTATTCCGTGAGCAGTCGCAGGGAACATTTAGCTTTTCAAACTTTTATATCCGGCGTATCTGCAGGCTTTTTCCTGCACTTATAACAGTTCTTGTTGCTACTTTGATATTCGGCTATTTCGCATTGTTTGCTGATGAGTACGAGCAGCTGGGGTTGCATTCCTCATATGCAATAGTTTTTTTGATAAATTTTTGCTTGATGGGGGAAACTGGGTACTTTGACTTGGTGTCGGATGCGAAGCCGTTGCTGCATCTGTGGTCTCTATCAATAGAGGAACAGTTTTATCTATTTTGGCCCCTAGCACTATTGTTTTTCAGGAGGCTGTATTCAAAAACAGGCTTGTTGATTGCCGGCTTCTTAATTGTATCCTACCTCTATGCGATAAGTTTATCTGGCCATAACCCCGATTCACTCTACTACCACCCACTATCACGTTTTTGGCAGCTATTGATGGGGGCTGTCTTAGCCAGCTATCACTTTATACATGGTGACGGTAAACTGCCGGAATTTATTGATAAGCATGGTCTGCGGGGCATGTTATCCGTTTTGGGGGGAGCATTTACAATAGGCCCCTTATTTGTATTTGATAAGTATACGCCTCACCCAAGTGCGGCAACATTTCTTCCGTTGCTCGGTGTTGTCATGGTTATTGCGAGTGCGAATGGGGTCGTTAACCGTATACTCGCGCTAAAACCACTGGTTTTTATTGGCCTTATTAGTTACCCGCTTTATCTTTGGCATTGGCCGTTGCTTTCATATACCAGAATTATGGAGTCCGGCTCTCCTGATTACTGGATTCTATGGGGTTGTGTTGTTCTTGCTGTGTTATTGGCATGGCTAACATGGAGATTTGTAGAAAAACCATTGAGATCTAAAGCGAAGAGTTCACGTGTATATTTGCTTGTGTCCTCTATGTTAATACTAATGATGGGGTCGGTGCTGATTTATCAAGAAAACGGTTTTGAGGATAGGGCATCGTTGAGCTATGCCAAAAAAGCCATGCTTCAAATGAAGCGAGAGCCCAAAACAAATCAAGCTTGTATCGATTTGATTGGTCATGAGCGGGCGCCTAGATATTGTAGGTTGGAGGGGAACGAAAAGAATGAATGGATTGCTGTTATAGGTGATTCTCATGCCGATGCTCTATTCAGAGGTGTGGCAGAGGAGGCTGAAAAAATCGGCTTTGGTGCATTGCTGCTTGCAAATTCTGGTTGCCCGCCTTTGTTAGGTACTGTAGCCGGTCAGGAGCCAAAGCGTAGTAAATGCGCTGATGAAATAAATAAGGTTATTCAATCGGTAGGAAGTCAAAAAAAAATTAAGAGGGTGATTATTGCCACACGTGGTCCAAGTTATATTACTGGTAGAGGATTTGGGCCTGCAGAAGTTAATAATAATGCTGAGCCTATAGCTTACGATTCAAGTGCTTTAAAAGAAAGTTCGAGACCTATAGATGTATTTCTGAGAGGGCTGGAGGTAACAGTACAATACTTGGTCGACGCGGATAAGTCAGTGTATTATTTTTTGCAAGTGCCGGAGTTGGGTGTTCCTGCAAAAAATTGTTTAGGCCGCCCGTTAAGGCTAACTAAAACAACAGATTGTGTCATATCACTTTATGAGTTTAGAGAGCGAATGGAAGAATATCGCCAAAATATTAAGGCACTAACAACAAAATTAAGCACTCTTAAATTGATAGATCCTCTCCCTTTATTCTGTGATGAGCTTGTTTGTAGAGGTATAATAAATGACACGTTATTTTATGCAGATGATGATCATCTCAGTGTGAACGGATCGAGGTATGTTGCATCATTAGTCCTTAAAGTGCTTAGTGAAAACAATGAGAGTTGATGTGGAGCTACTTTTAGGTACTTTGGCCAAAATATCAATTTTGGACTTGGAGTCAAAAATGGCCTTTTGTAATGATGTGAAAAATTATGCCTAAGATTCGCTCTAGCTACCTTAGCAAGCTTGCAGTATTAACCAGTGCTGGTGCCGTAGCACAAGTTATTTCGATTGCAGTAATGCCAATTCTTACAAGGATTTACTCACCTGATGAGATTGGTGTCTGGGCGCTATATATGTCCTGCGTTAGTGTCCTTAGTATAGTCGCTACGGGGCGATACGAAGTGGCTATTATGGCTCCTCAAGGTGACGATGAAGCCAGGGAGATTTTTGATCTAGTGGTTTTGGTTTCACTAGTGGCTGGTGTTTTAATCTTTTTTCTAGTGCATGTTTTTCACGATTATATCTTGGCTGTGTTGGGTGTTGAGTCCATTGGGGCATGGTTGTATTTTGTTCCATTTGCGGTTGTGTGCAATGCATTGTATCAGGCTGTTATGCAGTGGTTGAACCGTAAGATACAATACAAGGTGATGTCTATTGGTAGGGTGTCACAAAGCGCTTCAAGTGGTGCGGTTGCAACGGGATTGGGTTTTCTTCAGGTAAGCATGGGGATTATTTATGCGCACATAGCATCTTTGCTGTTTGTATTGTTCTACCAGTTTCCATTAATTGCACCATTGTTTAGGGCTAACAAAAGACAGGATAGAACTAGTAGAGTAGAGTTATTGAAGCGATACAGCAATTTTCCTCGTTACACAATGTTTGCGGGTTTGTCGAACTCTCTATCCTTTAATGGCATGAATTTTTTCGTTAACCATTTATTTGGTATGGCCTCTTTAGGAAATTATAGTTTAGCTACAAAGATATTGGGTGCGCCGTCCTCTTTAATAGGTGCAGCTGTTGGCAATGTACTGTTTAAAGATGCCACCGATGAACGCCGTGAAAAGGGGTGTGCGAAAGGCTCTATTTTACGGGCTTTGAAGATTTTGGTTCCTTTGTCCCTTCTTGGTTATGGAGTTTTATATGCCGTTGCAGAGGATTTCTTTTTGTTTTTGTTTGGTGACAATTGGACGGTGGCGGGGCAATGCGCTTTACTGTTGATTCCGTTGTATGCAATAAAATTCGTAATATCGCCGTTAACGCTGATAAACATAGTTTTTGAAAAACAAAAATTTGGAATGCTTTGGCAGTTGGGGCTTCTACTCTTGTCGGTGACTATATTTTTATGGGCTAAATTTTTTGACGCACCGCTTGTGCTTTTTCTTCAAGTCTATGTCTGGTTCGCTATAGCCTACTATTGTTACTTTCTCTATAAAATCTACAAGCACTCTTTGGGTGAGTGAAATGAGCTTAAATGGTGTGCTTGTCAAGGTTGTGCGAAAAGCAAGAGGTGGCTGTTATTGAGTCGTTATGCTGGGGGGGAATGAAGTTTCTCGGGTATGAAACTGAGAATGTAGAAAAGCCTTCTGTTTTCGTTCTTCGTAAGGGGGTGGATATTTCCCCCGGTAAACTGTTTGGCCGTATCAGAGCTTTTTTTGCGCGGAGAGCTAATAAGAATGTTAGGCAGGGAGTGGGTATGGCCGCAACTGCTTCGATGGCTAAGGGTTAATTATCGCCATGCAGATTGAGAGCTTTTTTGCTTGGAGAGCGGTGGCTAATGAAAAGGCTTAATAAGCTGGGATTGCTATTGGAGCCCTCTTTTTATTTGCAACGTGGATATGGGAGTATAGCGTGGCTTTTGTCTAAAGTCCTCGCTGGGCATGAAGCCGCGCTAATTAAGAAGTATGCTAATGTGAGCCACTCTTTTGAACCTGTTTTTATAGTGGGAGCTCCTCGTACAGGTTCAACAATCTTGTATCAGGCTTTAACCAATAGCTATGACTTTTTATATATTGATAATGTTGTGGATTATTTATATAGAAATGTCTTGTTGGGGTTCTGGCTTAGTGATTTCCTCTATAAGGGTAGGGCGCACAATAACTTTAAATCGAGTCTGGGGAATACTAGAAAATACGGGCTTCGTGCACCGTCGGAATCTGGCCGGTTTTGGTATCGTTGGTTTCCAAGGGAAAATCACTTTCTTGACTTTGGGGATGTCGATAATGCTTCGCTAGAGCAAATTCAAGATAACTTGTCGTCAGTTATGTCGAGGTTTTCTGCTCCTCTTTTGTTCAAGAACCTGAATATGGGACAGCGTCTCAGGCCATTGTCGCAGATTTTTCCAAATGCAAAGATAATTTTCTGCAAGCGGTCACCATATTTTGTGGTCCAGTCTCTCATTAATGCCAGAGAAAAGCTCGGTATAGGGTCGGGTGAGTGGTGGAGTGTTAAGCCAAGTTGTTTTGAAGCACTTTTGGCGTTGCCGGAAGATGAAATGTTGGTAAAACAGGTTTATGAGTTAGAAAAACAGATATATAAGGATTTAAGTCTATTTCACCCCGAGAATGTAAAAATAGTTGATTATGAAGGCCTGCAGGCCAGAAAGGGAGCTTTGCTTGATGAAATAAGCGCATGGGTTGGTGGGCTAAGTAACAGGAACGGCGCAGTAAAAGCCCATATTTCTGGTGATGATCGTGTCTCACTGCCGAATTCTCGGGTATCGGCTATAAAAGAAATGATTGAAAAACTTGATTGGGAGTACTACACAACCAATGGATTATGATACTGCCAAGAATACAGGCAAGGAAAAGTATCACGTGCTGTGTAAAAGCTGTGACACTACGATATTTCAGGAGCCTTGGTGGCTCGATGCTGTTTGTGGGGAATATAATTGGTCCGTCGCTCTGTATGAGTCGAGGGGCGATATCTGACCACTCTGCCGTAAATAAATTACTGTAAGGGGTTTCAGCAGGTTGGGGTTCAGGCTTCAAATTTCAATTGGCCAACCCCATTGCATCATAAGTATGGAAGCAACAAACGTGTAGTTTTACAAGGGAGTTATGAAAAATCTAGTTATGCCGCTGCCAATATTGTAAATATCCCTATTTGGCATAATTTTATTAGTGATGAGAGTAGAACTTTAGGTGATCACAAGCTATGAATTTAAAATCTGCATATAGAAACTGGAGCGACGGAGAAGGGGAAAGCAAAATCCCTTTGATGTCAAAAGCGTGGTGGCTGGATGCTGTTTGCGGCCCAAGTGGCTGGGACGTTGCTGTCGTTGAGAAAGATAATAAAATAGTTGCAAGTCTTCCTTACGTAAAGAAGAGAAAATTTGGCCTTGTGAGTATATCCAGTGCTCCTCTGACAAAACAATTGGGACCTTGGCTGACAGAATCAAAAGCAAAATATTCAAAAAGGCTGGGTCAAGAAAAAGACTTGATGCAGGAGTTGGTTGAGAAGCTGCCTAGCTTTCATTGGTTTTCTCAGAATTTCTCTGACAGAATTACAAATTGGATGCCGTTTTACTGGTTGGGTTTTAGGCAATCAACAAGGTATACCTATAAGCTAACTGATTTGACGAATTTGGATGCTGTTTGGGAAGGTATACAACCGAAGATTAAGACGGATATTCGTAAGGCAGCTAATAAATTTGAATTAGAGGTTTGTTATGAATGTGATATAGATACGCTATACAGGTTGATTTTGCTTACCTACAAAAGACAGGGAAGGAAGGTTCCTTTTACGAAGAAGTTTTTATTGGGGCTTGATGCGAGCTGCGCTGAAAAAGAAGCGAGATGTATGCTTTCAGCAAAAGATAAGGATGGAAATATCCATGCAGCTATATATATAGTCTTCGATGATCATTGTTGTTATTACTTGCTGGCTGGAAGTGATCCTCAGTACAGGAATAGCGGTGCTAATAGCTTTCTTTTGTGGGAAGCAGTAAAGTTTTCGGCCACAGTATCAAGGAGCTTCGATTTTGAGGGATCAATGGTTGAGTCGATTGAGCGATTCTTTAGGGGATTTGGGGCTGTTCAGACACCATATAGCACAGTAAAGAAATCTAACTCAAAGCTTGTAGATATCTACGAGTTTGGGAAATCCATTTTTGGTCGGGCATGAGAAATTTTTTGAAGACTTGAATGATGATTGTTGTTGAATGCTCCCCTGCTTGTAGTTCAGAGGTCAACTATATACTTGGCCTTATTCTTGGAGATGTTCTTGGTCTCAAGTACGAAGTTCGTTATAGAGAGTCCTGTTATTTTAAGTTAATTTATAGTGGGAAAGAAATTACCCTGCCAAATGCATTTTTTTCCGGCGCAGAAGATGATTGGTTGGGGAGAGATACTTTACCAAAAGAGCCATTACAAAAATTGGTTTTTAAAGATAATCGTTTTGTCGGGCGGTTAGAGGCTGATGCTATTCCTGTTATTTATGGGGAGGCGAAGTATGAATGTAACAATGATTCGGCCTTTATCGGGATCGATATATTTGGCTCTGCTTTTTATATGCTGAGTTTATATGATGAGGTTGTCAGTGGTTATAAGGATGATCGGGGTCGCTTTCCATTTTCTAAGTCATTGACTTGCAGAGAGGGTTTCATTTCTCGCCCTATAATCAATGAGTACATAGAGATTTTATGGGAAACCATGTCACGTGTTTTTTCCGATATAAAGAGAAGGACTAGAGACTTCAGGTTTATAGCGACACAAGACGTCGATAATGTTTTTTTCGCACCGAAAAAAAACATGTTGAAATCTTTAAAATTAATCGCAGGAGATGTTCTAAAACGACGATCCATACTCTTGGCAGCAAGACGTTTGTGCTCACTAATATTACCAGAGGTTGTAGCGAAAAATTTTGACGCCTATGCTACTTATGAGTTTTTTATGACTGCTCTCGAGCAAAAAAATTTGGAGGGGGAGTTTTTTTTCATCCCTGGGGCAACAAATCATGCAGTATCAGCTCATTATGATATAAATGCCCCCTCGGTATTGGGAGTTATAAAGTCTGTATCGGAAAGAGGGCACGCTGTTGGTGTTCATCCTTTTTATGGAAGCTATAAAAATAGCTGTTTGCTAGCGAAAGAAAAAAATCATTTTGATGCCGCCATAAAATCTATTGATCTTAAGGCATCTCCATTGGGGGGGAGGCATCATGGCCTTCAGTGGGAGGCCCCTACCACTTGGAAGCTTTGGGATGATCTAGGTTTTGAATATGATTCGAGTGTATCCTTTGCTGAACACCCTGGTTTTAGAGTTGGCTTTTGCTATGAGTATAGGGTTTATGACACTCTCAATAGAAAGCAGCTGGATTTGCATGAACGCCCTTTGATTTGCATGGATACAACATATATGTCGTATTTGGGGTGTAATCGAGAAGATTATGTCCAAAGTGTTCTTGGGTTGATTGAGGTCTGTCGAAAATACAACGGTGATTTTGTTGGTCTTTGGCATAACTGTAAGTTGAGCACAAGGCAAGCCAGAGAAGATTTTTTGAAAATATTGAGTCATATCAATAAATAATATTTGGGTTTTTGGGTTATGGATTATGTGGCTTGTGCCTCTCTTTTTCTTGTATTGTTGGTCTTCATTTCGGGATGGTGGCTCGATGTAAAGCTGAAGCTGGTGTTTGCAGTATTAGTGTTGTTCTTGGTCAATGAGCTTGTAAGAATTTTCCCTGCATTTTTTTATGCATATACAAGTGGTCAGTCCACTATTTATCCGTTGATAGTTTTTTTTATGGGGCTCGGTGCTTTATGTTTAGGGTATTTTACTGTAGCACTATTTTCGAGAAATGTTGGGGTTCTTCCAGCTTTATATAAAGAGAAGGACTTTAAATATACGTATCATGATAGCACCTATTTAGGTGTTTTTTTTGTAGCCATATTAATGCTTTTTCCGTCTTTTTACCTATTTCAAGGGGTCCCACCTTTTATTTCGAAACTGTTGCAAGTGTTGCCTGGGGGTGGGGGCGCTGTAGATATTTCAGAAGTTGGGGATTTCAGAAAGCATATTACCAAGGGGCATGTCTTTGGCGGTGACTACAGGGGGCAAGGGTTAATTCGCACTTTAAATGCAGTTGTTTGGCCACTAATAACAGCTATTACTATCAGTAGTTATTTTGTAACTGGTGAAAAAAGGTGGCTTTTTTTATCTTTACTTATGGCTTTTTTGACCTTCTTGATTTTGTCTGCCGATGGAACTCGTGGACCATTGATCAATGCAGTTATATTTTTCATGGTACTGATATCCTTTTTAGTAAGATTAAAATTTAGACATATATTTCTGGTTGTGACAGGCATTGTATTACTCGCAATCGGACTGAGTGTCTTGTCTCCAAAGCTGGGAAATAAAGTTGGTTCGGATGGATTTGTCGTTGCTGCATTAGGCAAGGTGACTGAAAGAATATTGTTGGATAATGCTCTTAACGATGTGTATGCCATAACGCTGGTTGAGCAGGGGGTGTTTCATTATCGTGATGGAGCTCTACACCTCAGGGACATTTCTGCCGCTGTTCCCGGTGTTGGCGGCGGAAAGCCGTTTGCTTACGAGTTGTTTATGTTTATGAATCCGAATTCGGATGCCACAACTTATGCAACGGGCACATATATTACCAAGGCGTATATGGACTTTGGACTGCTGGGAGTCGGCGGTATCTTTTTTCTGTTAGGGGTTTTTGGGGCCGCCCTTCAATTCTATTTACTAAGTAGACGTAAAACAGTGCTAACGTTTTCGGTATCCATATACCTTGTTTTTTTGGCTGGAAGATTGGTTCTGAGTGGACCGATATCTTTCTCAGTGAATTTTTTAGTTGTACTGTTTTTTGTAGTCTTTTTCACTTTTTTAGTTAAGTGCTTAAACTTGGTCGCTAGGATAGTGCTTTCTTCTAACCTTGATGGATCTTGCAGGGTGCAGGGTTGAATTGTCAGGGATTAGTAATTTATGAAATTCTGACGGACGTGTTCTAGATAATGAAGTTAATTTATATCGGTGGATTTGGGCGTAGCGGCTCTACCTATTTGGATCTATTGCTGGGGCAGCACTCAAAGATAGCCAGTGGTGGGGAAATTGTGAATCTACCTGAACTGCAGTGTAAAAAGCGGGGGGTGTGCTCTTGTGGTTGTGGGTTATCCGAGTGTCCGGTCTGGGGAAAAGGGATAAAAAGTGTGCTACAGGATCAGGAAAAGACACCTGGCTATTGGCTCTCGCTCAAATTGGAGGCTCGTCTAAAGGAGGTTTTTGGTAATAATATTCTTTCAAGTTTGTTAGTATCTGTCTTTGTTAGACGTGGTGGTAATAAAGTGGGTAAATATGGCCGATATAACAGGCTATTATTTTCTCAGCTGGCAAAACATCAGGGTGCTGATGTGATTGTAGACTCCTCTAAGACAACCTATTTTAGCCTTTTTCGCCCTCTTTCGTTAAGTCGAGAATTAGAGGGTGAATTGTTGTTCGTTCACTTGGTTAGAGACCCTTTAGCGGTGATTTCCTCATTAAAAAAAGGGACCAATAAGGCCTTGGTGGCAGGTGAGGTAAGGCCGAGGCGGTTTAAAGTTCTGCGGGGGTTTGTCGGATGGATGTTGGCTAATGTGGCGGCACTGATCAATGCCACCGTTCTGAAAGAAAGATCAATTTTAATTAGATATGAAGATCTTGTTCGTGATCCTAAGTCCGAAATTTCCAAGATAGCTATACTAGCCGACCTGGATCCGGTGGATATCTTTGAATTTATTGATGGGAAAAAGGTACAGGTACCATCACACCTTTGTGAAGGCAATAGAATGGGTAAGGAGGCCTTGAAAGTGGGTGGTTCTACATGGATACCGGATATTACAGTCAAGGAAAAGATCTATTATTTTATTTTTTGCTCCTGGTTGGAGTTACTTCTTCGTATCAAGAGAGTGTAAATGGAAAAGATTAATAAGGTTTTGTATGTGGCCTATAATGATTTGTCACTGCCAAATGGTCCTGGTGTGAATGAGTATGAGTTTTTGAACGCTCTTGCGCTACGATTTGGGCCAAAGCTGACTGCGCTACTAATAGAACCAATAAATCAAATTAAACTTCACGATCGGAGTAACTATCAATTTTTACCTCGAGCTTCATTGCCGGCTCCGTTTAATCATTTGTTTAATCAGTTTTCTATCTTTTGGTCGGTTTTCAGTGTGTTGCGACATAGCTCTGTAGATTTGGTTATATTTCGAATTACCTTTATGCCTTGGTTTTTGTTTATTCTTCATAAGCTTTTCCGCTTCAAATACGTTATTAAAACGGCCGGTTTAGGTGCTGAAAATTTGAAGTCTATTGGGGGCTGGAGGAAATTTGTTGCTTCTGTGCTCGGTGTACTTGACCGTTTTTTTACTCGGTATGCTTTGAATAATGCGGTTGCAGTCGATGCATGTACGTCACAGTTGGTTATGGGGATTATGCGTAAGTATGATGTACCAGCCCATAAAATTATCAAGGTTGAAAACGCTACTAATACGGACAAATTTAGACCCCAGTTAGCAGTTGATGCTAGGTGCCAAATTGGACTTGCAAACTTCAGTAAACTTGTTGGCTATGTTGGTGGTAGCCCCTCTTTGCGAGGCGCTAAAGAGTTGATCCTCGTGTTGCCAGAATTGCTTGAGGTGTATCCTGGGCTGGGTGTTCTAATAGTTGGCTATGATAGGGGGCTAGCTGACCTGGAAAAGAATGTGATTGAGGCTGGACTTGATAAACATATAATCTTTACTGGTAGCGTGCCGTATAGTGAAGTACCTAAATATATTTCTTCATTAGATGTTGGTGTAGCCTTCGATGATTGGGAAAAGCTAAAAATTACTGGTAATTCGAATCAAAAAATCAGGCAATATATTTCATCTGGAAAACCTGTGGTGGCCTCTCCCGGGGGGAATGAGTTTCTTGAAAATAATGGTCTTGGGAACCTAGTTGATCATACTAACAATAGTGCGGTTGCAGAGAATTTGCTCTATTGGCTTAATCTTAGTGAGGTAGAAGTAAAAAAGCATAGCCACCTAGCGCGTGAGTATGCTGAAAATCACCTCTCTGTAGATGGAGCTTTGGAGCGTAGGTTGGTATTTTGGAATAAGAATCTAGAGTGCTTATAGAATAATATGAAATTTTTACTTATTGCGAGCTATCCAGATTCGTTGATTAATTTTAGAGGGGCCTTGCTAGATGCACTCCTTGAGTCTGGGTTCACTGTGCATGTTGCTGCGCCCAACTTAGATATAGGGAGTTGTACTCGTGAGCAGTTGGAGTCAAAAAGATTACATGTACATAATATTCCGTTAGCTCGAACGAGCATTAACCCGTTTGCAGATTTAAAAACGTTAGTTGTACTTTGGCTTTTGATGCTTCGTATTCGACCTAGTTATATGCTCGCCTACACAATAAAGCCAGTAATTTACGGTATGTTGGCTGCTAAATTGGCTGGAATAAAACATCGTTTTGCACTTATTACTGGATTAGGTTATGCCTTTCAGGGAGAGTGTAGATCTCAACGCAGCTTTGTACGTTTTTTTGTTAAGTCACTGTATTTTTTGTCTCTTAGATATGCGCATAAAGTTTTATTTCAAAATCCAGATGATAAAGCGTTGTTTTATTCAGTTGGCATCCTAAAGTCTCCTACGCAGTCTTGTGTGGTTAATGGCTCGGGGGTAGATATAGATAAGTATGTAGTATCTCCATTACCTACATC
This sequence comes from Saccharimonadales bacterium (SeqCode), assembly GCA_041600715.1. Taxonomy (GTDB): domain Bacteria; phylum Patescibacteriota; class Saccharimonadia; order Saccharimonadales; family 2-12-FULL-41-12; genus JALHOM01. Next base: position 610 of record JBFIJM010000016.1, on the reverse strand, counting down.
ACCGCATTTTTTGTTGATTGCCCGATTACTCGGAGATAAAGGAGTACGTGAGTATATTGAGGCTGCACGTCGAGTACGGGTTATTTATCCCGAGGCTGTGTTTAGTTTAGTAGGTTGGATAGATGATAATCCTGATGCGATTGCCGAAGAGGAATTGGCTGGGTGGATAAACGAAAACGTAGTAAATTATTTGGGTAAAATGAGTGATGTGCGTCCCGCTATTGTAGCGAGTAGCGTATATGTTTTACCTTCTTACCGTGAGGGTACGCCACGTACTGTGTTGGAAGCTATGGCTATGGGACGTGCCATTATCACCACCGATGCTCCAGGTTGTCGTGAAACGGTTGTGGATGGAGATAACGGTTTTTTGGTGCCAGTTAAAACAGTGGATGAATTGGTCCGAGCCATGATGCTCTTTATCGAGGAGCCGGGTTTGGCGGATAGAATGGGAGCACGTTCACGGCAGATTGCTGAAGAGAAATATGATGTTCATCGAGTCAATGCGATAATGCTACAAGAAATGGAAATCTAATGCTAAAACGCCTTTTTGATATTTTTGCCTCAATCTTTGGCTTGTTACTGTTTGCCCCCATTCTCATATTGGTTGCTT
>JBFIJM010000015.1:0-26422 GCA_041600715.1 Saccharimonadales bacterium (SeqCode) | reverse complement strand
AGCTAAAGAGAAAAAAGAAAAACAAGCAGCCTTTGATAAGAAAACACTCCAAGAGCAAGCACTACCTGGTTCAGCAGTAGATAATGAAAGAATAGCAGAGAAACACCTAGGCATTGATACATTAAAAACTCGCAATAGCGATTCACTAGATTTTCATGATGTATCTGTTTGGGGCGTAGAAAGTGCATTAATGGAGGCAGGGGCATCAAAAGAAGAAGCGGCTAGTTTAGCCAAAAAGCACCTAGGTATAGATACATTGAAGACACAGAATAGTGATTCTAAGGATTTCCATAACGTATCCGTATGGGGTGTAAAAGATGCTATTGAGGCAGCCTCCAATTCAGAAACAGCTAGAAAAGAAAAACTAACTCCAGGAGATAAAGATAAAGTGAATAAGATTCAGGAGATGATGCGTAAGGAGAAAGTCAACAAAGCAGAAGCACTCGCAATCCTAAGTGGCACAGAAGAAGAATTCTACAAAGCAGCTGCGATTGGAACTGTAAACAAATACGGTAAAATCAAAACAGCTCAAGGCTGGGTGTATCAGAAGAAAGGGACTAAGGGCGGAAATGCCGTAGGAGATGGTACGCCGAAGGATAAACCAGGTAGCAAGGAGGTTGCAGGAGCGAAGCTTGAGAAAGAATTAAAGGATAAGTTTAAACAAATCAAGGCAGCTGGAGGTATAGTCATCCACGATTCAGTTGAGATAGGTAATATCTCAAGGGATGAGACAGGAAGTGGCTCTGTGGCGCCTTCTTATTATAAAGATGCTATTGAAGCAGCATACAAGAAATATGTAGAACCTAAATCTGAACCGAACGAACCAAAGCCGAGCAAGCCTAGTTCAGAAGAAGGGATTGACTCAGAGAAAGTATATGGGGAATATGAATCAATGACCGACGAAGACATGCCCCTCGACATCATAATGGATGTTTTGACTTCTAAGTATTATGGTGAAAACAATAAAGAGAATCGAGAAAAGATACAAGGCCATATAAATGCAGGGTCAGGGCTGGAGCCAGCTGCACCATCCAAACCTAAGGCGCCTAAAGGTCTCACACCTGAGCAGAAGGAAAGAATAGCAGATGCTAAAGAATACGTAGCAGACGCTCACGAAGAGATTGATAGGAGACTAGAGAGACTGGCAGATGATGGGTACGGAGAAAAACATACAGATGTAAGAGCCCTAAAGGCCCTAAAGCAAGACCTCGATGAGAAATCAAAGTTCTTAATCGACAAAATAGGAAAAGATTACAAACTCAGATTCGACTTCGAATACGATTATAAATACAAGACCGGAGGTGTTGATGTGATGTTTAATAAGTATGAGTTAGAAGAAAAGTTTCCTGAGGAATACAAGAAAGCATCAGCTTCCTTAACAACAGATGCTAGAACACAGTTTGCTGCAGCGAAGGGAGGAGAGATATTGAATGGATTATTAACTGGCCCTACTCGAGGCACAAGCGGCTTTAGTTATAAAGGTAGTTATGTAGGTCATATATTAAATAGAGTAAGGGAAGGGAAAGGCTTGTTTGATTACAGTATTAAATAAAAATCGGCACTAGGTTAACTTAAAAATTTAGATTATGGGTTTTCGTGCAATGATGAAGCAGAGCTGTGGAGGAGCAGACAATACAAGTTCAAAGAGAATACTAATGTACTGGTTTTCTTTCGGAGCGACATTCATGATATTAATACAAGCACTATTTACGCTGATATTGATATACAAATGGGCCAACGCAGCAGAAGGTCACTCACAAGAATTTGAAATCTTTAGCGTATTCCCAGATGTAATCTGGTATTGCGTATTTGGATGTATTACAGGCTTGGCAGGAATCAATGGGTTCGGTAAACAAGCGAAAGCACCGGTAACTACTAATGAGGAGGAGCACTAATGACTGACAAGAAATCAATGACATTACAGGAAAGGTTTACCTTTACCTTAAATTATATCAAGAACTTTATGTTCATCATAACTCCGCTAACAGCAGGACTTATCTATGTAGCCACTCTAGTCATTGAAGACACAGAAGCCTATCAGAGAGTACATGCTGTAGTAGAATGGTATGAGGCTAAATCTCAATCGTTCGCTGTTGGATTGAGAGTGAATAAGGAGAAGGATGAGGATACAGGAGAAATAGAATACAAGGTCGTTTACAAAGACACTAAAGGAGAAACCCACAAAGCTATTTATAGCGAAAAAGGTCAATATTGGTACTACGTAGACGATGATGGTAAATATCAAGAATGTCATTAAAATTGTAAATTATGAGCACAAATGTAAGAAGTTATACAGATAAAGAATTACTGGATAGAGTAAAAAGCTTACCCTCGTACAGAGGCATTCCAGGAGGATACTGGCTATTAGGGGTTCAATCTAACGAAGATAAATTCAACTCTTTTGACGATAAGTTCTATTTATTTAAAGGAGAGAAGTTCATCTTGACAGCATCAGGAACCACTAACGCAGGTAAATCTGCAATGATGGGATTTGAGAAATACAATAAACTAGGCGTAGCTGTTATTAAAACAGATAACTGGACTTATGATTTATGGCAAGCAGGTTTACATAAAGGTAAAATGGAAGCTCTAAGACAAATCAATCCAATCAAGCATTACCGAGACAATAACAAGAATACTCTTATCGAGGAAATCGGGGAAGTCTATGACAAGATTATCTACTGTAATTTTCACACAAATAGCTATGACCGATGGACTAAGATAGTTAGATGGGTTGTGGGTGGATGGTCCGCTTGTTGTCAAGTATGCAATGACCCTCAAAAATATTACAGAATATTAGAGCTAGTAGGCAAACAAAAAGTATCTTACTGCTTATTAAAAGAGTTTTAGCAATGTATTGGATTAATCAGATTCGAATAAGAATCAAAAGTCGTAACCGGAATGAATTTAAAAGACAGAAAAACACAATTCACAATACTACTCCTAATTATTGTAGGCATTCTATTATTCAGGTCCTGTAAAGGTGATATCGATTTAAAAGAGCAAATAGGATTATATGAGGCAGCTCAAGATACGTTACATCAAACGAGGAATGAGTTAGGTCAGCAAGTAAGCTCAATAGCATTGCTGAAAGCTGACAATAAGAAAGATTTGCTTAGAATGAAAACAGATGATAGCACAATCATCGCCCTCCAGGTTTTGGTAAAGGAGTATAAGGGTAAATTAAAGACGGCAACTGTTTTAGGTACTTCTACGAACGATAACGGAAATTCTGGTACTACAACTGATTACGATACTATTTACACTGACACGGGCAGCTATGTGTCTCCTGTTTATAAGACTGAGTGGGAGGAGGAATGGAGTATTGGAAAGATTATTGCAACAAAGGATTCGATATCAAGGGACATCAAGATTAAGAATGACTTTGAAATCACTGTCGGGGATGAAAAGCAGAAAGGGTTATTTAAGAAAAAGAAATCGCTCGTGACGATAACGAATAAGAATCCTAATACGATAACAACAGAATTAAGGACGTTCGTTATAGAGCCTCAGAAGAAGAAAGTGAGTATAGGGCTAGGAGTTGCATATGGATTTGACATAATAGGATTAAAACCCACAGTAGTGGTTGGACCAACACTTCACATACCTATAATAAGTTGGTAAAATATTTTTGCACAAGCATGCAGAAAAACGGGATTGTTTTATTATTTTTAGAAAAATATTGGTATCAAACAAACTTAGAAGATGGAGTATACTACATTACAAGAGCTACAAACCTTAAAAAACGTATCAGAAAAAAGCATTAATAGTGTTGTCTCTGTATTAAACAAGAGTTTTAATAGCAAGAAAATAAACGAGGATGTGTTCAACAAAGCACTAGGCCTATTAGATGATATCGTAGAAAAGGCAGCACCAGGGAAATACCTGAGAATTGATACCCCCGGTCAATGCAAGTATTTTGAAAACACTGAAGAGATTCAAAAAGCTATTGACGCATCTAAGCTAACCAAGAAGCAAATCCAGGTTACCAACAAACACGGTAAGACCTATACTACCACAAGATATGTAAAGACGGGTACTGATGAATCAGAGAAGACCGGTCTTAAAACAAAACATAAAATCGAAGATTTCGAGGGGAATGATGTCGCAGCACTAGAGGCTATTGTGAACGGCGATGGACCTAAGTCCGAAAAAGTAAGAGATTTGCTTGAGCTAGGTATCTATGACAGAAAAGCCTTGCTATCTCTATCAGATGCCAACCCTGCACAAGTTTATACTGAAGTAAAGAAATTAGGTTTAATAGGCCTGACAGCCCCTAGGGCATCAAGCGGTGGAACAGGTGAAGATATGCCTGACCACGATGGCAATGGATTCCCTCCTCCGGGATTAAGTGAAATGAGCGATAAGAAAGTTCATGCAATCTTGGAGAAACAAAGAATCAAGAGAAGAGAGGAAGAGGGAGCTACCTATAAAGATTTTTGGCAAGAGTATGAAGATACATTGGATGGACTGATTAATGAAGGATTCCCTAAATCATTAATTGCCTATGGAACAGGTGGTTTGGGTAAGACCTTTACACTCGACCAAGTAAAAGAAAGAAATGAGGTTAGGGAATATGATGAAGAAATTGACCCAGACCCAGACCAATACGATGCAGTTACTATCAAAGGAACCACAGGCCTGAGAGATATGTGGAGCATTATCACAAAGAACAGAGATAAGATGATTATCTTTGATGATGCTGATTCTATGTGGGGTAAAGGAAAAGAGGAGCAACAAAACATACTTAAAGGTATGCTGGATACCTCAGGAGACGGAACAGTAAGATATGGTAACGCAGGTAAAGACCCTATCACAGGAGAACAGCAGCCTAAGCAAATCAAGTTTAAAGGTACTGTAGTGTTTATCTCAAATCTAGAAGAAACTGATTTCCCACAACCATTGATAGCAAGTAGATGTGCCTCAATTGATTTATCCATGACTAAAGATGAGACAATGGACAAATTGGATGAAATTAAGGGGTACATAAAACTATTCGGGAAAGATGATAAGGAAATAGAAGTGCCTATAGAATCAAGAAATGCAGCATACGAATTTTTTGCGGAACATCAAGCGGATTTAGATATCGGACGAATTAACGGAAGAACATTTGCTCAAGTAGCTAATCTCCATAGGAGAGCAACTGCTGAGGGCAAGCCGGAGACCTTCAATAGAAGGGCTATGATAAGAATGAAACTAATATAACAGTAAGATGGATAACCCAAAAAAAGCAAATTATTTTAGAACAAAAACGGACGAGGAACTACAACGCTCCATCGGCTTGTTTTTGACTATGAGTAATCTAGGCGGGTCGCTCTGTGATGATTATATCGAAGAGCTGTTTAGAAGAATAGAAGCAAAAGAAAGCGAACCAGCAATAAACTAAAATACAATGGCGAGAAAGATGCCCGTAGGTACTATTAGGCAATGGCAGAGTGGGCCTATGATTAAGGCTCATGACAACTCCATATTTAATAGCGGATGGTTCCCTCTGAGTACATCCGAGGCTTTAGAAAGGATTGGCCGCACTTGTGATAGTGCAGCTAATGAAATGATTCGAGAGAAGATTCCAATTAACGGAGAAAAATTCTTAGACCACGAAATCTCTGAGTTCGAAAGACCTGAGGGAGAGAAGCATGGTAAATATACACCTGATGATTTTAAGCAATACAGTGGCTTTGGTGGAGCAGGGTACTACTCTTTTAGAAATGAGTTCAGTAGAAGATTCATGAAGCCTAAACTAGATGCTTATGCACTGATAGATGAACAACTAGAAGAGGCCAATAGAATAAAAGGTGAAGAGCTAGGAAAATCTGACGACCAAATCCAAAAAGAGATATTCCTTTCCAAAGGGGAGATGCAAGATATTAAAACGCGTGTCAGGGCGGAAATCAAGTATGACGAGAGTTATTTTACTACAGAGGAGGCTAATGAGCTTAAAGAGATTGTTATAAGAACAAAAAAGCAACTAGACCAAGGGCTCAATTTTGAGGGAGAGGAGAAGAAGGCTTATGAGGGTGCAATTAAAGTAGCCAATTCACTCCCGGAGAAATATGATAAACTCCAAGTGAAAAAAGCTCAAATGAAAGATGCCATCGCTTCCATAGAGGATACATTCTCCGATAACTGGGGTGTAAGAGAATCATTCAAGACCTACATTGAAGACAAATACAGCGAGTACTTTCAGAAATATAAAGATGAAATATTCAGAGATGAAGGAGAGCGTCAAGAAAAACTATTCGGTGTTAAGATAGATGAAGACCCTAAAACATTTTATCCTAAGATAGATAGGAAGCTAACCGGACTAACTCTAGAACAACAAGAAGAGCAATTCCCGTTCCAAGAATTAATCGAAATGAGGTTTGAGGCTAAATACTCAAAGCAAGTAAAAGGAAATTGGAACAAAAGCCTAATCCCAGCTCTTGAAAAAATTGAAACAGCAATAAACTTCCTACCTGACGGGCACTGCTTAACCAATGAAAACCTAAGACAAATCACCCAAGAAGACTTTGATGGGGGCTCTCATGGAGGATATGCTTGGTATAATGCGGGACAGAAAAGAATTAATTTATCCAAGGATGCTGTAAGTGAGCAAAATGTGTGGGGTAGGCTAGGAGAATATAATGAATTTGAATCAACACTATATCACGAGATAGGTCACTCAGTAAGCCAGAAGTTAGGTAGAGCCAATTCATTGCCGTACAAGTATTTCGTAAAAGAATGTGGATGGTCATATAGCCAAGCTGAGGCTCAAACAGCAAGAGGCTTCGAGGCAACAGGTGAAGATAAGGATGTAAGAAGAGAGGGTAGCCGCCAAAACATTCCTCTATTAACGGAGTACGCACACAAATCCCCTGAAGAAGCATTCGCTGAATATTACAGTCTTTATGCCACCAACAAGAAAGAAGTAGATAAGTGGCTGGAGACAGGGAATGAGAAATTCCTCCATAAAAAAGAGTTTTACGGAACAGCCAACCCCTTTGCGGGCAAGGAAACTGTTAGAAGCACCATTCCAGATAGGACATCCATAGAACCTGTGATAAAACAGAGTATAGAAAAGAAGGCTAGGGATAGTAAGCTAGACCTAGATGACCACATCAAAATGGAATTAATAAATCCTTGGCACTCCCAAGTCCATGATTATGATAAACATAATTACTCAGCAAGAGATAAAGTAAGGCGTAGAAAAGGATGGGGCTTTGACAAAGTACCTCCCGTGATAGCAGTTGGAGATAGTGGTAAATTTGAGATACTAGATGGCTCCAATAGAAGAGAGCAGGCCAAGATGAATAGAAAACAACTACCCGCAATTGTTGTATCCAAAGAGGCATATACACAATTAACAGCCGCCGGGGCTCACAATGAAGACATAATTAATTATGCCTACAGCATGCATAAGGATACTAGGATACCTAAACCGAAAGAAAAAGCTGAAAAGATATCAGGTTTTGATTACAGGGGTTCAGTCATTCCTGCGAAAAAAATCGCGAGAAGCGAGCACATATTTAGAAGAATGAAAGCTATTTATGACTCAGATGAGCTACAAAAAGCGATAGAAGTATTATCTTTAGGGTAATGAACGACCCTTATTTAATAGAATTTCCAACATTCTCAGCATCTCTAGATGAAAATGGTAAGTGGATATATAAATCCAAACCCATCGAGCCAAAGAAGAAGGGTGGTGGGCTAAAAGCAAAGTATAAGGATTTACCTAGAGTTAAAGCAATCTATGAAATAGAGGCTCGACTCAGCAAGTCATATAAAAGAGATGTATTAGGTACATCTGTAAAAGAAATAAACGACAAACTAATAGAATTCTCCCGTGTTAAGCGCTAAGCAGGTAATAGAGCTACTCTCGATTATAGAGAAGAATGGAACTATATTCATAGCACAGAATCTAGGACCTGACTATTTAACTCCTTCAGAAACAGAGCGCCTGCTGAGAATGGGTATAGACCCGACTAAAATATACTCACCTCACAAAGACTTCATTCTACAACAATTCTATCTAGGGCTAATATCAGATGCGATGGGTAGAGATGTCCAGAAAGTAACTTTTAACGACATCAGAGATAACCTAAAGAGAGGTAGCTATATTCCTCAAACATTCAGAGAGAAAGCCACAATCGAATCAATAAGAAAACAGTTTCTGGGAGACATTAGGGGAATCAACGGAAAGGTGTTTACTAATATCACTGGAATTATAAGTGATAGTGAGGCTCAGAATAGAGAGGCATATGAAAAAGTAATCAGAGATGAGGTAGAGAGAGGTAAGCTGGCAAAGAAAACTAATAGACAGATATCTAACGAGATTCATCATAAGACTGGGGATTGGTCAAGAGACTTCGACAGGATAGTTGAATACATAGGGCACCAAGCTTTTGATGAAGGTAGGGCAGCACTGTATGAACAACAAGATGGTGAGGAAGCAAAAGTATATAAGGATGTATATCCAGGGGCATGCAAGCACTGCATCAGGCTTTACTTAAAAGGGGGCATTGGTAGTGAGCCTAAAGTTTTTATGTTAAATGTGTTAAGAGCCAACGGAACAAATATAGGAAGGAAAGTGGCAGACTTAAAACCAGTAGTTGGCTCAACACACCCTTACTGTAGATGTACTATTAACAGATTAGAAGACGGCATGGTATGGGACCCTGAACAAGGCAGATTCATAAGAGAGAAAAAGATAAAAATAACCGGAAGGAAGCCGGTTAAAATAACTTTTGGAGATAAGGTGTATAATGTATAGTAATTTTTATTATCTTTATAGCTTAAAATCGGTCATCTTATAACAAACCAACAATGGGCTTACAAGAAGACATAGTGTCAGCAAAAGAATTATTAGCAAGGGAGAGTGGAAACATCCAAACACCAGCTCACCAATCTGTACTAATCGACCTAATCGAAAAATTAGCTAGTCAAGTAGTAGTGAACACAGGAAGCGATTATATTGCATTCTCAAGAGAATTTACTCAAGCGGAGGTTAGAACACTAAACACAGCAAATGGTAGTTATGGACCGGAATTGCTACCAACCCTAGCAGCAGGAAAGGCATATGTAATTATCAATCCACTTATCATCACAAAGGCTACAGGGGGAACTTACGCTACAGCTGATTTATGGATTTACCCATTTAATGCTAGTAGTGCTACTTACCTTGGAACAACTAATAGTGCTAGAATCACGCCCTCTGATGACATTCAGCAGTTAGACCTAGAAGCCGACGCTTTCCTAAAAATAACTGATGCAGTTCACCTCTGGTCTTCAGTACAACAAGCAGCCTTTGAGGGTACTTGGGAGGTAATATTTCAATATAAAGTAATTGATATTAACGAGTAAATAGATATAAATGAACAACACAAAGCACTTAAACTACGTCTTTAATAAAATTGTAAATGACCCACTGGCATGCAGAAGGGCACTGGCAGACCCAGCTACTGAATTCGTAGCACAAGGTTTACCTGTGTGTAACCACGAGTTGGTCAACGAACATATATTCATTGCATGCCCAGAGTTAAAGAAACACTTTAGAGCAGGTGCTTTAGGAATGCCAGAAGAAGATGCATTACTAAAATGCTCCTCTCCAAAATGCATCGCCTGCATTGCAGGTATCACAACCATTGCTACAGCTGCCATTGTAGCAGCTATGGCTGCATTCCCAGAAGACTTACCTCTTATCGAAGCATTAGCCGACCTGGTTGGATTAGATGCTGAGGTAGTAGAAGAAATCATCAAAGAAGCTGTTGAGCAAGGATTAAGCGTCAGTGGTGTTGTTAAAAAAATATGCAAAGCACTAGGCACTTGCTAGGATAAATCGGATAATGTTAAAAAAAATAAAACGATGGGATTAGAAGACAAAATAAACGGTTCAGCTGAAGTAAACTCATTTGAGCAAGGAATAGCTGAAAATTTCAAAACAGTATTTGGGGAAGGAACAGCAAATTTGTTGCTTAGCTTAATTTCAGCGAAAGCTGGTGTGTGGACAGGTCCACCTTTAAGTGTAGCAGCCCCATTGAATGGAGAGATTAGTGCTATATACGTAAACCCGCTATTAACAGAAGCTAGAAGCGGAAACGGTTTTTCTATGGCATCTGCTACAAACAGCCTCCAAGAAGCTATTGATTATATCAATGAGTTCTTAACACCAAGCCTTCAAAACCCAATTGTTATTTATGGTATAGGGGATTACGAATGTGAGCCACCTGCCGCCTTCACAGGCTTTGTTTTACCTGCTTATGTATCCTTGTATGCACCAGGTTGGGAGTTCTCAACGGTGAATGTAGCTACTGCAGTTACCAACGGAGTACTTCATGTGACTAATGAAAACTACATACACATTAAAGGTATCGCATTACATAATGCAGGTGATGTTGGTTTTTACAACAACAGTGGTTCAGGTTTTGTTCAAGCAAGAATGAGCAAAGGGATTACAACGTTCACAGGTGCAGTTTCTGATTCAACAGGTATTAAGAATGATGACGGAATAGCTGATGTAGCAATGCACATCAATAACGCATTTAAGCCTACAGTTGTTGCTGCCGGGACTCAATTATATTACCAAGCAAACATTCAACCAAATGCAGGAACAGGCGCACCCGTTTCTCAGCCAACTAAAGATTACATCGAATATAAAGCAGTAATCACTCAGGCAGGAGTCGTTAAGCCATCAGAGGACATAGTTAGAGTTAACACTCTCGGAATAACTCCAGCTTGGGGATATTCAGACGTTGGCCAATTCACATTTAACGCGAGCGGCTTGTTTTCCAACAACGCAAACGTAGAAGTAAACATCTCTGCATCAGAAGATGGGGAGGGTGATTATTTTCATTACAAGTGGGCAAACGGAGGAGCAGATTCAATTAAGATTTATACTGCCGATACTGCAGGAGTAGCAGCAAACGGCCTTTTAGGAAAAGTGCATATCTCAATCAAAATCTGGAAACTGCCTTAATCAATAAAATAGGAACACTATAAATAAATAAAAATGAAAGATATTAGATTTTACGGAGTAGTTGGAACAACAGATGTAGACATTACATTTAGAACTGACCAAATCTCTCAAGAGGACGAAAACTTCAATGTAACTCAAATCCAAGTAGGAAACTCATTTGAGACTACTGATAAGTCAGATGAAGACCACGTTGCATTGTTTAATACCATTAAAGAGGTAAGTAGCAACTTAACAGCCATGAAGGACCTCGCGTCTGAAATAGGCACCGCATTGAGCATCTCTGATACCGATGGAGGTAATGTAACAGTACTGAGAACAGAGCTTGATTCATCTGATAGTATTTAATTATAGTTTATGAAAAGATGGGAAATTATTAACCATTTCATAAACAAGTATAATTATACATCTTACTTAGAAATCGGTTGTCAGAAAGACGCTGCCTTTAATAAGGTGGTAATAGAAAATAGAGTCGGGGTAGACCCTGAACGAGGAGGAACTCATCGCATGACTAGTGATGAGTTCTTTTCTTTAAATGACCAAACATTCGATATAGTGTTTGTAGATGGGCTTCATCACCATGACCAAGTCCAGAGAGATATTGAGAACTCTCTATTAGCATTAAATGAAGGAGGTACAATCGTAGTGCACGACTGCAATCCAACTTCAGAGCCCATGCAAAGAGTTCCTAGAATCACAAAAGAATGGACAGGGGATGGATGGAAGGCCTGGGTTAGTTTGCGTAGAACACGACCTGACCTACAAATGAGAGTGATTAATACTGATTATGGATGCGGTATAATTAGGGTAGGAAAACAAAAATTGTTACAAATCGACTGTGGCCCTTGTGCTACAAAGTATGCAAGTTTTTCTTTAAACAAAAGAACCTGGTTGCCGCTTATTGAAGTCCAGGACTTCACTAAGTTTTATTAGGAATGAAAATAATTGTATACACAGCCAACATAGGTAATTATGATATAGTGGACCTCCCAGGGTTCAAAAAGGATAATCCTGATATAACCTTTATTTTATTCACTACAGACAGACACTTCAGGTCAAATGATTGGGAGGTGAGATATATCCACACTCCAGAGCTTATCAATAAAGACAACCAAAGGGTGGCTCGCTATTTTAAACTCCAGCCTCACAAAGTATTACCTCCCCATGATTTCAATATCTGGTTCGATAGCTGCCTGTCACTAAAAATAAAAGACTACAAAAGCTTTGTTAAACTTGACCTGCTAGATAGGAAGCTAGACATGGTGTCTTATCGACACCCTAAGAGAAACTGCTTATATGAAGAAGCAGAATCTTGCAAGAATCAGGGCTTAGATAATGGTATAAGGATTAAGAGACAGATGGAGAGGTACAAGAAAGAGTTCTTTCCTAAAAACTTCGGTTTGTTTGACACTGGATTCTTACTTCGTAGAAATACAGTTTTAATGCAACAGTTTCAAGATGTATGGTATAAAGAGCTAGATACAGGAAGTAAGAGAGACCAACTGTCACATAGTTACGCACTATGGAAGACAGGAATATCAATAGCTTCTTACACAAAAGGCTCTAAGAAAGGAAACTCACCATACTTGAAAAAAAGAAAACATATTATACCGAGAGGTTCAATAAATAAAAGTGTAGGAAAAAAGGTTAATAGAGAAGCAGAAATAATGAATAAGTTAATTGCATATAAAATGAGAGCCCGGAGATGAGACTAGCAGTAGCAACAAGCAAGAAGAAATTTAAGTATGGACCGATAGCAGATGCTATTATAAAATCAGGAATAGTAGAATTAGTGTCTTTAGAGGACCAATCTAAGTTCCACGAATACGACCACATTATTGTGTTTTACAATAAAGTGCCTATAATAACTAATAAGCCAAAGGGGAGGATAGCTTGGTGGATGAATGATTTAAGAAAACCAGAGGAATTAGAGGTACTTAGCAAATACAATTTTGATGACATATTCCTTTGTCATAAAACATATGACGATTTATATAAAGAAGCGTACAAGAAACCCCTTTATTTTATGCCTCAATGTGGACACTCTCAGCCTAGAGAGAAAGGTAGGTTGATTAATTGGGAGACTGTGTTCATCGGTAAAGCTGAAGGCAAAAAGTATTATCATAATGATAGACCAAGTGTGTTAGCAGAGATAGGGAAGTACACTAACCTGAAAACCATCTCAGGAGAGGGGCAGACAGGAGACCAGTGTTGGATTTACAATAAATCTAGATACAGCTTAGCTATGAGCTTCCCAATGATAGAGGGTACCTCAAATAGACTGTACAATATCCTAGCATCAGCAGGATTCTGTTTAGTGAGATATTTTCCTGGCATAGAAAAGCAATTTGAAAACAAGAAGCACCTAGTCTGGTTTAAAGATGCGAAAGAAGCTGTAGAATTGATTCAATATTATAATGAAAATGAAGATGAGAGAGCCAGTATTGCTGAAGCAGGCTTCCAACAATTTGTTGATAAGCACACCGCGACCAAGAGACTACAAAATATGTTCGCAATAATGCAGGGAGAAGAAACCAAATTTAGAGGATATTTATGAAAAAAGAATTTGAAGCATCATGGTATAATGACAGATACAAGGTAGGAGGTCATAAACAGGAGTATTTTAAGTCTCCAGAAAAATGTGTGTATTACCCTATCTGGGATAAGTTAATCAAGCTATTAGGCAAAGAAGATGTCATACTAGAGGTTGGGTGTGGTGCTGGCCAGTTAGCTAGACTCATTCAAGACAAGGGGTTCAACTACACCAAAGGCTTTGATTTCAGCGAGGAGGCTATAAAACTATGTAGGAGATTTGCTTTAAAAAAGAATCACCATAAGTTCGTAATCGGAGATGTGTATAATAAAGAACTGTATAGCTCACCCCACAACACTATCATCTGCTGTGAGGTACTGGAGCACCTAGGCAATGACCTGAGTGTGTTTGATAATATCGAAAAAGGAACTAAAGTGATTTTTACAGTACCTAATTTTAATAGTAAATCTCACGTTAGATATTTTGCGACAGACGAAGAGATTAGGGAGAGGTATAAGGATAAGGTTGACTTTAAAACAATCAGCTCGACACCTCTCGGAAAAGGAAATAAACTGTATTTAGTCAACAGTATTAAAAAATAATGTTATACAAGGCTATCATAAGGGAGATAAAAAAGAGTGAGCGCATCCTTCAAATCGGTTGTGGTTCAGGGAATCTAGCTAGAGTGATGATTTATGATAACTATAAGTATGTGAGAGGTGTGGATGCTGCAGAGAGCGTTATTAAGGCAGCTCAGAACAGTATGGCCACAAGACATCGCTCTAAATTCGTATTCGGATATTTCGATGATGCAGAGATGTACAATATCGAATATGACACCGTAATATGCACAGAAGTGTTTGAGTACTCTGATTGCGACATAGAAGTATTAGCGAGTGTAAAAGAAGGAGCCAAGGTAATATTTACTATCCCAGGATATCCAAATGAAAGATTTCCTAGATGGTTTAGAAGCGAAAGAGAAATTAAAGAAAGATACAAAGAATTAGTCGAGGTTAAAAGTGTTGGTGATATAGTGTTCAATAGTGACCACTGTAAGCTATACATAGTAAATGCTGTAAGAATATGAAAATCGTAACAATCGTAGGGTGCAGACCACAATTCATTAAAGCTGCTGTAGTAAGCAGGGGGCTTAAAACACACGGTGTTGAAGAAATAATTATACACACCGGCCAACATTATGATGAGAATATGTCTGAGATATTCTTTCGTCAATTAAGTATCCCGAAGCCGAAATACAATTTAGAGGTCAATCAAGGCCCAACTGGAGCCATGATAGGGAGGATGATAGAGGGAATTGAACACTGCCTCACGATAGAGATACCAGATTACGTGCTGGTGTATGGAGATACGAACTCTACATTAGCTGGGGCCCTGGCTGCAAATAAAATGGGCATTAAAATAATCCATGTTGAAGCAGGATTAAGGGACGGCGATATGAATTTACCTGAGGAGGTGAACAGGATACTGACAGATATGATTTCAAACCTCCTCCTCTGCCCCACGCTTTCTGGATATCAAAATTTAATAACAGAAGGGCAGAGTGCACCGGACTCAGTGCATTTTACAGGAGATGTAATGTATGATTCAGCAATGCACTTTAAAAATTTATTAATGCCTCCACCATTTTCAGATGAGAGTTACATACTGTGCACCATACACAGAGAGCACAATATGAAGTACCTTGGCGTGATAACAGAGTTTTTAAATACACTGTCAAATGTAATTGTAGTGGCACATCCTAGAGTATATGATATATTCAATTCGAGTAAAAACTCTTTTACAACAATAGAGTCAGTTGATTATATAAATATGCTGTCTCTAGTAAAATATAGCCAGTTAGTGATAACAGATAGCGGAGGGTTACAGAAAGAGGCTTCTTTTTATGAGAAAAAATGTCTTATTTTAAATAAAACAACAGGTTGGTGGGAGTTAGTGGAGAGCGGCACCAATATGCTTATCGAAAAAATGACCCTCGAGCATCTGGAATCTAAGTATACAGAGTTAATAGAAAGAACTGCTACTTTTAACAATAGCTGTTTTGGAGCAGGTAATGCAGGAGAAATAATAGTAAAAAAAATACAAGAGCACTATGATAGAAGTAACAGTAGCACTTCCCCTATATAACGCAAAAAAGATTGCGTGGTTATGTCTAGAGAGTTTCTGCAGACAGCGAGATGTAAATTTCGGATGGGAACTAATCGTTATAGAAGAACAACACGACAACCCCTTTGGCCAAAGAGCACTGGAGAAATTCAGGGGTAGGCTGAAAGAGGCTGGCTGTGAGAGGATTGTATACATCCCTCTTGACGAATGGATGCCATTAGGGCAGAAATGGAAAGTGGCTGTAGATTATTCAAGTCAAACCAGCGAATGCTATATCTGGTCCGCCGCAGATTGCTACAGCGAACCAAAGAGGTTTAAAAAAGCATACAAGTATATCAATGTAGCCGGGTATGACTGGGTGTGTGATAAATTAGGTTTGTTCTATAACATCCCCACGGGGGAAACCATATTATATGCCGATAGGAATAATAAGCAAAGAGCTGGCCTTAGTTCATCAACAAAGATGAGTTTAATGAGAAAGCTGCCAGACAATGATTACGCTAAGAAGGTCGACGGATTTGTGTTCAATGCAATCAAGCCGCAGACAATCAAAAACATTTTCGACGATGGAGTTGAGGACTGGAAGCACGGATTGAACACAGACGGTTGCAATAACATCTCTTTGAGTAGAAAGAAGTACTATAAAAGAATCAAATTCCCATTTGAATCAACAACACACCAGATTGACAATTTACTACCAAAGGATATTGTAGATACACTCAAAGCACTAGCATTATGAAACACTTCGATAAAATAAGGTCTCATGAGGAATTCGACCCCTCAAACATCATTCATCCAACTGCTATCATATTCGATAACGTCGAATTAGGTAAGAACAACGTTATTGGACCTTATGCTATAATTGGCTCAAATGGAGAGATGAGAGGTGTAATGCAGGAGGATTTTAAAGGCAGAGTAATCATTGGAGACAACAACGTGATTAGTGAGCTAGTCACAATTCAACGCCCTTATGGCGAAGATTGCATAACTGAGGTAGGGAGTGATAATATAATCATGGCTCACTCCCACATCGGCCATGACGTTAAGATAGGAGATAGCACAGAGCTCTGCACAGGAACTATAATAGGTGGATATGTTTCAATTGGCAGTGGTTCCAAATTAAAACTAGGGGTAACTGTTAGAAATAGAAAGAACATAGGCACGAACTGCATTGTAGGTATGTGTAGTGTCGTAGTAAGTGACTTAGAGGACGATAAAATTTATGTAGGTAACCCAGCAAAAGAATTGAAAAAATGAAGATGCCAAGACTACACTTTGTTACACCATATTCTTTCGAGAAGAATTTAGGTAAAGCATATAATGAGGAGTTTGAAAAAGTTCAAGATGATAACGACTGGGTTGTTCTAATGGACGGAGACTCTCATTTTTTCACGGATTTTGGTCAACAAATAAGAGCTCACATCTTAGCCAGACCTCATGCAGGTATGTTTACTTGCATTACAAATAGAGTAGGCAATAAACAACAGTGTTATGGTGGTGTGATAAGTGAGAATTCAGACTATCTCTATCATGCTAAATTGGCCAAGAGATTAGCGATAGCTAATAGAGGGGTGGTGAAGGAGTCGTCTAGAATTATCTCAGGATTACTGATGGTGGTACAAAAAAAGAGGTGGAGGGAGATAGGCGGTTTTCATGAAAAAGGTATACTGAAAGTAGATAATATGTTTAGCAGAGAGCTATTGAATAGAAATTTAAAAATCTATATTATGCACGACATATATATGATTCACTATTATAGGTTCCTGGAGGGAGGGAAGAAATACAGAAAGCACTTGCAATGAAGACAGACGTGGTATATAAGCTTGGCGTTACAGCCGATTGGGGTGACTTTAATGAATTAAGATATTCAATAAGGTCAGTAGAACAGAACTTCAAGGACCTGAGGAATATTTATATTGTAGGGCATAGACCTAGATGGCTACAAAACATCATTCACATTGATGTAAAAGACCCATATAGAACCAACAAAGACGCAAATTTGATAAACAAGCTCATTATAGCCTCAATGCATCCAGATATATCTAAGCAGTTTGTTAATATCTCAGATGACCAATATATAATAAACCCGGTAACAACCGAAGACCTCAGACACCCAATTATTGATAATTCTCACATCCAGTTTATTCCAGGGGCTAAATTAAACAGATGGCAGTCAAGATTAAAGAGAACAGTGGATGTGTTAAAGACGAACGGATTCAATCATGATTGCTATGAGGCACACAGCCCATACCTACTCGACTCGAGCAATTTTATGAGTACCCTAATGCAATACGACTATGGAGTAGATATAGGCTATTGTGGAAACACTTTATATTTTAACTCTATACGTGCGAAAGGTAGGATGAAAACCATTCTCGATTTAGTGAGAATAAACTGCCCACTCGAGGCTGATGTGTTAAGGGGTAAGCTCAGTCACCCAAAGTTTTTGAACCATACAAACAAAGGCCTAAATGATAACCTAAAGAAAATCTTGCAAGAAAAGTTTCCTAATCCGTCCAAGTATGAAACATTTTAGTTAATTTTACTTCTAATTTCGGTTATTCCAGAACGTAATTTTTAAATCAATGCACAGACCAAGGCCACACAGACAATCATTGATTGGTAGTAAGGTAAAATTAACTGAGAACGGCAGCAACCTAACCGTGATAGGTGTTAGGAGAATGTTTGGTAGTCCAATGCAGGCGCTTAAAGTAAGAGACTCTGAAGGTAGAATAAGCGAGTACCCTCAAGACCAATTTTATAAATCAGAAGAAGAAGATATTGAAAAAGCAGTCCCAATAGGCACTGTCAATGCTCATGGTAAGATTAAAACCGCGAATGGTTGGGTTCACCAAAAGAAAGGTGGCAAGAGTGGTGGTGAAGAAAAGAAAGAAGGAAAGAAAGAAGGAAAGAAGCCAAGTGGTTCAAATACAGGATTACCTGACGTAGACAAAGTATTAGACAATCACGGAAAGAGCTCCGAGTATTCTAGTACAGCCCTTTTATCACTAAGGCCACTACAAGAGAAATTAAGTAAACAAGCTGACAGACTGGCAAGCGGCAAATCCTCCCCTGCATCAAGGCAGAAGTTAACACAAGTCGGGAACGCTTTAGGTAAAGTAAAAGAAGCAATTGCTCATCACGAGAAAAATAATAAGAAGGGAGATGCTAAAGAGAGTGAGTTGAGTCCTGCAGCAAAGAAAAAGAAATTAAAAGAGGCGCACAAGAAAATGGATGCAGCCAGAGATAAGATTACAGCTGCTGAAAGAGGAATTGAGTATCACGGAGAATCCAAGGAGAAAAAGGCACACAGCTCTCAGCTGAAAGAAGAAAAGATAAAACTAAAAGAGGCTAAGAAAGAATTGACAGCTGCAATAAAAGAGGCAAGCAAGTATGTCATCAGGAAGTCATTTCAAGAAGCCTTCGATATTTTAAAAGGCGAAGAAACAGACATTGAAAAAGCACAACCTATTGGAACAGTAAATGCTCACGGGAAGATTAAGACAGCAGAGGGCTGGGTTCACCAAAAGAAAAGCAGGGGTGGAACTAAGGCCTCAGGGAGCGAGAGCTCCAAAACCTCATTTAAGGTAGGCCAGCAGGTAACTTCTTCAGTTAAAGATTCTATGGGGAGGGTAGTGTCTGGAGAAATCAGTGCTATAAATGAGTACGGTGGTGTAAAAGAAGCCGTAATTAGAAGACCCAATGGTCGCAGCAAGAGCGTCCCACTTAGCGACCTAAAAGCTCCTGGGGGAGAAAAAACAAAAGAGGGGCCTAAGAAAGAAGCTTCAGGGGGGAAACTAGAGAAAATAAAATCAAGTGAAAACTGGGAGTATGTAGTAGAGGGATTAGATAAACTTAAGGAGGATAAATGGGAAGGGAATCTCCACCAACAGTTTATAAGAAGAGAGCAGCACGTAAGGAGCCTCAAAAGTGACGTTGATTATTTAAAAAGGGATATAAAAGAAGCGGGGCTTGATGAGTTTAAATCCATGGCTGACTTACGCGAGCACCCAGCATGGAGGGATTTCAAGAGAAGCTTGATGTAGAAACTAATATTAAAGACCTCATAATATATTAAAATCAGAATAAATGTTTAGCAAATTCATAGACGCAATAAGGGGCTTCACTCCACAAACACACATAGTGGATTCGGACGGTAAAAGAATAACCGACGAAAATATTTCTGAATTAAAGAAAAGCGAGCTAATAGACTACATTGGTTTACTAAGAGAAGATAGAGAAAAGCAAAAAGAGGTCCTTAATAATTTAGAGGGCCTTAAAAAATCTTTTTCTGAGGAACTATATAACGACGCTGAAGACACCACTCTTGCCAAAATAATCGATATCGATAAAGCGATTGTAAAAGCTGAAGGAGAACTCAGTAATCTTAAAATGAAATTCGCAGATGCTATCATATTTAATAATGAAGGTAAAATCCTGTTTTTAAAGAGAAGTGATAATTCATCGAAGTATCCAGGAAAGTATGGGTTACCAGGTGGTCACATAGATGCCGGCGAGGATGCGGAAACAGCAGTAAAGAGAGAATTAGCAGAAGAGGCTAATTTAACAGCAAATGGTGTTCATTTAGTAGGAGAGTTAAAAACAAAAGATGTTGAGATATCATATTTCATGATAAGCATAGACCCAGAAGAACTCTTGATTCTAGATAATAGCGAGCACTATAACTGGAAGTGGTGTGACTTAGAAGAAATTAATGACACGAACGCTATACCCGGCCTAAGGGATAAGTTAGAGCAAATCACAAACCCTGTGAAAGCATCTGTTAAGGTGTTAAAGAAAGCATTCGAGCAAGGACTGATAACTGAAGATAGATATTTAGGCGCACTATCTAAGGCAGCAGCTCAAATAGGAGAGATAAGAGAATGGAGTGGTCAAAAGATGAAGAAAGAAGCAAGTGGGTGGGTTCCTGTAACAGAAGGCAAAGGCGGGGCTAAAGAAGATGATAAGAAAGGCCCTAGGGGTAAAAAAGAAGAGGGGCAGAAAAGAAAGCCAGGTGAAGATAAGAAGGGTGGAGAAAAAGAAGGGCCAACACCTGAGCAATTATCAATGCATGCCAAAGAAACAGATAGCGATACTTTAAGACAAACAGCTGAAGACCCAAATGCTGAACCATCGTTACAACAGGCAGCAGCGGCAGAGTTAGAAGAGAGAGGGGAGAAGCCTTCGATTAAACAGCGGTTAAAAGAAAAAGCAAGCGTTTGGCATAAGAAGCAGGTAGAGATGTATCAATCTGGAGCACTAGATGCAGGAAGTGATGATAGAAAGGGTCTTAGCGGGTGGCTCTCCAAAAAGAAAGACGGCATCATTAAACAATTGATGCATGAGAAACATACTTTTCAAGGAGCAGGTTCTGGGCTAAAGAAGTTCTTTACAGGAAATAAGGGCGAGATTACTTCGAGTGAAAAGAAAGCAATGAAAACAATAGGTATACACCTAGGTATAGTTGTTGGGAGTATGGCTTTAACAGGAGGGCTAGGTGGATTAGCTACTAAAGGAATAGGAGCTCTCGGAAAAGGTATAGCGATGCATTATTTAGAACATCAAGGGATAACATCACTAGGTCACGTACTAGCATTCGCCAAAGCAGAGGGTGAAGAAGAACTGTCAGATGCAGAATTAGAAAAATACATTGGTATGCTAGTAGATGGTTTACTCGAGCACATCGAGCACGGCAATATCTCAGAAGAAGATTGGATGGATATAGGTGACAGCTCCAAAGATGACTTTGCAACAATATCAGAAGAAGAAGAAGCTACAGAGGAATTAGAATCAGATGACCCTAGATTTGAAGACCATGCTAAAGAACACGATGAAGAGCATATTAATAAAATGAAAGAATACATGGAAGCTGGAGCTACTTTCGAAGAAGCCCACGAAGCTGCTATGGAGAAAGAAGAAGGTGGCTCTGAAGAGAAAGAAGATAAAGAAGAAAAATAGGATATATAAATAAAAATAATAAGAAATGAAACCAAGTACCCAACATGATGATTTCAAATTCTTCCTCCCTATTGATATAGAGAAGGGGACGAATGGGAAAGGAGATAAGGTTTACAAGATTAGTGGACAAGCTTCTAAACAAAGAAAAGATTCTCAAGGTGAGATTATGAATCTATCTGGAATGGACGTCAGCAATCTAAAAGTTATAAACTGGAATCACAAATCAAAAGATAACCCCGATGCTTACATAGGAGAAGTCCAGTCTGTTAGTTTTAAGGACGACGAGATGCATTTTAAAGGAGAACTGTTTCCTGAGATGCCAATGGCTAAAGGATGCATTAATTTAATGAAGGCCTTAAAGAAAAGAGGTAAGCAGCTAGGTATCTCAATTGAAGGGAGTGTAGTAGAGAGAGGAAGTAAAGACCCCAAAGACCCTAAATACAATACTGTAATCAAGAGTAAACTTACAGCGCTAGCAGTAACACCTAATCCAATTAACAGCGACACATACGCGGAACTAGTTGAGAAAGGGTATACTGAAAATAATAACTGGGAGTACGATGAGGATACCGAGGTATTGATGAAGTCTTATGAGGAAGGGGAATTAGAAGTGATAGATAAGGCTTATACAGTAGAGGGCAACCAAGACTTGGTTAAAGAGGACGTGGAAGGTCCTAAGAACAAGAAGAAAAAGGATGATGACGATGACGATGAAAATAAAGAAAGTTTATCAAAAAAAGTATCCAAAGCGGACGTCTATGAAAGAATATTTGACTATTTTTATGACGTAGATATAATTAAAGCAAAATCAATTTACAAACTTATTGAAAAATTAGCAGCTATGAGCGACAAAAAAGAAATCACTAACGAAGAAATCAACAAAGCATTTGAAATGCTAGAAGGTAACGGAGAAGAAGTAATCACTAAAAGTGAAGAGGAATTAGCTCTAGAGGCAAAAGACAAAAGTGAGTACGAGGAAATGGTTTCTAAAGCAACAGAGGTTGTTAAAAGTTTAATCGCAGATGGCTGTCATAAAGACGAAGTTGATGATGCTATGATTAACAAAGGGTATGGTCAAAAAGTTATTGACCAAGCCTACGAAGTTGCTTCTGCTACAGAAACTCAAGTTATCAAGTCAGATAATTCCAGCGTACTTGAAGCAATTGCTAAATCTGACGCAAACATTAATAAAAAATTCAGTGCAATTGCTGACATATATAAGTCACAGCAAGAAACATTATCAGGAATTCAATCTGACAATGAGTCTTTGAGAGAGGATTTAGAAAAGTCTCACGAGATTATCACTGAATTAAACAATACGATTCAGAGTTTCGCTAAGAAACCTGGTCAAAGACGTTCTGCTACTAAATTTGTAGACAAGGACTTCAATGATGGGCAGCCAATCCAAAAGAGTGAAGATGCTCCAAAAGGGTATAATTTAAAAGACGCTTCTCAAAGAGCAGCTTTGGTAAAGCTTTTAAATGAAGAGAGTGGAATTAATAAAGGTGGAGATTTCGACCAAGAATTAGTTCAAATCGCACAAGGGTTGGAAATTGCTAAGTCGGTAGATGACAAAAGCCTAGGAAGATTGAATGCTATGGGTATTCAAATCTTAGGATAAGATACATAAGAATCGGAAAATCGGAAATTGCTTATCTAAAAATTAAAAACAAAAACACTATGGACCAATTTGACAATGGTTTTTTAGGAGGACAGGAAGAAGGAGTGCAGGAATTGTTAAAAGCAATGCAGGCAGGTTCTATCACAGGACGTGATACTGCTGACCAATCCCTTTCTTATGAGCCTCTAAAAGCTGAGTCGTTAGAAACGACATTAAAAGTATTAGAATCAAGACAAAAAGACATCCGTCTCTTGAACGCTATGCCAAAATTAACTGCCTACAACACTGTTGAGGAATTCTTACAATTAGATTCTTACGGTACTGAAAGAGGTGGATTCTACAACGAAGGGGAACTTTCAGATGTTGAAGATTCTACTTACATCAGACGTTCAGAGCTAATCAAGTACTTACAAGTAACTGGTGAAGTTACAATGCAAGCACAAATGGTTCGTTCTTTCGTAGATGCCATGAGAAAGGAAGTTGAGAATAAAGTAATGTGGTTAAATAAACGAGCTAACAGATATATGACCTCTGGTAACTCTAACCATGTACCTCAAGAATGGAATGGTATATATGAGCAACACCAATCAGTTGGAGCTGGACAAGGTTTCTTGTATGCTACTTTAGAAGATTATTTTACTTCTTCTGTTGTAATTGATATGAGAGGTGCCTCAGTTAAGCAAACAGATATCGAAGAGGCTGCTGTTAGAGTAGACGCTAACTTCGGTAACGTATCTGATTTCTTTGCTCCTACAACTGTAATATCTGCTGTGTCAAGAGATTTCTTCAACGACCAACGTATTATGTTGAATGCTAATAACGAAGGTGCTTACAACGGTAGAATTGGTACTGTAGCTAAGTCAATTGATACTTCTTTAGGAGCAGTTAACTTACAAGCAGATAAATTCATGAAGCATGAGCATCCAGAGGGACGTTTGTTAGTTGCAGGTGCAACTACAGCTAAGGCCCCTAACGCTCCTGTTACAGGTGGTGCTCCTGCATTAGCAGCTGACCCATTAGCTAAATTTGTTGCCGCTGAAGCTGGAACTGTTTATTATGCTGTATCAGCTATTAACAGATACGGAGAATCCGCATTAACTTTAATCGACGCTTCTGCTGTTACAATCACAGTTGGTAGTGCAGTTGATTTAATCTGGACTTCAGGTGGTGGTGCAGTTCCTGCTACAGCCTACAGAGTTTATAGAACAGAAGTTACCGCAGCAGGTGTTGCGACTAACGAAAAATTCTGGCCTCTATTTACTATCAGTGCTGCTGAATTAGCTGCAGGTTATGATGGTGGTGCCGCTGGTACTGTTAGAGACCAAGGGCGATTCATGCCTAACACAGAGCAAGGATTCATCGCTGAGATGATTGATGATGTAATGTCATACAAACAACTAGCTCCAGTTAGTAAATTGGATTTAGCTATCATCTCAATGAGTAGAAGATTCATTTCTTTCTGTTTTGCAACTCCTCAGTTGTATGCACCTAAGAAAGTGATTCGATTCATTAACTGTGCTAAGACACTGAACTAATAAATCAGTAAATACACAATAAGGAAAGAGCCTAATTTAATTAGGCTCTTTTTTTTTGTTATATGAAATAATTGCTTAACTTTATAGATTATAACAATATTCATTAAAAAAGTAGGAAAATGACAAAAATCAAATCATTAGACCCGAATTGGGCAAGTAGAGATATCATCTTACCAATTGTAGGCAAAGTAAGTTTCAATGACAAATGTGAAACAGAGGTTAAAGACGCTAAAACAGCCGAGGCACTAGTTGCAATTGAATCACTCCGGCTTGAAGTGAAAGGAAAAAGTTCAGGTGACTCCGATGACAAAAAGGATGTTTCTAAGATGAATAAAACCGAATTGATAGCAGAAGTTGTTGAAATGGGTAGAGATAACGGAGAGGACCTTTCTGATAAAAAGAAAGCAGACCTCATCGAAATTATTAACACACCTCAGGAAGAGTGGGATGCCGCTAGTGAAGAAGAAGAAGACGAAGAGGCTGAGTTATCTAAAGAAGATAAAATCGCGTACATCAATTCTCTTGAAAGGATGGCTGAATTAAAAGAGCTTGCTGCTGCCTTCCCAGAAGGAGAGTGGAGTAACATTAAAAGTAAAGCCAAATTAACAGAGTACTTGATTGGTAAAGTAGAATAAACAATGGGAAGTATATCTCTTGACATAAAATACGGTAAAAACGAGGGCCTCGTATTGTCCCCTGAAGAAGTTCGGGAGAAATATATGTGGGGCGTAAGTGTGAAGGATGGAAACGGTACGGAAATACCAGATTCAGTCCTCGAGGCATATATTAGGGAAGCTCAAACTGAGCTTTCCAATTTCCTTAATTTAAAGATAGAGAAGCAAGTTATTGTTGAAACATTAGATTTTAGACAAGAAGATTTTAGGAGATGGGGATATGTACACTGTACTTACCCTGTTATATGCCCTCTCACTCTCACCGGATTCTTGAATACAGTAAAGCAAATAACTTACCCACCTGAATGGCTCTCTTCTCGGAAGATTAATAACTCTGGAGAATTACACCACAGAAACCTATATGTGGTACCCGCAGGAAATAGCACAGCCCATTCATCAGCTGTCATTTATTCAGGCATTATACCACAACTAGGGGTGATAGGCAGTTCACATATTCCTAATTTCTGGGAGGTTAAGTACGTGACAGGGTTTGACAGAGCTCCGAAAGATATTATAGCTGCGATAGGAAAGATGGCGTCAATTAATATGTTCCATATCGCAGGAGATTTGATTCTAGGAGCAGGTATTGCTTCTTTCTCATTAGGGATAGATGGATTAAGTCAAAGCATCAGTACCACATCTTCTGCTACAAATGCAGGTTATGGTGCAAGAATCTTGGGTTATGTAAATGACCTAAAAAGAAATACACCTCAACTGAAAGATTATTATAGAGGTTTTTCATTCGGGGTAATTTAATAAACTTTATCAATGACTGATATAAACACACCTATAGTATCCCAAACTCCGCCTAATTTAGGGTCCTCTCCTAATATAGAGTTCAGAAAAAATGATTTTGAACAAGCTATATGGTTAAAGGGTTATACGGTCATCCATGAAAAAGCTTTAAAATGTCCGTGTAAGAGTAAAAACTCAGACCAGCAATCAAACTGCAAGAATTGCAGGGGGAGCGCGTGGATATACATTAATCCAACTGAGACAAAGGCTATTCTTCATTCAATGAATAGAAGT
>JBFIJM010000014.1:0-27994 GCA_041600715.1 Saccharimonadales bacterium (SeqCode) | reverse complement strand
GGGAGTTAAGCGATCTAGGGTACGTAAATCGCATTTCGGGAGTTAAGCGATCTAGGGTACGTAAATCGCATTTCGGGAGTTAAGCGATCTAGGGTACGTAAATCGCATTTCGGGAGTTAAGCGATCTAGGGTACGTAAATCGCATTTCGGGAGTTAAGCGATCTAGGGCATGTAAATCGCAAGTGGCACGTTTTGTATATTTTCCTATATAAATACACAAAATCTGCCACTCCCTTTTTTTTGCATGATTTTGCTAGTTATGCAATAAGCCCAGTAATCTGCTCAATTTTAAGAGTGGCACGTTTTGTATATTTTCCTATATAAATACACAAAATCTGCCACTCACTTTTTTTGCATGAATTTACGAGTTTTGTCAAAAATAATTCTCGTTAAGAAATGACCTAAAAAATAAAAACTATAATAATGTATAACCGAGTAAATGATCGAATATGTGGAATCCCTATATTTGACAAATGTCAAGAATACGAGCGTCAAGAACTTCCTTAAGAAGGTATCCAAGCCGTCAGCCGCGAAGTGTCACTGCATCGTTTATCATCGTGATACGGCATTAAAACCGTTCTTCGATTTGGACATCTACAATGATCACATAGACATCAAAGACTTCATTACGACAGTGAAAGCAGAGTTTAATAGTGAGAGAGTGGTATACGCCACAAATCATCGAATGACGAAAAACGGCCCTAAAGAATCATATCACGTGATAGTATCGGACAAACAGACAACTCTTGCAGAGCTCGAGAAGTATAGTATTTATCTGGAGAAATACACGAATCACATAGACATCGGTCTGTATCGCAAGAATAAAGCGATGCTCAGATTCTCGAATCAAATCAAATCAGACGGTACAAAATCAACCCCAAAAATATACGGAGATCTAAAGGACTTTATTATCACTGATGTCGCCGAAGAAGATGAATTATACGAATGCCCGTACGACGTCAAAGTGTCTCTAAAAAAGAGAACATACAAGCAAAAAATCAAGAAAATCGAAGACTCAATAAATGTGTCAGATAACTTTACACCATCAAAAAAGCAAATAGAACTAATCACGAAAATGCTCACAGACCTACCAGTCAAGTATGCTGAGGACTTCAAAACGTGGCAGGAGATTGGAATGGCACTCAGTAATTACAGCCCGCATATTAAAAAGATATGGATCAAATTCTCAAAGAGATCGACAAAAGCAGGCCACGTAGACTGCAAATATTCAACTTATTGGAACTCATGGATTGCTAAATTTCACAAAAAACCGATCACAATTAAAACACTTGTACATTATTATGTCAAAGAAAATACAGAGCAAAACAAACAAAAAATACTAAATGTATTATCACGCCCTACATATTTCAATCGCCTAGAGGACATCACAACTCTCAAAAATCTAGAAATTATTAAAACTAAATTCGACTTCATATCTCAAATAAAAGATGATTATGACAATTACGATAAAATCCGCAACTCACACTCAATATTTATCAAATCACCAACTGGAACCGGAAAAACGACACTAATAAATGATTACATCAAAACAGATGACACGAAACACATAATATGCTTAACATCTAGAATCACACTGGCCGATTGCGTATTGCCAGTATTTCAGGAAAATATAACGCACGAACTAAAGCATTATAAGAATCACACGGATTTAGGAGTTGATTGCGTCTGCCAGACAGACAGTCTATACAAAATAAATGTCGACCAACTCGAAGGAGTGGAGTTTATTCTAATTCTAGATGAATTTAACAGTCTAATGGAACATTTCCTTAATCCGAATGATATGATGTACAAAAATAGAATCAGTTATCTCGAAAAGTTTTATCAGATCTGCGGTATGGCGACGCATGTGTTCTGCTGCGATTATGACCTGACAACTAAAAGTATCGAATTTTATCTAAAGAATGTGACAAACACTAAAAATCTACTAGTTATCAATCAGCCCAACATCAAAAATAACGTACCAATTACATTTTATGAGCACGAATCGATGATATACAAACAGATGGATGATGACGTCAAAAATAATAATTATTTCTTTGCATGCTCGGATCGATGTCAAAAAGTATACGAGGGATACGTCCAGAGACTGCGCACGAAATATCCAGATAAAAAAATAGTATTCTATGCATCATTAGAAGGAGATACGGATTTTAATAACTTGGCCGAAAAATGGAAAAATGCGTTTGTATTTACAACACCAACAATCCTGTACGGCATCGATTATAATGTCATGAACACTCACGGTGTTTATTCGATCGACTGGGGGAATACTATCAATGTATGTGGTATCAATCAACAAATAGGGAGGGTTCGAAAACCCACGAAGATAAACATATATATTAACAAATTTGCAGATACATATATCGATTATTACAACTTCGAGCACTTCAAATGGAATATCAAACAATTCGAATCGTTGAATGAATTGAAATTTAAAGAATACACAGATAATGATGTACTTGTAACATCTCTTAGAGATTTCTGGCTGAAAAACGAATACCATAATAGTATACTGAGATGCTTCTACAAATTCCACTTAACAAACTTTTTTAACGAAAAAGGACAATATAATATTAAAACAAACACCGAAACAACCGACATTACTGAAAATCTCAAGGCAATTGAAGATGAGGCCAGTAAATTCTACAAACTCGACAATAGTAACATCAAAAAACGTGAACTTAAATCTTTGCGTAAATCTATAGTCAAATCGATAAAATTAGACCTCAGCGACGATTTGATTGAAGATTATCACAAGTTTAATAGTTTCATTAATTACTATAATCTTGATATGAAAAAGAAAAATGAAAAAGAAGAAGGTAATGATCAAAATACTTTCGAAACTTATTTTAAAACTAAAAATCACCAATATACTCTTTTCAAAAAAGCACATGAGCAACTTGATATTCCGATGATGAAACTGTCAATCGAAAATATGAATGATAAAAAACTTGAAAAAGTATTGTGTAAAGAAATTAAAAAAACTTTTAATATCCGTAATAGTCACGATGGATGCCAACTCCTTAGCTCTGTATATGGTCAATTATTTCAAGGATTAATAAATACAGAGTCAAAACGAGAACAAACAGGCGGCAAGAGGAAACAAATAACATTAAAAGTGTTTGACTTCGACTATATTAAAGAAAATGTTAAACCTGTTGATAAATACAAAAAATCATTATTCATAAATCACGATGAAGATGCCGAATGATCATTAAATAATTTAGAGATTTCGGGACTTGCTTTTTCCAGTTTATACGCCTTACTACAGTCATAGCACCAAGAAAAAGACTCCCCAATCTTCTTTACTCTCTTACATCGCCTACACTGCTTTAATCCCCTTTGCTGACAAAAACAATCATAACAATCTTTTTTATATGCAGGCTCTGATCGTTCGATGTTATATACATCACACGTTTCGCATTTTCTATATTTATCATAGAATGCTTTTATTTTTAAGTGTTTTTCGCTCCTCTCATGACTTTTTTGTGATGTCCTCATTATATCTATGTTACACACATTACATGTGATTTTATTCACAGAATCGAGCAATACATTACAACCTTCAAAAACAGTATTTATGCAAACAGAACCAACAATCTGAGTATTGTTATTTTCTTTGTTTTTAATCTCAAATTGCTTCTCGATCGATTGTCCGCATATACATTTCTGAGTGCCCCTGTAATATATGGCTTCTTGGTTCCATTCTTCCTTTGCAGTATTCCAATCCTTAACGTTGTATGACAGTGGTAGTAATTTTTCTTTGCACGTGATGCACATTCTATATATTTTATATATATAGAATTTATTGTGATATCTAAACGGATATATAAATATCTAAACTATATATATAGAAAATATGTCTCTGACTTCAGTGACCAACATGAACCGGATGAAAAAATTGCAAGAACATGCAGGTACAACCGACTTCGATTTTGTAACTGACTATGTGAAAACGGTTAAGCTTATTAACGACAACTACAATAATCTCAATTCTCGTAAATCGTATTTGTCATCAGTGATGGCATACCTTAGAGATAATACAACTGAAACTGAATTATTGAAACGATATAATGTATATCATAAAATACTCCGCGGCAAGATCGAGGCAGAAATGGCTAACAATATCAAAGATGACGATTTTATAGAGTGGGCAGATCTTATCGAGTATCGAGATGATTTGAAAGAAAAAGCCACCAATAAAACCAGCCACCTCAAATATATGATTATTGCACTATACACATATAATCCACCGCTTCGCGCTGACTGGGGACGTATTCGCATCGTAAAGCGGGATATCAAGACAGATGATAATATTCTTGTCTGGAATAAAAATCCTAAATTTATTATTAATTCGTACAAAACAGCAAAAACCGCCGGACCTATCACAATACCCGTAGATGGTGAACTACGATCTATCATCAAAGATCATATCGAAAAATATGTATCCGGTAACTTCCTGATCAACATGTCAGATAATGCATTCGTCAAAATGGTCAAACGAATCCTACATGATCACTTTCAACACGGTAGCATTAATTCTATTCGCAAATCTTTCGTATCTCACGTATTTGAAAACTTTGGTGATTATACTAATAAAGAAATCGAGAAAATCAGCCACATGATGGGGCACTCGGTTGGTATGGCGATTAGTAATTATCGGAAAGTTGATAAAAAATGAGAGACCTTGCATATTTTGCATTTTCAATAACATTAACCACCAATGCGGTCATAATGTTTTTTGTGACATCATCGTATGTTATATCTAGTCCAAAATCATTAATCAAGCTTTTGATGTCACGCTTACTGTAAATACTTGTTAAATAAAATATAGTCGCTTGAAGTCTAATTATCTTTGGAATTGCACAATATGATTGCGATGTAATTATTGTTGACATATTATATCGTCTGGATTTGATGATGAATTGTGTCACAATATTGCGTGAATCTGAATTATTATAATTTACACCGTCAAATATAACAAGTGTCCGATGCTCATAACCATATTCTTCGACCGTTCCAAGTGATTCTATTTTATCTGTGATGATAAAACGATCATCCGCGTACTCCAATATTTGACTGTTTGGTGAATCTGTACATATGATGAATCGCTCATATTTTGCATGATATTTACCGATTAAATTTATCAATAATTTTGCTTTTCCAGAATCAGCACCCCCGATGACGAAAGCCCTGAAATGTTCTTGAATAGCATCACTCATTTATTTGTAATATTACAATATATTTTTTTTTATCTTTTTCGATCTATATTGATCTTAACGAAAGTGGCATATTTTGTATAATCTCTTAACGAAGTGGCATATTTTGTATATTTTCCTATATAAATACACAAAACATGCCACTTTTTATAAATCATATATATTCATACTTTTTTTACTTGTATGATTGTCCGAATTAATTAGGAAGGATTTGAGAGATATTATTAAGAACATCAAGGCGATTCTTAGTTCTCTGCCGGCGAGTGCTGAAGCTTCTTTTCGCCTCCATTTGTTCAGCTGCATAAGGATTTAGGCCACTTGGTTTCGATGCCTCATTTGATGTTATTGTCTCGGACAATCTAATTTCTTCCCTTAGTGGCTGATCGTCAAATATTTTCTCGTGTGAGAATGTAAGAGACATTATGTATATATTTGTGGACTATATTATTTTTTAGCAGGTACACCTCTAACAAATGTGCTGGTTCGTTTTCGACTGACGGGGTCGTGAATCACTACATTATCTAATAGCGGTTTCTTTTTTCCAGAGTCAGTGGGTCCGGACTTATCCACTTTTCTTGTTAAGTTTTTCAACTCTTCCGGGCTACATTCTTCGATCTTATTTATATTGTCCAATTTATCCATAAATCTATCTATTTCGAACTGTTTTTCTCTGCTCAACAATCTAATTAAGAAATCGATAGATAAAGCTTGAGATTTTCCATCTATATCCAGCCCTAGATCTGCCATCATTCTTTTATCTGTTGGTGATGAGATGATCGCGAAATCTTTTTTTTCTTCTTTCTTGATCATGTGCAATCTATGAACTATAATATTCCGCTCATCCTCCGGCAAATGTACATGTGACTTGAAACGTATTCCCCTGGCTTTGACTTGATCGATTAGAGATTCATTCCAGTAAGGGGATATTAGTATCATATGACGAGTACCCTTGAGATCGACTCCCTCTGCAGCAGCTTTAGTGATGAGGAGTATATTGATAAAATCATCGGATGTTAATTTATTTCGAGCGGTTATCTTTTCGTTAAATTTATCTTTACTTAATTCTTTTTGAGTGGTATTCTCCGAGCCACTTATTACAGCATATCTGTATTTTACTGGATCCTCTTTCTGTAATTTATCCAATCCTTTCTTTAACAGATTAATGCCGGTATCGATAAAATCGCTATATATAACGGTTTTCTGTCCCTTCTTGCAGATATCGAGTGCGTATGCTATTTTAGGGTTTTTATCTTGCCCGATCAAATTTGATGCTCGACGGGTCCCGTTAAAAAATGATGATAGTTTATCTGCAGTAAATTCCTGATCTTCTTTTTTATTTTTACTGTCGATATCCTTGAATAATTTTCTCGATTCTTTTTTTTCAATCGCTAAGTATTGAGCCAGAAATTTGGGATCCATTACAAAACCGTGAAATTCTACTATCTCAGTTGGATAATTATCCGGGTCGTTTGGTACGTTGAACTTTGATATGCGACATTTAAAATAATCCTTTAATTTATCATCAGACATCAATATATCATCAAATTCTTCCTTAGACAAAGGATCGCGCCCCTCTGCGATTGCCATCAGATTCTCGATATCATATTCTTCATTTACGAAAGGAGTTGCGGTTAATAGCAATACTTTATCGAGATTCTTCCCGCAATTATCCAAGAGAGTACCTGCACGTTTCCCTGTGTCGAATTGTCTCGGCTTTCCTTCAACTTGTTTCGATTTCGATGATTCTTGTATGAAACTTCTGAAATTATGGGCTTCATCGATAATAACTAACTTGTTCGTACATTTCATTTTATCTGGATTTTCGAGTGCTTTCAAATAATATTGATCATATGATAAAAATTCATATCTGTTATCTCTTACATCAGCCCCGTAATTTGCGATTGATGCGATAAAATTATTGATCGTCGCATTAGGCGCTATGACTAACACCTTGCCTGTAGGATTTTTAGCAAGATAACATTGACTAGCAACAATCGATGTGAATGTTTTACCTGTCCCAGTCCCATGATGTACGATCAACCCTCGTACTGTCTCTAACATAAACTTTTTAATAACATCGACCTGATGATCCTGCAATACAATCTTCTCGAGTTTTCCAGTATTCGGATTTAAGAAATCTCCTCTCGCTAACATACAATCCGGATACTTCGACCAAACTTCTTTTATAAACTTTGCTTGCTCAGCATCATTATATGGCTTCTGTCCGTCACTAAATAATGCGATCGGATTGTTATTCGATTTGTTCATCTATATAACTTCTTATTATATTTTTATTATGATTATTTCTATATGAGTCTGGATATTATGCCAAAATCATCAAAATCTAGATATCATGCCTCTCGTTAAGAAAGAATATTTTCAAAAACTTACAAAACGTGCCACTTTTTCTTAACGAGATGGCACGTTTTGTATAATCTCTTAACGAAGTGGCACGTTTTGTATATTTTCCTATATAAATACACAAAACGTGCCACTCAATAGTTGCCAAAAATCAGGAAAATTTCAATAGTTGCATTTTTATTAGCAGAAATATAAACCTGCCATTTTTTGCATGAATGTCCGGATCTATTCGTCTTCAAATTGATTTTTGAGCTGTTTGACGAAGAAATCAGGTATAGCACCGCCGAGGAATGTTTTGCGACTGGATGTTACCTCGGATGAACCTTGACCAGATTGTCCGTATCGTTTTTTAACATTTTCGATGATCTTCTGTTTTGCGACCTGCCATTCTTGTACTCCGATCTCCTTATCGCAAATGCTACAGGGTTGATCTAAAATAGCGATGCCGAATTTGATAGCATAGATTGTAGCAACAACAATAATCTCCTCATCCGTTAATTTCAGATTTTGACCCTTTATAATTTTGCTCCCTTTCACCCCGAGAAGTAATTTGTTTAAATCTCCGCCCGTCATCCCACTTCCCTTAATAGTGGCAAAATGTGATAAACTGTGAGGAGATGTGTTCTTCGTTGGTTTGAATGTTTTACGAGTACCATATGTCTCAGTTAGTGAAATCGTATCACCCTCGATGTGGAAGTTTTTCAATCGTTTGCAGTAATCCGTAAATGACACTTTACATCCCTGAACATTCTTTGTATTGATATTGTCAAATGGAGCGAATCCAGCGTTAAATGTAAAACCAATAACATTCGGGCGATTTCTCACAACATACGCTGTTATATTTCCGCCGAGAGAGTGTGATCCGATACTAATACGAAAACCAGGATATGATTTCTTTGTATCATCGTATATCTGTAACGCTTCCTTCCATCTCGGTCGATCTCGGTATCTACCGTTAACGATCGCCTTGTCGTCCGTCAAGTCCTCCCTTCCGTCCTTGCTTGATATGTCGGGATTAGTTCCACGATAACTAATGATTACATGCTTTAACAAATTATTAACATATATCACATGTTTTAATGCTGACTTTTCTCTGACATATTTATAACCTCCAACATCTGCTGGCCGTTTGTCTGGATTCGTGTGACCTGTTGATGCTATATTTGCGTGCAATTGAGCCTGAGCGTCGAGATTCATCGGCTCACCCTTCTCACCGAGTAAATTCACCACAAAAGATTTGACAGCCGATAAAGCAGGGACATTCGGCAGAGACACGATGGTCGCTACATCCTTCGCAACTCCCCACACCCAGCGGGCTACATCGCCAGCCAGTCCATCACCCTCCATCTCTTCACCATCAATTTCTTCACCATCAATTCCTCCGCCAAACACATCTTTAGCAAAATCCTCGACTTTCTTGGTGTCCTTCTTTTTCTTCTTCTTATCTTTTTCAAATTGGCGTTTTAATTCACCATCTTCAAGACTTCTCAAACTCTTGGCATCTCTATATAAATCCGGATCAAATTGCGGATCGGCCAATTCCTGATCACTGAATAATGCGAGATATTCTCTTTTTGATTTATCATATTTATTTTTAATATCTTTCTTGCTTTGACCGTATACGTGTCTATACCCAGCTTCACTGAACCCGTTTGTACTTGTTATTATCCACTCAGCTGCGATGCCAACTAATCCCTGTTCGGTTTGTTTTCTCAAAACATCGACATCGTGCAAGAAATTGGTAGGTAGTTCTTTATCAAGATCTTTTAGTGTTTGTTCTAATACTTTTTTGCCCAACTTATCGAGATCATCAATCGTTTTAACACCTTTCAGTAATTCTTCGCAATTAGGGATATTTTCACGTCTACATTCTTCTCGCTTAATATCAACCGCTATCTCTACAGCCATATTTTTGACCTTATCGGGCAGGGGGACAGTTTTCAGTAATTTTTTCAATCCGACATTAACGATGAAATTGCCAACACGGGTTACCGCAATTAAAAGCTTCTTGCGCTTTCTAGCTTCATGCATTCTCTTGGCCACGTTCTTCTTGGCATCTTGTGTGATTTTTCGATGCTTGATAATATGATCTAACAGGAAAATATCCAAATCACTCAATTTCTTTAATCCGATCGGGTCCTTGGCTTTATCTCCGATTAGATCATCGAAAACACCACCACCACTGAACTCTTCGCCCCTCTGACTTGCCTGTAACTCTTTTCGCCGTTTCTCAGATAATCTGATAAACTGGGCAACTTCTTCGTCTTCATCCATCCCACGACCTTTTTGTCTCCTCAAAAGAGCATTCGGGACTTCTCGACCCGAGCCTGACTGCTTTGTTATGACTTTTGTTTTAGGACCACCTCTCTCTATTGATGCGGCTTTTAACGCTTCTTTGTAGGGCATGTCTGGGTGTCTCGTTCTGAATTCCCTTACATATTCGATCCATTCCTTGGCGTTACTCATTTTACTATATAGTTCCCATTAAAATATTAGATACGTTAACTTAAATTTTCAATAAATGCACTGATTATGTCGATGCATATAAAGCAGAATGCAACCTCATTCCCATTTCGCAAAGTAAGAAAAATAAACGACGGCGGTTGATGTCCTTCGTCACAAAAATCGTTATTACAAATACAGCAAACTGTTTCTATGTCACTACTGGTGACTGATGCAGTTTCATCCATTTTATTATACTATATATTTTCGAAATATACAATTCATGAGAATGTAGCCGGCCAGTCTTTGTGATTGCTATGTGTGGAAACTAGATGAGCGTACCAACTTGGGAGGAGGTATTTATATATGACCGACCGACTACAATATTCTGCTATACATATTATTTTTGATATTAGACGCGATAATATTATATGAGTATAATGTATATCAAATGGACAAAATCGATGATCTAAAAGCTCGCTCGAAAATGAGTATGTATTCTAGGAATAATATCCGGAAATGCTTCGATCTGATAGTCGAGATTTTAACAGACATGAATAGCGAAACCGATCCCAGAGGCGTTCATAATTATAATGATTACTGTGATGCAGTTGAGCAAGAACCCGAACCTGAACCTGAACCTGAACCTGAACCTGAACCTGAACCTGAAGTTCTAACGCCGGTTGAGCCTGAAGTTCTAACGCCGGTTGAGCCTGAAGTTCTAACGCCGGTTGAGCCTGAAATCGTAGCACCAGTTGAGCCTGAACAAGTCCCAGAGTTGGATGCAGAAACTCTGCACATATCTTTTGATGAG
Source organism: Saccharimonadales bacterium (SeqCode) (assembly GCA_041600715.1). Classification (GTDB taxonomy): domain Bacteria; phylum Patescibacteriota; class Saccharimonadia; order Saccharimonadales; family 2-12-FULL-41-12; genus JALHOM01. Next base: position 17,137 of record JBFIJM010000014.1, on the reverse strand, counting down.
CAATCTGGCGAGCAATCTGGTGAGCAATCTGTTGATCTGGCCGAGTACAGCGAGGAAGACACCGTTACAACTGAACAGGTAATCGATGAATTCGAAGAAGATGAACTACTATCGGCCATATCTCTGTGCGAGGTGAAAAATGGTTCTCCGATCATGCACTATGATATGGAAGAAACAAAGTGTGAGGCTTGCATAACGAAGAAACGTCTTTATCTGGAGCGTAAGTCGATGGGAGATGCGAATGTGGTCAAACATGATTATTCGTACTTAGATATGACATGTAAAAAGTGTATTCGCCAATCTTTCAAAAAATACAAAGCAGATAAGAAGCTAAAAGCCAAATCGGAAAAGCGAGCCAAGAAAGAGAATGAGAAAACAAAGAAGAAGATTGCCGAAAGCAGGTACGAAGACGAGAAGGACGAATTTAAGCGATCTCTGGAAAACGTGGATGATATTGCAGTTGGCCAGCAAAAGAAAGATTTAAAAGGTAAAATTAAGAAAGAACTGAAGGCGATCGGTTCAGGGAAAAAGTCAGGCTTGGCACTCAATATCTACATAAAATAAAGGTTTGTGTAAAATAAATCTGTGATCCAATTATATAACGATGACTGATAAAACAGATACAAATGTCTTCGAAGTGTACCAGAAAATGAAACTGGAAGTACATAAATATGAAGATTTCGCCCCTAGAGACATACCTAGATTGACTATATTGGGTATGAAGCTATTGCAGAAATTAAAGGGATTGAGCGGTCCAACTAAGAAGGAGAAATTGGTAAGTATGATTAAATTATTAATACGAGAGTCTGGGCATGATAGTTTCGAGCCATACGACAGTGATTTATTGCATTATCTGATAGATGATCTGTATGAGGGGGGTATATTAGTAAAGCGTTGGTGCTGCTAAAAAAAATATGACAGTACAATATAAATGAGTGGAACATCTGCAGAGCAATATTCGAAATCTGATAGCGACATCAGAATCGCAAATGAAAACAGAAGTAAAAGAACGTGTGAAAATACTCTTCACACGATAACACTGACGATGAAAATATTAGGGGATCCCGGGGATATTGATTATAAACTGACGTCACTGGAGGGAGAGATCGGCCGTGACAGAAACCTTGAGGTATTCGAATATAAGAGAGAGTGTAAAGACATTCGTTATTTTTTGTATGATTAATCGTATATATATATTTATCTCAACTACATATATATAATAATGTCAGATCAAGTATGTTCTATGTGTAAAGACCCATCCACGGATAAGGAAGTATTGCCCGGAGAATTCAAATGCGATATATGCAGAAAAATATTAGTGTTGTGCGAAAAACAATATATCGAGGAACAAGCTGAGGCCTATATGGAAAAATATCGTGCCCTTAGAGCGAAACATGTTATCGATCTAAGTAATTGAGATAGTTATTATCTCCATTTATATGTACCGGAAAATGCCATATTTCCCGTATTACCTGCTTGTGCGGCTGTCATGCTTGTACATGCTACACCATCATTAATTCTAATATCTGCGTAATTATTTCCACCTGTCATTCTTAAACTTAGTTGCTCCGCATTAGTTGTTATATCATAACCAAGATTCATGCCTCCCAAAGCAAGGGCTGATTGTGTCAATGATGTTGTAAAGGGCAATGGGACGCGTATATTACCGACGGCTGCATTCTTACTTGTCCAGACGAGATGACCCTGAACGAAAACAAAATCGTCCATTTTCTGCCAGTGGATAGTGTCAACCGACATAGTAAAATCAGTACCTCCCGCATCTATAACTGACGTATATGTCCCGCTTAATGTATTCAAAAACTCGTTACTGTTCATGTCAAGATTTTTCCCTGTAGCCATTTCAATTTCATTTGTTTTCACTGTTGCGATTGTTAATGCGTTATGTTGTAAAGTCCAATCACTTGTATTGTTAATTGAGGCAATATTGATAATTCCGTTTGTATTCATATTGAGATTACCACTTGTGATCTGTAAGCCTGTAGCATTAACTTGGGCTTTTTCTGTGGTTGCGTTCCGTAATGAAACTATTCCACCCGCTTGAAAAGTGTCCAATATAACATCGGTGTTAGTTCCTCCAACTGTTCGTAATGTCAAATCATCTACTGTAAGACGCGGGTTAATCTCAGTACATTTAATAGTGGCGGGGAAACTGGCTATATCTTGTGTAAATTCAGCATGTACAACGCCTTTCGGTTTAATAATTACACTGCTAAAAGCCCCTGTTGTTTCTAAAATCACATCATCATCTGCCCCCGATGTAGTGTTTTTAATTAATATATCGGATCCCGCCGTTGCTTCATTTATTGTATTAACTGATAACACATTAGCAACAGTAACATCCCCCGAACCGATAGTCAATTCTGTTTGCCCCCCTCTTTCTAATTCTAAATCAAAAGCATCATTAGTACCGACAACAACCACCCCACCAGTGGTATTTCCCCCGTTGATTATATCACCAACATTGCCTTGACTGGTTAAATCGACTTCAGCATCAGTATCATATTTAAGATAAAGTTTCTTGTCACTTTTAACATAAATGTTGGCCTTATTTGCTCCACTGTTAGCAGGAGTTACTATATCGCTAACTTGAATATAACTATCTTTAGCCCTAACACCTTCAATAAGAACCCCATCTGTGCCACTGCTTTCAACAATAGTATTAACTTCTAATGTATTAGTGACATTAACATTCCCGCCAGATTCAATATTAAGCTGTACATCATTACCAGTTTTAAATCCTAAATCGAATGCGTCAGTGTTACCGAGTGTTCTATTTGCTCCACCAGCTTCACCGCCATCAGCAAAGTCAGGGACACTGTTGAGCAGCACAGCTGGGTTCGCAGCACTCTTCCAAAATAGATTACCCGATGTATGATAAACATTACCTTGACCCGCTCCAGAGTCTCCTGGTTGTGCGATAGTTGCTAATTGTAAATAAGAATCAACATTTCTTACTCCATCAACAACAACCCCGTTAGCCCCTGTTTTCTCATTAATAGTATCACACTGCACGATGCCCGATCTTAATTTCTTACCTGCCACTATTTCTAAACCGCTGTTAGTAAAACCCGCTATCTTGATTGGCTTTGTTAATGATGGATCTTTAACATGTACTTCAAGAACATTATTAACATCTTCGAAAGACGCATCTGCGGTTGCTCTTAACAAACCCGTATTTACATCAGTCAAGAAAGATAAACCAAGTTTTGTGTCTGTAAATTCTGGTTGTGTTGGTGTAAATGGTACAGTGTGCTGTACAGTGTCATAATAACTTATGTAATCATAAAGATAGTTTCCAGTAGTTGGCCCCGCAAGTGTTAAACTATCACACAAGCCCGAACGGGTGAAAGTATTAGTTAGAACGGTAGGGGACACTATACCATCAACAAACAAACGAGTTGCCCCAGTTGTCAGGTCGAAATTGAGTTCAAAATCATAAACCTGTCCGAGTGATATCGATACTGGTATTGTCATATTTGGAGTAGGTAACAGTGTCACGGGTGTAGCAGCACTATTCCACATAGCCAACTGAAGGATACCCGATGTTGAAATTGTTTTTATGCTTATTCTGTTGCTGTTGTCTGACTGTTTCTTAATATCGACAAGTGTTGTCTGTCCTGGTGGCGGATATGCTGAAAACTTGACACCGAATCTAATGGTGAATGTTTGGAATGAATCCGTCCACGCGTTATCAAAATATGTTTTACTAACGCCACTGCTACAATTTAAAAACCCGTTACCATCGACAACGGCTGTACCGCTGTTAGGTGTTCCGATTGTTTTGAATATATTTAAATCCTCATTAACATTGTAGTTAGCATGTAATTTGACAGAAGCAGGAGTTGATTGATCCAATATACCATCTTTTACACTTGTTTGACCTGTTTCATATACTTTGAGAGTGTTTGCCACATTTACAAAACCTTTATTCATATGACTTGTACTCTCGAGTAATAGATCACCGTTAGCAGCATTCGAGCCGTATAATTGTTGTGATACTGCCCGACCAGCCAACATAGCGGGTTTATCGCCTTCCGCAACGCTTGAGGCAGAATTACCGAATGCTTTATTATGTGCGGTTCCCTTTGCTTCTGTTGAGGCATTTCCTGCCCCATTTGTGACTAAAACCGATGAAACTGCTAATGTTGAACCGTTGCGAAGGCAATTGCCCGCCCCAACTCCTGTGTTACGGCCAGCAGCATCTCCAAGACCATTAACGGCTAAGTTAGGAACTATAACACCACTTGTTAAAAGACCCGATACATTAGTTTGAACGACACCCGCTCCAAAATCGGCAATTGTAATATTACCATCTTTTGAAGGATTACTTTGAATGGTTAAATTTTCAGTTGTAGCAGAACCACCATTTAATACTTGGCCACCAGATCGCCCCGCCAACATAGCGGGTTTATCACCTTCCGCGACCGTACCTGCACTATTTCCTAGTGCTTTATTAAATCCTGTATTAATGACATTAGTACTGAGATTACCAGATGCGTCATTTTGAACAACACCTGCAACTGTGTAATCTGATATCTGGACATTACCTTTAGAAGCGTTAGCGGTAGATTGGAGAATAAGATTCCCAGCCGCATCCGCACCACCTGATAATGTTTGACCAGATGATCTACCAGCCAGTAGCGGATATTGAGTGTGATCATCATCTGCCAGACCGGCAAGAACTCCGTGATCTGCACCTACTTCTGAGTTGTCTACTTTTTTCCAATTTACACCATCCCATACGGCCCAATCTGTGACCTTCCAGTCTGTGATCCCTGATAGATTTTCAGAACCAGATACACTCACTATCCAGAAGTCGCCGACATTCTTACCGACAATAGCATCTATGTCTGGATTGTTAGTGCTCGCGTCATATGTTCCTTTTAACACAGTAGCCGCGTCATTTGCATCGATCTGCGATTGCAAGTTATTGACTGATACAGTTATCAGGGATGTTTTGAGATAATCTTCTAATACTTCATTTATATATGCAACTGTTGCTGTACCGCTCGTTTGCTGTGGATTGAAGACGAACGACGCCATATCGATTATATATATACTGGACCAGAAAATATATATCGAATATAAAGTCTGTTATAAATGTATATACGGCATGAGCTTTCCATCACTCTCAAATTTTGATATAGATAACCATTTCAAAGGAAATAAACGATACATCGGTACGCGTGCATCTGATCGACTGCCCAAGTCTATCGGCAAAAGATCAATCGTTATTAACTTCGATAAATATGGCAATCCTGGCACTCACTGGGTGTGCGTATACGGCAATAATCCTAAATGGGTGTATTACTTCGATTCGTTCGGTATGGATCCGCCTAAGTCTATTTATACCTTCCTGAAATCTGGAGGCCGCAAAGTTCTCATGAACGATCTGCAAATTCAACATAAAGACTCTAATATGTGCGGCTACTACTGCCTAGATGTGATCGACCGACTCGATAAGGGCGAATCATTCATCGATATCATCTACGACTACGAACATAATCCTGCCGAAAATGAACAGAAAATTCGGGCTAAATTCACCAAATCTTAGATATTGTGCCAAAATCATCAAAATCTAGATATCATGCCTCTCGTTAAGAAAGAATATTTTCAAAAACTTACAAAACGTGCCACTTTTCTTAACGAGAATGGCAGATTTTAAGAGATCTCTTAACGAAGTGGCAGATTTTGTATATTTTCCTATATAAATACACAAAACGTGCCACTCAATAGTTGCCAAAAATCAGGAAAATTTCAATAGTTGCATTTTTATTAGCAGAAATATAAACCCTGCCATTTTTTGCATGAATGTCCAGATAGTATTTTATCAGGTAATAATATAATCGATGTCAAAGTTTATAAGGGGATTTAAAGCAGACGATAAATCTGTTAATAAATCGAATAAAATAGATTCGAATACTCAGGACAAGATAATTAATTTCTATGATAAGATCGATACGGGAGCGCCGAGATACAACCCGAATTCACACATGCCAAAACATGAATTTCGGGCGATAATAGTAGGTCAAAGTGGTTCGGGTAAAACTAACTTCTTATGTAATTTGATCACTAAATGTGAATGCTTTGAGCGTTTTATCATTTGTACCAAAATGCCAGATGAACCTCTATATCAATTTCTAAAGCAAAAAGTAGAATCGGTTGATGAAAATAGATTTATTATTATGGACAAAGTTGAATCACTTGGAACGATCGAGGATTACGGGGATAAACTGCAGACTCTGATAGTGTTTGATGACATGTGCCTGGAGAATCGCAGACTACAGGAATTAATGTCGCAATATTATATTCGTGGTCGTAAATCGAATATGTCAACAGTCTACCTATCACAGAGTTACTATCTTGTACCCAAGGTTATTCGTCTTCAGTGCGGACATGTTTTCCTGAAGAAGATCGGATCTAAGAGAGAGATTAATGCTATTATAAGAGATTACAATCTTGATGTTGAGGTAGATGATTTAATGGAAATATATAATAAAGCAACCGAGGATATGGTGTCTGCATTACACATCGATGTGAATAATAATAATCCAGATCTGAAGTTTAGAAAGAATTTCGACACTGAAGCTGCAACAGCATAAATTACTGCAACAAATTATTTCTACTGTATAACTATATAGCCAGTGATGAGTAGAGGACGACCACGCCATAATATATCCGAGACGAAAACCCCGAATACACAGAACACAGACGCTGAAGGTAGATTCAAGCTACTTGGTAATGCTCTGACATCTGACCGTAATGAACATGTCGCCCTGCAACATCAGGCAGGTGAGAGAGCTCTTGCAGTCGGCAACCTTGAAGCGTTTGAAGATATTCAGAAGGATCTCAAAAAACGTGGTAACAATATAGACGGGAATAAGCATCAGGGTGATCGCGGATCTACTCTATTGCAGGATAGCAGAGAGAATAGAATAAGTCAAATTATCAGAGACCGACAATCCCAGAAAACAGTAGAACAGCGAATTAATAAAGAACTTGTTGAGCTGCTCAGAAAAGAAGGAGTGTTGAGAGAGGAGGAGATCCTCCTTCTCGTTGGCGATTCTTCACTTTCACAAAAACAAGGTATCATTAACCGCATCGCATCTCAGCCAGATCCACAGCTTGCCGATATAAGACTCGAATTGATGAATATACGATTCGGCACCGAACGGGCAACCGCAGATGAAACGTTTTTGGAGGAGCAATTTTTAGGCGATCCAGTGCGCGGAATAGAGCCCGCACCCGCTCCCGGTGGAATGCTAGAGGACATAGTTCCAGGAGCGGGAGAACCGGAATTATTTTAACTTATAAACGAATAAATGGTAAAATTCTCATTCAAAATGATCAAAATATTCCCATTAAATAAGAATGAAAATATTTATTTATTATTTTCATCAAAAGCATAATTATAGATGGCGGATCAAAGCAGACGATTGAAATATTTAGACACATTAGAGCGGACTAAAACCGATTTAGAGACCACAAACGTCTTACAGCGGACTATTAGAGGCGGTGATCTTCTTCAAATCGAAATAGCAAGTGAAAAACGGCAAAAATTCAAACGTGGGGTAGATCACACGAGCGATCTAAGAATCCAAGCAATAAAGAAAGAGAATAGAAATAATGAGGACGCGCATCGTAAGTTGAACGATTTTGCATTAAAATCTCTGTTATCAAATAAATCGATCGATACTTCTAAATTATTGAGACTATTGGCACGTCTTACGTTGCGAGAAAAAGAAGCTTTAATTAGGACTCTTGGAAATAAAAATCTATCACCAGAAGAGCAGAATCGAATTATAGAAGGAGAACTGTTTCATGATGTGAATTTAATACCAGAAGTCCCGATTGATAGGCCGGCTGCTGATGATGATGCGGCTGGCGATGACGGTGACGATGACGATGCGGCCGGCGGACCTGGTCCTGGCCCCGGTGGGGATTTCGATGGCGATTTCGATGACGATGACGATGCGGCCGGCGGACCTGGTCCTGGCCCCGGTGGGGATTTCGATGACGATGATGACGATGATGACGATGATGACGACCCTATTGGAGATCTTTCTAGAGAATTGACGAATTTGATAGGTGATGTTTTTGAAGAGATTGACGATGCTGTTAAATTAAATCTAGAACTGATGCAAGAGGTAATCGGAGGTGATGAGGGATTCATACACATTGATGATCGACTATTTGCGACATATGAGGTTTTATTAGATGCGATTAGAAAGAATCACGTGAATGTTGAAGATATTCAGATGGATCCAGGATTTTGGAGTTACGTGCTAATTGATTACTCTAGTAATTTCTCAAATGACCCGAAGGATCAAAGAATCGGGCATCTATTGCAATCCATTGCAAACACAAAAGAACGGCCGAATATAGTCGGGCGACTCAACGAGGAATTAATCGCGCTCGGTTATACTAGAAAGGATTTTATCACGATTGTAAAAACTATACGTGTTAAAAACAAAGAATATCTCAGTCGAACCAACTTAGAGCCGGATGAATTTAGAATCGAAATGCTACGACTGTTATTGCGAGAAACAGAAAAGAATCGCATATCTCCCGATAATTTTAGCATCGAAACATATTCGGATCTTATCGATGGCTTCATAGAAAGAAATCCTAATTTTCTGGACAGAGAACCTGAAATGGAAGATACAGATGATGATGATGATGATGATGCGGCTGGTGTCGGCACTCCTGGACCGATCGATGAACCTGGAGATAACGACGAAGAAAATTTGAGACGCATGAGAAAATTAATGGAGTCACTAAACGAACTACACTTTGAAATAATGGAAATCATCTCAGAAGGTCCAGATAAACCCGACCCTATACCTGAAGACGTGCAGAGAGCGACCGAACTATTTGCAGAATTTAATAGGCAAAACCACGAACTTCGTGTCGTACTAAATGCGATAAGTAGCGACGAATTTACGCCAGAAGAAAGTGAGTTTTTAAATAGCGCGCTAAGAGAAGTGACAGAAGCTATACAAGAAATCGAGGAACGTCTTGGAGAATTGCGATCACGTCCAACAGAACCGGTGGAGCCGCCGACCGAAGTTGCACCGGTAGAACCTGATCCGGCTCCGGTAACCGGTTCTTCTTTATTTCTATTAAAAAGTATTTCGAGACGGTTGGATCGTGCGAGAGATGAAATGTTAAAATCGATAGAAAAGCTCGATAAATTATCAGCGTCGAAAAGGGAAGAATTGGATAAAAAAGTTATCAACTATCGACTAGATTTGAATAAACTAAAAAGGCTTATGGTTGTAGCTCGGGGTTTCAGAGACACGTTCGATGCGACAGAATTAGAATTCATCGACAATCTCAGAGATACCAGACTACCAGAATTCGAGCAAGATTTAAATAAAATCACTGATGCGATAAGAGATGCAGAACAAAGAGGAAATGGACCGAGACGTAAAAAATGGCAGGCATCCGCAAACTACAAAGGTGCAGGAAATACGAATAAGAAGAGTCCTAAATTAGAATATGGAGCGGTGTTCATCGATCTCAAGAAACTAAGGAAGAACATATTATCGGTAAGTGATGAAATAGGGCGTAAACCGTCAGCATTGAGGGAGAACGTTAAAATCTCGAATGATTTGAAAAAGTTAATATTAGGGAAGCAGATAAGAACGGATATGATAGAGTTATCGCCAGCAGAGGTGAATCTATTCAAAAAACTTGTTGATACGGCGGATATAGAAATCTCAAAATCGAAGGCGAGAGTGATAGATTATTTCGATAATTTGCAGGAAGTGAAAGACCGATATAACATACTGGTCGGCGAATATGAATCGGGTAACGACAGCGATGAAGTGAAAAACGAAATTATAAAATTAATTACGATACTTGAAGAAAAGGGATTAATTAGTAAAGAGCAGGCAAGGGATGGCGTTGAGTCGATTCTATAATAAAAATGATATTTAATTTATCACGTATAAGTATATATAAATGTCAGAGAAGGCGGTACAAACAATAACAATCAATCAGGGTAATTTTGAGAAGACTGATGTGCATCAACTGACTCTGCGATTGGGTCGTCATGCTCAGCTCCAAAATCATCAGGTTGCGGTGTCATCGATTGTGGTTCCATATTCGTGGTTTAATATTACAGCTGTAGAATTGAATAATACATTTGGCTATACCTGGCCATCTGCAACGCCTGTTGTTGTTCCGATTACGATTCCAGACTCATTTTTAGAAATCAATCAAATTAGTGATTATCTGCATTTTGTAATGTTGCAAAATAAGCATTATTATTTAGATGCGGCATCAGAACCGGTGTATCTGATCCGCTGGCTTGTAAATGTTAGTCAATACACTGTAACTTTTATTTTCGATCCACTTCTAACAAATGCAAACATGACCGCAGCCGGGTATACTATTCCGGCCGGTGCAACTTGGACAAATCCGGTGGCAGACGCTCTGCCAACTCTCGATGTCACTAATGCGAACTTCGGTCTTTTGCTTGGTCAAAGTCCCGCAACCCTTGGAGGTGGTCCGGCCGTACACACCGAGTTTAACGGGGATCTGGTTCCCGCGATTCAACCTGCAACGTCTTTATCGATGGAATGTAATCTAGTTTCAAATGATCTCCAGATTTCAAGAACGATATTCAGTTTTGCCCCAAATACGGCATTCGGAGGTTATATTAGAATCACTCCACCGTTCCCAATATGGTTTAATGTTCTGAGCGGTTCGTATCCGTCAATCGTAGTCAGTTTCGTCGATCAGAGAGGCAAAAAACTTCCACTCGTCGATTTGGACATACAAGTTCAATTAATCGTTAGAGAAGTTGATATTTAGAAATAAATTCATACAAGTAAAAAAAAGGGGTTTATATCTGATTTATAAAAAGTGGCATGTTTTGTGTATTTATATAGGAAAATATACAAAATATGCCACTTCGTTAAGAGATTATACAAAATATGCCACCTCGTTAAGATGTCAATTTAAATATATATAATAGCAACTATATATATATACAAAATGCCACCGAAAAGGAAGGTAATCACTGCTAATATGATAAAGCGATCTGCAAAGAAGACGACAGATCGCGACGGTATACAGGGGGCGGTTAATGAAGAGTTATTGACTAAGAAGCCGAAAAAGGAGTTTGTAGTAAAAAAAGATATTCAGGGTGTCGTAAAAAAATCACGATCACGTATACTGCAGGATATAAATAAATCTCTAATGACGGGTGGTCGTGTGAAGATTATTAACTAACATAAATAAACTATAAAGAGATAAAACGTATTTTTTATTTTGTGTAAAAAATATATTAGTGTATATATATATAACAAATGGCCGAAACTTCAATTTACGAAGAAGCAAATATGCGTGATGCTCAGGAAATCATGAATTACTTCGAGACTCCTGAGAAGTCTCTGCAGTATCGCGAAAAGGAGATGATAGAGATCCAGGACATAAATTTAGGAAATTATACTTCAGCTAGAATTAACTTTTCGACTCAAAACAACTTGCACGATTTCCTCCTATGGTCGAAGGCGTATGTCACTTTTGAACTTAAGTTCGTATCTGCCGATGGAGGAAACGCATACACTGCGGGAACCGAGCTCGCTCTTCGTGATGGTGTTTCATCCCTCGTGTATGGTCTCATTCTTAAAATTAACGACACTACAGTGCAGAAAACTCTTGATCTTCCTCTGATGAATCACATTCGTTCGGTTTATGGCGATCTTGGATGTTATGATCGTGATTGTGGTGCCGAAGAACATCGAGCATATGATAGAGTAATTGACCCGGAAGTGACAGATGTTGCGGGGGCGAATGTTGTCACAAACAGTGGAACTGATGCTGATATTACATCTATTACATATAATGAAGGATACGACAAGCGCCGACAATTCTTCAAAAGAAATTCATATTTCCTTGCGGGTGACGCTTCCTGGAATCTTGAATGCCGTGTTCCTCTCACCGCAATCTCTCCGGTTTTCCGAGCACTAAACATGCCGATGAACAATCTTCAGATGGATATCGAGCTTGCGATCACAGGTGCGGGACCCGCTGGTGGAAGTTCGGTTTGCTATACCGTTGCAGGAGCAACAGATTCTCTCAGAAATGAGGCGACTGTTACAATTCAATCGAACCCGCGTCCTCGTCTATGGGTTCCTGCTGTTGAGTTTGATGCCGACACTATGAGTGATATTCGGGCTCAGCAAGACCCTAGCAAACATCCGAATGGAAACTGGAAAGTGTTTAAATTCGAAAATCACGAATCTTATCTCAAGCCACTTGGTGTGCTTGTCGCAGGAGCACCGATTAACGAAACTGTTACGCCAGGTCTCAGAAATGTCACCTCAGTGCACGTGCTGGGCCAGAGTCGTTCCGCTTATACTAACGCAGTTGGGGGAAATTCCCTCAAACCTATGCTCGATAATCCTCAGCATGTTGGCTATTGGTCCGATTTTGCGATGACAGGTGTTGATCTCATCGTTGATAACAGAGGTTTCTTCGAAAGACCGATCGATGATGATCATCTCGCATATAACCAACTTGTCAAAGAACATATGCGAGGAGACGGATACGATAAAGCATGCTGCTCTCGACCATCGTTCGAAGAATTCAGGTCAGTTAGACGTTATTACAGTTTCCCCCTGGGCCGTAACAGAAATATACAAGCCGATGCCAATAAAAAGGTGGCCATCGATTTCCGAGCAAAAAGAGCAGATGCCCTCGTCACACCGAGAACGAATATTACTCAAAATAGTTATTCTCCTCTTGCCGCTAGCGTCGATCTTCGCTTCCTTCTGGCCTATACAACTATCTTCAAGGTCAATTTAGTGAACGGGACGACAGTGGTAACGGACAAATGACGAGTTAAATATTGTGTTTTTAAAATGACTTAAGCGGTTGTGCCATTTATAATATTAAATATAAATGGATCAGTACAGTTCAGATTATTGCGAGCATCGCCCATACAACAAATACAAAAATGGGAAAATCTACAAATTAATAAATGGGGTCGATGATGAGATATATGTAGGTTCAACGATCATGACAATAGGGTCGCGATTTAGTCATCATAAATCATCGGTATCAATATACCCAGACCGCCCAGTATATAAACATATCAGAGATATTGGCGTAGAATACTTTACATGTGTACTTGTGGAGAAATACCCGTGTGAAAATTATAGAGAATTGCAGAAGAGGGAGGAATATTGGAAGATAAAATTGTCTGCGTCACTAAATGGTCAAAAATGTTATCAAACAACTGAACAGCTGGCAGCATATAAAAGACAGTGGGAAAAAGAGAATAAAGTAGCATTGACGGGAAAGAGAAGGGCGCGCAATGCGAAATATTACAACGATGTTCGTAAAAAGAAATATGCAGAGAACAAGGATGAAATAAATGCAAAACGGAGAGAGATTGCGGCAACTAAAGAATTCAAGGCCAAGGCAAAGGTGTATAATGAAAACCGCAAGGATAAATCTGCAAAATGGCAGAGAGAAAACAAAGACAGGCGTAATGCTCAAAAGAGAGAGCGCCGAAAACAGAACCCGGAAAAGACTGCCAAAGAATATGCAAAACATAATGAGTACATGAAGACAAACAAGGAGGTATTAAAAGCGAAGCGGGCTGAAAAGTTTGATTGCACATGCGGTGGGACATATTCTCACGGCAATAAAGCGAATCACATGAAGACTAAGAGACATCTTGAAGGTAAGGGGGCGAAGAAGATAATGACCCCAGAAGAGAAGAAGGCGTATAATAAAGCGTATTATGAGAAAAAGAAGGCTGAGAAATTATTAAAAAGTAATATATAAAACTTCCCTTTGAAATCCAAACGGTAATTTATTTTATATGTATAATATATACATATAATGGAATTAGAAGCACATGGTGTAAAACTAACCCCGAAACAACAGGGTGCCATTCGTAAGGCGATGAAAGAGGGAAAGGATGTATCGATCAAACTTTCTAAAAATGCGATGATGGGGCCACATGTAATGGGCTTTACATCAGAACAATTGGACAAGATGGGCAAAGCGCATGACTCTGGCAAAGGTCTAATGATCAAGATGTCAGCGCAGCAAATGGCGAGCCAAGGGCAGCTTGGCGAAGGTCTAGGTGATTTCCTAAAAAAGGCAGGCACTGCGGTTGTTGGAGTGGCGAAATCTGCAGCTAAAAAAGTAGCACCGGTAGCAGGAGCCGCGATTAGAACAGTTGGCCCGTCAGTTGTTGAGAAGTACGTAACTACAACGACAGGATCGAAAGATGCGGGTAAAATGGCAAAGGCCGGAGCGAAAGAGATTTTTAAAAAAGAAGTCATGGGTTTTGGTATTTCGAGTGTTGGCGAGGGATGTGGTAAAGGCATCAAGAGTGTAGGTGGATGTGCTTGTGGTGATGGCATCACGAGCGTAGGCGGTGGTTCAGCTTTCGATACTAAATTTAAAAAGGCGTTTCGCAAAATATCCCGAGTTGTTGAGGATGACGTTGATCTGGATGTACCGTCTTTCTCAGAAATCTCACCCAAGCTGGCCGATGTATTGCGCATGAGGGGCAGTGGACAGCATGGCGATGGCGTATTAAGTTCGATCGGTAACTGGGTCAGCGGTGCTGCAAAATCGGCAGCAAGCGGGGCCAAGAAGTTGGCAGTAGGATATGCAGTCGCAGTTGGTGCATATCTCGTGGCTGCAGGCGCTGTTGCTTTATTCGTAAATGTTGCTCCGAAACTTGCGGAGTCTGCTGGTTCTGCTGTGGTAAGTGCGATCGGCGATGCTATCAAATCTCAGTTCGAGAGTCGTGGATCTGGACTGCGTGCAATCGGTGACGGTCTACGGCCGATTGGTGAAGGTATAACATCTGTTGGGGGTCGACAGGTGAAGGTCGGCAATGCGAGTGATGCATCGCAGGTAGGAGGCCGTAAGATATCGATGGCGGATCTCGAAAATCTCCAGAATCTTGCATCGATGGCAGGTGGTTCTATTCGTCGAAAGAAAACAGGCAAACGGGGAAAGAATGATAAACTACCGCTGCCCCCTACTCATGCACCTAAATTGAACTCTCACGGTATTGACAGGAAAAAGGACGACGAGGGTCTTGGAAAACACAAAAAGAGTTTTATTAAAACCACGTCGAACCTAGACCCCAATAAGCCGACTGATTTTGCATACTTGAAATTACTGCAACACGGTCTATCAGTGCCCGAAGATTACGAGGAGATGCCCGGGCAAGTGGGTGGGGGTCTTCGATCAGCTGCCAAAAGCAGCAAGATGAGGGGTGACGGAAAACAGGAAGACGCTCTAATGAAATACAATAATAAAGAAGTCGATCGGAGTATGGTTGATATGGTTAATTTCGGACTTTCTGTCGGTGAAGCATTTGATGCTGAATAATAAGATATAATGCCAAAATCACCAAAATCTAGATATCATGCCTCTCGTTAAGAAAGAATATTTTCAAAAACTTACAAAACGTGCCACTTTTCTTAACGAGAATGGCAGATTTTGAGAGATCTCTTAACGAAGTGGCAGATTTTGTATATTTTCCTATATAAATACACAAAACGTGCCACTCAATAGTTGCCAAAAATCAGGAAAAATTCAATAGTTGCATTTTATTAGCGGAAAAATATCCCTGTCATTTTTTGTATGATTGCCCATCATTTTCTGTAAAAAAAATGGGAAAATATATTATATGGTTTACGTTGTTCTAAGAACCCAGGTGAAAACCCTTGAAAACTCAATTTTAACAATGAAAGATACTGCAGCTGATGCGATTGAATTTCTTCAGGAAATATTGAAATCGCATGACGACACGAGTGAAACAAGAGTTATAGTAAAAGATAGCTCATACGAAGTTTTAGAAGTCGTAGATGGTCTATTTTGGGGTAGCAGCAAGACTCTAATAACGAAATACATGATAGTCAAATACGAACATCAATCCGATGACGCCATTAAAACGGTAAAGGAAAGTCGAGCAACCGTAAAAGATATTAGAGAAGACATGAGAAAATCTCTAGCAAGGAAATAAGGTATATGATTTTTTTGTTATTTATATAAAACGCAAAAAATGGGAATATTATTTTATGAACATATTTAGTATAAAATGGCCGATAGGGTCAAATGTGAATGCGGACGTTCTGTCCATATATTTGATTTGGCGAGGCATCGATCGCGTCAAATACATGAACGATATATGAATCGATTAAAACTAAGTGAAGAGAAGAGATTAAAGAGAGAGGAAGCAGCTAGAATCCGGGAAGAAAAGAAACTAGCAAAGGAATCATTTGTTAGGCGTGAGAGAAAACGAGCAGCCAGTTATTATAAAAAACGGATAGCAGCTGAGCAGAAAAAGAAACGTGATAATATGAAAAAAGAAAAGGATCACGATAAAATACGATGTTATTGTGGTTCGATGATACCGAAGGATAACATGATTGCACATAGAAATGGGCGGTATCATAAAATAAGACTATTCGGCGATCGTGTAGGATGTGCACCAGATAGTAGCGTCGAGAAAATTAAAGAGGGTGTTGTAATTATTATTTGATTTCTGCAACTTCTGCAACTTCTGCAACTTCTGCAACTTCTGCAACTTCATCTTGGATCTCAGGAACTTCAATCGGTGCGTCTACATTAGCGACCGCATTCGCTTTACGTGTCTTATATCGATTAGATGAAGATGCCTTTTCTTTATCGGCATTTGCGTGATACTTTGCTTTTCTATTAGCGCGTAGTTTGTCTTTATTGCGCTCATAATATCGTCGATTGCTTTCTGCTTTTGAAATTGGCATATTATATATAATGTTTTATATATAATGCTTATTTAAGTTATTTCTTAACGAGGTATATGTTTTTTGACATAACTCGTAAAATCACACAAAAAAAGGGAGTGGCAGATTTTGTGTATTTATATAGGAAAATATACAAAAAGTGCCACTCTTAAAATTGAGCAGATTACTGGGCTTATTGCATAACTAGCAAAATCATGCAAAAAAAGCGAGTGGCAGATTTTGTGTATTTATATAGGAAAATATACAAAACGTGCCACTTGCGATTTACATGCCCTAGATCGCTTAACTCCCGAAATGCGATTTACGTACCCTAGATCGCTTAACTCCCGAAATGCGAT
>JBFIJM010000013.1:0-31736 GCA_041600715.1 Saccharimonadales bacterium (SeqCode) | reverse complement strand
GCCTTGGTCGCCTTGGTCGCCTTGGTCGCCTTGGTCGCCTTGGTCGCCTTGGTCGCCTTGGTCGCCTTGGTCGCCTTGGTCGCCTTGGTCGCCTTGGTCGCCTTGGTCGCCTTGGTCGACAGAGCTTGTCTTTCCACCAGGCTCGGAATTATTGGAGTCGTGTGGGCTTGTAAGTGGGCGCTCTGAATACTGTGCACGGCGATGCTCCTGATTAGCCGCGCGTTCGTTAGCACTATACTCTCTTGATCGAATATCGCTCATACGAGCCTCATCTGAAGCACGTACGTAGTTTGTCCTTGAATTCGGATTTAATGCTTCCTTTAGACTCTGACCACCAGGAGGGGGCGGTTTTTTATTATCCTTCAACACCATCCATACAATGGCGATTACAAGAATAATTACTACGATAGCCATGACTATTACTAACCAAGAAACACCTCCAGTGGCATTAACGTTCTGACTATTTTCGTCGACAGGTGATTGTTCTTCGTTTGTTTTTTGATGATTTAAGTTGGCGATACTTGTTTTTTCAGCTGTATCAATAATATTGCGCATATCAGGGTCAATATGTTTTGTCTGTGATCGATCACTTTGGGCAGGTCTACTATCGCGATTATATGTTAAGGATGGCTGCGAGCGGCGACTGGTAGATTGGTTGGACTGACCCGACTGACTACTCCGGCCTGATGGACGGGATGATGATACGTGGGTACTCATGGTAGGAGTATGATATTGATTTATATTTGGTAAAACAGCGACATGGTCTGATGAGTTTTGCATTATACTATTCAAAACCTTTGGTTATAGTTTAGACTATTATATATGATGTCGTCTGTAAGTGTGTGGGGAAAAATTAAGACTGTTATTATCTTGCTCAACGAACATATTGATAATATATTTGGCGTTGTAAGTGATGGTCATAGGACCAAACTCGATGTTTATCGGAAGGAACTAAAAATTCTGGATGCTCGGGCTATTAAAGAATCAGGAGACGATAAAATCAAAGAAGTACATGAAGTATATGAAGTTCTGCATTTATTTGAAACAATTACTAAATATCTGACTAAGATTAATTCTGATTATAGCAATTACGGATCAGAAAAATCCATGTCGTTTATCCTTGAGATTTCAGGATTCTACAATAAACTTAAGCAAAAAATATCCTTACTTGAACGAAAAATTAACGATGATCTGCAGATGGATGTTGATAAATATTCTGGGGTCGCTGTCGGGGAAATTCTTAGGTCGGATGATCCACTAGCTGAAGTTCAAAAACTCAATCAAGCTTTTCATAAATACCCCTATTCAATATCATTGTATAAAAAAATAATAAAATCAGTCCTCAGTAAAGTGTTTTATACAAAACCTGACCTGGCTAAAAATATTGGTGAAATTATTGAGGCTGACAAAACAAAGGTGCTTAATGTATCCGATCCTATCGTTAAACAGAAGTATAACAACCCTCCGATGAAGTCATTTGGATTTGTCCCTCGAGGGTTAAGTAGTAATTTAGCAGAGTTGTTTGATCGTGTTGGTGTCAAGGTTTCCGGTAAAACAGATGCATTTGCCCGAATAGCCGAGCAAAATAAAATTAACATTATATGTTTAAATCATGTAACACCGAATCCAGTAGAAAATTATATCGACCCATTAACGAAACTATCGGAAGCTAAAAAATTTAACCAGCCCCAATTGGCTTCCATGGGAGTTACCTTTGGAACAACACAGAGACACAAGACTATTTTGCGCCTTGGAAAAGGACAGTGGAGATTTGATGGTAAAATCTACATGTCCGGAAAAGATTTTAACGAAAGTAAGAAAACTCTTGTGATTGAAAATTTGGCCGTCGGGCACTATAGAATAATGTCGCCATGGGCGGAAGGTGATTTATACACACCGAATGATAGAGCGTCCACACTTGTGGAATTTATTAAGGCAAAATATCAGGTCACAAATGCATCAAGAGTTTATAACGCAAATCAGCAAGAGGCTGTGAGTGTGTTGCAGAATATTTTCACAACTAAACCAGTAGATATGGATCTTATCGAACTTGAAACACAAGCGATCGAATATAAATTTCTACGGCATAGTGTTTATGTTAATATTATGAAGCATTATGATGGGGAAAAGAAAATAAAAACTCTTTCAGAGTTTGAAAAACGCATACACTCACCTGAATACATCGATATTTTAATACATACTATTATTGATGAATATTTAATATATGCAAAAGAACAAAACCTAACAAGTACGTTTGGTAAGGCAGAAATTATTATTACCTTCTTATCACAATTATCAGACATAACTCGGACATTTTCCCGGGAGCTCCATGATTACTATGTTAAAGATACGATCGATGAGTCCGACATCGGCAGGATAAAGGAAAAATTTGCCGACATCCTGGAAAAAACTCTCTCCAAAACAATCAATGACAATACTAATGTGTATCAAGCCATGATTCAGAAGCATAAAAAACTTGCTTGGGGATAAGTATGAATATGAGGATGCTTCGCACCAACATGTCTACATTTATGTGGTCTAAATAATTACCAACATCCATCTATAAGTATGGAAGAGAAAAAAATTAAAAGACGCCCCGGAAGGCCTCGTATTGTTCCTTTAAAAAAATCTCAACCGCGGACAGGAGTGACAAATACGCCTTCCAATGCGGGTAATGTCGTTGAGATATCATACAGCGAACCTTCAAATTTGGAGACTCTGTGGAAATTTTACAAACATATGACTGTGGAAACTCATCAGTTGATATTCCGGAAGGAAACCCTGACAATGTATGGAAAGGATCACGACGGACAGAGTCATGTCTATGTTAAGATTAACGGGAATAAACTTAACCGATTTTATTGCAAAGAGCCGCTAGAAATCGGGTTGGCGCGGAATACAATGGCGCAATATATCAAAACAATCGATAGGGGTACTGAAAAAGTGTCGATTATTTCGCGAGGCGCAAGTTGCAAGAAAAATATAAGGATGATCTTCCGAACACCTATTGGTGCACCCGAAGATCATAAAATTGACGTCATCGGTGAATATGATAGACTTGGGAATGAAAAAAAAGAGGAAGAATTTATTTGTGAAGATGATTATATGATTTCCTTTAAGCTTCCATGGAAATACTTTAAGAAAAAATACAAGGACCTCAAGTATGCCGAAAGTACTCAAATGATTTTTACCCAGGACGATTGCGACAGCCCGTTGGCTATGAAGTACACAGACAAAAGTCGCAAAGGTTCGTCAAAGATACTATTTAATGACTATGAAAAAATTAACTTTGTGTCGAAGTTAGAAAAGGACGAGACCTTTCGTGTGTCAATAGTTCTTGAAGACTTAAAAGCTATATCGACTAGTTTAATGGCAGACACTATCCAAATTTATCTGGATGAAAGAAAGGATATGTTGTTGGTTGCTGATATGGACGATGGTACTATCGAAGTCCGAGTGCTGATCAAAATTGTAGACAACCGCGATGGGGATGATATCCATACAGAGCCATTGACCGGGATTACGACATCGAAGCCAATTGGACCATCGACTCAAAAGCTACAAACACCATCACCAATCTCACATACATCGAAGTCAACACCTCTTAACCCATCACCATTGGTAGTATCAAAGACTAAACAGGACGGCGGAGATGGTGACTCGGACGGCGGAGATGCTGGCTCGGACGGCGAAGATGCTGGCTCAGACGGCGAAGATGGTGACTCGGACGACGAAGATGGTGACTCGGACGGCGAAGATGGTGAATCTAGTAGCGAATAAAAAATTGAATTCTGTTATTTTTTATCTAATGTACATCTATGAACAAACCTATACACAAATCACAAAAATCTATGAGCAAATCTGTACCGGTTCACAAATCTACAGTGGTCGATAAGACTCCAATAAATAAAGTTATAAAAAAATATGCAACCATCCTCAAAGTTGAGGATAAAATTCCTCAGTTAATTCGGCGGTTTCATAAAATCGGTGTATGTAAGGCAACGGATAAACATGTGATTTATGGCAAATACAAAGTCTATGCATGTATACCTAGGTGTATTGAACACGATAGAGCTAAAATAGGATGCGATATTGCACCATTTACTGACAAGAAAGAATCGGCATTGACATCGGAGTCGTCATCATCGCTGTCAACGTCTACGCCCCTTTGCCCTCGCCCTCCGTGTCATATAATAACAACATGCGCATGGAAAATGTCTGCGATTTCAACAATGGGATCTGTAGATTCTCGTGAAGAACTTATCGAAGAAATGAAGATGTTAAACATCATAGAATGTATGAAATACCATACTTATAAACACGACTCCGAGGTATATACATGGCTTGAAAGCAATGGTATTATCAAGGCGTCATCGAACAAGAGTATATCACCTTCAACCCCTAGAGAAATCTCCGACGCCGCACTTGATACTATCATTTTGCAAATTCTGCATATGATGTAATATTATTCTCGTAAGATTTGTTCGCGGAAATCCCTCATTAAACTGCTTGGTATTTTTTTTTCGTCAAACGTCTTACTTGGAACTCCAGATAAGCGGCTTAAAATATAATACACAGCATATGGACCACAACTATGATCATCAGTTTGATGGGGGACTAAATGTCGGATGATTTCAACGGGTATATTTAATTTTTTACTTAACGTGGCTTCGGTCTTCCGTAACCACACATCGACTTCAATCATTGGAGGATCACCAGCGCTATTAAAATATTCAAGTGTGATTTTATTACGATCAAAAACACCATAGAGACAAAACCAGTGTTCACCCGATCCATCTGAAGTGTCAGTGTTAAGAACAACCCCAAAACTTTTGATACCTTCTTTATATTTTTTAGCAAGGTCGATCCGATGTAATCCATCGGGGTCATTCTTCTCAGCAAAGTCAATCATTTGAAAGTCGATATGGAAAAATCCCTTATAATGATCGGCTGCCTGGTCAAGCACTGTGTCAATATGATCATTCGACAACCATTCAATTGATTTAGCTGGGCCCTTGGGATTAAAATTTCGGTCAAAATTATGATGAAGGGCTTCGCGGGGAACTGCTTTTTTTACTGTGCTACTTTTTTCAAGCACACATGACTCGACTTGGTGTGGTTCTTTACCTTCGCAACCAGATTCTTCGGATAATTTCTTAATAGCCTCCTTGTAAGATTTTTTGCCGACAACGGTTGTTATTTTTTTCTGAATTTCAGGACTTGAGCAGAAACCCCCCGCCTGGTTACTTTGTTGAACTCCAATTGCGCATTCGCTCTTATGCACTTGCATTATATTTTAACATGGTTATATTTGCCCAGATAAATATACCAATATTACGATGTCGTCTTCAGGAGATGTACTTGGGACAATAAAAACAAACACTCAAAAGTGTGGAGCATGTGGGTCTGCAAACTTAAGAGAAAATTGTAGCTCTCAATACGGAGGTGAGTGGGTTTACGCTGGATCAACTGGTTGCGGTGCTTGCAAATATAATTGTGTCAATTTTGGAGCACTAGGTACATCATGTACAGTTGCATCATACCCGACTTGTAAAAAAGTTAAATACCTTGGTGATCCCGGAAAATGCTGTGTAGATGGTTCATCGGGATCTACAAGATCTACATGTGATCCAAAATACATAAATAATAGAACAGCAAGCGATGCGTGTGATGGATATTGGCAAGATTATTGCCCAGTCAGCAATTTAGAAGATTCTAAATGTACGGGATGGGTTACAAATAACATCGATAAGTATTCAGTACAGACCAAGGTTATTCAAAAATGCTCTGGGTATAATGCATTTGGCACATGGTGTCAACAATTCAAAGATCTAACAACTACAGCTCCAGGTATTCAACCAAGTGGTAACAAAATCATGTACAATGAAATAATGCGAAAAGCATGTACTGTTGATAACATGGGCAAAAAAGTGTGTCAGGATTGGTGTCGAAGTAGCCCGGGATCATGTGATAGCGCGGCAACAACATACTGCGCAGATAAATTAGCTACCGGATTTTGCGCATGTATAAATAGCCCAACTACCAAATCAAAGTATAACGTCAATCCGTCATGTTATGATCGAAAATGTATAGATAGTGGTTATCGGACTTTAACAATGCACCAGAAAGCTTGTCCGTCGTTTACCGATTGCTCTGTCGTTATTGATATGGTTGCTGGTGGAGATATGGACATTGGCGACCTCGTCATTGATCAAAACTGCGGAAATATAATTGATGCGGGTGGAATAATGAGCGATTTATCATCGACCAAACAATACCTTGTTTATGGGTTGCTTTTATTTGTATTTATAGTAATAGTTGCATTAGGAGTGGCTATATTTTCGGGATCAACTAGCATTAATGAAGAAGAGGTTGATGCAGAATTAAATAAATCAAATTATAAAGACATATAGTATAATATAAATATGGGTGGTAATTCATCAAAAGTAACGTCCGATGCTCTAACTGACATAGCGATATCAGCAATTCAGTCTACAATTCAAGGATGTACGTCTTCAGCAACTCAAAGTCAAATAATATCAATTCCTAATGTCAGCGGCAACCTTACTATTGGTAATGTGGGGTTATCGCAAGGCGTTTCATTAGATATTGAATGTATAATGAGCGCAGAAAAACAAAATGAAATGCATAGTAAAATTGCAAACGCAATAGCTCAGGAAGCAAAGTCTATATCTACAGGGATGCTTCAGTCGCTAGGTGGGACATCCGCCGAAGCCGCCACTAATATTAAAACTAAATTTTCTGCGAACATTACACAGTCTGATACCCAAGAGGCACTAAATCAAATTATACAAAACCAAAGTTTATTTGTTGGAAATGTCGGTGGAAACCTTGTTATTGGAAATATAAACTTCGATCAGTCCGCAGAACTTGTTTCTCGGACTCTATTAACTTCTGGCGCATATAGCCGTGTTATAAATGATATTTCAAATACACTAACACAAGTAGCCGAAACAGAGTCTACAGGTATGGACAAAGTTTTTGCTGATATGGTAGAGACCTTGGGAATTGCTTCTCTTGGTGCATTTGCCATTCCTCTACTTATTGGTATTATTATCCTATCAATTGGTGCGGTTGCAATTGGGGGGTTTTTCTTATTTGGTGGAGGCGGTGGGAGTGCCGGTCAGATGGGTCCAGTAACGACTACAGTTACATTCGCTCCATCTGATTCCAGCCAAATTAAAGGCCCATCGCCAGCGATCGAGTCCACTGAAGTATATTAAGCTCTGAGTATACCTATGCGAGTTATTCCGCCGATAATCTCATCACCATGTACTTGGTGAAGTGCCTCCAATTCATCGTATTTTTCAACTCCTTGTGTTGGATAATTTTTGACAATCCATAATGTGGGCAGTCGTAAAATACACATGCTGCCGATCAATATTTCGCCAATTAATGCGCCGGCTCCTAAATATATATCTTTATTTCCATGTTCCAACTGAATAGAATCTGATATCCATCTAGGCTTCCCAACAAATAATGATATGTATATTTTCTTTTGATTTATCGTAGGGGTGATTTCCCATGTTATACTTGCGTCATATTTTATTTTTGGGTCTTGCTTAAATACAACGTCTGTATTAGTAGTCTTTATCTGTCCATATTTTATTCGAGGGGCGAGTAGCGTTCCTGAAATTGGCATATACACTTTATGATCAGACTTTCTAGCTATGTAAAAATATACATCTTGCCAGTCAGCTGTTTTTTTTATGCTATAAATAAAACCAGACACTGGGGATATTAATGAATTCATCTATATTGATAAAAAAATTGATTTTTTTAGCCTTTAGCTAATGGATCTTTAAATGTCATCTAGACAACGTGTAAAGCCTGGAGTGTCGTGTCGGCACCCCGACTATATTCATTCATCACCCTCTACACCACATGTACCAATCTTTATATCGACCGTTCCGACTGGGTCCGAACCTTTCTACGATAGGCTTCTCGCAGACTCAGACGATGATTCGGATGGTGACTCAGATGATGATTTTGGCAAAATAATTGGTAATACAATCAATGACCCTTTCGACCTGCAGAAAATGTCACAAAACTTTATAAAGAGCATTGACGGAAGTGTGTGGGATCACCAGAGTAATTCTGGATGAGCTTTTTTTATGATTAAATGTTAAAAAATCGCACAATCGCCACTTGAGTACATCAATATCATACGTCTACAAGGGTGTATGTGTATGTATTTATCTTGCTGATTCGCCCAAGTTATATGTAATGACGGGGCCACCCCAAATCGTCGAGATGGTTTCTTAAATACCACAGTGTATACGTGGCCATTTTTAGTAACATAGTATTGTTTATTGGTCGTATCATGTAGAGTAATTTTTATCTTTTCATCGATTAATAAATCATTTGTCTCAATAGTTTCTGAGAATATAATATCAATATGCGATATTTTTTCAACATATTTAATATCTCGCAGATTCATAACGTGCCCAAAGTCATGCATTGAACGAGTTAATCTAGCCGGGTCATACATTGATATTTTCGTCGGCTTCTCATCCTTTGATCTCACATATTCGCCGATCTGATACTGTGACATTTCGCCGTATGATTTATGGTTGGCCGAAACGTTAAATGAATATTTTTTCTCATCGAGTAATTTAACCGAACCCTCTGGTGAAATTTTAAGGAATGACAATACTAAATTATTAAGATCCGGCGGAAGAAGTGACATTTTTTCGAACGCTTCAATTGTTATTCTCAAATTTTTCTCGACCGCCAGACATATTAATTTTAAGTCCATTTTTTTAAATGTAACTTCAATCAAAATATTTGATCCGGCAAGCGTCAATATAATTTCATTGAATTGATCTACGATACTTTGTTTTTTTGCGTGTAATATTGACAACTGATCGCCAGTAATAATGTATATAATATCACCATTTGCATATATTATTAAATTACGTACCGTTCTTAACATTAACCCCTGATCCATATCGAAATCATCATGTTGCAGTGAAATATCTATATCATTGAGTATATCGAGTCCAGACAACCGTTCAGCATGTGTTCTATCGAATATATCATTTGCTTTTAATATAGTTCTTCGCTCGACGTGGAAAGTTGGTGATGACATTGTATACGTATTTATGATTTCAATTTTAATGGAAAAAAATAATTAAATTTTCCATACTCCATCAGAACCTTGAGTACTCTGGATATACGCCTTACCGCAGTTTGGACAATTAAATTCGCCGCTGAACTTTATGTGTTTGCCTAATGCGTCACTTAAGCATGGTACATACACATCTAAGTGATCAAACTCAATACCGCATGAGCATTTGAGCATATATGCGTAGAGGGTTTTAGGGCTATCGCATGGTTCGGATAGAGCAGGAGATTGTTGAACCTGGAAGAAGGATGGAATAGGAGAGGGGCTGAGAGGAGGACCGGAAGGGGGAGAGGGGCAGGGAGGAGGACCGGAAGGGGGAGAGGGGCTGAGAGGGTCCTGTGTTAATAACAAATCGACGGGTGGATACTGTGGTAGTTGTGGTAGTCGTGGTGGTTGCGATGGTTGCGATGGTTGCGATGGTGATGGTGTTTCTTTGGGATGGGTTAGAGGTCGAGGGTCTGAAGAGTGTATTTTTTTAGATTTTGCGTCGTGCGAGAGGCGCTTCACCTCATTGCAAAAATCTTTCCAACGTTTACTATCCCTACTGTATGGTATTGTAGATCGTCCTACCATTCCGTACCTATCTGAGGGTTGTAGTTTGTGATCGTCTTGCGAGGATGGCGGGTTCGATTGTGGATTATCGCCAAGCTCCTTCAGATGCTGTAAGGCAGTCTTCTGCCTCGCCAAGACTTCCATAGCCGAGATCGGTTCAGACATCTTGGCAAAGAAGTTGAGAGCGCATTACTAGGCAAAAAATAATCATTTTTTTTTTTCACATAAAATGGCCAATGATTATTTTTCAGCAAAGGAGGGGGGGGGGTAAATTAAAAAATGTCCTAATCGTAAATTATAAAAGACTATCAAATATAAATACATAATAGTCACATTTAAACTATTATATAAGTATAATCCAAATAGTGTTTATATGATCAGCACTGAGTTGATTCAAGGAGGGTTCGCAGGGGGCGGATTTTCTCGCAATAGTGCTGGGCGAGTGAAGATTATTGACATTTTTCGTAGCGGGTCGATAGGTGATGTCAAAAATGACTCGTGTCCAACTCGTCTTGGTGATGATGTCGAGGACAAAATGAAGAATTTTGTAATATCATGGAGGGTATTTTGTCAATATTATTCGGTTGGTGATAACAGTTATCCTAGTAAGTTGAATGAAAAATTAAACGATCTTTTTATATCAAGTAACGAATTGACCCCATCGGAGTGGGTTAAAGTCGTTAGACTTATTAATAAATTACCGCATGCGGATTTTTATAAATTAGCAAACCGCATATTGGGGGCATCGGACAAACTTCATCTTATCATCAAGGTAATTTTTATGAACTATCGTGATTTATTAGAAAGAATATTTCGACGATTCCTCGTGCTACAAGGGTTAGACCCTGGATTACCTAAATTAGAAGCGAAATGGAAGGCTTTGGATAAGAAATTTAAAATCGAGAGTACGAGTCCGATGTTGTATTTTTCTACATATTTTGGGTTAACATTTAAAAATGCCCGCCCAAAATTCTCAACGCGATTCTCCTCATTAGATTCGGCGCTTAAAAAATACAAATATTTAGGGTTCTGCAGGAAGAAACCAATTTATAGACTACAGGTGTTGTTAGATTTTCCCGTCATCGAATTACTTGAGGCGATTAATACACTTGATCCAAAGTCTTTGAAGTCGTTTGACTTCACACTGTTACAGAAGGTTATTGATGAGTATAATCAGCATAAGCATAAACTAAAATCTCCACCAATACCAGAATCAAAGAAATTCGATTTTCTCTATGGGGATAAACTCAGAAAGGGTCATGATTTTGAAGATAGTTTACGATCTCATGAAGTTGAGAAGTTACCGCGGACAGGGATGAAAGTGCGAAAATTTGAGGACACCCTCGAAGGTAAAATGAAAAAAGCGATGGATGAGCTTATTGAGAAATTGGTAAAATACCGGGATGATCTAGAGAAGAAAGAAGAATTTAATGTGGATTTAGTTACACATTTAAACGAGATTAATACAGCGATTGTTTCTATTGGGCAGTAATTAATTTTTCAAAAAAAAAAGAAGAGACCGCCGATGTCGATACCGCCTATTTTTTGACATCATGAGAAAGTCCAACAGTATCAATATACTTATAAACATCAAATAATGTGGGCGATGATGGTATACGATATAAACCATGTATAAACGGCAGAATATCGACAGGAGTTAGATCAGAGTCTCTCATATTAATACCGGGAAACTTGAGACATAGATCGGTTATTTCACCAGTACCTACTTGGGCTGACACTCTTTCAATCACATCGCAACTTCCACTCGAACATTGCAAATAATACTTTTTAGTTGGCTTGATCACAACGTATTTGAGCAATTCCATACTCGACGAGATTACCAACATTTGTATAGACACCAGCAATTCCCATCCTGCTAAATTAGCATATCCGATAGGAAATGAAGATATCTGAGCTTTCGCTGCTTCAATAGAATTGTTGGCGCGCTTGATATCCAAGAGAACATTTTGCCAATCAAAAGATTTACTTTCGGGATCCATACTTGACGTATGATTATACGATATTTATATTTCAATTTTTTTATGACATATTTAAGCTTATAATAATGTCGGTTCTCAAGAAATCTTTTAGTCCCTATCGATGTTAAAAAAAAATTGATTTATTTTACCCTAATAAATTGAAACAAGCTATCACCCGATAGAAATTTCAATGTCTGCGGTAGTCACATGCTTCGGTGTTGGCCGAGAGTTGACGGGATGCAACAACCGAATTGGCGGTCAGATCGCGGTTCATGCAATTCTACACTGTGGCGAAGACGGAAAACATGTGTTATGTGAATCCTGCGTTGATTTATGTGAAAGAACTGTATCGTGTTTCAAATGCGAAGTAGCTATGAAAAAACAACTTATTGTTTATAGGGGCAAAAGTGTGTGGAAGTATACCGGCGAATCGAAGAAGACAACTTCCATCAGTCACATACTCAAGCTGGCAGAAAAAGCGGCAGGTCGATCCGCTGCGACGTTTATCTCTAAACCTCTCCCCGCTGCGACGTTTATCTCTAAACCTCTCCCCGCTGCGACGTTTATCTCTAAACCTCTCCCCGTTGGTTTGAAATCCATACTGAAGAAAAAGAGGGTTAGGTTTCGTAACGACGTTTGATTCGATTAGCTGCCCCCTTGCGAACGATTGTAATTTTTTTAATTAAAAAAATTGATTTTTTTAGCTATAATAATTGCAATCAACTATCGTCCGATAGAAATTTCAATGTCTAAGGTAGTCACATGCTGCAGTGGACGGAGTCCGGTTGAGGGATGTTCCAAAGTCATAACAGGCCTTAAAATTCCACTTCCATGCGCTCCATCCAAATCTCACATTGTATGCCAAGAGTGTTTGCTAAGATTTTCCAGTTTTGTTGCGTGTTATATATGCAATAAAGCCATTCTCAAAGTTCTTTCAACCAATTCTGAAGGCAAAGTCTCCCGGGCACTAAGTACTAAGAGTGTGGTTATCTCCTATGATAAATACAATCGTATCTGCCAAGCTAGAGAACGAGAACAAGAACGTCTCAATCGCGAAAAGAAACAAAAAAAATAGATCAGCGTGAGTCTATTTTTTAATCAACTCTCGACTTATTCCAACAAATGTGCATCGGACCAGCTTCCTCCCTGAGTGTTTTAAGATATGGCCTCCACTCGGAAAGAGTTAGTCCGCGATATTTTTTTAGCATGGACTTAAACTCATACCATGCAAGGGTGATTTCAACGTTGTCTTTATCTGTATTATAATCATATGGTGTTTCAAGAGTTGAATCAGGACCATTTGCATATTTATTTACAAGAGTTATTAATAATTCTTTAATTTGTTCGTCTGACCAACCGGCAAGGCTGATAATTTTCGTGTCTCCATAGTCATCTCCATCATTGCCATTAATCACATCGCTCTTGATTTCTCCACCAGGATCTCGTAGTATGATAGCTCGTAGATCTTGCATCTCATCGACTGGTGGAATAACTGGGTCATCCTCAATTGTTGTTTTAAGATATCTAGACACATTATCATTAATAAATTCTAAGCCTCTTGTATAATTTGATACTATGAATTCCACCAATTCAACAAGACATGTGAAGTTCATGTGTATCATTTCTTTCTTCGATCCCTCCTTATCTTTGAATAGTCTGATGAGTGATCCAAGCATGTTCTCGATAACTTTGTAATCGTTACATTTAGCATGGTAAACGTAATACATTTTGTTATCTTCAGCACGCCCGGTATTATAGCTGGCAAGTCGGGATTTAAGATGTTTTTGACTTTGCACCCCGCCAATTTTGAACCTATTCTGACTGGCGAGTACTGGAGATGTTGCAATGTAAAATAATTGATCCGATTCGAGCTCTTTTGCCTTTTCTGCAAACTCCGACCATTTAATATTCTTTTTTCTCTCTTCCTCGATCAAAGCGGTTTTGGCTTCTAATTCTTCAGTCTTAGCTTTGATTAGCCTTGTTTTATCTCGTAGCTTAATTTTTAGGGCTTTCATTTGCTTATTGATCTTGTACTGACCGGTTTTACGAATCGAAGGCAGAACTTCTTCAAAAACCCAGTCTTGAAAGGTTTCCGCCAAGGCTAGCTTACTTTTCATAATCAATGAGTAAAGACCTGCTTCATTGATGTATATCGTGTTAGATTCATTAGTTGATAGGGGTCGCGAATCGCTACCCCCCAATTTCTCTACTAAAATGCCGTATTTGGCTTTATATTTATCCCTAACATGTTTACTAAGGGCATCTCTAACATTACTATATCCAAGTAATCCAGCAACGGTTTTTCCGCGAAACCATGGCTCTTCAGATGTCCCAAATACTTGGATTTTGTTTTCCTCCTCACCGAACTTAAAAACTTTACTGAAAGACGGTAGAGTCGATGTCATTGCTATATTACTTTACACACGATTATTTAGATTAAAAGTAACATATTATAAAAAAATAAGTAAATACCTGCTTCATTGATGTATATTGTGTTAGATTCATTCTGATTGGCAATTATCAGGGTATCCCCAATTTGGGGATACCCTGAACGAACGTTAGAAAGTGTTTGGCGGTCTTCATCGTCAACATGTTTGCTGATGGCGTCTGTCGGTTTTATATATCCTAGGATGGATGCCACGTCCTTTCCACAAAACCACGGTGTCTCTGACAAGCCGCAGACTCTTACCTTTCCCTCCCCTTTATTGAACTTAAAGACCTTATTAATTGACGCTAGAGTCACTGCCATTGATACTATAGTACTCTGCGTCTGTGTATTTAGAATAAAATTAGCTTATCATAAAAAAATGAGTAAAGCCCTGCTTCATTGATGTTAATCATCTTTTTTTGGTTACGTTAGACATCCAATTTAATATTAATCTCCTTAATAACATCGAATATACAAAACTCTGGGTCGTCGGGGTTGTATCTTATGAATTTACATCCCAACGTTTTTTTAATGTGCTGTTCTCTTGTTTTTTCATATTCAGGTTCTCTGTCTCGGTGCCCAAACTCGTCACATTCTATTGCTATTTTCGCATCGATAAAATATAGATCGATCCTGTAGTTACCAACAACATACTGAGTTTTTATATTTTTATAATCAAAGACCTTAATGAGTTGACCAACTGTTTCTTGTTCCTTGAGTAATTTTATTACCTTAAATTTTATGTTGTAATTTTTCTCATACCATTTGACAAATTCTTCTTTATTTGGCATCCTTGAATACGTCATCAAAGAAACCATGCCAGTTTTGTTGATGAAAGTGGTAATTTTTTGGTTGCCCGTTAAATATAATGGTATTGTGTTTTCCAATTTTTCTATTAACGTTCCTAGTCTAGTTTTATGTACACTATCGACATGATCACCAATGGCCTTCCTAGCGTTCGTATACCCTATGACTTTCGCTACGTCCTTTCCACAAAACCAATAAACACCTTCAACGACACACGTTTTAATTTTATATTCTTCAAAGTAAACGGTTTCCATTGATTATATTGGGTATGTTGTTTCAAATTTAGTTTCCCTCCCCTCCATTAAACTTGAAAATTTTATTGATTGACGCTAGAGTAACTGCCATTACTACTATATTACTCTGCGTCTGTGTATTTAGACTAAAATTAGTAGTTTACCATAAAAAATGAGTAAAGGTCTGCTTCATTGATGTAAATCATCTTTTTTGGTTATATGTTAGACCCCCCGAAATGGAGGGTCTAAATTTCTCGGTCAAAACACCATATGAGACCTTATGTTTCTCTTTTACATGCGTTCGAATAGCCTTTCCTGTGTTTGTGTATCCTAGTAGACCGGTTACGTCTTTCCCATAAAACCATGGCTCTTCAGATGTTCCGAACACCCTTACCTTGTTTTCTTCTTCACCGAATCTAAAAACTTTGTTAATTGACGCCAGAGTTACTTCCATTGCTATATTACTATGCGCCCGTGTATTTAGAATAAAATTGAAAGCATGTATGGGATATAGCTTGGAATGATCTTCTTTATTGTTTTCAACTTGGCAAGAGTGGTCGGTAAAAAAATACACGTCGATCCTGGAAAATCCAACGTCAACATTAATATTTTCGTCTTGGGAAATGACGATCCTCCGAAATGGATATTGTCTTTGCTTGACCTTGAACCGGTTGAGCCTATAATCGAACCAGTGGACAACTCAATTTT
Organism: Saccharimonadales bacterium (SeqCode); assembly: GCA_041600715.1. Taxonomy (GTDB): domain Bacteria; phylum Patescibacteriota; class Saccharimonadia; order Saccharimonadales; family 2-12-FULL-41-12; genus JALHOM01. The sequence continues at coordinate 15,881 of JBFIJM010000013.1, read as the reverse complement.
TAGGTCAACGAGTTCCGAAAACGAAGGAAAAATGCTCGTCAAAGTTCCATCCGATATACCAGACGATAAATTCTCAGATTTTATCAAAAACTATCCATGTATAGACAATCTTAGAGACCTATATGGTGATTTTGCAGCTATTAGTATGCGCACTCGCAATGATTGCAGGCGGTATAACGTCTATGGAACACTTGTAAACTACTACATTCATGTTGAATCATGTTTTCCTGATCCAGATAGTTATATTGATAGCTCACCAATACAAAGGTATTCTTGCCGGAAGAACACATCAAGAAAAAAAGGGTGTGTTTCGATGTTCGAGTCAAATTACCAAGCCTTTGCGATTTATGATCATAAGATTAAATGTCCGGGTTATTCTCAAAAATGTGTCTATAATTATACAGTTTAACCATATTTTTAGGGTGTCTTTACTACGGAAATACATTAATTTGACATTTCCGTAGACTACGTTGACGTGTTTTATTTTTTGCGTATGAAAATTGAATACACAAACGAAATATATCTTGGGATGAGCTTCTTTATCTTTATCGCCCTGGTAGTCGTAAGATGCAAAAAAATATACGTCGATTCTAAAAATTCCAACAACATTAATATTTTCGTCTTGGGAAATGACGATCCCCCAAGATGGATATCGTCTTTGCTTAATCTTGACTGGTTGAACTTATAATCGAACCGACTGAATCTGAGCCTGAATTTATGAAACACGATTTCTTTGAAGATTTTGATCTTGAATCTGGGTTTAATGATGAAGATTTTGAAATTGATTTTGAAGATGAACCTGAAGACGGCGAAGATGATGATCTTGACGAAGAGCCTGACGAAGAGCCTGACGAAGAGCCTAAACATATTAATGTTCCGGAAAATGCTGGAAAGATGATGATGTACGATTCTGGTACGATTACTGCTGAACAATTATATGATTTCTTATTGCAATATCCATGCGACGACATTATTAAAAATACCTTTAAAGAAACCATCAGTAAAATGATCAACCAACCTAAAGCAAACGCCGTTGTAAATTATAGAACAGGACACCCAAAAAAATGGGAAATTTATATGAATTACTACATACATGTTAAGTCGTGTTATCCGATTGATGGAAATATCATTAGAGAAATCGCCGGCGGCGGCGCAACGAACGTTGATAATCCGGGAGGGGGTATCAAGTATCCACATAACGAAATGCGTTATAAATGCCGAAAACATATGCGGACTGATAAAAAATATATACATATCGAGAACGGAGATTCTATCAAAAAAGAAATGATGCCGTATGAATTTGATGGATACATACTGTTCGAACAATCAGCTCAAAGTAGTTATCGTCTTATCGAGTCTTTCTACATATACGTTTAAATATGGTATATTTTAACGGGGAGATCGAGATCTTAAAGTAATTTTACGCATCGCCCACAAATGCCTTTATTTTTTGCCAATGTTGCTTTAGTATATCGTTTAATACATCCTGAACATCTTGGGCGGGCAGCATCGCATCTTTTACATAGACCACCACCCATGTTAAGCAATTTGCTAGGATATTCATCAGAACATGCACCACAAGCACCATTTGATAATACAGGTATCGCGATAGGGTGAGATATTAAACCTCCTATTTTGACAGTTACCCTTCGAGATTGACTGACTGCTGCCCCCTGCGTGGATTTTTTTAATTGGTCTGCCGCTGCGACTGTCTTCTTATGTAAAGAGACTTTCTGTTCATGAATCATGCGGGCTTGATCAAGTTTTTGTTTCTCCATACAGATCTTTTTTTGTTCAGCCTCTCTGATCATTTCTCGTTGTTTCTTAGCCTCTTGTCTAAGGGTTGTTTCAGCAAGTTCTTGTTCGATAAGAAATTTATCGTTTAACTCACTAAGACATTTTTTTAGATCTTCGATAAATATTTCGTTCCCGTCTTTTATGTGTTTACAAATCTCAAACCTTAGTATGTTAAATTCGGAGGTCCGTACGAATTGTTGACTTACTTTCCCTAAGACGATATTAAGTTTAACAACGTCCGACATGTATTTTTCCATGTTGCTCTTCATCATAAAGTATACAACTAAAAGTACCTTGTATATGTATATTTTTGTGAGTCGATGAGAATGTACCCCTTCGGGTAATTTAATATCGTCTGGCATAGCCTTACCTTCAACAACATCACAGTATGCCTTTAATAATTTACCAACACTTCCAGTCGTCTGCTCAAAAAACTCTTTAATTCGCTCGCTACCGAATTTATTAATTTCCCCAGCGTTGACATCAACGCTATTCCTGATCAGATTCTGAAACTTATTCCCTTGATTACTGTCTATTAATCGGATATCATCCTCCGACGACGTTATCAAGTCTTGAACAAGTACTTTATACGCATTACTTTTCTCGTAAATATTACGCCCCCTAGATTCCTTCGTCGGTTTATTCAGGACACTGACAGCCAGTGCTTTATTAATAGTTGTGATAAAATAACAATCCATGTCTATTTGAGTATATTACCCTGCGTGTATTTGTTTAGAATAAAATTTGAAACTCCATATGATCTATATTTCGTGATGATCTTTATTGTATTCTTTAGTTTGGTTAGTGTTTTTGGAGAAATCCCACCCATTGATTCGGAAAGAACAAACATCAATATTTTTCTTCTTGGTGATAGATTACCTGTATGGGTTTCATCGCTGTTGGGAATTACACCCGAACAATCTAAAAAATCTGACGAAATTCCCTTTAATAAACCAATACTACCGGTCAGTGTAGACAATGATGGACGGATGGTGATACATCATTTTGAAAATATACCGGACGAGAAACTATTTGATTTCTTTATGGACTATCCATGTGGAGATGAAATCAAAAATAATTTTAGGAAGTCGGTCAATAAAATGATTAGTCACCCTAAGTCTGAAGCTGTAAAAGTATATAAAACATTCCTCTCATATATTATTCTAAATTACTATATACATGTAGAGTCTTGCTATCCCGATGTTAGAAGTTTTATTTCTAGTACATATACTAACAAATTTTTGTATGGATGCAAAAAAAATATTACAGCAAAAAAAGGATGTGCGACTACGCAAAAAAACTACGGCTCGCCTATATAGTTGTGTGGAGCAGAAATTATATCAAATTATGATGGTATTATTAGTTTCTACAGGCCTGTAGATGGGTGTCCGGCCGCTATATTTTACAATTATACAGAGATATATTAAAAACACAATCTCTATATCATATCTACGTACTTATCATGTAAGTTTTTCATCTTACTGTATGTGTCCTCCCTATATTTTTTAAATTGATTAAGTTCATAATTACTAAACGCGGTATCTTGAGATAATTTCCACTTATAACTGTCCCACTTGTCCCAGTTATCAAAAAATCTCATTATTTGGTTCTTAATACAATTTAACGCAGCTATATCGTCTTTATACTCGGTTTCGTTTAGGAAATACTTAAGATATGATCGAGCCTCTGGTTTGAATTTTATCAGGTCAACATTTAACATTTTTTTACCATACAAGATCACAATTTCATTCTTGAATCTGGTTAAAGCTGTGTATACTATGGATTGATCTATCTTCGGTCCATCTGGTATTACATAACATATTTTATCGAATCCACTACCTTGAGATTTGTGTACAGTTACTCCATCAGAATAACATATCAATGAATTGATATCAAATGTTAAATGTTTTTCCGTAAAATATATCGTATGTACTTTATAGTCAACAATATCCTTCTCCCCACCATCTTCGTCTGCTACCATTACTCGAATTTTATGAGAGATTGCACTAATTGATTTTTTTTTATTTCGTATAACTCGATGTACGAGTATTTCTTGGCCATTAAAATAAATCATTTCTTTATCATCATCATACCCATTTTTTAGTATCATTATATTATCACCCTCCTTAATATTATTCATGTCGATAGTTATATCTTTTGCATCGTCAGACCATTTTCCGTCTTTTTTTATGATGTTATTGATTTTTTTTACATCAAGGTTTTTATGTGTAATGAATTGGTGACCAGTACTATTCAAAGATCTAATATTATCATCAGAAATACACATAAATTTAAGGGTTTGGTCTATATTTTTATCTTTCAATTCGGATATTACAATTTTTTCATCATCTGCAAGGCACCGGATTCTATCTACTAAATTTTGGGCATTTCCTGCGTGCCCACGCATGGAAATATTAAGATGACAGTGTTGAATATTTAAGAATTTATGAAGATTTTCAATTAATTGTGTAAATGGTGATCCAAACCCGACTGGAGAAAGTTGAGATTTATCACCTGTAAGTAATATCCTTATATTTTTGTTTTTTTTCACTATGTTTAATATTTTTAGTAAAAGGCTATTGTCAATCATGCTACATTCGTCAAGGTGTAGAAATACTTTTAAGCCGTGGCAACAATCTCTCATTAAATTCGATAGTTGGCTATGTATAGTTTTTCCTGTTAATGGCGGCCCGATATATTCTGCAAATTTTTCTGTTAACGCCGCAGCAGCTTTTCCAGTCGGTGCTAAATTAAATACTATATATTTTTTTTCTTTCATTTTTATAGTTATAAAAGCAGCCACATTACTTTTCCCAGATCCAGCTACTCCAGTTATTATGACTATCTGTTTTTGATTAATAGCTTTAAACGCATTCCATTGTTTGACACATGCTCGCTTTTCGTTTTTTGTAAGTTTTTCATTGCGCATTAAACCGTTCTCAGTTATCTTCGCACTTCTAATAGATTTACATATATGTGCGAATTCGCGTTTATGCTCAGGCATTATTCTATCATCCCAAATTGGTTCGTATGTACGCTTAGAAATTTCCTTCAATGCATCTGATATATTCTTTTCATTAGTATATTGTTTAATATAGATGAATATTTCTTTGTCTGGGTAATATTGTATATGGTTTTGATCAGTTTTTAGATATCCTATTAGGACTTCAACATTCCAGACTTTGTCTAACGATGAATTCCACATATTTATTTGAGAAATTACTTCTGATTTTTTCACGAACGTGTAATTTTTTTGATGCATCCAAGTAATTAATTTACATTGTGCCCCCCTGGGATCATACTTTTCCATACATTTAATCACATTATCTTCCTCGTTTTTTTTATAGGGAACTTTGGATGTAAACGCGTCAGATTCAGGATCATCATGATTATCATTCAATGAATAACTATATATAATCTCACATGGGTCAATATCTACCCGATTGATGCCGGAAGAACTATCAATTAATATCTTGATGGGGTCTGGTGTTATTTTTTTTATGGCTGCCTGTAATTTTGAGTCATAATATTCTAGACTGGATATTTTTTTTATACATGTTGAACCAACATACGCATTAATCCCCCATTTTTTGCTGAAAATCACGAATAACTGTCGTTCGGCTGATCTATTGCATAAACAACATCTACCCGGGGATCCATTAATTTCGTGTTGAAAAATCCACGTTTGTTCTTTAATAAATGCTAAACTCTCCTTATTGAGAGATTCTCCGTTTTCTATATTTGTCATGATCGTATTTATAAATAAACCTTGGCCAAGTTCTTCATCGGTAAATTTGAACGCTTCGAATTTTTCGTCCTCGGTGCTGGGTTTCTTAAAGTTATCAAGAACACTTGATTTATATAATATTTTGTTGTCTGTCATAACTCTTTCAGCAATACTTATTATTTTCTCAAGTGGGCAACTGTACATTTCGTCACCACCATTTATGGGATGACCTTTTTTATATTTTCTTAGTTCGCGTTTTACTAATGTTTCGACATAATACTTTGAATGTGAAGACAAAATCGTATACCACTTTTTATAGGAACATGGATACTTAAAAGCTGTTCGATAACATGAATTAAACTTTCTTGATTCAATATTTGATGTGCATCCAAACTTATAGAGAGTGTCTTGACCATCGACGTCGAACTGTTTTGAGTGTAAGATATAAATATATTCGAATTTTTTATCTATGTTATCATTAACACCCTTCTCATTCTGAGATTTACTAGTAATATATGGAGTATTTATACTAGATGTTTTTAAGCATGGTCTATTCGGTGATTTTTTCAACGATTTTCTTATTTTTTTAAACACACGTGTTTCAGGCATATCTTCATAAAATATCTCATCCGAACTATCAGAATCTTTTAAAATTACAGACTTAAAATCATCGACAGTTTCGTCATCCGAATCACTAAATAAGATTGATTCAGTCATTTTGTCCTATAAAATATCCTGAAAAATAGTTTAGACCAGGGAGATCAATATTAGTGCTATTTTTTGACTAATATTAACTATAATGGAAATAACATTATTTAATTAATTACCCATGATTATATATTAAAAAAAGTAGTAACATACTACTATAAGAGATACTTTTAATGTGGCAAATGCGGCTAATAAAAGCAAACGATACTGAATCACCAAATATAACAACGATATTCACATCTAGATCTTAACATGTGTTATAAACTCAGGATAATCTGCCACAAGGGATCTAAATTTTATATTCCCCGAATTAAATAGTTTCCATTGGTTATATTAAATATGTTTCCAAATTTAGCATTTTGGGCCAGAAATTCTATGTAATACCTTGCGGAATAGAGTTAAATACGTAGACTATTCTGGTTATGATAATTAACTCTATTGCGTATTTAAACTAAAAATGAAAGTACACGTTGTATATATGATGTGCGAATTCGATGACTGTCAGATACATCCTAAGTATGGTAAATCTGGGTCAAAAATAAGAGAATATTGCAAACAACATGCACCAGATGGATATATTGATGTTGCAAGTAAAAAATGCAATCATGAAGGATGTCAGATACGGCCTAGTTATGGTAAATCTGGGACAAAAATAAAAGAATATTGCAAACAACATGCCCCAGATGGATATGTTGATGTTGTAAGTAAAAAATGTAAGCATGAAGGATGCATTCTGCAACCTAATTATGGTAAACCTGGGACAAAAATATCAGAATATTGCAAACAACATGCCCCGCTAGAATATGTTGATATTGCAAGTAAAAGATGCAATCATGAAGGATGCAAAACGTATGCTAGTTACGGTAAATCTGAGACAAAAATAAGAGAATATTGCAAACAGCATGCCCCAGATGGATATGTTGATGTTGCACATGGAAGATGCAAGCATGAAGGATGCAAAACGCATCCTAGTTATGGTAAATCTGGGTCAAAAATAAAAGAATATTGCTCAAAGCATGCCCCAGATGGATATGTTGATGTTGTAAGTAAAAGATGCAAGCATGAAGAATGTAAAATGCATCCTAAGTATGGTAAATCTGGGTCAAAAATAAGAGAATATTGCAAACAACATGCACCAGATGGATATATTGATGTTGCACATGGAAAATGCATATATGAAGGATGCGAAAAGCAACCTAGTTATGGTAAATCTGGGACAAAAATATCAGAATATTGCTCAAAGCATGCACCGCTAGAATATGTTGATGTTGTAAGTAAAAGATGCAATCATATCGAATGCAAAACATATGCTAGTTATGGTAAATCTGGGACAAAAATAAAAGAATATTGCTCAAAGCATGCCCCAGATGGATATGTTGATGTTGTAAGTAAAAAATGCAAATTCGATGACTGCGAAAAGCAGCCTAGTTATGGTAAATCTGGGACAAAAATAAAAGAATATTGCAAACAACATGCCCCAGATGGATATGTTAATGTTGTAAGTAAAAAATGCAAGCATGACGGATGCATCACTCGACCCATGTATGGTCAACTATTCCAGCCAAAAATACATTGCGCCAAACATAGAAATGAGAATGATTACAAGTATAATAACCCAATATGTGAAACAGATGATTGCAAATCACGCCCGACTCACACCGATCAAGGCGATAACTACCCACTTCGATGTGAAGACCATGCTATCGATGATGATATAAATGTTATTGAGAAAGCATGTATTCTTTGCGGTTTACTTTCATTCATCAATGAAGGGTTAGATAAATGCAATGACTGCGGCGACTTTATCAAGATAAAAAAAGAAAAACGTAAAGAAACAATTATAAAAGATATTCTCGATACCAACGAAATTAAATACGCGGCTCATGATAAAATATTCTCAGGGTCATGCCTAAGATACAGACCCGACTTTATTATTGAATGCCCAAAGCACTACGTGATTTTAGAGGTTGACGAAGGTCAACATAAATCATATAGTTGTGAATGTGAGCAAATTCGAATGCTTAATTTGGCTCAAGACTTCGGTGGTACCCCCGTATTGTTCGTAAGGTTCAACCCTGATTCATACCGGGTTGGTGGTGCTCTTAAGCGCAAAGGTATAAACACCGGGCGGATAAAAAAATTAATCGAAGTTCTCGGCAAGGCTCAAGAGCATGAACCTAAGTCATTATGTTGCGCTATCTATCTTTATTATGATGAGTTTGACGGAGAGATTGAGATCTTAGAGGTTAAAAATCCGCACACAACTTAAAGATTTAAGCATAATACATGCAACTGGCATGTTTATTTTTTACATCCACATCCAGCCTCTATAATATTATACATTGACCCTCTTTTGCACCCTTGCCAAAAATTTCTTTTTTATCAACCTTAATCATCCCAGTATATTCGTCATCAACTTCAATATCTATCGTAAATAATTTGTGGCCGTCTACTGGGGGATCGCTCGGCTCGCCCATAATATATAACATAAATACTTTATCAGGTAGACGTTGTTGGACATTTTCATCGATAACGACTTTTGTCGTCTGATAAATATCATATGATTTAATAGTAGGGTTTGCATTGACGAAGTCGATGATCAAATCGACGACCCCATTAATATTACAATCAGCACACAAGTCATGCATGTATACAGTTTCACCACGTATTGCCGCAATGTATGGGTCCGTAATTTGTTGACTGACTATGTATGGTACAATTTGTTTTTCGTCCATAGTATATAATGGAGATATTTATACTTTTGATAATCATTTTTTGTATATGTGTAGGATTGTATTTTATATATGGCACCTACAACAAATCGATAATAGGCGGAGCTAGTAAACAAGAGAAGGATACAATAAGGATGTTAACTGGTATATTTGGGACTGATAGAATATTGAGTATCGGTGAAGAAACTAAGACAGGATTTCCGTCAGTACTCGGTGACCAGGAGCCGAAAAACTTGAACGAGGTTTGTGATAAGAGAGTCCCTTGGGTTTGGAAAAATATACCTAATGGCAAAAAAATATGTATGGAATTAGATGGATATGATGAAATTAGGTCGGTAAGTGGTAAACGTCCCCCTCTAAAGATAGCTATTGAGTATAACGGTCCACATCACTATGATTATAGGCTCCAGAAAAAATCTGATGAGAAACTTGTTGACCCTGCAAAGTTGGCTAAGCGTTTTGTGAAAGTACTCTACAACAATAAGGAAAAACAAACCAAGGCTGAAGAGAATAATGTGTTGTTTTTAGAAATACCACATACAGCATATGAACACGCCATACTTAAATCAGAATATGAATATTATTTAGCAGCTCGTATATGGGCGGGTCTTGGCAAGGATGCGAATAAGTTCAATGATTTTGTACATAAAAAATATCAAGTAACCTCAAATGCCGACAAAGACAAATACGAAGCTATATTACAGAATTTACGATATATTCCTCCACAGATTTATGCGATTCCATCAATACAAGACGTATTAAATTACAATGAAGCCATGAAAAGAGAAAAAGCGATGGAAGCCGCGAGAGAAGAAGCCGCGAGAAAAGCCGCGAGAAAAGCCGCGAGAAAAAAACAAATCGACCCATTAAAGCGTGCGAATCCATTCGCAGCACTCTTGCTTAAAAAAAATTGATTTTTCCCCCGGTAATAACTGGTCATGACCTCGACTTCGAGCGTTGTTTCAGGCTCTGGGGAATCGATGGCTTCGGCTATTGAAACCTTCCTCCTAACGGCTTCGGCTATTAGGCGCCCTGGATGGCGTAAAAAATCTAAACCGCAGCGACGGCGGTTGGACCCAAAGGTACGTCGCAAGACACGCAAGGCACGCAAGGAACAAAACTGCGCTACAATCTCGCACATGTTCAAATTGCTGACCGAATATAACACAGCCGACGGTGATGTTCGGGAAAAGCTTTGGATGAAAATACACTTTCTTCTAATCAGCAATCCATTACATGCGGCCGTTGCCTTGATCGTGGAGATGTGCCCTGGTTTATTGTTCCGCAAATCTGAAATATCTGACATGGTAATCTCTTTGAAATTTCTGTTTGACTATCAAATTAGTAAAATCAACACTCCTGATGCGAGGAAGGCGTTGATTTTGGCTAACACGGAAGGACTCTTATTAGGAGGGTTTAGATATAAGATAGTTTCATCAGCTCAAGATTTTTGGAATGCATTTCACATTAGTGATGATTCACTGCGTGATGATCCACCGCGTGATATTCTTGCGCGAGCTATTGAAACCGGTGTGGCGTTCTACCGTGATTTTGAATCTGGCGTTTATGTTGTCTTGCTACTTTCCGTGACTCTTCCGAAGCATCTACCCCAGGCCTTGGATTTCGATTACCAGCGTTATGATGGAATATTTTATGAAAGCTCTCAGGATGATGACTCTCAGGATGATGACTCTCAGGATGATGACTCTCAGGATGATGTCATTTTCAAATGGTACGATGAGACTATATAGAGATAGATGTTATTTTTTTATGATAAAATAGAAACATATTTAAAGACGATTATGTATTATAAATACAGTCACTTTCCTATGATACACCAATTAGTTTTCAGTTTATACAGAGTTGTCTGATCATTAACAAGGTAAAATATTAATATTAGTAAATTATTTCATATTCTACACATTTCATTCATTTTGGTCATTTTAATGTATTTAATCAAAAAAAATTGATTTTTTTCTCAGTAATAACTGGTCATGACCTCGACTTCGAGCGTTGTTTCAGGCTTTGGGGAATCGGTGGCTCCGGCTATTGAAACCTCCCTCCTAACGGCTTCGGCTATTAGGCGCCCTGGATGGCGTAAAAAATCTAAACCGCAGCGATGGTGGCGGTTGTCCCCAAAGAAACGTCGCAAGGCACGCAAGGAACGAAACTGCGCTACAATCTCGGACATGTTCAAATTGCTGACCGCATATAACACAGCCAACGATGATGTTCGGGAAGAGCTTTGGATGGAAATCCACTTTCTTCTAATCGAAAGTCCATTACATGCGGCTGTTGCATTGATCGTGAAGATGTGCCCTGGTTTATTGTTCAGCGGAACAGTTGATCAGTCTTCGGGAAACATGCATCCGATAGTTTTGAAGACTATGTTTATCGAGCGAGTCCGTAAAATAAACTCTTCTGATGCGAGGAAGGCGTTGAAACTAGCTGACGATAAAGGGGTTGCCGTTGCCTTGGACCTTTTCAATGTTCAGGTGGTCTCTACTGTAGAAGAATTCTGGCGCCTCCACAGATATAATTGGATGAAGCGCAATTTTATCATCAAAAGATCCTCCAAAACTGGTTTGACATACTACAACTTTTTGGCCACGAATGTCGTTGTTGTCTATGGGCACTTCGAGACTGCACCTGACGGATCATTGTCGATAGCGGTCTTTGAAGAAGACAGTACTGACGATGGTCTGGGTTGGGTGCATGCTGACAGTGATAGTGATGACAATGATCAGTGAGATGCAGACCTCGACTTGTGATTGATGTTGATATTTTTTTTACCTGATAAAAAATGAACTCAAATTTCATCCAGAAAGTATGGCATCGACGATATCTTGTTTTTTCATTTTATAACCCCCTTTAATTTTCATAATCCTAGCCTTAATTATAAGGTCTTTTTTGGACATTGCAGATAGTGACTCAATAGTATCTTCTGAAGAGTCGCTATGATTATCCTCCCCATCATCGTCGTCGGCGTCATGGTCAGACGCAGCCCCCGGTTCAATATTAGTTTCTTCGACTAATGGACCTACGATAGCTGGCTCTTTTTTAGCCGCATCAATAAGGTGATCGCGAACGAAGTCATTAAATGCATCAGTTTCTTCATCGTACCCAGAGGCGATTCGCTCAATAAACATCTTCAAATAATCATAGTGAAGCATATATAATTCTTTGCTGGACTTCTCGGCAAACCGGCCTAACATCTGTCGAACGCGGACCTCTAAATCTCGGGCGGAGTGACATTTGAATTTCCACACCACGAAACTACTATCATCTTCTACTCGACCGGTGTTATAGGTTGCTATCCTATTTTTAATGTTAACTGTCTTACCTACCTTAAATAGATTATATTGAGAGTATTGTCGGGTTGTTACAATGTAGAGGTTGTCATTTTTTTGATTGAGCTCCATATTATGGATGAACGCCGACACCCTCAGGTTCTTCGATTCGGCGACTCGGAGTTTTTCCTCGAGTGCATCAGCAGCCTTTTTCGATTCGATCATTAATTGTTCGGTTGTCCTCTTTGCCTTGGCCAGACGATATTTATTCTGATAGTCGGTGTAATCGAAGAATAGTTCTTCAAGATTAAGATAGTAGTCGTGGATTTTATCCGAGTATTTAGTGTTGGCTTTGATCAGAAGTTTCTTAAAACACCTAGATGATAGGATGTAATATTTTTTATTATGCCCTCCACGGGATGATTTTACCTCGGAATTATTGCCTTCCTTTTCGGGAAGGCAAACAATTTCATGAGTAGACGGAACTAATTTATATTCTATACCTAGTTTTGATATTTTTTCCAGTAACCTTAAGCAATGTGACATTCTATTACTCGCCACTCCCTGAAATCCAATCATGTCGATTAATTCCGGTGACAGGTAAATCCATGATTTTTCCTTCAAGCTATTCCAAAATACATCAACATAAAGTTGGTCGATGTTATAATTGGTGACCCTGATGAAACTTTTTACACTTAGCAAACCCTTTGTGTAAGTGAGAGCTTTTGCGACCGGGTTTAGCTGCTGTTTGGACATCTTTACTATTTATAAACGTCAGTTTAGATTAAAACGAATACTTTCGCGTGATTTCATTAACTTCATCTCGACTTATCTCAAACCATTCGCCAAGTATTTTATTGCATTGATATTGAGCGTGTATGATAGATTCAATCACAAGTGGGGCGACTGCATAAATGGTTTTATACACGCATAGTTTCCTTCTATTAGAGCATTGTAATTGTTTTACTCTTGCTCTGACATTGTACGTTGCCCCAATCTTAAAACAATTTAAATCTCCTTCCTCATGTATAAAGTAAACGATACCTAATTTATTTTTTTCTTGAACCTTCAAATCTAGTGACGCGATTTCTTGAACCCGTGAAAATTGTTTTATATGGGGCATTTGAGTTATCTGTTTAATCTCATCTTCATATTTTACCCGTCGATATGCGCATTCATATTTTACGTACAATATGAAGAGGTCTTCAAGGTCCAAATAATAATTATAGACTCTGTCGGAGTTTTGTGTATTGGCTTTCATGAGTAATTTCTTAAAACATCTAGGCGATACGATGTAGTATTTTTTATTATGCCCACCACGGGTAGACTTATTTTCGGCTGACGTGTATATGACTAATTCGTGTGATGAAGGTACTAATTTATATTCTGTGTTGATTTCCGCAATTTTCTTAAGTAATCTCATGCAGTTGGATGTCCTTGTTTTTTGTTCGACTCCTTCGAACCCGATCATGTCTATTAATTTCGGCGACATGTAAATCCATGATTCTCCACGTAGACTCCCCCAAAATAAATCAACGTAATGTGTGTCAATTTCATATTTGGTAACCTTGATAAAGCTTTTAACCGTTAGCATACCTTTATATTTTAGGGCCCGGGCGATTCTTGTTGTTGATATCATATAATAATACCGATGTGTTTTCAAATTTAAAACTATAAAAAATAAATTCATCGTGAACGAATATAATTCAATTTTTATATGTAATAATATCCGTTCACGATGAGCATTTACTACATTTACCGTTATTTTTTATCAACGTTTCTTTGTTGAATCTATTTTTACACCCCTTGCATTTAGGTTTCTTCATATAACAAGATTTACAGTATGCTTTATATTTTTTTAAAGTTGTTTTTAATATCACTTTTGAACACTTCTTGCAATTTCCTTTTAGTTTTATCTCTCCATCGTCATATTCTACATATCTAACTTCATCACTTTGGAAATAATCTAAGTCATCCTCAGACTCTGAGTATGTAGGTGAGACTGAGTTGTCAGATTCTTATAAGTTTAATCTAATTTCATAAAATCTGGAGGGTATTCTATATGCGTGCCTTTCGAAGATTCCCATAATTGATGAAGATCTTTATATCTCTGCGATGGGTTATTTAACCGATCTCTTATTATGTCGTTCAGTAAATAAAACATCCATATGGAAATTGTACCCCTTCTAAACGTTTTATTCTTGTCTAAAAATAAATCTTCCATAAAGATGTCAATGTCTAAAAGGGGGTTATTAACAATTAATCCAGCTATGTATAAGGTCCATAATACCCAAATGGCTTTATTAAAACGATTTTTTTGTCGGATATTTAGTATTTTCTGCAAATCTGCATTTGTTATATTTGGTTCTACGACGTAGTCTGATGTTATATATACTAACTCTGGGGGGAACCCAGTTGTGTCAGATATATTACGCCTTAGATTTCGAATATCAGGCCATATATTATTAACTGCAAACATATTGGTTGATACCTTATAATCAGGGTATACTTTTTCTATAATCCTTTTGATAATCTCATATCTAGAATATTTAAAAGGCAACTTCTCTGACTCATAATAAAATACTTTTTTTTCATCATTATTAACTATCATTATATTAGTGAATACATGCCTATTTGTATTTTGCAACATTAAACTCCTTATCATAAATCTGTCAAGCACAATAGCTGGTTTTTTACCTAAACCAATGCTATCAAATAACCAATTATTATGGTCAATTGTTATGAACATAGTATTTAAATGTGAACTTTTAAGTTCATCGTCAGAATATTTTTTATACCGTATCGTATCATATCCAGACGGTCCAGGTTCATCTGACGTAATTTGTGGTGCGATAATGCGGATATCGCCGCTGTAATATGCATTTGGTGGGGTATCTATGTCTGTTTTTAATTTCATTTCCTTGCGTATATCTACATATATAAGCCTTTGCAACTCGTAAAATTGAGCTTTCGATTTATCTTTTAATTTTACATCGGACACTATCACAGAATGAAGACTGTTTATATCAAATACAATAGACTCTTTCATGTCAGACACATAACTATCATATGGTTGATTTCGCATAAATAAATATTGGTAAATAATTCTCGATGCTTCTCTATGGCTCAAAAATTGTAGAATTCTTGTCATTTGACCTTCTTGATCATTTTTACTGTGGACAAAATTTTTAAAATCTATCCAAGTTTTTCTATCAATGCCTTCCCTCTTATCTTTCCGCAATAATGTTTGATATTTTGATGGGAATGGGTGGTTTATTTGTATCTTCCCACCCCAACTCAATAATGCCGAAAATGGAAAAACTGCTGGATTAAATGCAAATTTCTGTGGTAATTTTAACGATATTAATAGTTTTGCATCGCATACGTCATTGCAACTTTTCAGTGATGAAAAAATTCCATCTTTATCCTGAACGCATTTTGCCTTCCTTTCTGATATTTCACATTGATATTTTAATGATCCTTCACTAGTTGAAGATATTGGGCTGGTCGAAGATATTGGGCTGGTCGAAGATATTGGGCTGGTCGAAGATATTGGGCTGGTCGAAGATATTGGGCTGGTCGAAGATATTGGGCTGGTCGAAGATATTGGGCTGGTCGAAGATATTG
>JBFIJM010000012.1:0-35109 GCA_041600715.1 Saccharimonadales bacterium (SeqCode) | reverse complement strand
TGGGCTGGTCGAAGATATTGGGCTGGTCGAAGATATTGGGCTGGTCGAAGATATTGGGCTGGTCGAAGATATTGGGCTGGTCGAAGATATTGGGCTGGTCGAAGATATTGGGCTGGTCGAAGATATTGGGCTGGTCGAAGACTTATTACCCATAGAATTAAAAAATTTAACGCAGTATTTATATAATGTTTGAAAACATAAATCTTAGCTTAATTTATTTTTGCGCCTTAGCTACTATCGTGGTTATAATTTTTCTCATCTTATATGGTGTTGGTTTGATAGATGAAAAAACTACCGGATATTCTGCAGGTACAGTCGCTGTATTTGGTGGTACCGCATTTGTTATAGGATTTATTATATTACCCTGGTATAACAAAAATTTTACATCACATAGTAATATTGAATTCTTTGAAGACTAGTGATTAAAAAAATAAACATTAATAACGTACAATATCATTTAGAACACCTCCCACACTTTCCATTATTTTTTGCCAATGTCTCCTTTGAAAATTTATTATTACATTTTATGCAATGTGGTTTTTTTGTGTAGCATATTCGACAATACCCTGTATATTTACAAAGGGTTGTTTTCATAAGCAATTTAGTACATTTCCGACATTTTCCTTTATTGCTGGTAATGGGTTCTGCGTTAGTTTTACCAGGTTCCTCTTTAGATATGCATTCTTTTTTTGGTTCATCCGTAGATTCCTTAAAATCACCGGGAAACCCCTCGACCTCATTTAAACCACCAGGTTCTCCTTCTATATTAGACGAGACTCCTTCATCGGAAATAGCTACTGGTGTGACATTAGGCGTAACGGGAAATTCGATGACTGTCACAGGTCCACCTGCCTGGACACATGCCGGTATAACAGGCACTTCAATGATAGTCGCTGGTGGTGCAATCGGGGCAGACGTAGTCGTTAGATAGTTAGTAAAATACACGTATTTCCAAACTAGGTCAATCATCAAATATTTATCTCCCTCAAAATACTCAGCTCCAAGATCAGGGCGGAATTTAAATTTATTATGCATTAATGCGATAATCTCTACCTCAGCCTTTTTACAATCACTAACACGGATATATAATTCAAGCACACTACCTTTTGGATAACTACCAATACGCCTACCATTACTTTGACAAGTTCTACCAATTTTATACACAGGACTGCCCTGGATAATGAATTCCCTCTCTTGGATAAGATATATGAAATCAGTCATTGATACATAAAATGCTAGGTATATTTGTTTAGACTGATATATTGTGCTTATATGTTAAATATGAGATATAAAGTATAGTATCAATAACTGATTTCATATATCTTATCCAAGAGAGGGAATTCATTATCCAGGACATTTCTGTGTATAAAATTGGCAGCCTTTAATGTTTTAGAATATAATATGTTTATGATATAATGACCAATATACTTTTATTATGTATCATCATTACGAATATACTTATAATATATGGGGTTTTTTATTTTCCACATCCATATAAAGAGTACATGATGGCTGCAGCAGTTGCTGATCCATTTTTACCACCTTAGATAAAAAATAAATGCACTAAAACTGTTCCAAATAATACTCGATAAGAGGCCATTTATGCTCTTGATTATCTTCAAGGATATGGTTTAGACTAGATAATACGTGGTTACTATCAAATCTATCCATTGTTTTATAAACTGTATATTTTGCATACGTGCAGAACTCATTTATAAATCGTAGTTCTTTAGGCCATGCATAAACATTGGCTAAATAATAATCTCCCATATTGTCCTCAATATGTCCAATTATCAATTTATGCAAAGCATCGATTTTGGCCAAAATCGCTTTGCCGTGGCTAGTATCGAGAAATTCATCGCCAATAAAATTACCTAGAAACTTCTTTATATTTATAAATATCAATTCGGAAGAATTGATATTATGACTTTCATCCTCAAATGTTTCCTTGTAATATTTAAGCAATTTCACCGATGTAACTGATGAGAATTGAAGGATTAAGTTACTCCAAATCGGGTGCATCATCAATTCCTCTCTCGAGTATTCATATTTTATCAAGGTATCGATGCATTCTTTAATTATCTCGGCTGAGTTATTTTTATATACAAGCAAACATTTATAGTATGTTTGTATATTTTTCTGCAACCTATATCTTCTTTCACGAAGAAATTTGCTATCATGAACTGTAAATATCAAACATCCTCGGCTAAACATTTGGTCGACCTCTAACAAAGTCTCGATTCCTTCTCCGAACTGACGAAATGATTCGAAGTATTTATTATCAAGTATGTCAGCATCGTAATATTTCGTCGTAAAATACTTATTATGTTTCTCAACATACTCTCGTATAAATTTAATAAAGATTTTCCTGGGAGCCCATGTGGTTTTCGCCTCATTGCATTCAAATTTTTTAGATAGTTCACGAATCGCTATCTCAAAAGTTTTGAAACAGTTAAGTTCTGTGTCTATAGAAATACTAGATGGCACTTTAATCTCCTTCATCTTAATGGTTATTTTATTTACTAAGTATTCCAACTGACGTTTTGGTATGAGCATTCGATTAAACACCCACTGTAAAGAAGTGAATCCGGTAAGATCATAACATTCCTCGTAATTTAAAATGCGCAGTTTACCTTGCAGGATTTTTCTTTTTTTCTCAGGACTTGCACGAGTCCAAGCTTTTTTTCCGACCTCATTGATACCAAATTTATCTTTATATTTATCAGAGAGGTTGTCGACCGAGTTATTCTGAAGCATCCGATAAATGTAAGTATCTTCCCCAGAGAATTTAACAAACTCATAAAAGTTCTCATGAGTCGAGAAATATTGAGAAATTTTACTCGTTACAATGACATGAATTTGATTCTCCATGTCTTGCAATTCTTTATCTATTAATTCTGTTTTACCAGGGGAGATGTTGCCAATCTTCATTTCATCGCACTTGTTGATCAACACTATTAGTCTGGTGGTTATTCCATTATCCTTATTCGTCTTAATACCTTGCAGTAGTACATCAAGTATTTCGACTTCATCGGAAGTGTTAAGAGCACTGTGGATATCAACCATAAATATTACAATGTCATATTGGTGGAAATTTCTCTTCATATATGCGTAGTATATTTCCTTGGCCGACCCATCATTTAGTCCTGGCATATCGTGTAATATTATATTCACATCTTTATCGACATTGAATAGACCTTTGGGGGTTGGGATGCTATATACAGCTTCTATAAGATCCTCACTCTTTAAAGATTCGCCGTAATTTCCTTGACGTAATGATTTATTTCTTTTATTGTTCTTTGTATGTATCGCCTTAACTTCGCTTGGAGTTAACGGTTTATCACTGATCTTGTTGATCAATCTGTATATCTGTGGGCAGGTCGTTGTCCTGGCAATCTTCATGTCACTAAGGCAGTTTTGCAAGAAAGCATTGATTGCAGTACTTTTTCCGGCCGAAACTGGTCCGTGTATCACTATGTTGATGTTCATATCAGTTTCAGTAGAGATAGGTAGAGAAATTGGGGAAATACAAGATAACATTGAGAATATCAAGCCCATTCATATATCAAATAATAAATTCAAATTTTGCAACCGTCTAGTAGAAGAAAAAAAAGAAAGAATCACGATTCGTCTTCGTCAGCAGCTTCGTCATCATCTTCGTCATCAGCTTCGTCATCAGCTTCGTCAGCAGCTTCGTCATCATCTTCGTCATCAGCTTCGTCATCAGCTTCGTCATCAGCTTCGCCATAATCAACCGCAGCCGCAGCCGCATACGCAGCCGCAACTTTGACGACCAACTGTTTAATTGATTTGTCGATCGATTTTATCTCTTCTTTTCTAGCTAATGTTTCTACTATTTTCGCCGCCAGACTGGAATCGTCCTCATAATCCGTGCCTGCATTGCCATCTGATTCCTCTCCAGAGTAGACTTGAATCTCGGCTCTTTTCTGATTCAACCGGCAAATATCCTGGTTCAACCAGGATATTTGCTGGTTGAACCAGCAAATATCCTGTTCATGCGAATTCATTACTTGCATGCGTAACGAACATTAACTACCGGCAAAAAAATCAATTTTTTACCAAGTCTCTTCTTCGGCGATTGACTCCATCATGACAGATTCCTGCATATTAATGATATTGAACCATCCCTTAGAGTAGGTTATGTTTGATGAATATTTAGTTTTAAAAGCCTTCCATGCCCCCATCATATTACATCCTCCAATGCAATATGCAACTTTAAGGCAGTGCCCTTTTTTACTCTTAATCTTGACAACTTCGTCAGTGTCAGTACATTTTGTCACGTAATATGTCTCTGCTCTGACTCCTGACGTGTCTTTAAAGATAACAATTCGATTAGTCATACTAGCTGTATTTGATGTTGTAGTTTTGGTGTCCCCAGATATTTTATTTATAACCTTGTGCATTTCAACCATAACCTTTTGCATCTTAGCTATTTTTTTGTTTAGTTCATTTATTTCTTGGTCTTTCTGTTCAACGATAGACTGAACTTTCTTTAAATCGTCCTGAGACTGTTGAATTGTTGCCTGGTGCTTCTTAATATTTTCAGCTCTTCTATGTAACAGCGCAACATATCGATTTTTTCTTGCTTTAACTTCTATGTTTTGCTGACGCAAGCTTTTATTTTGAACGAGTAAACCCCGCGCAGTGCCTTCAAGTAATTCACATCTACTTAATTGATCATGATACTTTTCAATCAATTCGCTTGAAGTGCTGACGCCATTTTCCGTTTGGTACATTTCATGTGTCATAATAGAGTGTCCACGTCCATATGGGTTCTGTACGAATTTAATATCAGAGGCAACATCTTTATACATATCATGTTTGTCGACTACTTCTTTTATCAAAGTTATATCACCAGACGCGTATCTTTCGAAAATATCATAAATAAATAGAGCGATCTTAGGTGAAATCCATCTAGCAAGGTCGAGTGCAATTTTTGGGTGTACCCATGTACCTTGTTGGGAAGAGGTTCCTCCACGTTTAGATATTATTAATTGCGTTGTGGTCATCTGCACAACGCTTTCAAGCTCCTGGATAAACTCCCTTGTACCATCTAGACGTTTATAATCAGGCCACCGCTTACAACCTGCTTTACATAAATCGCTAGCACAGATATAACCATTGTCTTTATTAACGCGGATTTTTACCTCATCAAACTGCTCAGAAATGATATCTGTAACTGACATAGGGATAAATATAGTAGACTTGAGATATAGTAGACTTGAGATATAGTAGACTTGAGATATAGTAAATATTATATTCAATTTTTACATCAAGCCAGAATTAATTCACTTCGCCCCGTGTATTTTTTTGGTCGCATACTTACTATCGGTGCGTCGGGGATCAATCCATATTGACCCATACAAAGTATGACGAGTAAATCATGCATACCCTGACTTAGGTAATTATCAACTTCAGTATGTTTGTTCGAGTCCATCTTAAGTATCTCTAGGTCATTTGACAACGAGCTGCGATTTCCGACATGTCGCATGTTTATATTCTTCGCATTTTTAGGTTCGTCTGTATACATCCACGACGAGCTTGTGAAATTTCTGACATATTGTAGAGTGGGAAGTGGAAAAGTTTCGCCACTACTATTGCCACCCGATCGGGTCCTCCGCCTTTTTTTACCCTCATTATTTTGGGATGCGGACACAGACACAGACACAGACACAGACACGGGCCCAATTGGATCGGCAGTCGGCATCAGTTTCGGCAAACCAGCTGCCAAATCATGGTAATACTTACATTTACGTTGTTTCAATATGTATTTACATGAATTTGCATTTTTACATTTTTTATATCCATGCGCATACTCCAAGTTCCTAAATATATCCCCTATATTTCCACGTAGCATCACATTATTTATCTTAACGGCGAACTGACCGATTCCCTTGACCCAATAGATTGGTGTATTTGGGACATGACCAAGAGTTTCAACCTCTTGAGCGTTGATATAGATGTTCGGAGCAGCTAAATATCGCGGACTCGCTGGCGTGGTTTCCCGCAGTAAATGTATGTGATCAGAAGCCTTAGGTCGATTATCATCGGAGTCATCTATTAGATTGGTGTGTTTAGATAACTTTATTTCTGGTTTATATGTGTTATAAATCAGGGCCATTTTATAAGATACCGACTGGATTTGCCGGATATAAGCCTCCAGTTCAAGTAAGTAGTTTTTTGCGCTTATAATGTCTGAGGTGTTTAGTTTTTTATGTATTTCGTCCGCCTTGGCAGCATATTCTCGTAACGTAACATCCATTGTATTTATGTATTGGGGAATGGGTTTAGATTATTTACATAGGGCATTAAAAAATTAATAAGGACCACGTCTATTCTTGGATTTAATAGCCTTACTATATGCATAAGGTAAAATAACTTTACTAAATAAAGGTACAGATGGTAATTTTTTTATTAACGAAAATTTTCCTACAGGTGTTGATATGGGAGTAACTTTTGTTTTATTACCCTGGGGTATGTTTATTTTTAAATCATGTGGCATATTTAAATGTATAGTAATAAAACATAATCAATTTTTAAAGCAAAAAAAAATACTAAAACTAGAAAGAGAGTCTATTTGGCTCAAGAATACTTGACAGCGGAGGGGGTGAATCGGGAGACGACGGAGGCGTGGATATGTTGCCACGATCTTCATGGCCAGGGGTCCAAGTTAGTTCGGTTTCGATTCCCCACTCATACCCATCAGCATCAAAACTACCACCGCCTTGCTCTGGGTTCGTCATTAAGAAGTGGTTCGTCAAAATGTTGCCATTTTGGTCTGTTCGATGAGTCGTGGCTATGAAAGTTCCATCAAATTGATGGCCTGGGCGAAGTTGTCCTTGTGCTGGAGAAGCGGGTGCAGGAGGAGTGGAAGGCGCTGGAGGAGTGGAAGGCGCTGGAGAGAATGATTTGGCTCTGGGAGGTTTTTTGGGGGTATCAACATCGGGGGGTGGTTTATACTCGGGACCAGGTGAACGAGTAGGTATGGATTTCAACTCTGATGTCAATGATCGTGCGGGCTGATTAGGCGACTGGCGGCTGCGGTTACGACCACGATTGGGAAGAGAATACGGGGAATTTCGTTGACGCATGCGCCGTGATCGCCCATTAGAGTCAGTCGGTGATTGTGGACTTCCAAGCCAGTCAACATCACTCCCCCGGGTGAGATGCCGAAAACGACCATATACATACCGTCCTAATGGCGACCTTGGCCCATTGAGATTGGTAGATTGAGTCGTCGGGCTAAGATGAGCTGACTCACTGGGGAGGAGTGGTGGGCGCATAGATGCTAGTGGTGGAGGCTGGGGGTTAGTAGTGGTTGGAGTGGTTGGAGTTGTTGGAGTTGTTGGAGTTGTTGGAGTTGTTGGAGTTGTTGGAGTGGTTGTAGCGGTTGTAGTGGTTGGCATGGGAATGCCAACTAGAGATCCGGTAAACATATCCAGGAGTCTCGCAAATATCCATTGATTACGAAAAAAAAAATCAATTTTTTTTTATCTATGTGCAAATTTCAATATTCTCGAAGACAGTTTGCTCAGTAAATTTGTTGGTCTTGCCCCAAATATATGCAAGTAGAAGATCAGACAGTGCGTACATTAACATTGTTTGAATATCCTTTTCGCACACGGTCTCCATATCACTTAGTAATGTTTCGTGTGCACCAAACCTCGTCAATATCTGACACCTATGGTTAGTGCCTATTTTTGTATATACATCACCATCATGGGCATAAGTACATTCGCGAATGGTTGTGTTATGTTTTGATGCTATCTCCCGACGATATCTTAAGCAGTTAGATTCTATAGTGTTTTTACATTTAATAGATTTTATCCTTGAATAGTCCTTGGTGCCATCCGTTGTATTTGGAAATGGTACTTTTACATAGAAATTTGGTACAATGCATATGTATAACCCTGCGCCATTATGCTGATCTCCATTAAACCAACTAATGGCTGTTGGTATGTCTTTTAGTTTTTCTACGATTGGAAAATTAGTGGATGGAATCGGGACGCCGTATATGGATTCTTTTCTAATAGTCTTTTTAATTTTACGCTCTCGTCTGACTGGTATTTCCTTATTATCCTTCGTTTCGCCATATGACAAAATCCCCAGGGGATTTTTGTATACAAATTTAAAAGGGTTATCCGTGGCCAAGTGCGCAGTTGAACCAGTGACTATCCCTGAATCCCCGGCTCTATTATCTAAAATGCCGCCGCCCACCCCACGTTTAAGAGCGAGCTGGTATTTTTGATTACCAAGTAAAACAACTATGTCCGTTAGTTCTTGGTGAAATTTATTCAACACATCCCCAATATTATCTACTTCTTTAGTATGCTGGTTAATAGATAATCGGCCAGCTGCAAGTATTGCATTTAAAGCGTCGAGTATCGGTTTACGATTCTCCATTATAATGGCTTGCATTTTTGTCCCGATTGTATAAATTTACAACGACACATGTTTATATTAGAAAGTAATTGCTAATATATGCAAATACAAAGAATATTATAATGGATGCTATGGATTCAAGTACACGCCACTTGATAGATGCTAAATATTCGCGAGGCCTGGGTAGACCAAGTTGGGTACATGTTATACCTGCTTTATATAAGCATTTAAGTAATGTCCCATGCTCAACAAGTGCAATAGTCTTACCAGCATCGGTCCGTATAAATTCTCCCGCAAGTCTTAGTAATTTAGACTTTGAATGTTCAGCTATATTTGCTAAGACTTCTTCTTCAGTAGCGTCTGGATAACGCATTTTTGTGTATTCAAGGGCTCGATTAAATCCAACTTTGCCAAGCGCCTGAATTTTGTCGGCGTCGCTAACAATATCTCTAATTAGTGTCCAGGGAGACCCCAATTCTTTAATCATAGTAGATCGAAATTCCTCAGCATTAGATGCACTATTCTCTTTGCTAAAAGAAACATAGTCTATGCATTGCATAATTTTACCACCGTATTTAAAATCATCGGACAAGAATTTAACCAGTTCGCGACGCAGTGCGAACCCCAATATAGCGTCATATTTAGGGTCAGCAACATCATGTAGCCAAGCCACAGCGTTAACATGTATATCTCTTGATATGTCAGACATATCGCCGTCATGTGTAATATTCACATCATTACCGTTACCGTTACCGTTACCGTTACCGTTACCGTTACCGTTACCGGACTCTTCCAATAGAAGACGGTTGGCTAATTTAGCAACATTTCGCATATGTTCCCATCCATGAGATGAGTCGCGGGCATCAACTCTATCCGATATTGGCTTTGGCAACATATATCTTAGTATACCTAATTTAATTAGTGTGACAACGCCTATATCAGTAGGCGTCGCTTGATTTTTTCCCGATATAATCTTAATGGCCCGTTTAAAATCGGCGAGCCCGTGATCGGTTAGTGAGTCGCACATTGGTCTATATAATACACAATGGTGTATTTAGACAAAAAAATATAACTGACAATTATTTCACTCTATGTGTCGTATCGTGTTCCATATAGTTCCGTTGGTTCCACTCATCATAATGATTATATCATCGTATGATAAATACCCAGCGAGTATTTTCGTTAGTGCGATTGGCAATATTGGAGACTCTCGGCGACCGAAAATGCCCAATTCAACTAACTCAACAAGAACCATATCGTCACCGATCCGCGCTACTTTATCCAACATTTTGCGGTCGATATTTGCAGTGCATTGCTCATTCATGGCTCGAATTTGTTCACGCCTAATAACCCGAGTCACACTAAATAATGAATAAACCATACGAGACACGATCGCTTGGTATCGGTCACTACGAGAAGTGCTCACCGGAGACATCAATATAGTACTTTCAAATCTTCTCACCCATTCGATGTACTTATCACTTATAAATAAGTCGGTATTCGGTCGCGGATGTGCTCTCAAGTAAACAACGGGATCCATATCAACAGATATATCGATTAAAAAAAATCATTTTTTTTACTCCTCGCATCCATAGTTTATGCATTCCCATACTTCCTCATCACCATCACTCATCAAAGTGACTAAATCGGAAGGCTCCAAATAATCTTGTGTGATTTTAGCAAGCTCAAGTGGTAGGGTTGGGGCTTCACGGTTGCCAAATATACCCAGTTCTACCAATTCGACAACTAGCACATCAGACCCTATACATGTATAATAATACATACTTATTTCATTTTCTTGATTCCACTCAACCAGCCCGTCTAAATAGACCTTCCGTGCCTTGGCAATCAATGGTACATATATGTGTAAATCTATGGCCATGTTATAGACACGTTTTTGATATGGAGAAAAGCTTTTCTTATCCGAAATGTTCGAGACCACGGCATAGAAAGTGTTGATCCACTCGATACACCCAGAGCTTTTGTATAAATCAAGAAGGGGGCGGGGATGAGAGGAAGATCGCATATATGCGACAGGGTCGATTACAGCAGTGGGTTTAAATTCCATAATTACAAGCAGTCGCTTAAATAATATGCAATCGAAGGCATGATATTGTATTTATAAAATCAATTTTTTAAAATTGATTATTCTCTTATAAATTATACTCAGACAACCTATAAGCAATGACTGATATGATCGCGCTAAGTAATGTGCCAAGTAATGTGCCAAGTAATGTGCCAAGTAAAAGCGTGGAATTCTTAGAGAGGATAAATAATAATAATACTCTACTTAAGGACGTACGTACTCGTCTTTTGACGCAATTTATCGAATCGAATAAGCATGCGCCACCACAGGGTTCAGAGAAATGGCTCCTCGGTAAATTAACAACTTTTGGTGGTAGTGAGATGTCGATGCTACTAGGTGTTAATCCATATGGTGGTATTAAAGAGCTGATAGCGCAGAAAATAGGTCTTATTAAATTCCGAGGAAATCTGTATACTCGGTGGGGAAAACTATTCGAGCCTATTACTGAAAACTACACTGAGATGCTTTTTAATTGTAAACTGATGTTCACTGGGTCTCTCCCTGGTACTATTAAAGGACAAAAATATAGCCCTGACGGATTATCTGTGGTTGAAATGCTATGTAAAATGCAGATGGAAGACGGCTCGGTATTTACAACGTTAGAGCAGCTAATTATTCTTTTTGAATTTAAGGCGCCGTTCAGCAAGATTCCATGTGGAACTATTCCTAAATACTATCTGACGCAAATTCTTACAGGACTATGTTCAATACCACTTGCTCATGCCAGTATATTTATTAATAATACATATCGTAAATGTTCTCTTGAACAATTTGACCTTAGTGATGACTATAATAAAGAATTTCACATCAGCGATACGAAGCGTGTTGGTGCAGAGTCACGACCAATCGGTAGAATAACCGGTCCCATCGCGATGGGGTATATCTATTTTTCTATTGCCCCCGAGAGAAAGGAAGAGTTCTTAAGATTGATCGGCCAGGCGACCGGCCAGGCGACCGGCCAGGCGACCGGGTCAGGTGAAGACGAAAGCGATTTGGGTAGTGATAGTGATAGTGATTCTAGTTGCGGCGGTATGCAGAAAATAATGTCGCTAAGATCTGGAAATGCCGAGTTCTTGCGGACAGGAAAGTTGCAGAAATTATATGATGTCCTGGCTGCACAGGTTGGTCGAATGGGTCAAGGGCAGGAACGCGCAGGGTTCCCTTGCCCGCACAGCCTATTAGATATTGGCGCGCTTATGATGTTTGAATTTGACATAATCATGAAAATGTGGGATGAAGGATTCTTTATTGTTGAGTATAGTAAAATTCTCTTATACGATGATATGCTTCATGACATTGATTTTATTAAGGCCCAACGGTCAGGAGTTTTTCCGCCCGGAACATTTAAAGGAAAAAAGAAAGCACTTCGCGATTTTATTGCTAAAGAAGCTAATCAGCATAACACCGAAACAATTCCCGATTTAATCGGGGTATTACCATGGAAACTATTAATCTCTGATGTACTTGGACATGAACGCGAACCGGAGTTTAATCGTAAATATGAACCATTGATAGATAAATACGCGGCTGTTATTAAGGATATACTAAGATATGATTTAAACGATGAAGGGTATCCAACCGGTATGGAGACAAATCTTAATGTTATATATGAAAGATTTTACAAGCATTTTCCGCATGAAGATAAGTATATTGATAAGGATATTGAACGAGCTCTTGAAGAATACAATTTGATGGATGAAAGTGGTCCTAGGGAGAAACCATCATTTATTGAGTCTGATTCCGATGAATAAAAAATTGAATTACTTTTAAGTATATACGAATTAACATTGGCAGAAGTAGCAATGGCAGAAGTATTCTACTATAGTCAATACTGTGTTATTATTACTCCCCAAACAATAACTACTATCTCATATCCTGGCACGGTTGCCGCGTCTTACTTCTCCAGTCTAGACGTCAAGTTACTTCGGGTTCGCCGCGGCGTTACTGATGATGGATTTGTTACTATTGTACGTGACCGCACCCCAGAAAACACCATTGCTGACCAAACATATCTCTTAAATAGAGGTGTTGATCCCAGCCAGGGAAGTCGATCAAATTTTCATTACTTTTCCGAGATGAGTGAGGATTTCGACGACGCGACTCATAAGTAAAGTTTTGCAATGAGTTGATCTATTTTTTTTGGAGAGTCTCTCCAGAACGTTGTACATAGGATTTGATACAAATCACATAAACCCTTAATTTTTTTGTACATGTTAACGCTCCATAATATTCCTGTTACATGGTAAATCGCAATCAGGTACGATGGAAGGAAATGTTGGGGTAAATCATCCTGATTGACTCTATAAAGTGTAAAAGGGATTACTCCTCTGCATATTACATATGGTATAAATTCAAATATACGTACAATAGTATTCAGTATAATTTTATGTTTTATAAGATCCTCAACACCTTTAACACCAACTTCTGGTGTATCTCGGTCAAGAATTAATAATGTACGTATTTCATTTCCGGTAAGACATGTATTTACGTTTGCAATGTATAAAAATACATTACTTATCTCGCCAACCATATATCCGTAAATAGCATTATCATATTTATTATAAATAAAATATAAACCATACAAGGTTAGCAAATGATGTGCCACAAATAATGTTGATATATGGGGTCTAAATAAGTCAGCTATAAAAAAACCACCGGAAACAAATGTTATTATTTGTGGGAGTATGAATGCATTATATTGCGTTGCTAATATAATAATACAGCTGTGTAAAAGAGAAACATATGTATTTGATATTTCATCTGTCATTTTATTCGGATTTGTCAAATTTGTAGTTTGGCCAATCTTTCCATAGTACTTACTCCTTACACCTATCCATATAATCGATGAGCATATTACTGCTACGATAATTCTTAGGATTTCTTGCATTATATTATATTATATGTTTTAATCCTCTTCTTCATCAGAGTCGTCTTCTTCCTCTTTAGCAAGAGCTTGTTGTTCAAATTCTATTTCATTGTAGATGTCCGAACCATTTGCGCCCTTTGTATTTTTTATTTTTGGCTTCCCGCTAGTTTTAGCGTGTTCATCGTCATGGTCATCGTCATGGTCATCGTCATGGTCATCGTCATGGTCATCGTCATGGTCATCGTCATGGTCATCGTCATGGTCATCGTCATGGTCATCGTCATGGTCATCGTCATGGTCATCGTCATGGTCATCGTCATCGTCACTATGTTTGGTCTGATCAAAAACATTATCAGAAGTATCGAGAAATTTTATCCCACCAATGCCACCGTCACCACCGCCACCACCACCACCGCCTTTGGTGTTCAGTAATTCTTGTTTGCCCTCTTCGGCACCGGTTTGGGTAGGCTGCTCCTCAGAATAAGTTGATGCTCGAACCGCCTCTCTAGATACTATTGCATATCTCACATAATGCCCTGTAATTGGAGAATTTCCCTTTTGTTCAATGATTTGTCCTATTTTAGCGCCAATCCATTGACACTGTGGATCAGTTACTGGAATATGTGGTAGAGTTAATGGATGCATATTGAGTTGGTCGCGGCAAATAATAATAGCCTTTTCTGGGGAAATAATATTATGAACAGGTACAAGAGGTCCTTTAGGTATCTCATGAGTGAAATGTTTATGCATGTAATTTATAATATTAATATTAGAGTATTCAGGTAGAGGTAAAACACGCCTCCTAATATATACGGATAGAGGCGACTCTGTGAAAATATACAGAGTAATTGGAGATTTCTTAAATCGATTAACAAGAGTTTTAAAGTCTTGGGTTTTAGTAATATACTTACTTTCTGGCCTAAATAAGTATATAACGATAGGCCGGTTCTCTCTATCTACACAATCAATCCGAACATACTCATCGAGCTGCATATTTCTTCGAAAATTATCACGGTCATGTAGGGCAGAGGATGCTTTGTATTCTCGATATTTCGTCAACCATATCTCTATGGTTTTATAGATTTTAAACAATGCGTCTGACATGGCTATATAAGTATTAAAGAATCAATTTTAGATAGGATATATCAGTTTTTAATCTGGACTAATGCCAAAAACAAAAAGATCCTATGGCGTTGCGTTGTGTAGGATTAATGATGAAAAGGTTGAAGTGATAATGATAAAAAAACGATACACATACCATTTTATGGAATTCGTGTCAGGACGGTATAAAAAAAATGATGATAAGTACTTGACTAAACTACTATCTAATATGACTTACCAGGAAAAAATACTTATCCTTGGAATGAAATTCGAGGATATGTGGAGGAAGATATGGCTTAATAGCCCAGAGGAAAAATACTTAGCATCCCCTAAAAAAGGTAATGCTCCGGGGTATTTTAGAAAAAAGGCTAAATTTGATAGCTGCTTCGTTAAAGATTCGGGGATTCGTATTAAAAATCTAATCTACAATGGTACAAATGCAGAAGCTCCCTGGGAAATGCCCAAAGGTCACCGCAAAAGCCACGAAAAGAAAACAGACGCTGCTATACGTGAGTTCAAGGAGGAAACTAATATCGCCTACTCCAGATATACAATACTATGGCATGAACCACCAGTCATCGAAAAATATAAAGATGAAGGGGTTACTTATATAAATGAGTATTTTTTGGGGGTAATTTCGAAGCCGGTATTTGCATTAACCGACCAGGTCAGAGTTATAAAGGGTCGAGGGGATGGATGTATAAACGAAGCCTCACGTGTACCATCTCAGAGCAACTTTGGTTGGAGAAAATCTAGCGATAGTGGGGGAAACGTCGAATATGGTGAATCATACAAAGACTTGATAAATCCAAAAGTAACTTTCCGCAATGTTGAGCAAATTCTTGAAGTTGAGTATGTCAAATGGGTTAGTTTGGATCAGATTAAATTTATGATGATGGGTAAAAAAGTATCCGCTCGCAATCAACGATTATTTATAGAGGTATCGCGGAAATATCGTAAATATTTAAGGGGTAATATTTAAGGGGTTTGACAAATGAAGTCTTCATTTACATACTTATAAAAAAATCAATAGTCTGATAAATCAAACATTAAAATCATAAATTACATACCCAATGTCAATACCCACAGCAAAATCCCAAATCTACATGACAGAATTAATGAAGTTAAAATTAATACTGGATATTTGTCTTGACATTATCAAGTGTATAGAATTATTCGAAGGCCCCCCAACATAAATTTACCTGGTATACCTTCCATGTTAATGACATAATCCAACCCCAAGATGGTCGGTTAGAAGTTGCGATTACGGTGACTCAATTATTATCAGATATTAGATATTTATTATTTTTTAGTCTTAAGAGTTGAAGAAATGTGTTTTTCACCACCCTTCCACCCTTCCACCCTTCCACCCTTTCCACCCTTCCACTCTTCCACTCTTCCACTCTTCCACTCTTCCACTCTTCCACTCTTCCACTCTTCCACTCTTCCACTCTTCCACTCTTCCACCCTTCCACTCTTCCACCCAGCTCTATTTTATGTCATATTCGCTAATGTAAAGGTTTTTGTAGATTCCCTTAGACTAACTCAATGAATGCATTTACACCACGTCAGGCTAATAAGCGATTTACTTGAAATGCTCTCTATTTGGGTTAGTCTATACCGAGTTTAATATTTAAATATTAAATGGCCTTCTAAATAATATATGAAATATGTTAATATAAAGTAAATTGCGTTATGGGCATGCTGAATGTGATTAGTATTGCTATATTTACTGTATCGACAAAATTTGTGAATATTACTTGTAAAGTATATTCATAGTTGTCGGAGATTATTTCTACATAAAAAAAACCACTCGCCGTTACCGTTTATGGCAGATGCACTTGTGTCACATCTTGTAGGTTTAGTTTTGACATAGTTTCCACACTTTGCCTAGTGCTTCCTGCAATCCGAAGAAGGTATATATCATATTCAGAGGTAGCTCACCATTTCTGGCTTGGATCATTAGATTACATATGGACGCTACTAGAATACAACAATACGACATTAGCTCCGCAAATACTTGGGAACGTACTCCTTTAGACAACTTGGTCAGCATTACCAAGTCGTCTGCTATCATCTAATTCATGACAGGATATGTTTACTGTAAAAAAAATCATTTTTTTACATCATATACTTAAAATTATGGCAACCTCACCGGAGCCAGTATCAACAACATGGTTAGGAGAAGGCGTCAGAGAAGTCGGTAAGATAGGGGAAAACGTAGTCTCAGGAATTAACCCCGTCCCTACAGGATGGCTGATTGGAGCTATCTCAACGGCTTTTGTTATATTTTGCATAATAATACTGTTGACGTGGATGGTCGTTAAAGGTAGCAAATATGAAGGTGATGTTAACGCTGATGGGTGTAAGATCGATCTTGCCGGTAATATTATTTACCAGACATATGAGAGTAACGGGCAAACATTGCAAAAAAGCGCTTGTTCAAGACCGGGAGAAAACAACTGGCTAATATGGTTGGTTGGATTTGTGCTAGCGAGTACGTTAGCATTTGGCGCTGGGAAATGGATTTATGGAATTGGATTTTTAGCAAGTAACCCAAAAGCTGCCGCAGTAATTGGTACTACTGGATTAATGAGTAGTGCAATTAGGGGTAATTTATTTGGGAGATGATAATACCCCCCTCTAATATAGAAGACATGAAAATCTTGAGGACTGGTAGTAAAGACGCCTTTAAATATACAATGGGCGACGGTAAAGAAGTGCGTGATAAAGTCATCCTAGATTATATAAAAAAATTAGTCATCCCCCCCGCATACAAAGACGTTGTCATTAATTACGAAAAATCTCCCAAGATACTCTTCGTGGGCGTTGACTCTAAGGACCGTATACAAAGAATATATAGTCCTAAGTGGCGAATTGCCCAAGACAAGGAAAAATTTTGTGATCTCTTGTTATTTAGTGACAAAGTCCGACAAATAGTTGCAGATGCCGACTCGCACTTGGTAAACCCAACATCCCCGATGACGAAAGAAAAAATTATATCTATAATCATTAAACTAGTGATGACGTGTCATTTTCGTATAGGTAACGCTAAGTATAAAGAATTATATGGAAGTTATGGTGCTATGAATTTACAAGTACGTCATTTAACAACTCATGAATGTAAGAAGGGTAACGCTAAGGGAAAAGAGGTGATGCGAGCGAAATTCCCCGGCAAGAAAGGTGTTATTAATCAATGTGAGTTCTCTGATGAAAAACTTATTGGGGCTATTAAGAATCTAATAAAGGATAAAAAACCAACTCAAAGTGTTTTTCAATATGTCTCGGATGGGGGACACGAATTGCAAGATGTAACAGCGATCGAATTTAACAAGTACCTTGATAAATATGATCCAAGATTAACATCGAAGATGTTCCGAACATGGGACTCAAACATGTTATTTATAATCTACATGCAGAATTTGGGCGACCCGACTAAATTCACATCTGCGGAGCGTAAAAAAAATCTTATCGCATCGTATAAATTTGTGTCGGATAAAATAAATAACACTCCGGCCATATTAAAAAAATCATACACACAATCGGGTCTTAATGAAATATATACAAAGACTCCTAAGAAATATAAGGCGCAGTTTATGAACGGAGATCCACGGGAATTATTCACAATGTATTTAAGGAAAATATGTTAATATAACGAACAAAAAAAAATGATTTTTTTTATGCTAGTAGCTGTTCTTTGATAACAGAAAAAACCTTTGCGATGTTCACGCGACCATGCAGGGCTGTAGGGTGCAAAGATGAGGTTTGGTGTGCCATAAATCCTCATATTTGCAAGACGTGTGGAGATCGCAATTCTGATCACAGACAGAAGAATTGTCCTCGTAACCGCGTAAGACCATGCAGGGCTGTAGGGTGCAAAGATGAGCGTTGGTGTGCCAAACATCCTCATATTTGCAAGACGTGTGGAGATCGCGATTCTGATCACAGACAGATGAATTGCCCACAAAATAAACTGCCCGGCGCGTCTTCCCTTCCCTCTTACTCCTCACTTAGCACGTTGGTTAGTTCGTCTGCGCGATTCTCTTCTAGTCGACCTGCCTCTTCTAGTCGACCTGCCTCTTCTAGTCAACCTGCCTCTTCTAGTCGACATTCCTCTTCTCGTCAACCTTCCTCTTCTAGTCGACCTGCCTCTTCTAGTCGACATTCCTCTTCTCGTCAACCTTCCTCTTCTCGTCAACCTTCCTCTTCTCGTCAACCTTCCTCTTCTCGTCGACCTGCCTCTTCTCGTCAACCTGCCTCTTCTAGTCGACCTGCCTCTTCTCGTCAACCTTCCTCTTCTAGTCGACCTTCCTCTTCTAGTCAACCTTCCTCTTCTAGTCGACCTTCCTCTTCTCTTCAACCTTCCTCTTCTCTTCAACCTTCTCACAGACCTAAATCGGCGATTGCGCACCTCTCCGCGACTGAAGCGAAATCCAAACATGGTAACCTCCCGCGAGGATGGTTTATACGTGAGCCGCCGACTGATGATAAACTGAAAAAGGGTGATTCATGTGTTGTATTACCTATAAGGGGATTATTTTTGCTTATGTGCCGCAGTACCATCCGCGGTGTCATCGAAACTTTTGGAGGTGGTGTTGATGCATCTGATTCAAATTACAAAGCGTGTGCCGTTCGAGAGTTTTTAGAAGAGAGTGGAATTAAAATCAAATCTAATAACCTTCGATATGTAATTACTCAGACGACGGCCATTGGTAAGTTGGTTCATTACTATTCATACACCTTCAACGCTGGTTATAAAATTGACCCCTCTGTTCAACCATCCCATCAAAACGAGTCTTATCGTGGGTGGAATCCCGACTTATACCCTGCCATTCGTGGATTGGCGTTTATTCCATTGACGGAGATCACTAAGGGTGGTAAAGGACCTCATGGGGTAATGACGAATGGTCAGTTGATTAGTTTCAACGAAGGAACTCGTAGGGCAGCTCGATATATATAGTAGATAGTAGATAGTAGATAGTTATTTTTTTATATAAAATATCAATGGGTAATGTCTGTAAGACAAAGAAGATAATAAAAAAAATTGATTTTTTACAAGACTTTAATGCAATGTCCGAACGAAAGACTTCGATAATCGCAAACGTCCCCAAGGGGGCCATCCCAGTTATGTGGTTTGCTTTGGCAATACTTATAGCTAATCGTAGGTGTTATCTAAATTATGTGTCCAATCTACCACCCATCACCCAACAAGCTGTCATTGAGGAGGCTAATCTCATTAATGCGCAATTCACAGGTGAAATTTCGCATGACGATTTCCCCCGTATTATCTCTCAATTAGGTTTATGCGTTATAATGAAAGAAGAGATTGCGTCACTTCTTGGAATACGCCTGACTTATTAGGTCTGATAATACTCTACATCTGATGGCTGTTTTTTTTGCCCGTCTAAACCACTGCTCTATCATCTTTATAGATGAGTATTTTTAAGGATGCCGGTAAACTTTTACAGAAGATAGGGAATGCCATATCACCGCACCCATCTTCATTAAAAATCGAGAGAAAGACTGATAGAGACACCCGTATATCCTCGCCTAGTCTATCTAACCCGGGTAAAGCGACATGTAGTAATTGCGAACGGGAGTTCACCAAAAAAACACTGGCAAAGTATGGAGGTTTATGTGGTCGTTGTAACACTTGTGTAAATGGTAAAAAATCAATCCCCAAAAAAGTCCGCCATCAAGCGTGGAAGATTCATGTTGGGAATTGTCTTGAAGGGAGGTGTTATTCGTGTGATAAAGTGATTTACTTCGAACATTTTGAAGCTGGTCATGTTCTATCTGAGTATAATGGGGGTGAAATAAGCGTTAGTAATATCCGGCCCATATGTGTTACTTGTAATAGATCATGCGGCGTTATGAATTTGGATGAATTTAAAAAAATGCTCAGCCCTTAGATAACGATAGGGTTGCGATAATGCATAGCAGGCATAGTTTCTGTTATAGGTGCCATTGATGGAGCGCAGCAGTCGCATATTCTCCCGAGGTACTCTCGCATTATTCGACCCCATCTAATTACGGTCGGTCGGCACTTTACACATGGGATAAACCCTATCATTACCCATATACACCCCGTGAAGATGATCATAAATATTTCGACAACACGACAATCGAGATATTTCATATTTTCCGGGGTGTCGGTTGATTCATGGCAATCGTGAACCCACAAGACAACGACAGTAATCCAAGCACTAAGAAACAAACACCCTCCACAAATTTTAAGCAAGGTGTTTGTGTTCATTGTATATTGAATATCGTATAATGATCAATCGTATTCAATTTTTTTACATATAAAAAATTAGGTTCTTCTAGTTCAAAGCATTATATTATCAGTCAACCCCAGACTCGTCGTCGGACAGATCAGAATCTAAATCAGAAGGAGCAGAATCACTATCTGACTCAGAATTAAGTCTCGATATATATTTTTTAACAGCGTCTAACGATGGCGGGATGATCTTGCTTCCAGTTTTCACGATCAACTCTTCTCCATATTCATCTTTCATAGGTATACAATCACTTACAAGACATGTATTCATATATTCAACATCGGGCATATCAAATTGACGTAAACCATATCTGATGCCTGAGGAAAATTGACCAGGGTGGAAAAACCGATGGGACAATGAGACTTCTCCGAACACCTGACCTATAACAATCTTCGACCATCGAGGGCTTATTCTACAGTAGTTCAACATCGTCACCCTTTCAGACTCGTTCAGAATCAGACTAATACCTCGTTGTACATATTTAAGCGCAGAATCAACAGGTACTTTGTTGCAGGAAAATCCTTTATACCCCGGGTTGACACCGGATAACAATGAGTTCACACAGCTTTGGAACAATTGGGAACCGCCCCCGACTTCACTAGTCAGCTCACCAGCTGGTTCATAACAGGACATTACACATGCAAGGTAAAATTTTTTAACCATCTTTAATGGTCCATAAGGTACACGGAAGACGTCGATTGGGCGAATTAATCCGGGACCGCCGATTGACCATTTATGTCCACTGACCCGTTCGATTTTTTTAATGTACACGGGACCGGCCCATGCGCAGTTTTTGCGAATTCTTTTATATATTTTGTCAGCTACTTCGTCAAAAACTTTCCATTTCTTAGTCTTCACTGCTATGTCAATGTCTGAAAGTTTATTATAATCAGGACAGTCCCCGTCAGACTTATTAATATTGTCAAAAGTATCTGGTAAGAGTATTTTTTTATAGTCAGTGTCTCGCAAACTTTGGTACCCAGGATAAAGATATTCTATGTAATTTAAAAACGCCAGATCCTGCCTATTAAAAACTCCTTTATTTTTCGGAGCATGATGAAAATAATGTGATTTATCTGCATCGCGACCAACTATCCACTTTGTTTGATACTTTTTATCATCTTCAAAGCCCATCCTAACATTACACGGTATAAGTATAGACCCTGAGACGGAACACCCTAGTTTCTGCATGTTTATTCCTTCAAGGGCTCCGCCCGTGGCCAAATAAAAACGCCTATTAAATTCGTCGACAGACGTTATCCGACGGTCTACTCTTAGGTATAAAGGTATACATGCATTCAATGGTATATCACCGGTTAGCTGGTGTATGTAGGGACTTTTACACACACTGCCTTTAAATGGTGGAAGTGCCGCGGCTTCTCGGTGTGTATATATTACCCGGTAAGCTGGATTGACCTGCGAAAACATGACAGTTTCCTCATGTCTCATAATATATTGAGCATACCAAATGTAGTAATGTATTACTTTTGGCAAAGAGTCTGCAAATGTATTTACCACCGCCCAAACCTCGGGAGACTTAATAATATGAC
The DNA here is from genome assembly GCA_041600715.1 of Saccharimonadales bacterium (SeqCode). Taxonomy (GTDB): domain Bacteria; phylum Patescibacteriota; class Saccharimonadia; order Saccharimonadales; family 2-12-FULL-41-12; genus JALHOM01. The sequence continues at coordinate 12,822 of JBFIJM010000012.1, read as the reverse complement.
AATCTGGTGGGGAAATACACCATCGGCAGAATAATTCTAGCATCAAATGTGGTTGGCCTATGTCTTTTAATCCACGCAAAGCGTCGACCATTATTTTTACATCCCCGTATTTATGCGGATCTTCTATTTCATATCCAAGAAAATTATTATTCTTCTGACTTAATACTTCTTCTAGTAAAGTATGTATATCAGGGGGAGTGTTTGTCGCTTGCGATAGTGTCGCTGACCGACCACGTCTGCCTGTGCCGGCATTCGAACGTTTCGTTTCGGTTAATAGGGCAACAGGATATTCAACAGCCCGCCTGCGACTTTGCTTCCAATCTATTGAATTTATATTAAAGTAAGGCCAACGACGACATTTAAATATTTCCATGTTATAGTCTGGCTTGGATGTTAATTCGGTCCATACCCACGAATAATTACCAAATTTTGACACACCCTTGGACAACTTATCGATTACCTTTATCCCACATGGCTCTTTGAAATATTTATGAATAGCCAACGAGTCAGTAACGACATCAACAAATTCGTCAGTCGAACATACAAGAAGTTCTTGTATTATCAAGAAATATATGTGATTTTTTACAACATTAACTGTTATTATTTTTACGTGTTGATTCTGACGACGTGGACTTGTCGAAATTTTAATATCGATCGGTTCGCCATTAATTTTTTTTTCCTTGATAGATGTCTTAATGAATGGAGATAAGTGAATTACACTGAATGATAAATTTTCATTTGTAATTTCTGGAAATTTAATCAGGACTTCCATTAATAATTAGTATAAAATTGAATTCAATTTTATACTATCCTCAAGATGCTTTTTCTAAAAGGTACAGATGAAACTATGGAAAAAATACTCGAACTGATAGCTAAACAGATGATTAATGTAGAAAAAAATCTAGATATATGGGGTATTGACGGGAAAGAAAATACCCCTAAACCAGGAAAACAGCCGTTCAAAAAATTCAATGTCTACAATATTCGTGGAGTAACCCATATACTAGATGCATGTATTGGTCGGGTAAATATATATTTACCCCCGGTATTTTATCAAATCAGACCACCAATGTATCTCATTGAAGTGTTAAATTCATTCATATGTAAGATAGAAATCGAGTCCAATAATATACTAAAACGTGCAGGTGTCCCTCTGAGTAACCTTGTACCTTGTTCATTATTAACAACCCAATATACTCAGGTGTACGTGGAAAAAAAGTTTGCCAAGCAATCAAACACGGTATATTTAAAAAACCAAACGAAATCCATTGATGACGTTGTCAAACGATTTATGCACAACGAAAACAGTTATGTTACTAATCAGATTAGTCAAGGACTTTGCCTATTCGGGTGGCATATAAGATTTTTAGGCTTAGAGCCCAACGATACTCCCATAATGATCCCTGAATTCGGTCAGGTAAATAATAGTAAACTTTCATGTTCGTATTTATACATGGCATTATCTTCAATTATATGGGATGGACACAATATTTACAACGTTTCGAACGGACATAAACAGGCTGACTATCCATCACTTGAACAATATACTTTTGCACCGAGGGTATCTACTCAAACTATTACTTGTACTAATCAAAAAGGGTTAAATGATGAAATATTTAAATATAATATGAATCTGATGATGCAACAATCTGCTCGAAAAAGAGCTGAGCTTGAAAGTATATTAAAAATCTCAGATAGTAATTTATACTATGAAATACCTTCCTTAGAGGTTTCATTAGCGTCTCTAAACATTAAAAGAGTAGTTATTAAGCGAAAATGGTATGATCAGATCAGGCCATTTGATTATAAAAAACAAGAGACCGATGAGGCTAATTGTGAATCCACAGGCAAACCTGTTTATCCTAATGATATTTGCTTCATCACAAGAGTTCCACTATATGGACGAGCTATTGTTGTTGAATTTGATAATTCACCCGACTGGGCTGATGCGCCAGCCACGCCAGCCACGCCGGTCACGCCAGCTACGCCAGCTACGCCAGCTACGCCAGATACGCCAGCTACGCCGGCCACGCCAGCCACGCCTAAATTCCACATACTCATTCATCCAGAGCTTATAGGTGGTGTAAATGCGATAAAGAAATTTCTACCAACAATACCACCCAGTAAAATGCGTGTATTTAGTATTGCATATCCGGTTCCTGCGATAAAATATATATCAAAAATACCTGGAGATAAAGGAAATATTATGCGAGCGATAGAAACATACGGTATAGCATATAAGGATGGAGATTATTATGTATGTGATCCGACGTCAAAAAAATTATATCTAGGGATAAATTCCCAGAGTTTGAGTGACATCGACGCTTATAGATTTAATATGTCAAGTGCAATACATATATTCCCATTAGAATATCGACCTTAATCCTAAAATTTATCAGTAAAATCTTTGAGAGGACATAATGGTACTTCAGAAATACCTTTGTAAGCTTTATCATGTCGCATAATATCTAGCATAATCATGATAACAGGCTCATTTTTTTGGTTGTAAATAGAACACAGCTTGGATGAATCATATATTACCCATTCATTTCGCCGAAGTGCTCTGGTTTCTTCTTCAACCCAAACACCACATTTATTAATATCTGATGAAGGTGATATTATTGGCAATACACATCGCAAAGTGTCGTTTGATATTTCTCCCCAAGTAGAATGGGGTGCGAGAACAACTCCGCCACCTACCTTAATCAATGCTGCTGTTTTAATGTGAGGTATTTTTTTTACCAGCTCAAATAACGTTGGACACTCTCTATTACGACTAGGTGAGAATTTCCCGAACGCCCAGAATGGGTAAATTTCATAGGCTGGCTCATTTGGCTCCGCCTTCGGCTGCGCGGGCGACGGAACGCTGCGCGTTCCTGCCCTTGCCAATTGGTTCAACTCCGCCTTCGGCTGCGCGGGCGACGGAACGCTGCGCGTTCCTGCCCTTGCCAATTGGTTTAACTCATTTAACTCCGCCTTCGGCTGCGCGGGCGACGGAACGCTGCGCGTTCCTGCCCTTGCCAATTGGTTCAACTCATTTAACTCCGCCTTCGGCTGCGCGGGCGACGGAACGCTGCGCGTTCCTGCCCTTGCCAATTGGGTTGGCTCCGCCTTCGGCTGCGCGGGCGACGGAACGCTGCGCGTTCCTGCCCTTGCCAATTGGTTCAACTCCGCCTTCGGCTGCGCGGGCGACGGAACGCTGCGCGTTCCTGCCCTTGCCAATTGGTTTGGCTCATCGCGTTTATCATCGTGTTTCGCATCTGGGGTTTTCTTATGCTTCCAATCACCCCCCGGGTACTCCAACCATACAGGTTTGATCAAATTCGTTTGGTTACCTGACACGACACTGTCAGGTAACTCATTAAGAATAAGAGAGCTACGCATATCATCATCTAAGTAGTTGTTAAATATTTTTAATTCTGGATAAAGATCTTGTGCGTAGAAATTTTTACTCTTTGGTAATAACACAAGTAAAATAATACAAGCCACCGTAATAATAACGGCTATTGAAATCGCAAAAAGCCACTTCATGTATAATAATAACGTAGAGTGTCTTTAGAAAAAAAAGAAATCATCGCCGTTATTGATTTAGATTTTTCCAATCTTACCAAGGCTATCTCTCACTTCTGTTTCTGTACCACGATTAATCTCACATATCACAGGTATTCCGTGGCGTTTAGCGAATTCAATAATACCGGAAATGCCTAATTTACTAGGGGCAACAGAGCTCGGGTACATATCATCATCATCTGACATGGCTATGTAATGAATATCACGACTTTTATTAAAGGTTGAATTCTTACTTCCGTTGAGATGGATAAGCTTAATTTGAGCGATCGCCTCGGGTGACAGAGCTTTAAACCACTTATTTTGGTCAGACCGCTTGCTAAGGTTAACTCCACAACTCCATATATGCGCTGTGTCAATACATAGTCCCCAATGTTCGGCTGACCCCGGTACCGCCTCCAGGAACCCCCGACATATGGCATTTATTGCTTCGGCAGAGCTAACCTCATTCACTGAGTCAGACACTGGAACATTTTCAAAGACAACCGGCATGTTAAATTTTATAACGTAGTGTAAGATGATTTTCAGCGCCGGAGTCATTTCAACAAGGGGCATATCCGGCAAATGCACAACCAAATGACTAGCCCCAATGGTTTTGGCTGTTTTCAGCTGGTCGATAAAATTTATAACGGCGAACCGTGATTTTTCCTTAACCCCAGCAACTACTTTATTATCCGAGGGGATTACCTTTTGTATTTTAGCTCTGGTTATCTTCCATAGTGGTCCAGGTGTAACATGTGGACTGTGGACTATTAATGTTATGCTGTTTTCTTCGATGTATCCCCGAACAGCATCGAGGTCGATGCTGTTTTTTTTACTGTTGCGCGGACCATGTGTGTAAATTTGGACACATGTTAAACAACAAGAATTGCCTGATTTGCCATCCGAATTTAATGTATCGAGGTCGTCTTGAATTGCTTCTAACATTGTTTTTCGAGTTTTTCGCTTCTTCTCATTGTCTTCTCCGATTACTTTAGATTTTTTAGCAACGTGAACACCTAGCTTTAGCATTAAATATACATTGGTAGTTTTCAAATTTTCAACATGTAAAAAAAATAAATCGTTTAGATTATGCTATTTTTATCTTATTTAGCATATGACAAGCGATAGTATTGGTATTCGTTTAATTCCTTTACGGCCTGGACACTACTAGTTCGAACAGCGTCACCGAAAGGTGTTTTTAGAGTGGCACACAACAATCTAAACATCTTCGGGTCGATGACGAGGGATGTTTTACCACCGCTTGTTTTATATTCTTTCCCGTCTTCAAGACCACACTCCATCAGCATCATCATAAATTGTATCTGACTGCATCCAATATGGACAAGGACTTGGTCGGTAATTTCAAACCATTCTGAGTCAGATTTTTGCGCCTGTACATTGACACCCATTGGTCCGAATAAATCGAGTGGTGGGTCTCCGTATTTCATGGCTTGACCAAACTCATTGATTGTCATTTGTGGTTTTGTCGTGTCAACAAGGGCGGCGACGCACGATTTAACCTCCGTCGATAGATATTTACCTTCTGGATCGTTATATAAGGATTGTCCTATTAATTTTGTATATTCTTGAGGGGTTAGTTGAGCACTCAAGGTTCCCAATATTTCCTCTTTAAGCTTCTCCTCCAGACTAGTTATTGGATCGGTTGGTGTTAGATTGATTGATGTTGGGTCTGTCGGTGAAGGAGTAACACTTGCATCCGACGACAAGGGGGTTGGCCGAGGTTCAATAGGGGTTGTGTCTATTACTATTTCTTCCAATGGGGGAAGATCTATGTCTGAAGGATCATCTTGTAATTTGTTTAGGGTATCCATTATACCGTTTATATAGCTTATATTTAATTCAAATTTGAAAAGCATATATTATTATATGCTTATACATTAATGTCCATCTCAAGTGCCCCTATAGATTTACTAGCCCATGTGTTTACATTCCTACTAGATAATACGTCTATGGAAGAATTACCTACACTTTCGCGAATAAGTAAACACTGGCAGAACGCTTCTAAAAATGCATTGATCGATATTAAACAGATAATTATTAACTTACCTGCTCTAAAAATATCAGGTCGCGATACTCTGTTTTTAATAGGTATGATAGAAAATATTAGAACATTTGGCAAAAAAAATGTAACTATGCATATAGACCATCGTAGTGCCACACTATCGAACAAGATTTTTAGTAAATTAATCGACCTTTTCTCATTAAACATACAACGACTTCTAATAGCTAACACCAATATATATTTCAAACGTCTAAATGTTTTATTAATAAGGTGCGTAAACTTACAACACTTATACATTAACAGTAGTGTTATGCCCAGTATTTCATCAATAATAAAAAAATTACCATTGATAACATTAAGTGTAAATGCTACTTTTCGGTACAACGTTAGACATGATGCATTAATATATAATTGTATGGTTGATGTATTAAGTAAATTGACTAAATTAAAGTATTTAAAATATGAGGGAGATTACATCACTCCCAGGATCGCCGATGCTATATGTAAAATGCCAAATCTTATAACTCTAAGTGTGAAACAAGATTGTTTGTATTATTTATACGCGGGGGAGAAAAAAATTAATAATATTCAGCAATTGGAGATTATTGACTTTTGTCATGACGAGTTTGATCCTGGATTTCCGCACATCCAGAAACTTCAACATATTCCAATAATTGCCGTCGGCTCAGTTACACTTACGGACTACAACCAGCTCATGAAATTTCCAAACATCAGATTTCCCCCTACGATTTATTTTGATGCTGAAGACTTACCCGCAGACGACGTCCGCGATCTAGTACGTATGAATTTGGGAACTCTTAACCCGACACCATCAAGTGTATCGTCGAGCATTTTATATGTACCATGTAAACGTCAACGGCTCATGTAAACCCTTTAAGTTTAATATACTAATTACAGTATTATTAAATTCCTCTACTATTTTTTTCTTGTCTAGAAATTCAAATTTAACAAGATATTTTTAACATGTACAACATAAATTTCTTGTTAGATTTGAATTTATAATTTTACATATAATGATCAAGCTTATCTATGCATGTGATCTTAATAATGGTATTGGGAAAAATGGCGCGTTGCCTTGGAACATACCCGAGGATATGAAGCATTTCCGCGAAACTACCGATAGTAGTATAGTTATCATGGGAAGAAAGACCTGGGATAGTATTCCTAAACAACATCGACCACTTAAGGATAGAATTAATATTATCTTGTCTAGATCTGGGTCAATTAAACAAACAACCCAAGTACATGTCTTTAATTCTATCGACAAAGTACTTGAATTTATCGGGCAAAAACATTTTGTGCAGACCAATAAATTCGTCATTGGTGGAGCATCTATTTATAAACAATTCCTTGACCTCGGACTTATCTCCGAGATCTACCAAAGTATTATTGGGGATGAGCATTCATGCGATAGAACTTTGGAGATTTTGGATATTGCTGATGGATCAACAACAGGATGGATCGACGATGGGAAATTAACACTTCTCCGGCCGGCGACTAATCCTCCCATGTGTACAATGCGCCGATTAATCTACCAAAACACCGAGGAAGATGCATTCCTTAGTCTATTGGGTAAAGTAGTAAACGAAGGGTCTCGACGAGATACTCGAGCTGGACCTGCTCTTAGTATTTTCGCTAAACAGCTGCGGTTTGATCTTAGCACGGGGCATATACCTCTTCTAACAACCAGACCAATACCACTAAGACTTGTTTTCTATGAGCTTATGTGGATATTATCCGGCAGTACCGACGTGACATGGTTACACAAATACAATGTGCATATATGGGATGACAATGCCAACGCGGCCTTTCTAAAAAAACGCGGACTACCCAATAAAGAATGGGATATTGGCCCAGCATATGGGTTTGCCATGCGTCATCATGGGGCTAAATACATTGATTGCCATACCGACTACAAAGGTCGGGGATTTGATCAACTAGCAAATGTAATTAAGCTCCTGCAAGAAGATCCTACTAATCGCAGGATAATGATTGATCTATGGAATCCAAGCGACACGCATAAAATGGCATTGCCCCCATGCGCCTATAATTACCAGTTCTGGACTAATGGTGCCTCATTAAACTGTGCCCTTACTCAACGGTCTTCCGATATAGCTCTGGCAGGTGGATGGAATATCGCAACGGCATCACTCCTGACTATATTATTGGCTAGAGTTACTGGAATGACCCCTGGCGAAGTAGTATGGTGCCCTAAAGACATTCATATATATGTTAACCAAGTAGATGCTGTCAAAGAGCAACTATCTCGTCGACCAACTGGACCTTTCCCCAGAATTACATTTAGAGGGGCGCCTACCCTCCCGGGTGTTGGTGGGGATATTACTAAATTCTTATGGGAACATATTTGTTTGCAGAATTATACTCCTCATCCACGTATTAAATTTACTATGAACCCGTAATTAGCTGGTTTTGTACATGTAAAAAAACATACATTCGGTTAATTCCTCAATCTAACCCATATTATGTAATCGACGAGAAGTTTTTTATTCAAATTCATTAATTGTCCATCTGTACGTGGGTATTTATGTAAATTTGTAAGTACCCAATCCTTGCAATGATCCCAAAAGACATTATTTGAACATATAATATTACAAATCGAACTAGTTAATGCTTGAGAATCACAGATATGCTTGATGGTTTCAAAGTCATCTTCCAACATATTTTTCTTAGTATATGGATGAATTGGATTAAATTTAAGGTCCAATGGTAGTGTAACGTCTAGTAACACATCAGGAGCCTCAATGCCTAAATGAAATTCTGAAAGCCATCCTTTAACTTGAAGCATGTTGTATTCTACAACATCAATCTCTGTGCATTTGGCATCATCGCAAAACGTACGAAGGGTATCTCCACATAATCGTAGAATACATCTTGACGCGATAACTTCACCATCTCTACATTTAAACGCAAGATCCTGACATTTAGACGCGACAATCTTATTTTTTTTACTTGGTTCACCCTCAATCATTGTGTTAGTGTTTGCGTGCTTCATCCTTATATCAATGAACTGCTTTCAAATTTGATATGGAAAAAAAATCTTGCACGTTTATCCATTGCGCGAATGTCCACATGTCACACATTTAATCTTTAGGTTGACCCCTTCATCAAGCGACCGGTTGTACAAATTTTCAGTAATACAAGTTAACTTCTTACAATTATGACACCGATGCAACTTACTATATCTGTATTTTATCTTTTGGCTACGTCTTTGGTCTATCATCTGCATTATCTCACCGTATCTATCAGGACATAATTCCCCGGAGTCCAACTTAATAATTCTCTTTGCATCAATCTTACCGTCGATAATGGCCAAAACCAAGTGGCTAGATTTGATAATTGATTCTGGGTCCAAGTTCGCCAATATTTTATACATATACGTGTGGTATAATTTTACGAAGAGTGGTTCTTCCCATGAGCTCCTAATGTTGTGTTCTTTAGCTTTTTCCAGACATTCATGGTAACAACTTCGCTCGGCCTGTTTAATTATTGATGTTTGTTTCTCCTCAGACATATGCCTGTATTTTTCGTAACTGGAGAATATTGAGGACATGAATATTAATTTTTCCCTACGGATATGGTTATAATTATGGTTCGTGTAAAAGTACACCGATAGTGGACGGGTATTTTTAATTTTGTTCTTGAGCTCTTCCTCTTCAGGTGTAACTATGTGTTTTTCAATTATCTCCTTGGTCTTCTGAATTTCAATATCTTCCACAGTCACTTCGCCGAGAAGAAGTTTTAAATGTAAATCCTTCGACTCTTCTTGGGACATTTTAAGATCCTTTGATATATATGTTTTATTAGTTCAAATTTTAATCAAAAGCGTCGTCCTCAGGCCATCTACTAGGGCCGGATTGGGGAACCCATTCCGGCTGCGCCGTTCCTGATTTCTCCGGTTCTGCTGGAATCAGGAATTCGTCCATGTCTTCATCCATTTCTTCCAACATTTCTTTCTCGTTGGCATCTTGTTATCTCTCGAATTCTTCTAGGCGTTACAATGCTCCTAGGCGTTTCAATTCTTCTAGGTTTTCCCATTCTTCTAGTGCTTCATCTCTATAGTATTCTTCTAGGCGGCTCATCATTTCTTCCTCGGAGTCAGAGTCCATTGCGGCAGCAAGCGCCTGTGGTCTTATTTCTTGACCCGTCGCGATTGTTAACGATGCGGGGGTAAAAACTTTGGCACTAGCCGATAGGCGGCTCTTAGGATTTTTTAGGCGCTTAGGCCTTTCTCGGCTCTCAAGCCTTTGTGAGGTTAATTTTCCTTCCGGTACAGAATCCGGAAAAGCTTTTTTTAACTCTTGGACTATGTATTTTTTGACTTCGTCACTGGGGTTAAATTTTGCTACACCTAGCCCGCCCTTTCCATCACTTGAGTAATACACTTTATCATACCAATTGTCTTTCACGATTTGTTTTATCATTTCAATAGCGTGATCTATAGTTTGCTTTACTGTCATGCGGTAAGAGCTCGTTTCCTCGTTTAATTTAGTGTACCCCTCCTGCCCCTTCTTTTTTTTTAACGATCCTGTCGAAATACCATATGCTCGGATAGGGGTTTCGTATCTATATGGACGGATGGCAGCATTTCCATTTCCAGCTCTTTTGAAAGATGGATTCCAATAAGCCTCCTCATTATCATTATAGATAAACAACGCGTTTTTGTTTTCGGGTTTTTTAATCATCACACCAAAATCCCCATCTTGCCCCAATCTGGTGAAATTTGACGGTATAAGTTGAACTGTTGATGGTGGTGATAGTTTCGAAACCGTGTCCGGTATGTAATTTTCTAGTCCGTCGGTTTTTTGAATATATGTATAATCATAATTAGGATCTTCGATTAAAAACTGTATCCATTTATTATTATTTGTTTTTAGTGCTTTTATAACGTATTCGTCAATATTCATAATGCGTTCGTCAATTTTCATAATGCGTTCGTCAATTTTCATATGTCTAAGTATAAACTTTGTATTGTTGAATATTGCTTTTAGATCATTTTTAACTTCATCTGAGATACTTTTAGCAACCATCGGCGGCACGATACGCATAGCCGCTATCATGAATAAAGCTGCACTACCTTGTAGATTCAAATGATCTTTGTTACCTCCCATTAATTCTATAACCGATTTATAAACATCTTGTTTCTTAACTTTATACTCGAGTATTTTCATGACTACAATGTCAGTTATTTTTTTATAATTACTACGCAAAGTATCATTCATAAGATAATATTTTGCATGAAGTAAAGACGGTATCAAAAAATCCGATTTACTTCGACTCGGCCCTCCCTTAATTTGCGGGAAAATATACCATATCCAATGGTTTTTTTTCTTACCAGCTTTTAATTCTTTTACCGCGTCATCTATATCCCGCATATTATTACTCATCATAATGTACAACCATTCTTTGTCTTTAGGCGATTCCGCTGATGAACTTATCATTGATAGTGATTTCTCCTCGGATTTTCCTTTGCGAGACAATGGACTCAATAAAGTCGTGGCCGGGTCGCTAGTAACTTTAACTACCAATACGCGAGGGTGCCATTCCGGACCTATTAAACCTATCGTATCTTCATTTGTACTTCCGTAATCTACAGCGACAATGTACCCGATAACGCCATAACCGTCGCCTATATCAATCCTGCCAGTATCTGGTCCAATATCTATTTCTCCCTTTTCGTTCTTATGCATATGTTGTTTAATTAATAGGCTGTTTGGTGAAGAACGACTGCGCCATATCGGCATAGGAGTCCCTCCTTCATTTGTATTTTCACTAGGCTTGAATTTGACCGTATCTTTTCTGGGAAGTATTCCCGCATACACCTGTACACCAAATAACTTATTTTCCTGTTTTAGACCTTTCCGATTCCACATAATCCAAGTATGTAGACTAATATTCACACGGTTCTTTTCAGAGTTCGGAATTTTGCTAAAATCATATTTATTTTCATGGTAGTCTATAATAGTATGCTTATTTATACCTTTTATACCTTTTAAAACATTTCTAACCAAAATGGTATTAATCTCTAGCCCAACTGACAAATGTCGGGTTGTCCAACGTCTTGAGCTTACCAATTTCGCGTGAGTAATCTTTATTTTTTTTACAATAAAATTCAAAGTAGGGTACGGCATATCAGCAGTGTATGTATATATTTTGTCCTGGGGGTTTTGTCTGCGTTTCCGGTCCCAGAATTCTATATAACCGTAGCTTTTCTTTTCAGTAGATTGACTCGGTGCCTGACTGGGATCAGATTTCGTCTCGAGTAACGGTGGACTTATCAATGACCACAATAGTGCCGATGAGCTCTGACTTACATCAGTTTTTGGGGTAAATATAATACAGTTAAATTGTGTATTTAATGTTTTGGGGTTGTCAGCTATTGTGAATATCGATAAAAGTCCGGGATGTATATTCATGTACGCGATCAAGGTTTCTTTCGAAGGAAACGATATGACAATCCCATGATTATGCGGTATACTTCCACCATGAGTATCGATAAATATATATTCACTGTTTTTTTTAACTACTGTAAACCCATATGAAATGTAAATAAACCCTATCATATAGCGATCCTGTTCTTGATCGATTTGCGCGAGAAAATCGCTAATCCATTCGCCAAAATTATGCCTAGTCACCTGAGCCGGTTTTTGTTTAGTCTCGTCCCAGAAAATTCTTAGATCGGCCTTATAATTATCGGTAAAGAACTTAATTTTCGTTAAATTATCAACATCTATAGCATTATAACCCCCCGGCAATTGGTTATATATTCTATTAATTTTTTCTTCGTTATCCCCTTTGATTATATCGGCGGTTATTATTTGATCTAATAATATTTTATTCCCAATAAATAAACTTTCAAGTATTTGTATACCTCTAGCTGCTTGGGGTTTTATATATATTAGTGCATTATATGTCAATGATATCATTTTGCCTTCCGGCGGTTTGAACTGGAGTGTGTAAGTATCACTTGGGTCGGTTGGTGAAGGTATTGGTGATTGCGATGGATCACCCGAGGCGGGTTTCTTAACCGCTTTACGTTTCGCCGCATCCGCTTTACGTCGCGCCTCCGCATCCGCTTTACGTCGCGCCTCCGCATCCGCTTTACGTCGCGCCTCCGCATCCGCTTTACGTCGCGCCTCCGCATCCGCTTTACGTCGCGCCTCCGCATCCGCTTTACGTCGCGCCTCCTCCTCCTCCTCACGTCGCGCCTC
>JBFIJM010000011.1:0-42165 GCA_041600715.1 Saccharimonadales bacterium (SeqCode) | reverse complement strand
GTTCGGATTCAATTTAAAATTTAAAAACAATGGAACATTAACTAAGGCTAGAGCATTTTCTGGCTTTAATTTAAGAGACTATATGTTTGTCGGAAATAGAAAGCATGGTCATGTTTGTTTAGTTGGAATCGGGCATAAGTCAACAGGTACTTGGATGATTGATGTGACTGATAAAGTTGTTAGTGCTTTAAACGAAATCGGAGCGTGTGCTTTGTCTCCTACTCACTGCAAGTTTAAATTAATTAGTCCGAGAGTTAAGCAATGTGAATTTTGTAGAGATAAATTAAAAGCTAGAACAGTTGTGCAAAAGAGGGTTGAATGGATACGAGAGAGAGAATAATTTTAGAGCTAAAGAAAAGAGCAGAAGAGTTAGCGGTTTTACTCAGGAATAGTTGCAAAGAGCAGTTATTATGCAGTGATTTTTGCATAGGCTGTGAGGAAAATTCTGATGATGATGGAAACTGTGAGTGCATCAGAGAAATGAATATGATTATGAACGAAGTTAAAGAACTTTGTGAAATGAAAAGAGTTTTTAAGGGGAATTTAAAATGAAAGTAATAGACGCATACAATATAAATGAAGTAAATAAAGCATTGGGAGAAATATACAGCGAACCGACTGTGTTAAATATTTTTAATGTAAAAAATGTTACACTAAAAGGTAGTATAAATAATTTATATGTCTGCCTTTATGGTAACTCAAGTTCAATAAACTATAGCAACTCAAGTTCAAAGAATTATGACAACTCAAGTTCAAAGAATTATGACAACTCAAGCTCAGAAAATTATGGCAACTCAAGCTCAGTAAACCATGACAACTCAAGTTCAAAAAACTTTAACAACTCAAGTTCAATAAACTATAGCAACTCAAGTTCAAAAAACTATGGTAACTCAAACTCAAAGAATTATGACAACTCAAGTTCAATAAACCATAGCAACTCAAGTTCAAAAAACTTTAACAACTCAAGTTCAAAAAACTATAGCAACTCAAGCTCAATAAACTTTAACAACTCAAGCTCAATAAACTTTAACAACTCAAGATCAGTAAACTATAGCAACTCAAGCTCAATAAACTTTGACAACTCAAGCTCAATAAACTTTAACAACTCAAGTTCAAAAAACCTTAACAACTCAAGCTCAATAAACTTTAACAACTCAAGATCAGTAAACTATGACAACTCAAGCTCAGTAAACCATGAATTTTCGACAACATATAATTACTCATTAAGCTCATCTGTTAAATCTTATGACTTATCGACAATTTATCTACATGAAAAACCGCGCAATCTTGATGTTAACGATAATACTGTAAATGTTATAGACGTAAGCAAACTCAATATTGATTTTAACACTTGGCTTGATCGTGGAATCGTTTGTGCGGATGGGATTAAAAAAGAATTATTACAAACTAAAAAATTAAAAGATATTACTATTTATAAAGTTAAAGAATTTCCAAGAGGTCATAGCTTTGTTGCTCAAAAAGGAGATATTTTTTCACACGGGGAAACCTTAAAACAAGCAGTAGAGGATTTGCAGTATAAGTTTATTAGTGCGGATACAAGTAAGTTTAAAAATTGGGATATTAACGAGAAAAGAGAATTATCTGAACTAATTGATTCTTATCGCTCGATTACTAGAGCTTGCTCATTAGGTGTGAAAGATTTTATTCAAAGGAATAACATTAAAGGTAATATGAGCGTTAAAGAGGTTATTGAAGTGACTGAGGGTGCATACGGCGGTGGAAAATATAAAGAGTTTTTTAAGGAGGTTTAGAATGTGGACATGGGATAAGATTTTAAAATGTGAAGATATTAGAAGAGGTGTGTTGGTTGAGTCAAAGTTTTATGAGATTTTTGACGGAATTGTTTTAGGTAAGTTTAACAACGACAAGATAAGTGTTGATGATGGGTGTCATATCAGACATATACTTATTCAAGGTTTTAATTATTCAGACTTCAAGTTTTTTCACACTACAGGCGAGGAAATTTTACCGCCCAAGGAGCGTGAAACGATTACGCTTTATGAGACTATCGAGAATAATTGTAATTCTGTTTATTGTGACAAGGATGGAAATAAATATGATCTTGTGGAGAAGGAAATTAAATTTTCTTTTGATTATTTTAAAAAACAAAGAAAAGCCAACATAAACAAAAATAAAAGCGTAGTGATTTATGCTGATACTTTCGAGGTGAAGGAATGGAATTGAACGACTTATTAAGCAAAGAAGATATGAAAAAAATATCAAATAACCATATAAACGAGGGCGAAATGTTTAACTCGTTCGATTTGGCGGTTAGGTATTTTTATATTTATCAGGATATTATTAAAACCGCTAATGATAAACATAGGGAGAAAATAATACAACTCGAAAAACGCTTTAGAGAGGTGTGGTGCGACCAAGAAAACTATCCCGATATGGAGGATATTGTTAAAGCAGTTTTTAAATAAATAACAAGGAGTGGAGATAATGAAGAATTTAGTGGGAACTTATGAAATATTGAACTTTAAGACTAAGAGGACTGACAGCATCTACAATTTAGTAGAGTCTATTGATAACTATAATGAAATGAGTGAATTTAACCTTGCCTTAGATGATAAAATAGAGGACTTAAAAGAATTATTGCTAGAACAAAACGCTAAGTTTGTAGAGTTCGAGTCTAGAATTGAAACGGAACTAGCCAATAAGGATTTATATCACTTAGAGGAAATCTTTAAAGAACTTTTTAACTGGAATAGAGGGAGGAAATAATGAAGCCAATTAGTATAAAATTACCCGATGAAATGGTGAGACAGATTGAAAGATATGCGGATGAGCTAGGAGTAAACTTCTCAGTAGCTTTGAGACTGATACTTAAAAGAAGTATAGATGAAATAAACAATACAAAAGATTTTTTAAGGGGCTTAGAGAAATGATAACTATTAATAATGTATTAGAAGTAAAACCTACAATATTCCCCGATGGGACTCAGCAGGTATGGAACTTAGACTTCTCCACCCTATCTGCTTGGAAAGAACTTATTATTACTTGGGATTATGAGTCCGATTCTGAAATGATGTCTATCCTGCAATTATGCGACTTGTTAGGGGACAGTTATGATTTATGTCTTATAATTCCTTTTCTTCCCTACGCAAGACAAGATAAGGAGATTACTAATCAGACTACCTTTGGATTACATAGTTTTGCAAAATTCTTAAACTTATTAAATGTTAAGAGAATTATCAGCGAGGATTTACATAGTGATGTAGGGCTTAGTTTAGTACCTAAACTTAGAAACTCTGATTTTTCGGTTAGGAATAAGTTAGCTGAGATAATAAAGGATAACAATATCAAGAACCTTATATTTCCTGATAAGGGGGCTAGAGATAGATATATGGAATTTTTAAAGTATCCTGCTAATATCCTACTTGGTGAAAAGACTAGAGATTCTTTAGGTATTATAACCTCCTTAGAGGTAAGGGGTGAGTTAGTCTCAGGAAATAGTCTTATAGTAGATGATATTTGTGATGGGGGAGCTACTTTTATAGGGCTAATGTCTAACTTAGATCGCTCAGCAGGTGATATTTACCTTTATGTTACTCATGGTATTTTTTCAAAAGGAACTGATTGCCTGTTTAATGCAGGTATAAAAAGAATATTTACTCACAAAGGAGAAGTAAAATGACAAAGGTAGCTCTTAGCGTCCTGCCAGAGCTACCTTCTAGGATTCATCAGGTAGAAAATTCACAGCCATAGGAATATGACTAATTAAATTGTAAGGTATGGATTACACTAAGTAAAATTTTAACTAAAAGTAATCTATCCCTTACACTCTACCTAGAATCAACTCATCAACCAATTTCAAAAAATCATCAGCATCCATAACTACTAACCACTTCTTACCATTGCGTTTATGGGCTATTATAGGCTTTTGGGATTCTCCCGAGTCCTTTTTGGCTTGCTCCATAGCCTTGTATAGACTTAAAGCCTCGGTCCTCTTTACTTCCCAATGAAACTCATCATCCAAACTACTAACCACATCAGGACTATCAGGACTTCCTGAGAATTGCTGACCTCTCCTAGCGGTGATTCCATACTCTCTAAGTTTGTCTCTCCACTCTCTTTCACCTCTAGAACCTTTTTGCTTACTGTTTACACTCATTGACACTCCCTTATCACTTATAGTACAATAGCCAGAATGAAAACTAATAGTAAAAAGACTATCACTATTAATCACAAAAAATCCCAAAGAAATTCATCAATTTTATCAAAGTCACTCAAACTAGAGAATTTTGTTGGTGCAAAAAAGTTTCCCACTTTTTACCCTCAAAATGGCACTTTAATTTTTTCGTAAAAATAAAAATAAAAATAAAAATCCAGTACCTAAAAGTGGGAAACTTTTAGTTACTATAAGTAGATTTTCGAGATTTCAACTACTTACAAACCTGTACCAAATTAATACTTTACAACTCAGCGTATAAAAAAATCCCAGAAATCCCACTTTTGAAAAATTTTAAAAATAGGTGCGTATATCCGTTGTTGGTGTACCAACACTATTCGAGGTCCTGTTTCCCCTCTTTATAGCGTTTTTATTTTAACGTATAAAATTTTTTATTTGACAGATTGTTTGTGTCTAACCTATAATTCTTAAATATTTTGGAGAATATGATTTAGACAAGAGGATTTAATGAACTTAGACACCAGTATTAAAACAATAGCAATAGCACTTCGGAATCAATATCAACTTTCAGTCTCAGGCAACAACTTACTACTAGACGGACTTAAAACGACTTCTAAGCAACTTCAAACCATTGTCCTAAAGTTAGAGCTAGGGGATACTAAAGAAGCCGCAGAGATCAAGTTATTGAGCTTTACACAAAAGGCTGAATATAACATGGTCGTGGATAGAACCTATCAGGCTATACTAACGAAACTTAAACAACAAAAAATAGACAAAGTAATCACTTCAACACTAGATAGTAAACTTAGCTACGTTTTTAAGGACGTAGTACCTATTAGAGACATTATAACGGGTGATAAGTTTATTTTTGACGTTTCTAAGGACTTAATATTACCTCTAGACTATGAGACTTGGTACGACTCTCTACCTATGGATAAGGAGCTAAGATCAGCTATCCTAGGTAGAGAAATGAGGGGAGTCGTAAAGTATAACCCTTACAAGTTAGCCTCTAAGATCGAGGTTGATTTTGAGGGACAAAGAATTTATCAATTTAATAATCATACACCTCCATCTTGGAGGTTATCTTCGTCTGAGGGGAACTCTTGTCCTATCTTCTTCTCCAAATTAGTAAAGCATTTATTCCCCTCAGATGAAGTCCAAAAATTTGTTCTTAATTGGCTTAGAAATATGCTTGTCAGTAGAAACGATACTGCCTTACTCCTAGTTTCCTTAATGGGTACTGGAAAAGGTATATTTTGCGAAGTAGCTGAAAAGCTAGTAGGTAGAGCCAATGCTCAAAGATTAGGAGAAGGATTCTTTAAGACTCAGTTCAATGCCGAGCTAGTGAATAAGAGGCTGATAGTATTTGATGAGGTTTCAGTTACCCACAAGAACAAGGAACAATTCAAGCTAATGCTTAATAACGTGATACCTATCGAAAAGAAAGGTGTAGACGTTAAACCTGCTGTAGATAACTTTGCCTCGTTCATCATCACTAACAACTTAATATCTGAAAATAAACTTGAGTACAAGGATAGACGTTTCTCAGTTCCAGAAATGACAGATACTCCATTGAATGAGGTATTTTCGGATGATGAGATCGGAGAGTTTATAGATAGTTTAAACTCGGATAAGGTCCTAGCCGACTTAGGGTGGTGGATTTTAGATAATTGTGATTATGGGTATAAGGTGAATCAACCTTGGAAAGATACAAGATTCTATAACCTAATGATTAATGGTCTAGCTGAGTGGAAGAAATTTATCGTAGAGACTATTCAATCTAAGAAGGCTAATGAGTATACCATTAAGGATTTAAAATACGACTATGAGGAAACTACGGGAATAAGAACCTTTGCAGGGAGAGTAACTATAGAGAACTTCTTAGCTCAATTTAGGGATAGGGAGGGAGACTTAATAGCCACCATGAAACGAGTAGGTACTGAGAGGGTTATTATACCTAATACTAAATACTTATCTGATGAAATTACGGATGAGTTTGATATAGTTGATGAGTTCGATATTTAGGAGGTCCTATGTTTTACAAAGACAAAATTTCTAAGAATCCAATGCACGAAGTAGCCGAAGTACCTCACATTAAGCCTCTCCCTAACGTAGCTATAGTGGTAGGACATGATGATATTAAGTCAGGGGCTATAACCTACAACTACATTAGAGAGTTTGATTTCTGTTATGAGGTAGCTAAAAAAGCAATTATGCTTAATGCTTCAAGAAGAAATATAGTCCTACTGAAAAGAAATGAGGACCTTAAATCCTATTCTGCTCAAATGAGGGATATAGCTAAAAGATGCGAGATTTTAAAGATTGATATAGCTATAGAGCTTCACTTAAATGCATCAGGAGTACCTGAGGCTAGAGGTGTAGAGACTTTAGTTTTGAATAAGGACGACACATCGGCATATATCGGACAAATGTTTGCCTACCAATACGGGGAGAAGTTTAAAGTACCACTAAGAGGATTCTACAAGAACTATAGGGGAGTAAAAGGGATTTCACCTTACGAGAGAGGTGGGGGCTTTTTACACCAAATGAGTAAGAGGGGAATAAGCTCTTTTATCTTTGAGCCTTTCTTTTGTGATTATAAGAATAGAGAGTCTGAGAGATTCTTAGAGGACATTAGGGTAGGAACTACTTTGATGGCTGAATACTTAATAGCGACTATTGCACAACTGAGATAACTAATGAACTACTGCTACTTTGACTTCGAGTACAATGGAACTTCTGAACCACAATTAAACCTTGTAAGTTGTAGCCTACTCTACAATAATGTGATGAGTACACATTGGCTACATCAGGATAAGAAAGAGAAGAAGAAACTAGCTAATTGGCTTTATGAGCATAGGGATGAAATTATATTAGTAGCTTATAATTCTACTGCTGAGGCTAGATCAATGTTAGCACTAGGGTTAAACCCCTTAGATTTCAAGTGGATAGACCTTTACTTAGAGTACCGATGTTTAACTAATCATAACCATAAACTACAATATGGCAGACAGTTAATTGATGGGAAAGTAAGAACTACTAGACCACCTAAAAATAAGTGGCAACAAACTGAGGAAGAAAAGAAAGCCTCAGACGGTTCTAAGCCTCAACATAATTACGCATCCGCTTGTTTTAAACTTCTAGGTAAATTAATTGATACTGATCGTAAAAATGATGTGAGAGATATAATAATCTCAGCTAATGAGTTTGTAATTGAGGAGGAGAGGGACGCTATCCTAGATTACAATGCTGACGATGTGGTGAATTTACCTTCTTTATTTAAGGCTATTATAGCTCAATACCATACCTTACTACCTAAGAGAGAACTAGCTACTTTAAAAGAGGAAATGTATCTTAGGGCTGATTATGGAGTCCGAACGGCTATCATGGAAGTAGTTGGTTATCCTATTGACGTTACAGCCACTAAGCTATTTTCTGATAGGGTTCCTGAGATTATTAAGGCTTGTCAGGAGGATATTAACAGACAATTCCCTGATATAGGTCCTTTTAAGTGGAATAAGAAAGAGGAAAGGTATTCTTGGAATCAAAAAGGGACTAAGGAGTGGGTAAAATCCTTAGGACATTCTAATTGGATGAAAACTAAATCTAAGGACGTTTCTCTAAGTGGTGAAGCGTTTGAGAGATTCTTTGCATATAGGCATGACTATCCTGAGTATAATTACGGAGCCCAGATAGTTAGATACTTAACATTAAAGAAAAATCTTAATGGGTTTATACAGTCTAAGTCTGCCAAGAAGAAAAGTAATTTTTGGGATTATGTAGGCTCTGATGGGAGAGTGAGAAGTTACTTCGGAATTTATGGGGCTCAATCAGCTAGGAGTCAACCTAAGGCTACTGGATTCTTATTCCTAAAATCCGCTTGGATGAGAGTTCTTTGCGTACCTAAGGAAGGCAAAGCTATTACAGGTATAGATTACAAGTCTCAGGAGTTCTTAATCTCTGCCTTACTCGCTAGGGACTCAAATATGTATAAAGCATATATGTCAGGCGACCCTTATCTTTACCTAGCTAAACTAGCAGGAGCAGTCCCTATGGACGGGAAACGGGAGGACTATGAGGACATTAGAAACTTATTTAAGGCTACCACACTAGGGCTCTCTTATGGGATGAGTAAAGTAGGTTTAGCCGTTAAACTTACTGCCGATTTAGGAAGACCTGTAAGCGAGATTGAGGCTCAAAAATTAATTGATACCTTTAACAGAATATACAGAAAACACTACAATTATAAGAAAGAAGTAATCAGACAGTATAAGAAACAAGGCTATTGGAAACTACCTTGTGGTTGGTATATGTTCGGTGATAATGAGAACGAAAGATCAGTAGGAAACGTACCAGTACAAGGTTTTGCTTCATCAATTATGAGAGAGGCGGTCAGGCTTGCCCAAGATGCAGGACTAACAGTAATTAAGACGTTACACGATGCTATTTATATAGAGCATGACTCTTGCGACACTAACAGTATAGAATTATTAGGAAAGTGTATGGACAAGGCTTTTAGAAAATACTTCGATAAGGACTTACAAGCCAAGGCAAGTGTAGGTTTAGACGGGAATACTTGGAGCTTAGACTACCCTGAGGATGAGTCTAACTTGTTGGTTTCTAACATAAAATTGAAAAAACAAAAATTGTATGTTGACGGACGAAGTAAACGAGAGTATCTTAACTTTAAGAAATATTTAACTGCATAACTAGAGAACTAATGAAACTACGGAAACTAAAGGACTGCTTTGATGGTGAACTGAGAGAGTATCAGAAGGATGCTGTAAAGTTTGCTCTCACTAATCACTTTGTATTTTTAGGGGATAAAATGGGGCTCGGGAAAGCCGAACCACTAGACGCTAAAATACTTACTCCTACCTCATGGGTGAATATGGGAGATTTAAAAATAGGTGATGAAGTAATAGGGAAAAATGGGAAACCTACTAAAATAATAGGTATCTTTCCACAAGGAACTAAAGAGGTATTTAAAGTTACTTTTCAAGATGGGGCTCAGGCTGAGTGTTGTGAAGACCATTTATGGAATATTCAATCTCCTAGTATGAGGAACAAGACACCTCAGGAGTGGGTTACTTTACCTTTAAAGGATTTTAAATCCGATCTATTTTCAAAAAGCGGAAACAGTAAGCACTTTATACCTATTGTAGATAAAGTAGAGTTTAAAGCAAAAAGTAATTTCATAAGTCCCTATATCATGGGTGTTTTATTAGGGGATGGGTGTTTAAGACAAGGTACACCTAGCTTTACGAAAACATTAGAAGATATAGACATAATTAATAGGGTGAGAAGTGAACTACCTTGCGGAGTGGAATTAAACTCTAAAGAGGCTAGAACAACTATGAAACATAGCCTAGTTAAAACAGAAGGAAACAAGAACCCAATAACTCAAGAGTTAGAGAGATTGAATTTAAGAGTTAATTCGGAATCAAAGTATATACCCGATGAATACCTCTTTAACTCTATAGAAAATAGAGTAGCTATATTGCAAGGTTTACTAGATACAGACGGATATGTAAGTAAAGGGGGAACAGTACAGTTTGCTTCTTCAAGCCAAAAACTTGCCGAGGGAGTAACCTTCCTAGTAAGGTCTTTAGGAGGCATAACCAAAACAAAAAATAAAAAAGTACCGAATTATAAGGACTCTCATATTGTTACAATTACACTACCTAACGATATTAATCCTTTTTATTTAAGTAGAAAATCTAGTAGAGTTACAAAGAACACTAAGTATTTTCCAAGAAGAAGTTTTAAGTCGGTAGAAAGTATAGGATTTAAGCCTTGCCAATGTATAAAAGTAGATGCGGAGGATAGCTTATATGTGACTAATGACTTTATAGTCACACACAATACCCCGACTGCTATTGCTCTATCCTTAGTTACTGATCTTAAAACTCTTATAGTTGTTCCTTCTTACTTAAAGCCTAATTGGTTAGATAAGTGGAGAACTTTTGCCAAGAATAAAGATGAAATTTTAATAATAAACAAGAAAAAAGACTTCGAGCTAATTGATAGCTGTAGGGTGGTTGTGTGTTCTTATGGGATGATAAACAAACTCGGAGTAAGACAGTATTCTAAGTTCAAAGTATTAATAGCTGATGAGGCACATTACCTTAAAACGCATAGTACGATAAGAACGAAGGCACTTACTAACATAGTTGAAAATACTTACTTAGAATACTGTTTGCTTATGTCTGGGACACCTATAGAGAAGTCGGTTACTGATTGGTATTCTCACTTTAGAATACTATCTCATTGTCCACTAGACGTAGATAGAAAGCCTCTAAATGGCTTAGATATGAGATACTTCTTTAAAAGTTTTGAGGCTTTTGCCCACCACTTCTGTTTCATTAGAAACATAGAGGTTAAAAGTAAAAACCCTAGATTTAAGAATATGAAGAAGAAGAAATACTATGGATTTAAGAACAAGGAAATGTTCTATAAATTACAAGCCAAGAAGTATTTAGCTAGGGAGTCTGATGTTCTTAACCTTCCTCCTTTAGAGGAAATTGATGTGATGTTGGAGACTAAGTATAAAGGGTGGAAAGAACTTGAGAAAGCATATAAGTCCGATGATGATTTATCTTTTAGTGCTGAGAAGTTAATATCAGCTAAAGAAAAAACTATGGTTACTTTCGAGTTCGTTAAGAATTTAATGGATGAGGGAGAAGGTCCAGTAGTAATTTTTAGTGACCATGTTCATCCTGTAGTTACTCTTTACGAGAAATTAGGGAAGTATTTTAAGGTAGGAAAGATTACGGGGGCTACTAACGTAGACGAAAGATTTAGTATAGTTAAGTCCTTTCAAGATGGGAAATTAGATATTATTGTTATGACTATAGGTGCAGGTTCTACTGGTTTTGATTTATTCAGAGCTAATAAAATGGTATTTAATGACGAGTCACCTAATCCGACTAGTAATGACCAAGCTATAGGTAGAATTTACAGATCAGGACAAACTAGAAATTGCTTAATATATAAAATATATGGTTCAGAAATAGATCGTAGACTAACAAAACTTATTCTAGAGAAGAATAAGGTCATTAAGGAGACAACATGAGCGGATTTACAGCAAGGTATTTAAGAAGAAAGAATTTAGGGAATTATGAGCATGAGGAGCTAGAACTTAGCGTAGCTTGTGAAGAACAAGCTGATGTAGACGCAACAGTAGAGCTACTGAAATCAAAAGTTAATAGAGCTTTAGGTTTAGTACCTACGAATACTTTAGAGCCTAAGGCTGAGAAAGTAGAAGAAAAGCCAAAGACTGAAAAAGTTACTAAGAAAACTACTAAGAAGAAAACAACTAAGAAGGTAGAGAAGGTAGAAGTAGATTCAATCCCTACTTTAGATGAGGTTAGAACTAAGCTGAAAGAGGTTTACATGGCTAAGGGGAAAGAGGCGGCTGAGGCTATTGTAAAGGCTCAAGGAGTAACTAAGTCCTCAGAGCTTTCAGAGGATAGCTATAAGGAAGTATTAGCTTCATGTGATAAGGCTTTGGAGGCTTAATGAAAGACGAAAATAATCATAAGGAAAGAGGACACTCCCAGTTAGGGGCTTCATCGTCTGAGAGATGGTTCAATTGTCCTGCATCTATTCCTCTAGGGGTAGGTGTGGAAAGAACTACATCAGTTTACGCTGAGGAAGGTACTGCGGCTCACGAACTAGCTGAGCATTGCCTTCTATCGGATATGGATGCTAAGGACTGCATAGGAATAACTAAAAATGGTTTTGAAGTTACTGAGGAAATGGCTGAGGCAGTACAAGTTTACCTAGATACTATCAGGGCTGATTATTCCGAGGATAAGGAAATTTATATCGAGGATAGATTTGAGCTTGATTGGATAGACAAAGAACTTTTCGGAACTAATGACTGCTCTATCTTAGACCCTTTCAAGAAACTAACTGTTTATGATTATAAACATGGAGCAGGAAAGCCAGTAGAGGCTAAGGAAAACCCTCAGTTACTTTATTACGCTCTAGGAGCTTTACAAGGTCTAGAGGTTGCTGAGGTTGAACTAGTAATAGTTCAGCCAAGATGCTTACACCCAGACGGACCTGTGAGAAGGTGGACTACTACTCCTGAGAGACTAGCCGAATTTGAGAAGGAATTGAAGGATAGAGTTAATGCGGTAAATGAGGCTAGGCAAGTTACAGGCGAAGTAATCTATGATTTTGCTAAATCAGGAAGCCATTGTAAATTCTGTCCTGCTACTGGGTTCTGTAAAAAGATGAAAGAGGAAACTTTTGCCTTGGCTTGCTCTGAGTTTGATGAGGTTGTGGATAATAGAACCTACTTACCTGAGCCTTCAAACTTAACACCTAAGCAGTTGAGGAGAGTCCTAGATGGGGCTAAATTAATTGAGGAGTGGGTTAAAGGTGTGAGAGAGTATGCTCACTTTAAGGCTGAACAAGGGGAGAAAATTGACGGCTACAAACTAGTTCAGAAAAGATCAAATAGATCATGGATAAGTGAAGAGGCTGTAGCTTTGGATTTCTCTGAGAAAGGAGATGAGCTTTACACTAAGAAGTTAAAGAGCCCTGCTCAACTTGAAAAGATAGTAGGTAAAGAGGCTGTAGCTAAATACTGTGAGACTAAGGACGCAGGATATAGTTTAGTAAAGAGTACGGATAAGAGAAAAGAAGTAGAAATTAAACCACTAAACATCGACTTAGAGTTCGATGAGATTTTTAACTAAGGAGAACTAACATGACTGAGAAAACTAGAATCGTAACACCGGAAGCAACTTTAGCATTTTACAACGTATTTGAACCGAACGAGGATGAGAAATATACAGTTTGTATCTTGATTCCAAAGAGCGTAAAGATCGACAATTTGATGAAGCTAATGAAGGATACTACGGCTGAGGCTTACCCACAAGGAGCCCCTAAAGGATTTAAACTAGCTATTAAGGACGGAGATAAAGCTCCTGAGGACGGAGAAAATCCAGACTTCTTTGCAGGACACTATGTAATTAATGCTAAGTCTAAATACGCTCCTCAGGTTATCAACCAGAGAAAGCAAGAGATTATGGACACTAAGGAAATTTACATGGGTTGTAAAGTTAGAGCTTTAATCTCAGCATATACTTGGGAGTTCAAGGGGAAGAAAGGTGTATCCTTTAATATAGATGCTTTACAGAAAGTAGGTGATGGAGAACGTCTAGGGGGTGGAAAGCCTGAGTTTGATACTTTCTTTGAGGAAGTAGAAGTAGAAGTAGAAGAAAATGCACTAGGTGATTTTGATCTTTAATTAACTAATAGGTGGGCTACGGCTCACCTCTTTATCAGGAGAAAACATGAAATTAATAAGTGATAGGGAATATAGTGAACTGCTAAAACCAAATAAAGATTTAGAGGAAACTAAACTCTCTCTAGCTAAAGCTACGGAGTATGCCGATGCTCTTAAAAACAGAATTAAGGATTTAGAGGAGCAAGTAAAGGAACTTAAACAAGCTGAGAGAAAGATCAAGGCTGAGTTTGAGTTAGCTGAGAAGAAAGCTATAGTAGCATTGGAGCATCAGAGAAATACTGACCTTATGAACCTAGAGAAGGACTATAATAAGAAATTAACTGCCTTTAAAGAAAGACAGACTGAGGAATTTACTAAGAAAGTTCAAAGCCTAGTTGAGGAACAATACTCTAAGTTATCTAACTCTATGACGAAGTTACATGAGGAGGGTAATGCTAACTCTAAGTTCGTACAAGATATGAATAAAGAAATGTTAAAAGCTATTGCTACTTCTAGACCTCAATTAACGGAGAAATAGGGTGGACTCACCTTTCAAGTGTTCTAGGTGTGAGGGCGGTTTTTTCTATACTGAGGGTGAGTGGGTTATCTGTATGTCTTGTGACCAAAGATACTCTAGACCCTCAGGCAGAGAATTAAAAGCTATGGTAAACGCTAATGTAGTGGCTGATGAAAAGATGAGCGTCGATGATTTTATAGCCTTAGGTCCTATAGTAGTGAATCCCATTAGGACACCCCTACTAGAATACTATAAACAAATGAAAAGATTTCCTAGGAGTGAATATGGAGACTAGATTTAAAAAATGGCTAAAGGCTAATGGAGTATCTTTTAGACAAGCCCAAAGATTAACTAAAGTGGACTACACGACTATTTTTAAAGTAGCCAACCCACCTAAGGCTGAGTATCAGCCAAAGTTTGCTACCCTGAGAAGGCTAGAGAAACTTACTGAGGGTAAGGTCACTATGTTAGATATGCTTAACGATATTAAGGAGATTCAAGATGCAAGAATTTGATATGCCTGATTGGACAAACTCTTTAGCATTAGGAGCATGGAAAGCAGTTAAGGAGGTACTTAATAGAGGAATACCTAATAGCCCTGCGGAGGGTGGACTACTCCTAGAGATTCTAGGAGATTTAGCTAAGGCAGTAGATAAGCACAACTTAGAAGGAAGTGGAGATACTTTCGATATGAGGCTTAACAAGGCTAAAATGACGGCTATCTGGCATAGCTGTAATATGTTTGCTTTAAATAGTTGGGGCAATGAAAGCGAGAAGGGACTTAGTATGAATGTTATGTCCCTTTTAGCTCCCAAGTTGGACTCACTAACTATAGGCTCAACTCTTGACTTGAAATAATAGTCGATTTAATTATGTTTACCAATTCTAGGTTATCCTGTTTATAGGGTTCTTCCAAGACTTCCCAAGTAGATATGGTTAGCCTAGATTTGTCCTGATTAACTACCCACCCATGAACCTGACAAGTCACTAAGGTGGGCTCATCAGATATACAATGATCTAAAAATATAATTTGATACCATTTACCTTTCTTAAAAGTAGTACAAGAACCCATTACACACCGCCTTTCCGTCCTTAATATCAACATATTGAGGGAACCATTGATCTCCATAAACATAGACTATCTCAAAACCGCTAGACCAGTCATCATGGTCCACATAATCGAAAACAGGAGCAGAACTATCTCCTAACCACCCAAGACTCCTACACTCAACTTCGGTTCCATCGGCACGTTTAACCTTATAGGTTTGCTTTCTATGAGTATGTCCAAAACCTAGGGATATGCCTTTATTATGAGCAGTAGCACTTGCACAATTCTTCCCCATATTGTAGGGTTGGTGCCTCAAAGAGTAGCTAGTTCCCAAGCATGAATGTTTCTGGTGCCTCCCGAAAGGGATATGGTTAATGGACAGTCGATCGAACTGTAATATATCGGATAGTGTAAAGAGGTCATAAAGCTCAGGACACTTAGCTACTATATACCGAACTAGTCGATATTCATGGTTACCTTCAATATAGTTTATGGTTGCTTTAGGAAAAAGTCGTCTTAATTCTTCTAATTTTTTGATGCCTTGATAAATTTCGTCTTTGAGCGTTTCTTTAACACTCATTAAGGAAGGCATCTTTGGGTGTAGTCCTAACCATAGAAAGTCTAGGAAGTCCCCCATGATGTTGATCTCAGATATACCGTAGAGCTTTTCCAAGTCCTTAGCCACCTCGATCATAATGTTGTAATTAGTTTCTGACTGCCAAGGGATATGACAATCAGGGATATTCAAAGCTACTTTTATGTCCAAAGAAAGCCTCCTTGCTTCTTTAGACCTAGTAGATTATCTATTCTTCTTAGACCTGCCTTGACCGCAAACTTTCCTCAACTTGGCTAACTCTGTATACTTCTCGTCAATGTCTGAGCGTAGAATTTCAAACCCTCTAGGACTAGTGCATTGATAACCGAAAGCCTCAGCCATTTCACATTGATACTCCTCTAACTCTCCCGTAGGGGTGCAAGCAGAAGGCACATCGAAACCACTAGGGATTTCACAAATAATAGTCTCGCTCAATATCGTACAAGTTGGGACCCTAGGAGGTCTTATTTCTTTGCATCCACTACTTGTCCAGAGCACGAAGCCTACGATGATACTCAATAAGTAAGGCATCACTTTCCTTCCCCTTAACAGGCTTTTTACGTTCAATTTCTATCAGGTCGATAATTATTTTTCTCTCTGATATTCTACCTTCCGCAGCCTTTTCAATAGTTTTAGCATAGATAGCGTTAATAGAGGCTACTCGAAGTTTATCAAGTAGCCCTAGTATAACTTTAACGGCTATCGCTTCAAGCCACCCACTCATTATTTCATAGCACTTTTAATAGCAGCGATAACTAGATCATCAATGGACCCCGGAATCTTCGCAGCTAGTTTATCTAAAAAGTAGTCACCTTCTACAGCCAAAGAGATTGTAGAGTCTAGACCCTTCCCATCATAAGTAACAGAGATAATGATTTTTCCGTCCTTAACGTCTAAATCTAATTTTAATTCACTGCTTAATGATTTATCTAATTCCATTTATGCCTCCAAGTTATAGTAAACGATTACTATAGTGTTTTTATTAATACTAAACATATGCTTTAACTCAATATTAGCCGCCTCCTCAGACTCGAAAAAATCCATAATTCTCTTATGTAAATCCTCGACCAGAGAAACATCACCAATAATTTTACAAGTTAGTTTCTTCTTCTTTACCTTGCTCATCTAGGTAGCTCCTTAGTTCTGTTGAACTTGTCTATAATACTAGCTTTTTGATGTGGACGCAATGACTCATCTGCGTTAATGTCCTCTCTAAATCTATGTTGGTCGATAGGGTCTATTACCTTACCATCCCACGAATTATATTTATCTCTCTCGAATAGGTGAGGAATATCCTTAGCTACGATAGGTAGAATCTGAGCTAATGCCTCAGGGTCGTCCTTAGCTTGCATAAGCATATCATAGTGTTGAGGAGCCTGTTGAGCCACCTTAGCTATAAGTAGGTTAGGTCTTTGAGCTACTTCTTGAGTATTTCTAGGTAGTCTAACACTAATTAATTGGCTAGGAAGTGATTGAGGTTCTCTTGTATTATCCATAGTTTGTATATCCCTTTTAGTAGCCTCTAAAGTTCTGAGAGATTCAGCACCTCTAGCCGCTTTATTTATAGCTGTATCTCCTCTAATAGTACCTTCTAGTAAAGTTTCCGCACCCCTAGCAGTCAACCTTTCAGCCATAGGACCAACATTTAAAAGTTCCCTTCTTTCAGCCATAGCACCACCCATTAGAAAACCCATCCAAGGATTATCAGTAAGAGCATAAGTACCTATACCTACTAGCCCCGAGGCTACTGCGTTCGATAGTTTTGCCACTGAACTAAGATTTTTTAATTCTTTAGCAGGTACTTGTTCTAAAGTATCTACAATGCTCATCATATAATGAAGTTTTTGGTTTTTAACTTTAAGTAAATCTCCTGCTGTCCCTTTACCATTTTTTAAAGGTATTTGTGATAGGGATTCCTCTAAGGTTCTCTTAATTTCGTGGAATATATCTAACATAGCAGCTTTTTCTAGAGCTACGCTTTTATCCGCAGGGGCACTAAACAAGTCGGACCTTATTTGAGAACCTAAGTCTTTCTTAAACTTATGTAGTGATTCAATACTTCTAGCCTCTCCTTTGAAAGACTTTAGATATTTATCAACATACTCCTCATATTTATCCATATCTCCTGCATCTAGCTTTTGAGCTATTTCTGGGTCTAATCTTCTCAAAGTATGTTTTGATTTTAAATTACTCGCTATTTGCTCCATACTTACAGGAGGTATAACAGATGCAGACTGGCTGATAAGGGCATCCACATCCTTAGATAGCTCTGCTATTTTCCCTCCCTCTCTAACATTTACAGCCAAATCAAAGGATTTTCCTGTTTTTGGGTCCTTGAAGGATTTATAAGTAGTGCTAACGTCCCCACCTAGTTTCTCCATAAGTTTTAGAGGATTCCCTAAGAATTTAGAGAGTTTATTTTCCTGTATAACAGAGCCTATAACTTCCGCAGGGGCTTTTTCTAATGCTTTTGACATTCTGCCCGTAGAAGAAAGCCTTGTTATTTCTTTTAGAGCCATTCTCCCACCTGCTGACTTTACGGCGGCTCTTATAGGTTTTATCTTAGTTATCATACCTGCCATTTTTACGGGAGCATCAATAGCGGTCATAGGGTCTGCAAAAATATCAATCCCCAAACCTGCTATTTTATCTAGGGGTATTTTACTTAAAGCATTAGCAACTACTGGATTTATGGCAAAAGGGTATTTCTCACCGAATTGTTTTATCTCCTCCATATAAGGAATCTGAGAGGGTACACCCAAATGTTTAGCTACTTGATAACCTGTAGGGGCTGTCTCAGTAGGCTCTCCAATTTGTTCATATCCTTTTTCAAGCCCCTCTACCATTGCTTTTCTTACGGGAGCACCTGTATATCTATCTATATACTCACCTGCTGTACTTAAAGCCCCTAGTGCGGAGTCCACTAAGCCGCCTTCTTCCTTAACAGGTTCCGAGGATTTAGGAATAGGGTCCATAGCCATAACTTCTTCGTCAGTATAATACTTTATTTCCTCTTTAGGTTTTGGCTTAGGCTTCATCTTTAATTTATCTTTAGGGACTCTAGCCATAGCCATAACTTCTTCATCGGTGTAGTACCTTTCCTTCATAGCTTAATCCATCCCTTATCGGTCTTTTTAAGTTTAATGTGTTTCCCATCGTGGTATCTATCTATTATAACACCTTCGACTTTTTGAGATTCTTTTTCAGCTTTTTTAGCTACTTTCCCTACTTTACTAGTCTTAGGTCTGAATTTGCCTAAAGTTTTTTCTAGAGCCTCCTTAGAGGTTTTATCTAAAGTAGACTCA
The DNA here is from genome assembly GCA_041600715.1 of Saccharimonadales bacterium (SeqCode). Taxonomy (GTDB): domain Bacteria; phylum Patescibacteriota; class Saccharimonadia; order Saccharimonadales; family 2-12-FULL-41-12; genus JALHOM01. The sequence continues at coordinate 23,300 of JBFIJM010000011.1, read as the reverse complement.
AACTCAACTCTCTCATCAATAGCTTTATTAACTAAAGATTTACTATAACTTCCCATTACTTTAGCAACCTTTATAAGATCGCTTCTATCTTCCTCACCTAAAAGACCATCACTATACTTAGCCTTTAACCTCTCGAAAACTCTAACTATCTCTGGGGAGCCTGAGAATCTAGCTTGTTCCTGAGCCGCTAAGTTACCTACCTCACCAAACATCCTAGGGAAAATAGTTAATAAACCTGCATCCCCTACAGGGTTTTTAGAGTAAAGAATCTCTAAAGCCCGATCTGCCGCATCCGAGGATTCCCTCCCCGTAGAAAACCTTTTATCTGAGAATAAGGACTTTCCTGCCTCCCTAAGTTCTTTTCTTTGGGATTCGGATAGTCCTTTTACCTCATGTCCCTTTATTGGTGAGGACTCTAAGGACTGTCCGCTAACTGCCTCTAGTTGTCCTGTAATAGGACTTGTTTTTACGTCCTTCTTATATCCTTTATATACTTCTGAACTCTTGATAGGATTCCCCTGCATATCCTTATAAACACCTAGAGTTTGATCGAAAATAGCAGGAACTACTTTCCCATCCACCTCTAAGGCAGCTTGTTGGAAAGTTCTGCCTCCTCCTCTTGCTTTTGAGTCTTTGGCTTTTAAAGCACTCATAAGGTAGTTAGTCTCCATATCGGCTAACTTCTGATCTCTATTAAATTCTTCCTCTACACCTTTTTTAGCAGTCTCTACAGCCGATTCAGCACCTCCACCAAACAAGAAACCTGCTAGTAAAGGAGTAGCCCCTCTAATCAAGGCATTTCTTTGAGTTTCTTCCCTTCTCTGAGCGATATGCTTAGAAAACTCAGAAGGGTCTGAGGCTGATTGAGCTATCTCAAGCTCTATATCTCTATCGTTCGTGCCTCTTAGGAGGTCCATCAAATTAGCCATATTACATACCTTTGATTTTCTTTCTAATCTTTAATTCTCTCTTAATTCTTTGACCTTCGATTAACTTCTTACCTTCTTCATCAGTAATACTTCTAAGGTCCATCAAACTAGGTTCAGAAATTCCTTTAGACTTAATCTTTAGGATTTTACCTTCTTTCTTCTCAGGGGACAAATCCACTTTAATCTTAGCTAACTTCGGCTTAACCTCAGGAGCGTCCAGTTTGTATCTATCAGCCTCTTCCATAACTTTTTTCATTTTGAGTTTCTTTTTGTATTCCATATAATTCTCCTACATTAATCCTAAACCACTAAACAAACCCCCGAACAATCCTTGGCTTTGTTGAGGTGGAGCTTCATACTGACTAGCTAAAAATAACTTAGCATAAGCAGGTTCTAAAGCCATCTGGTTTTGCATAATACTTCCCACTAAGTTTTGATAATTGCTCAAACTAGCGTCTTTATATTGTTGTTCAGTCTGGGCAGCTTGTTGGGAACCACTTAGAGCCATTTGAGCTTGGAGAGCAGTCGAACCCCCTCGTTGAGCTACTTGTCTTTGATTTTGCTGACCTTTGCGTCTAATTTCCTCTGCGGCTGCTGAGGGTTGCTCTAAGTTAGCTTTACGTCTAGCCATAACGTCTTGGACTTGTTGCCCCGTAGTCTCAGCACTCTGACCAAAAAGACTCTCGCCTTTATCAGCTCCGTAAGACATACCTTCCCAAAGTTTCGCAGTTCTCTCATCAGCCATGCCTTGTTGCCTTTGAGATTCCTCCGCATCTTTCCTTTTACTTCTTGTAGATGCGTATCCCAAAACGGGGGCTGCGTAAGTTAGAGGATTACTTAAACTTCCTTTAATATCATCCCACATTCCCATAATTAACCTCTCATTAAAAAAATTGTAAAAGTTGTATCTCCACTAGCTCCATCTACTTTTAAGGATACACTATCCGAAGTCCAAGGGCTATCAGTTCCGTCCAATAGCACTCCATTCCCTTGTTGTCTTAGAATTATCCTATATTTAGGAGTAGCTTTCAATCTATGTTTTAATTTAATCTCAACACCATTAGGTATTGTAAATTCAAGCACCTGCCCACTAAGATTATTCTCTAAGGTGACATTGTTAATAAATAGTGTATTTAACTCATCTATAGTTTTAGAATAATTTTCTTCTGTAAAGTTTCTAGGGAGGTCGATTTTCTTCATTAATCCTCCCCTTTCATAACTATCTGATCTGCTGAGAAGTCTAGAGCTACACCAGTAATTAAAATAGCCTCATCATTCTCATTGCCTATTTCAAAACTTAGGGCTTTGCATTGGTCCATATTCAATTCATGGTCTTGGACCTTTATAGTATCCCCTAAGTCTGCCTCTACGTCCGTAGCTAGAGTTAAGTCCCAATCTATATAGGATTTAATCTTAGCCGTCCAAGAACTAGCCAGTATAGAGATAATACTTAGTTGGGAGAAGGACTTAGAGAGAAAAGGCATACCTAGGTCAAGCCAACCTGATCTATAATGACAAGGGAAAATAGTAGTATCATCCTTATACTTTGTTAGATTTCTTTTAAATATTTTAGTTCCGTCCGAGTAGTAAATATCCTTACCTACCTCAGCCATCCCTCCTGACATATCTATTCCAGAATGAATGTACCACTCCTTATAGTAATAGTCGTAACAAAGAATAATCCCACCCGTAGTTGTATAAGGTATCCAGAAATAGATTTTTTCTCTACTAAAGTCATTAACAGCCTTAGCCCCTAAAAGGTTTAATTCTCCTGAGAGTAAAGCCCCGTCTGAGAATAGAGGCTCAATAATGTCTGATAGTTCTACTGGTTTATTACCGCTCATAGCGAAGTAAATACCTCTATTAGCCACATAAATATGACCCCCATCTACGGAGATTATTGATCTATGAGAGGCGGCTCCTACTTCTGAGGTTAGGGCTTTTCTTTCTCTCAAATTACCCGTTACCAAATCCCCAGAAAGGAAGAAAGATTGTTCTTGCTTATGAATTACCAGTTGATCGTCATTTCCATGTAAAGCTGTGATCTGACCTTCTGATGTTATACCTACTGCTTTTACATTTACTGCTAGAAAGGACTCTACAGAACCATAAGTTCCAATAGCAGGAGAGTCTGACCAAACTATAGTATCCGCAGGAGTAGTATTTAAACTAGCGTCCGTATAGTTTTCTAAAAGCCCACCCCCTATAAGGGAATCTTGGAAAGTAGAAATATACTTAAACTTAGGAGGAAGGATTTTGACCTTAGAATCATCAAACTCCTCAGTCATAAAGAAATTAGCAGAATCATGTGTAGGGGAGATATTAAAAGCGGTAGACAAGTCATTCAAACCGAAATTTGGAGAGTTGTTAGTATAGGTATACCCAAAGTCTTTATTTGTAGAGCTAAATATTCTTATTAGGTAGTTTCTAGAAACCCCTTCAACATTAGAAAAAATAAAAGAATAATTTAACCCGATAGGTAGGTTAGCCGCAGCGTCTACTTGGTCATGGTTAAACTCTATAGTTACAGAGGTTACTGCTATTATTTGGAGGGGAACTATTGTACCCCTTGAGGTCCTAGCATTAATCCACTCACCTGCTAAAAAGTTGTGAGATACTACATCCAGAGTATAAGGCACTGGCTCCGTTACACCGTCTATTGTTTGAGAAACACCTACTGTCCCCCTTCTCTGCTTGAACCCATCATAATCTGTGTTAGTGATAGGCTGAAACTGAAAAGTAGGAGTATCTATATTGTCAAACTGTTTGAACCAACTTTGAGTAATGTTTCCGTTAGGGTCCTGATAAGATATAAATATTCTCCAATATTTACCAGTACCTACGGACCCTGTAAGGGTTACAGAAGGCTCAGGACAACCTGCCCTATAGAACTCATAGCCATCGTACTTCCAGAGGTTTTCTTTTCCACTTGGGTCAGGTAAATAAAGACAATTATTATACTCTGTAATAGTAGTTTTCTCTGACCAACTATAGGTTCCTGTTGTGGGCATAGGGATTTTAACTAAAGTCCCACCAGATAGCTTATAAAGACCATCACTTTTCAGAGCTATTAGTTCTAGCCTATTAACTCCAACATACTCGAATAGGTCTATAATCCCACTATTGGTAAGAACTAGATCGCTGCCCCACCTCTTGATTATCTCACCCTTACTATTCTTCTCTACGTTTAAAGTAGATGAAGCATACTCAGGAGAGCGAGTAATATCTGAGTTTCTTAAATTTAACCCTTTTAGGTTTTTTAGTTGTATCATATCAGTAGTTTATATAGTCTGCATTAGCTGTAGGTACATACCTTACGTCCCTAGAACTATTAGCAAACAATTCCTTTATAGCTTGTTTTTCTTCTGCATTAAAACTCATAGCTAGTGAAACGTCCTTAGAACTGTCAGCCCTTTGGATAGCCCTTTCCACATAAAGTAACATATATTCTTCACATATCGTTGGAAGTTCCGAAGTATCCGAAACATCAGACAGTCTAGGTAGTAGGTTAGCGTAAAGGATACAAAGAGTCCCATTTACAAACCCACCTACAATACTGGCAGGATTAATCTCAATATTCCCACCTTGCAACAAATACCCATACTCATTTGAAGCCTCAATAGGACTTAACCTACTAAGGGGTTCTCCTCGTTGTCCAGATTGTCTAAAAGGAGTTACTGCAAAGACGCTAACAGGAGTCAACATATCCGTAGGCATTGCATACACTCTTTGACCCTGTACTACTGGGATTTCAAGAGTTTTACTTATAATAGGGTCCTGAGGATAACTATTAAATATAGTTCTCTGAATCTCTCTTTGAGCCGCATCAAAGTATCTAATCAATACATCATCAGTAAATCTATTAGAGTTTATTTTATTCGTACGGAATCTAACTTCTTCAATTAGTTCACTTACCGATCTCATTAAAGACCTCTACTTACACCGATCAACGATTCAAGAGCGTTCATCATGCTATTTTTATGTTGAAGTCTGCTTTGATGTTCTATCTGTTTTTGTCTATTCTTAGCCTTTAAAGCAGAATTATAGACCTCTAAACCTGCTAAACCTGCGGTTAAATAAGGATTCCCACTCATAGCCGCACCTTTAGACGCACCACCCACTCCTGAGGACCCTTGAGCATCGAACTCAGACATATAAGTTGGTGAAGCCGCTTGGTCGTAAACATCATAATTTGCCATAAATCCTCCTAAATGGATTATAAACTATTATACCGCTGTAGCCAATAGACTTAGTTTTGCTGAGGCTGCATTAGGTATAATTTTCTTACTGTAATTAAAGGTTTTCTTAGTCGAACCTTCCTTATAAATAATCTTAAAATTCACAAAATTATTTGTAGTAGCCGTTTCCACGACTGAAATTGAAAAGGAGCCATCAGCATCAGTAGTTGTAGAGGTCTTAGGAGCTACAAGAACATTTCCATATAGAAAGTCTTTTCCATCTACCTCAATGGTAGCTCCCTCTACTGGTTTTCCCGAGCTATCAAATACCTGCCCGTAAACCGCACAAATACCCACTAATTCACCCTCAAAACCATAATCATAAGTTATTAAGTAGGAATCTACTGTAGGTGTGTCGTATCCACTGATAGAAATAAGGAATAGAGATACTTGAAAATTAGCTCCTATTCCCTTAGTTACAGGGAAACTAGCAATATTGTTGGCAATATCCAATAATGAGCTAGATTGAGCATAAGTCCCATCCGAAAGAGTCCAAACACTTCCTACCAAATAGTAAGGTTTCCCATCCTTATAAATCTGAGCTGTTACATTATTTAAAGTAGGGTCTACATCCCTAGTACAAGCAAAACCATATAACGCATCTGCGGATATTTGCAAAGAAGTTAATATATTGGAGGCACTGGTAGAGTAGAGGTACAACTCAGGACTAGGGCTTGTGTAGTTAGCATTTATAATAACTGCGGAATGTAAAGCTACATCATCTATAGAATAGTTACTACTATAAGGAGTAATCCCCACCCCAAACTGTATCCTACAGTCTGACATATCTACTACGACACCTGCAAAGGAGTTTACTAGAATACCATCAATATACGAATTTATAGTTGTAGGGGAGAAAGTTAATGCAAATTCAGTTACAGTAACTACACTATAGTCAAACGTACCTAAAATATTATTGTTAATGGTAAAACCACCTGCATTTCTAACTTCTCTCCAAACCCTAGTTATCCCTCCACCCTGATTTTGAAGGTAGACTCTTACTGAGGAGCCATCAACATTAGACCTAAAATAAAGGACGTTCATATATGCTTCGGTTACTGTTGTGAAGTTGGGGTATAGTTTAAACTGAATTGTAAAAGTATCCGTTATCCCACTTATACTAGGTATAATAGCTGTAGAGAGATCATTACTGTCTAGATTTAACTTTCCACTACCTATATTGGCATTTAAAGTCAGGTCGAAAGAGTGACCACCTCTGTCTGTGGAAAATACCCCCAAACCATTAAAGTTGTGGTATAAAATTTCTGAGGGCAATACTTGGCTTGCTTGTTTTACTTGACCCCCACTAACTGTGATTTTGGAAGAGTCAAAAGTATGGTTAGCAGGATTATCAAACTCTACTAAAGTAGTTATACTCATTTTGCACCTCTTAATAGAAATCTTTTAATGTCTTTAATATCCGATTTTATATCCTTGTAGTGTTCGTGGATACTTTCAATCTTAGCCTCATTTACTGAGGACTTCTTGGCTATCTCATTAATAGCCTTTGTGTTATCCACTATAGCCGTTCTAGCTTCATTTACAAGCCCTAAAAGTATAGTTAATAAGATTCCTGCGGCACTAACTTTTTTAGCTTTTGACTTTAATTCTTCCATACACTACCTTAATTTTCTAATGGTTACTTGAGTATATACTTCATCGTCAAAACTAGCAGGTCTACCGCCGTCACTAGCTCCGTTCGAGGTGTTTATATTATGCTCCACCTTAAATGCTTTAGATGCTGTTAAGGTTATAAAACCTTGTACGAAGGAATAGTCATAACTGTTGGCGGAAGGGTTAGCATAGCTAGGAGAACCAACTATTTTGATAGAAGAGTCGGTGCTAAGTATTCTTGCCTGATGGTCTGCTACTCGGTAAGCAGGGACTTTAGCTTCGATATAGTAGTGTCCTTTCTGTAGTGTAAACTCACTTGAGGATAGTGAAACCACACTAGAAGAACCCTCTACAGTATTTAAAGTTCTTTTATTCCAAGTAGCCGCTGTAAGTGTACCGCCTCCAGTACCCGAAGTCTCAACGTGTTTAATCACTACAACTTGTTCTATTGGAATAGCCGCTAAGAATCTCTGACTTCTATCTGTCTTAACAGGAACTTGAAACCAAAAACTAAACCCGTCATTATTGGAAAACGTCCCACTCCCTGTAGACTTTGGGAAAGAAGTCGCATCCACAAAAGGGTCTCTACTTATATATACTTTAGTAGTAGCAACACCATCAGCAAAAATAATAGAGTTTTGAGCTGCTTCACCTGCAGGTCTAACCGCTGTATTATGTCTTATCCCATAACCTAAAGGATTACGACTGGACACTGAGGCATTGTTGTAATCAATCTCATAGCCGCTAGGTAGTGAGATAGTTACATCACTAGCTGTAACTGTACCTGCGGATGTAAAACCTCTGATAAAAAGCACATCATCTACCTTTTTATAAAATACATCGACATTACTTACAGTTCCTAGTGCTTCAAAAGTAGGGGTGTATGCAGTTGTCGGTAATGTAGAGTCCGTCATAGGTGTAATAACGTGTTCAGTTACAGCTTGCGCATGAAAGGATACCGACCAATCGTTAGCGTTTCCTAAGTTAGCAGTAGTTCCCACATGAGGTCTAAATATCTCACCTTGTTTCAAATCTACTGTAGCTGTTACTGTCTTTATTCTCCCACTATCGTCAGCATACGCAATGCTTTCAGACCCCACTAGACTGGCAACACTTGTAGTTAAACTAGATGCGTTTTTGGATAAGCCAAAAATCTCACCTGTTCCTGTATATACTGCTTGGAAAGTCATGGTTACTGAACAATCCTTAATCGCTGTGAGAGAAAAACCATTAGTAGAATCATTGCCTACTGTTACGATATTGTCTCCTGTTAGGTAATTTTGATTTGTAAAATAAGGTATGAAAGTAGCTGTAGAGCCGAAACCTGTTCTAACATTATATTTTCCATACTGGTTGACCATTAATTCTTTGTAATTGAAAGGATTTAAACTGAATACAACATCGTCAAGTTCAAAGACCGCAGTATTTGTAGCGCTTACTACTTGAAATCCGTACCTTAGACTAGTAGTTCCTAGGGGTATAAATACTGCGTATGAACTTCTAGTAGGATTAGAGTTTAGCTTTATGGTATCTAAGGCAGACCCTAAGACACTAGACCCATCATATACTACAAGTTTTACATCATCATCGGAACCTGAGTAAGTATTATAAAGTGTAACTCCTACCCATTGTCCTACAACTTTAGGTTTAATAGAGAAAGCAGGGCTTGCACAATAATCGTTTGTAGACCCTGCAACTTGAGTAAATAGTAAAGACGTACTTCCATTCAATGGTGTAGTTGTATCATCACTTAAAGTACCTTGAACTGTACCGCCCCCTAAGAAGGTAGCATTATTTCCACAAGTCCAGTCAGCACTTTTATTAATCTCAATATTATCATCGAAGAAAATATCAAGGTCTTTCCCTGTGTCTACGGGTCTTTCTTTCCCATCACTAGAGAGATATTTTAACTCTGAATCTTTAAAATAAGTCTTAAAACTCCCTGCTGATGGTGTGGAAGGAGTAGTCTCTGTTTGCAGTTGTAGTGGAGAAGTAACAACTACCTCACCAGTACCATTTGGACTTAAAGTTAAGTCCCCATTAGTATCTGTAGAACTTATAGTATTCCCGTCCACTTTAACGTTATCGACTTTTGCGGAGCCTACAACTTCCAAGGTTTCAGTAGGCGAAGCAATACCGATACCCACATTATTAGAAGGGTCAACCACAAGTGCCGTAGCGTTTACTTGTAAGGCATTTCCGCCTCCACTACTTGTTAAACTTATACCTGCATTTGTACCACTTTCAGTCACTAATAGTCCCGTACCCGATACAGTAGAACTAACTGAAAGAGCAGGGTTTCCATCAACACTTTGAATTGAAGTGTTGTCCAGAGTAGTTACACCATCCACGTCAAAATTAGCCACTACGTCTAGATTATTAGTAAAAGTTCCGTTTAAAAAGGTAGGACTTGCACCTGTATGTATATCCTGAGGAGTAGCAAGAGTTATGCTCCCTGCTCCGTTAGTTACTGAAATTTGATTTACTGTGCCTGTTAAAGCCGAAGCTACGGGAGCTAGACCAGTAGAACCTATAAAAAGTTGTCCATTAGTTAATGCTGAGGCTTCAACTATAGAACCTGCTGAACTAAGCATTAACCTACCATTGTTTAAAGCTGTAGAGGAATTTGTACCTCCATTAGCTATAGGCAATACACCTGTAACATCCGTAGTTAAGTCTAAATCAGCACTTATAATATTTTTTGAAGCATCTAGTTTTAAAGGTGTACTAGCTGTCAAATCAGGAAGATTTATATTTGAAGTAGCATCTAGGATAATATCCCCTGATGTACTAGAGATAGTGTTTCCATCTAATCTCAGATTATCCACCTCTAAAAGAGTTTTAGCTGTGATTGATTGAGCCCCACTTACAGTTACTATTTCAACCGAAGAACCTACTTCACCAACCATAAATTTTGAAGTCAGAGTAGAGTCGTAGAAAAGCCCTGCATCTGTAGCATCCGACATTTCCACTAAAATCCCTGCATCATTAATATCTGCTGAGGCTTGGGTCCCCCCTTTATTTACAAGTATTTGCTGATCTGCTACTTCTAAAGTCGTACTATTGATTGTTGTTGTAGTTCCATTTACAGTAAAATTTCCTTCTACTGTTAAGTCCTTAGAAATATTAACCTCACCAGTACCATTTGGAGCTAAAAGAAGGTCCCCATTAAGATTAGTAGTGCTAATAGTGTTACCATTAATTTGAACATTATCCACATCGAGTTGCGTGAGTCCACTTAGACCTCCTAAATCATCTAAGATAGCTAGAGAGTCCTGTAAAGAAGGACTACCTGTTCCATCCCATCTACTTAGGTGATTATCTGTACCGAGTCCCACACCACCTATTAAAAGAGCTTGCCAATTAGTAGATGAGCCACTATCCATTTTTTGGTATAAAGTACCTGTTGTACTGCGGATGTAAATAGAGCCTATTTCAGCCGATTTAGCCACTACTGTAGGGTCGTCTGAATCATTAGTCATTATCTTAGTATCTGTAGACTTGAATCTGAGGTTGTCCTTCAATAACTTAATATTAGGTCCACTAGGGATTGCTCCTGTACCTGCATGGCTGTCAAAAGTCATTAAAGTTAAAAGTAAAAAAATTAAAATTGTAAGTTTGCTCATATTTTATCCTATAAGGTTAAGTTGGATTACACTTCCTGCATCGTCAATAACAGCATTTTTAGCCGATCTCATATATAGTGAGGTTCCGGCTGCTAAATCAACGTCTATCATTTCATCTGGGGTCAATACTAAGTGACCTATAAGGTTTACACCGCCTGCATCACTGTAAAGATTTATAAACTCCCCAACATCACTTACCGATTGAATTTTAGTTACATGGGCTGCTAGAGAGGCTACAACCTGTAGTGGAGCTGATGCACTAGCAGGAATAGCACTGCCGCCAGTAGGGATTAAAGTCCCTGCGTCTAAGAAATCCACTATTCGGGTAGCACCTTCTACTACTGAGATATTTCCATTTAAATCTACTGTGGGTGTTATAGGTCTTAAATGAGTTATCTGATCTGCACCCGTAGGAACTGAAGGAAGTTTACTCCCTAAAATCAAATAATCTCCATCTTTAGCCATAACATGAGCCTCTACACCTACTAATGAGCCTGTGGAGAATCTAATCCAATCATTTACAGGTATTGAGTTTCCTGTAATTAAGATATAATCCTGCGTATGTCCACTAGCGTCTAGAGCGACTCCTACTGAAATTGCACTCATCCATTTACCTAAAGTTGACATCATACCTACTAAGGTTCTGTCTTTAGTTAATGACTGATGTATTTGTTCAAGTTTGAATTTATTGCCTAATGGTGATTCGATTTCTCGATTTACGTCTAGACTTGAAAAGCCGTTTATATTTGACATTTTGCCTCCACTCCTTATGGGTTTCTTAGTGCAAAGGGGCTGTTAAGCCCCTTAGAATTTAAAATAGTATATCAAAATCATTCATAGCAAGGCAAAGAATAATATCAGCATCGGCTGCCACACCTGCTAAATCTCTGCACTGTACCGTAATTCTATCTACGTCTGTAGCCACTACTTCCAAAGTAGTTTGAGCTGTAGAAGTAGACCATCCTTTTAGAAGTAAAGCCATTTCACCTCTAAACTCTGATTTAAGGATTATTTGGTAGTTACCTGTCCCTAAGTCATTGATAGTTTGTATTAAGTTCTTATCAAAACCTAGAGCTGTGTTTCCTGCTGTACCTGCTACACCTACGATAACTTCTCTAATTTTTAATTGTGCTGTTTTGATTGATCTTCTAAGACTGTTCTTACTCATTTTTAAATCTCCTGTTTCGCTTGGGAGCGTTGTTTATAGTTTAATACTTAGTTGCTCAAAAAGCAAAGGAAAGAGGGGATTTCTCCCCTCCCCCTAGAGCTTTTAAGGACTTTGAGCAGTAGCCCTTAAAACTTAATTAGAAAGCTAGGTTATGAAGAACACCATGTCCAGTTGGAGTGATGAAGTTCTCATAGTAACCACCGTATCTTGCAGAGTAAGCATCGCTTGAAGATTCTCTCAAGAATACAGTTCCATCATCGTCAAACCAACCAAAGTCTGGTCTGTGATGTACTTCGATTTGTGAATCATTTAAGAAGTAAATTCTATCATCTTCACAAAATCTATCAACGAAAATCCCTACTGGACCTCTAGTTGACATAAACTCAACACCTTGGAAACTCAAGTTACCTTTGATGTTTTTGTTTGGAAGGTTATAAACTTTTTGATCTTCTAGTAACGCTAAAATTCTTCTGAACTGAGCGTAACCTGTCATAATCATTGTAGGAGCTTTACCGATCTTTCTCTCTACATCAAGCATAACTTCGTTCATTCTGTCTACTGTTACACCTGCACCACCTGCATCTTTAGCAACCATTGACCATCTACGTTGAACGGAAATGTTGTAAAGTGAACCAGTACCTGCGATAGACGCATCAACGATACCTTTCAGACCTTGTGGCTCTGCTAGGTAAGAGTTTTGCATACAGAATCCGTCAGAAGCTGCGATAGGAGCTGCACCTGCAAGAGCTGCTAATCTAGCAGAAGTACCGACTAATTTTACTTGTCTAGTTGAAGGTAGAACCTCTACAACTTCAAGTAAAGTAACCTCAGCAGCACCACCAGTATTATCAGCCGCTAAGCCAGTAACACAATTTACAAAATCTTTTTCTTCCCATGCCTCTAACTTCCATAAACCTACTGTAGCAGGGAAAGTTACGATGTATGGAGAACCTACTGAACCTGCACCAGTTACGTTAGTACCTGTTCCGTCACCTTTACCAAAAATACCTGTTCCGTCACCGAAAAGGATTCTTGAGCAGTTTCTCATGTAAGATTCTACTGTTTTTTGTACTGTTTCTTTAGTAGCTTGAACGAAAGCTCCTGCATTGTTAGCTGATGCTTTGATAGACTCTCTATCAATTTCAGCTACTGCATAGACTTTCTTTGCAGTAATTACTGCACCTTCATACTTACCTGCGTTTGCAGAAGGTAAGCTACCTGCACCTACACCACCTGAGAAAGAAAGTGGAGTCGCCACAAACTTTTGTTTCCCTGTGAAGTCGTACTTTTTCTTAATACGTCCATGAAGAACATTGTAGCTGTTGTACATATTCTCAGATTTTTTGTAGTAATTAATTTTAAATAAATTCGTTTGGTCTGTTAAATTAAAATTTGCCATAATAGGTCTCCTTAAAAGTTGTCAAAATCATCAAAACTCTCAGGCTTATCTTCCTCAACTTTCCCATATCTATACTGGCTATCTTTGTTTTGTTTGTCAGCCAATACGTCCTTAGGTTTTTGAGTTTTCTCTTGGAGAGCCTTAACATATTCCGACTCGTCCTCGATTTCAAAGCCTAAATTTTTTGCAGCCATTTTAAGAGCATCGTACTCGTCTATCCCTCGATACTGGTACATAATGTTGGCAGTATCTCGAACTAGGCTTTCCATTTCATCATCCCCTAAGTCGTCCTCAAATTGTTCGCATAACCCCGATGCTTTTTCTACAAGTGGTCCAAGTACATGGAATTTACACACTTGCTCAGGTGTTACGTTTTTGAGATCGTACCCTAAAGAACTAAGTTTCTCTTGAGCCGCAGTATAATCAGTATCGCTAACCCCGTACTGTTCCCGAAGTTTTACTTGAGTGTTGGAAAGTTGCTCTTTGGCGGTCCTTTCCTCAGCAAGCTTAGCTTGGGTTGCTTGGTGATTACGAAGAATCTCATTTTCACGCTTAGACCAGTAAAGCCCTACATCAGCATCATCCATCTCATCAAAGCTATGGACTATGTTTGAGTAGTGTTCCACTAATCTCTTTTCAAACTTTAACACATCATTACCACTAATTTCAACTAGATATTTCATTGCGGCTACTGGGTCACTTTCTGGGTCGGTCAGAGCTGATTGAAGCATCCCTCCGATCTTAGAAAAATGATCTACCACAACTTGTTTCTCGCTCTCGAATTTTTCCCTCTCTTGGCTAAATTCTTTCTTAGTGGTTTCTATTTCTTCAAACTTCTTATCGAACGCTACTTTCCCACTATAGTTAGAAAGAAGCTCCTTCATAGGTACAAACTGCTTTTTCCCATTAACTTTTACGGGAACTGTAGCCTCTTCATTTATATCTACTGATTTATCTCCTTCTTTAAGTCGGATAGTCTTTCCTTCGAGTTTAGCATCAGTCTTTGTTTCCTCAACTTTGTCTCCATCCTCTCTATCACCCTCAGCCTCCTCTCCGTCTCGCTTATCGTCAGTTGGTCGGCTCTCTCCTTCTTCCTTTCCTTCTTCATCATCATCTTGGTCGGGTAAGTGGTTTGTTTGACTGTCCTCTTTAGCTTTGGATTGCTTTTGAACTTGTTTTTCTGGGGCTTGTTTTTGTTCTTTGCCATCTTCTTCTTCCTTTACGTCCTCAGGCAGAATAACCTCCGAGTTAGCGAAGGTGTCTAGACCCTCCTCTTGAATAGAAGTGTCCGTACTAACCTGAGTGTTCCATACTGGTGATTGAAAAGTGTCTAAATCATTGCTCATTGCTCATTTCCTTTTGTTCTGGTAGGTTTTCTACCTTATCAGTTTTCATACTAGGGTTTTGTTGTGGCATTACTCCCTGAGCGTCCATCTGTAGCATAGCTATTAGTTTTAGGAGTGAAATCTCAGGTCTGAAATACATAGGGTAGTTATCTAGCTCAGATAATTCCATAGCAAATTTCATATTGACTTTAGCTCTCTCGAACATTAAATATTCTAGAGTTTTAATGTACTCAGCTATAGAGTTTTTGATCTGTGGGTCAACCTTAGTCTTAAATCTAGGTTGCTGAATAGCTTTATCAAACACACTATAGTAAACCATTAAATCATCACAAGCCTCAGGACTTGGAACCGCCTCTCCATTTAACATTGAGTCCAATACCATATTAGCAGCGTTTACTGAAACAGTAGCTCTACTTACATAATACTCCTCATTACCTAAATCTAGCATTTGGATAATTTCCTCTTTACGGAAAATAGGGTCTGTCTGAGTAGCGGTATTAAGGTCAATAATCGTACTGATCTTTCCTGCCTTAGTATCTGGTAGTGCCGAGGAATTTACAGGCTTTACATCGTAAACCTTAGTAAAATCAGCAGATTGGAAAGACTTAATCATATATTCATTGTTCTTCCCAAGTATTCTTACTGTCCTACCATCGTTAGGCTTATAGTATTGCTTCATAACTTCAAGAGCCATCTTTGCTACTGAAATTACTCTCCTCTTTCTCTTAGTTTCTTGAACTAGAATCCTTTGAGATTCCTGCTCATCTAGGAATCTTAAAGCACTATTAGCCGTTACACCTGTAGGAACTTCACCCCTACTAATATCGTAGACATTAGAGTGCTGAGTAATTTTCTTCTCGATGTGTTCCTGTAATTGAAACGCTTGAGGAGGTGTAGGGTTATGAGTAACTAGTTGAGGAGCTACTGGACCAGTAAACTCTACAATAGTTAAATCATTATTTAGGGAAGTTACATTGCATGAACCCTTAGGCATCATCCACTTAGGAGCCGAAGCCCAAGAGTAATCTCTAGCCTGAGAAGATTGAATATTGTTATAGAATCTCTGTAACTGTTCAATATCTTGTAGGAATGATCTTCCCCAAAACTCCCCGTATATCTCTAAATCTTTATCAAATATACAAGGCAACATACCATGAGAGTAAGGATACTCAGTCCATTCTAGGATACAGTCGTCACAATAAACGATCTTAGCACCCTCTGGGAAAAATTTAGTAGGTCTGTGGTAGAAAGTCCTAACTGTTACTAGATTCTTAGGTCTGATTAACTCCGAGGAGTCAAAATCATAAATTTCCCTAGAGTTTTCCATAACTTCCGAAGCCTTCTTAGGGTACATAGCTCTAACTGTATCAATATGGATATAGTCCAATTTCTCTACATGGTCTAGGTCCTCTGGATTCTCCTTATTTAACTCTGGATAGAATCTATCGGGTCCATATACTTTGAAAGATACATCACCAATTCTGATGGATTCCTCTTTCATAAGTTGTTTAAGAATCTTTGCAGGGATTCCATCTGGGTATTCTTGTTTTAACTTTATATAGGCAGGATGCTCTGGACCTGCATCTTCATCCCATTCAATAAACATAGCTGAATGACCGAAAAGGAAAGTAGTCTTATCCTGTTCTTGGTGCTTTTTCTCCAAGTCGATTTCCTCAGCCCTTGCATCGTACATCAACTTGCAAGCCTTAGCATTATTCACATCAGAACTTTCATCATTCCAAGGAATAAACGCTAAGTTAGCCTTCAATCTACTGTTTTGAGCTACCTTAGAGTCCACCATTTCTCTAACAAAGTTTACTGAGTGTCTAGGTCGTTTGTTAGTATACTCCATATCTCTTCGGGTATCTCTGGTGTCGAAGAATCTCCAATGAATATTTTTATAGAGTGCTTGGTACCTTCTGTAGGTGATTCTGCGACTATGGGCAGCCCTTTCACAATTATCGTAATTATTGAGTAACCACTCATGGGTACTATCTTCATCTTTCTTCTCTCTGAATTGAAAAGGTGGCTGATCTATATTATCTAGTTGCCTTTCGGTAGAATTAAAATCATCGAAGGAATCTGTAAAGGTCATATTATCTCCTAATATTCTTCGTCTGGTACGAATTGTTTAAGTAATTCTTTACCCGTAGGGTTTTGATTCTCACCCTCTACTGGCATCCATTGGATTTGGTGGGTAGACTTCTCCATCCCTACTACTTTACAGAAAGCCAGTATAGAGAAAATTGCTGTGGTAATTGAAAACGCAAAAGCCGCAATAGCTAAGCTAGTATATAAGATCATTCTTCGTCCCTCCTGCTCTAAGGGGTTCTTCACTCTCTAGAAGTGAATCCCATAATTTTTTATTATTATCTAATTTGGAGTCACCTTTTGGCAAGTCCTCTTTCTTTTCTTCTTCCTCTAATAAAGTATTCAGTACAACATTCTTAAATGAAGTATTCATCCCCTATCCTCGCCAATGGGTCTAAGTGTGACTTAGAGCCTAAGTCCTCTTCCATAGTATATCCCCTCCTCTCAGTTTCTTCAACGTGTAGAGTTGGGGGTAGCTCATTATAATATAAATTACTCAAAATGTATCTAAAGCAATCTAAAAGGTGGTCGTTCTCTTTAGGAATTTTCCCCTTATCATCCACCCGATAGTTAATCATTTCCCATAGGAACTTTTCACAATTAGCCCCTATCAGCATCAGATCATCTCTAAGTAGAATATCCTTTATTAAGGAGAGTCTAACTTCCTTATTCTTAACGTCCTTCATACAAGGTTCTAAAGAATATCCGTACCTATCTGCGACTTCCGCACTAAACCATGCAGCCGCATTATCGTAAATAATCCTGCAAGTATCGTGCATTATTCGCCACTTATCTAACATTTTCATGGCTCTAGGGTAGATTTTGCCCGTACTCATATGACCTTTACGCTGCTCATATATCTCATCCAAAACTAGGATTTGCTTAGTATACCTATTCACTGCTACCAGTAAGGCTGCGAAAGTTGAGGTACTCGCAGGGTCAAAAGCTAGGACTGTATCCCAATCCTTCTTAGTTCTAAAGAACTTATCCTTTATATACTCCTCAGACTTAACGTGTTTTGTCTCCTTATTAGTCACATCAGTATTTTCGAGCATCGGGAAGATCATTCTCTGACCTGCCTTCACCCTTAAAGCCATATATTCCCTAAACCACTTATCGTCCTCACCTCTAGCTAACAACTTCTTTTTAGTTCTGATAAAGAAATCAGTCTTAACGTGGTGGTTTACCATAGAAGGGAAACTAAAATGCACTTCCTCATCAGCCACCTTAGCATAATCGGCTAAAGAGTTGAATTGTGTCTCATTCGGCTCATCACCCTCGCAAGGTGTACCTATTATGAATAGAGGTGCATCGAAAGTGGCTAAGTTAGGTTCCATACCCCCATGAAATTTAGGGTGGTGGTCCTTAAACTCGTCATACCCCATGAAGTGTGGATTTATACCTCTATACGCTTGGTAGTTATCTGCCCCATCAAGTTTTATGAAGGAGCCGTTACCAAACTTTATTCTCATTTCGGAATCATTGACCTTAACACCATACTTAGCTACAAGCTCCTCAAATATTTGGTGAGCCTCTTCCCTAGTATGTCCACTTTCCGTTAAGTTAGTGTGTGGGTCGATAGTAGGCAAAAAGAAATTCTGTAGGCGGTTGTTTGCCCAGATTAGTTCCTTTGCTTGTTTCTGAAAAGGTGCGATGTAGTAGCAAGCTGAGTTAGGGTTACTTAGGGCATATCTATAAAGACAATATCCCATAGCGTCCGTCTTACCAAACTTTCTACCACATTCACCAAAAACAGTTTTGACTCCCTTATTGAACAAAGCATCTATGATGAGAGCCTGACCTGCATGAGGTTTCCAAACTAAGTCTAGGTCTGCAATTAAGTCAGTCTCATACTCTAGTGCTTTTAGTTGTTCAGCGGAAAGAGTCTTGGAAGTTATTTGTATAACTTTTCTCCCGTAACTGGATGCTTACCTAAGTAAATCTTTTCAACCTTTGGGCTTTCTACCTTTTCAGTTTCTTCAACCTTTGGGCTTTCTACCTTTTCAGTTTCTTCAACCTTTGGGCTTTCTACCTTTTCAGTTTCTTCAACCTTTGGGCTTTCTACCTTTTCAGTTTCTTTTTTCTTAGTTTTCTTTTCAGCCATTTTAAACTCCTTAAATGATCGTAGATTTTACTTTAATTCAATTTCTAGGAACTTTCAACTTATTGGAAATTAACTCGTAGGCTGTGAGGGAAATTTTGGAGGTACGGGGAGTTTTACTGGGAGTTTTACTTAGGGTCTATTGGTGTAAGAGCAAACAAGAGTTCTATAAAAATATGAAAAATTTTCAGCTTGGGTATTGGTGTAAGAGCAAACAAGAGTTCTATAAAAATATGAAAAATTTTCAGCTTCCTTATATCAATACACCAACACTCTAAAAGCCTACATAGGGGGGCTATCAACCACCTCACCATCCCTCACCATCCCTCGCCATCTCTCACCGCACCTCAACGATTCTCAATACTTAGCCTAGATCAATCTCTTTGACTCTATCTTCTATGAGCTTATAGGTTGCCTCAATGTCTTCTTTACTTAGCGACTTAGAACCTAACAGCTTAAGACGCTCCTCGGTAGATAGTGAGCGATCTCTTTGAGTTATCTTTATACTCACTTCATTAATATTCTCGGAGTATTCATTAGGAGCATATTTATTAGCTAAAAGTTTAATTGCATTCACGTTAGGTAATTGCTCTTTAGTAACCTTAGAGCAACTAACAGTACCTCGATCATCCTCATAGCTCCATGACTCTCGAAGCTCTACTAGCTCTAAACCACTAGCTAGTCTCATCAACCCACTTTCAATCACCTCCTTAGCAACCCTCTCTCTCAAATTTTTAACGCCACGTTTAAAGAATCTATCCCTCTTCAACCAACCTTCAGCAGTCGTCAGCCCCACACCAACACTATTGACTGCATCACAAAAACTTAAACCACTCCTCATAGCTAGGAGAATCCTAGTTTTCAACTCTTCTCTAACTTCCTTACTAATAATCATCGTCCTAACACTCCTTAAAAACTCACTATAAAGAGACTACATCAAGCCTCATAGCCTACAACTTAACTTACCATAATTATTGATAATTTTAAAATAATTAAAATAATACTAAAAAATACTTTGACATACTTTTAAGCTTAAACATATATTCTATTTAACGTAAAAACATAGGAGAAGAAAGCATGAAAGCATTACACATTGAATCGGACTTATTGAACATTATTAGTAAACTAGCATTTATGGTTAAAGATGAAAGTAGATATTCACTTCACCATAAAGTACACGTTAAGAGACTGGGCATCGGTAGATATAAATTTACAGCTACTAATGGTCACTTTTTAGTTACTTTTAAGTATATTTCATCTCGACTAGAAGAAGCTAATATCTCTGATACTGTCATTAAATTTGAAAGAAAGCCAACAGTAGCAAAGACACCTATTAGTATTATTTTTGAATCAATAGACGCTGATATTACTTTCCATGATGCCGATACTTATCCAAAATTTGAACCCCTAATACCTACCGGATTAATTGATAAGCCGATGCAAATTGAATCAAATATCTTTGGAATGGCTACAGCTAACTTAAAAGACTTTGTAAAGATTTTAGAATTATTCAAAGCTAAAATTGTTAAATGGCATTTAAACAAAGGACCATTACAGCCAACAATTGCGACTTGTAATGGAAAGCACGTTGATAATATTCAAATCTTAATGATGCCTGCAAAAGTTTAATAAAAATTAATTTAATATGCCCTGCTAATTGCGGGGCTTTAATAGGAGTTAGAAAAATGAAATTTAGAGAATTAAAAGACCTAACAGAAAAGCAAAGAATAGAAGAACTAAAAAAGCATTTTGTTAATGCTGAAATACTGGATAACCACGATCATGGTGCATCTATAAAACTATACGACAATTTAGAAATGTTTATTCGTTGGTATGGTAATTCGGGCAATAAAGGCTCAGTATCCTTTTACCCTACAAAAGAACTAAGAAGAAAGTATGATTTATCTGAGTGGAAATTAGGCTTTAAAATAGATGAAGTTGGCTTTAATGCTGATTTAGAAATTGGAGCTACTTGCAAACGCCTACAAGCTAGAATAGATAAGTTTATGCCTAAGCTAAAAGAACTTAACGCTAGAGTAGCCGAAGTAATCAATGAGGAAAAAGAGGAAAAAAGAAAACTACAAGAACAAAAAGACTACTTAGAGTCCTTAGGCTTTGACGTTTGTGCTGATAGTGCAATCATTTGGCATGATACCAGTAAGACTCCGAGGATTACAACAGAGATAAGCACGTATAAAAAGAAAGTTACTATTGAGTATATCCAGAACGAAGAAACCTATAAGAAATTATTAAAATTTATCGTGGAAGAGGTGCAAAATGGGTAATGTAAGATTTTACTAATGTCAAACAGCTTGATAATGGTATGAGTTGCAAGAATACCAAAGGAGATGGAAGATTATGAAAACGGTTAAAGTGGAATTAGTAAAATACAGATATGTGATTAATGATGATGAATATTATCCTAATCATAATTCTAAGTATGAAGAAATAGTAAAAGAATGTAAATCTTTAGGATATAAATTAAAGGATACTCATCCAGTTAATTATAAAAAGAGTAAAGATTTTTATGACTCTTTAACTGAAGAGGTTGAAATAGATACGGCTCATTTATTTAATAATCAGTTTAATACTGTATGCGGTAAACGTGTATTTTTATGGCATGAGTTTGTTTTCACCAATAATGACGTAAAGCAAGGATATTTTTTAAGAGGTGATGGGATAAAAGAACTAAAAGAGCTGTTAAATAATACTTTATCTTGCGGTTATTGTGGAAAACAATATCCTAAACAAGAAACTGACTTTAAATACTGTAATAATTGTTTAAATAGTGAACATTTAGAACATGGTGATTTACCTCTTTTGCTTTTATTGCCCATTAATAGTAAAGAGAATAGACGTAAAAACATTGCTCTTGATGATAAATGGATAAAACTAGTTAATGATTATCAATCCGCTCAATTAAAACTGAAACAAAAAAGAGCCAAAGAGCTACTTGAAGAATTAGATAATAGATATAGGATTGAAAGATACGAAACAAAAGTAAAGCACGATATATTAATGCTAGGTAAAGAAGTAGATAATCTTAGATATTATAGTAGTAAAGATAGTTGGGTTTATGGTTGGAGAGTTAGAGTTGATCCAAAACAGTTTGAAGATTTTAGACAATTCTTAGCGGAAAATGCTGATAAAATAGAACGTGATTGCTTTGGTATTGACATATGTAACAAGTTGAGCATGAAATGAATAATATAACATTAACCGAAGCAATAGAAAGAGAACTTGATACATTATTTGCTAGGACTAATGCGGATAGAGAATCACCTCAATACATAACTGTTAAGGATATTTCAAAGAGAACTAAACTTTCAGTTAGTGTATTGAGATCAATTTTTTATGGTGGCGGTCACTATAAATTTTCAAGTATACAAAGATTAGAACAAGAAGGATTAATAAGCCCAATAAAACATTTAAAAAACTAAGGAGCAACTAATGGAAACTTATGAACACAAACTAAACATTGACTTTTCACTACTTCAAACAATGCTACTAAAAAATGGCTACTCGGACGAACCTGAGGAAACAGAGGAACCAATTTTCACACTAGCCGAGATTGAATCAATAGAAAGGGGTCTAAAATGGAACTAATGATAGAATTTGGGCAAATGCTTTCCGCTATTCTTGTTGGCTTTTTACTCTTAGCACTTTTCGTGAGGTAGTTATGATTTTAGACTATAAATATTTTGATGATCGTGGACTTATGCACCATGTAGAAAATCCTACTGAAGATAGCTCAGAGAATGAAATTCTTTTCACCTCTGAATATCTGTTATTATATAGAGATGAGCTACAAAATACATCACTAGGCAGTTTGCTAAATGACTATACTGGCTCAATACCTAACTCATACGAAAAAATAGCTTACCCCGAGTTAGTCAATAGAGTGCTTTTCTTCTATCAAACTGAAAAGAATAACAATAAGAGAATATCGCACGACAACAAAACAGGTCTTGTTTCTGTTTACCCTCAACTAACTGAGAGTATTTTCAGGGTGGGTAAAAGGTTATGGCTTCATCCAAGAGATATAGTTTATTATGGCTATAAAAAGTATGGTTTTTGGTTTTATCCTCTATTACCTGTAGTCTCAATAAGTAACATTATTAGCTGTTATAGGACTTATAAGGTGCATCCTGATGGAAGAAAAGAGGTTACGACTAGCGGAAAACTTCTAGCTTTAGTTAGAAATTTAGGCGCTGATTTAAGGCTTACCCAAAAGATTTGCACTTTCTTGATTAAGCGAAACAAGAATTTTAAGTCATGGGGTAATGTAGGGAAAATTTACTTTGGATATAGGCATCCGATTACCAGAGCACTGAGAGGTCTAGATGGAGATTAATAGGTACGAACACAATATAGAGATGCTTCATGCTCGACTTTTTAAGTGGTGCTATGAGTTTTTGCAGAGAATGAGAATAATATTTAAGGAGAAATTAAAATGATTAACTTATACAAAGAAACAAAAGGTATGCCTAACCCAAGTCAAGGACTATTAAACCTGTTTAAAAGAAAATCTCACATGAGAATTTGGGCTATGAAATCTAGCTACGATGCTAAAGGATTTGTAACTATAAAAGAATTGAAAAATATGTCTTTGCGAAAAGTAGAATTAAGGTCTGGGAGTCCTACTGCGTTCGGATTCAATTTAAAATTTAAAAACAATGGAACATTAACTAAGGCTAGAGCATTTTCTGGCTTTAATTTAAGAGACTATATGTTTGTCGGAAATAGAAAGCATGGTCATGTTTGTTTAGTTGGAATCGGGCATAAGTC
>JBFIJM010000010.1:0-44828 GCA_041600715.1 Saccharimonadales bacterium (SeqCode) | reverse complement strand
TAACACTGAATAACATAGTCATTGGTCTTAGTTGATAGCTGTATACTTAGCTGTATACTTAGCTGTTAATACATGTAGTTTAGATATGTACCAATCTATCTATCACTCACAGCCCACAAGACTCACAGCTACACACATAGCTATAAGCCTACCGTTCATCTCAAATCACGCTAATACTTATGCAGTGCCAAACCTAAGCTAGTTGTAGTTGTGGCTCATCAGTTATTTATATCTACTTATATAGTTCATTAGTTTTATTTATGACTAGGTTGAAGGGTGGGGGTGGGTGTGTGTATGGTCTCTGTTTCTCTATCTATATCCCAATCTCACAAATAGAATTAACCCACAAGCTATAGGGGTATAATATAAGTAGACTTAGGGGGACAAGTATGAGATGATGTAATAAGAGTAGGAGGATATATGAAGACTAAGAGATATAGCGTAGTGACCACAAAGGATTACTGGAGTTGTCATGACCAGGATCACAGACATGTATTACAAAGGGCCGCACAGGAATGTATAGATAGGCATCTCAGAGGCCAGAAGCAACGCAAATGGACGGAAGAGAGATTACACCACATGATGACCATGAGAGATGATGAGAAGATGACCTTCAAATCTATGGCTGAGGTGTACGGGATATCCATCAGCAGGGCAAGGCATCTGTATCGTAGGGCTGTGTCGAAGTATGGACAGAAGACCCAGAGGCCAGTGAATATTTCTCCTTGGCGAACCAAGATGAGAGTTTCATATGAAAACAGATTTCCAATGATCCCCAGTTCTGTAAGTGTTGACTGCTAGACTTATATAGGTATAATGGTTCCATAGATATGGCAGAAATAAATTCGGAAGATATATTATTGAAGAAGATAGCAGAGCATCCTGAATGGAAGCGTATGCCTAATGAATCTTCTGATGAGTATTCGCGGCGTATGTTCGAGATCAACAGAAAGAAAGGTTTTGAGGTGAAGAATTCTTTCCACAGTGAGAGGAAGCCGCTGAGTAGAGTGGGCTGTATGGATGAAGAGGCAGAGAAGAAGCTGATACAGGATACTATTGATAGAGGCAAGATATGAGTAAACAAGAATGGTTAGATACACATCCACATAGAACCTCTGAATGGTTAGATTGGGTGATGACAAAAGGATTCATGATCGTTGAAGGATATCTTGTGGAAACAGAAGATGCTAAACGATTGAGAGCGGAGATTTCTGCTGGAGAGGTCAAGTCTGGGAATAAGCTAGATATGAAATCATCCATTGGTAAATCCGCGTATGAACTGAGACTCATGGAGAAGTGGGAATGGGATCGCATAGGCAGGATGATGTGTGATACCAAAAACCCTGGACAATCCGCGCTCAAGTGTGCAAAGAACTATGCTAAGAATAATGGACTAGCTTGGCCTTTGAATGTTTGATGTTACTAGAAACAAGAAAACAGATAGCTAAGTATTGTAATAGAAGCACTACAACTATTAGCACATGGATAAGAATACATGGATTCCCCGCTTCAAAACTACCTAACGGAAATCTGGTAACATCTACAGATCTTATAGACAAATGGATACTAGCGCGTTGTGAGCCAAATAATACATTCAGACCCAAAAAAGATACTGGAGTCCATCCAAAAGCAGGATGTGACAATGTTTCAAGAACTGATGGCGACCTACATAGAGGCAGCGCCGAGCAAGGAAGCGATTAACGTATTTGCAGAGAAATACCCAGACAGATATGCACAAGCATTATCTATTCTCAGAAAAGCCGCTGGATACAAAGAAGATCAAGCCCCAACGAATCAATACAACATATTGATACAGAATATGGCAGAGATGTCAGATTCAGAACTACTGCAACAGATAGAACATATAGAAGCTAATACCATAGAAGGTCAGGTATTGAAAAGTCAGTCGCATATAGAAGACCACACAATTAAATCGAACCAAACTGAATTAG
The DNA here is from genome assembly GCA_041600715.1 of Saccharimonadales bacterium (SeqCode). Taxonomy (GTDB): domain Bacteria; phylum Patescibacteriota; class Saccharimonadia; order Saccharimonadales; family 2-12-FULL-41-12; genus JALHOM01. The sequence continues at coordinate 42,876 of JBFIJM010000010.1, read as the reverse complement.
AAAACCAGTCAGATGAAAGTGAGACACAAAAATAAAAAAACACAGTAAAAGCTAACGAATCACACTATGTAACAAACCCACGTTAAAGGAATGAATCTAATTACATTAGAAGACCAAGTTAATTAAATGAATCGAATGAAAATAGAAAACCAAAGAACCTAAATGTCAGAAGAAAGACAAGCATTAGAGACATTACTTGCATTGAAGCAAGCTGTTAAAGATAGAAATGCTGACGACCCTTTAATTTCTTATAAACCTTTCCCAAAGCAGCAGGAGTTTGTAGATGCAGTCCTTAAGGAAGAAATACCGAGAGTTTATGCGTTTTGTGGGAACAGATCAGGTAAGACAGATATCGGTAGTTACTGTGGAGCAAAGCTTGCTAGATTTGGTAGAGACAGACCCGCAAGCAGCTTCTCTGGAGCTGGCAAAACCTCTATTGAAGTTAGAGACAGGGCTACCGCCGGATGGGTTATTGCTCTTGATTCCAAATTCTCCAGAACTACTGTTGAGCCAAAATATTTTAATAACGGGAATGTATCACCAGGACAACGACCTCCATTTATACCGGATAGAGAAATTGCGCATTGGAACGCTCTTGACAGAATACTTAAACTTAAAAATGGGTCTATCATTGAGTTCAGATCTATAGAAGCTGGTGCTGATAAATTACAAGGTGCTGGTAAAGATTGGATTCATTTTGATGAAGAACCGCCAAAACCTCACTTTGACGAAGCATGTATGCGTGTTGAGGCAGGGAGAAGATTACAAACCTTTGTGACCGCTACACTATTACCGCCAGTAGGAATGAAAGGTGGTGTCACATGGATGTTTCCAGAAGTGATAGAGCCTTACAGAGAAGGAACACTGGAAGACGCAAAGGTATTCAATTGGGCAACCTATGATAATCCTTATATTGAAGAAGCAGAGATAAGGTCTTTAGAAGCTTTATTCCCGCCAGAAACAACTATAGGAAAGATCAGATTACTTGGTGAACTAATACCAGGATTAGGTGGCGCTCGCGCTTATCATAACTTCACAAGAAAGTTCCACATAAAGAAAGATATGCAGATCAACCCAAATCTACCTCTATGTTGGGCCTGGGACTTTAACGTAGATCCTCTTGTTTGCGTTTTAGCTCAAGTAGATGAGGGAAAATTCAGGTTCTTTAGAGAGTTTTCTACAGAAGACGGATCTATAGCAGGAATGATCGACAAGGTTTATCCATACATCAAAGATCATCCCAATGAAATTCATATATATGGTGATGCTACTGGCCGCAATAGGAAAGTTAGTAAGGATGATACCGCTTCAACATGGACTATTATGTTCAATGAGCTAAGAAGCTATGACCTGGAAGTCAAGAAAAAGGTTCCAGAATCTAATCCTCCCATTACAAACAGAGTAGATGCTGTTAATATGGCCCTAAAAGGCCCAGAAGGGCAAATGGATGTAGAGGTAGATCCTCAGTGTAGAGAACTGATCAAGGATCTTGAGGGTGTATTATTGGATAGTGACGGAACCATTAAAAAGTCCAGAAATCCATCAGACCCCTACTATGCCCGTACACATATTTCAGACGCAGTAGGATATTTTATATGTTATGAGCGACCAATCAAGCGTAGAAGATTTAGAAGATATAGAACAAAAGTCAAACAAATCAGCTACTCGTAAAGCATATTGTAGATTGTGTGGTAAAGAACTATCCAGATTAAAAGCCTCTATTGGCGTTTGTACCCGTTGTGTAGCAAAATACAACACTACCAAAAAACGAATGAAGCAAATTTCCTATGGCTGATAAAGATACGATTAAAATTATTGAAGAGTTCCGCACAGAGTCAGAAGACGCTATGGGAGAAAGGCTTCAAAAGAACAGACAAAATCTAGATGCTTATGCGTCTAAGCAAGACTGGAGCCATAAGGCAGAAGGTCAGTCTAGAGAATTCCTACCAATGACCGCTGAAACGGTAGAACAATTATCTTCTTTCGTTAAAAAAGCATTGAGTCAATTTGGAGATTGGTTTTCAGTAACTGCACCATTATCTCCTATATCTGAAGAGAATATACGCGAGATCATGCGTTGTTATCTGGAAAATCTGGCAGATGGCGACACGATTCACGTTAAATTGAGTGATGGAACTAAAACAGCCGCACTAGAAGCTTATATGGTCTTCAAAGTCAAAGGTTCTATGGCGCACACTAAGCAGAATTTTGTAGTCGAAGGAGATTCGGTAGTCCGATCAGACGATAGAGTTTGGAAATTGGACATTCCTCTTCTTAAAAATGAAGAATACAAGCCTGATCCAACAGGTAGAGGGCGTTATGAGATCCATGAGATAGAAAAAGACCTATGGGATGTTCAAGCACTCACAAAAGTTAAGGGTTTAGACGGAAAACCCGTATATAAACCTTCAGAAGTCGACAAAATAGTAGCTGATTTCACGTTAGAGGAAGAAACAGCGAGAGAAGGAGCTAAAAACAAAGATGATTTCACGCCTAAAACAAGAAAAAGAGTAAAAATCACTGAATTTTGGGGTACTTTGCCCAAAGAAGATGGATCTATAGATATAGAGAAAGCATTAGTAGTCATTGCTAATGATAAGTACATTCTTAGGAAAGAACCTTTCCCTTTTTGGCATGGAGAGAGTCCATTTGTCAAGATACCGTTGATCAGAATCCCGCATAGCGTATTTAACAGAGCTTTATATGACCAAGGTGTTCCATTAAACCTAGCTATGAACCAATTATTTAACCTTATACTAGATGGTGGTATTGCTAGTGTTTGGGGAGTTAGACAGCTTAGAAGTGATTTATTAGAAGACCCAGCAGAAGTTTCTGGTGGTATTTCTCAAGGCAGAACCCTCACAATGGTTGAGGATGCTCCTGCTAATGCGAAGGTGTTGGAACAGGTGACAGAAGGTAATGTACCTACTGATGCTTTAGCGGTGTTTAACCTTCTTGAAAGTAAGTTTAATTCTTCTGTACTAACGAATGATATTCGGTCTGGTCAGATCCCTTCAAAACAGGTTCGCGCTACAGAGGTACTAGAAGCTAGTAATTCTCAAGCAGTTACCTTAGAAGGCATCACTAATGATATGCAGTTAGGTATTGAAAAGTTATTGAAAAAGGCATGGTTGACTATTCTACAAAACGCTGATGATTTAGAGGTGTTTGACGTAGGTAGCGCATTGACCGCAAAAGAAACCTTAATATTAGCAAGGATGACTCCTGCTGAACGATTTACCACTATGGGCCAAGGATGCATGTTTAAGGTTACTGGACTATCTGGAACGCTTCAGAAGTCAAGAGAATTCCAAAGATTGCTTGCATTAACACAAGTAGTGGCGCAAAACCCGCTCATTGCTCCAGCCGCTATGAAACGATACAGCCCAGATAAAATACTTAACACCCTAATGAAGAGTATTAATATAAATCCAGAAGATTTAGAAAGAGAAGTGGAAGATGAGAATCAGAGAAACCAAGAAGTAGAGGCAGATCTTGCCATAGCAGAGAGATTAGGGTTAAATGGCAACCAACAAGGTAATGTTTCAGCCCCTGGAGAGCCAGGAGTAGCCAGCGAAATTAACCAAGAATCATTTAGTACGGGAGGCTTATGAGTCCAGAATTAAAAGACTTAGCAGAACAAATCAATGAAATGGCGGTATGGTGGAATGAAAACGCACCTAACCAAGAGAATCTAAGTCCAGCAGAGAAATTTTCTTTGTTTGCCATAAAGAATCTTATGGAACAACAAATGATGTTTATTGATGCTATGTATAGAGAGCTTAAGATTAAAGATTCTCCTATCATGACCCCTATCGGCGCTATTCATAGACGATGACACCAGAAGAAAAGGCTATGCAGGCCACAGCTCTGAACGAGCAAATGCAAGAACATCTATTAGATAGTGAAGAAGAGATGGTAGATAAAGCCGTTAGACACTACGCAGAACATATAGATAACCCTCACACAGTCCAACTAAATTCAGAATTCATTGTCGCTTGCATTGCACAGGTACATACTGCTAGAGTTATGGCAAGAAAGCTTGACCGTAAAGCTAAAAAAACTGTTAATGATGTACTAACAAAATAGGATTAAAGTATGGCAGAAGATATTGTATTAGAAGGACACCCAGAAGACGGAAAACCATTAGTTGAAGAAACTAAGAAAAAAGAAGATAAAACCACAGAACTTGCCAAAGAAATAACAATAAATGGTAAGAAGCTTACTGTCACTCCAGAGGCAGCAGCCTTGATAGAAGCACAACAAAATGAGTTTCAAGAATATAAATCAACCTCCCAATTACAGTATGAAGCATTGCAACGCAGGATAGATGGACTTGCTACAGCACCAAAACCAGAAGCAAAAGAAGAACCCCTTACCCCTCCTGATCCTCTTTCTGAAACCTATGAGCAGGACTTTAAGAATTATATTGAAAAATACACAGAGAAAATTGTTTCCAAGAGTGAAGAAACGATAAGGAATGATTATCAGAGTGAGAAAGCTATAGAAAGTATGTGGAATGAATTCTATAAAGACAATGAACAGCTTGATAGAGAAACAGATCATTTGATTGTTGAAGCATTAATGAATAAGCATTGGGATGAAGTTAGTATGCTTCCACGCAAACAAGCATTAAAAGAAATTGGTGACAAAGTAACTAAATACATTGTTACCTATAAAGAGCCAAAGAAGAATAAAAATGAAACCCCTAAAGTAGTTGTTGAAGGGGATGGTAACAACAGAGAAGAAAAGAAAGAAGATAAACCTAACCCAGAAAAGCAGATGGGTATGGCCGCTATAGCCAAGATGCGTAAAAAACAACGCAGAGAGGGAAAACTTGCATCGAAGTAGCTATAGGTATAAAAATGGAGCATATCAGTTTAATTAATAAGGGAATTTAGATATGCCACAACATACTTGGGTATTTGACGCACCAACAGGCGTTTATAAAAATCATGAGATGTCTATGGATTTACGCATGGCTTCAGTTGAAGACTCCGTATTCATGGATCATACACGTCCAGAATCCGATTATGGTAAAGGTAAGGGCGAATCAATCACAATCACTAGGGTTTCTAATGTTGGAGAACCTACTGATTCAACTCTAGATGAGAACGTAAGAATTCCAGAGGATGATTTCACACTATCAACCAGACAGGTAACTGTTAGTGAAATTGGCCGTTCTATTCCTTATAGCTCATTATCAAGAGATCTTTCTGAGTTTGATATTGAAAATCCTATTCAGAAGAAATTAATGCAACAAATGCGTCTTACTATAGATACTAAGGCTTCCGTTGCATTTAAAGACACACAAATTAAAGCTCATACCACAAGTGGTACGGCTATGACCTTTAGTACAGGTGGTGTATTTGGTGGAACTTCAAACACTAATCTAACAATTGCTCACTTAGAGTTAATAAGAGATTACATGTATGACGACCTAAATGCAGATCCTGCTGAAGGTAATGATTATGTTGGTATCTTTAGAACTAAAGGTATTAGAGGTATTAAATCTGACGCTGATTATGAAGAGTGGCAGAAATATACCGACCCAACTAATAAATTTAATTCAGAGCAAGGTAGATGGGAATCAATTCGTTTGATTGAAACTAACCATGCAAACGCTTTAGCAAATGTAGGTACAGCTAGTGTACTCGGCGAAGGTGTTGTATTTGGCTCTGATGCGGTAGTGATGGCAGAAGCAATGATGCCTGAACTTCGCGCTGCTACACCAACAGACTTTGGAAGATCTAAAGCTGTTGCTTGGTACGGAATCCTAGAATTTGGATCTGTATGGGGTGATAGTGCTAATAAAGGTGAGGCGAACGTGGTGCATGTGGGAAGTCTTTGATTTATAAGGGTTTTTTCTCATATGATTGACAATACAGCAATATACGCATACGCAGCCGGAGTTATAGATAGCGACGGCTGTATAGGCGCTTACAACACTAGGCCTAAGTTAGATACAAGATCTGCCCATTTCCAAGTGACTGTAAGGGTTGCTATGTATGATGATAGAGTTATAGATTTCTTCAAAGATAATTTCCCAGAAGGAACAACTCACCAAGAGAACAGGAAAACAACTAGAAAGCCAGTTCTTGTTTGGCAAGCAAGAAATAAAAAGGCAGAAGAGTTTTTAACTAAAATATTGCCATATCTTGTTGGTAAGCGAGACCAAGCAGACCTTGTTTTAGAGTTTTGTGAACTTCGCAGAGAGACGAAAGCTAATCATAAGAGTGGCGTTCGTTACCCTAAAGAAATTCTGGATATGTATCAAGGGCGTGTAGACGCTCTTAAGGCATTGAAGGTATAATAGCAATAATCTAAATCACAAATTACAATTTAAGGATTACATAAAATGGCTTATACACACACTCAATACTCATTACAGATCGGTGACGCTCTTACTCTTTCTACTCTCGCTGACATAGGTGATGCTCATATTTTTGCAGTTAAAACAAGGATCAGAAGTGCCGCTGTAGCGATCACAACTGATACTACTGTTGCTGTTACGGTTGTAGGAATTGACCGTAGAATTACTTCCGGTTCTGATACTGGTAGAGTACAAGAGGCAACTATTACTGTTCCTGTTGGCTCACAAGGCGAAGTATATAAAAACGAAGGTTTAGATATCACTGTAGAAGCTGGTCAACAGATTGTTATTGATACAGATGGTGGATGTACCGCTGGTGCTGGTTCAGTAGTATTACTATGTGAGCCTATCTGGGAAACTGGTGCTAATGAAACTAACACTACTGTAGTAACAGTATAATGGGTCTTTCTTTAGAGAAGGTACACGAAACAATAGGGACTGGTAATAACGCTAAAGTTAGAACCAATCTCTATGTTCGCGTAGGTGATAATACAAAATGCTTTTATATCCAAGGTGGTTCAGTTTATTCTGGAGAGGGAAGCCCCGCTGAAGATATAAATAATCTACCAGAATGGTTTTGGTCAAGTATTGAAACACTAACGGATGATTGCTTGCAGGGTGTTGGTTTTCTACGAACTAAATTAGAAAGAGAGATGGAAGCCAAAAAGAATCAAGTTCTATTAGAGAAAGCTTCTGAAGAAATCGAGAAAACTATACAAAAGCCAAAACGAAAGGCTGTAGTTAAACCAACAGAATAGGGTGATTTATGGCAACCATACCAGGAGTTTATCAAGAAGCTGGTAAAGGCTCAGTTAAAGTTACTTGGACAGCTATCACTGAAAATGATACTGGTGGTGTTCAACAAGTACACAGATACCCAGATAAAACAATTCAAGCTACCGGAACTTTTGGAGGCGCAACAGTGACTCTACAAGGTTCTAATGATGGTACTAATTTCACTGATATGGTAGACCCGCAAGGAAATACCATAGCTTTTGCTTCTGCTGGTATAGAACAGGTTCTTGAAAATCCTGAATATGTACGTATTGCAGTAAGTGGTGGAGCGGCAACAAGCATTAATGTAAGTATGCTATGCAGAAGTAGCGCATAAATGAATGAAGATAATTTATTTATTATTCTTATTGTTATTTACAGGCAATGTTTTTGCGAATCAATATGACTGCGGTGAAAATGCAAATGGTTTAACACCGAGATCGGGAAGTTGCATAAATACAAATACGGAAACAGGCCCGACCGGAACGCCAGACTGTGACATTGCGAATCATGTTAATCCAAGTGCTAGTGATGAATTTATTATTGGTACAGGTACTTGCTCAACATCAGATTTTGAAAATACTGCTTACGGTAAAATATATATATGCCCAGAAAATACAGGTTGTAATGTCAGTTTCAAAGCAAACGGTAATTCACGACCTGGAGGCAAATTAGTTATTCAGGGCTACCATGAAGATTCAGGTAATGGTATATACGATCATACTGTAAAACCCAAACATAAAGCCGTAGCTGATCAATCAATAGTACAAAGAATTAACTGTAATAATACGGTTTTTAGTAATCCAGATTGCGACAGTATTTGGATTAAAGATTTAATGGTTGAAGGCCCAAGTGCCGCTACTTCAGGAATTACAGTTAAAAATGCAAAAGATGTAGTCATTCAGCAAATTGACTTTATGACGTGGCCTCATGGAATTTCTGGCGGCGGTCTTGCTTTTCAATGTACAGGCGCATCAGAAGGAATCTATCTGCAATATCCATATTTTGAAGGTGTAGAAATGTGGGATGATTCAAGTTATGACAATAAAGATACTCATGGTGCAAACTTTGGTAAATCATGTCGTAAAAATATCCATGTAACCGAGTGGGAATGTAGCGGTCATTCTGATTGTATTCAATACAGTTCAGCGCCTACTGCTGGTGATACGGCTGAAAACATGACTATACAATTTGGTACGGGATATGGTGATCGAAATTATATGACCTGTGATGGGCATACGGAAAACACTGTTACCATTACACGTTCTGGTTCTACTGTTACGGTATCGGATACAGCGCATGGATTTAGTGTCGGTGACGATGTTTTAATTCGTGGTGCTGATCAGGAAGAATATAATAATCTGCATGTGATTACTGCAACAACCACAAATAGTTATGACTATGAAATAACGGGAACCCCTACCACACCTGCAACAGGAACAATACTTGCAACAGAAGATGAAGAAGTTTGTTGGGCGGCTGAAAATATTTTAGATTTGAAGCTGTGTGGTAAAAGCGGTGATCCGATGGTAGTTGATGGGAATTATATGTTCGGGGCTAGACCACAAGGGCCAGCAGTTGGAGGTGGCAATTCCAGAGGTGCAGGCGGGTCAAACGCGGCTGAAGGATCTTTAACGGTCGCTCATTTACAATGCGCGTTCTTGCAATATACTAGAAATTGGCATGTTGATTATTCAAATGGAATGACAGGTGCGGGTGCTGGTGCAGATTCAGGTTTTCCAAAACGTTTTTTAATTGCAAAAAATTTCTGGATTGATCAAAAGTTTAGAAATGAAGATGGTCATGCAAATGTAGTCAGTAGCGCAATTCGTTCTGTTAACTGGAATGACGTTGTTGCAATGCAAAACTTCTTTAATGTTTTATCAACAGAGAATGATATAGAAGATACCTTACGTTTAGGCAATGACACAGATTACGAGTGCAACATTATTGATGGTGGCGCAAGTAATTCTTATTCAGGCACTACTACAGGTGTGGTTGAAGATAATGGATATGCCAATTCAAGTACACAAATTAGCGGTGATCTTGATCCACATACCGCAACAATTACGATGCAAGAGAAATGCTGGATCATCAAACCGCATACAGGGCCATTGATTACGACAGGCCCGTATGCTGGACATTATGGTGAAGAGGTTTGTCACGATGTACTGCTTCCTTCTTCAAGTACCTTTGAAGATTTATGTCCACAATCACCTGATCCAGCGAAAGGGTTATGATTCGTTTTTTACTATTATTTCTATTTTCATCTTTAGCATTTGCGGGTTCAGATACACCTGATATAAATGGTATTGATGGTGATGATTTAGGTGCGGTTGAATTTTCAGGAGCTGGTGGTGGTGGAGCTGGTTCTTCTGGTAATTGTAGTGGAGCTGAAACAGGTTTTCAGGCTGGAGATTTAAGTACAGCGATTACTTTTACTCAAAATAATTCTTATCAAGATCCTGTAGATGTAAACGCTAATATTGAAGAAAATGATTTAATTATATTTCATGTAGTTAATAATCACGCAACTCTAGACAGAGACTTTGGTGTAAGGCCAAATGCAAGCGGAAGTCACTCAGATGACTTTAGCGCAGACATACAAGAAAATTCTGGAATGATGGTTGCCGTTACTGCTGGTATAAATGGCGACGTAGAAATCACAGCAGAAGATAGCAACATTGCAGTTTATTATGTTGGAAGACTTCCAGCTTCACAATGGATTGAAGTTCAAAACGCAACAACACAAGCGACAGCAATAGATGAGACTGGCTTTAGTGGTTCAGCATGGAATACTGAAACTTTAGGCGCTGGAGGTACTAGAAAAGCCGCGATACTAGTAATGACTTCTTTAAACATTAATCGTGATGGTGGAGCTAGACACCCTTCACGCGCAACCAATCATCAAGAAAATGCAGGCCCAGTAAATTACATGATTGCAAATATGCATACTGATACACAATTAGAAATGTACCATCATGTAAATACTACAGATCAAGAATATTATATTCTCGGATATCTTAATGAAGGTTATACTCCTTACGAAAATGCGACTACAGATATGCGTGATGATTCGCTCGGTACTACTGGAACACCTTACACAAACTTCACAGCAATAGGGAATAACAATACTGGTGTTTGGTGGAGAAAATCATCAGCTAATACTCAGACCGCATACATAAGAACCGAAGGTGATACAGATGCATATCAGTTACAAGGACAAGAGCGTACAAACACTTTTATTGTAACCGCTGACTCAAGTGGTATTGTAGAGGGTATTATAAGCGCATTAGGTACAGATTTTTTTCTAGTGGGCCAGTTTGATGCATACGTTGCTGGTAGCGGTTTATTAAACCTAGTGGGTGGAAATTTAAACGAAGCATCTATAGCCTGTGGAGGGTTAGTTCAATGAAATTTATTAAACAGTTACTTTTTATTTTAGCATTAGTTTACGCACCCAATGCGTTCTCTTTAGGTGAATATTTAGGTGATTTTAATGAAGATGATACAGTTAGATTTATTCTTAGTTTTCAAGGAGCTAATGGTGCGCCAATTAATGCGTCCACAGACCTAGAAAATGATGACATAAAAGTATACAAAAACAACGGTACATCACAAAGGGCAACTGCTGACGGTTTTACAGTTACTCATGCATCAGCTTCAGGCTGGGATGGAATAACAGGTTTAGCCTCAGTTGTTATAGATACCTCTGTAAATACTGGTGATGCAGGGTTTTGGGTAGCTGGTGCTGACTATATAGTGGTATTTGACCCTGATGAAACAATAGATGGTACGGCTATTACAGCGTCGGTTAGGCATTTCTCAATTGAGAATAGAAGTAGTCAAACCCCTCCACCTACTGTAGTGGCTATCCGTCAAGAGATGGATTCTAATTCTACACAATTAGCAAAATTAGGTACTCCAGCAGGCGCAAGCATTAGTGCTGATATCTTAACTATTGATAATGAATTAGCTACTGCTCAAGCTGATCTTGATATTATTACAGGCGCTACTGGTGTTAATTTATTAGCGGCAACACAAGCAAGTATTGACGCAATAGAAACTGATACTACAACAGATATACCAGCACAAATTACTGCTCTTAACAATATAAGTAATGGAGATGTATTAACTCAAGTTAATGCCGCTTTGGATACTGCTTGCGCAGAATTGAGTCAGGGTGTACCAACTGCCACTCCAGATCTGTGTGATGCTGTTATGCTATTATATATGCAGCAAAGGAACGAACTTACAGTAAATAGTACATCTGGACATAAAACTATCAGTAATGATTCAGGAGTGGTTATAACTAAGAAACCTTATTCAGATAGTGGTACTGTATATACTGAGACTGAAATGATAACAGGCCCATAAATGGCAACTGACGCAGAAAAAAGAGCAGCAATAGCTGGGATAAGTATTCCTGGACGCGGCTCTACGCCTGGAGAAACTTCTGATGAAGAGGGTAGAATAACCATAGCGGGTAACTATCCAGGTGCTGCTGCTCCTGCTGGGCCAGCAAATAACTCAGATGTAATGGTTACATGTATTCGTAGAAGACGATGAGTGTTATCATACTATAAATATTTTTAACAGAGCATATAATCATGACAGACGACTACGGAAAAGCCTTACAACAAGCCAAAAAACTATCAGAACATTATAAGTTTGCTAAAAATTTAGAAGACTTAATCAGTAGTGCAAAGAGTGCAGAAGAGACTGTTAGAGCAGCAGAATCACGCGCACAACAAATGCATGCCGCAGCCGCTATTCAAGAAGAAAGACTTGAGATAGCTAAAGCTAAGTTTGACAAAGTGGAAGAAGAATATAATGAAGCCAAAAAGTCAACTACAGATAACTATAAGAATCTTTCTAAAGAACAAGATAAGAAATACCATGATTTATGTGAAGCATTAAAAAGTGATCATGAAAAACTCACTACAGAATTAAAACAAGAAGTTGACACATTAGAATCAAAGAAAAAATTACTTCAAAAAGAATGTGATGGTATAGAAGCACAAATGAAGTCTCTCAAGAAGGACGCTGGAGATTTAAAGAAGCTATTTGGTAATATTTAAGGGAATAAGTTGGGAAACTAATGACTACATATTTTAAGGTTTTATACGATACGCAGGCGGGTGGTGAATACACAAGTGATCACAGTACGCCTGCTTTTACAGAATTAACGTGGGCTGGTGGTGGTCGTGGTCATATCATCCAAGATTTTCCAGACGCAGGAACAACAGGTAAGTTACATGTAGCATTAATCGCTGGAGCCATACCTACTGACGGTCAAACCATGACGCAAGGCGCTGTAACGGCTGATGCGAATGGTAATGGAACCACACTTCTTTATCCTGCTTATTTCAGACTTGACGTAGATATAACAGATGTTGGCGCGGATAAAGAAATTGATTGGGATACCGCCGGTGGCGCTCCTGTTGCTGATGGTAATGGTGTTCTACCTACACATAGTTTTTTCTTTGATGGCCAAACCGTTGATTTAACAGTTAACCAAACATTGACATTTAGTGGTGGTCAAACCGCAGAATTAATAAATATTATTGATCAGACAGGCGCTGATGGTGAATTAGAAGTACGATTTATTAGTAATCTAGATGCTGGTCTTCCTGTAGATGGTGATACATTCACTGATGAAGGTACTGGTGACGGTACGGTAGCGGGTGGAGTTTATGAACGCTCTTATACACCATTACATTTACACAGACTTTTAGCCGATCTTAATGATGACGCGCAGTTTGTAGGTGATGATGATTTAAGTTCATTAGATGCAACCCCATCTGCAAAAGATACCGATCAGATTGTCCGATTAATTGGTGGTGCTTATATCACTGATGTATTGGCTACACACATGTTTGGTGGTTCGATTGCACAGAATCCAGCAGGCGCAGCCGCTGGTGGTGACACCAAGTTTGGTGGTTTGGATGTACAAGTAACCTCTCCACTAGCTTCTACTCGTCCGGTATTGATTCAATACGATATTACGACTGGCTTACCAGCCATAATTACCGATTACTGGTCAACTGCTTGGAATCCAGATTCTATTGCGGGTAGTGTTCGCGTCTTAGTTAAAATTCGTGAAAACGGAGTGGATATTGATGGTCGTCGTGTTCGCGGTAAATTACTTGAATTAGGAGAGAATTATTTTGAGGGTGGCACAACATTAGGTGATGCTACAACTTCACTTGCATTGTTCGCATCTTCTGATGGTAACGATGACAGTTCTGGTGCTTCTCATACTACCGTAGTCCTAACAGATGGTTTCCAGACCATTGACTACTCGAATGGTAACGGCCCGACAGACTTTGGCATGTCGATAGATTTTGGTTCGGAAACTTCTATTCAAACCTATCAACGCGCAAAATGGCTTCAAAGAAGAGGATCATCTAGTACAATATTTGGATTGAATGGGCAATTAGTTACTGGTATTAACCGTAACTTTATCCATGATGGCGAAACTGGCCCACTCACTGAAAACCAATTAATCGCATGGGGAACCATTGTTGCCTATGATACGCAAGTAGGCACGTTTACTACTGGTGAATCACTAACCTTTTCAGGTGGTGCGAAAGGTCGTCTATTATTGATTGATGATGACACACCAACAGGAACAATGATTGTTGAAGTGATCGGCGGTACTGCAATTGGTGATGATGAAACCATTACCGGATCGGATTCAGGGGCTACGGCTGCGGTAAATGATGTTGGAGGTGTTGATGTAATTGAATCACGCTCTGGTACAGGTTGGCTTATCGCTTATGACGATGACGGTACAGTTGGTAATACTTATTATCAGTATCAATCTGGACTTGACCCAGTAAATAACCAGCCAGTTTATCAATTAATCGGTGAAACAATAACAAGCGTAACTGTAAACGAAACAGGACTTATTAGTTCACGCACGATCAATAACCAATGGATAGGACTGTATACAGGTACTAATTTCCAAACTAACTTTGGTATTGGTATTGAAGCCGCCGATGCTGTTCTTGGTGATTTAAACAGAAACTTATTAGATGTTCAGCAGGGCGTTCCAAACAACCAAACAGGCCAGATTACTAACCTTGTCGTTGGTGATCGTCTCTGGTGTTATTCATGGGATGGAATTGATACCGATGCAAATGGTGATGCTGTACCTGAATGGGATCAGTTATCCAATAATGCATTATTGAACGGCGCTGCTGTTGCAACGATTGTTGTAACTGAGGTTATTCCTTCTGATACACCACAAGTTGCTGCGTTACGTGTCACGAACGATGAAGGTATAAGAGTTTTAATTCCTTATAGTTCATGGACTGGTAGCACGTTTACATTAACCAGTTCGTATGATTTTTCAGGAACTGGTGTAAATGATTCGGTTGCGGCGACCAATGATATTGCGATTGCCTATCTTGATCAGGTGGCTACGGCTACCTCACATAGCTTTACAGGCATTTATAATGCGGACAGGCAGATGGTGACAAGAGTATTACGTGGTGACAACGGGCCTATAGTACCATCGAAAGCAACTCCTACATTTAGCTCTACTGGTTTTAGTATTGCGGCTGGACGTATTGATGATAGCTAATGTTAGGCATATGTTTTGAACATGAAAAACGCGGGTGGATGCAAGATCAATGGTCTTTTCTATTCTCGAATTTTGGTGTAACCGAAATATGGGAAATCAATCAAGGTAATAGTGACTTTGAGATTTATCAGACGGTCACAGGTATTGCTTCGTATGACGAACTACCACAACGACCGTTAATTGCGCTTACCCCACAAGAGGGTAGGTATTTGTATGGTGAACAATCTCTTGATGGTTTTGTTCATCCAGAGGACGCGATTTATATCTTTGGCGGTTCATTTTCTAATCTAGAATTTCCTTCTGCTCGACAGCCGGACTCATGTGTGTATATTCCTACTGTTAAACATGAATGTTTTAGTCATGCGGCAGCTTATATGACGTTGTGGGATAGATATGTAAAGAGAGGCGGTTTTGGCTAATCAAGTAACTGACAACCGTACAAATATATCAACAGGTGAATCTGCTACCAATTGGGAAGATATAGCTGGTACAGCTAGAGCCGTAGATACAGAAATATCCTACGATACTTATACAGGATCAATTGGTGCGTATTGTACTACCACAAGAGATGCTACCCTTTATAACAATACCACGACCGGTTTATTCACCTCTGGTGATCATGCCTATCTATTAGTTAACTGCGGTATTGTATCTTTATTAGCGACCAAAGTTAACGCTGGTTTAACCGTCCGCGCAACCGGAGCAACCGCTACCGATTGGGCTGAATTTGAATTATTTGGTTCTGATGATTGGCCTACTGCTTTTGCTGGTGGCTGGATACAGATCGTTGTAGACATTGATGAATTACTCGCTAATCCTACCAATACAAACGGGACACCCCCAACAGTAGGTAACATCCAACGATTTGGAATCACTTATATTACTGCTAGCGTCATGCCTCGTATGGCAGACAATATTTGGGTAGGTGGGTTCAGAAGACTTCCTGCAAACACACCCGCTATTATTGTTGAAGGCAGGGATGGCGGTACATCCGATTGGACTCCTACTAGTGTTGCTGCGGTCGCAGCCGTTCAATTATCGGCGGTGCTTTTACCTGGCCCTGGTGGATCATTTGTAAGTCGTGGGCCTATTCAGATTGGCATTAACGATACCAGTACACATGGGTTTGAATCTACCAGTGATATTTTATTATGGGATTTCCAAGAGGTCATGTTGGATGGGTTTTATGGATTATCTGCATTAGGTAATTCAGGCGGCACGACCAATATAGATTTTGGTTTAAAATCTGGAACAGGGGATGATGCAACAGGCTCGCAGGGTGGTGTAATTGCCGCCGCTTCTAATGGTGCGCGTTGGTTCTTGGATATGGATGATCCTAATGTAGATGCGGTAAACTTTTACGGATCACAGTTTATTCATGGTGGTGTATTTGAATTAGATGATCCAGCCGTATCATGTATCAGTACGATCTATCTTGATTGTAGTTCGGCGGAGGTACACAACTCAGAACAGTTACGATGCAAGGTTATTAGTGCCGCGACCGCAGATGGTGTTGCATTTATGCGTACCGATGACATCAACGATATTAAATATTGTGAATTTGCGTTTTCAGACGGTCATGCGATTGAGCTAGATGCCGCAACCCCTACCGCGCAATCGAATGTAGGTAACTTATTTAGTGGATATACCAATACCGTCAACAGTACGGATGCTGCGATACTTAATAGCGCGGCGGGTGCATTAACGATTACCAATTCAGCAGGCGCAAATCTGGCAACCGATTCCTATAGGAATACAGGTGGCGGTAGTGTCAGTATCGTAGCGGGTGTTCCGATTACATTGACCTTTTTAGATGATGATACAGGAAGCCCAATAGAAGGTGTGTCTGTAATATTAGGAACGGCGCCTGGATTAGTCGATATGATCGACAATGAGTTATCTAATGCTTCGGGTATTGTATCCGTCACGTATACGGGAACAGTGCCGGATGAATCCGAAGGATTTGCAGCGAAAGGAAGTGAAGCCCCTGCTTATAAAAGACGCGCTATAGGTGGTACAGTTGCCGCGAGTACAGGACTTGTAGCCACTATTAGGATGACACCAGACTGATGGCTATTACCTTGGATCAGATTAACGCGGTTATCAACGTGCCTATTGCCGACCTTACTTTTGTTAGTGCGGGAGTGTATACCTTTGATACGGATACTTTTCGACAGACATTAAGGCAATTGGAAGATGATGAAGAAAATTCCGTATACCCTATTACCCATAATCATATACAACCTATTACCGTAGGTGGTGTGGCGCTTGCTAGAGTAATTGAAATACTTCCTCATTGGGAAGTTACTTTTGAGGATGGTCTATATCGCGTAACCTTAGAGGGATCTAATAACAATATTCTGGATGTGGCGACAGTAAATCAGGTGTCTATTGCCTCAACCAATTCGGCGGGTCTGACCTATTCAAGCGCGATTGAAGATCAGTCATATACCGATGGGCGGGTGTTCGTTGATCCGGTTAATGGAACAGCGGGGCAAATTTATCCGAAAGGCACAACTACGAGTCCGGTAAACAGTTTTACCGATGCTGTTGCTATTATCTCCAGTCGATCATTGCCTAGTGGTATACGATTAAATGGCACTATTACATTAACTACAGAGGATATTTCTGATTATAATTTCTTAGGCGGCGCAGCAACACACGATATAATTAACTTAGGCACAGCGACTACAGATGGCGCTGTATTTGATTGTATAAAATTACAAGGTACAAATAATGGCGTTATCCACTGTCAAGATTGTATATTGGCTGGTGTATCTGATTTTGAAGGGTTCTTAGTAGGTGGTGCTATTGGGGGAACTTTAACGCTTGCCGGTGAAACCCATTTGGTAAACGCTCATGCAGCGGCCACTGGATCAAATTTTATCACCATTGACTATCAAGGAAATGCAATCAGTTCCTTCATCCCTGGATGGGATGGGTCTATGCATATTATAAATCATTCTAATGCAGGAGCCTTGACCGCTATAGATATGAATTCTGGTAAGATAACATTAGAAAGCACATGCACTGATGGAGTGATAGTAATACGCGGCCCTGGTAATGTTATTGATAATTCTGGTGTTGGTTGTACTGTGATTACAGATGCAACTACTGAGGTTTTAATAAGAGGTTAATCATGGCAGATATATTAGTAGATAGAGCAGAGACTGAGATGCCAATAAGTCTTTATGTTAATTATGGTGGGCCGCTTACTGGCGCTACTATTGCTGTAGCCATAAGAGATGGTGACACAGATGATTCTTATCTGGATTTCAATGATGATACTTTCAAGACTTTAGGCTGGACTATGAGACAGGCCGCTTTGACTGAATCTATCATACAAGACGGTTTATATACCTTAAGCCCTGGCTTGGATCTGACTGGAATAACTAACCTACCAGCAGCAACCTTCTATATGTTTGCAGAATATGAGATTTCAGCTCCAGCAGGCGCTGTTTCTGTCATGAGTGACACTATATACCTGATAGATGACCTAAAAAAAAACTAGCTAATGGTGGAGCTTTTGTAGATATTTTCAGAAGAAGGAGAAGAACTGGCTGATAAATGGTATATTCAGCTCAAGGAGAAATAAATGGCTAATTTACAGACAAATGCAGAAATACTTAATTATATGCTCTTTGAGGCGTATGAGCCTGTAGATGGTTCTAGTGACTTCGACAGTCATGCTATCACCCAATTAAACAGAGCTTATAGGGCTATCATTAAAGGTGGTAATGAATTAAACCCTGAAGAAAATGTTAAGTGGTGGTGGTTAAGCAAAGAAGGGAATTTAATACTTAAACCCCAGATAAACATAGGATCAGTATCTGTAACTAATAACAGTACAACTATTAACTTAACAAATGGCCCTGTAGATAGTGTAGCTGGATATCATTTTAAAGTTCAAAATCATCCTGATATATTTAAGATATCATCTCATACCGCAGCTTCAACAACAGCAGAGCTTGATTCTGTATATACGGGAGATACCGCCGCCGCCGCTTCATATAAACTAATGAAGTATGACTATACTTTAGCTTCTGATGTATCAGTGGTTAATCAGCCAATGTACAGCCCTAGAGATAACAGTATAAAAATTGAAGGAATGTCTACAGAATCAATACAAGAACAATACCCATTAGGCAGAGCTTTTGCTGGGATACCAGAAAGGTTTGCTCAACTTAATGAACAAGAGGTAAGGTTTAGCCATCATGGTAGTACCACTGGTGATTTAATAAGAATTGATTACACATACGCAAGAGTAGCTGATGATTTAGCTGATAATTCTACAGAGCCTTTGATCCCTAAAGAATACCGCCATGTATTAGCAGACGCTGGATTATTTTATCTACTTGAAACTAAAGAAGACAATGCTAGTGATAGGGTTTTAGCAAGAGTTGTTTCTGGTATTCAGGCTATGGCTACTGAGAATAAATCAAGATGGCAGAAGTTTGGAAGTCCAGGTCATATATATGTCAGAAATGATCAATCTAATAGGTTTGGTAACAGAGTATTAAGAACTGAATCTGGGCTTATTATAGGAAGATAATGGCTAATCGTTTAGAAGTAGCAGAAATACCTCTTGGAATACAAGGTCTTAACGGATCTAAGAACCAAAGTATTATACCTATCACCTCCTTAATTAAAGCTGAGAACATTAGTTATGAGAGTGGGAACATTACAAAAGAAGGTGGATCTTCAAAATATAATTCTACTGTACTTAGTGGCGCACCCTCTGTTCTTATGGGACACGATTGGGATCATGATGGCGCAAGCCAGAGAATGATTGTTGTATTAAGTGATGGGGATATACAAAAAGACAGTGGTGCTGGTGATTTCACAGTTACTTTAGCTAGTGGTTTAACGGTATCTGATATTGTGCCTCATTTCTCTGAGGGTGGAAGAGAGGCCGCAGCTAACGCTAGACACTTATTCATTTGCACACAAAAGAACCAAGTACAAGTATTAGATGATGATGGAGCTATAACAGGAAATATAACAACTCCTTCGGCTGATTGGACTGGAAGCAATTTTCCTAAATTTGGTGTTAACCATGAGGGCCGCATGTGGTTCGGTATGGGCGATATAATGTATTACAGTACAGTTACAGACCATGAAGATATAGTAGGTGGTGGAATAGTATCTGTATATCCAGGTGAAGGTAAAGTAGGCTTATTAGGTGGTATTTCAATTAATGGAGGTCTATTAGTATTTAAAGACTCTGGTATTTATTTGATCGACACTAGAAGCGCGACCATATCAGACTGGAAAGTAGGTAAACTCTCTGACATGTTGGGTGTTGCTGGAGTTCAGGCTTATGAAAAAGTAGAAGATGATGTTATATACGCTGATCAAAATGGGGATATTAGATCTTTATTCTCAACGGAGAAATTTACAAATTATGGATCAAGAAGTCTCGCATCTATTGATGGAATTAATGAGTTAATCAGGAGTGAATTTAACTTATCCCAAAAATCTAAATGGCACATGAAATACTACCCTACTAAAAGGGAGCTTCATATTGCCGCAACAAGTGCTGGAGTTACTGTAAATGACCAGAGGTTAGTGATTGATCTGAATTCTACTGAAGTATTGAGATGGAGGCTGAGTAAGAGAGATACTTGCGTTTCATTATGGCTAAGAGATAATTCTGGTGTTCCAGAGCTAGTCTGCGGGGATGATGTTGGTTTTATATATCAAATGGATCAATCATCGTTTAATAAGGATGGATCAGCATATACTGCTGAATTCCAGATACCCTTTACAGATCTATCTTATATTGATAAAAACCTATCTACTGTTAGGAAAATAGGTAAATTTCTAGAAATAGAGATAGAAGAATCAGGGGCTTTTGACATAACCGCTGATATTTTTTGGGATGGCAATCTATATGATACAGTTACCTTTAATATATCGGGGGGAGATAACCAGCTAGGAAGCTTCGTTTTAGATACAGATAAACTTGGTAGTGATAGAATTGTGAACAGGAAGACTCGTATAACTGGTAGTGGGAGAAGATTCTCTGTTTCATTTAAGAATTCTGTTTTAGACCAGACGTTTTCTATTGCAAAAGCTTATTTACATTATAAGTTAGGTAATACAAGGATATAACATGCCAGCTCTTTATTCACATACAACACGCGCTTCAGGTATAACCTTAACTGCCTCTATATATAATGCTGACCATCAAAACCATATAACAAATGGGGTTCCTGCTCAATTAGACGATTACTCTTCTGATTTGACAGAAATGAGAAGTACCACTGATCCTGGTGAATTATCTTCTGAATCTTTAGCAACTAGTCTTGCTGGTGAGCTTGCAAGATTAAGATATGCCATAAAAGAAACTAAAGACGTTATGGATAGTGGTTTGACACATTGGTATGAAACACCAACTAATAATCAGTTTATAACAGCCGCTGGAAATAACGCATTTTCAGGAAATAACACATTTGCTGAAGGATTAAACTCAACAGATTATTTGCAGAACTTAGGTCTTGTCGCTTCTGTTGCGGCGAATAACCTTACTATTGCTGTTAAAGGTAAAGATCTTGCTGATCCAAGCGCAACTAATAAAGTATCAGTAGCTTTTAGAAATGCCACATTAGCAACAGGTGATTATGTTGTTTCAGAAATTTCAGCCGCGCTTTCAATAATTGTAGACGCTGGTGAGACATTAGGACTTGTAAATGGTGTACCTGGAACTATACACGTTTATTTAATGTATAACGCTGGAACACCAGTGTTGGCAGTATCTAATAAGGCTTTATTTGATGAAGGTGTGCTTCATACCAGCACAATATTGAGTGCTACATCAGATAGTGACTCAGTTCTTTATTCAACCGCAGCAGTAACATCTAGTCCAATAAGACTTATAGGAAGAATTGGTATAACGATGGGCGCAGATGTTTATGACTCCGCTCCTACAGCTATAACTATATTACCAAAAGACACTAGTGACCAGATACTTGCTAATGTTGATGTTGCTGGAGCATCTAAAGCTTGGATTCACATGAATGGAACAGGAACAGTTAGTATATATGATAGTTTTAATATTGATTCTATTGTTGATCTTAATGTAGGGAATTATACTATTAATATAGATACAGATTTTGCAGATACTAATTTTGTATGCCAGCCATATGTAGTTGACCTTCTTTCATCTAACCACAGAGCCGCGCAGGAAGTAATTGCCTCAAGAGCAGTAGGAAGTGTAGAGATTGAAACTGGTGTTTGGGGTGATGCCTCAACAGGCCACGCTGATGTAGACATGGATAATATTTCAGTAATATTTTTTGGAACACAATAATGATTATTTATTTTGAACATCCACAAAAAAATCGCTTAGCTATTGGACATGGTAAATGTATTAGGCTCAGACAACAGCTTGAAGCTGCTAGCATCCCATATAAAGTAGTCACTCAAGCTGAACATGATGCACAAGCCTCTGATAGAACGTTTAGAGGTGCATGGCATTGGGATAACACACCATCACCAAGTAATATAATAATTGATATAAACCAAGCAATAGAATTAGCAAAAGAGAGAATAAGAATAGAAAGAGAGCCTTTGATTATGAAGCTTGATATAGATTATACAATTGCTGACGAAGCAGGAGATCAGGCCGAGAAAGACAGAATCGCAGCTAAAAAACAAGCACTCAGAGATGCAACAATAGACCCTAGAATATTAAATTCTACTGACGAAGTTGAATTAAAACAAGCAATGGAAGACGTTATAAGAGAATTATGATCGTAAGATTAGCTGAACAAGACGAGATTGATGTGATGCAGAATATATATGGGCCTATTGCATTTCCTTGTGTTGTGGCTGAAGACGATGGAGAAGTGGTCGGATTTCTGGGTACGAATGATGATAAATCTGCTATTTATGCAGGCCCACTAGAATGTAACAATATATTTACATGCAGCTACTTGATTCAAGGGTATGATAACCTTATGAAAGCTGCTGGTGTAACACATTGGTTTAATATGGTAGACCATGAGAATGAAAAGATGATGAAAATAGCAAAAGCCTCTTCTCAGTTTGAGGAGATTGAATACAATGATGAAGGTATTTGGTTCAAGCATAAGGTGGCAGCATGACTAGCGGCGGCAGTAAAGCTCCAAGACCAAGTCCTGCTCAAGACGCAGCAAGCGCCGCACAAGCTGATCTATTAAGACAACAGCAAGGTCTTTTTGAAGATATAGCGCGTAATGCAAACCTACTTCAACCAGGATTGTTTGAAGAGATTGGCCTACGTCCTATATTTAATGATACTGAAACTCAATCACGCATAGAATCATTAATTGCAGAAAGAAGTGGTCTTCAAAGAAATATAAGTTCTGCTCCTAGTGCTGTACCAGGTGGCGGTTTCCCGCGTGGAGGCAACAGGGTTGTTGGTGGGACACAACAAACCATTAATCCTAGAATTGCACAAATAGACAAAGAGATTGCTTCTCTACAAGACCAACTTGGTCAAATAAGTGGATTTGAAAGATTAGCGGATCAAAACAGACTTCTATCTGAAGATATTGAAACTCAGTTCTTAAAGAGAACACAAGCGGCCTTAGCTGGTGAATTGCCTGTTAACCCTGCTTTACTAAGACAGCTTGAAGAAGAAAAACAAACCTTTGAGAATAATTTGATTGCAGACTTTGGTAGTTTGGATGCTGCTAGGAATAGTGACCCAGGACAAAGAAGAATTAATCAGTTTAAAAGCTTTAATACAGAGACATTAGAAAACGCTAGAAGGGGTGATTTAACTTTTGCCCAAGGTGGTGCACTACAACAAGGACAATTTAACGAAACACTACAAGATTTATTCTTGGGTAGAGCGCAAGGTGTATTAAACTTAACTTCTCCTGCTGCTCAAGGATTTGGACAAACAGCTTCTGGTTTTGGTAATCAGGCTGGGCAACTCGCACAACAGAGTCAATTCAACGCTCAATTCAAAGCAAGTCAACCTACTTTGTTACAAAGTCTTGGTGGGTTAACGGGAACATTAGCTGGATCATTCTTAGGTGGTTCAGGTGGAGCGTCGTTATTCAATAGGGTATTCCCAGCATAATGGCCGGTATAGCAGATTTCTTTGCAGGAGCAAACCAAACTTTAGGCCAAGGCATACAACTTGGTCAGAATAGACGACGCTTAGAAAGTATAGAAAAACAATTAGCTTTGCAGACTGATGAGGCTAACCGACAAGCCAAACAGCTAGAAATAGATCAACAATTCCTAAGTGGTGCAGATCAGGAAAACGCAGCCACACAAGAAAGCATCAAAGACTTTGGTGACGGAGAGAGAGTATTTGCTTTCTCTAAACAGATTGCTTCCTTACCTAAAGGCCCAAGGAAAACAACCGCTATAAAGAACATAACGCCACTCATAAAACAGACTTTTGATGAGACACAAGCGAGCACAATATTACACGCTATAAGCCAAGATAATAAAGATGGTGAGGCTGTTGCGTTCATAGAGGGTTTAGAGGCTAACGCATTAAAAGATCCTGCAAGTTTTGGTCTTAATGCTATAAAACAAACCTTATCTAATCCGCAGGAATCAATAGCCGCTTTTGAATCTGCTGGAAACACAAGACCGTCCACAGTAGAAGAAAGACAAACAGCTAAATTATTAAGACAACAATCAGATCAACAGAAATTAATAGATGCTGCAATGGCTAGACTTGATGCTGGCGTTAAGGCTGGAATTAGCCCAGACGCGCAGGAAGTTATACAAAATGACATAAATAATAAACTCAAGGTTTTAGATAATATACAAGAAGATATAAAAGCATCACAAGGAACTGCAGCACAGAAGAACTTCAGATTTAGTGAAGGGTTAGACCCTGAAGCTAGGGCTAGATTCCAAGAGAACCAGAAAAATGCTGCTGGCTCTATTAATATTGAAAACCAATCTCCTATTGATAATACACAGAGGCGAAAGGTACAAGAGTCTGTACTACAAACACAAAGTATTGTTCAATCCATTGATTCTGTTCTTAATGGTTTAGATAAAAACCCTGAGTCAGTTGGTTTCTTATCTAGGGCAAGGGAGCTTTTTGCTGGTTTAGCAGGTAACTTTGGTGAAGTTGGTAAAGCTTTAGCTAAAGAGATAGAGCCAGAAGAAGTTGCCAGACTTAGGGCAAGACTAAAAGGTATAGAATTAAGGCTTACTCCAGAGTTTTTGGGAGAGTCTAGGGCATCCGATACAGAAAGAGCTAGAATTAAAGATTTATTAAGAGTGGGTGTAGAGACTACTAATGCTGGTCAAGTTATCTCTGCATTTTTAGAAGTTCGTCAAATTCTTGCAGAAAGACAGAATATAAATGTAGAGGTTCTAAAAAATGACTCTATTGACTTGTCTGATAAAAGAATTGATCCTTTTGAATTTAAAACCACAAGAGAAGAGGAAGCTAAAGTTCAAAATGACGGTGGCGCTTCTGCTATAACACGAGCTTTTGAAAGTGGCTCTGTTTTAGATGATGATGGTAGAAGTGAATTAGAAATATTGAGGCAAGAACAAAGTGGCCGATGAAGCTCTTGAGTTACAGGCTAGACTACTCTTAAAACAATCTATTGAGGCAAAAGATGAGTTTTCAGAGCTTCAAGCAAGGAAACTCCTTAAAGAATCACTTTCTAATGAAATTACTGTTGACCCTATAAAAAGGGAAGTTGCTCAATCTAGAGCAAGATCAATCCAGAACCAAAGAACAGGCCCAATATTAGCAATAAGTAAAGAGGTTGGCGTACCAACAGACTTTATAGATTTAAATGAAGGTGGTAATGCTGAAGAACGAACAAAGATAAGTTTCGCTGATACTGACGAAGAGGTTGAGGCTCAATTCAAACAATTAAATCAAAATGGCCTAATAGCAAGGGTGGGCGGAAGATTAGTATTTGTTAGAGACAAGGATGCTTTTGCAAGAAGGGAAGAAAAACTAAAAACATTAGAAGGGTTTGGTTTAGAGAAAGAAGATTTATCTGACTTAGCAGGCCCAGCTATTGTAGCTATTCCTGCTGCTATAGCTGCTTTCTCTACAGGAGGTCAATCACTGGTTGCACAGGCTGGCACTACTGCTTTAACAGCGGCTACGGCAGACTTAGTTAAACAAGGGATACAAGCAGGAATACTAGATACAAATAAACAAACTCTTGGAGAGATTGCAGCACAGTCACTAAAGGTTGGCACAGGGGAGGCCGCTTTGGCTGCTATTACATTCGGCGGAACTAGAGCAGCCAGTACAACTTTTGGTAAAAGGGGTTTAATTAGAGGTGGTAATGAAGAATTATCTGAGCTAATTGAGAATGTAAATAAAGCTAAAGATTCTGGCAGCTTTGATGCTCCAGAACTTCTTGCTCAGCAGGCGTCCGATAGTCCTTTTTTACAAAGATCTGGCGCGCAAGCTACATCTACCACACGATCTTCTCAAGATATTTTAGCTAGTCAACAAAGTTTTGGTGCTGATGTTGTAGATACTTCTGGAAGACTTGGGGAGGTTGAAACGGGCACAAGAATATTCCAAATCGGGAAAAAACAACTAGAGCGAGAAAGAAAAAAAGCTATTAGTAGTGTTTTCCCAGTAGCGACAAGAGAACAATCCGGCGAACTTATACAAAAGAAAGTGCGAGAAGAGGTTATCCCTAGATCAAAAGCAAGAGTTACAAGGTCATTTAGAAGTGTTCAGGATATTGCTAACAAAAATGATTTAACTTTTGATATATCTTTAGCACAAGAAAAAGCTATAAATCTATCTGAAGGTATTAGGTCTATAGAAGGTCAGAGGGTTTCCCCATTAAATGGACAATTAAGTGGTCTTCTTGATGAGCTTACAGAATTAGGTCAAAATCAAAACAATTTTGAAGTGGTAAAACAATTAAGGACTAGAGTTGGAGATTTAATTGAAGATGCTTTTTCTACTGGAGATACTGCATTTAATTCTGGAGCTGCAAAAAGCTTATACAGAGCCTTGTCTGATACTTTAGAGAATCCTATAGGAACTGGTAACAGGGCTTTTAAAATAGCAATCAAGTCAGCTAATTCTGAAGCAAGAGAGCATTTTCAAATATTAGAACTTAATGCTCTTAAGAAGATTTATAAAGAAGATAATGTTCAAAATATAGTAGATAATTTTGGTAAACCAGATCAACTAGGGCCGCTCTTAAGAGAATCTATAGACAAGTTTTCTCCTGAAGGTGGCGTGGCCTTTAGACAAGGAATAATAAATAGGATATTAAGGTCTGGCAATCCTGTAGAAGAAATAGATGTATGGAAGAATTCTTATCCTGAACAATGGAGATGGTTGACAAGAGGTAGCACTAGAGAAGGATCTTCTTTAGCTTCTGATCTTGAAAAGGCTGGAAGAAATATTCAGATATTGAATTCTAGTAATGTTGCCAAGGCCGTAGAAGAGGGCAATAGGTCTAGGCAGGTTATAGATAATTTATTAAATACCCCTGGTACTAAGATAGAAGATATAAACCTTGCTAAAGGATTAATAAATGATGAAGATTTATTAAGAAAAGCGGTATATGAAGATTTAATAGATGCATCTGTTTCTCAAGGTGCAACAGGTAAGTTCGTCTTAGATAAGACAGCGTTCAAGAACAAGCTAAGAGCTTACAAAGACAGCGGGGTTTGGGATGGTTTGTTAGACGCAGATGATAAGATTAAATTTAAAGGACTTGAATCTTACTTGCAGATAATATCTAGGCAAGGTTCTGACCCAGGGGTATCTCTTGAGGCTGCTCAAGCGTTCACTGATTTAAAAGCTCCATCTACTTTCTTATCTGGTGTTCATAAGATTGGTGTGAATAAGTTAATAGCTACTGTTTACTCTTCTAAAGTAGGTAAAAGAATATTACTTGGCAATGGAAAGAAACAATTTAAAAACAGTTACCCTGCGTCCATAGCCATACTTTCTGAAGGATTAGTAGATGGTTTAGAGCTTGGAGATGCTTCAATCATCGAGTTGGGCACATCTAGCCTTCAAGGCACGCTCCTTGATACAAATAGAAGATAGATAATCTTTCTTTGGGTTTATATATGAACCATATGCTCTATTAAATGGGAAACATTCTTTCTGGCAGCAATCCACTTCTTGGCTAATATTCTTGATATAGTTGAAGCCAACTATGCCAACTAAGCCCACAATACCAAAAAAGGTATAAAATATGAAAAGTAAGATAAATTTCATTTATGCTTATATTGTATTATGTAAATCTATACTTTACCAGATATACACCTAATGACATACCCCGTTAACTTAAGAGAGTTAGTTGCCTACTGTCTTAAGGAGAATGTACGAATGGGTTTGGCTCCAAGTGGAGATTTGTATGTGGTGTGTGAAAAAGACCACCCAAACATATTGTCATGCATACATAATGCTCATACAGAG
This sequence comes from Saccharimonadales bacterium (SeqCode), assembly GCA_041600715.1. Lineage (GTDB taxonomy): Bacteria > Patescibacteriota > Saccharimonadia > Saccharimonadales > 2-12-FULL-41-12 > JALHOM01. The sequence goes on along the minus strand of JBFIJM010000010.1, from coordinate 14,742 downwards.
TTTACAAACTTCATCACTATACTTGTAGATAATCAACCAAAAGGTGTAAATTGCACAAGATGCGTGAATTGGGATGGTGGAAAATGCATAATCAACTATGAAATAAAGCACCCACAATATCAGCCAAGAATATGTAAAGATTATCTGTATAATTGTATATGGAAGAAGAATGAACCAGTCCCTATTAAACATAAATAAAATAGTTATACATTGTTCAGCTACTCCACCAAATATGGATATAGGTGTTAAGGAGATAAGGAAATGGCATACAGACCCAAAACCAAAAGGACAGGGTTGGGCAGATATAGGTTACCATCGTGTCATTAGAAGGGATGGCAAAGCGGAGTACGGTCGCACTATTACTACTGTTGGCTCTCACGTTCGCGGCCATAATGTTAATACCATTGGTATTTGTCTTGTTGGTGGCGTTGATTCTAATGGTAAGCCTGAAAACAACTTTACGACTCAACAGAAAGGTATCCTTAAAAACCTCTTGCTCGCTTATTCTTGGACGTTGCCAAATCTTGAAGAGGTACTCGGACATCGTGACTTTCCAGGAGTTGCGAAAGCTTGCCCAAGCTTTGAAGTCAAGGATTATCTAAAAGAATATGAAATACCTATATAAATCAATAACTTTTATAGTAGTGATCTATTGAAATCATTGTGTTAATCTTAATCAATTAAAGGAGAATATTATGCCAGAGAAATTACCATTAAGAACTAGACGCGAAGCCGCGCCAAGAATTAAACGTCCTAGAAACGCTAGACAGAAACAAAATAAACGAAAAGGTGAATTTGTATGAATATATTTGGATTAAAAATTCCTCTTAACTATTCTCGAACAATGCTTGCTGCTCACTTGGCTATAGTGTCTGGTGTGCTTGCTGTATTTGGTGTTGATGTACCAGCAGATGCTTTAGTAGCTTCTTACGGCGCTCTCATTGATGCAACACAGCTGTTAATTGGTGCTGGGAATGAAGCCTATTTACTTGTTAATGGTGTCATCTTGGCAGCATTACGAGTTATTACCAGCTCGCCTCTTGCCTCTGGCCTTAAAGGTCTTTTGGGTATGAAGTGATGAAAAGTTTATTACTCGCTATCGTTACGGCTAGTGTCTTACTGATGGGCGGGTGTGATGCCACACTCCGCTCTGACGTAAAAGAAGCCTGTGAAGAAAGAGCAGTTGTTAGTGTTTGTAGCAGAGTTCACGCAAAAGGTTTAGCTTACAAATTCCTTAAAGAAGCTAACGACGCTGTTGACAGAAAACTAATCACTGGTGCTGATCGTGACCTGATAAAAGGTTATACAGATAAAGCTTACTCAGCCGCTAATCTAGCTAACGGACAACCAGACCTAGTATTGGCAGCAGATATGCTTGAGCTTGCAATACAAGAGTTAATAACTCTAGGAGTTATCAATGAGTGATGTGACTTTAAGTTTAACCGCCTTTACATTGCGTAAGGCTTTAGTATTAGCCTCACTTGGTTCTAGGGCTCTAGCTGGGCATAAAGAAGTCAGTGATAAGATCCTTGCCGCTTTAGTCCATGAAGATGGCCCCCATGCTGGACTTGATGCTCTTGAGAAAGAATTTGATGAAGCTTATAAGGCTGAATCTGATAGAGCTGAAACATGACAAGTCAGCTTACAGCCGCGAAAGTATGGGTTGGAATGGGTTGTGCTATACTGATACCTATAATCAGTGGTTCAATCACATACGGCATACTCCAGCATAAGGTTGAAGCTTCTGAAAGAAAGGTGGATAGAAATTCAATAAAGATTGAACAGATTCAAAAAGATATAAATGAAATAAAAGTTCAAAACGAAGGATTGAAAAAGGACTCGGAATATACAAGAGAAAAACTAGATCAACAGACTAGGATATTAGAAGAACTAAACAGGAAGTTTCAATGAAATGTCTATTAATAGCTTTATTATTATTATCTTTTAACGCCCAAGCTGAGCTTTCAGCTACCCAGCAAGTCGGCGCATTTACTGGGATGTATACAAAAATATTTACCTATTACGGAGAAGATCATCTGCTTTGCTATGTAGAAGATCCTTATGATGTACATGGTGTTTGCTATCCTGTGATATTACAATCCAAAGATTTTAAGCTTTGTGATCATTTAATAGACAATCCTGAGTGCGAAGATGGTATAGTGACTATTGAATTAGAATAAAACTAGGAGGGATCTATGGGCTTAGAATATTTAAGACCATTTGTAACGACAGAGAGACAACTAGAAATATTAGAATCTGTCATAAAACATGGAAGTAACAACAAAGCCGCACCCACGCTAGGTATTGCAAGACAAAGAGTTGATCAAGCAATACAATTAATCAAACTCAAAGCCGCTCAAAACGGCGTATCTCCAGAACATGACCTAACACATCCAATAGCTCCAGGCCAGTTATTAAAGGGCGCTAGTACGATGTATGACGCAGATGGAGTCCCAAAACTTCAATGGGTGAAAACATCAGTAGATGCTTCGATACAAGCAAACCTCATAGAAGAATCTGTCAAAGTATTTGCAGAAACGATCAAGAAAGAAAAGCCTCTCAAGTTCACAAAAAAGAATCTCGAAAAAGAATTATTAAGCCTCTACGTCATCACAGATTACCATCTTGGGGTTTTGTGTTGGGGTGAAGAGTGCGGGGAAGATTGGGATACAAAGAAATCAGAGGATCTATTAGTCAAATGGTTCCAATATGCCATCAAAGTATCTCCAGATTCTGAAACTGCTATATTCGGTCAATTGGGTGATTTTCTACATATAGATGGACTATTACCTGTAACTCCAGCCAGCAAGCACGTATTAGACGCTGATACACGATTTCAGAAGATTGTAAGGGTAGCCATCAGATCTATCAGAAGGGTCGTTAAGCTGCTATTAGAGAAGCATAAGTATGTACATATAATCATGGCAGACGCTAATCATGATGAATCAAGTTCTGCATGGCTCAGAGAGCTATTCTATGCGTTCTATGATGATGAACCGAGAATCACAGTAGACAGATCTCCAGATACCTACTATTGTTATGAGCATGGCAAGACTTCATTATTTTTCCATCATGGCCACAAGAAAAACCCCAATAATATAGATGATGTATTCACATCAAAATTCAGAGATGTATTTGGCAGAACTAAATATTCTTATGGACATATGGGCCACATGCACCATCAGTTTCTTAAAGAGACTAATCTTATGATAGTAGAGCAACACAGAACATTATCCGCTCCTGATGCTTATGCCAGTAGAGGTGGATATATGTCTGGAAGATCTGCTTGTGTTATTACCTACCACAAAGATCATGGAGAGGTATCTAGAAACGTTATCAATAACAACATTGTTGACCAGTGACCGTAATAGCTTCAGATGGAGTGACAGTCGCCGCTGATGGTCTGATCACAGCAGATGGTGAAATAGTATCTAATTCAGATGTAAAGATATTTATTCATAATAAAAGTATTTATGGAGCAGCAGGAACTGTAGAGTCTTGTATCAAGTTCGAGAAGTTTGTAATAGCAGGAACATTAAATAAGAAAGCAAAAGAAATTGATTGGAATGATTTTGATGGGATCAAAGTATCAAGAACAGGAATAATGTGGTATGTAAACGGGGTTTACCCTACTCTTGTAGACAGCCCATTTGCCATAGGGGTTGGAGGTTCAATTGCTATTGGCGCTATGTTCGCTGGAGCAACACCATACGAAGCTGTAGAGGCCGCTATCAGGGGTAATGTATATTGTGGTGGGAAGATACTGGAGCTTACGTTATGAACAAGGGAGAGATTATAGATAAAGCTGTAGAGTTTATAAAAGAGAAAAAGAATACCAGACCAGAAAAACTTATAGGTTTATCAACTAAATATAGCCATATGATCCCAGATGATGATTTGATGGCTTTTATAGAGATGGTTATAGTTCTTCAGGCTTCAGACAGGAAAGACCTACAGTAGATCATTACTTATTCCTATAATTTTCTTGCATAATCTTGCCCTCCATAAGGAACAAAAGTTTCTTCATGGTCGCCATCACAAAGCCTACGTAGAAACTCACCTGAATTTTCATCAGTGTCCATTAAATGCGGAACAATATATGCACCATGTTTTTCCAATGCTTTCATTACAGATTTACCGACTAAAGTAAAGTTTTGTATTTGTCGCTCTAATTCCTTAATCCTTGCTTTTAGCTTCCAGATTTCATCTAGCCAGTCATACCCTCTATCATCTGAATAAAACACTTCCATATTATTAAATGCCCAAAATGTTCTGCCGTCACTTTCAGCACGATACTTTGTAATAGGGTCATCGTCTCCTATAGTAATGGGGCCAGCGATAACAATCTTTTCAGAATCATCAAACATATAATTCATTACTTATTCCTCTACAGATAGACAATCTCTTTAACTCTATCAGTTTGATATTTTGTCCAGTTACCTTTTGGCCCTATTTCTAGTAATTCATCTAAGGTTTTTAGTATTAAATTATTTACATCAGCAACATCAGCAACATCAGCATCAACAGCATAAGAAGCAGCAAGAGCAGCATAAGCAGCATAAGCAACATCAGCAACATCAGCAGCATAAGCAGCATCAGCAGCAGCATAAGCAGCACCAGCAGCAGCAGAACGAGCAGCAGCACCAGCATCAGCAGCATCAGCAGCAACTAAAGCAGCAGAATAAGCAGCAGCACGAGCAGCAACTAACTTACCATTAAAATTTTCTAATTTATTTGCATGGTCGTTTAATCCAACTGATCTTAAAGCGATTGGCGCAAAAATATGAATAGCTTGCCATGCTAAAAATGTCGCTCTTTCCGATTCGTGTGGTTTGCTGACAGTCCCGACTAATCGTGGTAGATAAGGCAAAAGTTTTTGTCTGTATTCGTCGTCAAAATGGTCATTAATACTTCTCACAAAGGCGGCAATAACCGGACATGTGCATTGCGGGGAATCTGAATGAGGTAACCGTTCTATAAACGCTACCATTTCCATTGCACAAACTCCCTCCTCTGTAGACCTATGGCTACCTTTTTTTAAAGGGGGAAGTTTCAAATTTTTAATATCATTTAACCAATTCATAACGTTCTCCTATATAAATTATTTACTCCAACTCCCACTCCTAATCACTATACATCCTTCATAAACCCAAATGATTCAATAACTCTTTTCATATATAACTCCTATTAAAATTTACCTAGACCCAGACCAAGACCTAGACCAAGACCATTTACTTATTCTAGATCGAATCAAAATTCCCATCCTCCCTGTATCCTAAACAACCACTTAGAACCATCACCATTTCCTGTAGCGGCGCTTATACCTAGGCTAGTAGAATCTGCCACACCTTCCCACACTGTTCCATCGGCAGCCCATGAATGCATAAAAGTAGCCCCAACAGCATTAGCATTGCCGTAGTCACTGACAGCAATATCAAAGCGGCTATTACCAGCTTTAGGTAGAAGGTCTGGTATGACTGATCCCAATGCAACAGCCGAGTCAATTCTGCTCTCATAGAAGTTATTGGTGATTTCATCGGGACAACCAGGTCGTGGATAGGTGTTACAGTCGCTGGCTAAGACGCTTGTTAAGAGGGGGGCTGCTAACAACATAATAGTCATTAACAATAACGCTATGATTATGCTCTTTAAGTTTTTCAATTTCATTTTCTAACTCCTTAATATAATTTAATAAAAATTTATCTGCTTCTGATAAAACAATGTTTTCAGGTATTTCAAAATCCATTAGATAGTCTCCAAATCTGTAAGGAGTGATGAAAGACCGCCCATCCAAGTTCTAAGTCAGCTTCTTTATGCTCATGGAACTCTACTTGTCCGTCTTCTAAACATACGAATACATTCGCACATCTAGCTTTTGGATTGATCCATTGCCTATACGCCGCTAACTGTCTGGAATGATCAGGATAAGCCATCCTTTTAGGCTTGAACTTATCAGTAAACTGTTTAGTCTTGTAATCAATCACCCATTCATCATCATTCCCTACAGATAGATCTACTTGTCCTGCATAGTTATCTATATCATTAAAGATAGTCACTTCTGTATTAAAGTTTTCATCTCCACAGTGAGAAACTATCTTTTCTTCTACATCTACACATATACGGAAAAACTCTGGCGGTACTTCAATTCCCTTCAGGTAACTCTCCATGATGTTATGAAAGTTTGTTCCCGCTTTCGGTGCTAGAGAAAGTCTTTGTTCAGTCTCAGTTTTTATATCTTGTTTGAAACTATCAAACTCAACATCCTTATCAAACTCCATTTCATAGCAAGTCTGTATATGTTGGTCTACTTTCCAATTAACTAGGGCTGGCTTATCCAACACGTTAAGGATAGTAGTGACAGAAGGTACAACCTTGCGTCCTTCTTTTATCCACTTCTTGACATCTCTGATTGTTGTGCCACGCATCCTATTAGGATCTGTAGCCATAGGAACGTAGTGTTGCGGGATTATTTTATCCCCTGATTTTTCGTAGTAATGACTCATTAGAAAGGTATATCGTCATCAAAATCACCAGCAGTATTGGCTGGATTAAACGGGGCTTGTGGTTTCTTATATAGATCCCTAGTAGCTTGCTTACATGCGGCAACCCAAGAAGGAAGTTCAGCAACACTTGATACAGCGCCGCTTTTCAACACACTACATAACAACATAGAGGTCTGAGTGATCTCATCTTTGTGTGGATTGCCCAGCGGGGATTCAACAGTCTGAGTAAGGTTGGTAGTGAATAAACCAGGCGTACTATATGGCGCTGGATGAACAGGTGGAGCAGATTGACTACCAGCTTTTTCTGGTAACTTCTCACATCCTATGATCATCCAGTTATCATCCTTAGTGATCTGACACCAATTTCCAGGCGCTAAAGATTGAACTACAGCTTGTAGATTTTCCGCTACTGCGTAACCTTTAGGCTGACCAGTTTTTGTATACCAACTATGTTGTGCGCCATGACCTGAATCTATAACGCCTGCGTATTGTGCTTTCCAAGTACTCATATTTTCACCTTCATTGTTTCTAGTTGTTGAATTAGTTGCGCTCTTTTGAGACTGTCTTCATAAGAATTTTCTACAAGCTTAATGGCAGTATTCACAGACCTATTCATCATTCTCAAATGAATACTAGTAAGGTCATTAAGTTGTGCTTTAATCTCAAAATCAGCCCTTTCTAGTTGTTCGCAACTTGAGATTGTTTCCTGTAAAAATCTCGCTAATGGATCTGGCGTAGGGAATCCACCCAAATGTAATTGCTCTTCTTCTGGTAGTGCCATGATTTTCTCCTAGAAATTCTTCACTTGATATGAACATGATATCATGCGATAATAGAATCATCAAGTATTAATTTGGATTTATTTATGACATATACAACAAAGAAGTGGCTAGAGAATACTAAGAAGAGAAGTAGACCCTTATATATACATGAGGATTTAGACGCGACGCTGGTAGACCTTGCAGAAGCTAAGAATATCAGTGTCAATGAACAGATCAACTACATGCTGATGTTATGTATCAATGACCATGAGAAAGAGTGGTTTGAGTAATGAGCAAAGAAGAAATACCTAAAAAAGTATTGAAAATTTTCAATGATATAGAAAAGTATCTAGGTGCGCTCAGTATGAAGCCGCCAAGACTTGTACTCATGCCAAAAAGATATGACACATTATTGGATTATTATAATTTAAGAAGACAACCAGGAGAGAAATTAGACAGTGTGCCTGACTATAAAGGTATACCAATATTTAAACTAGGGGAGGAAGAAAAAAGGCCCGAATAAACGGGCCTAATATGGGTATCACTACCCAACTCGAAGAATCTAGGAGGATTTGCGAGTAGTTATATGATTCCATAGATTTCTATTCGTTTCAAGCCTTCATAACTAGGAGAATGAAATGCCACATGATTTCAGTAAAACGCCAGACGATCAGTTCACTGGCATCAGATTTGAATTAATGATCAGTATGGTTAGGAGGATAGGCTCAATGATCAGAAAAGAAGACAAGATCATGAGCGACCTAATGGATGACTGGAACGCTTTAGTTGAAGAAGAAAATAGGAGAAAAGAAGCATGAACTTATTAAAACCTTTAGTACGTGGGCTATATGATATGCAGCGAGTCAGAATCGAGATGGGAAACCGTATCGTAGCTAACTTCAAAGTCAAACTTGGACAAGTTCCAGGTAAGACAGAAAAAGAGATAGATGAAGATGGTAAGACCATCTTAGAAATTTTGAGGTTAAGCTATACTCGTATCTGTGATGGCGTAGTAGAAATACCACGCAAGAATAAATTCGTAGGCGACGAAGTGATCTCTGAATATACAGAGTTATGTCTCATGTATGAGTATTTTCAAATGGTGAAGCATGAAGACGCGCATTTCAGACTACTGACTAAATCATTAGAAGATTATCCGATATACACTGAATTCTTAGAACCTATCAAGGGTGTAGGCCCAGCTATGGCTGGTGTCATCTTGAGCGAGATAGACATACATAAGGCTATGTATCCAAGTTCTTTGCATAAGTACGCGGGTCTTGATGTAGTGATCAAAGACGGTAAAGGTCAAGGCAGAAGCCGACAAAAGCACCACCTAGAACAGTCTGACTATGTTGACAAGAATGGAGAAGTCAAGCAAAAGATGGGTATCACATTCAATCCTTTCTTGAAAACCAAGCTGATAGGTGTACTAGGTTCTAGTTTCATGCGCCAAAAAGATAGTGAATACAGAACGATATATGATGACTACAAATTCCGCTTACAGAATATGCCAGAACATAGTGAGAAGAGTAAAGGTCATATACATAACATGGCAGTACGATATATGATCAAGATATTCCTGATCAATCTACATAGAGAATGGAGAAAGATTGAAGGATATCCCGCGACAGATCCTTACCATGTTGCTAAACTAAAACTTCGAGATCATTCTAAAGTAGCTTAATCATGGCATGTAAGAAAACCATAGAGGAATAGTGAATCACACCATGTTTGAAAACCAGACAAGTCAAATGAATCAAAATAATTGATTAACCCAAATGATACAGAATGAACCAAAGTGAAGGATCAACCCTATAAAAAATAGTGATTTATAACTTCCAAGAAACCCAATACAAATAAATGACTGAGGATAAGCTATTGTACGTATTGTATTCAGACCTAAAGCCAAGAGAACGCGCTTGTGTATTAGCAAGATGTAAGACCTTTCAGGAGTGGGTCACTTCATATACGAACTATGATGTTTATGATGAAGAGGACGCGGCTCAGTTTGTCAGAGCATGGTGTGACGTCAGATCAAGGAATGATATAGAAAAGAATCCTGATGCACTAAAGAGTCTGGATAATTTACATGAGGCTTTTGTAAAGTTTGTAGAGGAAGAAAATGCTAAAGAAGAGAAAGTACATCAGGTCGAAGAAGATTCTGAAAGCCGCCCAGGGTGAAGAATGTCTCATAAACAGTCCAGTATGTAACAATGACAAAAAAACAGTAGTAGCGTGTCATAGCAATCAATCTGATGATGGCAAAGGCTTTGGTGTTCGCTCTGAAGATATTTACGTTGCTTTTGGTTGTTTTAGGTGTCATGTATTTGTTGACGATAATTATGATGAACATCCAGCAAAATCTGAAGAAAGAGACTGGTACTTAGATAGAGGTATCAAAAGAACAATGAAGAGATTATTTGAATTAGGTATCTATAAAATCACATGATCTATTGTTTCAATCAAGATATGTTAGAGGATGCTTTGCGTGAATTTTTAAAGAATTATGACGCTTCAGCAGAACAAAGGGATCATGCAGCAGATATCATCTGTACATTCCTGATGTCGAAGTATGCTAAAAAACTAAGAGTTAGATGTTAATCATAGGGATAGACCCAGGACTTACAGGAGCGATAGCATGGAATAAACACGATGAATTTCAAGTAGTAGATATGCCAGTCAATACATTTGATAAATCCAAAACTGACAAACGCGCCAAACCACCAAATAAACCCACCACCACTAAACGCTCCAATTGTCAAAAGAAACCCGTAAAAGTAAAGAGATTAGACCATGAATATCTTGTGGATATCTTTCAGACCCTAGATCCTGATATGGTATTCATTGAGAGTCAACATGCGCGGCCTATAAGCGGCTCTACGCAATCATTTAAGCTAGGACAGGCATACGAGGCCCTAATCATGGCTTGTGTGGCTCTAGGGTACAAATACAGGCTCGTAACGCCGCAATCATGGAAGAAATACCATGATATGATGAAAAAGACCAAGGATGAATCCAGACAATATGCTCAATGTCTATTTCCTGATATAGATTTACATAGAAAAATGGATCATAACCGAGCAGATGCGCTTTTAATCTGTTATTATGGGCGTTATTTACTAGATAATGATTTATAGGATTAGATTATGGTTTCAAAAGTGGTACATGATGATGAAAGTAAGTCTGTTTCATTCTTACATGATGGAGAAGATTATAAGATCCCTTTAGTTGGATTAGATGCTAATACACTTTACCGTTTAGCGGGTGAAGGGATAGTAGAGCGTATGTGTAGGCGAAAATATCCATTAAATGCATGGAAAGAGATACAAAGGGGTGAACTGGATGGTAAAACGCCTCAGAATGTACCTCAGACAGTCAAAATCATAGCTGAATTAGAAGATATACCTATCAAGAAAGTATGGGATAAGTGGCGTAGGATGACAAAAGAAGAACGAAAGGTATATACAAAAGACCCAAGAGTTGTAGCTAGGGCTTTAGAATTGAAGGGTGCGACAGAAGCCGATCTGAGTCTATTTGTCGCTTAGGTGTTCTTTCTAGAACGCCGCTACTGGCTTGAACAGGTACATTGTTCCATCATCTGTGTGCGCGCTTAACTTCCCTGTGAACCCTTCCCAACATCCGTATATGTGCTGGCCTGTGTCTGCTAAAACTCCATGTACACACCTTTTACCAGCCTCTACAGCGACCGCCTGCACCTGTTCTTCACATATAAAACATATCAGATAGACTAGATATTCTTCCATCACTTCACTTTAACAAGCAAGTCTTCAGGTATCCATACCTTCTTGTCAAACTCTGATTTTTGACTACCATCTGGTAGTTTTCTCAATCTAAACTCTGGTATATCAAATAAACCGTAATAATCTGAATTACTTGGGCCAACACTTTTATCAACTAATGCTGGTATGAATACTTCATAGTCACATGCATAATCATTAGCATTAGCTGGATGAACCCCGCCATAATACCCTTCAAGTACTTTTCCAATACCTGTTATTTCAGCCTCTAGACCATTCTCAGTGGGGTTTTTCATGTGCTGAGTTAGACATATCTCTCCTATCTCAAACTTCATCTACCTCTTCTCCATATACAGAAGCTCTTTTGTTTTGTTGTTGCTGTTTTCTTGTGGCCCATCTACAATTATCAGGCTCGTAATTTCCATTTACATTTATTCTGTCAATCGTCATCCCTTCTGGCCTTTCCCCCATATCTTCGTAAAAGTTTTTAAAATCTAACCATCTTGGGCAAATAGCTATACCTCTGCCACCATAGTTTTTATAAGAAGGGTTGCTAGGGTATAAACACCTAACTTTCATTGCCCTCCATGTTTTCCATGTGTCTGATTTCATTCTTCCGTCAATAAAGCCAGCCATAGCGTTCAATTCTTTTCGCAAGCAGCCGCATGACTTTGTGTGACCGCTTCTTAAATCCCAAGAAGTGGCTTTAGTTGTATTACCACATTCACATAGACACTCCCATAACCAACGAGAACCACGCTTACTGTGCTTGCCTACAACATGTAAACGTTCAAAATCATGCCCTAATAAATCTATAATTTTACCCATCGCCTGGTACTGTATCACCAAACCTATAAGAAATGAAACATCTCATTGCTGCGATGAGTGGTGTATCAGCGTATTGATGAAAATCAGTCTTAGCACCATCTACTTCACGCAACATCTTTGAAGCATACCAATCAGCACCGTTCCCATTGCCTAGATAACATACATCTATTTTCTCCCTCTCAATGATTGGGCCTATGTGTTCCCATCTGAATTTATATGGTAGAATAAATCCGTTAACAATTTCATCTGGCTTTGTGCTTAATATGCCGTTAGCATAGTCTTGTTCTACAGAGCTAATTAAACTACCATCTTCTATAAAAACATCTTTAAATCCATATATTTTAGCCACCCAATAATCTAATTCAGCACCTTCTAGTTCAGATACTTTCATCTAAGCACCATAAACCCATGCCCAGGATGTTCCGCTAATAAATTCTTAAGTTCTATACGTTCATTAGTACGCTGTAGTTTGAAATCACTACCACCTATGATTTGATCTTCAATAACTTTTTTGATGATCTCATTAGGTTCATTTCTCTCTGGCATTATACCCATAATAAAAACTCCTCTATAAATACATAACAAAAAATTAATACTATAAATATTCTAGCTGTTATCATATTTCACCGCCTTTTTGTCTAGTTAAATGGTACGCTCCACATTGGTTGCACCAATAGAAACTCCTTATGAGTTTACCGTCTTTCCTCTTATGTCGCGCTAACATCCATAAATATGCTTTTCTGACACTATACTTAGATGCGTAGCGGATCTTCTTACAAACCACCAACATTGCGTATATTGAAGTCGTGTCTATCTTCAATATCACTCACAGCATTAGTGTGAAGGAAAGGTAATAGATTGCCGCTGAAGTCAGTACAATCACGCCACGACTGAGAACCGTAAGCAGACACCGAATACAACATACCTTCGTGAAACTTACATAAACAATCTACGTAATATCCTGCTATTTCTAGTCTCATATCTTGCTCTGTTTCAATTGCCATCATTTACTCCTAAATATATATCGCTATAAAATATCCAAAATAACAACCCATCGCCGCCACTATCACTACTTTCCCTATTAAATTAATCATCCAAATATACCTTTAAATGTACTAGTACCTAGATACTTTTCGGCACATTCCTCATCACAACAAACCATTACTATTAAATCACTATGCTCTTGCGTAGCAGGCGTATAAAATCCATCGTATTCAGAAACAAATTTGCCACAAGTGGGGCACTTGAATTGAGTTTCTTTTTCTGATTTATTCATATTTACTCCTATCATTTATGAAATGTGGTTTTCTTTACAGGATTGATTCATTAGTTCCATTTGGTTTAATTCTTTAATTTGATGTAATCATTGTACTCCTATATTTATTGATATCAATTAAAAAGATTCTATTTGCATGATAAGATTCATTTATGAAACGACGTAACCCAATAGCTAAAGAACTGTCAGATCCTAAATACCGCGCTAAAGTAGAGGTAGTTAAGACTAAATATAAGAGAACCATAAAATATAAAGATCAATATGGTATTGACTGGGAAATAGAACTTGCACAAAAAAGCCCAAGGGTTTAATCTTGGGCTCTTAGGTCAATCATAGATGATTGATTTAATCCGTGTTACAGGCACGCATTGAGAACACTCTACAACAAAACTCAACAAATGCCAACACACGTTTTCAGTATGTCGGGCTTAACCAACGCTTTGCTGATGTAAAAACACTTTGCCGTGGCATGTTTTGAATAGATAGAGCGTAGCAAAGTAAAGGTAAATAGTCTGTCTAGCCTGTACTGGAACCCTCAAGTGGAGATGTACGGTAGCACCGTAGCTTTTATTAGCTATGGCGTTACCTGTTTGTTTCCTAAGTAAAGATGTACCATATACATATACAACTAGTTAAATTAGTTCGAGTTATGGTGTTTTTACTACTTTTATGGTGTATTCACCTAACACTATTGTATTATAATGTTGATCTAAATAAGCATCATCGTATTGTGTAAAATCTTGCCATTCATATGAATATCTATCATTTTTCATAATAATGTCATATATATCTTCAATAATGTCTTTAGGGTTGTTTTTTATATTCATAATATCAAATCCTCTAATAATTTTAGTTTAGTTGCTATCCCCATTGATCGGCCATAGCTTCAGCTATGCCTTGATATGTGATTGATCTTAATTTGCTACGATCTTTGGATGGCGGCATTTTGTGGATTCTGTTTTCTCTCCCTTGCACTATATTAGTGGGTTTTAATTTAGGCAGGTTTTTGAGCCATAAACAGGTTTTCTTAGTTTCTCCATGTCCAAATTGCCAAGGCTGAATATATTGGTCTGGTTTGCGTATTTTTGTTGATATTACAGAAACAGGATTTTCAAGGGCAATTTTATTTATAGGAGCATCAAGTAGTATTTTAACAAATTTAAGAGCTTTTTCTTGCTTTGGTTGTCTGTCTTTGAACCACCTGGCCCCACTTACAGCAAGATATGTGCATGGCGGGTGAGCTATCATTAAATCCCATTTTTTAAAGAAATTAGGATTATATTCAAAATCCCATAGGTTAGCTTGTATATGGTTTGAGTGTTTGTTTGGTAATATATCAAGAGAATAGGCATGATGTCCTTTATTTAAAAAAGCGTCTCTTACTACTCCAGATATTTCACAAGCTATTAAAACGTTCATAATATCAAATCCTCTAATAATTCTAATTTAGTTCTGTAATCTGGCTTATTTCTATCCTTTTTAACCAGTTCACTGTTTTCCAGGTAATGCTTGCGCATAGCTATCCTTACTCTTTTCTCTTCCTTTTTGTGCAGCCCAATAGGATAATAGTAATTACCTAAATAATAATACAATCTACCTACTGGGCCTTGCTT
>JBFIJM010000009.1:0-46951 GCA_041600715.1 Saccharimonadales bacterium (SeqCode) | reverse complement strand
CTGTTTTTTTTGCCGGCGAGTGGGCTGTTTTTTTTGCCGGCGAGTGGGCTGTTTTTTTTGCCGGCGAGTGGGCTGTTTTTTTTGCCGGCGAGTGGGCTGTTTTTTTTGCCGGCGAGTGGGCTGTTTTTTTACCACCCTCGGCACGGTATGGTATATGTTTAAAAATTGTATTGCTTATTTTTTTGATATCTTCCCAGATTTTTATGGGGCGCTTGGTAAAAATGTACACATAGTATAATATGCGAGACGAAGGGATTGCCTTGTCCTCTTCCTTCGTTATTGGATATGGCAAATTAACTCTAATAGGTATCGTGTACGAGGCATAGTTGACTTTGCTAATTTTATTCCTAAGGTTTACGATGTCATAATTTTTAGGGGCCTTTAAGATGACAGTATCCCATTTATACTTAGCGATTAGATCGCCCATAGATGTCTTCTTGTCAGAACGTTCGTAGTATAAATCTATCTTTGAAGCCTTTTTATAGTCAGCGCCTCCCCATGGAGGATCCAGAAAAACAATATTACATTTCTTAAGTATATCAGACCGATCAAGTATGTTGGCGTTTATCAGCTCAATTCGGTCGCCCTCATCAGGTAGCAGAATAGACACGTTATTACGCAAGGCATTAAAAACTTCAGTGTCACGTTCTACACCATATATTTTTGTTCCAAGCTTTGCAAGTTCAACGAAATTTCCGCCAATATTCGCGGAAGTATCTAATATAGTTTGTTCGGGTAATGAGTCTTTGTATATTTTTTTCACGAGGTTTGCTATCGCCTCAGCTTGGTCATGTGGAGTAGTACTATATCTTGATGACTCGTGTGTCAAAAGATTTTTGTAATGTTTGCCACCGTCTTTAAAGAAAACTTCAGCATGGGATTTCTTCATATGCTACTATATATTATGGAAGTATCTAATTCATTATTCATACTAGCATCCATCGTGATCATATACTACTTGTACATTTTATTCTGTGATCCTGATGACGACGATCAAGCTAGTATAGAAGAAAAAAAAGAGCCGACCCGGAATAAGAAGGGGAGGATAACTGACTCAATCGTAAAAGGGTTTACTCGCGGATCGTTGATGGGCATGGTCGCTGGTGGACCCCCGGCTGCTCTCGCAACGGGGGTCACGCTTAGCGTCATAAACCCTGTCATGGTCTGCATTGAAGGATTCATGTAAGGGTTTAACTCGCTTAACTTGCTTAGTTTGCTTAACTTGCTTAGTTTGTTCCTCCATAGGATCAGTATTATCAATCGGAGCAATGTCTTCGTACGCAGGAGTTCCTTGTTCTAAAGCCATAATAAAGATGCACAATAATATATCGTGTTGTTAATAGTAAAAAAATCAATTTTTTATTTATACAATTACTGGTACTTTTCAAAGGTTGCAGGTGTGAGATACCGTCTCACCCCGATATTCATCGCAGCAAGCTCATGAAACAACAGCTTGGCACTCCATGTTGTTTCGATCTCACCAATCATTGCATTATCACCGCATTCATTACATTTATACAGACCCTTCTGATGATTGACTATAGCGTCTTTTCCGCACCTACAAATGTATTGTACATATCCATCTGAATGGTCTCGCCACTTTTCTGACTGAAATCGCGATATACCTGAAGCAACTAGGCACCATTCACCCAACTCACTTATTTTTAAACCGCCCCCGCTAGACTTACCGTCCAGTGGTTGATAGGTTAAAGCGTCGGTTGATGACTTGCTTACACTATATATTTGTTCAGCTACGAATTTTTGCAAGCGTTGATAAAAAGTGGGACCCATAAAGATCTCTGTGTCAATAATTTCACCAGTGATACCGTTATATACTTTATGATTACCATGTCTATTATATCCTAATTTCTCTAATTCGTCGCCTATGCTTTCAACGGATATTTTCCGGAACATTGTACCGTCTATATGCATTCCCTTTATGGCACATAGTTGAGACACTAGACACTCAATTAATTGGCCTATTGTCATTCTGCTGGGAAGAGCGTGTGGATTTAATATATATGAAGGGGCAAGACCTTCGCGAGTTCGTAGATTATTACTATCCCGGATAAAGAAAGCTACAATGCCTTTCTGTCCATGACGCGAACTCATTTTATCACCTATAGAGATAGGCCGCGATTTGCGAATTTTGACCTTGCAGAACTTCTCATCATCCTCGTTCCTTCCAACGATTACATTTTCTACAATCGCCGGTTCATTCTCCCTATATACTATACTCATGTCGGAATAAAGGAATTTACTAGTTGTTTTGTTAAGCCTTATAAACTTTCCAATAATCGCGTCCCCCTTTTCTATTCTGGCGCCTATACGTATAAACCCATCTTCCAACTTCTCGTAGTTAGCTGACTTTATATTAGTTGTCGTGCTAACATCAGGGTTACCAAATTCTTCCTTTTGGTCCAATATAGTATCATAGAATGTAAACTTACATCCGTCATAATGACCTCTATCCGAAGAGCCTTTGGATGCTATCAACGAATCTTCCTGGTTATACCCCGTGAAACAAGCTATGGCAACGATGCTGTTGTTACCATTTGATGACATATATCTGTTAACTACAGTACGCACTAGTGGCATTTCGCATCTATATTGCAAGAATGCGTTTTTATCACATCTGAATGGCCAGTTTAATGCATAATATCCACATGTTTGCTTACCATGGTTTGTTTGATATGTGATCCTCACCGCTTGATTATGTGCACCATATGGACATGTTAGTGCAGTGATACCTAGCTGAGATTCAGGAATATCGCAGTGTGTCCATTCTAATAGCTCATCGTTTTCCGTTTGTCTTAGTCTATCATATGTACTACATAGAACATAATTAGTTTGTTCTTCTGGAGCAATAAATTCAATAAGCTGTTGCTCCATGAGATCATGCACAGTTATTTTTTTCTGGTTCAGTAAATCAATATGTTTAGCCGTGATGGCGATTCCTTGGCGAAATTTAGCCGATGCTTTTTGCTCCGACGCCGGAAACCATTCTGGGTCGCGCCTGTTATTATAAACTATGACCATCGGTCGGAGCATCCTACCCGCATCAGTCCAGAAGTAAACCTCGTCTTGGGTATTTTCCCAATATATAGTTATATAGTTATTAATCTCTCCTGTACGACGAAGTTTCCTGTATTTTCTGACCATATTCATAGAATCTTCTGTGCATCCAATCCAATCACCGTTAACGAATACATTTGACAATTCCCGTACTTCGATTTCTTCCGGCAAGATGTCATCCAAATGAATCAACAATTTATCGGCGTATAATACTTCTTTCATATGATAAGATGATGCAGCTTTTGACACTGTTGAGAATAAGGATAACTGTTTATTAATACCAACTTTCTCACCCTCAGGTGAATGCGCTAAACAAATATATCCAAAGAAGGTCATATGTACTCGCCTCATTTCGCTAGCTCGTTCAGATTGTTTAGCACTATCTGAGGTTGTAGTTGTTACTTGTCGAAGAGTAGCAAGTATATTAAGCTGATTCTTGTGCTCCAACAACTGAGTTGATAACCGGTTGGTAATTTGACGCTTCTTGCCAATAGACAGCTCAGTTTTATTCCCAGAGGTAATCGACTGAACTAATAACCTTTCAAAATCAATCCCATAGACACTATTTTTAAAGCTTGACACGAGGTTGACCTGACTAAACGGCGAGTTGCGAAAATCCTTTAGGTACCTCCGTGAAATTTTCTGTACAATGGCAGCGTTAAAATATGACTTGAAAGGTTTTGCATAACTAGGCCCGGCAGGGTGTAGTCGTTTGTCCACAAATGAATCGCGGTCAGTCGGCATCAATATTCCGAGACGTACAAGAAACATTTTTCGAATTATAAGGCAGATGAACCTGAATTTTTTGGCGCGGACATCAGGAGTTTTGCCGATATGCGGTAGAAGATTTGCATCAATTTCCTCATGTAATTTACTAATGGCTTGTTTATAATTTTCATCCTTATTATCGAGGTCCAAATATTTAAACTCTTTATACTTAAGTTCGTCGATGATAAGTCGCATGATGTCGACATGTTCATACACTCGTTTACCCCCTGGGATAATTGTATACTTGACATCGTAAGCATCTCGCATGAAATTAAACATGTTCGAACCCATTGTCGTATCGTAGTTATAAATGATGTTGTCAAATATCTCTTTGTCCGTTGTTGCGCCGAGTAATCGAAGTAAGAGGAAAAACGGAATAGGTACATTGCGCAAGCGTGCCTTGACGATATTACATGTAATCTGTCCATCGTTTAACCATCTTACGAGAAGATATCCCTGATTTTGGTAGGCGTCGCCCGGAATCGACAAGAACTCCGCCCGATAAATCTCCTTACCAAATCCCTCGTTTTTATGAATACGAACTTTATTAAATAAAATATTTTCTATACAGTCAATAGACCACTCAACGCCTTTGACTATAAAATACCCCCCTTCATCCGAGTGATCTTCTCTTAATTCAATTAGAGCTTGTTTACTACAGGAGTATGTATTGCATTTCTTTGATCTAACCATGATGGGCATCCGACAAATCTTGAACCCAGAGACTTTAGCCTCGCGTACTTTTGGTGGGCTATTGTCTTTCATGTAAGAAGTAGCAATAATATGAGCGTCAATGAAGAGATTTGCCGAATATGTTTTATTAGACATAAGTGCTGCATTGGGAAATAGAACCTCGTTATCCTTACCACTATAATAGTTCATCGTCGTCGGATGATCCACTTCAGCTTTAGTAAAATGCACAGTAACGTTTATCCTTTCAATCGCCTTATCTTCCGGTGTGTTCGACCTTTCGTTTCGTATATCCCGGTCGACCTTAAATCCTTGGGTGATGATCTCGGACATTCCAGACTCATAAAACTCGTTCATAGATTCAATATGATGGTTTATTAGACCTTTTTCATCAATCTCTGAGTCACCTATTAAAAATAAATCATCTTGTGTTATTCCGGGATCAGTCGACAAGATTTGTTTAGTCTTAACTTTACCATTACCATTACCATCACCTTTAGCCTCAGATTTGGTCGTTGATTGTTTTTTTAATGTAGCACTAGGTTTACTCATGGGGGGTATATTTAGTCTAAAATTGAATATATCATATATATATTTCAATTTTAGACTAAATCCCTCAATAGATGATCCTAACCACGTTTTTCAAGGACGTTGTATTATGAATAGCTAAATATTATACTAATTTACAATTACGCCCGGATATCGTCATAGATTTTCTATCCCAGGGGTTATCCGCAAATCTATCGGAATAGATATTGATATACTTATGTTCTAATCCTAGTAAAAAATTATAGTGAATCGTTCCAGATGAAGAAGAGACGATGCATCAATCAAATTATATTATTGAAGACGCCAACAGAAAAATTTTGCATAGGGATGAACGGAAAACTTGCACAAAATAAAAAACGAAGATTACTATATAAAAAATAACATAACATGTTTGATACGTTTAGTACGAGTTAACCCAATGTATTTGTTCACTACGTATAATGGTGAAAAAGAAACGACCGTTGTAAGTAAAATATAATACATGTTAAACAAATAACATATAATATATAAGTTGTAAGCCGAGACAATTAATACTGTTGTCTTACACGGGTTTACTTAGTAAACAATCAGGGCCACCGTGTGAAGTTCCACTTTAGGTGTTACGACTCGTATTTCCCTTCGAATCGCTTGTATGGTCTGCATGTGAGACGGAGTATGTCTATTGGGTTAAGAAACGACTTTCCGTAAGCATCATGATGCATATTAGCTTGATAGATCTACCCTTTTTTTTACTATTGCATATAAAGTTTACATATAAAGACAATATAGCTATATGGATCCCCGAAAAGCTTTAAGTAATTATAAAAAATCCCTCAGAGAAATCGAGGAAAGACTTGCTCAGGCAAAGACCGAGGCAACGGCCGAGGCAAAGACCGAGGCAACGGCCGAGGCAAAGACCGAGGCAACGGCCGAGGCAAAGACAAATCCTACAATATACCAATTAGACATCTCCACAGAAGAGTCATTAGTCGGTGTGCGTTATGTAATTGAAGATAACATACTTGGCCCAAGATCCAAACTAAATCCAATTGATCCGTTTGCCGCTGAGTATTATGGTGCTGGTTCAATATTTGAGGATTTGTTTGAGGCGAAAAATACCGATGAGTATTGGATGACCGGATTTTTCGCCGCGACATATTTATTTCCCTCATTAACCTTTGGTAAATTTAATGCGACCATCAATACATTAGTTGTTGGAGCGAATCCAGGTACAATATCTGGACTTGATCATTGCAGACATGTGTCACTTACAAAATGTAAAAAAAATATAAAGCTTAATTTATTTTGCTTTACAACTAAACAATGGCATATATGCAAAGGGTCAAATCAACATAAATTAAGTAATTATACTTTTTTAAAAGGCGCACATGGCGACGGGGACATCGGTAAGATAGCGAATATTCATAATATTGAGAATTCTATAGGTAATAGGCTAGATATGTACATTCAAGATCACGACCCGACAGATGCTAATATTCTTGGAGCGATACGTATTTTATCAACTGGTCTTCAGAGAGACGGGTGTTCATTGGTTCGAATTGGGTCACTAAGGGTTGAAACTGGGTCGTCGTCATCGTCATCGACTCGTTCAACTACCCCATTATTAGACATGTCATCAGACTTAGTTTATACTTTTTCATTGATGTTTGATAAATCGCATCTTTGGGTTAGTCCATGGGGGTCGCCGAGAAAGGTGTACATCGTTGGGCGAGGGGTTAAAAAACTTCGCATACCACCGACTAAAGCACTTCAGTCGGCAATGTTTGACCTAAATATGTGGCCAGGACCGGCCTCTGTCAAACTACATATTAGCGCAAACAATGATGCATATAAAGAATTTATTGAAAGGATTAGTAGATGGATGAACAATATTGAAGGACCGAAAGGCGCTAAATATGTAAAGTATTTAGTCGAATTTTTGGGACAACTTGAATAGTTTACACCATATAAGTTGTGTAAATGTCACATATAACTCGAAATAATATTCAT
Source organism: Saccharimonadales bacterium (SeqCode) (assembly GCA_041600715.1). Classification (GTDB taxonomy): domain Bacteria; phylum Patescibacteriota; class Saccharimonadia; order Saccharimonadales; family 2-12-FULL-41-12; genus JALHOM01. The sequence goes on along the minus strand of JBFIJM010000009.1, from coordinate 39,880 downwards.
ATGGATCCTAACAATTTAATAAATCAGAATATGATTGATATGCGCAATCGTATATATACACATGAACAGGCAAGTGCTTATTATAAGAAGAAAGATAATGAAGTTACATTGCCTATACTAATAATATCATCAGTAGTAACTACTTCTTTAGGTGTAGCATTATTTGACCATACGAGTTCTGTAGAGTTACGATGGATTGGATTTGTACTGTCGGCTTGCATATTTCTACTAGTATCTATAAAAAACCACTACAAATGGGAAGAAAGAGTCCATGCACATGATACAAGTTCTAAACTTATCAAACAAATTCTTCGATCGGCTGAGGTAAAACTGATAGGACAACACCTTGATAAACAAAAAAAATGCGAGTTGTTCAAGGATATTGTTAATCAAATAACTATAATTGAAGAATATGAAGAGCCAATACCTGATTTTATACAAAAAAAAATAAACAATGTAGACAATGCTCAAATACTTGAAAAGTTTAATTTGCTTAAATTATCAAACCTGAGAGGGAGTCAGTTGCATATACAAGGTGTAGTTCATGATAATGGCTTGCCCCCTAGTTTGCCTCCTAGTTTGCCCACGGATTCGCCCGCGGATACGCCCCCTAGTTTGCCCCCTAGTTTGCCCCCTAGTTTGCCCACGGATTCGCCCACGGATTCGCCCACTAGTTTGCCCCCTAGTTTGCCCCCAAAGTCTCGTACGATATCCGCGATTGATGGTCAAAACCCAATCAATCATAAAGTACCACTACGAACGCGTAGACCTTCTAATGTAAATATTTCAAACTCAACAACACAACCATCCTCATTAACTCATGCAAGCCATCGTCTAAGCCATTTAAGCCAGGAAGAAGAAATTACACAAATACATACTCAACCTGACTCACCCCCATCAAAGATTGTTGACTGGCCAGATTTTGACACTACGCGTATCGATGAGAAAGATTTCATTACAATATACCCTGAAGCAAATTCACATGCATTATATCGGACTCATCCCCCGACTAGGTATAAAAATATAACAGCACCATACTCTGCCCCTAAAACTGGAAGAAATTTATCACACGTAGACCGATTAACTAATTTACCAACTCCCCTATTAAAGTATGATGAAAGGCTGCTTGTAAAAAAAATGATGCTTATGAAGGGATTTGATACTCATATAATAACAGTGCATGAGTAAAAAAATATTTTTATTACTCAGCATTTATGCCTTCTTGGGTCGTTTCTTAGATGCGGGTGGTGGCGATGCTTCTTCCTCATCACCCTCGACATATTCAACATCATCATCAGAACCTTGGAAATCACCTAGATCACCATCTAGATCGTCGTTCTCATCGTCATCTTGTTGTGCCTTTGCCTTTGCCTTTGTCTTTGTCTTTGCCTTGACTTTATCCTTAGCATTAACTCCATTTTTCTTCGCCGGAGAAGGATTTCCTTTTTTAGCTCCTTTTTTATTAGCATCAAGATCTCGTTGCGCCTTAGCTTCTTGAGCTTTCTCCTTCTTCTCTTTTCTAGACAAGGCATCTTCGTACTCCTTGATCTTAGTAGAGTTGAGTAAATCCCAAGTAACCTTGGTTCTGTATAGTATATCATCATCAAATCCAACCATAGAGTTATCGAATGCTGTTCGGATGACTTCCAGATTAATAGTGCCTGTCTTACGGTAGTATAGTTGGTTGACCGAGTATGTGATTAATAGTTTCAAATATTGAGCTAGTCGCGAGCAAACATAATCGATTAGCACGCCAAGCTTAGGAGCAAAGTCCTTATACTTATCAGCTATTAATATAGATAACTCATGACAATCCGCCGTAGGTTCTCCCAATGCAGCGGTTACCGTGAGGACGATATTTAACAAAGTACCTTCCGAAAATACTTTACCAGTTTCAACGATAATCATTTCATCCCTGGGAGACTTCACTGGCATTACAAATGAGGAGAAGATCTCGTATAGAACTCGATTGCACATGCAACTAATCCATGATTTAGCCTCACTGTTGAAGCTGATATTTCTTTTCTTATTTTCTTTAGCTTCCTTCTTCAGCTCTTCCTTTGTCTTGGATTTATTGGACTGAACAGATTCGCTGTCTGAAGGAGGGTCTTCACGACCTTGCTCTGCATCACGACCTTGCTCTGCATCACGACCTTGCTCTGCATCATCGTGCTGATCAGGCATTTCTTCGTCAGATCCGTCTTCCTTTTCCTTGCTTTCCACCTTATACACTTTCTCACCCTTTTTCTTGGGCGGACGACGAACACCAGAAGCGGTTTTAGCCGCGGGGGATCGTCGCGTCGCACTTCGTCCCTTTGCACGTAGATCTTTCATCGTAACGAATTCATCAAATGGTCGAACATACTTATCGGGATACTGATTATTCATAATAGAACCGCGAATAATGTCTAGTCGTTCAATACACATTCTGTTAAGTTCTTTAACCACATGTGTTACAAAGGAATTTTTCGCCATTACTTCAATATCTTCTTCTGCCTCGGGGTCGATAAATGATCCAACCAACTCTCCAAAAACACCATTTTTGAAAGGCTCATCAAGCACAATAGGCTTCGGGACCCGCGCCTTTTTGTCGCCGACTGCGGGGGTTGCTTTGGTGGATTTGGTAGATGATTTGCTGGACATTCTAGATAACAATGGTAATCGATATAATTGCTTTATGTAATTCAATTTTCATAATTATAATTATGTTCCTTGTTTATAATATATTTCTTTCAATAATGGAATCGAAGGGAAAAGGGTTTTCGTTATTCGCCAAAACAACTATCAAAGTTGCCGACGCCGCTGTTGTAATTAGTTTTCCATGTCAAGTTAGCTCATTTGTATTGGGGAAATTGAGGTCTGGAGCATGTGGCGATGTTAAACTTACAACACACATGGATGATACAGCTATAGCATACGCTGTTTATCAGCTGTCGGAGATTAATTTAAAGGGCACGCCCATGGCATTGATCGGATCTCGGGTTAGTCAAATGAGTTGCGGCGCTCAAGGTAGTGATTTTAATATTAGCTTAAATACTCATGGTAGTTTGACGTATGTTCGTAAATGTATAAGGTTAGTCCTTAAAAGCATGGCTCTTGATAAACTTTATAGCTTATACGAGAGGAATATGAAATCGTTGGGGTGCAAGCCCGACCGGGGGGTCTTCAATAAATGCGCCAACGCAATACAATCAAAGATCAATGGAGGTACAAAGATTTCGATAATCGGCAAGGTTAACCTTAATAAAAAGGCTGCAGGTAAAGCCATCCCAGTGCAGAAAACTTTAGACGCACTAACCAAGAAATTAGAACTACCCACCGTTAGCAAATTAGGACCTGAGGCATCTCGCCAGGCTGCAGATATGTCTGCTGAACCAGATTGCGGGTTCCCAGAAATAAAGTGCTCTGGTCTAGATGCGCTTTTGTTGGCATCTTATATTGCCAGCACTGTTCGATACCCTACTTCGTTCAGCAAAAGCTCCCTCATCGTACATAGTCAAAGTTGGACGAGCCAAAAGGCTAAGCTTAAGGAATCTGCCCGGATTAAGGCTTTCATCACAAAAAAATATACACATGCTCGTCTGGACGATCACTTATCTAGCTTATTTGCTTATCAAGCGTCAACAACAGGCGCAGTTAGCTCGTCATCGGTTAAACAGATCGCTCGAAGCTCATTGAAATCTGCTGACCTAGAAAGTCGATTAAAGGGAGTAATCTAAACAATTATATGTATATTTTATATTATGCAAATGTCATCTAGCGAAGGTAAAATATTAAAAAAGAAATCGGTTACGTTAACATCGGAAGACCCCTGTATGACATCAGGTTCGCTGTTATGTGTACTACATAATAAACATGCGCAAGCCCCTACGAGGAAGTTGGATTCTAATGGTTACGACATGTACAGTGCTGAATCTGTAGTTATTCCTCCTGGCGAACAAAAAATAATCGACACAGGTGTTTCTATTCAGATGCCGATGATGCCTGAACCATTCGCCCCCGTGGGGGTGTTGAAGGATCGGTCAAGTCTCTCCGCTAAACATATACTGCGATGTGGGGCTGGCGTTATTGACATGGATTATACTGGTATAATCAAAGTTGTCCTTATGAATCATAGTATTATACCTTACAAAGTTAACATTGGTGATCGCATTTGTCAGTTACTAATAATAGCCACTGTACTCCCGAAAGTAAAGGTTGTTCAAAGGACACGAAAAACCGACCGTGGAACGGATGGATTTGGGAGTACTGGTATTTAAATCTAGGTTAAGACTAGATTTATTCGTTAACCTCCATCCAAGCAGTTAATCTTTTATCAGTCTCATCTGAAACCATTTTTTTAAACTCATCAGAATCTTTACTCAGATTGGTGTGCATTTTAACGAAGTCTGTAGATGTAATAAATAAATCCCTTAATATCTCTTCTTGCTTTTCCTTGGAAAACTTAGACAATGGAGTGATTGCAGGTGGCTGGTTGACTTCAGGGGTAAATCCAATATTGTCTGGACGCGACGTTTTTTTAACGACTTTTATCTTACCAGACGCGACGTCTTCATCGTATTGTTTCAAATCAGCCCGAGCCTTCTGCATTCTATTCAGTAAACGTTCTTCGTCCGTTAGGACGGCCTTAATTTGTTTATCTAAAGTAGTTTTCGCCTCTGACGCCGGGTTAAAAACATCATTAGTACTGTCATCTATCCGCTCCGAAGATCTGCTCAAGCTCCGAGTCTCGCCAGATTGACCATGTTGGAGCATGGTTTTGATTTGCTTATTTAGTTCTTCGGTTTGGTAAGCATGAATTTCTTCGTCAGTTTCGACTAAATGTTTACCCGATGAAACGTTTGCAAATGTACAAGTACTATGTAAACTTTTCAATACTCGAACGACAGATTTATAATTTTCAACAATTGTCTCATGGTTCCTTATTAAATTCTCAAAATTATCAATGTGTAGTGTAATAATATTGTCCATTAAAATTGATTATACTAATAATAAATAGGTGTTTAGTATGAATTATATTTATGTCGCAGGTTTTCAAGAACATAGTAGACCATGTCGCGACACCCCAATTATATGGGCAAATGCTTTGTCAGCTATAATTGAAAGTGCAAAATATCACGTAGAAGATTTTAATGAGTTCTGCGATACTATTGTTGGTAAAAAACATATACCCAACGCTGAATTATTCCACCATTGTGATGCAAAAATTGTAGTTCGCACATCGGAACCACTAATTGTCGAAAGTGTAACAGGCCTCGAATTAGTAAGGGACCAAATCGAAGACGACGAGTGCGAAGACGACGAGTGCGAAGACGACGAGTGCGAAGACGGACATGGATCTCTAGTCGAGCGAAAACGTACACAGTCGACCGAAGATATCAACAAAATTTGGCGAATCATAGAAAAACTACAATGGCGTGATGCCGACGAGATAAAAATGACAAAGAGTTATATAAAAAATAAACTAACGCCGCAAGAAATAGCTACTATAAGTGCATATTTAGATGTCTTAGGTAAACCTTTAGTAGAGAAAATATCATTAATTGTTAGGGGAATAGATATTAGTAACACATGCGATTTCTACGCACATATTATAGGCAAAGGGAAACAATTCTACGACAGCGTATTGAAAACCCCAGATTTATGTATTTATCTATCCGAAGTATACCAGCCACTATATACTTATTTATTAGAACTGGTGAGGTGAAGTGAAGTGAGGTGAGCTAATTATCGAATGCTGACTTACCAAATCCCATCAACTTAGCTCGCTGACCCATGAGTTCTTGCTTGGTATAGTATTTTACGATGATACCAATACGATTAAATGATTTAATTTTTTCATTCGCGATACTGGTTGTTTGTTTGAACTCATCTGAATCGATGATGTCCTGATATTTTTTTAGTTCAGGTGCGAGCTCAGAAGTTTTTTTAGTGAACCCCGCGCATCTTTCAGCTACTACTTTTGCTCTTTCTTCCGACGATGCCTCTTTCATCTCAACTTCAACATCGTCTTGAACATTTTTATTGGCATTGATAAGTGTACATAACTGATGTTCGATAAAATGATACTTCCTCATATCTTGAGGATAATATGCTAATTGCCACGTGCCCGTATTCACGTCCCATACTGGGTCAAATGTTGACATGTATGCTTTCGGCGCCTCTTCTTCCATAGTCTTGACAACAACAGGATAGACTTGACTAACACAGTACTTAAAAAACTTAACGGTCTCTACAATACGATCCTCCTTCATTTCGATGGCTTTAGACTTATATCCTGTAGGTACAAACCCAAGCTTCATATGTAGAATTTTTCCTTTTTTAGACCCGCTTTGGCACTCATAAGTTACCGGTTCAGCTTCCCCAACATCATCAAAAAGATCAGTAGCTTCTTTTGCAAGAAATTTTGCGACCCATTTCTTAATTGGAGCCTCGGCGGTGTTGAACATTTTCTCCATCTGCATCTGCACGATTTCTGGATTAATTGGATTCATCGATGAGGTAGACAGAATATTATTATAAACAACATGTCTTTAAGTGATATTGATCATGATGAAAATATTTAAGATTTTCGTCTACCCCTCACCGACCCGCCGTTACCTCTACTATTTTTCCTAAATGGTGGTCGAGTTGATGACGATGGTTCGGGTGGTAGATTAGATGGATCAGAATCGGAAGGGTCGACCATGTCGACCGGTTGTGGCATATCAGGTTGTGGCATATCAGGTGGTGGCATATCAGGTGGTGGCATATCAGGTGGTGGCATATCAGGTGGTGGCATATCAGGTGGCGAGAGTAAGTGTGCTCCAGAGAAATCCCTAGGGTTAAACTTTATAAACTCTTCACCATCATCCATAATAAGTGGAGGAGGTGAGTCTCCTGGGAAAATCAACGAATCGCTTAGTGATGGTGAAGTATTTGCACATACGTTATCGACAGCTGACGACCTTCGGAGGGGAATATTTATATTTGGCAACTTTGCCTCGACATCTTTAGCCGAGGCAACATCTTTGATAAGCTCTTCCATTGACTTATCGCGAATTTGTTTAGCGATTGACAAAGGTCGTGTTGCAACTGGGAATGTTGCAATCATATTATTAAGCCGCGGGATGATCATGTCGGCTTCAATGTGATGAAGGCGAACAGCAATTGTATGGTCTTCTTTATATTTAAGTCGAAGATTGCGTATACCCTGAATACTCTCATTCATTCTCTCAGCGAAAGAAACCAATAATTCCTTCCCTTCCGAATCTGATTCAGTCCGCATGGCCTCGATAAACTCACCAAGAAATATTTCGATATCTTCATAAATGCCTTGCAAGGCATTGACTGTATGTTCGCGACCGTCCCCGATCAGTGACCTATATATGACATTCCACGGTGACCATTGGAAAATGGTCACTTCACCCGACGACGTATCAAGTTGTCCGTCGGAAGGAATGTTGCTGATCAGACGGAGGGTGAGTAGGATTTTCTTGCCCTTAGTTTTTAACCCGCTGTAATATTCTTTCTTAATCGACTCCATGTATATATTAAAATTGACATTGTATTATTATAAATAAGAGCAAAAAAAAAATCTTGTTGTATTTTCCGACTAAAACGACTCCGAGAAATTCGCGAAAAAAAAATCTCAGTAATTTGAAGACGTGTATATTTACCAAAAGGCATTAGTTAGAGTTGTCAATGGGGATTTGACCCCCTTTAATTGCCTTGACTTTGCGTTTAAAATTAACGACACGTCCAAGCTGTTTCTCTAGCCTCCCGCGATTAAATCCCTGAACTCCAACCAACCAGTTAATGAGTTGACCTATTTGAGGGACACTTCCGAACGGTTTAGCCCCTTGATTCACAAAGGTTAGAGATGTGACGTTACATTTTTTTTCATAATGTTCAATGCCATGGCGCACTTCCTCGTTGGCAAATTTAGAGTCCGCCGCTTCTGATTTAACAAATGCAATGACTGACTTGGGTCCAATTCCGTGGAACAACCGTTTATCGAGAGATTTCTTTTTCTCATTATAAAAGTCACACCCAAGTACCATTGCAACTCTATGTAATTGAGATATTGTAATGTCATAATCGCGTAGTAAAGTCTCCAAGTCGTAATATGCCCATGTTTTCTTGCGTGGCACATCACGTATAAATCTACGCCCTCCGAACAACAAAACATCAGTGTCTGACGAAAATACAACATCGGCCATATTAATATCTGATTGGGTTAACCTGGCCGCGATGCATTCGCCTTCAAACCCTTGCGGAGCCTCGACCCACTGGATATTGCAGAAATTTAATATTAATTTTACTGTGTTGATGATGACAGCAGATACCGAAAATGCCCTTTTTTCATGCTGTTCAATTTTACGGTCAAGCTCTTGGCACTTAGTCTCATTAGTTTTGTCGGCGTCTGGCGATATTTCTGTTTCTGTTTCGGTATCGGACTCTGACTCAGAATCGGTAAATAAATTAGGCTTCTCAATTTTTTTAGACAGGCGTTCCCTCTCAGCCTTTAATTTTTTTATCTCATCCTTTGCCGCATCGCGGCGTTTTTTCCTCTCCAATAATTCTTTTGCCTTCGCAGGATTATGGAAGTCGGCATTACTAGCTTTACATGGGTCAAAATCAAAGCACCAAATTTGCTTCGCGCCGGCAGCATGAAATTTAACAATGTTACTTATACATACTGTAATATACAACGTCGACTCACCTTTAGGATTTGTCAGCCCCGAGACATTTTTCATACCCAATGCTGCTTTATATATTAAGGTCATAGCGTCAATGGCGATCCTCATACCCCGAATGTCTTTATGTGTAATTTCCTTCTGCTCAGGGAAGGTTTTGGAAAATCCATGAACGCCCATTAATAGAAGAAATATATAATAATATACTATTCATTTTTTAGATGGGAAGCTTTCAAAGTTTGTGGGTTAATGACGATGTCTCCGATCGCGTAATTTCATATGCCGGATATAGGCATTCGCCAGAATACAATCTCAAGACGCTATATGAAAAAAAATATACCAAATCAGCGGCTATAGAAGCTATTGCTAAGGCAGGATTTCACATGGGTCCATACATGTACTTATTTGATAAAGATTCCAAGTGCCAGCATAAAGATCACTCGATCAAAAATTATTCGTTTTATGATAAGTATGCTTCTTTTAATACTCGTGTGACGAAATGTATCAATTGTAACGAGATTTTAGACGTTTGCCAGTTTTTAGCTTAGAACGGCACCTTTAGATATTGCCTAAAAAAGAATCTTAATGGCCATTCCCCAAAAAATACCAGCTCCAAATCCTATTATACTAAGTATACGTAGTAAATGTATAGTGTCATGAACAGACATTGCAAATCTAATATTATCGTTTCTCAAATCTTCTATTATATTTTGCATATGTATAAATCTATCCTTGTTCATTTTGTTCAGGATGACTAATGCATTAATACTCTCGGACATATTAGCTATCTCTCGAATAGTTAGTATGCCAGTTACCACATCATCGTCATCTATAAGCTTTATGTTTTCGGCGAATTCTTGGATGTTGAATTCTTCAAGTCGGGCAGCTTTGTTTTGTAGGCGATCCCATTTTTTTTCCCACGCTTGGTCCATTTACTGTTGGGTATATTTACTTTTTTAAACTTAGTTGCTTAATTTGATGAACTTACCACCTACTCGTGGCCGACTATCTGCGAATCGCTTTCGACACTCGTACCGGACACCTTGTCTAAATGTCCGATATGATTTTTTTAGCTTGTATAAATTACACACAGCTTTCCGATGGTTTGCCAATGCAACGTCGTATTCTACGCGGTTACCAGACATATTAGATAAAGCGTTAAGATATGTGCGTGTTCGATATGACCTTTGACGATACCGTCGTAAATTCCTCAGGTCCATAAATAGTGTTTGCTTACGTGCCGACGGCGATTGGTATCTTTTTAACCATTTTGCTGCGATATGTTTATTGAACCCAGACGTCTTCATGAGTGTTTTTTGACATTTATCTAACAATTTTAAATAAGCCATGTCTAAATCGTCAGGTATATCGTCGTCGCTGTCTGAGTCGAGTGGTGGAGGTGGTGGAGGTAGAGGCGGTAGAGGTGGTGGAGGTAGAGGCGGTAGAGGTGATAGAGGTGGAGGTGGAGGTGGAGGTGGAGGTGGAAGTGATAGAGGTAGAGGTAGAGGTAGAGGTGATAGAGGTAGAGGTAGAGGTGATAGAGGTAGAGGTAGAGGTGATAGAGGTGATAGAGGTGATAGAGGTGATAGAGGTGGTAGAGGTGATAGAGGTGATAGAGGTGATAGAGGTAGAGATGATAGAGGTGGTGAATCTAGTCTGGTACGTGGGCGATTGATAAGGAATGGTTGGGCAACGAGTTTACTCGTTAGGCTAGTCACAGGAGCGATCATTGAAGTCAATGATACATTTAAAATGTCGACACCATCCCACCCAGCATATGCGTATTCAAATATATACATCGAGGGGTTTTCGTCAAATATTTTATCGGCAAATTCCGGGATGTCGCATGAAGGAAACACCGACATTATATTGTATTGTATTTTTCAATTTTTATAAAAAATACAACTCAATGGTTAATCTAACACATTGAGTAACATTCCAATTAAAATCTGATCAATTCACATGCACCCCCGGCACATGCAGATATTTCATGGAATTTGGTATTATCACTATCTTCTTGGAATTTCTCCCAGTCAACGTGCTTATGTTCACGACGCAACTTGCACCATTTATGAAATGCATCAACATCCTTAAGGCAGTATGTCATTTTTTTTCTATCACCAGAGAAGAAGTTATCAGTAAATTTTTGTGCCCGAGCAATCCAAGATTGTTTTTCAAGTGTTTTTTTAGCTTTACTAATGACCATTGTCATGTCGGATGACTTAAAGTCAATGTCGGCAAGTTTTTCTCCACACCCTAAGAAACATGCACAGGCAGCGTAAAGATTACTATCAAAGGCATTATGTGCATGGATAATAAGTCCAGACGCGAAAATCGCGGCTTCTCCATATGTGAGGCCTAATTCAAACTCATCGTACACAGCTTGGAAAGGGGCTTGGTGATAGTCTTTATCTCCTGTCGACGAAAGAAGTGATACCCCTGTATAATATGTGCGATTTTTATATATATATTCAGCAACGGCATCCCATTCATCTGATTTGACATTAATAGTATTTGATACGTTATGTACCAGATATGGTTGCCAGCACCGTTCAGCAATACTCCCGGGCATAACCCAATGTTTTTGTACAAGTTTGACTTTAGCAAGTAAGTCTAATGCTGAAACATCCTTTTTCGTCTTAGCACTAGTGTTCGCTTCACACATGAAAGTAATTACTTCATCAGTTTTGTTGGCGCTCCAGACAGATTCTTCGACCGCCTCTGGATTAATAGATTTATAATACCCAAGGGTTTTCTCCGTCTTATTGGCCTGCACTCGTCGAAAATATCTTTTAGCATGACGAGGATGGATACCACTTGAAGTGCCAAGAATGCATGACGTTGTGCCGGCTGGTTTAACGCAAGTTAGTCGAGCGCTTGGTCTAATACCCAATTTCTCGGCAACGTTTTCATTGATTTTCTTGATAATAGCGACGCCTCGTTCAAGAATTCTGGGATTAAACGCTATATCAGGGACGTCCATCATACCGGTCATAGAAATACCCAACAGATTTTCATGTTGAACTATGCGCTTGGTAACCTCGCCTAAGTATCCAAAATCTACGTACCCAGCTTGCAAGGTGCCTATAATAGCTGCGGCTTTACATGACTCATAAAAGTCGCCCTCGTTTTTAACCGCCCCCATATTTATCTCAGTAAGATTGCAAAATTCAAAACCACTGTTTCCTTCGCTATCATAGCCGTATAATGCTGCTTCAACGCAATTATGTACAACGAATCCATTGGCGCTAAACGCATGTGCACCATCAACTGCACAGTCATATACGTCACATATACGAGTGGGTTCAATACTTAGAACAGACGCTTTAGCACTTAAGTGCATGTTTGTCAAGTAATCTAGGACAAGTTTATCGCCTATTTTAATATTTCTCAACTCTTTCCAGGACCCATCACTCATAGCAAATTTATGGTTTCCCGTAGCCTCAACTATATATGTGCCTGCTTGCGAATGTTTTGCTGTGATTTTATACACCTGACGGTGACCTGTTTTAACGAAACCTGTCCGGCATTGGAAATGCATGCCTAAAATACTTGCATCAAATGGTTTGCCGAGTAGTTCTTTAATTTGCTTTCTACCGTCAGAGGTGTTGATCCACACATCGTCCGGGAAGCATGGATTAAATAGCGTCTCAAGATTATCGACCCATATAAACCCGGGTTCTCCGAACTGTTTGACAGAATCAAACATTTTAAAGAACTCTTCTTTGCTCGTACCGTCGCGTATAAGCACCGCTGAATTATTACTACGTGCTCGTTGAGGGTTTGTCGCGAACCAATTTCCGGTTTTAGCCTTAAGCATGTCTTCGTCATCTGGACTAAACATGGCTAACGTTGCACTTCTCCGCACCCCCCCTGCAAGAACCGCATCGCTTATGTGCATTATAATATCGTAAGCGTCAATGGGTCGGAGGCGTGTTAGACCATGCTTCTTAATAGCTACTTCGAAAACTTTGGTAACCATGACTAATGATCTGTTTAATGGGACTGGGCCTGGGGCGAGCCCATTAGTATCAGAAATAGCACTTCCCTTCGCCCTAATAAGGCTAAGGTCAAAACTTACAATATATCCACAATATTCTGGAAATGTCTGCGATGATGTAAAATACGAAGACAACAAGACACCAATACAGTTGGCCCACCCTTCAATAGAGTCTTCAGGGCGGTATCCTTTAACCCCCTTTGTTGGCAAGGCTATGTTAGGTAATTTAGCTACATGATGACGTTGTACACTAAATCCACAACCTGCCCCACATAAGAGAACAAACATAATTTCCTGGAAGAATCTAACACGGTCAACATATGACGCTGCACAATTATATATCCGTGTATTTTTCTTTATGATCGAAGGACCACCAAACTGCAGCGCTCGTTGCGATCCGAGTATTTTTTTATCAAGCATCATCTGGTATACAAAATTCAACTCAGAACTAATTGTCTTACCTAGATGGATGTATTTAAACTTATGCATTTTCATAACTCTAATGCACTGCTCTCGCCATGTCTCACGTCTACCTAATTCTGGCAAGAATCGTGAGTATTTAGCTACGCGAGTATATTCGCTGAGTTCTTGCTGTGGCTTTTTTGATTCCAATTTAGGCGAGGATACAGGCGTTATAGGCAAGTCTTCAACGTCCCTTTCAACATTATCTCCTCTATACGCTGTTCTTTGTTTTTTCGACACAGAGACTGGTAGAGGAACCCCATCATATAATGAACCATGAGTGTGAATTTTAGATAACGTGGCCAGTGATAATGCAGACATAGGTGACGCTGATCGTTTACTCATCACTATATCTATAATGTATTTCAATTTTTAGTAGAAAAAAATATAGTATCTATTTTTTACAAGGTGCATCCTGGGATATTGTAAAGCGATATTCGACTATTGGAGATACAAATATTTTGTTCACGTAGAATGTCGGGGATATCAAGATTATCACCATTCATAGAAGGCAATGTGTTTATCGGCCCGGCGAATGATTCTGCACCTGGTGCAAACAGACTTTGTTCTTTATTAAATTGTCTCTCAGCTCGATGGATTTCTGCAGCTCGATGCCGATTTATAAATGGGTCGGCTGTCTGGGTTGACGATTTCATCGACCCCATGCCAGGTAATGAACTAATTGATCGGACACTTAAGTATAAAACTAATATTGTCACTATAATAATAATACAATGCATGTTAAATGACTATATAAGTATATGTATACTATGGAATTAAATATTACACATGTAATTGGGGTGGTCGTTATTATTGTCCTCCTACTTGTTATGATCGAAAATAGTCGAGTACAAAGTGATTTGCCTGGATTTTGGTTCGCGCCTGACTCGTTTTTACAGGAATCAGGCGCAGACTCGATGATTTTGTATATGTCCCCAGCACCATTTATGGGAACTCGGGAAGCATATCTTATTGTTCAACAGGGTGACGAACTATTAGTTAACGAATCATTTCCAGTATCAACACCGATATGCTGGGGTGCGGTGTCAAGTTGGTTACCTCTTCAAGAAAAATACATAACCTTTAATACACCTGAACTAAATTCTAAGATACCACAAAATCTGACGATGACACATACTCCTGGTAAGATTATCCTCTATAGTGAAGATACTATATACGGAGTTTTCTACAAAGACGGTGAATTGTCTGATAAAGCAGTTCAAGAGTATTTTTCAGCAAGTGTCACTGGCGATAATGCGGGCGACACAGACGACTCGGACGATGGCGACGGCGCGGACGGCGCGGCCAAAGAATAAAAAAAAATTGTTTTTTTAAACAAGGCAAATTACTTTTTCTTGGTAGCTTTGTGCTTCTTTCCACCAACGGCGGCACCTCCCGTAGCGGCACCTCCCGTAGCGGCACCTCCGCTTTTCTTTTTAGGGGCTGCACGCTTTTTAGGGGCTGCACGCTTTTTAGGGGCAGCTCGTTTCTTTTTTCCTCCAGCAACTGGTGTAATAACCGGCATGTTTTAGTGTTTAATATATAATGAGGAAAAAAAATAATTTAAATAATTACACATACATCGACAAATGTTTTTCTACACCATCGGGACAGATATGATTTAACAGTTCGGTCGTTAGTCGTACCGGCCATTTAATTTTTTTCATCTGAAACCTGGTTTTAACCCCAGGATTATCCTTAATGAATCGCAAAGTATTGATTGCATTGGTTGCCCCGCCAATAACTGACCTCACCCCTTTTTCCTGGGTACCCGCATATCTAGATACTATAGACCTAGCACCATTCTCATCTATTATTATATCTTTTTGCATTCCGATATTCTTAATAAGACCTGGAAGGACATGATTAAGGACAATTTGTACTTTTTCTTTATACGTGTATCCGTTAATATTGATCTTATATATTCGATCGTTTAACGCCGTATCAGTGGGCGCGCTATTCATACACATTACAAACCAGACTTTTGAAAGGTCTATCTTTATATTGGGGAAATAGTTGTCTTCATACGAGTCATTTTGCTCTGGATCAATTAGTTCGAGTAAACTTGGTAAAAGCTTAGGATTTTCAGCTATCTTTTCGAATTCATCCAAGACAATGATACATTCTTTGTCCCCAGTCTTTATCATGGCATTAGTAATAGCCCCAGGTCCTGACCCAACCCATGTGAATGAAAACCCACGCAACGCTTCAACCTCTCCTATTCTTCCACAGGACACCCTTGCCATAGGATAATTAAACGAATCGCGCAGTAATTTAATTATTGATGTCTTTCCGACGCCGGGTGGTCCTATTAATCCTATACAATTTTGCTTCATATGTGAACTACGTGCACGTGAATTAAGATATATCATCAATTGTTCCTTTACCGACTCAAGACCGTAGAAGGATTGATCTAGCTTTTCTTTCATGCGGATAAAGAATTTACCGTCATTTTTACCATCGCCACCATCGCCGCCACGAAGTTGCCCCTTCGTCTTGTCAAATGGCAAACGCACAGCTATATCGAGCATTTTTTTCATTTTAGGATATTCACTGTCCCCATCAGTCTTTGATTGTTTTTGCATCTCATCAAAGATCTGAAGGAGAGCTGATTTATTTTCGTCGGTCGTTTCTAGCGACATGATTTTTTTATTAAGAGGGGTCTGAATATTTTTATACTTAACCCGTTCTATCTCAGCGTCTATTTTTTTGTGTTCACTCTTAGACATGAGCTGATGTTGACAATATGAGTGTTTGGCTTCTTTAATTAGCGTCTTAATTTTGTCCTTTATAACAATAAATTCTTCACTTAAAGGGTCAGTTACCATAAATACCTCAAACCATTCCAGGATCTCAGCTTTATCTTTAGTCAAAAGAGAAAGCTTCATTATTTTTTCAATATTTGGTTTATCCTTTATTAGGTATTCTCTGGTCTTTTTTAGCTCTTTATAAAGAACTGGGTCACTTTTTTTAAGCTTTTCCATTTGACTTTTATATTCTTGGTCATCATCATTCTTCTTCTGTCCAATACTTGCTTTTATTATTTTTTTTATAGCAGCCAAAGGGTCGGACTCAGACTCTTCTTTTGATTCGTCTCCCGAGTCGTCTTTTGATTCGCCGCCCGAGTCGTCTTTTGATTCATCTCCTGAGTCGTCTTTTGATTCGTCTCCCGAGTCGTCATTTGATTCGCCGCCCGAGTCGCCGCCCGAGTCGTCATTTGATTCGTCTGCAGAACTAGATACTGGACTAATCACTTCTTGAATTTGTACTTTTGGTGTGTGTTTACGTTTCTGAAAACGTTTAGGTTTAGTACTTGGTGTTGGGGTAAGTACGAGTGGCTTTATCAAAGGTTTACGCGGAGGTCCGCGCCGCACTCTTACTTTAGTAGGTTCCTCAGATCCAGAACTACTTGATTCATCATTACTATCTTTAGTTTCATTGATGTAATCTGGATCGTCATCGGAATTGTACTCTGGGACAAATGCCTCACCTTCCAAATTATCGTCCGGAAGGTCATCGATCGTTATTAGTTCACCGCCTTTGATGGATTTAGGCGGTTGAGCAGCGATAGGTTTTTTTTGAGCAGGTATTGAATCTTTTTTAATAGGAACTTGGACGATGATCGGGGGTTTTCTAAGCCTGTCTCTAATATTATTTCGCAATTTAACCTGTGGATTTATGTTAGCCATTTCATGTCTTTTATTAGCGATCGCGCCACCATCTAACCGTTTGCGTTTTCTATTCGGCATATATAGATAGAAAAAAATACTTTTTATAACCTATACAAGATTATTCCGCAGATACGTCATAATTCTCCACATTAATCGACAATCGGCATTATTATATTTTATTATGTCGACCATCGCCGAATTATCTTCACTTGACGTACTATAATAATTCCAGGCGGCTATCATGGCATCAAGTCCGTTGTCGACGGATGAATCCCACTCATCGTCTATTAATTTATTCTCCTTCATGGCGCAGGCCACGGACTTAAGCTTAAAATTATAACATCCCCGAATAACAATAGGCTCGTCTTGGAATACATCACATAAATCACGCCACCTTAACTGGTCGACAAATATCTTACTCGTTAATGTAGAACTCGAGCTTATTTTATCACCGTCGATGTCATTACTAGTATGTCGAGCGACTGCTCGTTTCCAAAACTGTGGTTCTGCCCTTGACCAATGTATTAATATGTCGTCCTCACCAATTAGTTGTCTAAATTCTTTCATTATCCTATATTCTTCTTCTGGTGTAGGTTCTGTACATGTTATATTATGGTACTGCCATCCAAACTCGTCTTCCCAACCAACGCCAATCATAAATATCATCTCTTTCTGGAACTTAAGAGACTCTTGAACATCGTCGGTTGCCCGCATAATTGACTCATCGATAGACTTATCAAAGATTTCGCTAAATGTCTCGAAGTCAACGTAGAATTCTACATTTTTTTCCTCAATAACTTCTTTATTTTTTACTAACTTCCGCGGGCGTATTTGGTCGATAACTTGTTGATTAATAGATAATATCTTACCAATTGTATCATAACGCATACCGCTTTTTTTAAATCCAAGTATACTTGGTGTACATTTTGGATCTCGCCACGATGATATTCCTTCCTTCAAAGCATTTTCTCTTTGCTGTACCCCACAATACCATATCATTGATATCTCCCCGATATGCTTGGCTATTATTTTTTTATATCCGTTAATAGTATTTGATAAAGACGGTTTGCACATATTAGGGTATAACTCCCATCGGTGCGGATTTAGTACATCCCATGTACTTCCTTTAAATCGCACATCGCGTATCCATTTTATACCGTCATTAACTTTTTTAACGTATGCATAATCGTCTAAGGAAAACTCGACAGACCCTAATTTAGAATTATAAATATAAGCCGCGTATGACCGATCACTTTTACAATAGTTCCATCCTCTCCCCATTACATAGGCATTATTACAGGTGTACCCTTGAGCTAATCCGACAGCTTGGGTATAAATATACAATTGAGCCTTGTATGCCGGATATGATCTTGTATTAAGAATTAGTCTCCCATCGGCACGTAAAGGCACTGTTGACCATTTAATGTCAATAACTATATAATGAAACTGACCCTTCGTTTTTTTCGAGGGTGACGGAGTGTGAGGCGCCCCTGCCCTTGCATTGGACTTAGCTCCCTTCGGTGGCCGATTAGCCCTTTGTAAGAAAGGTGCCGGATAGACCTCTTCAATCTTCAGTAATGGATTTTCTCTAACCAATTTTCCCAAGTAGTCCGACCGCACTAATAAATCAACAGTTCCATATGTTTTATTTATTTCATTCATAACTGGGGCTGAATGTATAATTGGCACCCCCTCTTTCATCAACTCAATAGTTTTCTTACATGCCTCGACAGAAAAATGGTCACTAACTTTAACAATATGATGCTTAAGACTTAGATTTTGCACGATCTTATCCTCAAATCGCACACCTTCAGATAGAATATGTTCACCGAATAAAGTTTTATCACCCCTAGCGATCTTGGCGAATTCGTCACTTAATTTCTGTGCCGCAGCACTGGTCGCCCCGGTCGCCCCGGTCGCTAAAGTGTCTCCATATTCGTTAAGCCAATCTATAATAGGGTCCTTCGTCATGTAATTATATAAAGATGATGCAGACACCCACTCTTTACCTAAACATCGACGTTCCATTGTTAATTTACTTTCTTCTGCCGGTTCACTAGCATCAGTCAACGTGTCTATGTCAATCCGTGCCTTTTTTTGAGGTCTCTTACATAGCTTTTTACTTGACCTCTTATTCATACTATATAAGCTCTCCACTATTTATTCTTTGGTATGAATTCCTAATTTCATCAGGTACAAGAAGCAGCAACATATGTAATAACATAAGTCCGCCGACGATGGTTGCCGCCTGACCAAGTGCACGAATAGTCGAAATTTGTAAACCTCCGTCTCCATTACACTTTTTAGTAGCCCAGTCACCCATAAAAATAAGCAATAACGCTGTAAGTATGATAGATACAAAAATTAATGACTTATGCATTTTAAAGAGTAGCTATATTATTTCATAAAGAATCATGTTGTTCATATATATTATGTCATTTTACCCATATGCACTGGCGAATTCGGTTAACGCCAATACATTTTCTAAAGTAACGGGCGGAAGTCTGAGAGTTCAAGATAATGGAGCAATATTACAAGCATTCGCACCAGACACTACTGTGCCTGTGTTTGAGGTTAACGCTGATACAAAAACAGCCTCCATTAATGGAGTTGTTATTGTAGCGGGCGGTGGAGGCGATTTTAAATCAGATGGCACAGTCGCCATGACTGGAAATCTTAATATGGGTTCACAAAATATCATAGCTTTAGGGTATACACAATTTGCTGATATAGCTGCACCTACTAATCCGGGCGCAGGTCTCGGCAGGTTATATAAAAAAACAGGTGATGATGGGCTGTTTTGGAAGCCCGATGCTGCCGGCCCGGAAATTGATCTTAGTGCGGCTGGGGTGGGAGATTTCAAAGCAGATGGCACAGTCGCCATGACTGGTGATCTCAATATGGCGACAAATAATATAATAAATGTCGGAGAAACTGAAGGATTAGGTCTAGATGTTGGACAATTATCAACTCGAACTAAATTTAGCATGGGTGTAGAGTGGAACTCAGAAACTGCTGGGATTTCACATGGATGGGATGAAATAGCATGGAGTTCGACAGCTAACGGTACTGGGTTGTTCGTAGCGGTTGGATCCACTGGTCCGACTGGGAATAGAGTGTCGTATAGCTCAGATGGACTTACTTGGACGGCAGCGACAACTACCGCGGACAACTGGAAGGGTGTAGAGTGGGCGCCGGCGATCGGACTATTCGTAGCTGTAGGAGATGGTGCAGGTGTCGGAGATGGCGTTATTTCCAGTCCAGATGGGATAACATGGACAGATCGAACTCCATCAGAAACAAATTCATGGGTTAGGGTTGCGTGGTCCCCGGCATTAACTCTATTCGCGGCGGTATCGTCTAACGGTGTTAATAGAGTGATGACCAGCCCTGATGGAATAACATGGACGGCAAGAGCAGCGTCTGAAGCAAATAGTTGGCGCGGAATTGTATGGTCACCATCTTTAGCTTTGTTTGCTGCGATATCAACTGACGGTACTAATCGCGTGATGACCAGTCCCGATGGAATCACGTGGACAGCAAGGGCAGCGTCTGAGGCAAATAGTTGGACTGGAATTACTTGGTCGGAAGAGTTAGGTTTATTCGTCGCAGTGTCAACCGACGGTACTAATCGTATAATGACAAGTACTGATGGTATTACATGGACTGCCCGGGCAGCTCCCGAAGCAAATAGCTGGACTAGCGTTAAATGGGGGCAAGTCGTTCCTTTATTTGTAGCAGTCGCCTCGGATGGAAACAGTAGGGTAATGACTAGTAAGGATGGTATTACATGGAGATCAGCTATCCCACCCACCGAAAATAAATGGCAGTCGATTGGTTGGAGCCCCGAACTTGGTAAATTTGTGATAGGTTCCGCCGGATCAACTACATCATTTTTGATAAGTACAATGTCTGTATTAACTGATGGAATATCAGAGTTAACCGCGGGAGCAGGCGTTACAATAAACGATAATCTGGATATGAAAGGCAACACGGTTGATTTAGTAGGCACAGCAACAGGCGTTGGACTTAATATTGAACAAATACGTAACCAGCCAGCTATAGATACTAAACTGTCAACTACATGGTCATCTCAGACTATAACAACTGATACTTGGTTTGATATAGCATGGAGCCCCACTGCCAATGGCACGGGATTATTTGCGGCATGTGCAAGTACCATAGCAACGAGTCCGGATGGGATAACCTGGACGACCAGATTTACACCTGCCGCAGATTTATACACAATAATTTGGTGCCCCGATTTGAATGTATTTGTGGCCGGTGGAAACGCGGCTCCTGCTACTAGCCCTGATGGGATAACTTGGACTACTCACGATTTTACATTATTACTGGGTCAATCTATGACCGGGTTGGTATGGTCTCCGCAGTTGAGTATAATGGTGGGAGTCGCTACACAGGCTGGTGGCCCCCATATAGCGGTAAGTCGTGACGGTGTGCGATGGACTGAATATACGGCTCCAGAAGATAATAACTGGCAGGATGTAACATGGAGTCCAGAGTTAGGATTATTCGCAGCTGTGTCATTTGGAGTTGGTACTAACCGAGCCATGACTAGTCCAGACGGGGTTAACTGGACAGTTCGAGCAGCTCCCGCGCCAAATGATAGTTCATGGTCTGGAATCGACTGGTCACCTTCATTGGGTTTATTCGCGGCCGTTGCGATAGGTGGCACTAATAGAATTATGACGAGCTCTGATGGGATAACATGGACAGCGCGAACAGCTCCTGAAGCAAACGAATGGCGAGCGGTGAAATGGAGCCCCAATCTAAAAGTATTCGTTGCGGTTTCGTCTACAGGTACTAATCGAATCATGACGAGCACAGACGGTATAACATGGACGGCAGTTGCTGCCGCTGCTGCTAATGCATGGCAGAGATTAACTTGGAGTCCCGAATTACTAAAATTTATGGCCGTCGCTAACACTGGAGCAAACCGGGCGATGTCAAGTACTATTGTCACGGCGACCGACGAAATCTTGGAATACACAGCAGCCGCCGGAGTGACTGTTGATAGTATGCTCATTAAAGATGGTGGAGTAACTAGAACCGGTGGCGAAAGAATATCAATGACTGTTCAAGCTGGAGCCACACATACATTATTATTGACAGATCATATGGTCGAATATAGTTTCGCGGGTACGGTCACTGTTACATTACCAGATACTAGCACGGAAGCCGGTGCGAGCGGTCGTGAATTTGTGTTAATTAAAACATCATCCACAGCATCCGGCAATGTAGATATTAATAGAAGTGGCACCGATGTAATTGACGCAGCAGCAACAACCACTCAACTTGCAAATCAATACGACAGAGTAACTTTGAAAAGTAATGGTGCAGGTCGATGGTATACATTTTAAGTGTAGGATAGTTTTAGTGACACTAACACATTAGATTATACACCTATTTTTTTTTTACCACAATATAATGTCACTGGTATTCCCTTCGATAATAACGAACACGGCGATAAAGGCTGATGTTATTGAGGAGACAACATCTGATTTAGGTATCACAATAGATAATGTGTTATTTAAGGACGGATATATAAAACTTTCAGATGTGGCCGCACCGTCAAATCCGAGTGCCGGAGAAGGACTGCTTTACAAAAAAACAAGTGATGATGGATTATTTTGGAAGCCAGATGCTTCAGGGCCGGAGGTTGATATTACGGCCGGTGATCTATCGGCCGCAGTTTTATTAGCCGGAAGAGCAGGTGGACAGACTATATCAGGTGGTACTCTAACAGGGCAAACGCTTATATTAAAGCCTAATTCTGTTGATTTAGGCGATATACATATATCTTCATCTGAAATGAAACTCACTAATAATCTAAATCTGGATGGTAGTGATATCGAAGGAGTCGGCTGGATTACTCTTGAACATATAGAATTCGCAGGTACATCAACTACTCTGGGTAATAACACGTTTACAGGTGTTAACACTAACTCATTATTTTGTGGGGCATCAACTGGGACTAATGCTGCTGGTACTGATAATGTCGGATTAGGTTCTGACGCATTAACATCGTTAACTTCGGGCGGGCGTGATAATACAGCCTTAGGTATATCTGCAGGTAATAATATTACGACCGGAGACCGTAATGTATTCTTGGGGAAAAATACATCGGGTGGATCAGGTGGAAGCACGACTGGTGCGGTCGCTATTGGACATGGAGCTACTGCCGCATCAGGTCAATGTGTTATTGGTGACAATAACTTTGCAATATCAGACGTACTGCCTGGAACAACCAATTATACAAATCTAGGTAGCGATGGTCAAAGATGGGGGCGGGTAACCACAGCGGATGTTAAGACGCCGGAAATATCATTAATAGGTACTACATCTGGTGAGATTAGTATCAAGGCTGTCGCTGCAACATCCACTTATACACTAACATTGCCACCGACCGTTGGAGCAGCAGGTCAAGTTATGGAGAACCAAGGAGCAGGCGTTGTTCAATGGGGTGTACCTAATGATGTAACAAAACTACCCCTAGCCGGAGGAACAATGACAGGGACCCTTAATATGGGTAGTCAAGCGATTACTGATGTTGCAAGCAATACGGGAACGACTAGCTTTTATGAAGAATTAGTCGACGCTGGGACTTCTGCGTGGTCAGGTCCTTGGGCAGCTGCCCAAACTGCACCATATACATTAACAAGGGTAGGCAAACAGGTCCAAATATCTGTAGATCTTAAATCATCCGCAGCCACAGTTAGTACTTTTATTACAGGACCAACATTAGCCGCAATATGGCGACCTAAATATAATACCAATTTTTACGTGTCTATCACTAATAATAGTGTGAATGGTGGAGGAGTTGGTCTTATAGATACTGCTGGACTAATCAAGATATATGCAAATGACGCGTTTGCTTCGTTTACAGGTTCTGGTAATGGTGGGTTTGACGGGTTCTGTGCTTGTTGGAATTTGGCATAATACCGCGAGTTTTTTTATATAATATAATGTCATTAGTAACATCGACAACAATCGCCGTTGATTATATCAACGAACTTACATTCGGCGCAGGTACTACGGTTAACGGAGTAAATTTTACTGGGGGGTATTTACAATTATCAGATATTGTTGCTCCGATAAATACAGTCGCTGGTAAGGGTCGATTGTACAAAAAAACAGGGGATGTTGGATTATTTTGGAAGTCGGATGAGAAGGGTGTAGAGGTAAACATTGCATCTGTAGACCTATCTCAAACTGCGCTGTTAGCCGGTCGAACTGGCGGCCAAATTCTAAATGGTGGATTGCTAGCAAGTGAAACACTTACACTGAAAGCTGGAGCAGCAGGGCTCAATACTATTGTTATGTCAAATGGGGAAACAAACTTTAACACAAACGTGGTTATGGGCGGCAATGATATCGAAGGGGTTAACTGGATTACCGTAGAGCATGTTGAGTTTATCGGAACGTCGACGACTCTTGGTAATAACACATTTACAAATACTAACACTAACTCATTATTTTGCGGGGCATCTACTGGTACGAATGCTGCAGGTATTGATAATGTTGGATTAGGTTCTGCTGCTCTATCCTCGTTGACTGTGGGTGGACGTAGTAATACAGCGGTAGGTGTGTCTGCAGGTAATAATATTACAACTGGAGACCGTAATGTATTCTTGGGAAAAAATACGTCGGGTGGATCTGGCACCAACACAACGGGTGCTGTTGCTATTGGACATGGTGCCACTGCCGCATCGGGCCAATGTGTTATTGGAGACAACGACTATGGATTAACTGACGTACTACCTGGTACAACCAATTATATGAGTCTAGGCAATGATGGCCAAAGATGGTCCAGAGTAGTCACAGCTGATGTTAAGACACCTGAAATATCGTTAATAGGTACTACTTCTGGTGAGATTAGTATTAAAGCGGTTGCTGCAACAACTAATTATACTTTGACATTACCACCAACTGTTGGGGTAGTAGGTCAAGTTATGGAGAACCAAGGGGCAGGCGTTGTTCAATGGGGTGTACCTAATGACGTAACAAAACTACCCCTTGCCGGTGGAACAATGACGGGAGGGCTTAATATGGGTAGTCAAGCGATTACCAATGTGGCAAGTAGTGCAGAATTAACAAGTTTTTATGAAGAACTGGTAGACGCTGGGACTTCGGCGTGGTCAGGCCCTTGGGCAGCTGCTCAAACTGCACCATACGCACTAACAAGGGTTGGTAAATGCATAACTATGACAGTTACCGGAATTTTGGCGGCGGCCGCCGTTAATACTTTTATTACAGGACCAACTCTATTGGCAAGGTTTAGACCTGCTTATAATACTGAAATACTGGTAAATATCGTAGATAATTCGATTGTTGTAACTGGTAATATATCGATTGGTAGCGATGGCACTACTCGCATATATTCTGGACCTGTTGGTAATTTTACAGCCTCTAACAATGCTGGAATTAACGGTATTTCAATGAGTTGGGTATCGATGTAATTTTAATTCATTTGTTGCAATATTGAAAATACATTATGACTAGTTAGTAGAGGTTTATCTTTTATAATATTTGAATGTTTATATCTTATCGTATTAATCGAAGAGTTGCCCTGCGTAATATCCAAAGTACATACTGATAGAGGCAGTGGTGTGGTGTAGAAAAAACACATTTTTCTTATTATTTTTTTATAATCAGGCGGAAGTTTTTTGTAATTATTAGCTAATTGTACATCGATAGATGACGATAAGTCATCATAGCCTAAGTTAAGAAGTATTTTTCCCTCATCTGAGAACTTTAAAGATGTAAATGAAACCGATCCAATCTTATCAAGTATGACTAATTTGTCTTGAAGAGATTTAGTAAACTCCAAGTACTTTGGATCGTCTTTTTTTTTCCAAGGTGATCCACGTTTTCTTCTATGATACATATAAATGGCACATCCATAAGACACATCAAAGTATGCAGAAATAGCTTTAATTTTCGTATTATATGATTTCAATATAGGTTCTCTTTGTGTCGACATGTAAACGGCGTTGCTATATATTTATCATGTAATCCTTTAATTCTTAAAAATATAGACATGTCGTCCGAGGAGGTTTGTCGAATATGTCTATCTGAAATGAATACGAATGAAAGAAAATTTCTACCCTGTATGCATTGTTATCATATGTCTTGTATTGATCAGTGGATAAGTGTTAAGCGCCAACAAGCAAAGTGCCCGATATGTAACGTTAATATTGCAGATGCTGTTCGGTTATCTTTAATTTCGTCTTCGGCTGCGCGGCCTGCGCCCGGCTTCGCCGGCCGGGCCTTGCCTTTAACTTCGCCTTTAACTTCGCCTTCGGCTGCGCCTTCGGCTGCGCGGCCTGCGCCCGGCTTCGCCGGCCGGGCCTTGCCTTTAACTTCGCCTTCGGCTGCGCCTTCGGCTGCGCGGCCTTTAACTTCGCCTTTAACTTCGCCTTCGGCTTCGTGGCCTACACCAAGTGAATCTATCGACGACGGTAATGACCCAGCTTTGCAGTTAGCGTTATCTCTATCATTAGCTATGGAGGATGATGGAAAGACGAATAGGAATGTGCCAACAACATCTAACCAATCTCTGCGGACTATCGTCCCTACACAGGATGATACTGATGGGGGTGCCGAGCCCCCCGAAATGTTAGCATCACCCGAGATGTCCATATATGACAGAGAATTAAAAAGGCAACTTGATGCAAGATCAAGTAGATCGGGTCCACATAGACCACGAGGTAATCCATGGGCCGGAATCGGCGTGTCTAACCCTCAACGACATCCGCCCATGCAGCCATCGATGCTTGGGATGTCACCAGAAGAATTATGGAGCGGGATACAACAATTTACAGATACACATTTACAAGCACAGCTCATACAAAGAAATATGGAAACTCTAGACAACGACGTTGAAAATATGATGTATGATTATATGCGACGGTCTTTATCTGACACATCAGATCCCAGTATTAGAATTGGTGGTCAGGTAATTGTCAATCTACTTCAAGATTATCGACGTGAAATTTTAAGACGTTAGCAATTTCTATTAAAATTGAATACAAATATTAGAAATACAATGGATCCGGTCAACGCATTTATCAAAGAATTTCAGGGCATCGAGGGAATGGTTTACCAGTTACTTTTAGCTGGAAAAGAAAAGGAAGCATTGCGATCTGTAGATGGTCTTTCCAAGGAATACAAAATTAAATGTGTGTTTCATCTTGGATTTGGAGTTATTAATAATAAAAAATTACCTGAACGGGAAAAATGTATTGAAGTGATTTTGTCGTCGAACCTTAACCAGGGAGCCGCCGCAGAAATACATAAATTATATGCAGGTCTCTACGCAGGATTCAAAAAATCTAAGCGATGGACTTTTTCTAAATTTGTTCCTTATTCTATATCTCGTCTTAGTAATGAGTTGACTATCGACGGTCGAAAGATCTCGATAGATGATTTTAGCTACTACGCGGATATTGATATGACAAGTACAGTCCCTAAACTTCAAGTAATCCTATTCGTTAATCCTGATATTGCCGAATTAGTGTCTGTTAAAGTGCCGACTAAGGAGCCGACTAAGGAGCCGATCACGGAGCCGATCACGGAGCCGATCACGGAGCCGATCACGGAGCCGATCACGGAGCCGACTAAGGAGCCGACTAAGGAGCCGATCACGGAGCCGACTAAGGAGCCGACTAAGGAGCCGATTCCATTACTCAAACCTAAAGGTTCACATATATGGCATATGTTGATGGCGGCAACGGGTGAACATGCCATCATGGAGTATATTAATCATGTTGAGATACGAATTCTCCCAGAGGAAGCTAAAGATAATATTGTCCCGTTGAAGGATCTTGTTATTGATGTTGAAAAAATAAAACAATTTGCCCACATTGGGTATAAAGTATATAATTGCAAGAGATGCGACAGAGATTCCAACCATGTTACTGTTTCTAAATGTTGCGAAGGTACCTATTATTGTGGTGTTGTATGTCAGAGAGCTGACTGGGCAGTACATAAGCCAGTACATGTCTAGGAGTACTTTATTTAGCTCCATACAATTCTCTTTTTTTATTTAGCCCATCTTGAGAGATCCCTAAAGAACTAAAGCTTTGGCCACCATCGGAATTTTTTGATAATAAAAAAGCTTCTATATCAATATCGAAGGCTGGGTTAACACCTTCTTCTTCCAACTGAATAATAGGCACTGGTGCCCGTCTATTTGATCTCATATCTACTTCAGGGGTCGGTGCGAGGGTCGGTGCAGGGGTCGGTGCGAGGGTCGGTGCAGGGGTCGGTCTATTAGGTTTCAGCCCAGGATGGGTTACCTTTATTTTCTTCGGGGGGCATGTCCGAACTCGTTCGGTATATGACCCATTGGTCAAACGTTTGATTTGACCCTTGATGAATTCAAGTTCATCAAGTACCTTATTTAGTTTTTCTAAAACATTCCCTGCATCTGCATGGATGGTTGGTTTGCACCTACTTAGGGGTTCGTTAAATGCTCTCGACATTTATTATAGTGTATTAGTGATTCTTTATATTGAACAGTCGTCTGTAATTTTCGGCGCACCAGATTTGATCGGCTGAACTCGTTTCTTTTTAGGTACTTCATCAGTTATTTCGGATGACGCAGTTACTGATCCTTTACGTGATCGAGTCTTATGGCGCAATTCTTTAGCATGTTTACCTTCTTCGGACTCCTCGAATTTAATAAAATCTTTTCGAAGAGCTATTTCCATTTCGTCAAAAGACACCTCAAAAATATTAGGTAAGGGTGTTTTAAATTTCTTCCCCATATATTCCTTAAATCTTTTTACCTGAGCAAAGTCCGTTACATATAAATCAAACACATATTCATGTGTTTTTAATAATGCAAAGGAAACAGTGTAATAATAGTACTCAGATTTAATAGGTTTGCAGAATTTAAATTGTTCACATGAATAATTGATATGATTACTCGACTCCATATCGAATTCGTCGTCTGTAGTTTCGTCGGATGATGAAGATTCGCCAAGAAGTTCATGAAGCCTGTCGGTTGAAATATAATCCTCTATACCCAACTTCTTTTTCGGCAACTTTGCTAGTTTTTTCTTTGCTTTAGTTTTTTCAATTGCGGCGGATTTGGAATCAATCTTATGCGGATCGACAATAAATACATAAAGTTTTTTCATATATTTTTCCTTCATGAGTTTATTCTCTAGGGATATTTGATGATCATCATCATAACCTTCCTCGACGGCAATCGATAACCGACTGATTTCTTTAGCTAGAGAGTTTGACCAAATTTTATTTCCATCGATCTCAATTTCTAGTTCATTTACTGTCTTTATGAGTTCATAATTTTTCTTCTCCGCTTTGTCTTTGAGTCTTTTTATTTCTTCCCATGATTTAGTTTTCTGTTTTAACCTGTATTCTAGATTTTCGACGGATTGGGACATAGTCGCGTATCCTTTGGACATTAATTGGTCGATTACACCTAGTAGGAATTCTCGAAAAATGTTGGATATCTCACCTCTGGAGGTCATCAAATATCGATATAGCCCGTCGCGAGTAAAGAACAAAGTACTCCTGTCAATGTCTCCTACGACTTGAGCTTTTGCCTTGATGTAGTCAAATCCAAATCTATATATCTGATTCTCTCTCTTATTTTTTTTGTCGCTCCTCAAAGCTTGACGAATGCCAGTTTTTCGGAGAATCTTCTCGACATCCTTTATTCGAAATAATGGTGATGTCTCTGTACCAAAAATATTGAGTTCCACTGCCTCAAACCCATCGTATTTATCTTGAAATTGTCGGATAACTTCATTAACAATTGGGTCAGATATAGTGATTACCGAGCATGATTTTTCTGCCATGATCCTTGATGTCTATACATTGGTGTCTTTTTCATTTTTTAAAATGTAGACATATTAGGAGAAGGGTGCGGCTAATAAGCTGCAATCTATGATACGAGCAGTATATGATTACGTGTAAACTACACGATATAGGCTGTTTCAAAAAAATAGCTGCAGTAAAGATTGTTTACCGCAGCTCCAAAAAATAATTTTGTAAAATAGCTGCGGTAAACAATCTTTACTGCAGCTATTTTTTTGAAACAGCCTATATCGTGTAGTTTACACGTAATCATAATTAGTCGGATTCGGTATCCGAGTCATGTTTCTTATATTTCTTTCTATACTTCATAATCTTGGCA
The DNA here is from genome assembly GCA_041600715.1 of Saccharimonadales bacterium (SeqCode). Taxonomy (GTDB): domain Bacteria; phylum Patescibacteriota; class Saccharimonadia; order Saccharimonadales; family 2-12-FULL-41-12; genus JALHOM01. Next base: position 9,880 of record JBFIJM010000009.1, on the reverse strand, counting down.
AACTTCTGGAATTTCTGAAATTGCATGTACTCTTTAAACTGCGATATTTCCATGTCATCTTCATCGTCCGACGAGTCATTCGCAACCTTCGCCTTCTTTTTCTTTTTGTTTTTGTACGGAGATGATTCGACCTCGACATGTTTATATTTTTTACTTTTTCGCTTCGGTTGTACAGGTTCTTCTTCCTCCACTGGCGACGTTGTTTCTGGTGGCACCTGCTTCCTGCGCGGCGCATGGACAGGTAGTTGAGAACTATCAGAAGAAGAATCCATCTGAACATCGTCGATATTGTCAGCTCGTTTTTGACGTTTGCCGGGGGTAATCTTCGATTTAGGTTTTGACACAACATGTTTCTGACCTTTACTCCTGGTAGACTTCTTTGACGAAGATCGCTTTGACGCAGAAGTCTTACCTGAGCTAATGAGTTGGCGATCAGAGTCGGTCAGTTCAGTTCCTTCCTCAGATATCTTCATCTCGGATTTTTCATCACCCTTGTCTTCATCCCGCATACCTTCCTCAATAATGTCATCCATTAAAGAATCTATGCTTGTAATTTCGCTAGGAATCGACGAAAGGATTGTGCCGGCACTGCTTCGTTCACCTTTCATAATGGCCAGTTCATCGGCGGGAAATTCGATGTCTCCTACAGACATAGTTCCTAGGCTATCCATAAGAGACTCGTCCAGAGATACACTCCCTACCATTCCTGTAGACCATTTACGCCCTCTTTTTAACACATTATAATCATTGAGAAGATCTCTGATTTCTCCAATATTTAAATGGTCAGTCAGTTCATCAATCTCCTCACCATCTTTATCAAAACATTTGATTGGTACCATTTTACTTTCAGGGGTCGCGGAAATAAAACCCATAAGCTCATTTAATCTGGCAGTTGATGTCGGTGGTGTTTTACACATTCTAATAAACTTCTTTATATATTGTTCATGTGTATTAGGAATTAGGAATTTCTTCTCTTCCCGCAACTCCACTTTATATCCATAAGGCACTGCTCCGCCAATAAATCGACCTTCTTTCGCCATCTCAGTACGTGAGCTAGTAATTCGCCGAGCAATTCGCTTACTCTCTAATTCAGATAACGATAAGCTTTTTTTCAATTGAGCCCACTTATCATCTGTGGACATCTTATGTATTACTAAATTTTCATGGCAGAATATAATAGTTTTACCTTTTTTTACCGCGGCAGCAGCCAGTTGCATACCTTTATCTATACTTCTACAGAATCGACTTACATCGTAAAATATGATAATAGGACCGTTGTTTAAAGACGTTTGTAGAGTCGGGCTTGTGGATTTGTAAGCACTATGGACATCTTCATGTGTTCTTTTAATATTCAGATTCATTCTCCGGGCCAATTTAAGACAAATGGCTTTTTGCGCAGATAAACTCACTGAGTTATTATTGTTTTGTCCTCCAGAAGATACCCTACAATAAATTATACATCCTCGTTTTTTTAGGTCTGCTTTTGGCTGTGTTGACGTTGAAACATTTCGCGTTGCTGTCTTTGATGCCATTGGTAAGTATATTATATTAGTGTTTCAATTTTTAAAAAAACATGTCAGTCTCGCGTCAACGATATATGAACGTTTTCCTTGATTAACGTTTTAGTTTAATCAATATATGATTACAGCAAGGCCATCATCGCCAAAGCAATTTGAAAAAGGTTCAATAAGTCAATTACTAGATAGGAGGTTAAAGGAACGGTTAGCTCTTAAGAAACAGAGAGCAGATTGTAGAAAATTATTCCCCAATGCCATTATTAAAAGTCCAAAAAGTCCAAAAAGTCCAAAAAGTCCTGGTAAAATTTGATTATAAACACTGTACAAATCATATCTAACAAGATGATCTCTCACATTTTCCATATTGCAGATATTCATATTTTCGACAGAAATTATAAAAATATCCAATATGCCTTTGATAATCTCATAGCAGATATTAAAAAATACCCAGATTCAATGTTGGTTATTGCCGGAGACGTGTTTGAACATAAATCATCGATCGCCCCTGGTGATATTAAATTATTCCATAATATTGTTGAAAAATTAAATGAGGAGGAGATTGCAACTATTATTATACCTGGTAATCATGACTTCAATAATAATAAGAAGACAGGTGATCATTTTATGGATACAATATCTGCACTATTAATCAATACTAATTACGAATATGTTCAATGCTATAGTGAGACAGGTATTTACAATATTAGTAATATAGATTTTTACGTATTCAGCCCAGTCGATAAAAAAATACCCGATATGAGTAAGCTTGATGGGGATAATTATCGGATGGCAATAATACATGAGCCAGTAGAAGGGTGTTCGCCGTATGATGGTCCCGCCATGAAAGGTCAAAGGTTTAGTCCAGAATATCTATCTGATACATTCGACGTATCTTTACTTGGTGATATACATAAACACCAATTTCTTAAACCCACAGTAGCATACCCGGGTAGTTTCGTCCAGAAGAATAAAGGAGAAGGTGTAACTCATGGATATATTCTATGGACATTGCCAAAAACAAAGACCCCTGTAAAAATAAAAGGTCAGTTCTACCCTCTTCGGCAGTATGAGTCTTACGTAAAAATCTACGCCAATGAAAATAAATACACATTCCCTCTGGTAGAAAATGCGAGATACATATCTATCGAACATACATCTTGTTCTGATGAGTTTATCAAAACACTAGCTAAAGGTGCTGAAGAAAAATACAAAAGACCAGTAAATATCTTTGTATGTAAAGATGATCTCCAGATTAAAGGTGAGGAAGATTGTAAAAAAATAAAAACAAACATCGATCAACATAATATGATTAAAGATATTTTAGAAACTCAAGGTGTTGATGAGGAAAAAATCGCAGAGGTACTTGACCTCCATACAAAGTACCTTCGCGACATCAACCCAATAAATCATACGGTGTGGGTTTTAAATTATCTAACTTGGGGAAATATTATGTGTTATGGTGAGAATAACTACATTAACTTTAAAAACATAAATGGAATAACTTCTATCATTGGAGCTAACAAAACAGGAAAATCTTGCATCATCGACATATTAATTTGGATTCTATTCAATGTGCAGATACGGGGAAATAGAAAAAGTATAATCAATCAAAACAAACCTAGTGCTTGGGCCAAATGTTCTTTTAATATTGGGCCCGACGAATATATCATTGAAAGATACATTCAATCTGTAAAGGATCAAGCACATCGACTGTATCGGAATGGCGTAAATATCACTGGCAACGATATTAGAAGCACATATGATGATATGTCCCAATTACTAGGACCATATAAAGATTTTACTAATATTGTAGCTGCCATACAAAATAGAAGATTTTTAGTTGATATGTTACCTGAAGAAAAATTCTCATTCATCTGTCATTTTCTTGGTATTGATGTGTTAGAAAAAATTGAGACTGATGTCAAGCTAATGATTCGCGATTGTAAGAGCAAAGAAAAAACATTATCTGTTAAATCACAAGAAGAAATGGACTTGCTTAGACAAGATGTACTTGAACAAGGAAATAAGACAAAAGACATCTGCCAACAGATAAAAATGTGGGAAGACAAAATTGATGTTTGCCAGGAGGAAAAAACTCAACTTGCCCTTCTATGTGGATCGGCTGATTATAAGGAATGCAAGGATGAATATACTAAGTCAAAGGATGTATATGATAAACTTGTCGCGATGTTAAAGGTAGAAGAACTGAATAAAATTCTAAAGGATCTATTGATTAAAAACCCAGCTATAACTTGGACTGGCGCAAATAATCCCAGTGCAGATAAAGCTATTGCTGATGTTATCACTCAGCTAGATGAGGAAATTATTCAATGTCTTCAAGAGAGAGCTCGATACCCCTATGTTGATATCGAGGATACATCCCTAACATTTAATGGAGAATCTAAAGATTCACAATTAACATATGGAAAATTAAAATTAAAGATTAGATCCCTAGAAAAACTTATCAAGCCGTTGACAAAACGCAGAACTAAACTTACCCATGAAGAGTTAACCCAAGTGGTCGACCCTGGATATGATATTGATGAGCTTAAGTATTCTCTACCTAAAAAAACTCCTAAAAGAACTTCCACAGATGTAACGGTAGAAATGGTTGACAAAATACCTTCCCTGGAAAAAATGCTTACTAAATGCGAAAAACAGCTCAAGTTAGTTGATAAAAATCAAGTAGCTGAGATAGAGGCGAAACTCGCCAAGATATCCAAAACATATGCATCAATAAGATATAATGACTCTTGTGAATGTTGCATCAGGAATAAAAGACAGATAAGTGGTATTAGTGGTCGACAAGTATTATCAGATAGACTTGATGAATTGCACACGCAAGAAACATTAAATAATACTCTGGTGCCGAAGATAAATAAACTCAACGTTATGCTTCATAAGTATCGTGGTGGGAAGGTCGTCCTTGAAGGAAATCAAATTCTTGATAAGGCTGAAGAGATATATGAAAAGATACGCGACCAACAAAAATATATTGATGCTCAATTTGATTTAGAGGAGATGAAAAATCAAGTCAACATCGCGCAACTTCACCGGTATGAAATAATGTTTATACTTGCCCAAAATCAAAAGTACCGAGAAGCCGATGAAAAATTTAAAAAGGCTAAGGCGAGAAAAAATGTTATCAATATTTACAAGTCATATGGTGAGGCGAAAATAAAATATACAACAGCAAAAGAAAAATTAAAAATCGCCGAATCCAATAAAGATAATCTCGAATTTTTAAAGAAGATAAGTGAAGAGATTAAAAAAATCCAGATAACATTGAAAAAATTAAAGAGTGACCAAATTTATTCTGCGGCTGAGTTTGAGAAATTAAATTACACCCTCAAAGATTGGAGTAAAAAATCTAAGCTCGCCGAAAACATAAGAAGTGAGAAGATGCTTTACGAATTATACTTGAAGTGCATCAACAAAAAAACAGGCCTACCAAGTTTGGTCATCGCATCGGCTTGCAAAACAATTAACTCCCAATGCAATATACTACTTGATGGTATTACTGATTTCCAAATTAAGTTCGCCTTCAATAAGACAATTACAATAGATACAGTTACTAGTAAATGTACAGTACCTGCGGATGTCGGGTCAGGCTTCCAAAAATTTATCATGGATTTAGTTTTAAGAATTTGCCTTTCGTCAATTAGCCAAATTTCCCGGCCAGGAATTATGTTTATAGATGAAGGATTTGGATGTCTCGATAAAGATAATTTCGCCGAGGTCGTCAGATGTCTTAGTAATGTTACTAAACTTTTCAAAATTGTAGTTATTAGTCATATTGTTGAACTACAAACATTATCAAATACCCATATGACAGTAACATCGACTAACTTCGAGAGTAAAATTATGTTTGGAGATTTGACCGATAAGCAACAAAAAATAAATTTAATAGAAGAAGTTACTAGGGAAAACACAGAACTACTTGTTGAACGTAAGCGAGCGAAGACGAAAAAAAAGGTTGATGCATTTGAAGCTAAAGAAAAGAAAAAGAAACTACGCGACGCTGCCAAGATTGTTTCTCAAGAAGCAACTATCGAGGAGAAAAAAAGAATAACCGATGAAAAATATGAAAAATACACCATGGAAGACATGTGTATAGTAACTGAAGACCCTGGAAAATACCAATGTTTAGTATGCGATAAGATTTTAGGGAGTGCATCTATACAAAAACACATTAACACTAAGATGCATGTGAAAAAATTATATACATGGACCCCGGTAGAATAATTATAATAAAAAAATTGATTTTTTTTTAAGCAATTAACTGATAACATTCCCGAGATGTTTTCTATTCAAAAAATCGTCGCGAACCCAAATGGTCCAGGAGAGGTTACTCGACACATGGTGTTGTCCGATGAACTTGGGTATAAGTTTGTATGCGATTATGCTGATGGGAAAGACTTAGCAGGATTTAACTTTCGTAGCTGCCACCTACGGGGAAAAGATTTCTCTGGGGCAAACCTTTCCAATGCAGATTTTTCATACTGCAACCTTCGAGGAGCGATTTTTCGAGGCGCGACCCTTACTGGGGCAAAGTTTAATTATGCCTACGCCGAAGGTGCTGACTTTAGCGGAGTAAATCTTGACAAGTGCACATTTCGCTGTGCTAAATTGCAAAGAGTCAAGATTACAAAAACTCTCTGGAAAGGTGCCGTCTTCGGATGCACGGACTTTACTGGAACGTCATTTGTTAGTTGCGATACAGCAGGTGTGGATTTTAGTAGATGTGATTTATCCGAAACATTTTTGAAGGGGGCTACTCTGTCCAACCAAAAGATGACTCAGGTAAATTTTACCCGGGCGAATCTGAGCCGTGCAAATTTGACCGGTTCGACATTTACTTCGTCATCGTTCTTCGCGTCCAATTTTGAAGAAGCAAAGTGTGTTAGACTTCGAGTTGATGAATGTGAAGTGGTTAATACAAATTTCCACAAAGCAAACTTGACAAACTCTAGATTCTCTAAACTTTTGCTGAACACGCCTAACTTCACTCTGGCAACTCTTGCGCAGGCAGAGTTTATCGAAACAAAATTTGTCAACGTGATGACTTCCGACCCTTTCACACTCGATAAATCACGATGCTCCGTTCGCGAATGTATCTTCTGCAAGTGTTACACTAGTAGAGTAACTGAAAGTCTTGAGTTGCAGGATGCGATTGTTGTATAATATCCCAAAGCACGTATTTTTTTTTACTCTCCTTCATTCTAAAAAAAAAAATAAACTTACTTCCAGATAATGATTGATTTATCCAAGCTGCAACTCACCAACCGACCATCTTGAAGTTGAATTAGAGAATTTACCCAATCGGTGTGCTTCGTAAGTTGGCTAACTTGTTTACCATCCGGTGTCCAAATAATGATTGACCTATCTCCACTACAACTCGCCAACCGACCATCTTGAAGTTGAATGATGGATTTTATCCATTTGGTATGCCCCGTAAGTTTATTCATAATTTTACCATCCAGGGTCCAGATAATTATTGATTTACCACTGCAACACGCCAACTGACCATCTTGAAGTTGAATGAGAGAATATACAGCATCGGTATGCCCCGTAAGTTGGTTAACTTGTTTACCATCTAGGGTCCAAATAATGATTGATTTATCCCAGCCACAACTCACCAACCGACCATCTTGAAGTTGAATGAGAGAGAGTACAGCATCGGTATGCCCCGTAAGTCGGCTAACTTGTTTACCATCCGGTGTCCAAATAATGATTGATTTATCCCAACTACAACTCGCCAACCGACCATCTTGAAGTTGAATGAGAGAGAGTACAGCATCGGTATGCCCCGTAAGTTGGTTAACTTGTTTACCATCCAGGGTCCAGATAATGATTAATTTATCCCAACTGCAACTCGCCAACCGACCATCTTGAAGTTGAATGACAGAATATACTTCATCGGTATGCCCCGTAAGTTGGTTAACTTGTTTACCATCCAAAGTCCAAATAATAATTGACCTATCTTCACTACAACTCGCCAACCGACCATCTTGAAGTTGAATAATTTGGTCGATTGTGTCAGATACAAGTTTATATTGCAGAGTACCTTCGAGTAAATCTACGTAGGAGATAATCTCAAGGCAGATGACGTCTATTAATTTTAACTTCATTAATTCTGTCATGTAGATCTGAGATTTTGCTACGGGAGTCGACATTGGACATATAATTAGCATGAAAAATTCATTTTTTTTTTAGATTTATCCAACCATTAAATTACATGATTTTTTTGGGGGCCAATTTTTTGGACTTATGTTTTTAAGCATTATGATTTGATTTCGAAAGAAATAATATTGTTGTATTGACCTTCTGCGGAAAAACCCCGAAAAACGGGGTGTCAAAAAAACGTGTTTTGTCGACCATCGGGACTAACTTACTTAGGGCATTTTAGAGAAATCATGCTTTAACCTTAGGGGAATGCTATCTTTGGGTTAGCCTCGGGGGTCGATGGCGGAAACCCTATTTTTTACATACCTAAAATAATTCATCTATCCCCAGATAATGATTGATTTATCCAAGCTGCAACTTACCAGCCGACCATCTTGAAGTTGAATTATAGAATTTACCAAACCAGTATGCCCCGTGAGTTGGTTAACTTGTTTACCATCCGGTGTCCAAATAATAATTGATTTATCACTGCAACTCGCCAACCGACCATCTTGAAGTTGAATGACAGAATATACTTCATCGGTATGTGTAAAATTATAAATAATTTTACCGTCTAGGGTCCAAATAATGATTGATTTATCATTACTGCAACTCGCCAACCGACCATCTTGAAGTTGAATGACAGAATATACTTCATCGGTATGCCCCGTAAGTTGGTTAACTTGTTTACCATCCGGTGTCCAAATAATGATTGATTTATCATTACTGCAACTCGCCAACCGACCATCTTGAAGTTGAATGACAGAATATACAGCATCGGTATGCCCCGTAAGTTTATTCATAATTTTACCATCCAGGGTCCAAATAATGATTGATTTATCCCAACTGCAACTTGCCAACCGACCATCTTGAAGTTGAATGATAGAATATACATCATCGGTATGCCCCGTAAGTTGGTTAACTTGTTTACCATCTAGGGTCCAAATAATGATTGATTTATCTCCACCGCAACTTGCCAACCGACCATCTTGAAGCTGAATGACAGAACGTACCCAATCGGTATGCCCCGTAAGTTTATTCATAATTTTACCGTCCGGGTTCCAAATAATGATTGATTTATCCCAAATGCAACTCGCCAACCGACCATCTTGGAGTTGAATAATACAATTAATTGTATTAGTATGTATATGTTTATGTTGCAGAGTACCTTCGAGTAAATCTACGTATTTGATAATGTCAATACAGATGACATCTATTAATTTTGACTTCATTAATTCTGTCATGTAGATTTGAGATTTAGCTATTGGCGAAGACATTGAATAATTAATATACGATTCATTTTTCTAAATTTATTCACCTTTTAAATTACATGTTTTTATTTTTTATCAAGACTAATTTTTTAAAGCATTATTGTTTGATTTCGGGAGAAATAATATTATTGTATTGACCTTCTGCGGAAAAACCCCGAAAAACGGGGTGTCAAAAAAACGTGTTTTGTCGACCCTCGGGCCTAACTTACTTAGGGCATTTTAGGGAAATCATGCTTTAACCTTAGGAAAATGCTGTCTTTGGGTTAGCCTCGGGGGTCGATGGCGCCGCCGCGCGGCCCTGCGGGCCTTCGCGCTAGCGGCTGCGGCGGAAAAATGGGGTTTTTCGGGGGGTTAAAAATAGGATTCGACAAATCGATAGGAACCCGCGGCCTTTCACGAGCAATTTAAGCAAAAAAGGAGCAGATAAGGCGTGTGCAGCTTATATTAATAACAAATTGGGGGCAAAAAAGGAGAGCGTTTCAAACCTAGGCAATTTCAATACCGAGAAACTTTTGAGAAAAAATAAATAATTAATTGCCCAAGAATTTGCCCAAAGCCTCTCGCGCGATTTCAGATTTTTTCAAAAGGCTAATTTCATGACAAAAAGCCTCTCAAACAGCTCCCGAGCAACCCAAGAGTATCGCCAGCACCCATCCGCAGACTCACCCGAGAAAGATTTTTTTAAAATTAAATAATTAATTAGTATGTGCATTGAAATTAGCTCCAAAACAGCCTTTTTTACATGCTCAAGGGCCCTTGAAGAGGCAAAAACACCTCTCAAACGGCTTTGGAGCAAATAATTAATTAATTAATTTTTTTTTTCAATAAATATTTATTTATTTTACAAATTTATTATATCGCGTTTTATATACGAAAACGGAAAAACTTTTTTGTTTCACACTCCTTTATTTTATTCAATTATTATTT
>JBFIJM010000008.1:0-48917 GCA_041600715.1 Saccharimonadales bacterium (SeqCode) | reverse complement strand
GAGGTGGTAGAGGTGGTAGAGGTGGTAGAGGTGGTAGAGGTGGTAGAGGTGGTAGAGGTGGTAGAGGTGGTAGAGGTGGTAGAGGTGGTAGAGGTGGTAGAGGTGGTAGAGGTGGTAGTAGATGTAGGCGATAAAGCGCGCCTGGCGCGTGAGCGAGCGAGTGCAGTCAATGAAGACATTAGCAAAGGCTTTCGTACAAATAGACGTGTCTATTCCTGATCGGCTTCAGTAATTAGCAAAAAAAAAATCATTTTTTTTTTAATATGTTATCGATTATTCGGCGCTAGTCTTCGAACTTGTCTAGTTTCTCTGCACCATATCGCCATCCACGTTTTAACCCATCCTTGATGACTACTTCCAACTCTTCAATCTCACTGAGCCAGGTTTGTTGGCCCGGAAAGATGCCTTCTTCCTCATCGTAATGGTTGTCTTCCTCTAAATTTTTCAGCTCCTCGAGCAAAAGTTCAAGATCTTTAGCTCGTTTAGCGCATGCATTTTTCATCATAGATACATATGTCATATTAACAAGATACATGTAATCCGCCTTTGGACCGCGTAAAATTAAATCCTCAAGTAAACTAGTTTTTGTAAACCCTGGATTATACAGCAGGGTTACATTAAATGTTTGGTATTTATGCTCAGTTAGTAATATTACACATTCATCAATACTAGTTTTAGGTGTAATTTTATAAGACTGATGAGCCTTCGTAAACTTAATTACATTACGCAGATGCATAATCTTTAGCTTTATAATTATTATTTCCCGATTAATTCGCTGAATGTATATTTCTTTTCGGATAATAAACCATTCATCGACAACATCATTATATCGCGCGAACTCACGAACTTTACCATCAACCCCTATCATATTTATGTGGTCAGTAAGGCATGTTTTTAATCCTAAGTATGTCTCCCAACAATCAAAGGTTTCGTTGCCGTATTCGGACTCGACTTGTTTAGCCCCAGCAATATCGACATCAACGACAATCTCAACTCCGTCTTTGCTAGTATTGTCGGTTGGCTTTTCTATGATGACGTCTTTATTTAAGATGGATCGACGACCATGTTTACCGTCTTTAGTCTTTGCTCGATCACCGACAAACATACTGCTACATGTTAACATTGGCAGTTCTGTGATTGTTAATCGCCCTTCTTTTTCATCAAGTAGATAATCTCCGACTGACCATACTTTACCATTATGTGTACGTAAATCACCTTTATTCTTATGCAACCATACTCTTAATTTTCCGCATTTCTTAATATCTCCTTCGACGAGGCCTTTAATATTTTTAATCAAGTCCCATATGTCCCTGGCAAATATGTCAACTTTCCACCCAGTTGCTGGAAGTGTTATCGTTTCGTACAATGGCGGGATAATAGGGGCAAACCACTCAGGTATCATCTCACCTTCATTGTCTATCTGCGGAAGTAATTGAAAATCAGCTTTGCGGAATAATTTCTCAACTAATCGCTTATTCAAATGTGTCGAGGTGTAACGGGACGACGCATGATCTGCACCACCCTCTTTAATAGTACCATAGTTTCCATCGTCATAGAGAAATGGTAGATTCTGCTCAAAACATATCCCGGCAGCAGTCTGACATAAAGACGTCGCACCATGATGATAATTTATAAGAGCACATGTCTTGTTAACGAACCTATCTAGAATCATTGGGGTATTTGACTGGGCGAATATCTTAATTCCACCAAATAACAAACCTCTTTGACTTGGATTAAGTAAATCCATAATATGCGGAAGTTTTCGTAGGATATTGTCTCGCATATATGATTTGGTGTCGATGTTGAGCTGTTCTGACACAGTAATATGAGTTGGGTCCTTATATTCTGAGTCAACTGGTGTATAAAGAACACGTTTACGAGGTTCGGCCGGAATGTCATAGTATGTCCGGAGATTTTCTTCAGCTTTACTATCCCAGACAACGGTGATAATTTTTTCACGCAGCCGCTCAAACATTCGTGGGATAAAATGTTGTTCATGTCGACCTAACCCTTTATAGTATTCGACGCGATATTTTTCTTTCATCTTGATCTCAGCTAATGCCTCATCTTTACCACCATCGGCATCGGTTCGGTTACCTCCAAAGGTTTCTATCTTCCAAGCCCGACAATCTTCGGTTGAATAAAATTCCTTGATAAAGGATTTTGCCCCCTTAAATTTTGGGAAGCATCGAATAATTGGAGTATTGAGGCGGCGAACGAAACCCCGTTTTACTAATCCAACCCAAAATAGGGCGATAAAATTGAGGATAAGTCCAAAGATATTTCCCTTCCCATCCTCGTCTTGGTCGGTCGCCGCGATAATATATCTATATCGCAGAGTGTTATATTCTTTTTCACCTTTCTCACTCTTATCGTATTTTTTAGCGCAGTCTAATCCAAGAACTTTCATCAGACTCGATAACCTTTCGTTTTTTATAAGACTATCCTTACGCATTACTAATCGATCACCATTTCTCTTATCAATAATGACATTAACAGCTTTGCGAGCGTTCATAGGCACACCTTGGATGGAGAATGTGCCGTATTTTTCATACCCACCAAGGCCAATCTTTCGGTTAGTGATTGCTTTATGGACAGTGCCCATGGCAGAATCTCCTTCGCAAACAAATAACGCACATTCCTTCCAGTGAGTCTTATGCCCGGCTAATCTAGCATCGGTGCACTTAGGAACGTCGACCCGGCCGCGGTGAACTCTTTTTTGTTCTTTATCTATCGCTTTATCTAGAAATGTACCCATTACATAAGGCTCTAGCATTTGCCAAACACATTTTGCATCTACTTGAGTAAACCCGTACGACTCGAATGAATTGATTGGCGAGTCGAGCTGGTCCTTGATTTGACTACTAAAATCAGGGTCTAAAATATACCCTCGGACAAAGACAAAGATATTATTACTGACAAAGTTCGGATTAAACTTGACCTTTGTTTTCTTCTTCTTAAATTCGCTTTCTACTTTATCCTTAAGCATCTCGACTATTTTTTTCTGAATATACTTGATATGTGTACCACCATTGTACACATAAATACCATTAAGAAGGGAGAAGTGTTGAAATTTCCCATTGCTAACTCCAACACTAACATCCCAGGAACAGTCTGAGTATTTCTTTTTGTTTGACCTCATAACTGTGTGATATACATTCGGTAGATTAAATAACCGCACGAAATCGCTAAATTCCTGTTTCTGTCTAGATATGATCTTTCTAATTGATGGAGATTTTCTTACTGGATCAACAGGAGTGGCAGCGACTGTCGCTCCCTTTTTTATAGGAGATCGGCTTTTCTTGGCTACATTATTTTTTCCTCCCATATCATCCCTCCCTCCGTCTATCTCATTTTCTTTATCGAAGATAACTAATGTATTATTGAAGAATACATCACATTGGGTAAATGCCGAAATTTGGTAAGCTCGTGTTTGAATCAGCTTATATATTGTTGCAGCATCGCGTATTTCATTATACCCACCAGTATAACCCAATGCACAATAACTAGGTTTAAACTTGATTTCAGTAAATCCATCGCTTTCTTTGGAGAGAAGTTTATTGAGGACAGGCGGATCGATTTCAAGAAGTTGATTACGAAAAGTTTGAGTATATAATATCCCATTTACCTTATCATTCGTAGTAAGGCGGAGGTATTCAGAAAAGGCGTTGGTTAGTTTTAACCCTGCACCGTTTGTTCCTCCTGTTTTACGGTCACTGTTATCATCTAAGTTGTCGCCTGAAAGGAACTCGGAAGCAATCATCTGCGGTGAATACATCTCTTTACCATGAATTGTCTTAACATTTTCTATAAGAATACCAGGACCATTATTGCGATATGTTAGTTCGCCGGACTTTTTGTCAAAGGAAATTTTCATCTCCGTAACCCTAGTTGGATAGTTGGTCCAATGATCAATCATGTTGACAGCTATCTCGTCAATAATTTTATTCAAAGCGGGTGTCATCGATATTTTTTCATACCCCATGATATTGTCAATTTCATCATAGAGGTACATCGATACATCTTGTTTTTTCTTACTACCAGACATCATTGTTTTTAATTTTACATGTTCTAGCTGAGAAATTTGCTTTACGTGCCGACCCCCAGCTGCAGCAATCGATTTTGTCTTCGACATCGATGGATATTGTAATTGTATAAATCAAATTTTAGATAATATACAATGGATATTTTGATTGTCGCACCGCATTCTTATTGTACTGAGGGATATGTAAGAAATTGTGATCGGCGAGCATATGAAACCGCCAAACGTTTGGGGCAATTAATTAATAACAGAACACAAATAAACCCTACAATCATCTACAGCGACCGGCCTAGGGCGGAAATGGACTATAACAGGATAGCATCAAGATATTCAGGTGTTCGCGATCAAGTACGGGATTTCTTAAACGTTGCAGGTCCAAAAATTATCTTCGAAGTACATTCTTTTCCTAATCGATCTAGAGGGTTCGGCGAAAATCATGTCGGTTTTCTAGCTATTGACCATGAACCTTATCAGACACAGATGGAGAGGGCTGCTGCATATATTAGTGATCGATCTGGTGGCAAAATTAAAATATATGCAGGTCAAGGAAGTTTGGCTAATGATTTGCAATTGGAAACATCAAGCCGCTCAGATATTATCCATTACCTAATTGAGTTCAATGAAAGTTACGATATTATGACTGATTACCAACGAGATCAGGTATTGGAATTTTTGCTTGACTTGCATAAGATTGGGTTGAATAGAATTGATGATGGATTGAATATCTCCGGCACCATGCATTTACCATTCGCAAAAATATTAATAATTGCAATATGTCTGGTTGGACTCTTGCTTATTATATTTTTCGTGACAGAAATTGTCTTCGACTATTCATCAAAATCCGATGTGGTATAAAATTGAAAAACTATTATTGTATATTCTATGGCTAGTGATAAAAGAGATTTCACAAATTTTACAGAATTCCCGGGCAAAATTTCAAGTAGGGGTTGGTATGAATTTCCACCCCTATACCATGTTGATATCCATGAAAATAAGAGAATATGGAAAATTCAAGCACGACTTATCAAGAGTAGTGAGGAAAAACCTTTGGACCATGACTGGAATCTACTCGAACAAAATGAGGTACCGATTGTACCTGATTATCTTGAAGGCAATCCTCTACCTAGTGGGACGATAAGTCAACTATGGGTGGAAACTGGCGTGGTCGGAGGTAAAATTTCCCGTCATCAACCCACTTATCCGCCGCCGGTTAATGTCAGTAAGATAAACGAACGCAACGAACTATTACAAGCATTAGTCCAAGGGAGGTCTAAATGGCAAAAAAAATATAGCTCTGGTAGTTTACCTGAGGACGAATTGCGAAAAACATCCACCAGCTCAGACGACGTGCAATCAACAACGAGCACTCGCACGTCATCTATCCAACCAAATACAAAAAGATATTTCCCTATGTTATTATTTAAGTATGAGGATAAATCAGAATATATAAACTTTCCCGCGCTTGGTCAACCAAAATTAGATGGTGTTCGGGCAGTGTTCTTTCTTAATCTACCAAACTCATCAAATATACAAGCAACTCTTGCCGGGGCGACTTACGAAAATGTTGAAATATACTCTCGTCAGCTGAAGGATATACCTGGATTTACCGATCATCGAAAGGAAATGTTACCATTACTGAAAAAAGCCTACACCTACGTATCTAGGACGGGCGAAATAACTACCGAACCCGAGTCCTTATATGTTGACGGCGAGTTTTACACCCACGGGTATAATTTGCAGCAGATTTCTGGGATAGTTCGCAATGAGAAAAGAAATGAAGATAAAAAACGAACGACTGCATTTTACATATTCGACTGCTTTTATCCAAGCTGCCCACAAATGCCCTTTGTTGAACGTTTTCGTCTCATTAAAAAGCTATATGGTGAATGTAAACTCTCGTCATCATCGTTCCTTAAACTTACAAAAACGGTGATTCTCCAAGACGATGCTGAAGTCAACAAAAGATATCAAGAATTCCTGGGTAAAAAATACGAGGGGCTTATTGTAAAAAATACAACAGGGTTATATTTATCCGACCCACAAAGGACAGGTACACATCTTCGATCAAAGGAAGTATTAAAAATTAAAGCAAGATATTCAAGTGAATATAAAGTTGTTGACTTCAAAGAAGGATCAAAAGGTCGCGATAAGGGTGCAATTATATGGGTATGTGTGACGGAAAACGGTCGACAATTTAATGTTACTCCAAAAGATGTGACTTATGAATGGCGTTATTGCATGTTTACCAAACTATCAAAGGGTGGAGGTAAAGTATTTAAAAATAAATATGAAGGCCGGATGATAACAGTCGAATATGAAGACTTGTCGAAGGATGGTATACCTTTGCGGGCTAAAGCCCTATCATTCAGAGATATTGAATAAAAATTATATATTCTGAGTTTAATTTATTTATTTTTTTATTTTTATCCATGTTTATATATCATCTTAAACTGATCTTTTATAAATCATGGGTTTACACGAATCATTTGGAAGTGGGTGGAGTAGTGAGTCTATTGGATGGCCAACTAGAGAGACTATGCTTATGACAATGGTTACAATTACAATGGTCTTGGTTATTATCTTGTATATTCCGGTCGCTCAAGCGGCAATCGACGCGAGAAAATTGCGTAACGCCACTGAAGGCATGTCTGACGACGGGTCGGGTCGACCTGGGTTCGGTCAAGCATATAGAGTCCAAAGTGATCCTTCAAAGGGTGTCATCGATGCTGGAGCCGACATCCGATTCCTCGGACAACGATCTGATGGAGCTGGTGGCGACCGCATTAGCGTTGATGGATTCAAGGCCAAACTTAAAAACGGCAAGTCTGGATTTTTGGGCTACCCCGAACCTCCTGTCCATTACCCATACGGGTACGCTGCAGTTGCCGATGTTAATCAGGCAGCTATGTACGGACCTCAAGGAGGTCCATCCGGTGAAGGCGGTGTTCGAGGACGCCAAGTTGCCGCGGGCGCTCGAGAGGGTCTTAGTGGATACGCATATGGTGCAGACCGTGCTGCCGGATCTCACCCCACCGCTGTGAAAGTCAATGACCAAGCACTTTTGGCCCGAAGTATGGGATTGTAAGTTAGGTTAAAGACTCCAATAACAATATAGTATAATGTCTGAAGACTCGCCGTTCGTAGTACAAGTAGGTAAAAAATCCACCCGTAGTAAGAAAAAAGGGGGTTCGTCCAACCAAGATATTACATCTGATGATGTAGAAGATGAAAACAATATGAGTTGGTGGAGGAATCCAAAAATAATCATTGGTGCGGTCGTCATCATTATCATCATCATTGTTATCATTTACACTAAAAAAGACTCGTTCGTCGGGAGCCCAGGTAAGAGTGGCGGGGACGAAGATGAAGACGAAGAAGATGTTGAAGACGATAAAGCCCTCAAGGGCGGAAAGAAAAAATTCAATATGGAAGAAGAAGTTGAAGAACTTCGGCAGATTCAAACCCAACACATTAGAAAAAAATAGACACATGAATGTTGAGTATTTTTTTTACCATATAAAATTTGAAAATACATATTGAATATAATGATGAGCGAGTACCAGAAATATAAAGCATCCTTAAGTGAATCGCGATACCGAAATAGCCTCAAACCGACACATGTCCGGTCACCAACTAATATCCGTACCCGGTCAACCCAGTTAAGGCCCCGCTTCTGGCAAGCCAGACCAGCCGGACCAGCCAGACCAGCCAGACCAGCCAGACCAGCCGGGCAAGCCGGGCAAGCCGGGCAAGCCGGGCAAGCCAGACCAGCCGGGCAAGCCGGGCAAGCTAACTGGGTGAATAGATTTGATGCATTATCACTATCATCACCACTAACAACATCAATGACACCGTTGCCGTCATCATCACCGATACTAACGATCGACTGCCCTCCTTTATGTAACGAAACTCCTCAAAAACTCGCACTGAAAATAAAACCTTTAGGCAAATGGGCAAATAAAAATACTACATCGTCGTTTAAATCGGTGTCGATAGTCAACGATAATGCTCTAAAAATTGCCAACACGGCCCTGGTCGAAGAACATAAAAAACTATCCCCCGCAGTTAAACTAAGTTCTTCGACAGCCAGTAGATGCCCAAAATTGCCATCATTGCCAAGACAAAAAACTTCAGCCTCATATGAACCATCTTTCCGGAAATCGTCTAAATCATGGGGTGATATGGTCGATACAGACGATACAGACGATGAGTCTAGCGATTTGAGCGACTAACTTAGCGGACCAAACAAGTGTTGATTCCCCACGTAACTATTTTTTTTATGATCAAAAATTGATTTTGTTATAAATTAATACTCGTAGTATATAATACAGCCAATTTTCGTGCTACTTCAACGCCGAATGTCCGCTCCCAAATTTACTCATCCAAATAAAATCTCAACGCTTAGATTCTATGTACTTGGTACTGAGGAAAACCAGGATGACTCGAATGTTGATATTACACATAAGGAAACGTTTAAATCCGACTTTCCTATTCAGGAAGGTCCTTATGATTCGCACATGGGAACAACCGACCATGCTTGGAACTGCACAACATGCGCAAATAAAAAAACTAAATGTGACGGACACTATGGAAGTATTGACTTAAAATACCCGGCCAAAAATCCTATGTTTCGTGACCAGCTATTGAAATACTTAAAAATCATATGCTTCAATTGTGGTGAACTGATAGTTACCAAGAAAATCAGCTCCGATATACCTAAAGAAAAAAGGATTTCCGAGTATGTGAAACTTGCTAGAAATGAGTCAATATGCCCTCGATGCAAAACTCCACATCCAACCGTCACCAAGAATAAGTTAGAACCTGGTATGTTCCAAATTGAACTTAAAGGCGATGCAAGTTTTGATTTTGGATTAGGTGAAGGAGTAGGTATAGGATCTAGATCAGGAACACAATATAATACTAAGACTGCGTCAAAATCTGGTAGCAAACAGGCGCGTGTATTTAAGAAAGAAAAGAAAATGGAGCTATTCAATCATGAGATATATAACATTATCAATCGTATCAGTAACGAAACCGTGTTAAAGATAGGTAAACCATTGGTATCTCATCCTAAAAAGTTTATCTTATGGACTATACGGGTGCTTCCTAATACGGCTCGCCCCGATTCTCGAAGTATTGGCGGTAACCGGAGTAGTAATACTGATATAACGGCGTTTCTAAAAAATATAGTAGAGCAAAATGAGGCGCTACCAACAAAAATCCCAGCCCGTCAAAATATAACCGAGGCATTGAGGGATATTTATTATTCAATTGATGCACTAGTGTTCGCCATGATCAAAGGAAATACCGCATCAAGTAATCAGGTACGTTTGGCAACATCGACGTATAAACAGCCTAATTCTATTGCTAATAGGTTACCCAAAAAAACTGGAAGGTTCCGGAGGAATATCTTGGGCAAGCGATGTAGGTATATGATTAGATCAGTTATTACAGGTGATAATTATATTCGTGTTGATGAAGTTGGTATACCTGTAGTTGTAGCTATGGATATGTCTATCCCAGAAGTTGTCACGGACGATAACATGGATACGATGAATATCTATTATAGGAATGGTTCGGACATTTACCCTGGGTGTAAGGGTATAATTAAGAAAAAAGAGGGTCATTTATACAATGTCAAGTACATTGACACGGAATATAAACTGCAAGTCGGTGACACTGTCTTGCGCCATATGTTAGATGGGGACGTTATCAACTTGAATCGCGCGCCAAGTCTTACCTTTAGCAGTATATCATGCCATTATGTAAAAATATTATTTAAATCAGACACCATTAAGATGAACGTCAGCGTATGCTCTTTATATAACGCTGATTTTGATGGTGATTGTATGAATGCCATAGTAGCGCGGGATATCATGAGTAGAAATGAAATATCCAAGTTAGCCCATGTAGGTCAATGGTTCGTATCTTACCAAAATGGTACTCCTCTTATTGGTGCGTTTCAAGATTCCTTAATAGGGATGGCGGAGCTAACAAGGGGCGACGTCGTCTTTGACAAGTGGCATGCCATGAATATGTTTTCCAACGTTGATTTATCAAATGTTGTGTTTGATAAAAAATCATATACTAGCCGTGATATTGTATCTATGATTCTACCACAAATCAATGTTCGGAAGAAAAAACCAACATTTTACATGCCCCAGTACGCTGGTATGTTGAAATATAGGCCCGAGGATATCTCGGTTACAATCGACCGAGGGCGACTTATGTCTGGTATCCTTGATAATAATACTATTGGACAAGGTGTTCAGGGATCTATTTTTCATGTCATTTGCAATGAATATGGTGCTAGAAAGGCACTTGATACTGTTTTCAACGTCCACCAGATAACCGGGAGATATTTCCTATGGAAAGGATTCACTGTCAGCATAAAGGATATTATTATTTCAGACAGTGCCCGACGTGAGATCGACATGCATAGGCAAAAAATGTTCGTTCGTTCTAGTGAGGTCACTAAAAAATTAGATGAAGGTAAATTAATATTTCCGATAGGCACCACCCTTGAAGATTACTATGAAGATGAACAACGAAATGCTTTACAGGCCGCCGACGATTTTATTGAACCTATCTATAATGATATTGATTTCGACAACAATGGGTTAGCCAAGTTGGTTATGTTCGGAAGTAAGGGTAAATCTAGTCATATGATTAGTATTAATGCTGACGTCGGCCAACCTATTATTGGCGGAAGAAGACCTACTGCCCATTTCGCATGGGGGCGAACGTCTCCTTTTACATTTAGATATGACCCCACACCACGAGCTATGGGGTATATTTCAACATCATATAAGGAGGGTATGGATCCAGACATATACGCTTTCACATGTGGTGAAGCTAGAGATGCCTTAATTAGTAATGCCCTAAGTACCAGCGTTCCAGGGTACCAAACTCGACTTGGAGTACGGTGTCTAGAGACAATTGTAGCAAATAATAACAGATCAAGTTCAAAGCCGCAAAGTCTTATACAGCCCATTTATGCTGAATCGGGGGTCGATCCCCGGCGCGCTGAGCGTGTTAAATTTCCTTCAGTTATGATTAACGATGCTGAGTTTGATAGTTTATACAAACCAACCACTGACCTAAAGATGTTCGAGCCAATGTACCGGTCTGCAGATGTTAAGAAAATTCTACAGGGTGAGTATGTTAAAATCAAAGAGGATCGCGCAGAATTTAGGGAGTTATTTATTGGCCTCGCCGACAACGACCCTGGTGGTAAAGTGTATTTCGCCTCACATTATCAAATGCCAGTCAACATACATAGGGTACTTGCAAACACATTGTATAATTACCGCGATGAGGTTAATCAAATGAAGGCACACGAAAAAAGATTAGACCCAGTAAGGGTTGTGGAAAAGGTCTCCGAATTATGTACAAGTATCGACTATGCTTATTTCAACAACAACTGGGAAAAACAAAAAGGTCCTATACCTGACCATATTAAAGCGGCAACATATATGTTTAAAATATTAATCAGATCAACACTTTGCAGTAAACAATTGGCTTTAATGGGGATGAATGACGCCCTGTTAGACATTGCGCTAGTACAGATAAAAACTATATACAAAAAAAGCCTGATCGATTATGGGTCAGCCGTTGGTATCATAGCAGCACAATGTGTATCTGAACCAATGACCCAGTATGTTTTAAACTCCAAACACCGATCAGGAGTTGGCGGGACTAAAACTAAAGTAATGGACAGGGTACGGGAGATTCTAGGAGCAAGACCGACTGAAAAAATGAAGAACCCAACGATGATCCTAATGACAGATAAGAAACATGAAAACAACAGAATGAAAGTACAAGAGATCGCCAACCATATTGAGATGATGGACTTAGAGAGATTTTTAAGATCATCAAGAATATTCTTTGAGGAATATGGCAATCCAGTTCATGAAAAGTTCTCTCATGAGTCTAAAATGATCAAGCATTTTGAAAAATACACAAATATGGTGCCACCTAATGACTTGGCAAAATGGTGTATTCGATTCGAACTAATCCGAGAGGAGCTCTTGATAAACAGCATGAAGCTTGAAACTATCATTAATGTTCTTAATACTAAATACCCTAACCTGCACATCGTGTATACTCCGGAGAATTCAAATAAACTTATTATTCGCTGCTACCTAAGGTATAATATGATAAAGATAGGTGCTAATCAAACGGTTGAAACTGCTATAATTGGCATTATGTGGAAAATAAGGAGCACAGTTATTCGTGGATTAAAGGGAATTAAATACGCCAATGTGATAGAAATAACTCGACCATATGTGCAGGATGATGGGTCGGTTAAAACGGGCAGCATCTTCGGCATTGAAACAGTTGGGTCAAACATGGAAGCGGTCATACAAAATCCATATATCGATATTTATAGATCACAATGTGATAGTGTGATTGAATTCGAAGATATCTATGGTATCGGTGCTGCTAGGAACAAGGTGATTAATGAAATGATCAAGACTATGGAGGGTCTGGACCGAACACATGCAACTATGTACGCTGACGAAATGTGTTTTTCTGGGCAAGTTACTAGCATCCAAAAATCCGGCATGCAAAAAAGAGAGATGGCCAATGTCGCGCTGCGAATCGGATTTCAATCACCTGTGCAAGTTGCTGAAGACGCAGCTCTTAATGGATATGTTAGTCAGGTACACGGTGTATCTGGGCCATTGGTCGTAGGTGGTGTTATTGCAACAGGTACTAGATATAATGATATTATAGTCTGCGAGAAATTTGTTGAGGAGTATAATAAAAATCTCATGGGAAAGATCGAAGACGAATTATAATACGCATATGAGATCACCGTCGGACATTTGACCAATCTCCCTTGGGTCAAATTTTCTCTTCGATCCTGATCGAGACATATTAATATGTTCTTTCTTCCATCGAACAAGCGCCTCTGAGCAATTCGAATGTAGAGATTTCATAAGGTCTGGTTCACTAGCCTCCGCAAGAATAGGCGCGAGAATCTCTAACATCCAAACCAATACACCTGGTTCATAACACCTAGGACTATGTGCAACATCTATAAAATAGCGGATAACGTCTATATTTTTTGAGTGTATAGCTAGAACAAATTCAATGATATGTCCATAAACTCCGAGTTCTTTCTTCATTTCTAAATAATGATCATACCGCATGTATTCGGCTAACTTAAATATAAATAGCTTTAGCATATTTTTTTTCTCCCCAGGTACAAGATTAAGTATTTCGCGCATGCAATATTTATTTTTTTTGAAGTAGTCTAAGGTTTTTTTTGAGTCTTTACTTGCATATAGTTCTTTAACCTCGTTTAAAACAGTTAGATTGTATTTTGGAAAGTACCTAGCCCATTTTTTTTCGCGTGCTAGGGGTGATTCATTTATTGGTGATAACATGGGAGTCGGTACTGATAGAGTCGGTACTGATAGAGTCGGTACTGATAGATTTGGTGCTAACTCTGCCATTGTATTGCTTGTATAATAATAAAGCCTGTTTAATTCATTTTTTATATTTAATCAGCCTTAGTAATCCGCCTTAGTAATCCGCCTTAGTAATCCGCCTTAGTAATCCATATCGTCGGCATATGCTATACCGTTGATAACAAGTAAATTGTTATATTCACCAGTATTTGTTGCATAATCATATATATTATGGGGGGTCATGTGATTTTTGTTGATACTTGAGTTAAAAACATTGGCATATTGTAGTACCCTAACAAGCCAAGAACAACAATTGTCATAATTTTCTGGAGATGGGTTTATCATGTCGCTCTTCAATAATGCATTTAACATACGAATTAGATTGGCGTCGAATTTAATATCCTTCCCCATATGTATTAATTGACCCTGATTAAGTAGTAATGATTTTTTTCTAGGCAGTACGAAACTCGACCCGGCATACATTTTTAAGTATCGTTCAATATCATGATAAACAACACAACCTCGTGCATATTGTTTTTGTACTTCGCAATAAAACATGTCAGCATTACATTGACACACCATTAACTTTCCATTAATTTTTACAATCATAGCCACATGACCAAAGAAAATCCCTGCTATATTATATGATAATACGGATAGGGGATATAATATGGTATTTCCTCTTCTATATAGATGATCTTGTATAAAAAATAATAAATCTCCTGATTTAGCGGTCTTAATGTATTCGTCTACATTAATTTTTTGACATAAATCAATAAAACTGCGCCGTTTTTGATGATAATTTGTAGTCAAAAATATTAAAAATATAGTCAAGACTAGTAGCATATTATATCGTACTTAATATTTTAGCGTCTATTGTATATTATATCTCGTCCTAAACTTGTTAATTGTGAAATTTTACCCCATGTAAAATTAGGAACTGCGCTTAAATGTTGCATGTGCTTATTGTATGATTGGTCATAATATATAACGTATTTCCACGGGTGCTCACGTTTACCGTTTGCGACATCTGGATTATCATCTATCATAATGTCACAGTTAATATGAGTTTTATCGCATTCATTAGTCTCGATAGATATAAATCGATCGACCCAATCAGGGCCTAAATTTTTCTTTATCCATTCTTTCTTAGATTTAGTTATATTCTTCGATTCGCAATGACTACATAGGTATACCTGAAATTCAGGCAACTGATGAAGCTTACGTAAACATTCTATAGACTCTGGATAAACATCTACGTGATCATAAAAATTTGCATGGAATTCATCCACGTTTTCTATTTTCTTACCTATAAAATAATCCATTGACATATGTTTGTTTGTAGGATGCATATTATTCCATCGTTTAAGAAATTGCTTTTCATAGTTTATTATTGTATTATCAAGATCAACTACAATCACGACAGGTGTAAATAGCATGCTTCTCCATTTGTCGATTTTGGATACACCATCTACATACCATGATTCTACCGATTTGCGACAATGACTTGCTAATTTTTTTCGCATATATTCGTCTTCAGTTATCCTAACCATTAGGTCGGAAGCTTCAGAATATGTGTTAAAAATAAATCCATTATATCCATTCGTAATCGCATCAGATACGTTACCACAATTACTAGTTATAACTGGAAGTCCATAACTTAATGCTTCGGTGATAACTAATGGGCTTTCTTCTAGGGTAGAGAAAAACACAAAAACATCACACATTTTGTAGTACGTAGATGAATCGCATGCGTCGATAATTTTTATATTCGGATGCAATTCCGCAAATTTCACACATTTCTTGCCATATTCTAAATAATACCCGTGTGGATGTTTTTTCTCGAGGCCGACGACGTATAATTCTGCATCAATGTTGAGTTTAGAAAAAATTTCCATTAATTTAAGTTGATTTTTACGAGCACAAATAGTACCTACTGTTAGAAATTTTATCTTAGTCTTTCGAGTGGTCATATCGATAGGGTTACTAGGATTAGGACTATCCAAAATTTGTCTAGCCAATGGTGATGATATGATGTTGATTTTATGGTCACTGAAATTAAAGAAAGCTCGTTGGTCCTCATTAACTATTAAAAATTCATCACTTACGTTTAAAAGTTTTCTAAAATTTTCTAAACTGCTTTTGATTGTTTCTCTCTTGATTAATTCAGGTAATATTTCTTTAGTTGATCTGTATCCATTGTGGTATCCAAGTATTATTTTCCTAGGTCTAAATCCCAAGGTCGATATATCACTTAGTACACGTATACAATATACGCAATTTACAAGTACAATGTCAGTTTTCCTAAATATTCCAACAGTATATGGGATTATTTTATACTTTTTAGTAAGTACATGTATAGGGTCTATTAAAATAGAACACACAACTAATTGATACATAGACGATAAGAAATTAAGAAAATCTAAGAATTTCAACGTGTAAATTACCGATCCAGTATAATATGTACCGTCAAGACATACAACGAGTCGGGGTTTATAGTAATTTTTTAGGAAATCCAGAACGGTGCTTGTAGTTTTTTCGTCTCCAATAGTCATTCTAATATATCCGGCCATGTTTTCTCGTTTTGAGATGTCTCTAAAAATTAAGTTAGCTGCTCGCGCGCATTCTAAAAATCCGGCAAGGTTTGATTCTTTATTTTCATTACCTCCAACATTTACACAGATAAAATTAGCAGGTGAGTCGATATATTTTATTCGATGCTCTTGCAGAAATTTAATTATCAAGGCTTTGCAAATTTTAATTCGTTTAACAACCCATTGATAGTATGGTAAATTATCAAACACATCTATTGCACATACTTTACTTATATCCTGTACACTTTTATGATTGTACAATTTATCTAGATACACCACATTATCTGGATGTGATATTAAATAACCTAACCGTACACCGGCTAAACCGAATGCTTTAGATAAAGATTTCACCACAAAAACGTTTTTATATTTGATAAATTGAGCAAATACATCGGCTGTATGATTTTCTAGTATGTAAAAATCTGCATATGTTTCGTCAAACACAAATAAGACATTGGGATTATCCTGTATTAAAGGTTCAAAACTACAAGGGGTGTATATTTTACCAGTCGGATTGTTAGGTGTACATATAAAAATTATATCTTCTTCGATCTTCCTAACAGGAATACAGCCTGAATCTTCAAGGGGGGATACTGTTTTAACGATTTTAACATCGTTTAATGTGCAAAATCTTTCATACCCTCCATATGTAGGGACAAGAATATTCGCTGAATCTCCTCTTTTAAGGTAAACACTGACTAATGTTTCGATTATTGAGTCGGCACCATTTGTTAATAATATAGATTCAATCGGTATATTATTGAATTTAGCTAATTTTGCGTTAAGTGCAACCGTAAGTTTTTCATCATAATACTTCGTAATGATTGTTTCCGTTATTTTATCTTTAATATTCTGTATAAATCCAGGATGGTGGGGGTATTCAAATTCATTTAAATTCAAGTGGATCATACTACTGTCTTTTTTAATGATGTATTTTTGCAGATGATAATGTTGCATTGTATATACGATGGTTGTATATATTCTGTTGACTATTATTTTAATATATTGTTTTATAGTCACTCCTTACGTGACTAACCATAAAAATGATAACGCGTTGTATAAAAAAATGAATGATATGCATGAATCATGTATATACGGATGTAGTTCATGCAACACATATAATAGTATGACAGGTGGTAGAGGTAGTAACTATTTTATTGAAAGTAAATCCGACGTTAATAATACGAAGTCTAAATGCCTAACTACCGTGTGGAATCTAAGCCATTTATTTCTATACGCGATAATAGGATATATATACCCCGACCCTGTCTCTTTAGTGAGTTGGTTTTCCGTAGGTGTTTCATTTGAAATTTGGGAGAAGTATGCTTATAATTGTGAAGATCCATTAGACGTCGTATATAACGGACTTGGTCTTATTATAGGATCCTATTATAAAAGTCTACGATGATAATATAGTGATATAGTAATATAGTAATATAATAATATAGTGATGGCCATATATATTTTACTTACAATCGTGCTAATTTATTGTTTTATAGTGGCTCCATACTGTCAACAACACCGTGAAGAGATTAGATTTTATCAAATTCTAGACAATATCGGCGAGTCGTGTGTTTATGGATGCGGTGATAAATGTCACACATATGATTCCGTAACCCATAAAAGAGGGAAAAGATATTTTATAGGAAGTAATACGACAGGAAAAAACATGTCCGGATGTCTAACAACGTCATGGAATCTCAGTCATCTTGTTTTATATTCAATATTGGGATATGTATTTCCCCAAAGCCATCAATTATTAGCTTGGTTTTTTATAGGTATTGGATTTGAGATAGGAGAAAAATACGCCTATGAATGTGAAGACCCCCTTGACATTGTATATAATGGACTCGGTCTAATCATCGGGTCATCGCTCAGGATGGGATTCTAAAAAAATATATGATCATAATTTATTTTTTTATTTGCTAGATTTGACCTTCGATCGGGTTTTAGTTTTTTGTGGAGGTGATTTCGTGGACTTAGTTGGACTTTTTGGTACGCGTGAGTCTGACCTCGGTTGCGGTCGCTTACCTTTACTCACGCGTTTGGGGTCCGGTCTAACATCGCCCAGGTCTTTGACTATTTTATTGAGGGTATTCTTGAAGATTCCTAGAAATTTATTAACCTCTTCCTTCGTCGTGTAGTCGGACATGGATATGCGGATTACACCTTCTTTAATCAATTTTGGTGCACCGATGGCTGTCATCACATGACTAGAGTCGTCAAATTCGGTTAAACATGCACTTGCAATGCTAATAACTACGCCTTGTTTATCTAAAGCATGTTTAAATGCAACATTGCAGAATGCCGGACCCTCATTTTTTGCTACAGCAAGTAGGATGGTGTTAAAGAGATAGGTGTTTGTTTTATTCTTATCTGGACCTAAAATAACAAGTTCAAGAGGTTTAAATGTTGGTTTAGAGATTAGCTTCCGCGACTCTTCGAATAACTCTTCATCTGCGACCACGGTCAGGGATAAAATGCGGGACGATCCCCCAACAGTTGACGACTCTCTCGTGTCATCATCGCTGTCTTCACCTCCTCGGTCACTACTGCCACTGTCTGCATCGTCGACATAATCGATGTCTTCAGGGTCGTCCATAGTCCCCGTTCCGGTACGATCACGGATTGATCCAGCCTTACCACGTCCGCCAGTAACGTTCAATATCTCACCTCGGTTGTAGTAATTAGCGTAGTCGCCGAATGAATAGCTTTTCTTAAGCTCAGAAATGATGTAATTGCGTAACTCTAATTGTTTGCGATTTTTGCTCTTACGATTAGTAAAATTCCAAGCAAGTGCCGACCCGGTTGCCGCAATCGCTGGCGGGTTTTCAGTACCTCCCCTCAATCCATGTTGTTGACTGCCATTAATTTCTGCCTCAAGTCCATATCCCGATATAAGATTATTATTAATGATAAGGAATCCGGTGCCTTTTGGCCCGTAAAACTTATGGCAACTTGCACTTATAGCGTCGATATTGGATTTTTGAATATCAATCTTATACTTGCCATAGATTTGTACACAGTCTGAATGGAGAGGAATTCGTCGTTCGTGTGCTAATTTACCTAGCAAAGGGATATTGCTGATAGCGCCAGTCTCATTATTAGCGTACATGATAGATATCATAGCTGTATTTGATTTGATTTCACGGATCACATCGATCGGGACGATTTGTCCATACATATTGGGATTGACAAAGGTAACTTCTATTTTTCCCATTCTCTCCAAGTACCTGAGACATTCGATAATAGAATGATGTTCAATACTACTTGAGATGATATGAGGGATAATTTGTTTTTTATAATAGTATGCGGTTGCAACGCTTCTTAGGATAAAGCAATTCGACTCCGATGCGCCGGACGTAAAAATTATAGTATGTGTGTCGGAAGTCGCCCCGTTAATTTTTAATATATTCGCTTTAACTTTTTCAATCATCTGCTTGGCGCCTTTGGCAATTTTACTATCCGTTGCTGGGTTATAACATTTCATCCATGACTCAAAAGTCTTTATGGCATCGCCGCACATCAACGTTGTACTGTTGTTATCCAAGTACACCACTGGCCCTGGACATTTTACCTGAGTATATGAGGTCATCTTATATTATTATGCGAAAAAATAAACGTGTATTTATTTAGACTCGACTTGAGTCGTCCCTGATAATTTATTCGGGGACGACTTCGATTGTCGTCCTTGACTTCACCGGCGGCGATTTTTTAACTTTTGTAGGGCTTACCACCGGGCTTGATTGAGTTGCCCGAAACTCGGCGACTTGGCTAGATAGCTCATCAATTTTACTCTGCGACTCTTTTAATTGCTGATTTCGGTGATTAAGATGAAGTAAGAGAAATTGTGTACGTGCCTTATCCAGCTCTTGAAGCAACTCATACCCCTTTGAATGGTCAATTTGCCAAAGATCTTTGGCAGCTTGTATGGCATCCTTTCGCTTTTGAACAACCAATATATGCTTGTTGTATTTGCTCTCCAGAGTTTCAAGATTGACCTTTAATTCATTGAGGTCTACTGTTTGTTGCTGAGGTTGACTTGTAGGTGCAGGTGCAGGTGCAGGTGCAGGTGCTCGTTCCATAGTCAACGTTTTACTCTCGACACCCCCACTCCCACTATTTGTACTTGTCGACATTACTTATACCTTATGGTTATTGTTAGTTTATATGAATTACGTGGAATCAAGAACACACGATAATAGTCTATACATTGTATTTATCTCTTTATTTAATTCAAGTCGTTTATTTTTTAGTTTAAGTAATTCTTCATTTTTAGTCCCTTTTGGAACGCTAATATTTTTCATCCGTCGAACGTCTTGTATGAGTTTACTGTAGGTTTCTTCTAAAATATCAAGATAGATCAATATTGTGTTGATCTCAGCGAGTTTTTTCTGGTCAGTAATTGGCGGTCTCACTACACATGTATTTGATAAAGAGCTAAATGACATTTTAAGTATACTACCCAACACATCATAGTTTATAATATGGAATTACTCGGGTAAAATAAACGTCAGTTCAAGCGGGATGACGATTCTCTTTGAGTTGAAGTAAGTTGTAAAGTTAAAGGAAGCTATAGCGTTATCTTTAAAATATGCTAGCGTTCCCTCGGTTACCCCCGCATAATTAGCTCCAAGAGTTAGACTTAGATTTGTTGGAATGGCTTTGATGTCGTAGTTTCGCAAAACTCCAACGCTGTCTCGGATAGTGATATTATCTCCTACTTTGTAGTCTGTAAGAAACGTAGTTGCCGTTCCCACGACATTTGGAGTGCCATTAGTCACAGATACACTTCCGGCATATCCAAGCATGATATTCAACCCAGCCTCCGTTGCTCCTCCATATACTACATTAAGAGTAACATTAGTATCATCGGTTACCACAGCGACCGTGTAATATCTTTGTGTGCCGAGGGAATCTTCGATAAGGAGGTCGTCTCCAAAGGCTAGGTCGGTAGTAAACGATGTTCCGGTACCTACAATAGTAGCGACCCCATTAGTTACTGCAATTGTCCCGACGATTGTGTTCCGCACGGTCGTTAAGTCAACCGGGATGGAAAATGTAGTCGGTGATAGGACAGTTACTGGATTACCCGCAGCAGAGTTTACCGCTGCGATGACTGATGAATCACCAGTCGTGTTTTGCGTCGAAAATGTCTCTACGAGGACAGTATTGCCGGATACCAAATTATGGTTACTAGTTGTTGTGATAACAGCTGGATTAGCATATGATATGGTACTAGTCAGCCGATCTGTATCAAATATAATTTTTTGCAGGGGGCTCCCAAATGATATAGTTAAAGTATCGAGTTGAGTTATTGGGTTATTAAATCGGTAGACCCCTTCGTTAAATTTATAAGGGTCTAATATGATAAAATCTCCGTTAACCGTCGCCTCGAATACAAAGTGAAAACGTCGATTTTCGTGTCCAATATATGACTGGCTTTGAAATTCTCGTATTAACATTGTTACTCTGCCAAGTGCATTATCAGCGCTAGATGAGTAAGGTATTTTTATTGGCATAACCTTTATAGATACAATATCACGTATTTCTCCGGTCGTATTGATCGAACCCTGAGTTCTAGTTACGTTATTCACATGATTCCACGCAAAAATTTCCGTACCGTCTCCATCAAGTAACCTATGTCGAGTGTCCATAAAAATATAATTATGTCTATAGAGTGCTTCAGGATTAAATAGCTGTTGAATACCAAAGCCTGTGTATTTCCCCAGAAACCTACTAATTTCTACAGAGCTGGCGATTTCGGGGACGTCAATACCTACGTTAATAATACCAAGCGAACCCCTAGCATTAGATTCAGTTGAAACGCCCATCTCAGCCTTCAACAACTCATGAGTGTCGATTTTCTCATCGTCACCATCGCATCCATACTTAGCTAGCCTGGCAATAAAAGTATCGACCAAGGCGCCAGTAATTTCATCGATGGTCCTGCCCCGGAAAATTTCCGGGTTTAATTTTTTAACCTGGTCGACGACGTATAAAATTTCTGAGTCGGTCATCTTCCTCCTCATTTTTTGATTTAACGCAGGGACAAGTTTCATTTTTATGTATTGAGGATTATTTATGGACCGATTGTAATTTCTTGGATGATATGCATACCTTGATAAGGCATTGCCATCTCTAACCCAATTATGTCTGTTGACTTCTTCGCCCATTCGTAGGTGTATATTATATTATTTTTTATATTTTAGTATGACTCTGCTACGCTGCGCGGGCAACGGAACGCGCAGCGTTCCTGCCCTTACCCTTTTTAAGCTCCGTCTTCAGCTGCGCGGGCTACGATCTGTGCAGCATATTGGCCCTTGCCCTTTTGGCTGCTTCTAGAACCGTATTCATCAGCTAAAAAAAATATTATAGCAAGGGCAGGAACGCGCAGCGTTCCGTTGCGCTGGCAGCGTTCCGTTGCGCTGGCAGCGTTCCGTTGCGCTGGCAGCGTTCCGTTGCGCTGGCAGCGTTCCGTTGCCCGCGCAACGGAACGGTTAAAAGAAATCTTCGGGGGTAGTCACGTGCATTCGGCAACACATTAGGTCGACGACTCCTGTGCAGTCCAGAATAAATTTAATATTTGGCGCAGCACCTGCATTTAGTTCAAGCTTGGCGGGATCATAATTTTTATACTTTGGGTGCTTCGTTATTGTGTCTTGAAAAAACCCTTTCCGCGCGGCCCTAATAAATTCACCCATCTCTAGGCAGTTAGCACATTCAGGGCATAAGATACTCGTCGACATCTATATAAGGGGGAGCTTTTCATTTTTTAAATCATATTATGCCAAGAGTCCTGACATGGCATCGTACGCCACCTGCGAAAGACTAGGTATGGCGCTTTGGTTGGCGATAATCTCATGTACAGCAGCGAACCAGTTGAATGGTGAGTCGGCCAGTTCGTCAGCAGAAACTGTCCTGTATGGTCCGCCAAATTGTGGAAGATTGAGCGAAGTATCCGAAATCGGGGCCCACAATGAGGCATTACTTCGAACAAATTTGATGGTTGTGGAGATGTGTAAACAAGGGTCTCTCTCAAGGAGTTGATGTTTGCCAAGCACTGTTGTATCGTCAATACTACCAGTAGGTGCATAGATATGTGTCATGGAAAAAACGTAATCTTTAAATGCACTTGCCTGAGCTGGACCTCTGGGAGCATCCAACACATCTTTATATAGATAACAGCCGATAAATCGCATATCATCTAGCCAAGCTTTGGTTGGATCGGATGAGTAAACCTCACCGAGACTTGATCTCAAAGCCGGACGAGAGAGCCCTGTTTCTAACATATTCGAACGCTGTTGAACTAAGTCAATGTGAGCCTGATCCTCGTCGACACCCTTTTGAGTCCAATACTCGTTGGCTTGAGCATTGTACAATTTTTGATAGTCATTATAGACGTTTACACCATCTTTGCTAACATAACACCCTTTAGTAGCTGACAACCATGCGCCGACCTGATCATTCGGGAACTTGCTGTAGGTGATGCGCAGCACAGTAAAGTAGTCAACATCAGGGATGCCGGTCAACGCTTCAAAACAACCACCGGGTCCATAATATGAAGCAGGATTATTCTTTGCATCCCAGAGCATGTACGATACTACTCGTTCTGCCATGACATTTTTGGATCGCCCCTCAAGCAAACATGTGAATCGGTCCTGCACATCGTGTCTCTGTAGGGACGATGGACTATCGGTGTGTCCACCACCACGTGCAGATTTACTTAGGTCTTTGCCTACGTATTTATTGGTTGATTTTTTCCCGTCGACGGGGATTTTACCCTTTAGGTTGTAGACCGCAATATTTTTGCCCTTGGCCGCTTTAAATTTACTGTATGGAGTCAGGACTCCTCCTCCTATAAGACTAACCCCCGCACCTGTACCAATCTCAATACGATTGCCCAATTTATTCGGGATATCGTCTTTGTACTTGTTGAATTCACCGATTGTCGGTATATACATGGGGATGATTAGCGATTGTATCATTTGGTAAGCCTTTTCTTGATTTTCGCTAAATGCTGCTGATATAATTTCCTTTCTATACGCGGCATCTTGAGGATATAAGAATGTAATACCTTTAACCCCTCCCTTGGGAACAAGTTGGCCTAGAGCACACATAGCTCTAATAGCATAGTATAAGTCTTTATCTTCCTGCTCTAGAAAGACTGGAAGACTGCAAAATACTTTTAATTTAGTTGACATCGTATCGGATGGTAACTCGATAATATATACAAACAAAGAAAAAAATATTTATTAAAATCGAAACCTCCATATGTCCAGACATTATAAGTAAAAAATAACGAATAAATACATTCATATGTAAGATTTTATTCATCATAAATAATTCGATATTAATTAATTTAAACTTTCATCCTGATGAATATATATCGAGAAAAACCAAACACACATGGGATCAAGCGCAAGCAGAGAAGATGACGTGACTGATGGTGTGTATGGAGGGGCTGCAGGCGGGAAATATCGAAGAAGTCTAGTATCTGGAGGTAATGCGGCGTCGTGTTATGGTGGTAGATTTACCGATCTGGCCAATTATGGCGAGTCTGTGTTCGCTAAAGCAAAGGAAGATTTGATCCGAGACATCGCCTCAGATGTGTCTGACGTGCTGAAAATGAAGAAAGAATTCGCCAAAACTCAACCATTGGATAAGGTTATTTCAAGCCTTGAGGCTAAAGTACCGAAGCCGAAAGCCGGTCGCGGGTTTACAAGTGCATTCGCCAAGAGTTCACCTGCGCAGGTCGCTCTTTGCAAACGTCTTGGTGAGTCTTTGAACAAGAGATATACACCTGGATCCGGAGCCAAAGTTGTTGACATGCAGAGTAGCCCACAAGAAATTTGCCGCCAAGTTGGTGAACTTGTTCATGCACTTTTTCGAGGTGTTCAGGGTGAATTTCTAGCGATCGCCGGAGACGTTCAGCGGACTATCCGAAATCTTCAAACCCTTCGTAAGTATGTTAATGGCGCAAACGCGCGTCTGTCAGAAATCATTAGAAAGTCCGGCGACAGCTCGATGGTGTTACAATCTAAAAACATTGACGAAATTTATAAGAAGCTCGACGGAGAGATTACTCGTCAGCTGGCCATCCTGACCAACATGACAACTACAACTATCGGACCTCTGGGCAACAGTATTAATCTTATTCTTGAGGATAATGATGATTTTCGAGGGTTAGTGGCTGACTTGCGAGTTGCAACAGGGACTGACCAATTCTCTGACCAACTTGGGCACCTTCTAAGTGGTATTAGTACAGTCGCCCAAACCGCAAACCTCGTGGATGGTGCACTAAAAACAGTTGGTATGTCTGTACCTGAGTATAAAAATACCAAGGACATGAACGAACTCCGATTTAAGATCTACAACATGATTGGGGACAAGAACCCTGGGTCTAAGGAGCTATATGAACTTCTTAAGGCGGCCGATATCCTCTTCCGTGCCGATAAATCACATGAGGCAATTGTCAAGGAGCTTGAACGCCGCAAGGGTAGCGGTGGCAAGGCGCACAAGGCACGTAAAGGCAGCAAGGGCAAGCGCCGCAAACGTGGGGGAGTGAGTTTCGGTGGATGTGGTGATGGAGTGTACGGTGGTGACGGAGTGTACGGCGGTGACGGCGATAGCGACCAAGGTACTTGTCAATGCAGTTCTGACTGCGAGTGTAAAGGAGAATGTGGAAATGAATGTAAATGCGGCGACGACTGTCAATGTGAAGGATGTAAAGGAGCTCGTGAGGCCAGCGCCGAAGAAGATGAGGAGTCCGATGACGCTGGCGAAGAAGAGTCCAAAACTGAAGGCGGATGTTGTGGCGGTTCATGTGGGTGCGGCGGAGGCGATGTAGGCGGATATGACGAATATGACGAATATGACGAATATGACGAATATAAAGGAGGGTGCGGCGGAGGGTGCTGCACTGCAGGTGGTGCATACGGTGGGCGATTATCTTCTGTGGAAAGGTTAACTCCTGAAGAGTTTGAGTCGGCTGATCTTCGTAGGTATATCAGTAGAAAATCCATGAGCAAGCAAATTAGTACGCAGAAAAAGCACCGTAACATGTTGTTCGATGACTTCAAGAAGGTCCTGCAATCGTGCTACCAAAAATTGGTCGCTGCTACTAGGCCAATCGCCAAGAAAATCGGACAAAGTATTCCGTTGACCGATGATCTTGATACATTTATTAGACGATTTGGCGAACTTTCGCCGCCAGATCGAACCAACCTACATATTGCCCTTACAGGATACCGACGCGACATCACGTCTAAACAGGCTAAATATTCCTTCATGTCTCAACTCCAGTCAATTTCACAAGCATTGGAGCCTTTGGCTAAATCCGACGCTAGTAATTTCGCATCGGTTAAAGACGCTGTCGACAAGACTATCAAGACAATCGATGATTTTAATGATAAATACCTCAAGGCCATCACCGAGATTCACGTCGATATGGGGTCTAATGCGCGCGCTGACAACGTTGCAGTTGATGGCGGTGGAAAAAAGAAGAAGAAACGCAAACGTGGAGGCGAGCTATTCCAGATGCAGCAAGAACTTCATTCTTCATCTATGGAAGACAGGGATATGAAAGAATTCGTAGAGGTTAAGCGAGTACAGAAGGAGTTGGTTTATTTCCACTACATTGCCAACATCCGCTCCCAACTTAAGAAATCGTCTGAAGAGTTCAAGTCTTACGGTGAAGATTACCAAAACGTGGTGGGTGATCATGTTGGGCATATGATGGACCTTATGAATGAGGAATACAATCATCTTATGAAAATTAATGTATGGGAAGACGTCTCCCGTCCTGGATCTGCAACCAATTCGGCTACCGGTAAATCATACGCATTCGTCCTTAAGGACGCAGCCGATGCCAAACACATAAATAATGATAAAGCTAAGGAGTATCTGAAAGCTTATAAATTCACCCTGACCTATCAAAACGAGGCTCGCATTAAGTTGCTAGAAGCTGCACAGGCGCTTGATATTTACCTTAAAAATTTTACCGATTCGATTGTCGCACACGTCGACGATGTTCGTGACATAGTAAAGATCTTGGAAAGTGTTAAAATTGTTGCTAAGTGGTTCACCGAACAGTCCGGCAATAACTTTGTCCAGGTTTTTGAATATTGCCCAACAATTGATAGCACCGGTGAAAATACTTGGAATTCCGCCGATGGAACTAAGTCGGTTAGTCGCCCAGGAAAAGCTAATCTTGGTTTAAAACATTATTATGAATGGGTTAAGGAAACTGTGACATCTGGTAGTCTACCCGGAAACCCAAACATTCCGTGGGTGCCTTATGAAAAAAAAGAGGTCGAAGATCTATTCGACCGAACAGAGAAGGCCTACCGAAGCATTCGTGTTCTTGACAATATCATCAGCACTTTTTCTAATCTGGGCGATAAATTCGGCGAGAAACGTGGTGGCTTGGCGGGTGACGATGATACCGGATCTGCAGGTGGCGCCAGTATCAAAAATTCAAGTTTTATGTCACACGCTCAAATTTTTACAGCTTTAACGGATTATCTTGTAGCATCGACGATTGCTGTCGGAATCGATACAGACGATACGAAACCACGTATGTTGTTAGGTCGGCGACCTCGCCCGTTTTCGGAAGCTGAACTTATTACTGCGAGAATGGAAGAACGTGAAGCCGCCGCCGCACTTGCTCAGGCGGCGGCGGAAGTGAAACTGCATTCGGCGGGTACGTTGATGGGACAGTCGGCGGGACACCTGATAGAGGCGAGAAAACATTATTTGGAAGCGAAGAAAACGGCAGAGGAAACCGGTACGAGATTAGAAAAATTTGAGAATCTTGCAAGAATACAACTTGGTATGGAAAGAAAACAAGAAGAGGTCGCTCGCCTCTTAGAAGGGGTGCGTGAAAGAGAACGGGGACTTGCCGGTATTCGAGACACTGAAAGTTATGAACCTTTATCAGTAGATAAATACAATGAACTTAAGATGAGTATGAGCAAATTGGCCGCGGAACACGGTACGGTGGTGGCAGAGATAAAGGCGAAGACGCCGACGGCGACGGCGGAGGCGAAGGCGAAGGCGACGACGGAGGCGACGGCGGAGCCGACGGCGACGGCGACGGAGGAGATGACGGAGGAGATGATACAATTGATTCAAAAGAGGGATCAAATACGTCGAAAGTATTCTGAAAATGAAAAAAAGGTAAGTGAATTTGACAACATTATAAGATGGACGAGGGAAAGAGACGAGTTTCAAAAACAAATTCATGAATTGCAAATACAGATAGAATCAGAACGAGCTAAAGTAGAAGAGATAGGGAGAGATATTTTATCATCATCAGTATCGTCATCATCAGGATCAGTATCGTCATCATCAGGATCAGTATCGTCATCAACAGGATCATCAGTATCGTCATCATCATCAGGATCATCAGTATCGTCATCATCGTCAAAAGTAGTTACGGGGAAGCAGGAGCCGAGGACGGAGCTGACGAAGCTGAGGAAGCCGAGGACGCAGACGAGGAGGCTGAGGAAGCCGAGGACGCAGACGGGGACGCAGACGGGGACGCAGACGGGGACGCAGACGGGGACGCAGAGGTGGAGGGTGGTGAAGACGTCGTCTTCACCCTCCACCTCGACCTCCAGATCTGGTGGGTACTCGCACAAATCTACTAGCGAGTATAACAATACAACGTTGGCAAAAATATCAAGACAAGCCGCGCTCGGATTCCCCGAGAGTAATCTTATCTTAGGTGCAGTTGCCCTTCGTAGTATTCACAAAGGATCTCTATTTGTGGGGACAGAAAATAAATCTGTTAACAACATGATTAATAATTTCGATGACACTGACATCATCTTTGAAATGATGATTAAATCCATAGTGTGTAAAGTCTTCACGGTGCTAGGTACGTATTCTCTATTCAACCGCCCGGGTATCGTATCCCGATCCATCAGCCCTCTTCGAATGATTCTTGGAGGTAGTAAGGGTGGTGCAGGAATGTCTCAAATCATCCCGGAAGCCACCGAGCTATACCTTCGACTACCTTTATTGGCCGAGTGGTACCGGGAGAAATTCAGCTTCAACCGTGAAACTGGAGATGCCCCTAGACCAAGTGACACTGTCATTTCCATGGTGCCGCAATTCGACGGCATCTGGTCTGACTTTGTCAAATTAATCTTTGTAGACACTGATTATATCCAAACAGGAACATATACGGATACTACCCTCAAACATTTGATCAGCTGCATCAATGAAATTTATCTAAAGATGAGCCGAAGCCACCCACGTAATGTTGTTGCACGAACAATTGAGTCGTTTGTTACTGAGATTAACCGTCGATATGGATTCGTCAAGCGGTCGGAGATCAAATCTTACATGGACGAAACTCGCGTGCCATTCGACGACAGACTCACTGAATATTCTGACGAGACTAAGGTCGATTACGACATTCTTGACGAAGACAATAGTTTCGGGCGCAAACCCGCGCCGTCGGATCGATTCAAAACAGTGCAAGCCTCCAGCGCATCTCGTCGATCTCGCGAACATAAAGAACTTTGGAATATCGCCCGGAATTTTCGGGAAAGGGTCGAAGGTGAACTCATCAATTTCGCTGAAGCGCATGACGGTCACTTTCATAAATACCAATCGAGCACTGCATTTAGCCTTACTGATACTATTCGACAGGTTAAGTTGCGCCTCAAGGGGTCGAACTCGGCGGATAATAAATTTCAGATTGTTAAGAACGCTGTCCAAGGGATTGAGAGATTTTCGACTATCAACAACGAACGCATGCTCATGTTTCATGAACTTGTTATTCTACCTCTGCATGTACTTCATGCAATCTTCAATCAATTAGATAAGTTCAATACATTTATCCATGCTGCCCGTATGGGATATTCAGGTCCGACTCCTCCTCCAATGAAAGCACCATCATATATTAAAGATAAACGGTGGAATGCGATACGCTTCGCGTATCTGGATCTGGAGTTCTGGCCTCTTAAAGTGGGCAGAACTAAGCCAACGCAAAAGACAGACGCTTTCAAATACAATACTATTATGAAAGAGTTGATCAATTCTCTGTTCACTATCGGTATCGATCTTAATGGACTTGTTGAAGTCCAGGTAACCGACAACGGTTACCCTGTGATTGATTATTCTCAATTACAAGAGTTATGTGTTAAGCTATTCAATCAGACACGTCAGCATATTGGTAAATTTAAGGCTGATTTGAATCTATCTACCATCGCCAAGTATGAAGGCACCGGAATAAACCCACTTCCAGGGTCACTTATGTTTTTGGAAGAAAATCTTATTGAAATACTCTTTAATAACCGGGATAAGTTTGGATTGCCCGAAGTTAACGAGAGTATATCCAAGCTCTGGAAAGGCTTGATAACATCCAAGCAAAGTTATAATTCAGCATTCTCAGATTTATTATATTGGTCTAGTATTCAGTCTAATTTTACCAGAAATCTTAAGAGTTTGGATGAGAGTGACTCCTTTCCGTTTACGCATTTACCTCTTCTTAAGAGTGGGTTTACAGCCAGGACAGCCGACGAAAAAATGGTCGAAGATGAAATTAAAAAGGGCACGCTCTTGTATGATATTGAAATGAAGAGAGCATTGATACAAGAGTACACTGAAACTAAGCGGCTGCTTGAATCCAAACAGAAACTTAGACACTCTGATCTTATCAATTTCTGGAAGAAGGAAGAATTTGGTCTTGCAAAATTAAATGAGATTACTCGTCTGACACGAGATGTTTTGTCAAGCAACGAAGAACGCGGCTTAGGCGATGATACACTTAGCGATTGGTTGTATAATGTTAATAATTACTATGAAGAAATTGTTGAAAAAAGTGAAGGAAGTGTTGAAGAAGATGATGAAGATGATGAAGATGATGAAGATGATGAAGGTGATGAAGAAGGAATTGATGTTAGCGGAGGTAATAGACCAGTATATCGTAGAGAAAGAGGAATGCCCGTAACGGGAGGAGGAGACAGCTCAGACGATGAAGAACCAGACGAAGAAGAAACATCAACAGAACCAGTATCATCAACATTAACAGAACCAGTATCATCAACATTAACAGAACCAGGATCATCACCAGAAGTACCAACAGAAGTACAAGGACAAGAATCAGAAGCAGTACAAACAGGATCATTAACAGAAGAACAAAAACAAGAATTAGAACGAGAATTAGAACTAGTATTAAAAAGAGAAGAAGTATTAAAAGACCCAGAAGAACGAGAAGAACTACGATACCCAAAAGAACCAAACCCAGAAACAGAATTACGATACTCAAAAGAACCAAACCCAGAAACAGAATTAAGAATATCGAAATTGATCAAAATCGTCATTGATAATTTAGGAATAGATCTAAAACGTGAGGAGGATAAAAGTGATGAATTTAAAAATATCGAAAAAATTGAAACTTTCAACCGGTTGATCTCAGATTTTAACGATATTTCTGGTTTGATTGGTCAATTTTGGATTCTCTTCAATGCAGAAAAAACTAAGGCCTTGAAACAATCCAAAATTTGGGATTCTAAAATAGATGCTCTTAAAAAAGCAGTTGACCCAACATCAAATGCCATTCTGACGGAAAAGCACGACAAAATGCAAAAACTTAGGTTGCTCCCGTCAAATACGCGCATTTCTTATTATTTAGGTGATAACGATCCATCGACGTACGGCACTACGTATAAGGATAGGGGTCTTCTTTGTACGTTTAACGATCTTCTTGCGCGATACATTGCTGGGCTATCCGATTCTGCACAGCGTGGAAAGATATACATTGGGCTACTTGATCGATTTGCCAACGGCGTGGCTTCTCGCGGTGTAATGAAGGGACATGCTATCCCAGATACAAATATCAACAGAAATCAGTATAAAAATGAACCTAAACCAGGATGTATCCTCTTTGGAACACTAGCACGGGCGATCAGAAGCGTGATCGTCGAGACTGACATCAAACAATCTCGTCTCTTTCAACACACCAATATTTCAGAAGTGCCAACATACATTACGGAATTAATGAAAGCGAATCTTCCAGTGTTTGACAAAGATTTTGAACTTGTAGCGCGAAAAGCTGCTTTTATTGGGGATCTTTTAAAACATAATCATAATATTAATGTCAATCAAACAAGGGCAAAAACGAAGGATGTTACAGAGGAAGCGGATCTGCATGCTGGGTCATCGAGTCACAAACCAACCGAACCAGCCCAACGTAAAGCATATTTCCTAGATATGATTAATAATCTGATTCAACATTGCAATTCTATTCAACAATGTTCAGCCATTGTACAAAAAGAGCTGGACGATGTTCCTCTTTATCTGGAGACGTACGAGAATAGTATTCGCGACTACCGGGAGAAATACCAAAAAGATCCCCTAATGCCCCTGTCGTCCCTGGCTCTATCTCTTCGAAAAGAAAGAGCATATCTACGTCCTAACTTTAATTCAGGTGATGGCCAATTCAAGCTTCTATATGGAACTCGTCTTCTTATGGCTAAAAATTCTATTGCCCCATCAATGGAATACATGCCTGGGGTAAAAAATATTATCAACAAATATAACGGTATGGCTGCTGGCAATCTACAAATCACCGCATCAGCTGAAAGTGCCATGATTAACACAACCATCTTGTTTCGGTATTTGACTGATAATACGTCTCATAAGTCTTTGATGATGGGAATTTATTACCATTTCTTTGGGTCACAGCTTATGCCACAAACTAGTAATCCTCCTACAAAAGGAGCACCACCCACCGAATTTACCCTTGATCAAATCATTACCCTTACTGAAGACCAAGACTACAGAAATGCAGTTAGCCAAATTGTTCAATACATTGATGTTGCCGCTCATAGAATGGATAAAGGCCCGACTGGACTCCTGCAGGGGCGACATCAAGCTAGAATTATGAATATCGTCGACTTGAATATTGTCCCGATTAACTTTCACGCCATGATGCGTGAAGTTCCTCTGATTTTCCTATTGAACTACTCATACACGTTTGACCGAATGGTTGTTGAAAGATTATTGAGTAAGGATCGTATGAAAGAAATTCGGGTAAGGTATGGACCAGGAGGCAGCACTTCGTCCAAGTCAGAATTTATCCTCCCCCCTCAAGAGGAAGCCAAGAACACAAGCGAAATGTTCGCTAAATGCCTCATCCACCCCTATGGTCATCGCACCCCCTCGGAATATTGGGGTCTTCTCCACCGGCTCATAAGCGGAAGTACCGGGTTCAATCTTGGTCGACCTAAATTTAACAGCGACCAAATGTGGAACAAAGTGTTGCTGAACGATTTGCAAGTAATATCGGGAAATACCCCAGTCAAGGGGGTTGGTGACGAAGCTGGTCCACCCGCTGCGTATAATCAAGCTAGAGGGGTATACATGCTTCATAACAAAAACTACAACGAGGATAGTTATCAGCCGGGTGGAGTTGACCTGACGACACGAGGCCCCATAATTAACACACAGTACCTTAATTATATGGGCGATGATGGTAAAGTAAAGCATGTCAATATGACTAATAGTCTGAACGCCGCCACTCTGACGAAGTTGGGGCGCGTTCGATATGATTCCATGATGGTGCGCCATGCAATGTGGTTCGTAGACCTGCAGAGGTACATGCGAATGAACATGCGAGAACAGCTTGCATGGATGGACACTCCCGTTGTTAGTGGGCATAATGTCCTCAATCGACGCATTACAGACTACCAAGGTAAGGAAAAGTTTGATTTTGGTGTTTACAATTGAGCAATTAAACGATGGTAAAAAAAAAATAGATCAATAATATTTTTTTTTTACTCGATGGCCTTCAGCCAATCCATTACAAATTTAAACCCAAAGATTTGCACACCCTTCTCAGTTTTAAAAGCAAATTTCTTCATTGTGCAATGGACAATACACTCTTTTCCTATTAGATCGGTCATATTAACAATTTTTCCTAGGGAATTACCTGATTTAACACCCATGGTACCTAGTCGAGACTTGTGATATACTGTTTTGAACCCTCGACCTTCGTCTTGCAGAGGGTGAAGATGTCGCAGATGTTCGCTAGTAGCCGAGTGGATGCCGCCAACAATACCCACGTATTTTTTTCTTTCATCATCTGAGTCAAAGGAAAAAATTGCATCGTATCGATCAACCTTCAACAATGTTCCATGAAGAATCATGCTAAAATTGAAACACTAATACTATATAGTAATGGGAGACTTTGAAAGATACAAGGAACACCTTGCACCAAAGCCGTTCGGCCTCGTCAATTTAGGTGCAACGTGCTATTTTAATGCGGTATTTCAGGCAATGATGAGTCTTACATCATTTACTCACGCAGCGGCATTGACCGACGAACTCAACTATGATACCGCGACCACCGCAGCAACCACCGCGGCAACCAACCCCGAACTAATGAATAGTAATCGAACCAAACTCATAGCAATCTTTAAAAAAACTCTG
The DNA here is from genome assembly GCA_041600715.1 of Saccharimonadales bacterium (SeqCode). GTDB lineage: Bacteria > Patescibacteriota > Saccharimonadia > Saccharimonadales > 2-12-FULL-41-12 > JALHOM01. The sequence continues at coordinate 14,415 of JBFIJM010000008.1, read as the reverse complement.
CTGCTTAGTATAAATAACGTGGAGTCTATACAATTAACATGCAACAAACACTTGCTCCAATCGGCAGCAGATGCTTGGCGGGTGATCTATAAAACAGCTCAAGAACGTAAGGATAATGTAAAACTAACGCCTGGACAGCAATGTGCAGGTGAAGGGTTCCATCTCTTATTAGATGCTTTAGGTGACGACTTCTCCCACTTATTTACACATCGATATCAACGATCTATTATATGTGAGAAATGTAACGAAGTAGTATCAATAAAGCGAGAGGAATATTGCATGTTTGAGGTTGACCCGTATCTGCAACCATTACCACTGTTAAACCCGCTAGCCACACCAGCCACGCCAGCTAGGTCGATCGAATTGGGCAAATACATTACTAACCTAGATGGGGTTGTATCTGGATATAAATGTCCCAAGTGTGGAGATATGTCTGATAAAAAAAGAAAAACAATCATTAGGATGGTTCCTGAAGTTCTCGTTGTAATGTCGAAAAAATACAGGGTTGACAAAGGACGCATCAGTAAAATATCAGTGGTTACTGATTTTCCCGAGACGCTTACATTCCCCGGGTTTACCCGTGGACACGATGGTAAAAAAATATTAAGTCAGCTTCGTTTCGACGCCGTCGCCCAGATAGAACATTCAGGTGGGCCGAATGGAGGACATTACTGGGCCATATGTAAAAGAAAAGGCGGCTGGTATACATTAAATGATACTCGAGTTAGTCCGGGAAAGTTTGGTCCGACTAACGACACTTACATGGTTTTCTATCATATTATCTGATTCAACATAGGTGTGGTCGATTTTTTTTACCTAAAAGTAGAAAGGTGTGTATTCAGACAACTGGGTGTAGTCTTGCGAAGAAATAACACGAGTATTAACCATAGGTTGAGCACCCGCATTGTATTTAGTTCTGCGAAGACCAACGCGGGGGTTAACGTCGTTATCATGAGTGAGAACGGTCATTTTACTAGCTGTAGAAGTCCGGTGATGGGCTTCATCTGTAAACTGCTTGTGGCTTTTAATAACATCATCTTCAAGGGCTAAACCTTTGATCGTTTCTTGGTAGGGATTTGACTCCTCTAATTTGGCATCTTCAGAAGATATTTCATCGGAGGTAAATCCTTCCAAAGTTGCCGATTTATATCCAGGCAATCCACTGTAATCTCCTCTGTGTGAACACATTCCGCATCCAGAGCATTGACATCCTCCAGTGTGTTGACCACCCACGACAAGTACTGCGCCGCATCCAGAGTGGCAGGATGATTGGTATCTGAGTTGCCCACATGATCCCGATCCTACGTATTTACCGCCCCGGGCACCTCCTCGGTTTTGCGACCCAAGAAGAACAAGGACCACCACAATAACAAGTGCTAAATATAGTGCTGAATTTTCCATTAAGAACTTATAGATATATTAATGGCTAAAATAAATTACAAAAAAATATTTATTGAAGCACACGAATGTTTTCATTCCATTGTTTCGTCGGTTAGTTTTTTGGCCAACTTCACCTGGTCGATTTTCCCCAACGAGTACATTCTATTTTTTTTAGCCTTGAGGAATTTGAGATGATCAGCTGTCCTACGGACTTTCATAATGTATATTTCATTATTAACAAGATGCTCATAGATATCCTTTAATGTATTCATCAACATCCAGAATCTCTTATCTTTAGATACAATGTCGACTTGATCCCGAGCCTCATCTTCCAATATGTCAAGGTCGATGTTTTTAGTCTCTGCAATATCGTCGTATTCTATGTTTTTTCGATCGGAAGGCTCTTCGAATCGCGAATCTACGTCAATGATATCTTTGATGATGTCTGATATTTTACTAGTTAACATATTATACATTGAATATACATTCTCTAAATTCTTCACGTTATCTGATAGATTTCGAGCCTGCTGATTTTTTCGTTTAGCATAAAGCCCCTCACGGATGTCGAGAATTTTACCAGGGCCAAGATATGCTTTACATAATTCTTCAATTACCTGATTTTTTGATGTGTTACTCGGGCGATGTATGATTTTTTTCTCCACATAAGACACGCCGTAGTCAGATTTTTTCATATACTTAACTGCCTCCTTTTCTGCCTTGTCGCTCATCCATTGCTCTAATTTATCGGTATCCCAACTACATGCTAGTAAATCAACTATTTGCTTATTCTCATACTTCGCTTGGAGTTCAGTCTTGATTAGTTTATTCGCGCTTCTGAAGACTTTTTGGTATATTTTTCCCTTACTTGCGTAGCAAGTATAATACTTGCTACATAATCCTTCAATGTATTTGCAGGCATTTTGGTATGTCTTCTTCTCAGCTGTTTTAATATCCTCTATATCGTCACTGTCAGCTTCAACGTAGAAATTATAATGGTACACAATAAATCTCCCAAGTTGACCATTTACCGATCCAGACATATAGTGGTCGATGTCGACGGCCAACCCTTTTTCCCTAGCCACATCGGCAAACTCCATCCGCTCACCTACGGATAGCGCCTTTTTCCGGCCACGTCCATCGTACTTAAACGGGTACTTCTTAACAATGACATATTTGAACCGTTCTCCAGGCTTGACATTTCGACCTTCGAGGCGCATTCGCTCGACAAAGGTATTCATTGTTATGTTGCCAGGTTTATCCTTCTTAGGTGGTCGATATACACCTGTCTGGACAAAGTCGTCGAATTCCCATGCGCTATTGTATATTTCCACCACCTTATTCTGCACAAGTTCTATGATTGAATTTACATTGTTCATGTTAACACAATCCCACAAGATGGCGTTACAAATCTTCTTCAGGAATTCGCTGGCCCCTCTTTTCTTAGTCTCGAGGCCGCGGATAAAGAGATGCTTAGGGGAGAAGTTGGCTATTGATACATGCGGGATGCCGAAATACTTCTTCTTGGCAAGAAATGCAGCTGGATATAAGCTCTCTTCATATGCCATCTTAAGGAACCGCGTCCCATTGTCTTCGAAGAACCAATTGTTTACTTTGTCCCTCAAAGGTTTTATATGCTCAAATGTCAACTCAACCATCTTAGTGTAGTATGTTATTTTGTCTATTTCACCACTATAAAAGGCCTTGTCGATTCCTTTGAACACGCTATCCGGCGGGTAAATATACACTGAATCAGTGTCTCCATATGTCACACCCCATCCTTCACCCTCAACTATCTTGACGGCGGCTTTAAGATTGCGCTGACCAGCAGTGGTAATACCACCAGCAATCGGCAATATAAAGAACGGAGATTTCTTGTTACCTGTCTCTCCGTAAAAGGTATTCATAAAGACTTTGAGGGCTTTTTGTTTTGAGTTAATAGAGTTCACCCAAAAGCAAACCTCTTCATATTCTTCCATGAACTCCGGAACTGTATCGAATAAATCAGTTTCGTCGTCCATAAATTCCTGCTTCTCTTCCCAGCCAAAATTTTCCCATCGGAAAACTTTTTTACGAGCTTCCCACTTCAATACTTGCCATACATCAGTCGACCCAACCTCAGTTTTACGAGTGGCCGCAGCTTTTTTATCATCGTCACTTAGAAGATTCATTGGCTTGCGGATTTTCTTGCGTGTATCATATAAACCCTTTAAAATACTTGGGTAAACTCCGAATGGGTTGTTAGAACTATTATTAGTTGGGTCAGTTACCCCATTATGTGCGATACTCCACGCTCTAATTGTTCTCCCATTGTATTGAAATTTAATTTTATTCAGTTTTACACCCTCTTTATCGAGTTCTTTAGCTAGAGCTTTATCTGTTACGATGTATTCGGGCGATAGATTATACGTCATGATTAGACTGGGGTATAGACTTGAGAAATCGAGTCCCGTGATTGGTCGACCTATCGACTCCTCCAAAAATTCCTTGAAGCACGTGGGTAGTTCAATGTTCTCCTTTTTCTCGATAGTCTCAATGATTTCCCGAGAGATGATAGCCCCATGCTTAGCAACTAATTTCTTCCATCTGACAACATCAGTTTTGGCTACTTTGAGCCATTTCTTATAAATGTTGGCTTTCAGTGGGGCAGCCTGAGCTTCTGATTTTTTATCGTTTAGTTTAGTTTGCATAACGTTAAATTCTTGGATAGTATTCGCTTTCTCTATTCTTTCATCCATACTTAGTTTAGATTTGACAAGTCCTTTTTTAGGTGGGATAACGAATGCCCCCGGGTATTTACCATCTTCTATATCGCGCATATCAGTCACGTTGGATACGCGATATCCTCGGAGCTGCACTTGAGCAATGACCAGGTTCCGTACCTTAGATCCATTGGCTCGATAAAATGCATCATAAGCACTTGTGAAGGATACATCGGCAATCTCTCGTCGTTCCATAATAACCGACCTAATTTTTAGCAGCTGGTGGCATCTAAACGAATCGATAACACAATATTCAGCTACTTCTGCCATCTCTGATTTGAGTAAAATTCTCTTCTCAGCTACCGGGGTAAACTTTGACCGTACTATTTTCTCTTCATCAACGATATCGCCCGACTTTGCCTCGATGTCGGCGGGTAAAAGTACATCCAAGATCTCTGCCTTCCACTCGGGGTTGGTCGCTAACCATTTTAGGAAATGTTCTTTAGTTTTTACCCCTTCTAACTCCGGCGGGGTTCTTTCTATATTTTGACTATTCCACAAGGCAAGGCAGTCTCTATAAATTCTAAACATGCGCAGATAAGGCATGTCTTTTTTCCCCAAAAGCTTATTTTTCTTAAGGTAAAAGTTTAAGTTTGACTCTTCGGCGGTTGCGTAAAGCTGTCGGAACAACGTCCGGACGTCAATGTTAATGCAGCCTGGCATATTTAACGAATGTCCAGCAACATAAGTATCGGCCTCCGTTTTAACAAGTTCCTTCTTGTAATTGTAGCTCATAACTGACTCATCCTCATAAGGTTTCCAGGGGTTATCGCAACTAAGGTGATCAGCTAGGTATTTCAACACGCCTGGATATTTATATCCTCTCTCAACAACCCACGGCCAATCATAATCATGGTCATTGAACCCAATAGTATACTCCGGTTGCATTCGTTCATGCAGCTTGCCAATGGCTTTGATAACATTTTCCTCAGTTTTACATATTATAGTCAAGAAATCGGGGTGCGGGTCACATGGTTTATCAACTATGGCAACTTTTAGTAGAACATTAGTGTCGTTCGCATAATACCATTGAAATGTGAAGCTAATCATAAACACCATGTCTGTTTCTCTGTCTGGTTGAGGAACATGTCCATCATCTGATGAATTATAAGTCTCTATATCCCAGGCCTTAGTCATTGTTTTATCGTACTTGAGCAAAGGCGCGTTGAGCTGTTTTTCGTCAGTAACTTTCTCATAATTTTTTACATTTACAAAGAACGCAGGACTTTTGAGTGCTTCTATCTCACGGATATTATAATCATCAATAGTCATCCAGGCTGTGTATGAAATTAGTCTATCCCGACATACAACCCGATAATAGCAAGATAGATCATCATGTGTTGTTTTATAATTCTTCAACCGTATGTGTTTTATAGCGGCGGACCGTATTTTTGTCTTAAAGAAATACAGTCTTAAAAACGTTGATTGTTCTTTTTGATATCCAAGGAAGGGTTTTGCTTTGAATAATTTTTTGTCTGTTGGGGCTAAATTTTGCCCTTCCAACTCGCTAAGTATATGATTGACTTCTTCATCAATGGAGGATTTACCCTTAAGGATAACCTCGAAATAAGGATCAATATCACAAAGCACAACATTCGCTCGTCTTCCATCGGTCAAAACACCAGTTAGCAAAATTTTATACTTAGCTTTAGCGAACTTAATATCTTGCCAATGATACTCATACACACCGTTCGGTTTAAATAAGAGCTTTTCTCCAGCCTCTATTTTGGAATCAACATCGATTACTTCTGCCGGATTGAGATATTTTCTTCTACCTGGAAGACTTGATATTTGCGAGTATTTAATGACGCGTCCGTGTAATTTTTCCGTCGGAGTGGTGCGGATTTTTCTATCGGGAGTAGCCATTGAATACTGTCTATATATGACATGGTTTTCATTTTTTAGAATCAAAAAAAAAAATACAAGCATTGCCAATTAACATGACAAAATTATTTAGTCTTCTTAGTGGGGGGTTTTACCTTGGCTGTTTTTTTCACCGGTGTCCTAACTTTCTTTTTTGGCTTAGCCTTCAACACTTTTTTACTCGGCAATAACAGTTTTTCAGGGGGCGGCGACGCCGGTTCAGCACCGTCTGTATCAGCATCTAAATCGTCCTCAAGGGCGGGCGCTTCAGACTCGTCTCTGGCATCCAATTCGTCAGCATCCTCGGCGGCGGCATCGGCAGCGTCCTCGGCGGCGTCCTCGGCAGCGTCCTCGGCGGCGTCCTCGGCAGCGGCGGCATCAGCAACATCAACATTGTCTTCTTTCGCAGAGACAGGAGCCGATGCAGGAGGAGGTAGTTTTACCACAACTGGTGTAGGTTTTGGTGGGATTGTCTTCTTCTTACCTTCTTTACCCCGTTTTACTTCTGGTTCTGGCGGACCGATAACCTGAGCAACAACTTCTTCTGATGAATTAAGAAAAGCCTCAATATCATCATCCAAAGGTTCAATGGTGTCTGCAGGTATATCACCTTCTAAGTATTTGGCTAGATCCTTATTAGACAAATGCTGAAGCCTAACCCATTCCTCGGATTCTTCGGGTGACATTTCTTTCTTATGTTCGAATTTAACAGCAAGCGCAGGGGATGTGTTTGCCTTAGCAGGAGTTTGTTTGACCGTAGGTGCGGGTTTAATTTTTCTGGCTGGTGCGGGTTTAATATGCCTCGTAGATACTAATGATGCAACGTTACCATCACAATTAGCATATGTGATTAATGAATCAGGAAAACACCTGGGACATTTAGTTGGTATTTGAGAAATATCTAAAATCATTTGATGCGCCCCACTTCGACACGTGTACTTAGCTTTTCCAGAACATGAAAATTTGTTAACACATAGTCCATATTTTTTGATCCGATCTTGTAATTTCGCGAGTAATTTATCTCCATCTTTAGAGCATGTTACGCAAAATTCTCTCGGGTTCGCCTTGATCTGAATAAGGCTAACACGGGAGCGATGTCCAAATCTACATGTCACATTAGCTTGGTCGGTTTCTCGGTTGACCGTATCGATTGTACATGCATTATTTTGATGTAATAGTTTTAGTAGCTCGTGTTGAGACATTATAGTATATAATAATAGATTTTTTTAGTATATAATAATAGATTTTTTAGTATAATTATTATTCCTTATTGCTCCTTTTTCTTCGGCGTTTCTTTTTCTTTACCTCGATAATATTTGGTTCTTGGCTGCAAAGGGGAACTTGCATATGTTTATTGTTCGGTTGTTGGAAGATTTGTGATTGCGAAATCTGTGATAAAGGCGCATGGGGGGGTGACGGAATCGATACAACAGTAAACTCACCAAATAATTCTGAAGTTTTTAGCCGGGGAGGGATTTTTATTGGTTTCGTCGGTTCGGCTGGGATGATCGGTTCGGCTGGGATGATCGGTTCGGCTGGGATGATCGGTTCGGCTGGGATGATCGGTTCGGACTTTAGTTTGAAGCTATCGTCTACAGATTGATCTGTTTTATATGTCCCAAAGATTTGACCCATATCTATATAGAGATTATTAAAAAATGCAAGCGAATAAAAGAATTAAACTCCAACATCGATCTGAGATACCATACGATATTTTAACAGAAATAGTGCAGTTTGCTCCGGAATTAGCCTTCGTAAATAAATCCATGTATAACTATGCATATATTTACGCATTTGTTCAGCATAAAAAAATGGCAATAAAATATTACACAGACAATACACGGAGTCTTCAGGGTGTTCCAATCCGGCAATATATACTCGACTCTATATGGACACTAGCATACAAAGCAACGAATGATGAAGTCGCAATTATAATGTTTAATAAAATAGGAAAGGGTCCATATGTATGGATGTATGATCGACTGCATGAAGGTCATGGTAGATGCGCGTGTCCAGCATGTAAAGATTTTGTCGGGGTAACTGTTGCTTTCCCTCCATGTGACATTGATGAGGCGATTATTAAATTTATTAAATATGCAAGTGTTGTACAAAAAAAACGCCTGCGCCCCTTGATTAATATTATTAAAGGTAAATTTGAACCATATTCGTTACGACTCCTCGACAAATAGGACATATGCTATGAAGCTCGACTACTCCACTACATTCTTTGCAATAACATACGTGCATACATGGAATTAGTAGTATGTTTTTTCGCCGATCTATGCATATTATACATTCCATCTCTGATGAATCTGGGTCAAGAGAGTTAGGCGAGTCAGGATGGTGCCCCGTCACCAATTCTGTCTCAGTATTCTCGTCGTTAAGTGCCTCACCGTTAAGATGCGCCCGAATATACCGGCCGATTGATTTTCTATACACTCGGGGGAGTCGAGTCAATATTTTTTTTTGGTCATTCCCGTCCCACCGAGGTATAAAAAACTTTGCCATGTCAAATACTGAATGCTCATCAAATAATAAAAGCACTTGAGAAATTTGACCACTAGATAATTTTTTCGCCTTGTTAAATATTTTTTTGACAGACACTTCGCGAGCCGTACTGGTTCTCACCTTTACAGAATGCAGGTCGTTATCGAAATTCGACACCTGCATTGGGTCGACCGAAGATTTGGATTCTCTTCTCTTACAACAATAATCGCCCATGTTATATTAATATATTATAGTTCTTACAATACCACTCGTAGTGTAATTTATGTCTATGATATTCAGCAAGTGCTAACTGTTTCTTTTCTGGTGTTGGTGCGGTTGCGTGTTTTTGAGCTAGACATAATTTTTCATCACGCAACATTTCATATTTTACAATAATTATGTCCTTAGAGGTTATAGTTGGTATATTTACAGATACAAAACACTCACCTTTAGCATCAAGATATACATTAATTATCACCCTCAAGAGGTTCAGATAATCATACCAGTAGTAAAAATCACCATCTGCTTGGGTGTATATTCTAAGTTTCCACCCGGCAGGCTGAACAATTGCCGTACACCATAGACTCGAGTTGACTATTTTAAACCCCATTTCCTCAAATTTACTCCTATATATTTCACTAATGCATTTTGGGTGGATTACATTGGTGAACTTTGGCGCGGATCCGGGCATATATTGTAAAAAAAATAATCATTTGATATTTTTTGTAGTTTTTGTGTTTTTTGTGTTTTTTTGGGTTTTCTATTTTTACTCTTATTCTCTTCTTACGTGGAATAACGAAGTACAGCAGAACCGTCACTGATGAGCAAAAAGTTCAGGGCAGACGCAACAACAATAAGAGTTCCGGCGACGCTTCCAGTGACACTGGATGTAAACTCAAGGTAGAATTCACGTGCGCGAGAAATATTGATATGTCCACTGGGTTGGTAGGTACCGGGGTACAGACAGAAAGGCACGAACAAAGCACCGCAATCGTCAGGAGTGTTGAGGTTGCTGCCGCCATAATGGAATGGCAAGTACGCGTTGTAGAAGCCAGCGGGGAAGTCGTTGTAAATGGGGATACCATGTGCCTTGATGGTAAGTTGATCGATGGTGCGAGTGCAAACATCAACTGTGGAGGTCTGCTCAACGCGACGAAGTGCACTGAAGGAGGTTGCATTAACAATCGCTACAATAGCAGCAGCTCCATTTTGGGTAAGTTGCAGTGTAGTAGCGTTAGTTACTGACAGAATTTCATAAGCTGCTCCATTGACAAGTAGCTGATCACCAGCTGCGACTTCGGCAGTACCACCAACTGTACCATCAAGATCACCACCGGTGACAGTAACAACACCTGCAACGGTAACATCAACTTGCGTGCCTGTGATATTTACTGCTTGAAGGGAAGTCCAACCAGCAGCAGCGCGCGAGGTCTTGGTGACCTGGGAGAAGGTATGCCACTTATCAAGATGTTGAGCGCGAAGGGCTTCCGTGCTAGAGTTATAGTCGGCAACCTTCATACCGATGAAGAGAGCTTCAATGGGCCACTTCAATTGCTGAAGAAGAACTTCGGCGCTAGTGGTACCAGATACAACACCATGGTTTTGTTGACGGTGCACGCGGATAAGAGTAAATCCAATACGCTTGATGAAGATATCGTGCACTTCAGGGTTGACGAAGATATTGTTGATGTAGAGTTCCATAGTTCGAACAAGATTGACGGACTGGTCGACTTCTCCGAGCGCGGCGGACGCAGTCCATGTGCCAGTATTAGCACCACGTGGAACGATGTTCACAAGCTCGGCTTGAGGTGCGAGCTTGATGTTAATAAAACGCTGCCCATAGGGAATGGACACGGATGGGATCGAAAGTCTTGGGTCTTTCGGGAATACCAGGATCCGACGGAACAATTATGTTCCCTCGATACGCAACGCATTTGTTCGTTACGTACTATATAAAATCCCACATTAGCTCGGGCTAAGTCAACTGAAAACGATCCCATAATTTTTCAGTTGCATACAGCGTTAGTCTAATGTGCCACTTCTCAGTGGGGCCTGGACTATATCTTAAGGCACGCGAAATTTCGCGCACCCGATAAACATTTAGTCTCTGAACCTTGCTCATTTTGGAGTAATTCATATTCTTTGTTGAAAATTTCTAAGTGGCTTAATGCGATTTTTTTATCTCGTCTAGCGAATCGCCTAACGGGATAGTAATCGTTTTACGCTTGCCTAATTTCGAATGATATACGTTATATCCATGTCTTGGATTACGTAATCGACCTTTGCAATTTCTATACTGGAAGTAACTAATGTATTTTGGTAGTCCTTTTGATTCATCCTGTTTACGGAAATTATCCAATTTTTCATCGCATATGTTGAACGATGTTGTTGGTATGTTCGTACCAACATCGATCGATCGATCTATCTTCCAGTCTGTCCAATGTATTTTTTGCATTCGTCGCTATCTATAGGTCCATCAATTGCGTAGATGAATCCCATCGAAATTCGGTGTAATAACTTATTATATTTTTCAACATTTGTTTATATGAATTATCCAAGGAAGAGCCTTGGCTGCGGATTGTCTCTATTTACTATTTTATAACCATACCCCACACCCAGATGGATGTGTTTTACCGAGATTTCCCCGGGGTGCAATGTTACATTTTCATGTAACACGCGGTAATAGTAACCTATTGAGGAGTTTGCACTCCTCAGACGAGAGTTTCCCGCAATTTGAATATCTTGCATTGATAAATCAACACTAGCATGTACTTTTATACATACTGCAACTAAGATTTAATTGCACCAGAAGAGGAGAGGGATGAACATTTCTAGATCACCAGCCTCGGTTTGAGCTTTCTGTCCTGTAGGGGTTTGGGCACCACTGCAGACCTCGACCTTAGTTCGGTGAGTCAATGCAGATGCTGCAACGCCGTTGCGGGCCCATGATTGCTGATCAACGAAACCACGTTCGGCAACTTCTTGTCCCATGCATCGGTCCCAACCGGTTCGCTTACCGGGGCCGACCTGAAATTCACGGAAGAAGTTATAAACTTCACTCTTGTAGCTATCCAGAGGATTGCCATTAACGTCGAAGTCAACCTTCGCCATAACGCGTTCACCGGGGAACGCGCACCAACGCATAGCGGGTTGGTCACTAACATCAGTATTACTAGTACCAGCTGCAAGGGTGGGTTGTTTAAGTTTAAGATGGAGAACCATATCGTGACGTTTGATCCAACGCAAAGTGCATTTTATTAAAATGCAGCGTCTCCTTAGCTCGGGGTTCTATAACCTTTGTCTAAGGACTACCTTTCGGCAGGGACGGACTATATCTTAAGACCCAAAACGCAAAATCTTTACGTTTTAGACCCAACTAACATTTAGTCTCTGAACCTTCCCCGTTCAAATATCCGTTTCAATTAATTCTTTTAAAACTTGTTTTGCCTGTATCAATCTATCACCAAGAGGGATAGATTGGTTTTGAAATTTTCTGTTGATGAAAGTTCCATGTTTTGATTTATACTTGATGTAATATCCCATTTTTCCGAGATGTAAATATTTTGGGAGAGTCCGTTTACGCGGAATTCCTCCTAAATTTATCTTTTTTAAGTACGCAACAGCATCTTCTAGATTTTCATCGGAAGATTTGCCGGGGGTCTTAAAATAGATGTCTTTACAATCGGGATGATGAGCTATCCTATATCCAATAATTATGTCATTATCAGACACAACCGTGATGTAATCGGGAAGAAGTAGATTTTGTTCAGAAAATCTACTCGCATTTTTGGCTGACGCTCGCATTAATTTCTTGGTGGTATCCGTGAAATTTCTACGAGCGCTTCTGCCTTTATCCAAATTATATCCGTTTGGGGATAGCGTATCATATGCTTCGATCATCCTGACCTCAAAATAATCTAAATCGTGTACACCACACTCCAGTAAAATTTCTTTCTGGAACGTAGCCGCACCATACTTTCGTAGAGCGGATTTAAGCGCTCTACAATGAGTATCTGATAATTTAGTATGTTGAGTCCATCGTTTGTCGAAGGGTTGAGTAGTTTGTCCAACATAGGATTTGCCACTCGGGGAAGTTAATCTATAAATCACAGGCATGTCTATTGTAATATGTGACAGACAAGTTTAGTTGAATTATGAATGATGTTTGATTAGGGGCTTGGCTGCGGATTGCCCAATCTCACACTTTTTTACCATTGGGTTCGGCAATTAACCGAGGTCCTCATAATTCTTTCGAAATATGAGTGGTAGTGTAAGCTCTAAGGGGTTTCCCGCAATTTGAAAGTTTCGCATACGCGGCATAATAGAATTTTAACCAAATACAATTGGCTTGCCGAATATACTAGCAAGAACCTTTTACGTTCTTACTTTTTTTCTCTACTCGATAAAGAAATCTCCAAACTGAGGAATGGAGAATTGGACATCGCTGCCCAAAGTAGGCGAACCAGTTGAGGCGCGAACCTTGTTATATTCGTACCCGATGGCCGCGAAGGGCTTAAAGTGGGCGTTAGTGAAAAGAATATGAGTCTTCTCGATATCCACTAGCGTGGGCGTAGGGTCTACGCCAACCATGCGACTGCGCGTGTCTCGGACGATATCCAGACGCTGGTTAAGAAGGGCCGTTGCCATAAGCATACGATCTTGACGGCCGTCATTTGTGATAAGGGTGAAAATGCCACCGGTTGCCATATTGTTTTTTTAGGTTAAGGAGATATATAGAAGGGGTTATTTTATGAAAAAAAATAAAAAATAATAATTCCATGAGAATCTCTTAAATTAATATATATTTATGCCAATAATAAGAAGTCGTTCTGAGGTTTCGCACCTCATATTTTGGTATTTTAGTAAAATCCGACATGTAATAATTATTTAAAATAAAAAAAAGTTTCTCTTTTTTACAAATGCCCCCGCCAACACGTCAATGCCAACACGTCAATGCCAACACGTCAATGCCAACACGTCAATGCCAACCCACAAACTATTAATGTGGCGATAAATAGGGCTAAGTCGCTACTATCGCGATACCATATAAACCCACCATCAAACAAATTATTAAGTTCGTTTTCGAGGGTTCGGTTAGGCTGATTAGCTTGTAAAAATGCATAAGGTGCTGTCATAATAATCAGGAAAGAGATGTTCAATTTTCGCGGCGTGATAAAAATGAATAGCACTTTCTTATATAGGATGTTTGGATTCTTTAAGTCAGTGATTGAGAAAGTTAAGTCTTCTGGATATGGACATAAACATATCCACAGTAGCACTCATGATCATGCCTACGAACCTACCAACCAATCGGCTCCAACTAAATTACCTGCGATTGCGACTCGGCCAGTGATGACAGGACTCTCTGTAACCACCGCAATGATCGTTGATGAAAAAAAACAAATCGATCAAGAGTTACTTGAAAGCTCTAAGAGTACAGAGGAGTTTACCATCACAGGGCCTATCGCTAAGGCTAAGATTGTATATGTTTACGATGGAGATACCATCCATGCCGTGTTTTGGTTTAATGGCAGATATCAGAGGTTTAAGCTGCGGTGCTATGGATATAATTCCCCGGAATTACGCCCAAAGCGATCAGAAGCTGATCGCGACGAGATTATTAGAAGAGGTAAACTCGCCCGAGATGCTATTTCTGATGCTATATTAGATAAGATAGTGCGGCTAGAATGCTTTGGGTTTGATGTCTTTGGGCGAGTCATTGTCAAAATATACCATGATGGGGTTTATATTAATGACTGGATGATCGCCGAAGGTCACGGGATACCTTACATGAGAAATCATGAGGAGGTCGAGCCTCTCTCGGAATCATGAGGAGGTCGAGCCTCTCTCGGAATCATGAGGAGGTCGAGCCTCTCTCGGAATCATGAGGAGGTCGAGCCTCTCTCGGAATCATGAGGAGGTCGAG
>JBFIJM010000007.1:0-52105 GCA_041600715.1 Saccharimonadales bacterium (SeqCode) | reverse complement strand
GCGACCAAGGCGACCAAGGCGACCAAGGCGACCAAGGCGACCAAGGCGACCAAGGCGACCAAGGCGACCAAGGCGACCAAGGCGACCAAGGCGACCAAGGCGACCAAGGCGACCAAGGCGACCAAGGCGACCAAGGCGACCAGCAAACCTCGTCAACTCAACCAACCAGGCAAGAACTCCAGGATCTACTTAAACGATCTAGGTCGCAAACTAATGAAAATCTAGGTCTTGAAGTTTCTACGGAAACTAAGGAAGCAACTTCATCGTCAAAGAAATCATCATCGTCAAATAGTGGCATCGTAAAACGATCTCCACCTAAGAAATCGGTAAAATTCTCCGCGGACTCCCTTAAGAAAAAAAGGATTCAAGAAACAACGATCGAAGAGTGTGATGATTCTCTCACGGCCGAGCTCATCGAAGCTATGAACCAACAAGACTAAATGAATATTTATTTATTTTTTTATAAATAAATATTGCCTAATTATCCTCCATAAAGAAACCCTTTGCAAGTTCTCCTTTTTCATCTAAACTACAGAAAATGTATTCTTATATCCATCATATTAACTTATCATGCCCCAAGCAGTTGTTAAAAAAACCTCCCCCACTCACGCTCCTAAGGCCGCAAAAAAAGTGTCATCAAAAAAACGTGCAGACCCAGAGAAGAAAAAGGCCACTCCTGAAAAAAAGGAACGAGTTGAGAAGAAATCAACAAGATCTACTAGTAAAACACCAGTAGCTAAAAAATCCACAAAGGATGCTGGAAAGCAACCAAAAACCAAAAAAGTCAAACCTAACCGGCCCAGAAAAATTGACGTTAATTCGACAGTTGCTGAGGAATCTGGGTTGAATTTGTCCGTGGCCAGAGTCAAGAATATTATCGACGACCATGGCCTGAATCAAGAATTTACTCCAGTAGCTGAAACTATCCGCAAGGCTAAGGGTGGACATTTTACCAAAACAGATAAGTCTGGCAAGGTTATTGAGCGCGATGAGGAACAAACCCCAGTCGCAAAGCTGCCAAGCGACATCAAGAGGGTGCTAAAGCAATCGCGGAATGCATATTTAACTCTACGGCGTAGAGAATATGAACGCAAATGGCTGAAGGACCTTGCTGTGTCTAAACCTAAAAAGGCTAAAGCGTACAAGGAAGCCCGCAAAGCTCAAAAGAAGATCCACGATGAAGAGATGGCACATCTTCATGAAGAGAAGCGCGTCCCATTCGATCTTCAAGTGTTCAACAACAATTATGATGCGAAATTTTACGACAACTTCGATAAGTCTATCGATCTCCCAACTGGGGTTAACAAGGATGGAACCGAGTGGGATGAGTGGAAGCAGGCAGCCAATTGTGTTGGCAAGATGAAGATTCGCTTTAGCGCCAATTCTAAAATTTATTTGACAGCATTTTTGGAGACAGTCGTCCGGGCAATCGCTCTTAACGGCACCTATAACTGCTTTGCCCATGGTAATAAGATCGTTAAGATCTACCATGTCTTCGATGAGACCTTCGTCGGAAATGAGACTCGCCTTCCAATTATTCGTCTTCTAACTTCCCTCGACGCGTATAAGCGATGGCAAGAACGTGTGAATGAGACTAAGGAGGCTAAGAATAATGGAGTGAAATTGGAAAAGGTTTCTAGTAGTTCAGGAACTCATCCATTTTCTCTATACATTGGTAAAGTATTCAAGTACGTTAAGTATCATCTTGCTCACGCTGATGTGGACACTGGAGTTAAGGATGACCCGTCAATGACCAAGGCTTATCTGAAGTCTTATTTTGGCGGAAGCCTTGGCCAGGATCTCAAGCGATTCTGTTCAGATGTTCTTGTCGAACTCCTTGATCGCATTGGGGATATGATTAAGACTTCAGTCCAGACAAGTGGTGTAAAGACGGTTACTGATGATATTATTAAGACTATTATTAGTCAGGTGTATTCCATGTTTGGAATGGACTTTGTTCCAGTCAGGCAATTCATGTGCGACACAGTGTACAAGTATAACAAGTATATTACTGAGCGACGTGAAGAACGAAAACTAGCCGCCGCAACAGAAGCAAAGACTGGAAAGAAATCTGTTAAGCCAAAAAAAGTTCCTATTGAAGAATTTGAAGATGATGAGGAGCCAGAAGAAGAACCAGAAGAAGACCCAGAAGAAGATGATGAGGATCTAGAAGATGATGAAGACGGGGTCACACATGGTGGAGACAAAACATCTGACGAGCTTGATGATGTAGAATATGACGATGAAGAATAATCACTATAAAAATTGAAATCTATTTTTTTAATATACTATGTCCAAGACTAATACTATGTCCAAGACTAATACTATGCCCAAGACTAATACTATGCCCAAGACTAATACTATGCCCAAGACTAATGCTGAATCAACGACTGATGCTGAATCAACGACTGATGCTGAATCAAAAGATGCTCTAACAATTCCTGTCAGTTTGCGGGTCATCCCACTTGAAATCGCCGAGCTATATTATTTGCCAGAATCAACACTTAAAGAAGGGTTTTTCGCGGCCCAAAAGTGCGCAGTATGTTACGACTATCTTCATGGTCATCAAGACACTATCCAACACCCTATGACCCCATATGATGATAGGTATTCAGGATTTACCATACATACGGAGTGCCTAGTTGATTAGTATTTAAGTATCGCAATGTATTTATGTTAAAATACCCTTTTGTTTTTTTATATAATGGAAGAAAGCAAAGAAGATAGAAAAAAAGCTAAAGCCAAATCTAATATTTGTAATAAATTTAATAGACATGTTAGTCAAATGCTCATCATGGTCGGTAAAAAAATGCCAAATGACCCAGACATTTGGTTTATGCGGAAAAGGATATCTTTATTAATCGCCACGTCGGAAGAAGACCTAATCAATAGATGCTATCCAAAATTATATGAGATGCGTACAAAAATACTCGAGAGGGATGAGACATTTCTTACTAATGAAGAAATAGAGAAAAAATACATCGCTAAGTACATTAAGAAAGACGACAACGAAGAATACATGAAAGATATGGTGCGCACTTTACGAAATTTATACATCCGCGGAGTTAAAGAAGAACAAGAACTTGTATGGAGTAAAGTTAGTTCAATGTTAGAGTTAGCACTTGAATATATGTTGCTAACGGGGCAGCATATATGATTTTATAAAATTCTTACTAAACAAGGTGTAATATATGTATATAATATGAGCGGGGCAAAAATACGAAAATCTATGCCGAAAGGCTCAAAAGAGGATGTTAATGTCCTGAATAAAATGTTTGAACAGATCACAGGGTCGTCTGACGCCGAACCTTATATTATTATTCCAAAAATTATACAAGCACGGGCATTATTAGTGCACGTGTCCAGAATACTAAGACTTTTTATTGGATTCGAGTCATTTGTCAAGACTTTCCCCGAGTTCAAAAAAAACGTTGACGAAATGGAGACTTTTTGTGTTAAGTTGGAAAAAGGGCATAGGCTCTTCACACCAGCAGCCGACACAGCAACACCAGCAGCCGACACAGCAACGCCCGCAACACCAGTAACGCCCGCAGCAGACGCAGCACCAGCAGCCGACGCAGAATCGAAGAAAAAACTTACCCCATCCGATGAGAAGGAAAAATTCGAAAAGATGTCCAAAGAAGATCTTAATAAATTTTACAATACCTTCAAGAAGTCCCAAGAGGTTCAATCAATAATTATTACAGCAGGTAACCTTAATAGATTTAGCAAATACCTGGCTGATGTATCGACTTTATCAGATACATTCATCAAAAAAGAACCCGGAATTTCCCTACAGCCAATATCATTTTCTCAGTTAGATGTCAAAGCTATTTGGGAAAGTCCAAACGCGTCAAGCATGAGTAAAAAATACATCTTGACTATTCTTCATCACCTCTATAATGACGGTGTAAATCTCCATAAGTTGATAACAAGTCCAGATATTGACATTACACAATTCAGTGGCGCCCTTGTTAGCAGTATTAAAAAGCTGAAGGTGCAAATTCCAAGATGCGACCTTGCGTTCAATATGATATCCGACTCAGTGGGGTTGTTAGAAAATAAATTCGACAACTATTACAGGACGTCTATCGAAGCAGAAAATCCATCATTGATCATGGAATCATTTATATCAGACGTTGCGTTTAGGCAAAAACACAATACTCGAGCAACAATGCAATTCCGCAAAATTATTTCCCATATCCAAAAGAAAAGTACGGCAAGTGGAAATAAAGACCCGCGAGTCAATAAATTATTTAGCATGTTGAACAGACAATTTCAGATGATGGATGGTAAAAAATCTTCGACTGCTTCAGATGGAGACGATCCATCAGACGATCCATCAGACGATCCATCAGACGATCCATCAGAACCAACTCCAACCGGAACTATGCATTCACCACCTACCACGTCAACATTGCCAGCTACAACGTCAACAACTGTTGCATCGGCGGTTGCCGATTCTTGGACAATCGCTCCACAACCTGTGTCAAAAAAGACAGCCAAGCGGAAAAAGAAAAAATCCTAATATATAATATGTTTTTACAGATACTTCTTTTAATACTCATCGTATGTTTAGTCATTCAATACGCTGGGGCGTTGGTCGAATCTATGGATGTCGGCAATGTATTTTTAGCAGCCGCATCAGGGTTTGTTGTTTTAGGATTGATGGAATATTACCCTTGTACTAGTGATAAATGTACATCCACTTATAAACAAGATCTTAAGTCGGCAAGAAATGCAGTTTCGCAAGGGGCTGCTGCTGGGGCTACTGGGGCTACTGGGGCTACTGAGAGTGCAATAGAGGTATCTAACTTACCAATTGATAGGTCTTCTGGTGAACAACATCGTCCATATTCAACGAATAGTAAAAATCTACCTGGATATAACGTCGAACTAGTAAATAGTGAGTCCGCGGATGGCCGAGAAACTGGCGATCTTGAGAAATCCCATCCAAAAGAATCTAAAAGTGGTGAGCGATGGGAAAACGATATTGAGCAAGCTCTTATGCGAACTCCAGTAGTTATCGATGGGTCAAAAATGGATCTGCGTAAACAATATAATAATATGGGGGCAAGTGGAGATAATCTTATTGCATCTCGCATGCAATACTTGTCAACCATGAATAAAAGGGCTATGGATATCAGAAGTCGCTACGACAAGTATTCAGCCCTTCACTTATTCGATGAGGAGCTTCGTGACAATGAATATCGCGACTGGTGGGACAATCAAGATTATGAACTTATGTTTTAAACATACCAAATGATTTTTTTTTCTCATGAAATCTACGGGAAGATTTTTATTAAAGACATATTCATCATAAAAAATTGATTATATTTCGCATAGTAATGGAAATCGTCGACAAAAAGGATGTCAGCGCCAAAGAAGTGGGTCCATCTTATGGAACACAAGTTTGGAAGGCACTTAGGATGGTCGGATACGAAATATCATGACCTCCCCGTCGAGATTACTATTAATCCCATCCCAGAATTGGTGGTAAAAAATGATGGTAAGAACGGTAAAGTATGGGATATTTTTGGGGGAAAGCGCATTTCCCTAAAAATGTTTCCCATTCCGCCTGAGTTGTTTCCCCAAGAAAACTTCAATGAAGACGTAATTGGATTAGTTATGTGTCTGAAATCATACCGGGTAGAGGCAACTGCGAAGTTGAACTTTGCAAAATCTCGGCGAAAATCGACTCCTCGAGAACTTAGGAGACGTAAAAAACTAACGCGTAAAGTTGTCGATTCGAGGCGCGATGTGCTTGCTCAATTAGATGTTTTGATGCCGGCAGTCGATTCTACCATTCGCCAAAAATTCCCCCCACGCCACGTGTTAGCAACTCTCCAGGAAAATTTGGCCGTATTAATGTGTTTACGTGCTGGATTGATGGATGATTCGCTTGACATTGATGATGTGTCATATCTCTATGAATTACTCTGGCAGAGAATCCATCGTGTCGTGGTTGAGTACCCGAGCAAGCAGTTACTTGAGTATGTCTACGTTTCGGTGGGGAGATTACTGTTTTCACGACGGTTAGGCGGAGTTAATCGGCGATTAGTTTGTGCTGCCCGATCCGCATTCTTGATCAATTGCTGGAAAATAGCTGATATCGAGTCCATGCAGTGGTATTTCACGTATATTCGAAGCGATACATTCGAACATGAAATGCATGAATGCCCAGCGATCAGCCCCAGAGCAATTGATATAATATGCAATATATCGTCGCAATTTCATGACCACAGCTATGATTCTTTGTTATATATTGAGTCTCGGGATCGGTTCGAACATGAAGCGCGAGTTCTTATTAATCCTAGATCTGACCGGTATGCACAAGTAGCCGACTATGGAATCGTGATATCTACTTCAATCGACTCATTTTGGCACGATACTGCAGGGCATTTTTGGTTCTCGTGCGACGAGGATGGTAAATTCCTGGAGAGTGATGACGACTTCGGCACGGATAACAAAGAAACCAGACAATTTATGGATGGTGGATTCGCGTTTTACCCCGGGAATAGTCATGAAGGAGCATGTGTTTTATTAAATGTAGATTAAATAGAGATAGGGACATATTTTTTTTAATCATACACTACGTTATATCAAAAAAATAAGGGGTTAAACGCTAGTCAATACATAAAGAAAAGATAAAAAAATACTTTATATATACTGATGAGTAACGAGTCGTTAAATTTATCTATGCCTGCAGAGGTGGTCACTGTTAAAAACCCAACAGGGGCTGTATTGGAAATCGATATTGATAATGCATCCTCTGGATACAAAGTTATTTTTCCTGTCACGAACGCCGCCGGAAGTCTGTCTAATAACGGAAGTGGTACTCTGTCATGGTCTGCAGCCACTCCGGCCGACAGTAATTTTATGATAAGTTCTAGTCAAATATCAGTAACATCCGCAACTGCAGTCACTGTTGCTTACTTCGCCTGGGATCAATCACTATATACATCGTTTCCGGCAGGAGTATGTACGTTTTGGGCAGCAAATATGGCAACAGGTATAGGAAATCGAGGGATAACTGTTGATATTCACGATGGAACTGGCGTTATTGGGTCTGGGATCATCCCCGCGGGTACCGCTGATGGAATTCAAACATTCTCGATTACAAACCCCACGTCAGATAAAAGACTGTCTATTCGCGTCACTAAATCAGCCGCTGCAGGTACAGACCCGGATATCTTTGGAATACAACTGAAATTTTAGACATCAACTTAGACAACACCATCCCCACCACCATTCTAATAGAGAACATGTAAAAAAATATGTACCTTTATCTTTTTTTTACTATATAGACATGAGTGACGAAACTTTAGACTTTTTTGAACCGGCTGAAGTCTTGACCGTTACCAATGCATTGGGGTCAAACTTAATTATAGATCTTATTGACACCTCTCTAGGGTATAGTATTATATTTCCTATAGCCAATGCACCTGGAGCATTAACTAACGACGGGGCTGGCAATTTAACTTGGGTAGCATCTGCTGGATTCGGAGCATTAATATATCAAGGCACTTGGAATGCCGCCACAAATACACCAGCGTTAGCTAGTGGAGTCGGTACCCAAGGACAGTATTACGTTGTATCTGTTGCAGGAACAACGCTTATAGATGGGATTTCTGACTGGAAAGTATCCGACTGGATTGCATTTAACGGTACAACATGGGAAAAGGTTGATAACACAGATCAAGTGATATCTGTAGCTGGTAAACAAGGGACGGTAACTCTAGTTATAGCTGATATTACAGACCTAATTGCAGGGTCCGGGTCAATAATTACCGTGGCTGAGCGGAATAAATTAACAGGTATAGAAGCTCTAGCTGATGTTACAGATGCTATAAATGTGGCAGCCGCTGGGGCATTAATGAGAACAGGAGGCACGATGACTGGAAATATTGTGTTCAATGCTGGACAGCTGTTTGATGGGGTCGATGTTAGTGCCCATGATACAGCAACTACGGGTGTTCATGGGGTTGGTGCTGGTACAATAGTAGGGACGACATTGACCCAAACCTTGACAAATAAAACACTCACTGCCCCCGTAATTTCTACCATCACGAATACAGGCACATTGACACTGCCGACAACAACTACAACACTAGTTGGCAGAACAACTACTGATACTCTGACTAATAAAACTTTAACTGCGCCTATCTTAAACGCCGTGCCAACACTAACATTGGATGATACCGACTCTGCATTTACTACAGAGCTAGCAAGTACAAGCACTAATACGGCAAACCGCATATTGACTATTGATCTTGAAGATGGTGACCGAACACTTCGGCTGGCAAATGATTTAATCACCGTGGGAGATTTCCCCCTAACTTTTACACAGACAGCCTCGACAAATATCACCCTCCCAACATCGGGGACATTGGTGACTGAAACAGGCACACAAACTTTGACGAATAAAACACTTACGTCACCTATTATTTCAACCATTTCTAATACAGGAACACTAACATTACCAACGACAACCGATACACTGGTAGGCCGAGATACTACAGATACTTTAACGAATAAAACACTGACAGCGCCAGTCATTAATGGAGCTAATCCATTTTCACTTGACGACTCGGACTCAGCGTTTAATCTTGTGTTGGCGAGTACAAGTACGATTACAACTGCGGATAAGTCTTTGACATTTGATGTTGAAGATGGTAATAGAACACTCAGGTTAGCCGGTGATCTAATTACTGCTGGTGCGGGATTTTCACTGACACTAACGCAGACAGCCAATACATCGGTGACTTTACCAACGTCAGGGACATTGGCTACATTAGCTGGCACAGAGACACTAACTAATAAAACGCTGACCGCGCCTATCTTAAACGCTGTACCAACACTAACATTGGATGACACCGACTCTGCATTTACTACAGAGCTGGCGAGTACAAGCACTAATACGGCAGATCGCACATTGACTATTGATCTTGAAGATGGTGACCGAACACTTCGGCTGGCAAATGATTTAATCACCGTGGGAGATTTCCCCCTAACTTTTACACAGACAGCCTCAACAAATATCACCCTTCCAACATCAGGGACATTGGTAACTGAAACAGGCACACAAACTTTGACGAATAAAACACTTACGTCACCTATTATTTCAACCATTTCCAACACAGGAACACTAACATTACCAACGACAACCGATACACTGGTAGGCCGTGATACTACAGATACTCTGACAAATAAAACACTGACCGCGCCAGCCATCAATGGGGCTAATCCATTTTCACTTGACGACTCGGACTCAGCGTTTAATCTTGTGTTGGCGAGTACAAGTACGATTACAACAGCAGATAAAACACTGACGTTTGATGTTGAAGATGGTAATAGAACACTCAGGTTGGCCGGTGATCTAATTACTGCTGGTGCGGGATTTTCATTGACACTAACGCAAACAGCCAATACATCAGTAACTTTACCAACGTCCGGGACATTGGCTACATTAACTGGCGCAGAGACATTGTCTAGTAAAACATTAACCTTGCCAAAAATAAATGATTCGGCTTCTGATCATACATATGATCTACTTGTGTCAAACTTGTCGGCTAATCGCACCATCACCCTACCATTATTGACAAGCAACGACATATTTGTATTTGAAGACCATGGACAGAGTCTAACTAATAAAACAATAACAAGTGCTACGAATAGTGTTCGGGCGAGCGAACTAGGGACGACCGGGGCGTCCGTATTGGTAGCCACAGCTGCACCTCCTGCGGTCGGTCAAGTTCTTAAAGCAACGAGTGCAACCGCAGCGACATGGCAAAATGATGTTGCTGGGGGTTCCACTGATTATAAGGGACATGTGCGAGCAGCCACTACAGTAACTGGCGCGCTTGCTACAGCTTACGAGAATGGGGATACCATTGATGGAATTGTACTTGCAACGAACGATCGTATTCTTATCAAAGACCAGAGTACAGGTAGCGAAAATGGTATATACATAGTGCAGGCAACAGGTGTACCTCTTCGAGCTGCTGACATGGCAAACGCAACCGCTGCAAGTACAAGTATCGTGTTTGTGTCGGAGGGTACTGTTAATAAAGACCAAGGATTTGTATGCACTAACGATGATGGTACCGATGTGGTCGGAACCGATGCCTTAGTATTTAACAAGTATACATCGTTTAATTCAGTCACTGGGCCAGGATCAAGCACAGATAATGCAATTATGCGATGGGATCTAGCAACCGGGACCGTCGCGCAGAATAGCACAACGCTGATTGACGACTCTGGTAATTTTAGCGGAGTTGGTAATATTACCTTCAATGAGACGACTAATGATCTTATTTTAGCAGTAACCGACCAAACAGTTGGTGTACCAACAGTCACAATACCTGACCTTGCAGGGGTGTCTGGTGATATGGTGATCTCAAATGCAACCCAGACATTAACTAATAAAACATTGACTGCCCCTGTAATTAATGGTGCAACAACGTTGTCGCTTGATGATACTGATTCAGCATTTAACACCATCATAGCGTCAACAAGTACAAACACAGCAGACCGGACATTAACATTGGACCTTAATGACGCCAATAGGCTTGTTCGTCTTGGAGGAGATATTATTACAGGTGGAACAATAACAACTGCGGATGCATTTACTACATCAGGTAATTTTGCCCTGACGCTTACTCAGACAGGTACTACAAATGTAACTTTACCAACGACAGGGACGTTAGCAACCCTAGATGGTACTGAGACTTTTACCAATAAAACCTTTACATCACCAGTGCTTAACGGTGTTACGACGTTTTCTCTTGATGATACAGATAGCGTTTTTAATCTAGCCCTCATATCGACAAGTACAATTACAACAGCAGATAAATCTTTGACATTTGACGTTGAAGACGGCAATCGAACCCTTCGCCTTGCTGGCGATCTAATCACTGCCGGTGCTGGATTTTCTTTAACACTAACACAAACCGCTAATACCTCGGTGACTTTGCCAACAACTGGCACCCTCGCAACACTGGACGGCACAGAGACATTAACCAATAAAACTCTTACAACTCCTATTATTTCTACCATCTCAAACACCGGTACATTGACCTTGCCAACTACAACGGATACTCTTGTCGGAAGGACAACTACCGATACATTGACCAATAAAACATTGACCGCGCCTGTCCTCAACGCCGTTCCAACATTAACACTTGACGATACAGACTCGGCATTTACCACAGAAATAAAGAGTACAAGTACAAACGCCGCTAATCGATCACTTACTATTGATCTTGAAGACGGCAATCGAATCCTGCGGCTCGGTGGCGACCTAATTTTGGCCAACTCATTTACAACGTCTGGCAATTTCCCGCTTACATTTACGCAAACCGCAGCTACAAATGTTACTCTTCCGACATCAGGAGTTATCGTAACCGAAGCAGGTGTGCAAACCCTTAGTAATAAAACATTGACGGCTCCTCAGATTAATGATACAAGTGCTGATCATCAATATATATTCGCTGTAAGCGAGTTGGCAGCCGACCGCACGGTCACTCTTCCACTACTTGGAGCTGACGATACCTTTGTTTTTGAAGCACATACTCAGACATTGACTAATAAAACCCTGACAGCACCCACGCTAAATGCCGTCCCAACACTATCACTTGATGATACTGATAGTGCCTTTAATCTGGTGTTGGCGTCGACTTCAACCATTACGACTGAGGATAAAACTCTAACTTTTGATGTTGAAGACGGTAATCGAACACTGCGAATGGGTGGGGATATAATTACAGCCGACGCATTTACAACATCCGGAGCGTTTCCACTAACTCTTACATCAACAGCTACAACGAATGCTACATTCCCAACAGGTACAATTACATTATGTGACTTGGAGACGAACCAAACTCTTTCTGGGGAAAAAACATTTTCAGCCCATAGCGCTTTTGGGGCTACAGGGGTAATCGGTACTGATTGTATTATGAAATTATCAGAAACATATACGAGCGGAACTGTTTTAAAATGTGGAATAGATATCAGGGCAACAATGTCGCCAGCTGCCCCTGGTGTTCATACAATGAACGGGTTGGATGGATATGCTGCAGTTGAAGGAACAACTAACTACAGCGCGGGTAGCGCTATTCATGGATTGAACTATGGTGTTTATAATTTAACAACCCCCGCCGGATCCACTAATTTAACAACTATAGGGTTGTCGACGGGTGTATTTATGGTTGTTGGAAATGCGTTGACTGTGGGTACAGCTGTTGGAGTGGACGCATTCGTTGGTCGAGATCTTTCAGGAGTGACTGGAACTATGACAGCAACAACTACATATGGTGTACGAGCACTAGCACCGGATGATGGCTTGACTTCAACAACTAGTTATGGTGTCTATGTGGAAGACCCCGGGGCGAACGGCGCTTCGATAACTACAGCATACGCACTATACACAACTGGTGGTAATAGTAGAATCAACGGCACACTTGAGGCTGATGATCTAGATACTACAAGTGCAACTACACTGCTACTTGGCAAATCAACCGCCACAAAGGTTGAGATTGCAGATACAGGCATTATTACCGAGGTCCAAGGTAATCTTGACGCTAAGGAAGGCCTGGACGTCACTGGCAATTCAACAATGTCTGGATATCTACAATTCTCCGACATGACTGCGCCAGTAAATCCGAGCGCCGGCGAAGGTCGGTTGTACAAAAAAACAGGAGACGATGGTATCTTTTGGAAACCAGATGCGGCCGGACCGGAAGTTGATTTGACAGCAGATACAGGTGAAGCAAATACATATTCAACCGACGGCGGGACTGCCCTGACGAAGACAAAAGTAGGTGTTGACTTACGATTTAAAGGATTAACCGCAACATCGACTAAGATTGGCCTTACATCTAATACAAATGACATTGGTATCGACGTCAATCAAGCCAATATTACAGGTACGGGTGCCCTCGATAGCGGATCCATCACCAGCAATTTCGGCACTATCAATAACGGCGCAAGCTCAATTACAACTACTGGTCAGATAAGTGGGGGGCAATTGACAGTTGATCAAGTAGATATTAATGCTGGTCTTATTACTTACAGTGGAACAACCGGTAATAATCGCATAGTTGTACCTGATAATTTGGCAAGCGCATTACTTGTGACTGATGGCACACAAAATTACATTCAGATTGTATCAACGACAGGCTCGGACGAAGTTAAGATTTTACAAAACTTAGATGTAACTGGTAATATTACGGTGTCAGGGACAGTCGACGGGGTCGACGTCGCCGGACATGAGTCTGCAACTGCCGCTCATGGGGCGACCGGGGCCGTTGTTGGAACGACAAATATTCAAACTCTGACAAATAAAACGCTCACCGCCCCAGTCATAAATGGGGCGACAACGTTGTCGCTTGATGATACTGATAGCGCCTTTAATCTGGCATTGGCATCGACTTCAACCATTACGACAGCGGATAAAACACTAACTATTGATGTTGAAGATGGTGACCGAACATTGCGTCTTGGTGGTGACTTAATTTTAGCTAATAGTCTAACTACCTCCGGAAATTTCCCCTTAACATTTACACAAACAGCGTCTACAAATATTACTCTTCCAACATCAGGCACATTAGTCACCGAAGCTGGGGTTCAAACTCTTAGTAATAAGACATTGACGTTGCCTCAAATTAACGATACCAGCGCCGACCATCAATATATACTCGGTGTGAGTGAATTGACCGCCGACCGTACAATCACCTTACCATTATTGACAAACAACGACATATTTGTCTTTGAGGCGTTCGGTCAAAGTTTAACCAATAAAACAATCACAAGTGCCACAAATAGTGTTCGGGCGAGCGAACTCGGGACATCCGGGGCATCAGTGATTATCGGCGGCATCGCCCCGCCAACTACTGGACAAATTCTTAAAGCGACCAGCGCAACCGCAGCTACGTGGCAAAATGAAACGGCAGGTGGATCGGCTGAATATAAAACACACGTACGAGTAGCTACCACAGTAACTGGTGCTCTTGCTACAGCTTACGAGAATGGGGATACTATTGATGGAATTGTACTTGCAACGAACGATCGTATTCTTATCAAAGACCAGAGTACAGGTAGCGAAAATGGTATATACATAGTGCAAGCAACAGGTGTACCTCTTCGAGCTGCCGACATGGCAACAACCACATCAGTAAGCACAATTATCGTGTTTGTGTCGGAGGGTACTGTTAATAAAGACCAAGGATTTGTATGTACTAATGATGACGGTACTGACGTCGTCGACACGGATGCCCTGGTATTCGTCAGATTCACAGCGGCAACTGCTGTCACCGGACCAGGATCAAGTACAGATAATGCAATTATGCGGTGGGATCTAGCAACCGGAACCGTCGCGCAGAATAGCACAACGCTGATTGACGACTCTGGTAATTTTAGCGGAGTTGGTAATATTACTTTCAATGAGACGACTAATGATCTTATTTTAGCAGTAACCGACCAAACAGTTGGTGTACCAACAGTCACGATACCTGATTTAGTAGGGACAAGTGGAGATATGGTGATCTCAAATGCAACACAAACTCTAAGTAATAAAACATTGACTGCCCCTGTAATTAATGGTGCAACAACGTTGTCGCTTGATGATACTGATAGCGCCTTTAATCTGGCATTGGCATCGACTTCAACCATTACGACAGCGGATAAAACACTAACTATTGATGTTGAAGATGGCGACCGAACATTGCGTCTTGGTGGTGACCTAATTTTAGCTAATAGCCTAACCACTTCTGGTAACTTTCCATTGACATTTACACAAACGGCTTCTACAAATATTACTCTTCCAACAACCGGCACATTAGTTACAGAAGCCGGGGTTCAAACTCTTAGTAATAAAACATTGACGTTGCCTCAAATTAACGATACCAGTGCCGACCATCAATATATACTCGGTGTGAGTGAATTGGCCGCCGATCGTACAATCACTCTTCCATTATTGGCAGGGAATGATATATTTGTCTTTGAGGCATTTGCTCAAAGTCTAACCAATAAAACAATCACAAGCGCAACAAACAGTGTTCGGGCAAGCGAGCTTGGAACATCTGGAGCATCGGTTGTCATCGGCGGCATCGCCCCGCCGACTACTGGACAAATTCTTAAAGCGACCAGCGCAACCGCAGCTACGTGGCAGGCAGACGATGGTGAAGCAAATACATATTCTACAGATGGTGGAACTGCTTTGACGAAGACTAAGATTGGCGTTAACCTGCCATTCAAGGGATTAACGGCGACATCGACTAAGATTGCTCTCGCATCTAATACCAATGATATTGGTATCGACGTTACTGAAGGTAATCTCACTTTAGACAATCTAGGAGGTACACTCGGCGTTGCTAAAGGTGGTACTAATATTACCTCGTATGCTGTCGGCGACTTAATTTACGCATCCGGCACAACAACATTGGCGAAACTTGCTGATGTTGCTACGGGCAATGCTTTAATATCTGGCGGTGTAGGGGTTGCACCAACATATGGTAAAATTGGTTTGACAACTCACATATCTGGAACATTAGCCGTTGCCAATGGTGGTACTGGGGCAGTGACGCATACGGCTGGTAATTTCTTAATAGGCGCAGGTACCAGCGCAGTAACGAGTGCTAAAGGGGCACCCAGTGGGGAAGTTGTTGGTACAACCGATGCGCAGACATTGACCAATAAAACCATGACTAGTAATACAAATAATCTTATCGCACGTGAACTATGGGTAAATAGCGGGGCTGCGTCGGTAAGTACATATGCCGCGGCAGTACCTACTACGGGGCAAGTACTGACTGCTACCGCAGGGACAACGGCAACTTGGCAAACGCCTAAAAAGAGCTTTGATGCTATAGTCGCACCATCGGGTGGGGATTATACACTTCCAAGTGCGGCGTTTACTGCTGGGGCCGTGTCTGTTCTTGTAAAAACGGGAACATATACAGAAACCGCCGATATTATTATCCCAGATGGTGGTAAGCTCATAGGAGAAGAGCTAGGTGTTATACTTACAATGGGCGCATTCAGAGTAGTGTTAGACGGTAACGGTGGCACAAAAGAAACCACAGGGACTATTACATTTACTAATAATTCCACCGCAGTCGTTGGGTCAGGTACTACATTTACTAACCTGTCTAATGGAGATTATATTGGCCTTGGGGCAGACTTCTATGAGATTCAAACCATTACAGACGCAACAAATCTTGTACTTGCGGTTGCTTGGGCTGGTCGCACACGTAGTGGATTTCCCATGTTTGGACAGACTATGTTTAATAATATGGTTGTGGAGAATTTAACCATTAATTCATCAACGTCTACAGATGCTGGATTGTTCTGTAGGGGTATAAGAGATAGTGTTATCGAAGACGTAACACTTAATACAAATACACATAACGTAAAAATAGTTGATTGTGGAGCCATGTTGTTACACAATTGTACAAGCTTCGACTCTACGAATATGGGATTCCGCATCGACAGCAGTCGAACGGTGCGGTTTGATCATTGCCACTCGCAAAATAATACAGGTGACGGATTTCATGTTAACACGAGTTCTCTAGCTATTAAATTTACCGGCTGCGAAGCTGACGGAAATACAATCGATGGATTCACAGTCGAAGGGGCATCTACAGATGTTGATATTGTATCTTGTGGTAGTAAGAATAACCAAGGTAAAGGATGTAATACTGAGCCAGGGACAGTTAGATGTGTAATTTCAGCTTGTACGATTGCTTTTAATAATGGTGATGGTGTTGACTACGATGGTAGTGAAAATGTTGTATCTGGTAGTGTTATTAGTAATAACCAAGGTGTAGGTGTTCAATGTGGTAATAATGGGAGTATAGTAGGTAATCAAATTGAATCGAACGCTGGTAATGGAGTTGCGTCTGGTGGTGACAGCAACCAAGCTATTACAGGTAATCATATTGTTTCTAATGGAGGAGATGGTATTATTATATCCACGGGAGACGACAATACAATAACCGGTAACAGTATCTTGAATAATACAGGGACTGGATTAAATATCACAGGCGCAGGGGCAGTAAGCAATATCATTGGTACTAATAGAATTACTGGAAACACAGTTGCTCAACTCACTGATGCGGGTACGACTACGATTTATCTCACTGAGTCAACCGGGCAGCTTATAGACAATAGACTAATTAAGGGAGATACATCTACACAGGGCGGTAGTGGAATTCAAGCCAGTGGGATTACCATAGATGACTCGAATAACGTCACTGGTGTTGTAAATTTTACAAGTTCGGCCGGGTATGTACAATTATCAGACATGACGGCGCCGGCGAATCCGAGTGCTGGGGAAGGTCGATTGTACAAAAAAACAGGCGATGATGGGATATTCTGGAAGCCAGACGCGGCCGGTCCAGAGGTTGATCTGACGGCTGGGTCGGCGGCAGCATTATCTGCTGTATTGGCTGTCGGTAATACAAGTGGAGGTGCTGATATTGTATTGAGTGGAGCCGGAGATACCCTTAATTTCACTCGAACCAATAATCTAATCTTGGACGCAGCGACTATTGCGACGGCTGACAGGACTGTTACATTTCCAGATCCCGGGGCTGCCGATTCAGTTACTTATCTGGCACTAGCTCAAACACTAACTAATAAGACGATGACTTCTACGACGAATAACGTAGCGGCAAAGAGTTTACATTCGGCAACAACGGTAGTTGATGTGGCCGCGGCCACTGCCCCAACTACTGGCCAAGTACTAACTGCAACAGGTGGTACAGCGGCAACATGGCAAACGCCGACGAGTGCCGTAACTGCCACTAATAGTTTGGTAAGTTCAGCAGCTAATGCTCAAACAACAAGTACAACGGATGTACTATTAACAGGGATGACGATTACACCTACAACCGCAGGAACATATTTAGTAATGGCTACTGGCGATGGGTTTAATAATACAAACAACAAAATCAACACATATTCTATCTATGTTAACGGAACTATAGTTACAAATTCATCAGCGACGTTAATATCGACGAAGTCAATCCCATGGGCGATTACTACTACTGTTGCGTGGACGACAGGCGCTATAGATGTCCGTTGGAAGGTTGATGCTAATACTGGTAACACTGATAATCGCAGACTAGTTATTGTTCGGTTGAGTTAGGCTTGGTTGAGTTAGGCTTGGTTGAAAGGACTATTTAGTAGAATGTTATACTATGTACTTTCGCTGATGATACTTTTTTTACCCGGTATACTTTTTTTACCCGGTATACTTTTTAGCCGTATAATATATAAGAATGGCAACTTCATACACATATAGTATCACTGCGGACTTTACATCGGCCACGCAGGTTGACGTCGACGTATTACAACAAGAGATAAAGGACGATGTTACTGTTTCTGTAGACCCAACCTATATTAATATAGATGGGGACGCTGTAGTTGTTTGGTTTGGTAGTGCATTATCAGGTCCACAAGAGACTGGTTTAATTGCTTTAGTTGCAGCATATACATATACAGCACCGACTCCGGACGATCCTGTTGGGACAACTGATGTCCAAACACTTACTAATAAAACACTAACAGCACCTGTTATTAATGGCGCGGCTACATTCTCCCTAGATGACACAGATAGTGCTTTTGATCTAGAATTAAAAAGTACAAGCACACTTACCGCTGATCGAATACTTACATTAGACGTAAATGATGCGGCTCGTACTATTGGATTGGGCGGAGATATTACAACTACTGGAGCACTAACAACTGCGGGAGCACTAACAACTGCGGGAGCGCTGACGACTGCGGGAGCATTTGGTCTGACATTAACTCAGACGGGGACAACAAATGTAACTTTACCGACAACGGGAACATTGGCGTCATTGGCGGGTACAGAAACCCTTACTAATAAAACAATAACAAGCGCAACAAACAGTGTCCGGGCAAGCGAGCTTGGAACATCTGGAGCATCGGTTGTCATCGGTGGCATCGCCCCGCCAACTACTGGACAAATTCTTAAAGCGACCAGCGCAACCGCAGCTACGTGGCAGGCAGACAGTGGGGAGGCGAATACATATTCTACAGATGGTGGAACTGCCTTGACGAAGACAAAGGTTGGTGTCAACCTGCCATTCAAGGGATTGACGGCAACATCGACTAAGATTGCTCTCGCATCTAATACCAATGATATTGGTATCGACGTTACTGAAGGTAATCTCACTTTGAATAATCTAGGCGGTACTCTTGGCGTTGCTAAAGGTGGTACTAATATTACCTCGTATGCCGTCGGTGACTTAATTTACGCATCGGGCGCAACAACATTAGCAAAGCGTGCTGATGTAGCAACTGGTAATGCGTTGATATCTGGTGGTGTAGGGGTTGCTCCAACATATGGTAAAATTGGTTTAACAACTCATATATCTGGAACATTGGCCGTTGCCAATGGTGGAACTGGAGCAGCAACACACACTTCTGGCAATTTCTTGGTAGGCGCAGGTACCGGAGCAGTAACTAGTGCGAAGGTTGTTCCGACTGGCGTCGTTGTTGGCACGACGGATACGCAGACATTGACTAATAAAACTGCAACCTCCAATACAAATAACCTAATAGCTAGGCAATTATGGGTAAATAGCGGGGCTGCGTCGGTAAGTACATATGCCGCAGCAGTACCTACTACGGGGCAGGTATTAACCGCGACTGCAGGGACAACAGCCACATGGCAAACACCCAAAAAGAGCTTTGACGCTATAGTTGCTTCTTCGGGTGGAGATTATACACTGCCAAGTGCGGCGTTTACTGCCGGGGCAACATCGGTACTTGTAAAAACTGGTACATACAATGAAACTGCTAATATTATTATTCCAGATGGTGGTAAGCTCATAGGAGAAGAGCTAGGTGTTATATTGAATATGGGCATATACAGTATTACGCTAGACGGTAATAGTGGTACAAAAGAGACTGCTGGGACTATTACATTTACCAATAATTCCACCGCAGTAACTGGGTCTGGTACCACATTTACGAATCTGGCTAACGGAAATTATATTGGCCTGGGTGCTGACTTTTATAAGATAGCAACTATTACAGATGCCACAAACTTGGTGTTGGAGACAGCCTGGGCTGGTCGCACACGTAGTGGATTCCCTATGTTTGGTCAGGCCATGCTTAACAATATAGTCGTCGAGAATCTATGTGTGACAAGTTCAACATCTGCGAATGCTGCTATATTTTGCCGGGCTATTCGCGATAGTGTCATTGAAGATGTACAAGTACGTGTGAGCACTCATAACGTAAAAATAGTTGATTGTGGAGCCATGTTGTTACACAATTGTACAAGTTTTGACTCTACGAATATGGGATTCCGTATCGACAGTAGTCGAACGGTGCGGTTTGATCATTGCCACTCGCAAAATAATACAGGTGATGGCTTTCATGTAGATACAAAATCTCTAGCTATTAAATTTACCGGCTGCGAAGCTGACGGAAATACAATCGATGGATTCACAGTCGAAGGAAATTCTACAGATGTTGATATTGTATCTTGTGGTAGTAAGAATAACCAAGGTAAAGGATGTAATACGGAACCAGGGACAGTTAGATGTGTAATTTCGGCTTGTACGATTGCGTTTAATAACGGGGATGGTGTTGATTACGATGGTACTGAGAATACAATTACTGGATGTGTTATTACAAATAACCAAGGTGTAGGTGTTCAATGTGGGAATGATGGGAACATAGTAGGCAATCAAATTGAATCGAACGCAGGTAACGGAGTTGCCGCTGGTAATGACTCACGCCAAACAATAACGGGGAACCATATATCTACCAACGGTGGTGATGGAATTAATCTTTCGGGTACCAACGCCGATAATGTCATTACGGGTAATGAAATAACAGCAAATTCAGGCACCGGCATTATACTCAGTGCCGGATCATCAAATACTATCATTGGTGCTAATAAAATCACTGGAAATTCAACAGCTCAGATTACTGATTCTGGTACGAATACACATTATTTAATAGAATCAAAGGGTCAAATTGTTGATAATAGATTAATTAAAGGAGACACGTCGACGGAAGGTGGTAGTGGAATACAGGGCAGTGGGATTACCGTTGATGATTCTAATAATTTAACAGGGATAGGAAATATAACATTAACCGGAACAGTTGATGGTGTAGATGTATCGGCACATGATACGGCTACAACTGCTGTACATGGAGTCGGCGCTGGTGCTATCGTAGGAACTACATTAACTCAAACTCTGACTAATAAAACTATCGATGCATCGCTTAATACCATTACAATAGACACAGGCGATATAACATCAGGAACATTAGGCGTTGTACGAGGTGGTACAGGTGCCGCTACACTAACTCAAGATGGGATACTAGTAGGTGCAGGTACAGGTGCTATTACTGCGAAAAAAAGCGAATGGAACAAAGCTGTTGCTCCATCTGCCGCAACTGATGATGTATCGTTAGGGTATGTTGTTGGGAGTCGGTGGATAGACACCACTGCTGATAAAGAGTATGTGTGTCTTGACAATACTGATGGTGCCGCGGTATGGGTAGATACTACCGCAGGTGCGGGAGGAGGTGAGGCGAATACATATTCTACAGATGGCGGAACTGCCTTGACGAAGACAAAGGTTGGTGTTGATTTACCGTTCAAGGGATTGACAGCAACATCGACTAAGATTGCTCTCGCATCTAATACTAATGATATTGGTATCGACGTTACTGAAGGTAATCTCACTTTGGACAATCTAGGAGGTACTCTTGGTGTTGCCAAGGGAGGTACTGGAGCTGTAACACATACATCTGGCAATTTCTTGGTAGGAGCGGGTACTAGCGCAGTAACGAGTGCTAAGGTTGCCCCGGCCGGGGTCGTAGTTGGTACAACGGATGCTCAGACATTGACTAATAAAACAGGTACGAGTAATACAAATAATCTTATCGCACGTGAACTATGGGTAAACAGTGGAGCCGCATCGGTAAGCACATATGCCGCGGCAGTACCTACTACGGGGCAGATACTGACAGCTACTGCTGGTACAACGGCAACTTGGCAAACGCCTAAAAAAAACTTTGACGCAATTGTCGCGACTTCGGGCGGTGATTATACTTTGCCAAGTGCGGCATTTACAGCTGGAGCAGTGTCTGTATTTGTCAGAACAGGTACATATAATGAAACAGCTGATATTGTTATTCCAGACGGTGGAAGGATGTCAGGTGAAGAACTTGGTGTGACTTTGAATATGGGAGCCTTTAGGGTGTTATTAGATGGGTCAAGTGCTGTGAAAGAAACTGCCGGAACTATAACATTTACTAATAATTCCACTGCGGTCGTTGGGTCAGGTACAACGTTTACTAACCTGTCTAATGGGGATTATATTGCTCTCGGTGCCGATTTTTACAAAATCACAACCATTACAGATGCCACAAACATTGTATTGGAGACGGCCTGGCAAGGTCGAACACGTAGCGGATTCTCTATGTTTGGTCTGCCGATGTTTAACAATATTATAGTTGAAAATTTAACAATCACAAGCTCTACATCGACAGATTCTGGGTTGTATATTCGAGGCATTCGTAGTAGTGTAATTGATAATGTAATCGTTAAACACTGTACTCATAATGTAAAAATTATTGACTCTGGTGATGTATTAATCAATAATTGTGTCAGTTTTAATTCTACTAATATGGGATTTAGAATAGATTCTAGTCGGGCTATTCGATTTGCCTTATGCTATTCGAAAAACAATAAAGGAGATGGTTTCCAT
Organism: Saccharimonadales bacterium (SeqCode); assembly: GCA_041600715.1. Classification (GTDB taxonomy): domain Bacteria; phylum Patescibacteriota; class Saccharimonadia; order Saccharimonadales; family 2-12-FULL-41-12; genus JALHOM01. Next base: position 29,342 of record JBFIJM010000007.1, on the reverse strand, counting down.
GTTAATTCGTCGGCGTCGACAGTTAAATTTACTGGATGTGAAGCAGATGGTAATACACTTGATGGATATACCGTTGAGGGTAATGCTACGGATGTAGAAATTATTACATGTGGATCAAAGAATAATCAAGGTAAGGGTGTTAATACAGAACCTGGCTCTGTAAGATGTATTATGAGCGGATGTACCTTTATATTTAACAATTCGCACGGTATAGACTATGATGGTTCTGACAACATTATGACAGGAAATGTTATTAGTAATAATCAAGCTACGGGTATCCTTTGCGGTGTTGGTGGGGTAATATCAAATAATCAAATAGAATCAAATGTAAGCCATGGTATTGAGGTAGGTAGTGATAGTAATCAAGTGTTTTGTAATAATCGTATCATATCCAACGGTGGCAGTGGTATTTATGTAACAGCCGGTGATAATAATGTTATGACAGGGAATGTAATATTAAATAATACCGGATCGGGTATCAATATGTCAGCCGCGACGGGTACAGATAATATTGTTGGCGTTAATACTATTGTTGGTAACGGTACTAAAATTACTGATTCTGGAACAACTACACGATATTACAATGAATCAATTGGCCCCATTACTGATAACATATTGGTAAAGGGTGATACAGCGGCTCTTAGTGGTAGTGGCATACAACCTACAGGAATTACCATTGACGATTCTAATAATGTTAGTGGTGTTGTAAATATGACGAGTTCGGCTGGATATATACAATTATCTGATATGGCAGCGCCGGCGAATCCGAGTGCTGGGCAGGGAAGATTATACAAAAAAACAGGTGATGACGGAGTATTTTGGAAACCAGACGCTGCCGGTCCGGAGGTTGATCTTGCTACAGGTGGGGATGTCACTGGGCCAGGTACATTACTAGACAAAGAAGTAGCCATATACAACGGTACTACCGGAAAAATTATACAAGGTGCTGGTGTTAGAGATTATGGTGCGTCAGCCACAGATCCTTCTTCACCGACACCACAAGCAGGTGATAAATATTATAACACAGCTATTAATCATGACATGAGATATGACGGTACTCGAAGCAAATGGTTGTCGGTGGCTGTGTTGATGGATGGAGGTGGTGTCAATGGAACTACCGCCGCTAGTGTTTATTACAAACGATGGAATGGAATGTTAATGTCGGCAACCGAAGGTCCACATGTTGCCAAAGGTACTATTATACGTATTGGGTATTCGACGGCTACAGCTGTAACGCATACATATGAAGTGATAGTTGGTGGAGTAGCGATTGCGGAGTTGGCATCTGGAGGCGCCGCATCTGCCTTTAGTGATACATTGAATGCCGATTTCTCAGCTGGTATAATGGCGTCGAGGAATAAAACTGGCAGCGCGACAGTTACGAATTTACAGAGTACAATATACTACAAATTACGAGTGTAAAATTTATGGTCAACGTATCTTTTTTATTATCATATAATATAAGATGACGACGACATATACAAAGGGACTGGCGGCGGATTTCAGTGGATCTCTTAATCCAGGTCAATTAATAACAGAGGTAGAAGCAGATCCAGGTATAATACCTACATGTATCAACGTGGCCAATACAGGCGATGTTGTTGATATCACATTCACGGCGGCTTTAAGTGCTGGTGAGCAAACAACATTAAATGGATTAATATCAGCTCATACTCCAACTGTTAGCCCATTCGCAAAATTGGTAACAGCTGGTTCAAATAATACAACGGCTACTTTACAAGTTAATCAAACGGGGAATAGAACTATAACTCTTCCAGACGCAACAGATACATTAGTTGGTCTTTCTGTAAGTCAAACTTTGGCCAATAAGAAAATGAATAACGCCTCTACTGAACATGTTGATGCTGGTGATATTACAAAGGTACTCAAATTCGATACTTCGGGGGCTGGGACAGGAACTGCCATGACATTGGCCAGTGCTCATACTGGCAATAGAACCATTACACTTCCAGACGTAACAGGTACTGTTGTTTTAGAAAATGCAACACAAACATTAGCAAATAAAGATTTGAGCGATGCAAGCGTTAATTTTGTGGACCAAGGGGATGCCACTAAGACACTATCATTCTCTCTAGGTGGAGCAACAACAAGTACTAATATGACACTGACTTCTAATCACACAGGTAATAGAGTTATTACGCTCCCAGATGTAACAGATACATTGGCAACATTAGCGAGCACGCAAACACTGACCAATAAAACATTGACATCAACAGCTAATGACGTAGCCGCAAAGAGTCTCCATTCAGCAACTACAGTAGTCGACGTTGTGTCTGCGACGGCACCAACCGTAGGTCAGGTCTTAAAGGCTACAAGCGCTACAGCAGCGACATGGCAGGCGGAAAGTGGCGAAATAAATACATATTCTACAGACGGTGGAACTGCCTTGACGAAGACAAAGGTTGGTGTTGATTTACCGTTCAAGGGATTGACGGCGACATCGACTAAGATTGCTCTCGCATCTAATGCCAATGATATTGGTATCGACGTTACTGAAGGTAATCTCACTTTGGACAATCTAGGAGGTACACTCGGCGTTGCTAAGGGAGGTACTGGAGCTGTAACGTTAACTCAAGATGGGATACTAGTAGGTGCAGGCACTGGAGCAATTACCGCAAAAAAAAGCGAATGGAGCAAAACAGTCGCGCCATCCGCCGCGACCGATGATGTATCGTTAGGGTATGTTGTTGGTAGTCGATGGATAGACACAACGGCGGATAAAGAGTATGTGTGTCTTGACAATACTGATGGCGCAGCTGTATGGTTAGATACTACCGCAGGTGCGGCAGGCGGGGAGCAAAATACATATTCTACAGATGGTGGAACTGCCTTGACGAAGACAAAGGTTGGTGTTAACTTGCCATTCAAGGGATTGACGGCAACATCGACTAAGATTGCTCTCGCATCTAATGCCAATGATATTGGTATCGACGTTACTGAAGGTAATCTCACTTTGGACAATCTAGGAGGTACACTTGGCGTTGCTAAGGGAGGTACTGGAGCTGTAACGCATACATCTGGCAATTTCTTGGTAGGCGCTGGTACTAGTGCAGTAACGAGTGCTAAGGTTGCCCCGGCCGGGGTCGTTGTTGGTACAACGGATACACAAACATTGACTAATAAAACTATGACAGCGACAACTAATGACGTAGCCGCAAAGAGTCTCCATTCAGCAACTACAGTAGTCGACGTTGCAGCCGCGACGGCGCCAACCGTAGGTCAAGTTCTTACAGCTACAAGCGCTACCGCCGCGACATGGCAAACAGCTTCAGCGGGTGCTCTTACAACGGTTGAAATAACGGCTACAACTTCAACAACGACAACATCAGCTACATATGTGGCATTAAATGGTATGACGACTACACCAGCAGCAGCCACATATATAGTCAGTTTTTCCGCATCTGGAGCCGGAACTGATAAGGACCAGCTTATAACAGTAGGAATGTTCAAAGCAGGTGTTTTGATAAATCATTCAGAACGACATTCTCATAATATTTCAGGCCATACTCATATAATGGATATGCCAGTACATTCACAGTCTATAGTTGCAGTCAATGGATCAGAAACTATAGACATGCGATGGAAGGCAAGTCTTGGCACCGCTACGATGTATGAAAGATGTATGTATCTTTTAAAGGTATCGTAGTAAAACATAACATAGTAAAAAACATAATTGTATTTTTTATAAACATCTATATACGTTTCGATGACAACTACATATAATAAATCAATAACTACAGACTTCGGAGGGAGTCTAAAATCGTGGCAATTCCACAATGAGATCGTGGCCGAAACAAAGATTACACCAACATTATCTAGCATCGATACGGTCGGTGATGTTGTTAATATTATTTTTACATCTGCCCTGTCAGCTGGTGAACAGACAACATTAGACGGTTTAATAGCAGCTCATGCACCTGTAACAAAACCAACTAATTTAACAGTATCGTCTGATACTCTAGTAACAATTACAAGCGCCAATGATGTGTTATTAAGTGGTATGACTGTTGAACCGGCAGATGGCAAATATAATGTTGTCGCCTCTGGTGATACCGAGGTTTCCTCGGTAAATAAAATTGCTCAGTTTTCTCTCTATTATAACGATGTGCGTATAGCAAATACATTATCGAATATATCAAAGAGTCAACGTGTATGGACGTCAAACGCGTCTGTTACCGTTAGTGGAGGTGGGGCAATAGAAGTCCGTTGGTGTTTACCGTCGACCGGAGTTTATTCAGCGACAAGTCATGACAGGAGGTTGACAATTACGGAAGTGTAAATCGATAATAATAGACATTTTTTTGTATAATATAGTATAATGGCAACTGGTTACACGTATCTAATCGATACCCACTTTACGAGTGCGGCGGCTGTTGACCCTGTAATATTGACAAGTATCATCAATGCGAATGCAACTGTATCATTAGATGTAGATTACATAGAAATTATAGGTAATGAAGTCGACATTTGGTTCGCAAGTGCTCTATCTGGCGCACAAGAAACAGAATTGACTGCGGTAGTCGGCGCATACACATATACAGTACCTTTATCATCTGGATCAGGTGTATATGAGGTTGTTGTCTCGACTGACGTTGAGGGTGGTGATTATACTTCAGTAGCTGCGGCATTTGCTGCCGGAGCGTCGTCGGTATTTGTTAAATCTGGTACATATGTAGAGACGGCTGATGTTATTATACCAGATGGTGGGCAGCTAATTGGTGAAGCTACTGGTAAAGTTGTGCTGTATTTTATAGGTGCTTATGGTGTTAAAATAGATGGATCAGGTGGAGTAAAAGAAGTTGCTGGAACAATTACATGTGCCAACGCGACTAATCAAGTGACAGGTGTAGGAACGACATTTACTAATAGAACGGCTGGTGAATGGGTGCTCATTGGAACTAATTTCTTCCAAATTGCCTCTATAGAATCCGCAACAGCACTAACTCTGGCTAAGACCTATGTCGGTGCGACAGTAACAGGTGCTAATTGTCTTATCCAACCTATGTTCACGGGGAACAAAGTTAGTAATCTCGCCATAGTTAATTCGGCTGGAGTAGGTGTTGGATTGTATGTTCGTAGTATGAGGCATGGGGCATTTTCATCACTAGCAATCTACAAGTGTGCACATAATGTAAATTTTATTGATTCTGGAGATTTATCGGTCGATTCATTGATAATAGCAGATAGTACAGGGATCGGTTGTACTATAGACAATTGTATGTCTATTTCATACAGTGTAATAAATTTACTTAACAATGTTTCACATGGAATAGTATTACTGAATAACTGTACGAATATAGAGATTACTTCAAGTGCCACAGAGAATAGTGGTGGTTATGGTCTACATGTAGCAGGTACAAGCAACCAGATCAATATATCAGGTACAGTTGTGCGTTTTAATAATGCGGGAGGTGTGGTTGTTGACGTAAATACTGAAGGTGTAAGTATCAATGCGTCTACCATATCAGATAATATCGGCAATGGAGTTAATATTATTGGGGATCATACTGTAGTTGCGGGATGTTTCATAAAAAATAATACAAGTGTTGGATTATTAGTCGGTACATCCAGTATTATTTCAAATACTCACATAAAAAATAATACTGGAGACGGCTTAAATGTACCGACTGGAAAAAATGGCTGTATTGTAAGTGGCAATGAAATTTCTAATAATGGAGGGATAGGTATGAATATTATAGGTGATGAAGGTGTATTTGACAGCAATATATTAGATTCTAATACGGGCAATGGCGCGACAATTGCTGGTTCTGACATCGTTGTGTCAGGTACGCTCATCAAGGGTAATGGTGGTAAGGGTATATATGTAACAGGCAATGACAACACTATTAGCGGAAGTCGGGTTAAAACAAATACAGGTAATGGTATAGAGGTCCATACAGGGGCGACTGATAATATTGTCAGCAGTAACAACGCGAAGGGAAACACAGGTACAAACTACATTGATAATGGAACAACTACTGGAGCGAGTGGGAATAAGACTTAACGCCCGTCTTCAATATCATAGTATTGAAGATTACGCGAATCAATATACTGTAGTTCTTCTGGTCGGCAGCAGCATCCGCTGAAGCATAAACAAACTCCTAAGACAGCTAACGCACCTATACTGGCACATGCTGCAATGTACATATTGTTGTCTCCATTACCTGTTGGTGGCATGGTACTTGTCCAGTATGCGGCGGCTACGCTGATGCCTAATAATAACCCACCCGTACAAATGCACATTATATTTTGTCGAATCGTCTGGATCATGGTGTATATTAAAAAAAATACAACATTTTAACCAGCACTTTTAATTTCCAGTCAGGGCAGAAACAGACATGAAGATCTCCATGTCGTTTTTATCGAGAACCGTTATAGTCTCATATCCGCACAATGGGTCGATGCATTTCATTGAAGTAGTTTTAAATACAGAGGGAATTGCTCCGACCGGATTTGAGGAGATCGGTCCGGACATAACTGCACCTAGATGTTGGCATTTTTTAACATCTCGCCATCGACTCTGGATCGTCTTGATTCTTTTTTCAAGGATCGCGATTTCATCAGCCATCGGTGTAAGTTGGCACAATGCCCAATTTTGTTCTTTACTTCTATTACCTAGACTTGCCGCCAATTGTATTGATGCACGTTTATCATTAGCATATTGAGTATCAAGTATTTTCTTTGCTGTTGCGACACGATTTATTTCGTCACTGAAAAACTGGTCCAACATTGATGCGGCTAAAGATTTTTTTTCCGCTTGACGACTAGATGTGCACCCGCACGGCATCGAGGTCGAGACCTCGCATGCCACTGGGACCTCGCATGCTCCTGTGTTAGCGTAGATATTATATTTTTTATCACCCATTATAACACTATACTATTATTTATTTAGATAAAAAATTGAAAAAAGACAGACTGTATATTTGTAGTTGAATAATTGCCACCTCAACTATGCCTTCGTTGTGTGTAATGTGCGACAAGTTAGGGAATCTCCTCTGTTCATGCCAGGACCAGTCGGCTCGATATTGCAGCATAGAGTGTCAACGTAAGGATTGGTCGACACATAAATTAACCTGCATTGCACGAATTTGTGGGTCATCTATTCCGCGTGAGTTGAAGGATAAATTCCAACGCATTATGCTCGATATACCACGAACAATTTGGATTCGCCCAAGCAAGATAGGTTCGGTCGCCCATATCGGTGTATTCGCTGCTCGCAATTTCTCCTCTGGCGAAATAATCTTAGTGGATGGAGTCTCGTCAATTTCCTTCGAATATTTCAGTGGTCTCGACAGTAAGGATACGGATGTCGCCGTAACTCAAGCGTCGATCATGCGAGTTTCTCACCTCTTCCCGCGACGATTGTCGGAAATGAGCCCCACGCTTGTGAAAGATATTTTTGAGCGGATAACATCTCGGTCGCCTCATCTTCTTCCTATTGTCACCAAAATTATCAATGCCGTTAGCCCCCGTACTCAAGATGAAGCGTCATTGATGGAGATGTTGATCAAATCTGCCGTGATGATGGCTAAGATCGAGTCTAATAAATATGATATGACCCCTGCATGGCAAAAAATTCTTGGTATATCAGGAGTAGTCCATCCTATCATTTCGCTTATTAATCATGATAATGATCCCAACGCTAAGAGGGTTGGAGGAGTTGAACATGCCCCTGATCAGTATGGACCACCTGAAATGGTCAACGACGAACTAGCTGCAGACATCAAACTTCAATTATTGACTGCAGCTAAATCCGCGAACTACCGGTTGTACAAGGAAGCTTTGTGCCGTATCCGATTTCAGGTAGTTGCAATCAAGCCGATCAAGAAAGGTGATGAAATATACATCGATTACTTTGGTGGGATGTGTAAGCGCGACCTTGATGATTCCGTGTTTCGTTACTGGGCTCTTCCTTATCTTTCAGAATAAAATGAGTGAAGTATATTTTTTTTACAATATAATGCCTAAGAAAACAGAAAGTGTGTTGCGAGCCAAGCCACGAGCCAAGCCACGAGCCAAGCCACGAGCCAAGCCACGAGCCAAGCCAACATCTAAGTCTAATGGGTTAGCTATTCCACTCTCTAAACCTGTCAAAGTAGAATTTACCCGCCTCTCCTTACTACAAAAAGATAATGATAAAACTATCGAGGCAGCGTATCAGAAACGTTACGATGGAAAAAATAAAGAAGAAGTCTTTCGCAGACATGAGGATGATCGAAGAAAAAAAACTTCATTTACCGAAACAGGGATTTCGCAGAACGAATCAAATTGGGATATAACGCAACAAAGGGACGGGGATGAATCAAAAAAATCAGAACCTTACAGATATATACGGGAGATCGCCGCGGACATTGCAGGAGTAAAAATGCAAGGAAAAATTAAATCCGGAGGGGCAAGGGCAAAGGCAAGAGCAAAGCCAAAGGCAAGAGCAAAGCCAAGTGCAAAGCCAAAGGCAAGAGCAAAGCCAAAGGCAAGAGCAAAGCCAAAGGAAAAGTCATCCCCTATAACTCTTGAAAAACATAATATGGAGTCTTTGAATTTGATGCCTACGATGGTGAATGTATTTTAATCAAGAAAGTAGACATTATGTAAAATATAAACCAAAAGACTAAAGTGACGCGGGGTGAACAAATAACGGATCGTAATTTTTACACCTCCATGAGACTACCACGACTAAATACACGATCACTAATAAAAATGCTCCAATTACTTCCATGTGTTATATTTAAGCCTCGGTAATTAAATTACATTTAAAGATAATATACATATAGTATATATCGATTAACATATTAGCAAAGTTAATCTTCCCTACAAAACAAAAATTGAAAGCCACATTTGCAATATACTCATAACATTTAAAAACACTCAAAACAATGTCCGGAAAAGAAATCTCATTCGCCGAATTTAAAGCAGCATTTGACACACATAACGGTTACTGTTTGCAACCTAATATCCAAAAATCAACCGATAACAAAACTAAAAACCCGAATGCCAAGTTCAATTGTGCTTGGATTAACATTGAGTTCGTAGACAAAAATAGTAAGAAACGCAGTGCGATGTTTCCTATCGAAGAAGTTCTAAGTGGTAGTCGTGCGAAGATTTCGACGATGACCGATAAACCAAAGTACGCAACAATTACATTTAGACATTTAGAAATCGACGGCGAAAACGGAATTTCTGGCGGCGATTTCGTTCCAAAGGATCCTTCCGATGAAAAATCAGTCGCGAAGATGAAGAAAAAGGTGCAAAAACTATACGACAATAACGAAAAGTTCGTCACTTATATGGAGTTGATTCATAAGGCATGTAAGATTACTTACAACAAATTGCTTGAGATGGATGCAAAAAAAGAACTGCCATTTAATTTCAACAAAACTACCAATGACACTCCTAAATTTATTGGCTTCAAGCAGTCTGTGTTTGAACAAAAGGAAGGTGCAAGAGTAACCAAGGTTAAACTTGACAATCCACTGTACCGAATTCGTTTGCCGATTGTTGATTTCGCAAATGATGGACGTATGGGTGTCGTTTATGATGGTACATTTAAACCTACCATCTTTGACGTGACGAAAATGACCAAAAAGAACAACTATAAGGACACTCCTGCAACCGTTAAGGTTATCAGGAAACAGAAGGAAGTTACTGAGGACCTAACTTATCAAACTGTCTCGACATTTATCTCTTACAAATCTATTCTATCGGGAAGTTATTATCTTAGATCCTTTACTAGTAGTTCACAAGGAGTCTCTATGGATTTAAGCTTCCGTAAAATCTATGTTAAGAGACATAAAGCTAAACAGGAGGAAGCCCCCCTCGATAAAGCAGCTGTCCGTCGTCTTCAAGGTAAGAATAGTGATGATGAAGAGGACGATGATGAAGAGGACGAGGAAGAGGAAGACGTTGTTGTTGATCTGGATGCAGAAAAGGCATCAGCTAAAAAGTTCGACAAGTCTAGTAAAGGCCGTAAATCATTTGGCAAGTCTAAAGTAAGTCGATCTGTCCCTGGCGAAGACGATGAGGATGAAGACAATTTATTCGGTGACGACGATACTGGCGGCGACGATGATGCTAGCGACTTGGCCCCACCCAAGGTTAAATCTAAGGTAAAAGTCAGCAAAAAACCAAGTCGATCTAGACCAACCCCACCAACATCTGATGGAGATGGTGATGGAGATGGTGATGGTGATGGTTCCGACGAACCACTTGACTTGGGCGATGACGATGATGAACCTGAGCCTGAACCAAAAACCAAGGCACGAGCAAAGACCGCACCCACTAAGGCAAAGGCTAGAGTAAAAAAAGTAGCTACCCCACCTCCTGAGGAAGATGACGATGAAGACGAAGATGATTCCAACGGTAATCTCGATAATACCCCTGCCGAAGAAGTTGAGGAGGAAACCCCTACACCAATTAAGACCAAGAAGGTCCGTCCACCACGTAAAGGAAGGAACTAGACGGTTATGAAAAAAATATTTTTTTTTACATAAATGCCTTTTACATAAATGCCTTTTTAATCGTATTCAAATCTTTGATTAACCGACTCAGGGTATTCACCATGAGTTTGAAAGGTTCTGGGTGTCGTAAGACAACATTCCCCTCATCATAGGATGGATCTTTTAAGTTAGGCTTGACGAATGGGATAGACGGGTCTTCCAAATAACAACCATGCGCAATCATATTAGACAGGGTCCAATGTTCATTGACAAATGTAAATGTTGTAGCACCCTTACCCATCGTGACAGTTACATGATCTTTAATGTAAGGAGGATCTTTAAATTCTTTAACCTCGTTCAGATTAGCCTGAAGTCTACCGATCAAACTATCACATGCCATAATGATGTATTTTTTGGGATTCGCCGTCGAATTTCTGTGGGTAGTATATCCTATCTCGAAGTCTCGGTATGTTATATTGATCGATGCCGGTACGATGCCCGATCCAAGCGTCGTCTTTGCTGATGGCAACGGCCAATATAATATATTACCCACTGCACTATACAATGCGCCATCATCCTTATTAAATCCTTGGGTACAAAACATTGCCTTAATACGCAAACGTTTTTTTGGCCTAAGATAAGTCAAAATGAGATTATCACTCCATTTAGCCCCTTTTACCGAACACTTTATATCTTTACATCGCACAGGAAGAATTTGACCATCATCTGAATTATTAGTTACATCCAAAGAAAATTTAGCATCTTTCCAATTCAAATCCTGATTTATAGGTATAGAATTGATTCGCTTAATAAGATCATCTATGGCGATGAATGGGTCGTCGGTCTTGATCTCTTCCAGATCGACTTCTAATCCTGTTATTTCTAGCTCATCAATTATACAGTTTTTTAATCCGTTGGCCAGACCGGTAAACGTATTTCTTAACACTGCATATAATTGGTATTTGTCTCCGTTTGGGATCATTTCTTCGGGGTTGCCGCCGGCTAGTGTAATATACTCAAGACATTTCTTCCAGTCAGCATGCTTTGTGTTGAACTCTTTTTTAGTGATTTTAATGTCTGTAACCTTCAACATTGCTTATTATACTATATTGTAATGTTTAATTCAAATTTAATGGCTGTGTAGCATGTAGAACTAAAGAACAAGTAACGCCTGTATCTCACTCTTTAGCTCACGGAGTTGTTGTACTTGATATAATATAATGCCAAGCAACACGATTACTATAAAAATTAATAGGTAACTGCTCATGATATATTTACTAATATATAATGGCCACCATATTAATCAAAGATTCAACGAATATAATGACTCCAGATTCATCTCTGGGACGCCTTGCATATTTATTGGCGACCCGGCCTTCCCTATCCGGGTTGATGAGTAAAAAAATATTTAGGTCAGTTGCTTTCTTCGACGCAAAGATAGATTTAAAGGATGATGGTAAAAAATTTAGCCTTCATCGCATTAGTTACAAGTTTAACCTACCCGGGCGCGAAGATTATTTTCCGAAGATTTTTAATCTACCTGGTAAGAGTAAAGATGTCTGTATTGGTTTATTTAGGAGGCTTCTTGGGATAGGTGGTAAAATTGAGGGTGCTGATATATATGACACCCGTCCATGGGTTGTCCCTTGCATATTAAATTACATGCGTAATTCTGGAGTAAATCATTATAGTGCTTTTGTATTATACCCAAAGAAGATGGTATTTTATGAAGCATATGGGACATACGATAAATATGGGATCGACTACCGAGAACAAATTCGACAATTTGCCGACTTGATCGGCATATCGGTTGAGTTCTACCATGATCTTATAGGTGTGAGTCGTGATGGGGCAGGGCAAGCAACTGGCCTCCAAACATTAATACATAGCCAAAATATTACTTTACCCCCCTTAGATTTTGTCCCTCGGCAAGTCCTTCAAAATGCTCAAGCTTCTGTCAAGGCTCGCGCCGATTATGACCTTGCAAAATATTCATATGTTAATCCAGACAGAACGGTTATCCTTATGAAATTAGCATCATGGGCAGACGATACAGGTCCAACGGCAGACGTTGTGAAAAGATCAGCTATTAAAAAAATATACTCCCTATTTTATCTATTGAGCAATAAAATATGCGTGTCTCTAACGTTTGTCGAGTTATCAATGTGGCTTCAGGGAGATTTTGAAGGCTTGCGGAGATTGTATTCATCGCCGCACATAACTGCCGATGTAATACGCAGATTAGATCAGTTTATATCGCCTCAATTCCGTGCTCGACTGGATAATTTAAATGATGCAATTGACCCATTGTAGTGTGGTAGGGTTAAATGTCTCGTTGGCTGTCTCGTTGACTGTCTCGTTGGCTGTCTCGTTGGCTGTCTCGTTGACTGTCTCGTTGACTGTCTCGTTGGCTGTCTCGTTGGTTTGGTTGTTCAGAACTTGGACGGCGACCTGAAAAGCGCCATCGCCATCATCGTTATGTTGCCATATTAAATTTTCTCTTTGGATAGATCTAGAATTTGTCCTGACAAATATGATTAATGCTACTATTAATAATAAATGAATCCATAATAACAAGCTCCCAAGTAAAATAAATATAATACGTGTCTCTGTAGTGACTACAGAGACAAATATAAGCATCGTCCCCATTAGTATTATAGGAATAAATATAATAGATAATCCAGCAAGTATTTGTGTTCGGGTGCCCGCCATGATTTACTCAAGCGATGTTTTCAATTTTTTACTTTAAACGCATATATTCGGTATAAATAAACCTCCTATTGTTTATATACTATCAGTCAACACCATGAATGCAGATCTTGAAGTTGTATTTTCAAAAAAATCATCGAAGATAAACAAGGAGATGATTAAATTTTTTAGAGACACGGTACCGCAAACGGCATCGTTAGGTATTATTATTGATTTTCAAGTGGCTCAAGCCGAAGATGCTGATTATTATAAAGGCCTCGGTGTGAAGGATTTTCCAGTTATTATCTTTAAAAATAATAAAATAACAGGGGTGCGACCTATCAAAAATTTCATTATCAAGACGATTAACGATAAAAAAAATGTGAGTAAAGCAAAATCTGTTGATGATGATCTTAATGATTACTGGATCAACACATTAGGTGGGCTCAAGAAAAACAAGGAGAATAAATTTATAATAGACGATAAAGATCAAGATGAGGAGAATACATTTGATACCGAGGTAAAAAATCGAATGCAATTGGAAGTCGAGCGTAGGAAAATTACCACGGCCGTTACTCCGAAAGATTTTAATCCTGGCCGACGACCAGGTCAACAAGGTATTCGACGAGAAGGGGTAGAAGGTGATGGTGGAGCGAAACGCACAACTCCTAGATCCGCACCTCCACCAAGAGCTCCGCCGACACGGGGTCGAGGTGGTGGAGGAGGGGGTGTCCCTAGTACTCACGCACCCCCTTCTAGGGGAGGTTCAGCCCCTCGACGAGCTACCGCTGGGCGTCGAGATAATATTACACCACCTTCTACTGTGGAAGTGCTGGCTGGTTTGTCAAATAATGGCGCAGAAGCTTCTGATGATGCCCTTATGGCTAAATATTTTGCCAATCAAGAAGAAACTATGATACCGTAAAAAATTGAAAATCATCATAGTATATACGATGGACAAAGGTAAAAAAACATGTACAGCCGACGTAGGTGATGGATCTCGTATCCGCATCGACCCCGACGCTTGGCTCAATGAAAGACTTGATGCTGATAGAGTGTATAAAAAAAGACAATTTACCTCTGACAAATCTGGGTATCTTTATTTACCAAGTCTTCCTTCAGATATTTCTTTGTCCTATCAACCAAGTTTTTCTTCCACCATCCAGCCAGACAAATCCCCGAAGCAAATATGTTATTGTTGGATTTGCTACCCAGTACTTTCTCCGCCTGATTACGAATGTGGACATATAATGTGGGGAAATCGTGGTCCTGTTAAGGGATGCGATAGATGCACATGGGGGAATTGGATTGCCGCGTCTGGGCAAGGAAAATATTAATATTATTTTTTAACTAGAGAGTTTTGCTAGTATATATTGAAAATGTCTGGTGGTGCAATTGCTATTATTATTGTTTTACTTATATTTGTGATTCTTCCGCTTCTTTTTACGTCGGTCGTCTCTATTTTAGCATTACATACAGCGCGTTCATTAGGCGGCACGTTAGAAGTGAGTGGCGTAAACGCAGATGGAGTTGTCATCGAAGACGCTGGCGATAAAATTGGTGGCCGCGCGCTATTTGGATCTTATGTATTACTATTTGCTACTCTTGGATTTACGTATTTTACGTTCGCAGTACTTCCTGGATGGATCGATGGACCTAGTGAGGTCGAAAAAATTATTGGATTTTAAGTATAAAAAGTATATTTTTTTAATACATCAGCTCTTGTACAACATCACTACGTAATATCCTAAGATCTAGTTGCTCCCTGTCTGAATTATAAGTAATTAATTTCGCACCTTGCAATCTATTCGATCGATAATCAGTTCTTCCTTTTATTTTTACAACCCAAAGGTCTACAGGAGTATTTAGTTCAACCTCAATCCATGGATCAACAGATGATTCTGAATGCCATATATTGGGGAAATTACCAATATCATGACCGTCATTAACAGCATAGGGTGACGATCCTTGAAATCCTGGCGATGCTGCTATCCGCCAATTGCTAGATGACATAGGGTATCCAGGCATACCCTTGACATATACATAAATCTCGGCAATTTCTAGGTATCCGCCCGGTTGTCCACTCCCTTCAATTCTTATATATTTGGTCTTCTCTCTTTCTGGGGTACTAGTCGGGGCAGTCGGGGCAGTCGGGGCAGTCGTATCTCCAGTTAATACTGTAATTATGACAATTATCGCTGCAATTAGCAGCAAAGTTATGATAGTTATAAATGCAATTTTTAGCCCGGACATTATATTAATATGAAATATTTTCTATCGTCTCTGGGATAAATCTAAATGTTGGATAGTATAATTTTGATCCATTTGGATCATCCCTTACTTGCCGATAACCAACCATACCTTCACGTTGCTGTGCACACTTAGCACAATAACCATCTGACTTACATCTACAAGATGTAAGCCTGCCAGATAATGTTCGTCCAAGTCCGAACATTGGACTTAAAAATATAAGAAGCAATACAATAATGACGAGGTACATTATATTATATTATAAATTGATATTTTACCCAGAAATTGTTCCATCGCCTTCAAATAAACACAATGCACATAAAAAACATACAGCTATCAAGAAGCTGGACAAAAGTACAAGTTCTAAACTCATATATAAGGATGAAGATAAGTGAGCTTATCTTTGAGGTTGAGAAACTTAAGGAGGTCAAGCGGGCGGCGGATTCTCCGTCAACCCAATATATCCTCCGCGCATATGATCGAGTCATTCAAAAACTCCGCGAGATGGACGTCCGGACTAAAGCAACTGGCCGAAAAATCACCGCTCTCGATGTTACTCCTCATATGAAAGGGGTTTTAAAAGGGTTGATTGCGAACAAGCCAATCACGAACAAGCCAACTATTGAGGCCAAAGTATCAAAGGCCTCAGTGAAGGCTGATTTGATAGGGTTACTTGGTGTTGGCCCGAAAAAAGCCGATGAAATTATTGCAGCAGGTCTAAAGCATATTAATCAGATTAAGATGAAGAAATATCAACAATTCCTTAACGCAGAAACGCAGCTACATCTACAATATAAACCTGAGCGGCGAATTCCTCGTGACGTTATTAAAAAGCATGAGGATATCCTTGTAGATTTTAAAGCATCAGCAGGTGGTCGGGCTGAGGTAAAAATCGTCGGCAGTTATCGACGAGGTGCTGATTTTAGCAAAGACATTGATGTTATGATTGTGTCAGATGACGAACATGTACTTAATAAGTACGTTGAATATCTATCTGGCTTACCAAAGGTTTCGTTATACATCTACTCCAAAGGTCCTGACAAGATGTCGTTTATCATTGGGTTTGATCAGGGTGCCTATTATAAATTAGACATCTTCCGTACGTCTATTGAGGAAAAAATACCTATGCTACTATATGCAACCGGCTCAAAGGATTTTAATATACGTATGCGAGGGATAGCTCGTAAAAAAGGTCTTCTATTGAATCAAAAAGGACTCTTTACTAGGGCAGATAAGAAAAAAATACCGATTAAAACCGAAAAGGACATTTTTACTAAGCTGGGGATGCCATATGTTGCTCCGAAAGATAGGTAGTTATATAAATTTTCGCCAGTTCCCTTTTATTCATAAAATATTGACGGATGGCTTTCCCTCGAGTTGACCCAATCATAAGACATGAATGCTTAAATGCATTAGGCTCAACGATCATATGCCTCGCGTATATATCAGAATCAGATTCGATCACATCGGCTGAAGTTACCGGTCGGGGGATTGCTGTTGTATTTGAGTGAATAATAAAAATGTCTACGATTTTTTTAAACGATGTGTCAGAAAAAATTTTATACTCACGCTTTTCATCAAAGTTGTCTCTAAGAAGTTCGATGTATTTGTTAAAAGTACAACCTAAATATTGAAGTATGTAATTATTAATGTAAACCCAGTTGCCGCCGAGGGCATTCCAAAATTTATCTTCGCGTGCATCCGATGACGACATTTTTTAATATATTAATTATATTTTTAGACCAGGATAAACACAGCTGAAATCGATTAGTTTGTTACGTATCATTTTTGCACGAAAACGGAATAGGACTGTTCCTGGCGGGTGATTATCAAATACTTGCAAATCACTTTCACTAACACGACCTAATCCCCATATCTTAAATCTTTCGATTTGAGGCAATTTATATCCTATATATTGGATGCCGATATTGGTTATATATGTACACCCTGTCACATCTAAATCAATTAATGATGTACTTTTCGCTAAATACATCATACCTTTATCAGTGATTTTCATTGGATACTGGCCTCGGATAATATCCTCGCCTTTACATGATAAGCATAATTTTTGTAAATTAGGCATCATAGATAAGTGATATAAGGTTATATCCGTTATTTGATGACATTCAGATAAAGACAACTCAACAATGTTTGGATGTTGTGCGATGATTCCCATCTGGTCATTGTTAATGTTCGTCCACCCAAGATTTAAACTTTTAAGATTGGGAAAATCGAGAAGCGATTGGATTGAAGTTTTACTGTCGATTAGACACCCAATCATATTTATACTCTCTAATGTCAAGAGGATATTTCCTGTAAAGCTTTGAAAAACATCACTGATGGAAATTGACCCACCCCACCATGTAAATTGAATCGATCGAAGACTTGAGGAACTTAATGATCGAATCGCCGACAAAGATACTTGTTTATACCGTGTTCCTAAATTTACGGTCAAAGAATCCCCGAGCAATTTGGTAAAGTCCGGAAAAATACCTGGTTTGGTCAACGTCCTAAATTTAAACGCTGACCGCTCGCCTGCGAACTCGCATATCAACTTAAGCAAGCATACTGGGATCTTATCGAGGGAATACCGGGATGTCGGAATAACTTTTATCCATTTTTGTTTTTTTTGACCGCGTGTACGTGTGTATTTGGCTTGCATTGTACTCTGGATTTAACAAATATAAGATTCAATTTTACCTATATTATATGTACATCTTTATACTAGGATTCATTATACTTGTTCTAATAATTTATGGGTTAGTTGGCAGATGCAATGGAGACACCGGCAGACGTGTCAACGCGCCCCTACCTGAGATTATACAAGAGGAAGATGACGCTCTTGACCGACTAGATAAACTTACAACTATCGGCAGCAATATTTATGGGCCGAATGAACAGTATCAGATGGAAAAGATAAAGCTCTTAGAAGACACATATACAGGATATAATCGGGTTATAACAGATGAAGATTATGGAGGAGCTGAACCAGAGTTTATTTTCCAACGAGCTGAAGGATTTAGGGATAACGCCCGAGAAATATATAATGTGGATTTTAGGCAGTACCCTGCGTTACCGACGAAGCAAAAAAAACAGTTAAATGTGCAAATACACCGTGCAGAAAAAACCACCGGGACAAAGAAAGAAAAGATAGAAACCTATCTTAAAAATGTAAAAACACATACAAATGACACCCAAAATGTCCACGATCATGTACTTTGCAAAGACCTAAAAAGCACATACGATGCGATTGTTGATGGGGCGACCAAATGTACAAGCTTCGATAGGTATGGAGATATTATTGAGGTCATAGGCAAACACGTTAAAGCAGACAAAGCTCTTTGCATCGCGGAAACTATGGCTTGCGGTCTTAACATTGTGGCTATCGGGGACAATGAAAAAAATATCCTAGTAAATACTTGGAATAGATCTTACCACCCTTGCAATGTTAGTAAAGGTGGTGATAATGGGGCGAAAATCCGTGAAGCTATAATAGATCAGTTGGCCGATTGCTATAATGATAGTGGATCCATTGTATGCGGAAACGGTCGAAGTGCCCGCGTAATCTCCGCCCTATCAACTATCGACGGCGAAGGGCTTGGTAACACAATGACCGGGGAAGCTTACCGAAACGAGGCGTTTAATCTAGCACAAGTCTCCCTTAAGAGAAATATTAAGGCATTCGCAGCGTCAGGCGATGCCGATGACCGCCGATTCGCCGAAACATTTACTAATCCTAATGCTGATATTAATGAAGACAACCCGGGCATACAGGATGCCAAGGATAAATTTAAAAAGCTTATTCTTCAAGACGTCGATGCTTATTTAAAGGAAAATGCAAATAACATACAAGAATCTGTCCGCGGTGAGATCATCGCTGGGTTGGACTTGTAAAATTTGGATTTGACATATGTCTGAGGAATTTTTAAATATGCATATCGAAAAAATATTAACAATTACTATATTCGCGACGTATTTTTATATCTACAAGTATGTTCAACTACACTAATTAAACATACTAGTTATAGATAATAACATTTTTTCTATTGCTGAAGTATAATAAAGAACAGCTAAAATTATAACGATAATTATAACGATAATTATAACGATAATTATTCCGATATTTTTGTAGACATCATCTATGTTATTTATTGGATACTAAAATTTGAAACCTTTTATTGTATAAATCGCATTCAATGTTTATGTTTCAACGCTTTCCTAATGTTGTCTTTAAAGATATTCTATTATATGGTGGGTGTGAAGTGTGGTATAATGTTGTTTCTGTGAGTCATATTGATTTAGCCCCGTACAAACTTTCAATGAAATGTATCATAGAATATTTGGCGGACAACCTACGTGATCAAGGCACCCCCGATATTAATGATGATAAATCCAAAGTTCCATTATCAACGGTATCTATCGATAATATTCTAAACCACCCTAGGGCAGATTTCATGAAATCTGCAAGTATTGGAGGATATGGAGGATTATACAAATGTCTGAGCATTCCCCTAAATTATGATTTTAGGTTTTTCTCCGGATGTACGAAATTTACTCGCTATATCAACCCGGCTACGCATAGTCATTATTTATCTAAACTAAATAAGGGGTGGTTGAATTTCATAGAAGTATGTGTTGAATCTTGCCCAAGTGATATTCGATATCTAATATACATGCAAGTACTTGGTCAATATATACATATTGGAGTTGTGGGTAAATTTCTTAAACGAGCTCTTTACGAGGTCGATTATCCTAAGAAAAGCATTAATGAAGACATCTACGATGAACAGAAAAAAGTTAAACGACCTGAGCTAGAGGCTAAAACTAAATGCCCAGTTGGCGGGTCGGCTGAAAGTAGATTATTCGCCCGTAAACACTTGATAAATTGGAAAATAATAGACCCTTTCGTCCTAAAAATCGGACTCATACTTGAAGTTATCCCAGCAAATTTGTACGAGTCGATATGTATAGTATATCCAGGTTTAATGGATTTTATTAACATTGTTGAACTTCGTAAATTTATTAGATATAAAAAAGCAATGTTACAATTGGGCAGATCTGATATAATATTTGGATTTGGAGATGATTAGGTTTGGAGATGATTAGGTTTGGAGATGACTGGTATACCAATACAATAGTATAATATTTTTTTATTATCCAATAAAAATATTATTAATATAATGAGTGAATTTGATTATACACCGGAGTCTTCTCCGTTCGTTATGTCGGAGGAAAGTTACAGATTGCCGGAAAAAGAACAATGGTCTATCGGGGTAAAGTTAGGTGTAGCCGTTGTTGTTATTGGTGTCATTTTACTGATCCTTCTCTGGGCAGGCGTGTTTGATAAGTCTCCAGAATCTGCAATACAGTCGGCCGCAGAAATTCAAGAAAAACAGGCTATTGCCGCAGCCGCTGCAGCCGTTGAAGCCCAAAGAGTCATCGACGAAGCCGCAGTTGCAGCCGTTGAAGCCCAAAGAGTCATCGACGAAGCAACCGCCGCAGCCGTTGAAGCCCAACGATTTATTGACGCGGAGAACGACGCTGCGATTGCTGCTCAACTTGAGCAAGAGCGATTGGCACGCATTGCTCAAGTTGAAGCGGATCAGTTGGCGGCAGTCATAGATCCCACGTCTACTCAGGTAATTTATAATCAACCCATCGCGATGCGTTGGTAATAAAAATAATTTAAAACACATTATTTTATTTACAATATACATGAGCTCATTTGAAGAGCCTGAAGAGTTTTCTCCTTTTGTTAAATCAGGTGGGGTTTTTGGCTTACCCGATATGGATGAGTGGGGTACTGGTAAAAAAATATTCGCCGTCACAAGCGTCGTACTTGTCGTTGTAGGGATTATTATATTAATAATTTGGATGGCGGGAGGATTTGAGTCGGATCCTAAAGATGTTTCCTTTCCTGATCCTACCCCGCCTCAAGGCGGCCTGATAGACTATGTTACTGGAGGATTTTCTCTTAAAACATTTATCAGAATAAAACCATTAGCTGGAAGCACACCTTTACCGACCAATGCCGACCGTTTAATTTCATTGTCATTTGATCCTGATCGTAGATTTAGATATCATATGGGACCATTCGTTGAGATACCGGGAAGCCCGACTGGATTTCATTCGGTAGATGGAGATATCCCCCCTGAACTGTACCCACCAGGAAACCATGTTACGCCGGGAGCATCATGGTCTTATGTTTCATAAGTAATAATGAGTAAATGTTTTTTTTACTTATATAATGTATCGTTCAAACACACAATATCTACGGAGAGGAGGGATCAGCCGACTAAAAAGGGGGGGAGGCGGCGGCGGTGAAGGAGTACTTTCCTATCAAGAAAGGCAAGAACAATCCGAAAGTGATCATGCTTTCGCTGTACAGTTACAAGCCAAAGAGGATGCTGCTGCTTTAGCTGAACGGTTACAAACCGAAGAGTTCGCTTCAGTTGAACAAAAAGCTGAACCTGCATACGCCGGGCCGATGGCTAGACACGATCCCGATCCCGATCCCGGGTATGTCGAAGAATCAAAACATTATCCAGTAGACGACCCTTCTTCCAGTACATATGAGGAAGTACTTAGCGAAGAACCAGAGATTGAAGAAGAGTTGATATTAAGTAAGGAACGCTCAAGCCGGGCTCCACTTTCAGCTCGGGCGCGCCGAAGTCAACAACCGAGCTCGCCAAAGGAGATCGCGACTCGCAAGAAACAAGAGGATGAAATGCGCAAACTGCGGGCAGAGCAAAAGACCCTAGAATCGCGGCTTACAGCCGCAGAAAGGGCAGCCAGAAATGCATCGAAACCGTTAGACTCTTCACCAACGGTTGTCAGATATAATTATCTACTTGGGTTGCCTAGATATAGATCTTATAATCCATATAGTGATGAAGTGCTCAGGTATGCCTTAAATATTTTCCCCAGCTCTCTCGATCCATATGTTGATATTTACTTGAGCGATATCCGTGAGCTTCTTGACTCGTACCAATATGAATCTGTATATGCATTAAAAGAACGTGTGCGTCGGGCTCTGAACCAAATCAAGAATCGTTATCCCACTAGGGCTGTGGCTAGACCCCGTGCCGCTGCGGCTAGACCCCGTGCCGCTGCGGCCAAACCCCGTGCCGCTGCGGCTAGACCCCGCACGGGGCCAACCAAGGCAGAAATTGCGGCTGCCCGTAAATTTACGGCGCAGAAGAAGAAAGAGATCGAGAAAAAGAAGAAAGCCTCCGAGAAGAAGAAAAAAGAGGCAGAAGTAAAGAAACTCGCTACTAGTATGGCAAAAAAAATGTTATCTGATAAGTTAAAAGCAGAGAAGGCTAAGGCTAAAGCTAAGGCTAAAACTAAGGCTAATGCTAATGCTAAAACTAAGGCCAACCCTACCAAGTAATTACGTATAAAGAAAAAAATAATATATAATAAAGTCATTATGTTGAAATCATCTATTAAATTTGCTAAGGAAGTGTTGTCGAAAAAGCCAAAGTCGATAGTGCAACCTCATCAGTCACTCGATATCGAATTATCACCCCTGGCTAAATATATGTGTATCGGATATGGCGTGGCTGCATTTGGTACATTTACATATAAAACATATTCTGGCGGAAAAACCCGATTAAATTCTTATAGACGATTTAAAGCCGCATCAGAGGATGATCAACAATATTATTCATGCTATTATAAAGAATATAAATCTGAAATGGACGCTATTCGGCATGGATGTTCAGAATATGCTATATTTAATTTATTTGCAGGTGTTCTATTTCCATGTACATGGACAATTGATACTATCCCATATATTGTCACCAGGTTAAACAAAAAATGCCCACCTTCTACATAGGTATATAATATTTTTTTTTAGTTTAGATTTTGGCACGATGAATTATATAATGAATTTTACCCGTCTCTCCGATTTAGGAATTATTAATGTCGGTGATAAAACTAGAAAAGTGTACTCCCTGAAATAGATGAACTTTTAGGGTTAGATATTATTTGTGTACCGATCGAACTTGAATACACCCAAGCACTTCTTAAGATTTTCACGGACGTAAAAATGCTAACTCAATTTCAACCAGATAATTGTCTATATCGTCTTGACATTTTTATCCCTGAGCTTAATATTATTATCGAGATCGATGAAGATGGGCATACTCGATATAATTAAGTACTCGATAAGATTCGTACTGACCGAATTAATGAAATATTCTATGGACCAATATGGATTAGACTAGATACTCGCCGATATATGTTTGAAAATATAGGCAAAGTTTACTCGAAACGACTTAAGAAAATAATATAATACTTAGAAATCATGATGTAACCAAAGGTTCCGGCTTGAAATTACGAAAGGGGGTGTTATTTATATATGGCAGGTTTAGCAGACTCCGTCTTTATATATGGCAGGTTTAGCAGACGCCTTCTTTATGGGCGGCAGGTTTAGCAGACGCCTTCTTTATGGGCGGCAGGTTTAGCAGACGCCTTCTTTATGGGCGGCAGGTTTAGCCCGACAAATTCCACAAAAATTGAATTAATATATTAAATACTAAGCAACCACTACATATACATCAAACATTATGGCACACATAGAGAACAAAAGTGCAGACACTATCATACATAAGATTTTTGAAAGATTTGATCCAACGTTCGTGAATGTAAAAACATACGGAACTAATAAGGATCCATTGTTTGAAGCTAACGAAATTGGAGGACTGTTAGGGATTGTCAAAATCAGAAATACCATTAAAGACTATGACGAAGATGAACTCCTCAGAAAATGTCCAATCCTTAAGTCAGGACAAACTTATTATGTAAGTATGCTAACTAAAGTGGGAGTCTATAAATTATTGTTTACAAGTCGAGTACCGTTAGCTAAAATTTTTCAAAAGTTTGTGACTGAAGTTCTTGATCAGCTCCAAGAGTCAGGGGTAGCACATCTAGATAAAGCACTTCAAGTACTTGAGGATCAGAATGCTAAGCTGAAAAATGACATTCTAATAGCAAATGGTGAGATCGCGTTTAAGACAGGGCAACTTTATAAATATCATGATAGTCAAAAAGAGTTGCAAGCACTTCGCGAAATTCACGCTGACCCTGAGTCATTTGAATATAATGGAGACGTTGATAAAAAAATTCGAGCGGCGTTAGAGAAAAAATTCTGCAAACATATTGAAATTTACATAGTCAATCCAAGTAAGGTAAAATTTGATGATGGGATAAAGGGAAAATCATCCACCCCCCGAAAAAAAGATAAAATCACCGACTTATTAAGTCATGAATTTCTTGTTGAGCATGGTTTCTTTGATGATAACAAGTCTGATGAATCAGATGAATCAGATGAATCTGACGAATATTATAAGGCGGTGATGGTAGGTGGGAGTAGTGGTAGCGACGATGATGAAGCAGATCTTGTAGGCAGTCGCGACTCAGATACATCTGAGGTGAAAGTAAAAACTAAAGCGACAAGGAAAACTAAGATAAATAGTAAAAAATCCGAGATGTATGATTTTGACAGCTTGAGCCATTATGATATTGATCATGACGACGTTTATTTAATCGCGATCCAATGTTTGACAGGTAAGCCTAAACGTGTCCGAGGTAAGTA
Organism: Saccharimonadales bacterium (SeqCode); assembly: GCA_041600715.1. Classification (GTDB taxonomy): domain Bacteria; phylum Patescibacteriota; class Saccharimonadia; order Saccharimonadales; family 2-12-FULL-41-12; genus JALHOM01. The sequence continues at coordinate 4,349 of JBFIJM010000007.1, read as the reverse complement.
CTTGTGTGTTCGGTCTATCCCGCTGATTGGTCAACTTCATTACAAAGAGCTTGTCAAGAAGCTTGAAAAATATAAAAAGGCCCGTGGGTACTACTTGTGCAGCATCAATAACATCGTTGATATAGCGGAGACTCAATTATTTCAAGTACTTACGTGAGATGGTTATTTATTTTTTGCCTAATATAGTTATGATGACGTTTATTGTTATATTGATTGTTATATTGGTTGTTATGTTGGGCGTTTTAGGTGTGTCTTTTATTATGGAAAAGGCTGATCTGACCGACCAGCCAACTAGCCAGCCAACTAGCCAGCCAACTAGCCAGCCAACTAGCCAGCCAACTAGCCAGCCAACTAGCCAGCCAACTAGCCAGCCAACTAGCCAGCCAACCTCAGCAGGAATGCCCGGTTATCCATATACTGTACTTGATGTGGTTGACATAGGTGGAAGCTCTTTCGAAATTGAAGTGTCGTCGCCACTGATCCCTGGACAAGTAGTTCAGATATATGAATTTGGAGAGACTCTTTCATTTACCGTAAGATCAATGGCTGGTAATATTGCTGTAATTGGTGCATGGGGTTTGACAGGATTACCAACTACTAATCCTCCGTATCATCTAAGAGTAGTGGGGTAAAAAAACAAATACTCTCTAAGTTATCGATCGAATCAATGTCATGATAGTGCAATATCATAGAAAAATTTTATACCTCAATCTATATAATTTTGTAACGGTACAAAAAAGCCAAACATTGATTTAATTGGGGCAAGACTTATCCCATTTTTTTTGCTGTGTCTCCGATTTTAACCACTTAAATTTAGGTTGACCAACTATGGTTAACCAATTACCAGCATTGACAATGGGGTCATAATCAACAAGAAATTTAGCATAAAATCTGTCACAACGTTTCCAGTATATTTTTTTATAATGTAGAAGGTAAGTTGCCAATATCATACGTCTTCTATTGTGCAAATATCCGGTCGAAGTTAATACTTGCAGACTTTCTCGAACTATGTCCGGAGTTATAGATGTTGTTAAAATATTCGTTGGTAGATTTGATACTTTTGTATCCCATTCAAGTAATTCAGGATTAGCATTGTACATATGATAATAAAATTCCCTCCATAATAATTGATTCTTTAACATTCTTTCGGAAGCTGATGGTAGAGAACCGAAGGTTTTCCAAACTTCTCTAATCGATATGCATCCAAATTTTATATACGGAGACAATCTTGATGTTTTGAATTTTAAATAATCCCTGCATTTGTCATAAGATTGTTGTGTTTTACCAACGTTTTGAAGAGCAATCATTCCCGATATCCTCCCCCCTGGGAATTCAGGTTGACCTATACTAATGTCCTCCATGTATTTCCAAGCAGTCGGGTTCTTAGGTATTAATTTTGACTTCAAGAATTTTGATCCACCCGTCGTGTAGAAATGCACAGTGTTTGGTTTAAGTATTTTTCCTTCCAGTAATGCGACTGTATTTTTAAAAGGTGTATAGACTTTGTAAGATTTACCACTTTTATTCAGGACATCCCCAGGATTAAACAATAAATAATCGTTAACCAATATGAGATTAGTAATTGCATTAATCTGACTTTCTCTAATTTTTGCAAAAGGAGTATAATCTTTAGCGCAATATACATTCATTATATCAAATTTTTTGATAAGCATCGGCAGAATTTTATGCGGTAAACCTTCGATAATTAATAATCGGCTACCTATAGATTCTAAATGTGTATTAAGATCTTTAAGTGATTCGTGCATAAATCCAAAAGCCCACTTAGAGAAAAATTTATTTTTATTAGGAATGCATTGACGTGGGTCTAGAATAAAAACTGGCAAAATCGTAGTTGAATTATCTAAGCATTTAATCAAAGCCAAATTATCATCTAACCTTAATCCGCGTTGAAATAAAAATATCGATTTTACCATCTATATTTTAACCATATAAACTTAATATTAATACATTGTATATGTTCAAAATAATGATGCTCAAAATCTTATTTGAAATCTTAGACGATCCATTCAAGGTATATGCAGTTTCAATTATATTAGTATGTTGTATACATACTTATTATCTATGTAAAAAAAATTGATTTTTGGGCCTCTATTTAATGGACTGGATAAAATCGTGATGCTTCTTATCGGTTTATCTGCGAAAGTTGCCGACTGTATTGGATCGGTGACCCATGCGGCAACTGCCCCGTTGCGGAGGTGGTTGCGCAGTTGGATACCTTGTCTCAAAGCTTTCATAGCTGCGTTCGTGTGTCTAGTATTGACTCTCTTCTTCAAATTCTGTGAGTGCAAAATACTTGTTCAATATTTTGCATTTTTAGATATTTTAGTCCCGATTGCAGTATATTACTATCAGAAGCGCGAGCTAAAGATACAGATATTACAGGATAAACAGAATAAGGAGTACGAACATGTCCCCGAGCCCGACCAAGTCCCCGAGCCCGAATCTTTTGAAGAAGGAAAAAAAGTGATTGATACGTTATCAGATGAGTCCAAGAATAATGAGAAAGCAGTTATATCAGTCGATGAGCAGGAGGAAAAAGAATTAGATCAAATAAAAGCAAATATTCGTCCCGGAAAAATCGAAGATTTTGGTGAATGGCTTGAACATTTCGGTACAGGAGGAGAAGACGATGAAGAAGACGATGAAGAAGACGATGAAGAAGACGATGAAGAAGACGATGAAGAAGACGATGAAGAAGACGATGAAGAAGACGATGAAGAAGACGATGAAGAAGACGATGAAGAAGACGATGGAGAAGAGTGGCAGCTGGTAGAAGAAGACGATGAAGAAGACGATGAAGAAGACGATGAAGAAAAAGGATGGGTAGAAGTATAATGATGAATTATTTTTTTATTAATATATGGACAAATTAGATTACATCGCGGCGTTTTTTATATTCGTTATCATAATCTTAATGATTATACTTGGCTACGTAACAATAAAGTCGATAATAAATAAAAACGATGATAATAATCCATTGGCGGCAAATATGATTTATGTGGGAGGCACTCTTTTTATCATGTCAATGATATTCGCAATGTACGAACGATTCATGCATCCAGATAAAGATCGTAGTATGTTAGCCTGGTTGGTTGGTGTATCAACAGGAGTTGTTACTATTTCCAGTGCAATTTTGGTAATGTCAAATGCTGTAGCTACGAGTGAATTAACAGACACAACAATCGCTGCTGCTGAAGCGTCCGAGTTGGCTGCTAAAGCTGCTGCTGAAGCTGCTTTAGCCAATACTCCAGTTATCATACCTGGACAATGAAAAAAAACAAACATCGCATGTACTGTTTTATTATTTTTTATTATGTACAAATGGATTGCGTTTTCTCGTACCGCAACAACGTTGAGCTTCGCTAAAAATCATATCAATAGACCACTTTTTCGAAATTCCAGGCAACTCGAGGTATTCTCGAATTATTTCACGCGCTAGCGCCTCTTCAAACGAAAACACCCCGTATGTCTCCGCAAGACGGACTTTCCTATTGACATGATACATCTGCTCTTCATACGTTCGGTTGCAGTATGGAAAATCAGGCAACTGATTGCCACCAATGATCACCAATCGCGTTTCTGTCGAAGTCGGTGGAGCATATGCCTGGAGCCTAATCTCACCCTTCATATATAAAGTTACCTTGTTATCCCATGGGAGGCGAAATTTCAACATACTAAGAAATGGTTTCATCGCCAAGTAACAAACCTTTTGAAGGTCATTGTCGCGCACAATCGCTGCCTCATTCTCGGCTCGTGACATTTTGGTGTGATCGGCGGTACGCAAGTCAGAAATGAAGATAATGTGTTTCCCAGGATGCTTAGCAGAGTTCCATTGCCTAGCAGTCTCCTCAGTAAAGAATTGGGTGTATGTGTTGACACGGTGATTTTTTTCATCGTTAGCCATATCTATCACCTTTTTACAGAAGGGGCGAGGATCATACAGGTGGAATTCTACGAAGGGAAACATTTTCATAAGATATGGGAGATGAATACCTTGGGCTGCACCAACATACACCACAACGATACGAGTTTCCGACTCCGTCATAGGAGAAAGATTGGTAATATTAAAATATGTCGTCAGAACATCCACCTCTTCCAACAAAAGTTTGAATTGTCCTCGATGTTCTGCCTTTTTTTTCCCGGTTGATCGTTGATATGGGGACCTCGGAGAATTACTATTAATGCGTCGTTGGATGTCAGCGTTAGAGGTGGTAGAGGTGGTAGAGGTGGTAGAGGTGGTAGAGGTGGTAGAGGTGGTAGAGGTGGTAGAGGTGGTAGAGGTGGTAGAGGTGGTAGAGGTGGTAGAGGTGGTAGAGGTGGTAGAGGTG
>JBFIJM010000006.1:0-53751 GCA_041600715.1 Saccharimonadales bacterium (SeqCode) | reverse complement strand
TGGCTATTGCTAACCATGAATTAGTGTTAGCTGGTGTAACTATTGAAGGTAGACACTTAGTAAGTATTACTCAGATAATAGAAGAAGATCCAGTATCAGGTTCTAATACATACACTATTAATGATAACTATATGTATGATGTTAAATATGGGGCATTGTACGATTGGTCATCTGCTAATACAGATTTAGATCCTAAGATTATAGCTGCTACTATTAATGGGTCTTTGATTAATCATCAAGGCGAATCAATAATATTTAGTTCCTTACTTAATAATAGTATGGAAGATAACCCATCTGCTTTACCAGATGATGATGGTATACCTTTAAATGGTAGTGCAATAACTTGGAGTGTTACTTCTCCTAATTTTACTTTAGGTACTCACGAAAGAAAGTTATGGAGACAGGTAGGAATTGAAGGTACATATGGTAATCTTACTTCAGGATCTGTAGATATAGATTTCTCATGGTCTGATGATTTCTTTGAGACATTTACTACTGCAAGAACAGTAGACTGGTCAGGTAGAAGATTCTATCAGTCAGGATTAGGTTCTAGCTTTGGTAGAGCATTTAAAATATCTTCTAGTACTAAAGCAAGAGTATACTTGCAAAATTGGGTGCTTAAGCCAGTAATAGGGACACACTAATGGCTAGGTCACGGCCTCCTACGGAGAATCCGAACTTTGACTTTATCTGGCGGGAATGGCTAGCTGAAGCGGATAGATCTATAAGATACAGAGGTGCTTTAATGCAAAGCACTGCTACTCAAGCTATTACTAATGATACAGATACTGTAGTTACTTTTGCGGCTGCTCCATATGATACTAATAATATAGCAGATCTATCTAACAATAAATTTATAGTACCAAAGGGTGTAGGATTAGTTAGACTTAGAGCGCAAGTAGTGTGGGTAGTTGATGCTACTGGAACTAGATTTATGGGAGTACTTGCTAAAGCATCTGATGGTGATGACGCATCAGCAGATACACGCATAGCAGCCATGTCTGGGTTATGTTTAGGAACTACTGAAATTGCTAACATTAATAGTTTTAGTAAAGGACACGCACAATCTATAGCAAGTGCCCCTATACCTGTTATAGAAGGTGATACTTTTGAGCTGGAAGTTAGACAGAATTCTGGTGGTAACTTAAATGTTACTAATGTGTTTGAAACTAATCACACTAGAGCTACTTGGTTTGAAATGGAGTTATTAGGTTAATGGGTAACTCAGTACTAGCTCCTAGAAAAATAATACAGTCTAAGTTTTCTGATAAGACAGCTAACATATTAGATTGGGATACATGGCAGAATTATAGAACCAAAGACAACCTGCGTAAGTATGGAGGTCTGTCTGGTAGCCAAGTTTCTCAAATAGATCATTTATATGATGCTTATGAGAACCATGCTTATACTGACTTGCTAGCAGAAGTAGGAGGTGGTACAACTACCACAACAACTGCAGCAAGAGGTTTCACTCCATTTTCTGGGGCTAACCCAGAAATGTCTCATAGTATACTAAATAGTATAGGAGTATACTGGGGGTCAGGAAAAGGAGTAGGTCAGCATGGAAGAGATCCTTTTGAAAAGACTAGAAGAAGCTTCTTTGAGAATCAAAGGAATTTTGCTGGGTATGAAACTGATGATTTCTTAGATCAAACCACCCTAAGAACTAAAGAGCTTAGAAAAGATAAGGCTATACGAGAAACAATTAATACCCCAGGTAGAATTACTCCAAACTCTACTAGGGCAGCTACCAGTACTGTTAAAACATATAATGTAGGGGACAAAGATTACGAAGATGCTTGGGAACGTGCTAACAAAGATTTATTTGGTGGTAGTGTTTCTGAAAAATCAAAAGGTAACTTTTCTTTAGAAGGACTTGGTGAAGGTGAAGATAATTTTGTTATCAATGAGAAAGTTGGAAAAGAAATAAACGATGCCTTTATTGATGAAGAGTTTTATAACAAATTAAGTGATGAGCATAAACAGTTTTATGGTCTTACTGTAGATCAAGCTAGGGAAGCTGATCCACTACTAGATGCTGTTTACCAAGTAGGAAGTGCTGCACAACAGACATGGGATGCAAGAAAAGCTGCTAATAAAGGTGGGGGTTTCTTTAAGAAAGCTTTATCTGTAGCTGCACCATTAGTAGGTAATTTCCTTGCACCAGGAGTAGGTGGAGTATTTGGAGGTGCAGTAGGAGGTGCCATAAGTGGGGGTGGCATTGAAGGCATACTTAAAGGAGGACTTTTAGGTGGTCTTGCTTCAGGTGGATTAAACAAAATATTATCTGGTACTAACCTTGGGTCACAGATAGGACAAACAGGAATCAATGCTTTTACTGGAGCTGCAAGTAATGCGTTGCAAGGTGGAGATTTAAGAAGTATCTTAGGTGGTGCTATAACTGGTGGATTAGAAACACCAGGAGCATTATCAAAACTAACAAATAATGGAACAGGAAATATGAGCTGGTTATCTGACATATTTAATAAAGGTAAAGAACTACTTGGAGGAGCTGGTAGTACTTTGGGTAATATATTATCCGGTGGAGTAAAAGCCCTTGGGGGTGCTGGAGGTCTAGTAGATATACTAATAGGTAAAGGTGGTTCAGGGGGTGTAGTGGGAAGCTTATTAGATTATCAAAGTCAAAAAGACGCACAAAGGACTTCTGAGAAAGCCTCTGATCAAGCTATAGGGTTAGCAGACCCACAGGCAAGACACAGACCATATTACGCTGGAAGATTACGACAGCTTATGGATAACCCAGATGAAGTGCTAAGACAAGACCCTAGTTATCAGTTTAGATTTGATCAAGGTGAAGAAGCTGTGAGACGTAAATCTGCAGCTAGTGGTGATAGAATGTCGGGTGGGGGTATCCTTGCTTCATTAGAATATGGTCAAAACTTTGCTAGTACAGAATTTAATAATGCATTTAACAGATTAAATACTCTTGCTACTGGTAGCCCTGCTGCTGCTCAAGTACAACATAATGCAGGACTGAATAACGCAGCTGGAACGGCAAGCAGGTACAGAGCCTTGGGCGGAATTATACCTTCTGTAGGAGGAGCATTAGCAGATATACTAAAAGGAAATAAATCAGCTACACCAGGATTCAATCCTTATAATACACCTCCAAACATTGACGATGCTACCTACGGTAATTTATGGGGAGGGTACCAATAATGGCTAAATATACTGATATAAGTGTTGTTGATAGAATGCAAGACGTTGTTAAATTCAACAAAGACATTGAACGCATGGATGTTGATTTAGTAGGAGAACTACAACGACAAGCAGCTCAGAAAGCTGAGATTGAAGAGTGGAAGTCTCAAATAGGTAATAGAGCTAAGAAGTCTCAAGCTGACACAGAACAAGCTGTAGCAAAAGCAGAACTAGCAGAATATGAAGCTTCTAATAAAGAAGTAATATTTGATGCTGAACAAAGGGAACGTGATGCAATTGCTCGTTTGAAAGAAACTGAAGCTAAGCATAGAGCTGACTATGAACAGTCTAGAATAAATAAAAACAATAGAGCTAATCAACCGGATGCTCCTGATCCAATTATTGATGATGGTAATGATAAAAATAATTGGATGAATAACATGACTACTGGAGGCATTACTAAAGCTATTGCCGCCAGTGAAAGGACACTTAGGGATGAACGTGAAATATATAATACTGAAGTAAGTAATTACCAAGCAGCTAGTTTAGCTATGCAACAATTAGCTGATCCTAATATTGGTACTGATGCTTTGAGTAATATTAAAACAATTATTGGTGGATACGCTGCGGCTTTTGGTTTATCCCTACCTGAAGGGTGGGATCAGGCTGGCCAAGAATCTGTTAGAGCTTTTGGCGCTACTATACTTGCTAAAATAGTCCAAAATGGTCCTCGTATTTCAGACAAAGATTTAGAAGTGCTACAACGATCTACAGTAAATTATACTAATACTGAAAAGACCAATATGAATATATTGAGATATCAAAAAGCAGTAAGTAGATGGAATAATGAAAGGTTTCAATTCATACAAAACGAAATGAATAATGAATCTTTATATCGTATAGCTGACTCTGAATGGAATAAAAAATATGGAACAGATTTTGTCGGTGCTGCAATTGATGCAGATGGTGAACTTATAACTTTCTATGAATACTGGGATACAATAAACCAACGAGCAGGTTCTAAAATACCAGAGAAAAAGGCTATAGAGGAATGGCGAAAACGATATGTCAAGTAACGAAGATATATTTGATGTTAAAGCTTCTGACTTCCTAGAAAATAAAGAGTCTGGGGAAACCATAGCTGATGGTGATCCTATCTTTGATGTTAAATATAAGGATACTAGAGTAGCAGAAAAAGAAGCTAAAATAAAAGAGGGTATGCCTAAAGATCAGCCTGTTACTCCCGAGTCTGTAATGGATACTGCAGCAAAGGTTGGGGTGGATTTTCTCCATAATTCCAAAATAGAAGCGGAAGCATTGCTGATGGCAACAGTTGGAATAGCAGGATCAATAGCAGGAGGTGTTGCAGGTGCGGCAACTCTCGCAGGGCATAAGCTAGCAACTACTAGATCTATATCAGATATATTTGATAGTGATAAAATTGATGCATCCATAGATTATGCATCAAATGTTATGCGTAAAGTACAAAGTTCAGTTTCTTATACACCTTCAGAACAAGAGTCAATTGATATGGTTGAGACTCTTACCACTCCTTTCGTGATGTGGGACAATGCTACAAGTTGGGTTAGTGATAAAGTATATGATGTATCTGGTAGACCTTCATCAGCTACTGCTACTAAAGTAGGGTTAGATATGGTATCTCCTTTGGCTTTCTTAAAGGGCAGTATTTTAGCAGCAAGGAGTACAGCAAATGTAGTTAATAAGGTTAAATCACCATTTAATAATGAGTCAGTAAAAACTAAAGCTCAAGAAGAAATAGAACTTCTAGTGGACGATGCAGTTAAGTCTGACCCAAAAGTAAAAACAAATGTGCAAGAAGGTCTTCATTTAGAAGAAAATGTAGATGGACTTAAATTCACTTTAGGTGAATTAATGGATGACAGCACTGCTATATCTACACAACAAAATATAGCTAGGTTTGATCAAGCAGCACATACTAGAGCAAAGACACATAAAGGAGCACAAAGAAATGCTTTAGATGACTATGCTAAAGATAGATTTGGGTCTTCTGATGGGATAGCAGCTAAGATTCTAAAAGAATCAAAAGGTGATGTTAGAACTACTTTGTCTTCTTACACTAAGAAGTTAGAGGAGTTAGAAGCAAAAGAAGTTATGTTAACTGAAAGGATAAATAAGCATAATATACAAAGCATAGGAAATGCTATAGAAAAGTTACGAGTGCAGCAATATGAACTTGCTAAAGCAAGGGTAGCTGTATTGTATGATAGTGTGGGGGAAGCTAAAGTTCCTATGAGAAATGTTTGGGACACTGTGGATAGCTTTGTTGAAGACTTAACATTACCAGATGGTACTGTACCCCTATCAGTAACTAAAATATTAAAAGATAGAAAAGATACTCCACCTAGATCAGATCCTATGATAGGAACTATCCCTGGGCAAAAGGGACCTGATATTATAAGTCTAGACAGAACCAGGGGTATACTGTCTACTTTGTCTAGTGATATAGCAAGATTTAAAGCTGTAGGTGATGAAAACACTGTAAGGGTACTAACAGTTATTAAAAGTAAGATAGAAGGTGGTACTGGGAAAGATGGGAAATATGTTCCTGGGGCACTAGATATGGTGAAGGAAGTTGAAGGGAAAGCTGCAATAAAGATGCTTAGACAAGCTAAAGATGTTTATAAAAAAGATATTGTAGACAGATTTAATGTAGGCATGGCATATCGCATGAAAGATGTTACTAAAAGGGGGGAAGCATCAGTACCTGCTGAAGACTTAGTACGTAACTGGTTTAAACTGGATAGTAGCAAAGGAAATCTATCTACTATAGAACAGTTTAGAACTACATTTGGAAGTGAGATTGATAATCCTGCAGCATGGCAAGCCCTACATAATGGTATAACATACATGTTTGCTAAACATTCTATAGACCAAACTACTGGAGTACTTAATGTAAAAAAAGCTAATGCTTGGTTGGCTAGACATGAAGAAGGACTTAATATGGTCCCTGAAATGCGTAGAGCACTTAAAGATACTGCAGCGCAAGCTGAGCAGATACAAAGAGCAAAAACTATTGTGGATGCTAACCAGACTATCTACAAAGGTGAGATAATGTCTAAGTTAGCTAAAACAGACAACCCACAAGCTCTAGCAGAGTCAGCTATAAAAGATAAGAATGTTATGTTAATGGTAAACAAGAAGTTAAAAGGAAACCCAGATGCCCAACAAGGGTGGGCAAGGTTTTTAGGTAACCATCTACTTAAGACTTCTGTAGATGGTAAGGGAACTATTATATCTCATAAATTACTAAAGAATATAGAAGACAGGAAAGAAACTTTACTTATAGGTATGGGTCCAAAACATTATGGAGATCTAACTACGTATGCTGCTGCCTTAAAGCGAGTAGATTCTTCTAAGGTACCAGAGCCTACTAAAGCTGGAGGAGTTACTGATGTATTAAAAGATATTACAGGAACTACCAGTACATCATATATTGCACAAGCAAGGGCTATAAGTCAAGGAAGAGACTCTGAATTTAATTTAATAGTAAGATCTTTAATTGGATTTGGTTTTAGTTTAAATAAGAGAGCTATATCACGAATAGAACAGGAAGCCTTATATAATCCTGACGTAGCAAGGATTGCTGCTCAAATGACTAAATATGGAGCAGACAACCCTCCACCACAATCGGTAGTTAAAGTGTGGAGAAGCGATTTAATGAAATATGGTATTATACCTCCTGTAATAGCAGAAGGTGCTGAAGATGCTAACGAAGCTTCTAAAAGATTTAAGAATCATCCAGGGGCATTCTAATGACTTTATCTGAACATCAAAGATTGTTTGTTAAACTGCAGGCTAAATGGCTGGTGTGGGTGCATGAGCAAGGATATGAATTAACTGAAGGGGATGGTTTCAGAGCACCCAGCGTGTTTGGTCACTTTGGTAAAAGAAAAGAAGGTGCATATGGTAGGGCAACAAGCCTACATAAATTAAAGCTTGCCCATGACTGGAATTTATGGATAGATGGTGTATACCAAACTACAACAGAAGCACATAGACATCTTGGGGAAAAGTGGGAGTCTATGCACCCATTATGCAGATGGGGGGGAAGATTCAACGATGGAAACCACTACTCACTTGAGTATCGAGGGTATCAATAATGAAATGTAAAAAAGTATTTATTGCTTTAATACTATTACTTACTACTTGTATAACATGGGCAGACAATGATGAACTTGATCCACTATACTACAATTGTGAATGGCAATCTGATGTAGCATTTGCTATAGCACACAATAGAGATCTTGGTGCCAGTGACGAAGAACAAGTAGAGTATACTATAACAGAAGGTATAGTAGGAGAAGAAAGATTAATAATATGGGGATGGATAAAAGTTCTGTATGAAGAACCTTTAAACAAGTGGTCCCCTAACGATATTCAACAGGCAGTATGGGAAGAATGTGTCAAAGCATTACCTATACAACCTGAAGAAGTAGAAGTGTAATAAAACGAGGTAAATATTATGTTAGACGGGTATAAGACAATAATCATAAGTGGATTAGCATTCATAACAGGAGTGGGATCAATGCTTAACATTCCAGTAATTGTAGAGGTAGCAAACCTACTTACTACTAACACTGATGTGTTACTTGCCGCTGTAGGTGTTGTGTTTGGTGTTCTAAGAATCATTACTAAAACTCCAGTCGGAGGTAAGTAATATGAAAAAAGTACTTTTAGCACTGTTGCTATCAGCTACTTTATTCAGTTGTGACAGTATCCCTATTTTTGGGGATACTGGGGAAGAAGTAACACAGAAATGCACTGAGCTTGATATTGTAAAAACTTGTCAAGTAACTCAAGTGTATGGAGTGCTCGCTGATCTGCAAGACAGATTAAACAAGAACTATGTGTTAGATCGAATTACTGATGAAGAGTTTGTTAGCAGAACAGAAAAGATTCAAGAAGCTGAAGATATTACTGATGCTATAGACGCAGGTATAGGTGGGGACTTAGATTCCATACAGATACTTATTGATCAAGTATTAGTTATATTGAATAGGATAGAGGAGTAACATTATGGGAATTGACAGAGATGATGTACAACTCCTGGCTGCTGTATTAGGTTATATATCTGATGCAGTGTTTGCAGGTTCAAGTGTTAAGCGTTCTATAGAGAACCTTAATCTTGCACTATCTGAAGAAGATCCAAAGCAAGGAGTTATTAACTTAAAAATAAGTGAGAAGGCACGACTTGATCGTGCTCAAGAAGAAGCTGCAAAGCTTCGCGGTAGTGACTGACAATCAATAATAACAAAACGTCACTTTTCCTGGCCCTCACAAAAGAGGGCCTTTTTTTGCCCTTCCTCATCCCAGAGAACAAAGTTACGTACAAATGCCATAGGGTATTTTTTAATACCTTTTGTAGTATTTATTCTTAACTCTCCTTCTGTGAAGGCTACAGATGTAACTTGATAGTTCTTTAAAGTATCATTAAGTATCTCTTCATGACACATAGGATTGGGTATTAGTTTAATTAGTAGTTGCATCTACTTTATAGCTTGCTCCTGTGGTGCTCCTAAACCAAGACGTATAAGCTGTGCAGCCATCTTACCTAAATCAGAAGCATGCAAGCGTTCCTCCTCAGTATCCCATACTCCCCCACATAGTATACTTGTTTTAAGTGTAAACTTATCATTTTCTTCTGTGTAGCACACACATACTTTTTTATCATTCCTATCTACTAGTCTGTACGACCATTTGAATCCTGTACTCATCTTGCAACTCCTAACGCGTTTAATTCAGTTTCAATCATTTCCCATACACTTCCAGAACAAACATACATAGGCTCAAAATCATACACAGAAGTAGTTTCATTAACTTTACTTTCATCCATATTGAATAACTTCCATAAATATTTAAGTTCATGCTCGTTTTCGCAAGTAATAGTTATATCTATTGGTTTAAAACTTAGTTCTTTATTAGTTAATGTTGCTTTCATCTATATCTCCTTTGCTTTTTCTATTTCATTTATATACTGGACTATCTCATTAAATAGATCTTGCCCATACTCATCAGAGCATCTTTTAAATGCTACCATCTTATACTCTTTTTCTATAGAGAAATCAAAATCCCCTACATTAACATCCACTACTACTTTGACAGGTTCATTACTCATAGTTTACTCCTTAACAAAACCTAGTGTCTTCTCCAGCAACATGTGTATGTGTTACTACAATTTCTTTATTTAAAGCTAAATCTAAATGTTCTTTAATTATATCTGTTTGGGCTAATGATATTACATCATTTTCATCTGTAAGTTCAAAATAACCTCTTAACCAATAACAAAAATCTCTTTCATTCATTTTATTTCTCCTCTTTTTTTCTGTTCCTTCTTTTTATCAGGAACTACTCTTTGTCTATACTTAGGCTCTCTGACTTCCTTAAGTATGGGTTTACGTTTCTTCATCTCCACTTCCAATAGTTATTTATCTGTATTACTGCGTATATCGCTGAGAAACAAATAAGCGATAATGATTGTATGTAAATTCCTGTTATTAAAAAAATACATTCTAGTAATGCTAGACCAAGCCAAGCATTCACTTTCTTTCCCAGTAAATGGTGGCATAAAGCAGTCAATGCGTATAGGATAGCCCATGTTATATCTATCCATACAGGTATCACTTCTTACTCTTTTTAGCTTTAACTAGTTCTATATTTTCTTTTTCTGCACGATGTGTTACTACATCTACTTTAAGATATTTAAGTAAAGCTTCTACTACCTCTACTACATCTCTTGTATCATATAAATCGAATGATTGATAACCGTCATCCAAAAATTCGTGCAACCGCTCCACCCCAGGATTGCTTTCTTTTCTAGGTATTTTAACGTAATGCTTATGCTTATGCTTTTCTAGTTTAGTTACCTTTTCGGTTAGCCCCTTCTTTTTAGTATACCCATAGTTAATATAGCCCCCAAATACTTCTTTTTTTAATTCCTTAACTTCTTTTACCAGTTTATCAATTTGGTCTTTATTTGAATTAAACATCATTTATCTCCTTTAGGTGTTAACGCAAACATTTCTCCATCTATATCTGTAACCCATATAGTGCCTCTTCTGCCTATATCTCCTACTGCAGGTTTACCTAGTACTATACACTTAACTTCTGGTATATCTGTCCTTATGACACATTCCCCCACTATTATATCTGTAGCATATAAAGCTACTAATACTGTGTATATTACTACTAGGTCCATTATGCTTTACTAGTAGGACGCACAGAATGCAACGGACAGGTGAAAATAGTGCAGTTCTGGACCTGTTTTCGCCACGAACCCTTATCTTTAGGGTCATAGGTACAGTCAATGCAGTTAGCATCTATTTTGGCCCTTAAACCACGTTTTTTTACCATCTTAGCTATCAATTCATCTTTATTCATGGCCACCCCCAATCACCTTGTAATCCTTCTGAATTATAATCTGTTACCTTACCTTCAAAGAAGTTCTTAAAGCTGTCTCCAGACACTACCCAGTCCAGCCATGGTAACGGGTTATCTTTGACATGCCAGTTACCTTTCAGCCCCAGCTGGATTAATCTCTTATCTGCTAGGTATCTGACATACTGCTTTACATCCTGTGATGTAATACCAGTCAACTCCCCAGTAGAGAATGATAGATCTATCACATTATCCTCCAGCTTTACTTCTTTTCTAAACATTTCATATATCTCACTTTTAAACTCGTCTGTGACAATAGTAGGGTGCTCAGTGCAATACTCCCTGAACAGTTTAGTCATTCCTATGCAATGCATAGATTCATCCCTTACAGACCACTCTACTATATCACCCATGCCCTTCATTTTACCATATCTTTGGTAGTTAAGCAACATAGCAAAAGCAGAAAATAATCCTACACCTTCATTAATCACAGACTTAACCAGTGCATATGCTGTGTTAGTAATGTTGTCTGTGTCTGCCTTTGCCATGTACTTAATCTTTTTCTTCATAGCAGGATATTCAGCAAATATGGAATAATCTGATTCTCGTAGCCCCAATGTATCATTAAGTAAAGCATAAGCACGCTGATGCACGAACTCCCTGCTAGCAAAGCTGGTAAGCATAGCCCTGATTTCGTTATTCTTAAACTTTGGAATATAAGATTCAAGATAGTTCCTCCCTACTTCTACATCCGACTGTGTAAACAGTCTTAGTATCTGTGTTATATTAAATATTTCGTTAGAGGATAGCTTGCCAGTCTTCCATTGGTCTACATCTGGCTGCAGGTTAGCCTCCCATTCTCCCCAGTGTGCTTGCTCATGTGCTATCGCAAACTCTACTGCCCAAGGGTACTTAAATGGTTTATAGTATTCACTCTTATCTGTTAACATCTAACCCTCGCATGACAAACACTCCTCTGCATCTTTCAATGCTTCTCTATCTACACGTTGTCCTACATCAACCTGTACACCACTAGAAGTACGTAGATAATATAGTCCTTTTAACTTATGCTTCCAGGCTCTTAGATGCACACTATTAACATAGCTAGCAGGTGCTTTAGCAGGGAAGAATAGGTTAACACTCTGTCCCTGGCATATATGCTTTTGCCTAGCTCCTGCATGCTCAACTACCCAGTGTTGGTCTATCTCGAATGCAGTCTTAAACACTTCCTTATCTTCATCTGATAACCATTCTAAGTGTTGTACTGATCCTTGATGTTTAATAATAGAGTCCCAAGTATCTGTCTCATTAAAATAATTTTCGTAATCATACAACCTGTTCTGCAAATATTTATTCTTAATTAAGTGACTACCTGCTCTAGTTCTGTGTGTAAAAGCATTAGATTTTAAAGGCTCTATACTAGCAGTACAGTTACATATAATACTAGAGTTAGCATTAGGGGCTATAGCGAGTAGATGGGCGTTACGCCTGCCTGTGCCCTTCATATCAGGGGCTTCCCCTTTCTGCTTGCCTAGCTCTAAGGTGGCTTTCAATGCTTGTGCTTTTATGTCTTTAAATATGTTTTCACCATACATTTTAGCAGCTAGAGTTTCATAAGAATACCCTTCTTGCATTAGAAAGCCATGTAATCCCATAGCACCCAATCCTATGCTACGCTCCATAACAGCACTATACTGCGCTTTAGCTAAGCTGGAAGGAGCATTATGAATAAAGAAATCGAGAACATTATCCAGAAACCTGATGAGATCAGATACCATATTAGTACTTCTCCATTCGAGGTACTTTTCCACATTAACACTACTGAGGCAGCACACAGCAGTCCTAGTAGTACTAGTAGGTAGATGTATTTCATTGCACAAATTAGATCCATGTATTCTTAACCCCTTATTACGTTGTGTTTTAGGTAAATGCCTGTTAGCCTCGTCAATGAAATTAATATATGGGCTACCAGTTCTATATCTTGCTTCAAGCAGTCTCTCCCACAACTCCCGTGCTTTTAACGTATCACGGACGACACCTGTTGCGGGATCGACTAACTGCCAGTCTAGATCATTTTCCACTGCGTCCATAAATACGTCTGTGACGTTAACTGCATTGAATAGGTTTAAACATTTGCGATTTATGTCTCCACCAGTAGGCATCTTGAAGTTAATAAACTCCACTATGTCGGGATGCCCTATATCTAGATAGGCAGCGTAAGAACCCTTGCGGGTCTTACCTTGTTTGTAGGCAGTCATCTGGGAATCCACAACCTTCATAAAAGGTATCGGGCCAGGTGCCTTGTCAGACACCCCTCGCACAGCACCCCAGTGCCCTCCTACACCACCTCCTTTAACGGATAGCCACGCTACTTCGTCATTATGTTCTATAAGACTTTCTAGCGTGTCATCAACATATGTTAGGAAGCAACTAATAGGCATTCCTACCACATCTTCCCCTTTAGCAGGTGCATTACTTAAAACAGGAGAGGAAAACATAAACCATTGCTTGGATGCATAGTCATATATTCTCTGAGCAAACTCAGAATCCCCTTGACTGTATGCTGATGCTGCCCTAGCAAAAGCATCCTGGGGGTCTTCCCCTGGCTTACAGTAATACTCAGTGAGCAAGTATTTAGCCTGCTCAGTCAGTAATTCATTTCTACTGTAATCAATAATCATCACTTATTCCTTAACCTACTTGCCCAAACAGTAACAACCCAACCCAATACTGTGAGCATGACAGGATAAATAAAAGGATAGCCACCATAATGTGCATCAATAGCCATTAATATAAATACCCAAGAAACCACGAACGCTATTAACTTAATTGCTTTGTTAGGATCTTTTTTAGCCCTGATTTGCGCTAATCGTCTTTTTCTATATTGTTCTTTATCACTCATTATTTATTCCTTTGGTGGTTCGGGTAGTGGCATCCAGTTTACAACTGTAATATCGCCAAAAGCATGACTAGGAAATCTACCATCATCATCCCCCCAGCCATAATCAATTTGGTCTTTATTTGAATTAAAATTCATTTCAGCTACAAGTCCGCCTCCACTTCCTGTGGCATAAGGCATCCAAGCAATATATCTGCCTGAAACCTTGGGTGGTTTATTAACGCTTATCCATTCACTCATTGCTTACGCTCCAAAGGACCTTTTAACCATTCACCACATTCACACTGCATTTTACGTCTGCGCGTCTTCTTATTATTATGCCATCCTCTCATTTGTCTAACCTTACTACCACAGAACGGGCAAGGATCATTCTTAATATCTTTAAGTTCATTATCTATTAATGGTCTGTTAGTATATGGCATTAAGTCATTATATACATTTTCTAATTGTACCACATCTTCTATGTTGTAATCAACCATTTTCTTAAACTTACTTTTATCTTTACGTACAATTATATCTGTCCACCAAGAGAACTTAGTCTCTATCTTGCCTTCATACCCTAAGAACTTAGATAGGTAGTCTAATCTCTTGCTATTTAAGTTTAAATCCTTTGCTACCTGCAGGGTGTCTATGATCCTATCTGGATTAATTCTAGGCATTCTATGATACATCATTCTACCATTAATCCAAGGTATATCAAACCTCTTACCATTATGTGCTATGACCGTATCAATGTCTTTCCATCCTTTTTGTATATCCTTACAAATCTGCTCATCGTCCATAATCCATCTAAATATACTTTTTGGATTAGGGTTAGGCTTCCATCTGAGCGCATCAGTATAATAGACTTGATCTTCCCCCAGGATCTTCCATGCTACACACAATAATGTTCTTTCTTGCTCAATGTTTTCATAAGATATATTTATTTTATTCCCTGCCCTCCAGAATGTACCTAAGTTAGGTCCAGTCTCAATATCTGCTACTGCTATCTTAGGCTCATATATTAATTCTTTCATTGTGTCTCCTTTCGGATCATTTGTATAAATATTTTATTCTGTTCAAACTCATTAAGATTAAATTTATCTGGATCTACTGTAGCTGACATTATTGGGCAGGAATCATCATGCCCTAGATTATATTGCATATGCCCTAATTCATGATATACTAATGCTCTTAAATTCAAGTCATCCCAATACATAACATTTATGTCGAACACCATTCTTCTATATTTGTGGTTAGCTAATGCTGCTAAACTTCCTGTGCAAATCCCTATGTGTAAATCAAATTTATTATTTATTATTTCTTTATCGTAAGCAGCTGCGTCTAGTATAAACCCATATATCCTGTCTCTGGCTGCCCAGGCATTATACTTTTCCTTTTCTTCATATGAGAAAGTTCTGCAGGTATTACCATTAGCTACCCCAAAAACTTGTGGTATAGTAGTTTCAGCATTAATAGAGGCAGCTAGTAACGCATACCAAAGTATTAATGAACTAATGTATATTTTTAGTTTTAGTAAGTTTTCTTTCTGCATACACCCCTACCATCTGTTTATCTTTATGAGTTAAATTAGTATCATTTTCCACCATATAAATAGCTGTTCCTACTCCATACATCTTCATCCATATTGCTACCTCGTCTGACATTTCCTCTATGTCTTCAGATGATAAAGGACTTTTCCATCTGTAATCACTACTCTCCTCTGAATTCATCTAACCATTCCTGTGGTATTTTCTTGACTGCACAAGGTATATTTTTCATATTGCACCAATCAGTATACTTCTTCTTCTTAGCTGGTCCTAACCAATTGTCATACTGGAAAACCATACGGAAATCAATCTCTTCATTTGATTCCTTAATCGCAACAACCTTTTTGCGCTCTGCACCAGTAAATCTTCCCTTTCCTTCCAAGACAACGGTAGAATCGTCAGGTAAGAATACGCAAAAGTCACTAAGATAAGTCCTATGCTTACGAATGTTAGTACCCCCACAATTAAAACATTCACCGGAAATAGGATAAAGATAAGAAAACGATAACTCCTCATAGCTCCATTTAAGATCTGTTGCCAGAAGTTGCTTCGCCATAGTAACTTCCAGTTTCGATCTAAAGACATAATTACATCCTGGAATCTTATATTCATTTCTCCTCATCGTCAAATCTTTTTAGTCTTATTAATTGATATACTTCATCCATATATGTCTCCCAGTCATAATTGTCTATTAAGTATCTCTCCATGGGCTTAAGTTTGTCTGCTTCATCCATCTTCTTAAACCATGCTTGATACATACTTTCTACTTCTTTTTCTTTATTCTTAACATCCTTTAACTTCTTTTTAGCTCCATCAAAAGATATTCCTGCTATACCAAATATGCAGTCAGTCATATCCCCTGAAGCTACTTGTGCCCAAAGGTTCAAGTCTGCTTCCTCTTCAGTAACATAGTACCAATCAGGTACACCAGCTTTTCGCTGGTCTTCAGTTCTAAAGTCAAAGTACCATCCAGGTACTTGCATAAGATCTTTATCTATACTAGCTACTATATGCCCATTTGATCTAAGATATTTCTTTATATCTACATCTGGAGTAATACAGGTATTGTGATAAGCTTCACTTTGCTTTATTGCTAACATATCATCAGCTTCCATTCCACCTATTACTTCAGCATCCCAATAGTCTATCAAATACTCTCTAATAGCGTCATAGTGATATGGCTTGGTGGTACCAGCTAATTTCCTACCCTCGAAATAATAGGTGTATTCCCCTGCAGCAATATGTGCTTCTATCTCTTGTTTCAGCATTCTATTGCCTTTATAGGGTAGGAATGTAGCTACCTGCTCTCTGTAGTTCCCCTCTCCAGTTAAATATAAGTTAAAATCATCTGCCTTAGTAGACTCTAATATATGTCCTATCTGTTCCTTAATAGTATGTAATGCAAACTGTACAGGGTCTGGTTTAACAAACTTCTTTACTTTAAATCCAGACAGCTCATGCCCTGCTTCAGTTATAGCTTCCTTAAGCAAAGTTTTATTCTTTGCTTCAAACTGCAAGTCATCACGGGTGCCTCTATACATCCATTTTTCAGAGGCAAACCCCCCTCTATATACTAATATGTCTGCATCAGTTGATACTAAAGGTCCTTTACTCATAATTACTTATAACCCCGCTTTCCTAGCATCTTCATCTTTATTTGATACTGGAGTCTTGTAGAATCTAAAGTCTAGCTGATGTTGGGTTAATACTTCCTTATACCCATCTGCATGTATAACAATAATAGATTTATTATTTAACTTTATGTTACCAGCAGGGGTTGTTAAGAATGGTGTGCCAGCCTGTCCTACGGCTGGGCTTTTATGCCCATCCTCCATTCCTGGCTTATACTTAAACACATCCACCTGTCTCTGTTTAGTAGTATATTTCATGGTTAATCAAACTCTTCCTCTTCATCAGTTTCTACAAATCCATCGTCATCCCCATCAAAATCATCATCATCATCTGATACAGATTTAGTCTCTGAATCAAAATCCTCTTCATCGTCCTCAGAAGCCGCTAAAAGGGCCTTTAATGGAGAATTAGGGGCTACCTTAAGCACAGACTGAGTTGATGCCTGTAATAGGTCCTCATGGGCCTGTTTGATATATCCTATGACTGCATCATACTGCTTATTAGCAGTTTTAGGGATAGCTAATAAACCTTTCTCTATGCATGCTACTACCACATTAGTGGCATTAGTCAGAGCATTGCCTGATGCTTGTCCTGCCATGTCTTCTATGGACTTGCCATAACCACCTTTCTTGTAACCACCACCACTAGATGATTTCTTCTTGTCAGCAGGCATTTTCTTGCCTTTACCAGGATATACTTTAACAGTGTCTGTGTCTGCATTCCAGAAATTACCATTCTTGGATGCTTCAAACACAATACCATCACCTTCTTCAGCATCAGGCTTGGTGTCCCCAAACCCATACCATTTCTCATCAGACAACATAACATTATACATTGTCTTCTTTCTTCCTTTGTTTGCTTTAATTATCCAAACACTGCCTTTTACTTTTACCATTTCATTACTCTCTCTATGTTGTCTAAACTATGCGCCATTATAACATATTTTAGGGTTTAAGTCCATATCTACTTAGTGATATACGCTTTAATATTATCTTTTTCCTCCATAATTATCTGGTATACTCTGGAGACACTCATATTTCTTACTTCTGCAATATGCTCTGGGCATTCTTGGCATATAAAATACATCCAAGCTACATAGTGTCTATTACCAGTTAATGAACAAATATAGTTTTGCACTAATTCTACTGATGCATTTGTTGCTACCCACTCCCCTGGTTGTAGGGTGTCTGAAGGTAGCACATTTGCCAGCTCATCAACATTAACTCTGTATAAGTCTCCTCCTCTTTTTTTGGCTAAAGCCTTCTTTGTATGTTTATTAACGAATGCTTTAACATTAACAGATAGGTTATGCACTAATATCTCTTTATTAAAGATAGCTACCCAAAAGTCCTGGTTGATATTCTCAGGATCATCTAATCCTTCTATGTTTCTGTAATTATTACCTATTATTTTTTTAATTGTATCCAAAGACTTAGGGGAATAAATATCATATAGAAATGTATATATACCTATGTCCCCAGTTTTATACCATTCAAACAATGAATCTACATATTTTTGTTCTTTATTATCCATTTAAAAATTCCTCAAAGTTTCCATAATCTCCCCAGTGATCAAATACTTCTGTTTCTGCTTCTAGTGGCACTACCATTTTATAATCATACACTTTTTCTATGTAGTCTATTACATCCTGTGTCAAAGCATACTCTGCTATCTTACTGTATTCCTCTAATTCTTCCTCTGGTACTTCTCCTAGTACTTGGTCGTGTACTGTGTTAATTAAAAATGATTGCATGTCTTTAGCTTTTAACCTATGCCATAAGTATAACATACCTATAGGCAGTATGTCTGCTCCACAAAAAGACTGCACAGGGTAGTTACAGATAGCTCTATGGGTCTTGTTACCCTGTGAAGGGCTAGTGACCTTGCCCCACTTAGTAAACCTAGCATGCGGCCAATAGAATATTAACCCACTGGCTATCCTTAAAAACCCTTTCTGTACTACTTGGTTAAAACTTTTATCATGCCAGTCTACAATACCCTTATATGTTTTCTTGAACCACTTGTAATACTCCATCTGGTTATCACTACCATATTCCCCCCCATACAATGGTGTGAATGTATCTGCTTTAGAATCCTGCCTGTACTTCTTGTATTCAGGATCTTTCACACTATCTTTTAACCTTTCAAATTCTTCAGGGAATATGAATGAGAATGATTGTCTGTGTGCATCAACTTTAGCTTTAATGTCCTTTAACCCCTTCTTACATCCTGCCTGCTGGACTGCAGATCTAAACTCTAGTTGTGCTTCATCATTCTCAACTATCTTCCACCCTTTATGCCTTGGCTTAATACAAGGCTTAAACTCTCTATTAATATTCTGAAACTGTATGCCAGACTTATGCCCTGTGGAGGATAGTCTGTGTGTAGCAGTTCTAGTTTGATTAAGGTTAGCATATAGTAAATCATTATTATCTACTACTTCTTTAAATTTAGTAAGGATTTTAGATAATGCATCTTTGACCTTATTAAGTTTCTGCTTAATCTCAACAAACTCTGTTTGTGCTTTTGTTGTGGCTTGTTGTTCAAGAGCAACCAGCGTATCTGCATCTGTTTTCCTTCCTTCAATGGGCTGCTTACAAGGATTTCCTGCTTTATCACACCTACCGTTAGCTTCCCATCTTTTGATAGCATTTTCATAGGCTTTTTGATTACGTATCGGTTTGCCCTTATTATCTTGTAATTCCTTAAATTTAAGTGTGTCATATAAATACTCCTGTACCTGTTTAGGACTATTAAAGTTAATACCTTTAGTAATCTTTTCAAACCTGCTAGATAGCTCTATAAATTCCTTATGGTACTTCTTATACAGAGCAGTCACTCTGTCTTTATCTAATGCCATTCCTCTACGTTCTGCATCAACCAGAACTGGAGTAAATATATTTCTAGTGTAGGTTACAGGTAATTGCTTTCTCTTTGATAAGTGCTCTCTTTGGTGCAAGAATAACTGTTCAGTTAGTCTAACATCACCCTTACAGTACCTTAATAGCATGCTAAAAGGTATTAGTTCTGTTGGTACCCCTTCTCTTATTAAAGTACCGACAAAATCCTTTTCTCCAAAGCCTCGTCTTCGTAAGCAATCTGATAGGCTAAGTCCCCAACGTCTGTTTCCTGCAAGTACATATTCACCAATCTGAGTACAGAACGGCACCACTGACTGTAACTCAAGCCCACAACGTCGAAGCCAACCAAGCTCAAATTTTGCATTATGTGCAACCACGAATCCCGCAAGATTAATGTCCTCGACCAATTCCTGCATGTCATACTCTGATCCTTCGATATAGGAGCTACCGTGCTTATAACGCGGGTGTCCTCTCCCTCTTGACCAGCAAGCAAGCAGAAGACTGTTATCTGCATTTCTGGGATCTCCGTTATCTTTAGTTGTAGTTTCAAAGTCAACAACGATGTAGTTATCGGACATGAAAACTTCAGGTTGTGGATCTGCAACATGTTTAGGTAGTCCTTCCCACATTAGTTATTTTCCAATAGCTCTACTTCATCCCCATATACAGAAGCTACATAACATCTCATGGCTGCTATTAGTGGGTTTGGGCCTATTTCGTGGTAACAATACGAATCATTATCACCACCATAATATTTTTTAGCTGCCCAATGCTTACAACCACCTAGCGTCATTACCTCTATACATATTTTTTCTCGCTCAATGATTGGGCCTGCATGTTCCCAATCATCTGTGAAATCATAAATGCTAGGAACACATGCTTGTCCATTCTCAACTATCTCCCTTAATTCACCATGACACACTTCAAATGGATCACCTGCATCAATGTATGCAATTTTATTCCAATAATAGATAGGAAGTTTCTCAGCCTTAGCTACCCAATAATCTAATTCAGCACCTTCAAGTTCAGATACTTTCATCATTACCCCTTGTAATTAGCCACTTCTTGTAATACTCTGGAAACCCTTTCACAGCTGTTCTATTAATTTCTCCAACAAAGTTCTTATAGAGCCATTCTTTGATCTGTGCTTCCTGCTCATCTCTAATGTCTTGCTGTATTTCTTTAATGAGTCCTCCTATAAGTCTGGGGGAATGCTCGGCTCCCGCTTCTGTAGCTCTTTGTATAGCTTTATCCCATCTAGCTTCAGTTCTAAAGCTTGATTTGAAAACTTGCCACTTTCCATGCCCTGTGTTTTCCTTTCCCCACTTTTCTCTATGTACTTCTTTAAACTTTTCAGATACATACTTACCAGACATAACGCGGATAGATTGGCCTCCCAACAAAAAGTCTTTGGTGTAGTTTTTAACGACGCATCCTTCCATATTAGGTCCACCCAAGTATGACTCTCGCTCAATAAGTCCGAATATATCTTTTGGATCATCTACTTTACCTCTATATATTAATGGTGCTACATCTATTCCTAATGTGTCTGCTTCTGCACCCAGTTCATTGTAATCAGATATGAATGTGCCACCAAAAGTACTGCTAGCAAACAGACATAAGTGATTCCTTGGAATCCTATCATATGCAAGTACATTATGTTTAGGCTTATTAAGATATTCGCAGTAGTAAATTCTCCCAGGCTCAAGATACCCCCCTGCATCCATTTCTTGAACTGACAGAACAGCATTCTCAAACATCTTGTTTGTGTTCTCATCATATATAATAGCTCCTTTACTTCTATATAATAGTTCACCTTCTGGTGTTTTGCCAAACACAAATTGTGAACCATCTATCTTTTCTGTTATCTCTACGTCACCATCAAATATACTAGCTATATAGTCGGTGCCTAAAGCAAATATCTTTGGAAATGCTGTTATCATATTAAAAATCTCCTGGTGCTACCTGTAAACATTTTAAACCCATCTTACGCCACATATCAACTACTTGTTGTCTATCATCAAATACAGCTATTATATCATAGTTATCTGCTACATACTTATGAAATAAATCATGTTTAACCACACTATCTTTAAGATTGCATCCCTTCGGTCGCATTATTAAATCATCATAGCTTATTTTAAATTCATGCAACCATTCTCTTGTCTCGTCATAGCATATAGAATCTCTACCAGACATTATAATAATATGATTATACTTAAAGTTTTCCAGTATAGTTAATATAGCTTCATCTAATCTATCTCTGCCTACTGCTTTCCAGTCATAAGGACTTCTATCTACCATATGCGCTAATGTTCCATCTAAATCAAATATATACGCAAGAGGCTTAGAGCCTGCTTCTGGTCGTTCATAAGGTATAGGGAACTGCTCAGTTAAGCTGGTGTACATAGACTTAATTACTTTAGGTGGAACACACTTCCACCCAGTGCGTCTAGCGTTTCTCTCTAATGCTAACTTAAGATCACATCTTACTATTTCTTCTTTATATTCATACCCTACATTTTCAGCTAACTTATTAAATCCTTTCCTAGTGTTTGCATTTATATTTGTATCAGATATAATAATATTAAGATTATCTTTAACAGCTTTCATGACTAATTTCTTTTGCAGCATGGTAACAGAGTTTTCTAGCTCTTTAGACCATTTCTGTCCTTGATCATAGAATGCTTTCCTAAGTTGATCTCTTTCTATTTGTATATGATCTGGATACTTAGTTTCTGCAAGCATGCTTTTACCACTAGCAGGTATCCCAATTGTTACTACTATTTCATTATTCATAACATGCCTGTTTGTATAAAATACTTCATAGGTATCTCAGATATTTTACCTAGTTCTCTAGGTAAAACTTGTATTGATGTACCTGTGTACGCACCATTAATGCCACTAGTTAAGGTAGCGTGTTTAACTACTCCATTTTGTATAATTAATAGATCCCCTGGATGCATTATCAATTTTCTAGAAGGAATATATAATTTGTCTAATACACTAATCTTGATGTATGGGGCAACCAATGCGGCCCCTGCTAAGCATGTGCCACCTTTTAAAAACTGTCTTCTGGTTAACTCCATAATTAATATACCTTACTCTGATATGGGTCTATGCGGCATTTAATGCCTCCATGATACCCATTAATTTTGTTCTTGCACACAGACAAATACACTGTGCCCTCTTCTCTCATACTATCTGTCTGTCCCATTCCTATCATTAAATCTGCGGCTCCAGGTATTCCCACATGGCTACCGTCTATGTCATCAGTGGTCAGCATGGCTCTACCAAATGCTCTGGCACCTGCTTGGCATGCAGAGATAACCACCATGTTATACTTCTTAGCTACCTTACGAGCGAAGCGAGCTAAATCCTCGTAGGCTCCAGCCTGGGATTCATTTCGCCCCGCTTTGACATTCCTTAGCTGATCTATGACTAACACATCAGGTTTAATTTCTTCGCATGCGGCTGTGATTTCCTGCTTGCTGCCTTCATCAGTATCCAAAAATGTAAGATTGGCATACCCTCTTTTTAATGCCACACTATCCGACTCCTTCGGATATTTTATCACTTTACTTACAGGTTGTAAAGTTATTCTCGACTTTACCCTGTGTATAAGTGCCTGCCTTGGTTCTTCATTACCAAGATATAGTACTTTGAAACCTTGTTTGATGAAACCCGTAGTCATGGTCATTAGTAGTGCTGTTTTTCCTGTCTCTGTTGGTGCAAACACTACTACATGGTTGCCTCTGATTACTCCTCCATCTAGTGCTCTATTCAGGGTAGTAGGTAACACAGGTATCTTCTCTAAACTGCTCTGATCACTCTCGTTATGCAGTGGTGCTGTGTGTAACTTCTTCTTTACCTCTGAACTTCCATCACTATCTTTTAGCTTCTCGTACTTCTCTAACAGCTTATTAGCTGCATCATAGTCCTTACCTGCAAATGCTTGAGAGAGTTTGTTAGCTAACGCTTCTAACTTAAGCTCTTTTAACTCATGCAATACGTTAGGTACAGATATAGGATTTAAACTTTTAATTATTCCTGTTATATTCTCATATTGTACTTTACTAGGGTACTTCCTTTTAGCCCTAGTAATTAATATCTGCTTGTCTACCTTGTCAGCTTCTTCATCCTTGCTATAATACTCCTGCATAAAATCATATACTACTTTGCTAGTATCTGATAGTGCTTCTCTTACTCCTTGTATCTGAAGCAATTCGTTTGCATTCCTGCTGTACATAGCAGCAGAAAGCACTTTATGTTCTTGCAGCATATGTTAGAACTGTGCTCTGATAACATTTGCTATCTCATTAAATGTGTACCCAGTATCATTTAATTCCCATAAGGCTTCATCTTCTGCTTGCACACTCAGTTTAGACACAAGGGGTGTTTTTAATTCCCCACTAGTATCTTTTATACCTGCCCAGTCTGATACACTGAATGGTAACATGGTATATACACTTTCTGATCCTATTTTAAACTCGTATAGAGTCCCATTTTTATGCCATTCACCTTTTCCAGTTTCTTCCTTGAATATATCACAAAGTATTCCTAGACAGCAAAATTCATCTAAAGTATTTCTTAAGTACCTTGTGCCTTTTTCATACTTTCCACTTTGTAATGCTGTCATCCATAGTTGTTTAATCTGTTGATTCATTTTTACTGCCTCTGTCTTTGTTAATAATCATATTAGTAATCTCTGTTACATCTTCCTTACTGCATTCTAAATCTTCCAGATCTTTTAATTCTTCTATCAATTCTTTTTCTTTTATCTTCTCTAGTTTAGCTATATGAGTTTTAACATGCTCTTTAAGTATAATTAAAACATTAGCTTTTGTTAGTACTGTCTCTCCATATCCAGGCACTAAACTAAATTTATTATATTCATCTATCATCCCACTATCTATCCATATATCACACCATTCAGAGTAGGTGAGTTGGATATCAAAGAAAGTATTATTTAACTGCTTAAATAAATTATACTTCCCTTTGGACACATCCCTGAAACTGGGTACTACTTCTCTCTTTTCTTTAGACTTCTGCACCCTACGTTTCCAGTAGTTATGGTCATTATCCAGCTCATCATCTCTGTATTTCATGGTGTTTACTCTTAATTATTTTAGCGTATTTCAATTCTATCATAACCCTAAATCCTTCTTTAACCCTTCATTGTGTGCATAATCCTTTGGATCATGTCTAATTGGTGCTACATGTATTCCATCAGTGAAGCACCCATTATACCTTGATTGCATCTTATATGCAAGCTGTGTTGCATCTGGATCTAATGCTATAATAGCTTTATCATACATATTTTTTAATTCATACACCTGTGCATCATTCAAAGTGGTGCCTAATAATGCTACACTGTCTGTTATCTGTGCTACACGTATGCTAGATAGTATGTCTTCTACTAATACAACACACATAGGATTAGTTAAATTAGATCTAGGATAATGCAATTTAATTCTTTCATTTAAAAAATAATTTATAACTTTTGGGTAATCCCCAGGATCTTTGACTGCCTTAGTGCAGTGCCCATATTCTACTCCATCTTTGTCATATACAGGCATAACTATTCTGTTAACGTCTGGAGCATATTTTATACGCTCTAGTGCTACCTGCTCTGGTGGTATAGCATAATTACGCTCTAACCATAGTGCCATATCAGGATTTTCTGTGGTTCTATGCATCATTTTTCTAGGCTTAAAGAATGAAGTACCCGCTTCATATGTAATAGTGCCTTGTGCATTATCAAACTTATGACATGATGCCCTATAACAATACCCAGTAACTTCACCTGATTCACTTTTGCGTATAGAATAAGTTTCAGTAGTGCTTAAACAGTGGGGACACTTAATCCTTTTAGTTTGCCCCACTGCAAGCCCTTCCCCCTCTAATGCTAACCAGCTATTAGTCAAAGTCCTACGCCTATGCTAAATGTGAATACGTTTATATTCCCTTCAATACTGGGAATATATCTCATCTTAAGATTTAATCTATCTGTACCTATTACAAACTGTGGCAATATTAAAGGCTGAACAGAACTAGCATCAGTAAATTCATTGTCATAACCTGTTACTAGTCCTGCTATAGCCCCGACCTCACAACGCACACTACCACTACAAAAATCATATTTAGGGGTAAACCCTAGATAAAAACTAGTATCATCATAACTATTAATAAATCCACCTACTGATAGGTCTACATTTTTATGTATATTATGATTATATCCTAATCCTAAATTAGTCTCATTAAAATCAAAATCCCCTGAATTAGTATGATGAGACAATCCATGTATCTCTATCTCACTAGCAGATACTTCTGAGATAACTGCTAAAGCTATCATAAATGTTGATATAGAAATAATATACATAGATATAGGCATTACAATATCAACTAGTTTATTCATCTTTTAATTCTCTATTGTCTGTTACATCAATGTTAAACATACCTAACTCAAATAAATCATTAATAAAGTTTAATAACTCTTGTAATTTAATTTCAAGTTCAGGCTTTGCAAATTCATAAAAGTCTTTCTCTATAAATTCATCTATCCTCTTGTATACCTGCAATCCCTTGTCTTTTACAATTGCCTCTACTGGTAATTGTCCTTCGTCCATATCAGACTGTAATTGTTGCTTACTCATAGTTTCTACCTCTGTCTAATTATGTTGCCCATTATAACATATTTTTAATCAAATGTCAATAGCTACTTTGTGCGCAATAGAGAAGTCTACAATCCTTCTCTCATCATTTCTATGTACCTCAAGCACTACTCCTAAATGTGGACATAGTTCAAATAGTGCTTCTTCAAGATCAAAGCATGTTATCACAGGCATATCTTGAATAATCACCCAGTACTCTTTAGCATAAGACATAGTTATTCCCTTTAAACATCATTAAGATATGATATACCTTAAGTATTATCTGTATATATACGTTCTGTCGTTTACTGGACAGAACGTTATTACTATAACATTCTATCAATTAATAATACTGGTATATTATATCATACTTTATTACTTTAGTAAATACCCTCTATTGGGTATCTGTACTTTTAATGTACCAGATACAGCGTACAGCATGTCCATCCTTTACTGCCCAACTATCACAAGTTGGGTTAGGTATTGTTAACGGAGCTATTAGACCTGCATCTAGTGGGTTAGTTTCATCTGTAAATATATAGTTACCTATAAACCACCCAAAATATAACCCAATAATGAATAATAATATAAACTCAATTACTCTATTCATAATATTGTATAATACCTGTTATTTTCTACATCATAGCTATACCCTTCGGATTTTAATGCTTTAGCTTTGCTAACATGCACAAAATCCCCCGTATCTATAGCTTTATATCCTACTGTATCCCACTCATAGATAATACACTTACCTTTAGTATTAACTACTAAGTATTGATCTTGAGCATTAAGCTCGCATAGTGTGGCTACTAGTACTTGTTCGGACTGACTAACAACTATACTTAATTCTGTCATATTGTCATACATACCTTGTATAGTTTTATATGAAACATCATGCTTCTTTAGCTCCTTAAATGCTAAGTCCCTTGATACTAAATCACCTATAGCAGTACCTCCCTCTTTGTCTACACTGAATATGCATATAGGTAACATGTCTTCAATAATTTTATCTTGTATATTATTCATGGCATATATCCTCATCTATTATTTGTTTCATGTTATCACCTCTGTGTGTAGTTTGCTTACTTCATATCCGTTAGTATACTTGTTTGGTTGCTGTTGTGCAACATAATTGCACCAATTATTCCATAAAAATTCGGTACCGCCTAGCTTAGCTACAAGCTTATTATACTCTATAGCACGTTTTAAGCGTGAATTTGGCTTGATATTTTTACCTACTCTCACTTGATTGATGCTTACACCATGTATCCGCAGGTTATGTGTATCAATACAGCCAGATAGCCCATATATCAGTTGCAAAGCAAACCCAGCTTTTACTAGTCCAAAGCCTTTAAGACTAGATAAATAGGCTAGCATGTGATTTGATGCTGTATCACTGTCATATGCCTCATAATATGTTTCTAGATTCTCATATATCTCTTTATAAGTTTTATTTATGTTATGCCATGCATCCCACTTAAATCCCCATAAGGTAGATTTATCAGGATAGGGGAGACTATCAATATCAGCTACAGCCCTATCTAATGGCATTCTAATAGTCAATAGTACAAAGCCCAATACTTGTTTCATATTGCTAGCATTAGCGCGAGCATAGCTACTTATCATTGGTTGATGTTTTTTATACATTATTTATTCTACCTTAGCTAATTGTTTTATAAACATTCTAACAAGATCCTTAGTAACTCATTTTTATTTATCATTACATTTTATCCTTTAAATAGTTAATATATATTTTTTGGGCTTTATCTGAATCATATCTATTAGCCCATAAATTCCACCTAAAAGGCGGTTCAAAGGCATTTAACATACTACCAATTTCAGTAGTGCTAAGTAAATTATCAATATTTATAAATTTATTTTTGTCTTCATCTGGGCAAAACATCATACTCATTAAGCCAGCACGTTGGGGTGCTAGGTAACTGACCATTGCCTTCCAGATATACTTCCTATGGTCACTAGGGCAATTAGCTAACAAATAACCTTTATACTTGCCCCTACTAGCAATACAGCTAGATAGGTCTTTATGTATATTTTTATCTATTAGTTTATGCTTACAGCATAATTTTAAAAACTCTTTAGTATTCATATCTATTTATCCTTTTATTTAATGCGCCATAATTGCCATACTGCCTTTACTTGGAATTTACGGCCGTTTGTGTAATCATGTACTGTTTTATCCTTGATAGCTGCTACATGTTGGCTAGTCTGCACTAGGTAGGTAGCCCTATCCTTAATGAACTTGTAATTGCATATTGTTCCTGTAGTGGGTCTGCTACTATTATGTATTCTCTGGTCGTGTAACACTGAGGTTACTTCAAAGCCTAGTTTGGCTAGCGCTCCAAATAATTGAGTCATATATGCACCTTTACCTTTTTTTCTACCCATAGCAGCTAAAGCATCATGCGCGTCATAATAATTAACCCCAGCGGCAATAGCTAAAGCTTTGACTGTACAATCATTATTTTCATTTATAGCGCTAGCACTCTTGCACATTTGTGCATACTCTGGAGTCTTATCTCTTTTAATTACCATAATAATATACCTCTCATTTTATGATATTAAACGGTAGCGCATCCATGCGCACAAGTATATCCTTATTTGTTTACAATTAACTAAATGGTACTAAATCAAGTAGATTTAATCTAGTGAATGTATCAATAGTATCATCTAATGCTATAGAACACCTAACTGCTATAGTATGATCTCTATATAATGGCCCTACCTCCTCATGGTCTATACACGGATGATACCATGTCTCATTGTCTTCTATAGTGATAAATGGCACATATTTATCTAATGGGTCACTGTTAGCTATCTGTCGTGCTTCAAAGGGTGTAAACCCTTGGTCTATTGCTTGGTTGTATGTATTCATAATGTTTATTTACCTCTTTAATTAGGGCCATCCATGGCGGTTTATTTGTCCTTATTGAGTGGCTAGATTGTAAATAGTATTAACTTCATCTTGAGAGTAATCACAAGACACCATGACCTCTAACTCTTCCATAGCACTGCCAATCATTTCATTAAAATCATTTGGCTGCTCCCCAGCACTATTACATCTATCCCAGTCATTTAAAGCCATTTCCTTGACACATCTAGCAGTATCAATTAGTTGTTTAGTTTGTTTAGCCATTGGTTTAGTCCTCATGTAGTGATTAGTATGTAGGTCTATTATTTCATAGATAAATAATTATGTTAATACCCATAAATGGATATATTGTTTTATATTAATACCTGGGATAATGGTGGCATCTGATAACAAATGAAGTGAGGTGATAATATAGGCGTGGTGTATATGTTATGTGGTATGTGTGACCATAAATTAACTTATGCCCAACATTAAATTATGTGATCCCAAAAATGCACTATTATGGTGCATGAGCATGTATGTATATAGTAATACGCTAATATAAGAATATAATTATATTAATGATTCTTAATGTCATATACCCCGATGGGGGGAGGGGCAAATTCGTGAATGTACTTTGCTGCCGCTACCTTAATTCTCACCGCATAGCATAATTTCAGCTTTCCAAAAGGTGAATTAGCTCTTCAGATTTTTCCTAAAAAATCCTATAAAATTTTTACATTTTCAAAATGGCAATTCACAGTATAAGCAAATACTAATATAGGTATGTATGTTTATATTTTCACCCTCCCTATAACACGTAGCCTCAAGTCGCTAAACGATCCGTTTCTATCGACGTATCTTGCTCTCAACAGGGGCTACGAGAGCCCTCCCTAATCAAGTTTTTCTACTCAAAATAGACGGTCATACTTATATAATTCAGAGTTTGAAATACTCAAGAAATGCTACCTTTCGTCGGGTAAACACTACCGTCAAGGGGTGTTTCCGACAAACGGTGTTGAATAATACCCCAAAAATGGGGTATATATAATAGGGGTCCTATAATTATATCATCTAAGAGTTAAGCTTCTGATGAAGCGAAAACGATTAGTTAATGATATCCATAAGTAGAGAAATTGCATTTCGATACTTTGGTGTATCTCCATGCGAATACGTAGACAAGTATGAGCTATGAGATATTAGGAATGAAATGAGTAATATTGAAATAGCGAATACAAACAGTATGAGCATACAGAGAGAGAACTGTAATTATGAATTTATATCTTTTAAGAAGAATTGAGCACCCTGGTTGCTCGTACTATGATTGCAATGATGGTGCTGTGATCAGAGCAGAATCAAAGGAAAAAGCAAGACATCTTGCCTTTAGTGTACTTCGTGGAGATGAAGGACCAGAGGTATGGCTATATCCTCAAACATCTACTTGTGATGAAATAAGTACTGATGGACCAGAATGTGTGGTACTAATAGATTTCCATGCAGGGTAAGAAGAAGGATATAGCTCTGAAAGAGCCAGAGCACAGTAAGCCTGTACCGGAGGAAGAATACAATCCTACGGAGAAGGATATAGAATCAGCACTAGGATTTGATATACGTAGTTTATATCATCCACAATCCAAGTATTCGGTAGCAAAGAAACTCGAAGTAGTTTCTGCGTACCTTGTAACTGGTAACAGTAAGAAAGCTGCTGCTATTACTAAAGTACCTGCGGGTACCATTAGATATTGGAAAACCACTGCCTGTTGGTGGCAAGATGCAATGAACACATCCAGACTTAACCTGGATAGTGAATTGGAAGCAGGGTTATATAAAGGCCTTAGAAAAGGTCTGGAATTACTTAATCAACACCTTGAAGAAGGTGATGATGTGTTAGTAGAGGTTCATGAGTATGAGGAAATCATCTCTGAAGCTATCTACGATAAGAATGAAGAAGGCAAGCGTATCCTGGTTCAACCCGCTTTAAAGCGTAAGATTAAAAAGAACATATTTGATAAAAAAGCTATACCTTTAAAGAATGCTGCAGTAGCATGGGCAGTTATGTGGGATAAGCTACAATTAGCGCAAGGGAAACCTACCAGCCGTACTGAGAAGGTGGATACACCTCAAGAGATATTAAAACAGTTAAAAACCGCGCTGGAAGAGGAATCATTGCAAAGGCAGAAAGACATGAAAATAGTATCGGATCAATGACAGAATCCCTAGCCAAAGCCAGAGCTGCTAAAGAAGCAAAGCAGTGGGTAGCTGACCGCATGGAAGAAGGGTTAATGATACATGATATGGTAAAATTAATTATGTTTCAACCTCTGTATGTAGAAGATCCATATAAGAATTTAGTTAATACAGAAATACGTAAAATACTATCCAGATTAGTATCACATTTAGAGAAATAATATTATTATGAAGAATAAAATTAAACCTTCACCCAGTTATTCTGGGTGTAGCTCAGCTTGGTAGAGTCCTCGGCTTGGAACCGAGAAGTCGTTGGTTCAAATCCAACCACCCAGACCAATATGGCCTCATAGCCCAATTGGTAGAGGCGGCTGTCTTAGAAACAGCTCAGTGTAGGTTCGACTCCTACTGAGGCTACCAAATAGCGCGGGGGTAGTTTAAGAGGGAGAACATTAGGCTTCCAACCTGAATGTGCATCTTCGAGTGATGTTCCCCGCTCCAAATTATAGAGATAATACAAATGGACAAAGATTACCCTAAGAGAGGAGATAAGTTAATGCCTAAGAAAAAGAAAAGAGGATACTAGGCTGTGTTATGTTCAAAATACCATTTAAAACATTAGACAAGGATCTGTATGTCTTTGATGATATTTCTGAGCTTAAAGACTTTTTAGATGATAAATATAAAATAACTTTAGATGATTACCAAGAGGATATACACGACATTTTAGGATGTGTGGCTGAATGCCAACAATATATATCCAGAAAAAAAGATGTTGTTATGTATCTTAATCTTAAAAGGTTAAATGAGAAGTCTGCTAATTATGTGATTAGCACTATAGCACATGAATCATTCCACGCAGCAGTTGCTATGCAACGAATTATAGGGGATGATCTAGGAGATAAAACAGAAGAAAGAATAGCCTATGAAATGGACTATATACTTTCTGAAATACTAGATAGATATGAAATAACATGAGAATAGACAAACTAACACCAGAGTTAGTACATGGATTCTCAGAAAGATTTCTACGTAAAGACTTTGATGGAGCAGTACCTACCCCACCTCTACATTTAGAGATGTGGGAGTTAATGTGTTCTGATAACCCCCAAGTTGCAGTAGCAGCTCCAAGGGGGCATGCCAAAAGTACTTCTGTTACTTTGACATTTACTTTAGCAGCAATGCTATTTGGGTTCAGAGACTACTGTTTGATTGTATCACAAACATTAGGACAGTCTAAAGAATTCCTTCGTAATATAGCAAACATCCTGCAGGAAAACGAAGAGATAAAGACTTTATTCGGTATACAAACACCCTTTGTAACCGAGAACCAAGAAACCATTATAGTACAGCAGATTGATACTGATGGCACAAAGAGGCAGTTTAGAATATCCTGTAAGGGTTCTGAGCAAGCTCTTAGAGGCATGCTTTGGGGCACTAAGCGTCCTGACCTAATAATAGGGGACGACTTAGAAGGTGACGAGCAAGTGCAAAGTGATGAACGAAGAGAGAAGTTCAGAACTTGGATGATGGATGCTCTTATGCCAGCAGGTGCTCCTAAAAAATGTTTATTTAGAATTGTAGGCACTATTTTACATTTTGACAGTTATCTATACAGGTTAATGCCCAGACCTGCAGATCCAGCCACAATTAATACACCTTTAAAGATGTATTCAACAAATACAGAGTTGCCTTGGATTTCTGTTCTGTATAGGGCACACCCAAGCCCCTCAGATTTTTCTGAGATATTATGGCAAGACTTACATAGTGAATCATCACTACGTAGGAAAAGAGATGAGTATTTGATGCAGGGTAACCCAGAAGGGTACAACAAAGAATATTTAAACGATCCTATAGCATCAGAAAATGCTTTCTTTTCCAAAGATGATATAGTACCTTTGGATGAGGATTCAACAGGCCCATGGGAATATTATACTGGGGTTGACTTAGCTATATCAGAGAAGCAACGCAGAGCTTATACTGCCATGGTAACTATACGTATTAACTCTGAACAGGTAATACAAATAGTAGATGTAAGACGATATAGAGGAGATACGCTAGAGCATATCAACAATATATTTGAAATACATATGAAGTATAGACCAGAGGTTATGTTTCTAGAGGAAGAGAACATAGCTCGTACTATGACTCCATTACTAGAGAAAGAAATAAATATAAGAAAACAATATCCTAATCTTGAATACATCAGGGTAGGAAAAGACAAACATACAAGAGCTAGACCATTACAAGCAAGATTCAGAGCAGGTACTATAGAATTTGATACTGAAAAGTCTTGGTGGCCTGATCTTCAAAATGAGTTAATTCAGTTCCCTTCTGGTCCTTACAAAGATCAAGTGGATGCATTAAGCATTATATTCTTAGGCTTTGATAAAGTCTTTGAAGCTCCTACTGACCAGGAATACGAAGATGCATTATATGAAGATGAAATGGAAGATGCGGGTTTGTTTGATATGGGAAGATCATTTATCACAGGGTATTAGATGTATAACGACGACATAGACTTAACCATAAATTATACTAACCCCGCTAGTAATGGGAACTTGGCTGAGAAATTAACTGAGAAACAGAGAGAGCGTATAGGCGACTACATAAAGACTTATGTAGAAGAAGATGATGCAACTAGAGCTGATTGGTTAAAACAAAACACAGAAGGACTTAAGCTTGCAGCTCAAATAGCAGAAACAAAGAATTACCCTTGGCCTAAAGCAAGTAATGTTAAATATCCTTTAGTAACTGTAGCTGCAATACAGTTTAACTCTAGAGCACATAAAGCTATAATTAACTCCGGTACTCCAGTTAAGGCTGGTGTTAACGGGGTAGATCCAGATGGAACTAAGCAGCAGAGAGCTAATAGAGTAGCTTCTCATATGTCATACCAATGTATGCAGGAAGACCCTGATTGGTATGATGACACAGATAGATTATCACTATTATTATCTATTGTTGGTCAAGTACACAGAAAAAGATATTATAGCCCTACGTTAGGAAGACCTGCTTCAAGGTTGGTAGAGCCTCAAAATATGATTATTAATTTTGATGCTAAATCTACTAAGAATTGTAGGAGAGCAGAGATTCTTGAGATGTCTCCTAATGAAGTCCATGAGTTAGAGATCACTAAAGCTATTCTACCTATTAAGTCTGATCCTGAAAGAATGAACAGGCAGGCTACTCAAGATAAGAAGATTTTAACTAATCAAGAAGAACCTGAAAATAAAGATGATATACCACATGTACTATATGAAGTACATTGGCATCTTGACCTAGACAATGATGGGTACAGAGAGCCTTACACAATATTAATTAATGCTCTTGATGGTCAACTACTTTCTATTGCACCCCGATGGAATGCAGATGGAGTAGTAAAAGATGAAGACAACAAAGTAGTTAGAATTGAAGGAATAAATCTATATACTGATTATATGTTTATTCCTAACCCTCAAAGCAAGACCCACGGCATGGGTTTTGGTCATTTGTTAGGACCTGTGAACGAGTCTGTAAATACATTGATTAACCAGTTAATTGATGCAGGCACACTCGCCACGCTACAAGGAGGTTTTGTGGGGAGAGGTGTCAGCATGAAGGGAGGAGCACTTCGCTTTACTCCTGGTATGTGGAAGAATGTTAATGCTACTGGA
Organism: Saccharimonadales bacterium (SeqCode); assembly: GCA_041600715.1. Taxonomy (GTDB): domain Bacteria; phylum Patescibacteriota; class Saccharimonadia; order Saccharimonadales; family 2-12-FULL-41-12; genus JALHOM01. The sequence continues at coordinate 18,890 of JBFIJM010000006.1, read as the reverse complement.
GCTGCATTAAAAGATAATATATTCCCACTTCCAATCAAAGAACCTAGCAACGTATTATTTTCTTTATTGGGAATGTTGATACAGGCAGGTAAAGAAATATCTTCTGTTACTGAGATGATGCAAGGGCAGAATCCAGGACAGAATACTGCAGCCACTACTGCAAGTGCAATGATAGAACAAGGCATGCAGGTATTCTCAGGCATATATGGACGCATGCATAGAAAGCTTGGTGAAGAGTACAAGATCCTATATATGATCAACCAGAAGTGGCACGACCCTACTGGTACTCAAATATTACTGGATGATGAGACTCCAGTAGAAGTATTAGCTAGAGATTATGAATCAGATGATTTAGATATTAAAGTAGCTTCAGATCCTAATATAATTACAGATTTGCAGATAGAAGCCAAAGAAAGATCATTATTTGAAATGGTACAGATGGGTACTGTTAACCCACAGTATGCAACCTTACAAAGATTAAGAAGATTAGGCATGCCTCAAAAAGAGATTGAGCATGCAATGAATGTGGGAGAACCACCACCTGATCCTAAGATATTACAAATACAATTAGATGCAGAGAAATTTGAACATCAGAAGAAGATTGATCTGATGGAATTAGAAATCATGGAAGAGTCCAGAGGAATGGAAGCTCTCAAAGATCAAGCAGATTATTTGAAGAAGCTTGCCGAAATTGAAGAGATGGAAGGGTCACAACAACTTAAAGCCCTGGAATTAATGCTTAAGGAAGAGTCTGATAAACGACGAGATAGAATTGATGCCTTATTGAAAACAATGCAGGCAAAGAAAGCACATGAAGAGTCAAAACATGTAGGAGATAAACCAAGTGGCGAGAGTAGCACTGGAAGCAATACAGGAAAGAGTACTAGCTAATTTATTAGCGAAGAGTCAAACTAAATTAGAGGCAGCAGGTGAATTTGAAGTTTCGGAATGGTTGAGCCATCCCTTAACAATTGCTTTAGAAGAGTTAATAGATGCAGATATATTGCAACTGCAACTGCAATGGTCCAGCAATGGTCTTGATAGTGAGCAGGCAGCTTTAGCTAAAGCAAAGATAGAGATATATTCACAAGTAAGAGATTACTTAACTTCTGGTCATAATTGGTTAGAAGAACTAAGAATAGAAAGAGAATCTGAAGAAGAGGAGAAAGAAGATGCTTAAAGCAACTGGGCACCACGTTATTGTGGAGCAAACTAAAGTAAAGAAGAAAGCTGGTCTAAAGACACTAGACGATATGGAATTTGAGATAATGCATACTGATGAGAAGATAGCACAGCATGCAGTTCAATACGGAGTAGTTATATCTGTAGGTGATACAGCATGGGAAGCATTCGGACCTAAGTTTACTGGTAGGCCATGGGCTAAACCAGGAGACACAGTATTTTTCCCTAGATACTCAGGAGCAGCAATAGAAGATCCTGAAGAAATAGAAGATAGGTACTTTGTATTATTAAATGATGAAGATATTCAAGTAGTCATCAAGCCAGGAGATAATCCTAAGTATGAGATGAAAGAGTACACATTCAATAAAAAAAGAGAGAGTAAGGCATGAGTGAGAATAAACAAGAGGCAGAACCTAAAGCACCACATCCTGAAAATGTGGATACTTATGATTTCACAGCTACTGGGGAAGAACTTCCAGAAACTAAAAAAGAGGAAGTTACCCCTGACATGCAAAAAGCCATTGATAGTGGCTGGTCACCAAAGGATAGTTGGAGAGGTGATCCAAATGAATGGGTAGACTTTGGTGAGTTTAATCGCAGAGGTGAAATATTTAATCACCTTAAAAGCACTAAAGATGAAGTAGCTAAATATAAAAGTGAAGTTGATGAACTTAAAGCTGTATTAACTGAATTCCAAAAAGTTAATGAAGCTATTATTAATAAAGAACATGAAAGTATTTTGTCTGAATTGGAAAGACAAAAGGCAGAAGCTATACAAATTGGTGATGGTGAAGCAGTAATTAATGCTGAAAAGAAGATTGAAGATTTCAAAGCTTCTAAGAATCCACCAAAAGCAAATGTACCAGATACTGAAGAAGAAGCACCTGTTGATCCGGTAATAGTGGCTAAAGCCAGTGAATTTGAAGCAAGGAATCCTTGGTATGCTACAGAACAACGAGTAGCTGCAGGAGATACCAATGTAGACTGGGAAATGTCACAGATTGCAGACAGTATTGGTATTGCATATGTGAAAGAACAGAAACTGAAAACAGGGTCCATACCCCCTCCAGATACAGTTTTACAAAGAATTGAAAGTAGACTAGCACAACTATATCCAGATAAGTTTAACTCATCTGGTGATACTACTTCTAGGGAATCACCACCAAACGTGGTAGAACCTACAGGAGAAGTAACTGCTAGGAAGCGTGACAATGCGAGAGTAGGTACAACTAAGATTAGTGATTTTGATCCTGATAAGCAAAGAGTTATTAGGCGAATGGCTGATTTAAGTAATGTATCAGTAGACGAGTATATACAAAAACTAGAAGAAAACAACGCTTTACAAGCGTAATTAGGAGAAAGACATGACAACCGAAACAGAGAGAACAGACGGTCAATTGAGCCGAAAGGAAGAAGTATCAGCCAGACGAGCTAAGCGTACAAAGGTACGCCAACATCGTAGCAAAATGGCAGTGTACGGAAAAGACCCTAATTACGAGTATAGATTTGTTAGAGACAAAACAGAATCAGGGCAGACTATTAGATTAATGATGCAGGACGACTGGGAGCTTGTAAAAGCGAAAGAGTTGGACAACATAGGTGATGAAGATATTCATAAATCTAAGTTTGCAGGTGGTTCGATTGTAAGAATGCCATCTGGTCAAGATGGTGTGTTTCAGTATCTTATGAAGATCCGTAAGGATTTTTATTTAGATGATCAGAAGTTAAAGCAAGACAAAATCTCTGAAAAAGAGAAACAAATGTTTACTTCTCTTGATAAAAACGAGTATGATCCGGTTGAAAAAGAATCGGCTAAACCTGCTGGTATTCATCAAGTAACAGCTGGAGCACAACGAAGGTCAGAAGGTTAATATTACAATAACAATAATAACAATAACGGAGTATAGACACAATGGCAAATAAAGATGCACCTCGCGGTGCTTATCCTGTAGACAGTCTAGGTGGTCCAATCAACCACAAAGGCCGTTTATATGATGTAGATGCTAGTAACGGCACTGCTATTTTCCCTGGAGACTTTGTTAAGTTAGAAGCAGATGGTAATGTTGCACCCGCAGCAGCTACCGATGAACTTTTAGGTGTATGTATTGGTGTACAACTCGTGCAGCTAAGCGACAACTTTCTATCTAACAACAATCTCTCTGAGACAGAACATCCAGGTTATCTACCAGCATCAACTGCTGGAACAATAATTGTGGTAGATGATCCAAATGCATTATTCCTCATTCAAAGTGATGGAACTATTGAAGCTGTGGATAAAGGTAACAACGCTGATATCGTAGCAGGTGCTGGATCTACAACTACTGGTCGCTCTGCTCATGAAGTTAGCGCAACTACTGGTACTGGTACAGCTCAGCTGCGCCTTATCGACTATGAACGCTCGCCTGACAATGATGTGACAGCTGCTAACAGCAACTGGATCGTTAAAATCAATGAGCACTTCCATGTTGATGTAACTGGTGTATAAAGCTTAACTAACGGAGAATAATAACAATGAGTGGACCAATAAATAGTTCTAGCTTTGGTAAGCTGCTCTATCCTGGTGTGAATGAGGTATACGGAAACGCATACATAGAGCACAAGGAAGAGTGGTCAATGCTAGTTGACAAAGAAGACTCAAAACGTGCATACGAAGAAGATCTAGGTGTTTCAGGATTTGGCTTAGCCCAAATTAAATCTGAAGGTGGATCTATCCAGTATGACACAGAGAGTCAAGCCTTTTTAACCCGCTACGCGCATTTAGTATACGGCAAAGGTTTCATAGTAACGCGTGAAATGTTTGAAGATGACCTATATGATGTAGTAGCAAAACGCAGAGCACGGGCACTAGCTTTTGCAATGCGACAAACAAAAGAGACTGTTGTAGCTAATGTTTACAATCGTGCATTTAATTCAACTTACTCAGGTGGTGATGGTAAAGAGCTTTTAGCTACTGATCATCCTAACCATGCTGGTGGGACTTGGAGTAATGAGCTAACTACTGCTGCTGACTTGTCAGAAGCGTCTTTAGAGCAAGCATGCATTGATATCATGGACTACACAGATGATCGTGGATTACAGATTTCTGTTATGCCACGTTGCTTGGTAATTCCTACCGAGCTAATATTTGAAGCAGATCGAATCCTTCATAGCACAGCTAGAGTAGGTACTGCGGATAATGATCGCAACTCTTTACGAGATATGGGTAAATTCCCTGATGGTATCAAAGTAAATCATTACTTAACTGATGCTGATGCATGGTTTATCCGTACTAACGTTCAAGAAGGAATGAAGTTATTCCAGAGACGAAATGTTGAATTCAAGGAAGACAACGATTTCGATACTGAGAATGCTAAGTTCAAATCAACTGAGCGTTATTCTGTAGGTTGGACTGACCCACGTGGTCTGTTTGGATCTCCAGGAGCGTAATCCTAAATAGGTGGGGGAGGTTCTTACCTCCCCTACTTTTCATTTTAATATATATCGAAAGGGATTACTTCCCTTGAGAGTTGACTCCAGACATGGAAGGAAAAAAATATGGCTGTTAAAAATTATCCAATAGGTACACATTTTAGTGGACCTATTAAATTGGGAGCAAATTCTATGCTCCTATCTACGGATGTTGGTGGTTTAAGTTCTGCAAGAACACTTACTGCTGATGAATCAAACGGGCAACATTACATTTTAGATGGTGGCACAGGATTTGCAATTACACTGCCTGTAGCTACTAAAGGTTGGAAATGTAAATTTACAATAGGAGCAGCATTTACTACTGATTTTGTTATTACTGCTCAATCTGCAATTCTTGAAGGGTGCATTTTAGAAGCAGGAGCAGTTCAGGATGTAGCAGGAGCTACTACTATTACCATAGAAGACGATGTTGAAAACGTAGGTGATTACCTCGAACTTTGGTCAGATGGTACTAATATTTATGTTACTGGTAACTTCTTAACTGCATTGTCAGTTACACCAGCATAATAATAATAATAAATAGGGGGGCTATTCCCCCCTTTTTAAAAGGTAATAACATGGAAGTAAATTTAGCCAGAGAATTATCTGATCGTGTATCCAAAAATGAAACTGCAATTAGTAGCCACATTGATAACTGCAATAGGGAACGTATTCGTTCAGACAGAGCTATTGAAAAAATTTGGCAACAAATGAATCTCAATAAGCAAACACATGATGATTCTATTTTGAGATTAGAAACTAAAAGCGAATTACAGATAGAAAAAATTAATGATAAATTATTTTATTTAACTGTAGGAATAGCAGGAACACTTATAACAGTTCTTATAGAAATTGGAATACGTTTTATTCCTTTATGATTCTTAAAAAGCTAGATGAAGAATATAAAGGAGATGATATGTACCTTTCTATTATTACTTGTAAAAAACCAAAAACCTTTTGGCAAAAAATAAAGGAATTTTTTAAACGTGTATTCAAGTCCTAGTTTTGCTAATCATAGACCCTTTGAGGGCACTACTGATACAAATGGAACTACCATTTTGTATGATATTCCAGTAAGGCAAATAATGATTATAAATGACAATGCTAGTGGATCTTCGTTAGAATACACTATTAATAATAATACAAATTACGCAACATTAAAACCTAAAGAAAGTATAAGTATGTGGTGTAGAACTACCTCCCTAACTATACGTGGAGCTACAGGGAATGTGACTTACAGAACGAATGGATTAGGGTAATTTAAGGAGAATAATAAAAAATGGCATTAATAACAGATCCAGATAATCTGTCACAAGGCTTATCGCAAGCGGTAGCTGATTTTGTAATCACCACCCCTGGAACGGGTGCAGACTCACTATTCACCTCTGCCGGTAATAACATGGGGTCACTCTTAGCAGGTGATCCATTTGAAATCCGCGATCACTCTGATCCTTTAGCGAATGGTTTATGGGAAGTTGTCACGGTTAACACTGACTCAGGTAGTTATGATTGTGACAAATTATCCAATGGCGCAGTACCGGCTACCGCAGGAAGTGAAGCGGTCACATTTCTAGGTGATGATACAACGCTTGGTAATGAAAAATCCGTTTATATCGATACTCTTACAGAAGAAATCTGGTTATTGGAAAACGGTAACTTATCTGTAGATGGTGTCACTATGTTGGCACTGCACTCGTTTACCAAAGAGGAATGGAAAACCGACCAATTACTGATAAACAGTGGTGCTTTCCCGATGGTAGGTATCTCATTCGCTGCTGGTCAGTGGGAATTTGGTGAAGATCCATCTGGTAATAATTCAGATTGGAAGCTTAAAGTCGATACTCCTAGCGGTACCGATTCAGTACGTTTAATTCGTAATGCGGGTTGGGAAGAAAAAGACAATACCGGATTAGTACAGAAGAAATTCTTTAACGTTACCACCTTGGGTAATTTAGAAAATGCAGCCGATCAATTGTATTACTTCTTTGGTGATGCAACGGATGTAGATAACTCGGTTAACTTTGCGTTTACTGATGCTGCGAATGAGCCAGTTCAGTATTATGACAACATTACCCCTGCCGATGCTGCAACGGGTTTTGCGATTACCCTTACCACTACGATTACTCGTAATGATGGTGGAAACTGGTTGACAGAAGGCTATGTGGAAGGCGGGCAAATTGAAATTGCCAATGCCGAAGATGCTGGAAATAACGGTACACATTTAATTGCTACGGTATCGAGTACGGTAATTACTACGACCGGCTTAACGAACAATGCTGCGGATACCACAATGACCGCAGCCTACGATAATTCAAATTTGTTCACAGCGGTCTATCGCATACGCGATGCAGATCCACAAGGTAAAAAGTATATTACCTCAACCTTAACGGAAGCGGGTGAAACTGCAATAGCTTCTAAAGTAATTAAATTTCCACTTGGTTTCCCTGCTGCGGCAGACGCGCAGGATTTCGATATTACCGAAACTGATGCGAACATTGCCGCGAATACACCTTATACCGAAGTACGCATACGCTATCTTGCAGGCACTTATAACCGAGAAGTCGATACCACAACCAAAAGAGATTTTGGTGTCGTTGTCGATGTTGGTACGTATTCCAATTCAAATGGTGCTTCTGCTGCTAGTACGCTTTTCACTTCTGCTAATTTTGTATTAGGGGTAGGGGAAGCGTTAGCGGACTATGCAGGCGGTAGTTTAATTATCCACGAAGGTACTGATCAAGGTACGCATACCATTTCAGGAACACCAGTTGATAATGCTGGAACGTTAGAGATCACGCTTACTGGCGCATTGACCGCTACGGAAAGCTCACTATCGTTTACGATGGATCGGGCAACGCCTTTAACTGCAACCAAGAACGAAATATACGAAAAAATACAGTATCAATTAAGACAAGCCACAGACATTAACGAAAATGATTCGCTTGCGGTCATTGGTAAGATGGCTGGCCCATTAGCATCCTTTGTAGGTGCGGATATCACTTACGGTGCGGGTTCAGTGAATCCTGCTGGTGGTGGAACAGGTGTGATTGTAGAAGGCTTTGACGCCAATGATACAAACAACAGTTTCTTTGTTGATAACGGTGGCACGACGCGCAACTTCCCATTTGTGGCAGCGGGCAATTTGAATTTCAATACTAACTTAGTCGCTGACTCTGATCCTGAATACTGGCTGTATTTCCAATACACCACACGCACGACCAATTCAGACATTGATGTTACAGCACCTTCTGGTTCAGGCTATACCTTAACGGGTACGTTACCGAATATGGCGGTGAACGATTACATTCGCATCAGTGGATTTGTTGAAGCACAAAACAATGGACTATTCAGAATCACGGTAGAGAACACGCCTAGCGCGTCATACGATGTGATTCGTGTAGACGGTGAAGCGGTAGGTGGAGTAGAAACCGATCAGACCGTAAATATAGATGAAAATCCGTATAACTCACCGGATGCAATTATCGTCGATAACAATGCAGGAGCGGATATTACGGGTGCCGCAAACTCAGCCTCTATCGCGTTTGACTTTGATTATGATGGCAACGTACAAGGTGGTAGAACGGCTGCAACCGATGCGGTATGTGTATTAAAAGCAGTTGGTTTAGAAACAGGCCAATATGTGGAAGTCTTGAATCAGACGATTACGAGATCCACTGGATTAAGCTTTACTGCAACCGCGCCTCTAGAACGTAACTATAGTAATCCATAATGTATGACTGTTTTAGCCGTAGCGTTTAATGGCACTAGACGCAATGATTCAGACTCTAATACCAACTGGGGTAACTTTGTTATCGGTGGTGGTGCGCCCGCGTCTGAATTTCCGCTTGCGTATCAAGTCACTAGTGGAACCACGTCTGGTGCAGTAAACAAAAAAATCAACTCGACCTCTGCTAGACAGGGTGTTGATTATGTTCATGGCAGCGGCATTGATATGACCGCTGCTGCGAATAGATTGTGGTTTTGCAAAATATACGTATCGGACTCATTTGACCTAAACGCCACATGGGGTGTTGAGGTTGCGATGGGTAGTTCAGATACGAACAATGACCATCGTTACAATATTGCAGGTACGGGCGCTAACCTTTCTGCCTACGACCAATACCCGGCACAAGGCGGGTATTTAATCACCTCGATTGATCCCAATATTGATACCTGGCGAGAAGCCGAAAACGGCACGTTTAACCAGGCTTCTGTATTGTGGTGGGCGGTTGGCGCTCAGTTCATTAACGGTACAGCTAAAACTGAAAACGTTGCGATGGATTCCATTGATATTGGAACCGGACTTACGATGACGCTAGGAACGGGTGCTGATCCTGATGGAACATTCCCTGATTTTGTTGAGGCAGATCAAAACACGAAAGCAAATAGATGGGGCGTGGTAACAGGCTCAGGTGATGTGATTCGTTGCCATGGGTTGTTAACCATAGGTACGGCAACCGAAACCGATTTTACTGATAACACCTCTATTGTTCTTTTCCCTGATGGGTATCACTCAAGAGGATTAGTGGGCATTGCGATAGGCAACAGCAATGCATCTTCGGTTATTAATGTGGGTTGTACATTAATCGGTGAAGGCACACGAAACGGTGTGGATGCTAATGACACGCGGCCTGATTACACAGTAACGGGAACCTCTGGCGCACATAACTTCACTGGTGAAATGCGCAATTTTAGAGACGTAACGTTTCAATCTGCATGTAGTGTCCAAGGCGCGTCTATAGAGTGTATGTTGCTAGACCAAAATAGCGCAGACATAGAAAATTGCACGATCACTACTCGATCTCTTACGAATGTAGCATGTTTGCAAGATCCCACTTTTGCGGCTTCAACAGACTTAAACAATACTGATTTTGTTCAAGGTGAGGCTGGACACGCAATACAAGTATTAGGAACTGCTACGCTGACTAACATAGGTTTTAGCGGGTATGGTGGTACACCAGGTTCTAACTTAGTGGCAAGCTCAGGTGCGGCGGATGCAGCTATCTTCAATAATACGGGTGGTGCGATTACTTTAACGATTGCGGGCGGTGATACACCTTCGGTGCGAAATGGTGCAGGTGCGACAACGACTGTAATTAATACGGTAAACGTGACGTTTGATAAGTTAAGAGATAATAGTGAGGTTCGTATTTACGAAGCTGGCACTACTACTGAATTAGATGGCATTGAAAACGCAACTGCGGGTTCTGCGGATAACCGAAACTTTACCGCTTCTGTGCAAGCATCAACCAGTGTTGATTATGTTATTCATAACAACAACTATGAGTACATACGAGTGGAGGGATTTACATGGCCTACAGCAGACCAAACAATAAATATTCAGCAACGTCTTGATAGAAATTACAGTAATCCATAATGCCTACTCCAACTTTCGATGGTGACAACACTTTAATTATACTTACGGTTGATGGTGAGTGGGATACAGAAATTGATTTATATTCAGAATGGAAGCAATGGGTGAAGTTATCAGATAATAGTAAATATTCGCCTGCATTTTGGAGACAAAGTATAGATCAATCACTTTTAAGTTCTGCAGAAATTAGAATAGGAACTGATACAGAAGCACAATTCTTTTTAAACAATGAAGAAGGATGGAGAATACGTCCTGTAGAAGGTGATGGTGAAACACTTATTATAGGAAACATAAGACGAGCTAATGCGGAATTACCTTTATTTGTTCCAACAGTAGGGATGTATAAACATTTAATTGAAGTAGAAGTTACTAATAGAGGTACAATAGAAGAATCCTCTTCTTCTAGTGGTGTAACTAAAATAGGTTTTAGTTAATGACTGTGTACAATCACTATGACCTTGATGAATACCAAAGAGTGGTAGAACGCCACGGAATGGGTTTATACAAACGTAAGAAACCCCAAGAAAGTCCCACTACTGTTGTAGAAGAAGAACCACTATGGTTACATTACCCACAGCAGAAACAAATTATACAAAAGAAATCAAGAGTAACTTTAGAGTTACTAGAAACTAAATTAGATATATTAAACAATAAGCTTGATAACTTACAGATACAGTTAGACCAGCAACATAACCAGAGTAAATCAATATGGCAACAGATACTATCCTACGTAACGCCTATCCAGTCGAAGGAGATATCGGTACTACAGAGACTCTTGTCTCTTGGCCGTGGAAAAGCAGGAAGATAATGATAACAAATGACGATGCTGCGGCAGATACCATTGCTTATCGTTTTAAGACTTCCTTGCCCCAAGCTACCTTAAATGCTGGTGAATCAGTTATCCTCGATATTAGGCAAACTGGAGTATATTTAGAAGGGAGTGCACCAGCAACCCCATATAGAATTCAAGTAGAAGCATAAACGGAGATAACTTAAGTTATGAATAAGAGAGCAAAAGGTGCTGTAGCGGGAGCAGCTATGGTAGTAGCAGGTGGTAATGGAGTTTACATAGATAACCTGAATGATACAATTGAGACACAAGAAGTTGTTATAGCACAAACAAATGAAAAGTTAAGTGAAACTCACCGAGATAAAGTATATCTTAAGAGAATCGTTAACGATGTAATGAAAGATGAATACAAGAAGCAGTACGCCTACGAGGATGTACAAAAAGAATTAAAAGAAGGGTGTGAACAGACATTTAAGCCAGGGACTGATGAGGTTAGAATATCTGTTAAAGATAATAAATCTATTTACTCATTCTGTCTTCAGCAGGGTGAGTACACAATCATAGCGGATAAGAATGTATTATAAATTTTTAGCTTTATTAATATTATTAGCAGGGTGTTTCTTTCTTAACCCCGCCCACGCAGAAAATCAATTTGACTGTGGAGAGACTGCTAATGGGCATACTCCTGAATATGCTGCAGCGTGTGATGATACTTCACAGCTAATAGCATTATCAGGTAGTCCTAGTTGTTCCGGTGCGGATAGTGACAACTCAGCTAATGGACAGAGCACTCATTACATTATACGTAATAACACTACATCAGACACTCTGTTTGAAAACACATCATATGATCATTTTCATATATGTAACAATGTTGATGTTAATGTAACATCTAATATAGAAAGGTCATGTGCATCAGAAGGTGATGGCTATTGCTCTGTGCAAGGATATAATGACTCTGGTAACTGGTCTAGAGAAGAACACCCATATTGGCAAGCTGATGCGGAAAAGTCTGAAGTACGTAGAATGGTCTGGGCTTCCCCATCTGAAGACTGGAAGATATGGGGAATAGTATTAAGAGGCAATAGCACTGGACAAGGCATGATACGCTTTAACAGCGTAGACAGAATGACATTTAGCCAAAGCTTCATGGATACCTTTGAAGATGATGGTACTTATGGAATAGCCCCAGGTGGTATTGGTGTTCAATGTACAGGCTCCTCTAGAGATATTAACCTACAATACCTATACGGAAATGGTGTGCGTATGTGGGATCAATCAGCATACGATAATATAGACACCCATGGAATCAACATTGGTGCATCATGTCGTAGAGTACATCTATTTCATTCAGAACTACACGGATATACCGATGGATTTCAGACAAGTGCAGGTGCAGCTGGTGCTCTCAATGAAACAAGTACTATATACGCTAATGACTTCTATGCTGGTAATAATGCTATGGCCTGTGACGGTGGTGCAGAGACATCTGTAACTATTACACGTTCAGGTACTACTGCTACAGTAACCCAAAGCGCACATGGATTTAGCACTGGTGATGATGTATTAATACGTGGTGCTAATCAAGAAGACTATAATGGTATAAGAGTTATAACAGCTACTACTACTAATACTTATGACTTTGAAGTAGAGAATAGTCCCACTACACCTGCAACAGGGACTATTGTTGCTACCCCTGACGAGGAGATCTGCCTGGCATGGGAGAACCATCTTGACCTAAAAACGGGGGGCCAAGCAGATACTGGTGGCTCACCTTCAGAACATTTAATTGTGTATGGCAATACTTTATCAATGTGCCGACCACAAGGGCCAAGAGTAGGAGGTGGAAGTACCTTTGAAGCAGGTGGTACAGGAGCTGCTGAAGGATCTTGTGCAGTAATACATCTTAATGCTACTAATATAGAATTTGTAGGTAATATACTTTGGGACTTCTCTAATGGAATAACAAATGCTAACGCAGGATTCGATGCAGGACTGCCACAGTATATAGCTATAATGAAAAACACTTTCTATGACTGGAAGTATAGAAATGAGGATGGGCATGCTAACGTAGTTAGCTATGGTTTAAGATCCAGTAACTGGGGTGAATCAGCTATATTGTTTAATACCCTTATACCCGTTAACTCAGATATTCAAGGTACACTGCAGTTTGGCGATAACAATGATATAATGGGTAATCTATTTGTAGGAACTAATAACTCCTACACTGGCAGTACTACTGGTTCAGTAGATTATAATGCTTACGCAGATAGCTCTCCTGAAATATCTGGTGATACTAACAGTGTAACTATAGCATCAATAACTATGAGTAACTTTACTTTCTGTACAAGACCTATTACAGGTGCTTTAATAGTGGGTGGGGCGTACGATGGGCACCACTGTGATGAAGTAACATTACCAATACTTGCAGACTCACAAGTAGAAGACCAGTTCTTAGGAACTATTGACTCAGCAAAAGGACCACAATAAATGGCAGGGGGGTACACAGCGGGGGATTTCACAACTGATATTGCACCAGTCACTACAGGTAGTTATCAGAATGTTGCGGTTAGCGGATCGGTAACAGGTGATGCAGTAGGTATTCTTTTTAGAAATACCTCAGGCTCAGTTGATTATAAAGTAGGGTTACGACCAGATGGAAATACAGATGACAATGGCGCAGATTTAGAGTTAAGCGGAAATGTTGAATTATGGTGCGTGGTAGGATTATCTGATCAAGTAGAAATATTTGTAGAGAATGCGGCTATAGAGTGTTATCACATAGGAACACTTGACAGTTCAGTAATTGAAGCAATAGAGGATGATTCAACATCAGCTACAAATGTAAGCGCTACCGGAACAGGCTGGCAGACTTACACAAGCTCTGGTGCAGATCGTGCAGCTGCAGGAATACGAATGTTATCGATTAATGCAAACAGAGACTTTGGTTTGCGTCATCCTGATCAAACTGTTGATGCAAGAGCAGATGGTGGTGCAGTAAATGGCGGCATTGTGCCAATGAAAAACAATCAGGACTTGCAATACTATCAGCATGTAAACACAACCGATCAAGATTATTTAGTACAGTTTTATATTAAAGCTGAAGGATTTACCTATACCGATAGACAAGATGACTTAGGTTCAACAGGCGCGTATGCAGATTTAACAGCTATTCCTAATAGTGATTATGCAGCAACATGGATGGTGTATGGAACTGATACTACACAGGCAGCAGCTATGCGAACAAAAAGCGCGTCTGATGATTATTACAACAGGTTACAAAACAGGGCTAAAACGTTTACCCGACATGGAGATGGATCGGGAATAGTCGAAGCAAAAATAAGTGCTACTGGTGTTGATATGCGGCTATTAGGAACTTTTACAGAGTTTACAGCATCATCTAGTGCACTACCATATAGATATTATGCAGACTTATACGAAAATTAATTTATGGCTACAAATGTTAATAAGGATTTTAGGGGAGGTACCTCCCTTACAGATGTTGGCGCGTTTGAATTCGTTGCCGAAGCCTCAAGCTCCATGGGAGGAGATTCAATGTTTTTAAGACAATCAACAGCAGTCACACTGAAACTTGGGCCGTTCATTGACGACACTGATTTCAAAACAGAAGAAACTGCATTGACCATTTCACAAGCTGATGTTAGACTTTCAAAGAACGGAGGCAACTACGCTCAAAAGAATGATACAGGCGCAGCTACTCATGATGAGCTAGGCGAATATGATGTTGACCTTGATGCTACAGATACTAACACAGTAGGCATCTTAATAGTAAGGATAACAGAGACAGGTTCTCTGCCTTATAAGAGAACTTATCAAGTAGTAGAAGAAGCTGTGTATGATAAGATGTTTGGAGCTGATGCAGTAGGACCTCCAGAAGCATTAATAAGAACTACTATTGCTACTTTAGCATCACAGACAAGCTTTACACTTACAGCTGGAAGTGCAGATGATGACGCTTATAATAATGGTATTATCACTGTTATAGACCAAACAACCAAAACTCAGTTAGCAACTGGTACTGTATCTGATTATACTGGTAGTACTAAAACAATTACACTTAATGCAGATCCAGGTGTGTTTACTATGGCAGCAGGTGATATTGTAGAAATACAACCTGCTATTAGTACTCCATCAGCAGCGTCTATTGCAGATGCTGTATGGGATGAAACAATCGCATCACATACTACTGGAGGATCATTTGGTAATGATCTACAGAATAAAGCAACAACAGCTGCAGTATTTGCTAATACAATGTCAGAGTTAGCTCAAGGCATACCACCAGCTACTCCTACATTAGAAGAGTGCTTAATGCTTCTGTATATGTCTCTAAGAAACAAGGTAGATGTAACTGCAACCACACTTGAGATACACAACGATGCCGGAACTGTTATAACTAAGAAAACACTTAGTGATGATGATACTACCTACAGCGAAGCTAAAATGGTTAGTGGTCCATAATGGCAATAGATACTAGAGAGAAGCGACAATCTGTTGCTGGTAGGATTACTAGAGTAGCCAGAGTATCAGTTAATACTAGTAAAGATGCAGACTGGAGAGCACAAGCAGCCAGACAATACCTCCCAGGATTTAGCGGTGGTGGTGGTGGTGCTGGAAGCAGTAATATGGTGGCTGGTGTAGCTACCAGCGTAGTTAATGATGTAACAACCGATGTAGGATAAGATATGCGACCAAAAACAATAACGGTTACTTCAGGTAGTTCTATAGTCCCAGTTGACTATAAGGCAGGGGAAATAAGTGTAACAGCTACCCCTGATACTGCTAACTATGATGTAGCCTACACAACAGATAATATATTTGACAGTACTTTGACTATTGCTTGGATAGATGTAACTAATATGTCAGGAGCTTCTACTGAGCAATCACAGATGATACAAGGACCTGTTTCTGCTATCAGAGTTACTTTAAACTCTGGTACTGATGTAACAGTTTCTATTATACAGAGGAACTACTAATGTCTGTAGGACATTCTAAGAATCCGGGTTATCAAGCTGGTAACCACTGGTTTACTTGTGATGTATGCGGCTTTGACTTCAGGGCTGGAGAAGGTAAGAAACGGTGGGATAATAAGTGGGTATGTGAGAAGGATTGGGAAACAAGACAACCCCAAGACTTTGTTCGTGGTCGTAAGGATAAGATTTTTCCAGATGATCCAGTAAGACCTCAACCTACTGATAGTATAACTACTCCTACATACAGTGGACTAGACTTTGATAATGAGGTACCTACTGGTACTTTTGACAACTCCTTATAACTTTTTGGATTAACAAGTATGGCAGCTTCAGGATCAATTGATTTCGATCTAACTAGGGATGATATAATTCAGGAAGCCTTAGAAGAAATTGGTGTGTTAGCAATAGGAGAAACACCTTCTGCAGCGCAACTTACTACCTGTGGTAGAAGTCTTAACCTTATGTTAAAGAATTGGCAGGCAGGGGGAGCCAATCTATTTGCAGTACAGAAGACTTATTTATTCTTGAATAAAGATGTTAACGAATATTTAATAGGATCTACTGCTAGTTATAGTACAGATATAAACAAAACTACTACTACTGCTGCTTCTAGTTCTGGTACTAATACAATAGATATTGCAGCTGATGCTGGTATTTCTGGTACATCAGAAATGATTATAGAATTGGATAGTGGAGATGTTCAGCACGTAGGAGCTACAAGTATAGCTACTTTAACAGTTACATTAGATGCTAATCTATCTGATGATGTAAATAGTGGTGCGACAGTATACTGGTACGATACTTCAGCTAATAGACCTATGAAAGTATTAAGTGGTGTATTGCGTGATAAGAATGATATTGATATACCTATTGATACTTTAACTCTGGATGAGTATGCTACCTTGTCAGATAAGACAAGTACTGGCCCCGCAGTGCAGGCTTACTTCAATCCTGAAGTAGACCTTATGCGAGCAAGGCTATGGCCTACCCCAGATGATGGTACAGACTATCTGGTATTATGGGTGCAGAAAACTTTAGATGACTATGATGCTGCAGCAGATGATTCTACATACCCACAAGAGTGGTTAGAACCTATAGCATTAAGTTTAGCAGTGCGTGTACACAGGAAGTTTGGTATACCTAGTAGTGAAATAAGAGATACAAAAATGAGGGCTAAAGAAGCTTATGACTTGGCTTTTGGATATGATAGGGAGGGCGATTTCACTATACAACCAGATCCTGAAGGCCGTAGGACTAGTTAAAGTGGGAAGACCTATAAGACCAATTAAAGTCCCTATACCTGCGGGACTACAGGCGTTTGACCAGACTAACGTTGCTTATCAGCAGCGAGAGAATAGTATGGGTACGTCTGGTATTGACTTCATTGATACTTCAGAGCGTGTAGATGCAGGATCTGAATCAAGTAATATAATGATTTGGGGAGATAATGCAGGTAAGTCCTATGCTACCCAACGTCCTCCAATAAAGAAGACTGCATTACTTGGCGCAGAAGTAAATGATTATAGTGTTGAAGTATTAGCAGACTCACCAACCTTTTACTATAGGCTGAATGAATCAGCATTTGATAACACAGAACAAGTTTCAAATGCTGGAAGTAATACTACTGCATCAAGTTCTATACAAAACATTAGTTCCACCATGAACCCAACAGACACACTTATTACTGGTGATGGTGATGGTGCTGTGGATAACTCTGGTAGTTCTAATTTAATCCAGTTTACTAGTAGTAATAATGAACAAGAGTATGATGCTACTAATGGTTTAACCATTACTATGGTGATAAAACCAGATGCAGCTTCTCTGACTTCTGGTAAAACATTATATGCTTCAGGTGCTACAGATGATATTAGTATAGCAACAACTTCTTCCGCATTTATATCAGTGAATCATAATGGAGATACCTTAACTAGTTCTACTGCATTAACTGCAGGAACTACCTATCATATAGCATATGTGCATACTGGACCAATAACCAACTCTGATAGGACTTTATATGTAACTGAAGCTGGTGACTCATTAACACAAGAAGATACAGCTAACAATTCTACTGCTGCAGCCAGTGGCAACACATCCTTCAAACTTTTGAACAATTTTGCAGGTAGCGTTGGTTTTGAAGGAGTATTAGACGAAGTTGCTATATTCCAAAGTGCATTAAATACTACTAGATTAAATGCTCATATAGCATCATTTAATGCAGGGGCTGCCACAGCTGGTACTGGTATAGGAAGAGGTATATTCAGATTAGACTCTGTAGCAGAAGGTTCTTATGAGATAGCTGTTGTAGGTGATGATGTAGCTGTCACCTCTGTATCTGAATTCGGATTACCATTAGTAAACCCAACTACTGTAACAGTAACCGGATCTTTCCAAGATGGTGAGAACAAGGTGTACATAGATCAAGTATCGGATACAGCAGTAGGAATACTTATACCTGCTGAAGGTACTAATACAGGTAAGCTATATGAATGCTCTATATCTTCAGGGGCTGCTACATTAACAGATAGATCTGCATCATTACCTGCTGGTATTGATCTTGCTAAAGGATTTATAGTACTTAATGGTAGAGCCTATGTGCAGGATAAAGATGGTAAGATATACAACTCTGCAGAAGGTGATTTAACCTCTTGGGGAGCTTTAGACTTTATTACTGCAGAAAGAAGTTATGACCAAGGTGTTATAATTGCTAGACACCATGATAATATTGCATCCTTTGGTAAAAGAACTTTAGAGTTTTTCTTTGATGATGCAAACCCAACTGCATCTCCATTATCAAGTAGGAGAGACTTATTCTATCGTATTGGTATCATAGGTGACTACGCACAAATTGAAGATATTATATACTTCATAGGATCATCTGAAGGTGGAGACTTTGGTATCTACAAGTTAGAAAACTTCAGAGTAACTAAGATTTCTGATGAAAGAGTTAACCATAAGATAGCTGCTATGGCTATTGCTAACCATGAATTAGTGTTAGCTGGTGTAACTATTGAAGGTAGACACTTAGTAAGTATTACTCAGATAATAGAAGAAGATCCAGTATCAGGTTCTAATACATACACTATTAATGATAACTATATGTATGATG
>JBFIJM010000005.1:0-59572 GCA_041600715.1 Saccharimonadales bacterium (SeqCode) | reverse complement strand
TCAGATAGTATTTCAACTGTGAATAGTTTATTTCTGTTCTCTTGTAATATAAACATGAGCGCGTCAGCTAAACTAACTCCTTGCACTTCTTCTAATGTCTTTATGTATTCTTGCATTTCTCTTTTGGTTTTAAACTCATTAACATAATTAGCATATCGGTGTAAAGATTTTCGCCCTCTGAATTCTCTACTATGAACTTGCATTCCTTCTTGATGTGTTGGATTAAATCAATCTGGCCCTGTTCGTAGTCAGTCATCTGTTTAGTTTTTAGGGGTTAATCACAAGAACGAGTAAAGGCTCCGCCCTTCGTTCCTTTGTGGTTTTTATTTAGCTTATCCTCCAACTCCTTTACCCTTGCTTCTAATTGATTAATCACTTCTTCATCTGTTTCTCTGCCTAATTCCAATCTTTCAACGTCTGCCCTTAGTTCTTCGTTCTCTTTGGTGAGGGATTGTTCACATTCATTCCATACGGTTAACAATGCTTGTTGAACGCTTACACTATTTGGGTGGGCTGTTGTTTTTTGTATCTCTTCTATTCTTTCTATTTCCATCTGTTTAGTTTTTAGTTGTTATCTCCACTATTGGAGGGGGTTTCTATTGGCTGGGCTGGATATTTTATCACTATATGCTCTGCTTTAATAACTTCGACATTACAGTACATACATATATTTGCTTTTCCTTCTTTTCTAGTGAAGTGCGTCCCTATGTGGCAACTAAGTGGATTATTTGGTTCTTGCATCTCTATCTCTTTGTCTGTACTCAGCAATCTTGGTATACAAGGTTCTCTCTGTTATACCTAATAGTTTTGCTGCCTCTTTTTTATTTGGAGCCTTATCTAAAGCCTTATTGATTATATACTTATGCATCTCAGCGATAGTGGTGTACGGTAATTCTTTATTTGACATCCCCTATGGTTTTACTTCCTAATAACACATCCTTATAAATATCGCTCTCTTTTAATTCCTGCCATGCCCCTCTTGTTAGTTCAGTTGGGTCTTCTCCTGCAGACTTTAAATACGAGTCTGAATTCATTTTTACCTTCAGTGCCTTAAATACCATGTTTGTGTTTGTGTTAAACATATCCGCAATGCTCTTTAGTGAGTTATCCTCGAGTAGCTTTATTAGGTCAGCTGCTAGTAGTTGTTCTTCTATTCCTGCTTTCATACCTTTCTCTTAATAAACCCATAGCCGCCCAAATACAATGTAATGCATTATGTGAGCAGCTATGGAGATTAATATTAACACGCCTATAAAAATAAGTAGGCACCAGTGTCTAGTTTTCACTTGAGCATTGCTTTTAGTTCTAGCTTCACTCTTCTTGCAACCTTACCTCTCCAGGTTCCTGCATTACTAAGAAAATATCTCACTACACTGTCTGCACTATCTAAATGATAATTCTCGTGTATGTAGTCTAGCGTAGACATTGCGCCTAGATAAGGTGACGCATATGGGTGAACTCGACCCCAGTCTTGATAAATTTCTTTTGCTATATCCTTTAATAACCTTGGCTTTAGCTTAATGCACTCGGGACACACCTCCATATCAGACATAGCATAGTTATTGCCTAAGCATGCTGCTGAAGAACCACAGAAGGTCCCGTGACTATTAAATCCGTAAACACTTGATTTTGTAATGTGTTTAACTGTATCAAATCTCTTTGCCCAGTGAGTGTAATCTCTTACTGGGCTTTCTTTAACTTGTTTTTCCATTTTTACCGATTTTAAATTAGAACCTAAAAATACATACCTTTCGAGACATAAACAAATTTTATTTCTACAAACTACTTAATTATTTGTTATTGTACAACTTAGTGTAAACTAGCTCCGTGTAAATTCTTAGCCTTTTGGTCTTCCAATCGTATTTTTTCCAGAGTCTATTGTAGGCTGCATCTGTTCTTATCTTATCTAATTGTCTTTGTTTTCTCACATAAAGATGTGACGACGCCAGTCCTATTAATAACATCAGTATTACTGCATGCTGTATTCTTATGGTTTTTCTTCTGCCTCTACTTCTCATTTTTCTGCTTATTCATTATTAACTCAAAGGCTGATTTGTTTGACTGCCTTATTTTATCCTCTACAGTATCAATAGTGTTTCCTGTTTTCTTTTGGACCTCTTTTAATTTACTACCAAAAATGTCTTTATGGTGTACTTTTGTCAAAGGAGATTCGACTTCCTCGTGGTCAATGTCTTCTATTGTTTCGACAATGTCTTGTACAATTTTGCCTGTTTGAATCATTGCTTCATCAAATAATTGGATTTCCTGTTTATCTTGTTGTGCTACTTTAGTCTCTGCTATTAATTGAGCTAGCTCTGTAAGTTCTTTTGTTGATAGTGAATCAAAGCTGTACCCTGAGCTTGTGGATTGCACTCTATCCCGGTTAATGAAATTGTTTAGCTGGATATTATATTTTTTCGAATGAAGTCCTAGCAATCTTTCTTTTGCTATTAAGGAATCCATTGCTAGGATGTAATGCTCTATCCTTTTATACTTATGCTTGAAGCCCACCAGAGTGGCTGCCGTATCCATATGCTTGTTGTGAGTGCTGTCGTATCTTTTTAGGTGTAGCCCTATTAAATAACTCTTGTCCTCCTCAAATCCTTGAATAATTTTACTGCTAGCACTATTTATTATAAAATTGGCATAGTCAGGGGTGTAATCTCTCTTTACTAGTATTTCATGTATGTCTGTCCTCTTGTTACCTTCTTTGTATAGCTGTATCACCTCATCGACGACTACTGTCGAGGTTTCTATTTTATCCTCGCACATTTTCTCGATAAAATCCTTAATTCGCTGTGTCAGCTTTATTTTGACTTTACCCTTATTAACATCCTTTAGGTATTTGAAATCATTTTTCTTAACCCAACTGATTTGTTTATCCTTGTGCTTCCCTGTTTTGAATATGTATGTGAGTGACATCTAGGTAACTTTTACTTTGGTTAATAATTCTTTTAGCCTTTCCTGCTTTTCTTTTGGTAGTAAATTTATGCTAAATTCGCTCTCCATATAATTATTTATTTGAATGTTTACAGTCTGGTCATGAAGCCCTGCTACATTCTCTTTATTCCTTAATGCCTTCAATGCATAAGCATCTGCCCCTTCTTCTTTGAACTTGGAATATAGTAATTCATATTTTGTTAGATGACTGAGTAGTATTTCCTCATGAGATACAATAGCCTGACTTCTTATCTCCTCTTCTATTAATGCAATCTCCCTGGATACATGCACCTCGCTTATCTCAAATTCAGTCGAGATTAATGATTTGATTTGTATGTCGCTAAGCCCTTTAATTTTAGCCTCTAGAATTACTTTCTTTCTTAATTGCAATAACTCTATGTTCCCTGAGCGCACCACAGTCTTTTTCTTTCCTCTACCCTCCCCTGCACTTTTCTTTAATATTTGAATATCCTCTTTTGGTATTTTTTTCTCGAATGCTTTTTTAACTCTCATAGCCTCTCTATCGGACACCTCTTTTCTTTTCTTCTCTAGCTCCTTAAAGTTAGAATTCTCATATCTTTTTACCTTACCATTTTTATATGTAAGTAAAAAGAAGAAAACTTTCTTAGTCTTATCGTTCGCTATCTCGGTAATTGGTGTACCTGTGAATCCTTTCTTTGCCATTATAACGTTAAAAAAATTAATTCTTCTTTAGCCCTAGTGGTTGCTACAAACAAGAGATTCTGTTCTTGCTCTAGCTCCCATAATTGTATTGCGTATTGAGAGGGTATTAACCTTTTTCCTTCAAACACTTCTATGAGGAAGACTTTTGTCGATTCCAATCCTTTCGATTTATGAATAGTCATAAGCTGCACCCCTTCCCTGTCATCATTAAAGATTTCTTCTATAAAATTAATGACTTGGTCCATCATACCAAACTTTTTGAACTCAATAATCATTTTGATTGTATTGACTTTTTCCAGTAACATCACGTAAGATGCATTGTTTGTGGGCTTCGACACACCTTTGTCTTTCAGCTTCATTGCCTTCACTGCTAAATCCTCGTTTAATCTTTGAATACCAGCCTCTGTAGATTTATTCTTCGACTTAATAATGAGGTTTACTAATCCTTGCTCAATGTCTTTTCCTCTTATTGTGCATTTTAGACCCCTCTGTATCAACTGAAAGTATGCACTAATCAGTGGTCTGTTATTTCTGCATAAGACAAAGTCTCCTTCTTCCACCTCATCAAAATTACCGCTCCTTACTTTACCCTCTATTGCATTTTTAGCTGGCTCTATAGTCTTGCATATATTCTGGGCCTCCTTTACTATGTTTTTAGCACACCTATATGATATGCTTAGTGGTAGCTCAACGGTGTTGGGTAGTGCTGCGAATGATTTGAAGCTCCCCGAGTCTGCGCCTAGGAATGAGTAGATGCATTGGTAGTCATCCCCTAATCCTATAAACCTACCTTTCTGCCCTATAAGCTTCTTGACGAACTCCTGTTGACATTTGTTTAAATCCTGGAGCTCATCAATAATCGTGAAATCATACTTCGGTAGTTTCAGCCTCTCTTGGGTAACGGGCAGGTATATCATATCCACGTAATCTATTATATTGTTCTCTGCCCCTAAAAAATAATTATATACCTTCATGTCCTCCAGAATAGCTACTATGTTGGGTATATCCTCTTCCTCCAGCATTAGGTCATAATAATCAGATATCTTCATTATACTGCTATCGGTTATAGGTGCCATAGTCATCCTTAGTTTATCTAGAGCATCTCTGTACAAGAATTGTTTTCTGAATTTCTCCTTTCTCTCTAGATGTTTTACGTATTTCTCTGAGAACCTGAATGTCTTGAATTCATTTACTATCAACCTTGCTTTGTAGAAACCCATTAATATCTGCATACCTAATGAATGCAGTGTGGTACATTTTATGTGAGGTGCCAACTTCATACTGAGTTCCTCGACTATAGATTTGTTGAATGCTAGGAAAGCAGCCTCCTTGTTTGCTGGAATTAGCTGGGAAATCTCTACCGCAGTAAATGTCTTACCTGAGCCGGCAGTTGCATTTACTACTATGTTCTTGTTTGTTGTAAGTACCGTGTCGAAGATTGCTTCCTGATATATTGAATATGTTATCTTCTCTGTTGCTATTTCACTCATTCCGCCATCCCCGTCTTCTCGATGAACCTAGTTAATCTGTCTAGATTGGCGGGATTCATCTTTGATGCGACTTTTGACAGTGCCTCGATTGCTTTTATTATCTCCTGAGAGGTTTCTTCACATTCTCCGAATATGGCATTAATGTCAGGTTCGATTGCCCTTTCCACCTCTATTAGAAATCTCTTAGTGGCTTGTTTTAGTGATTGTCTATACTTATTAGAACCCTCTAAGAGTTCTTGATTCTCTAAAATGATTTGGCCACAGGCTAATGACATGAGCCATGCCTGAGTTAATTCATCTGTTTCTGGGGTACCTGCTAATTCTATCATAAACTCTCTTTTGCTGAATCCACTAAGTCTTCAAATTCATACTCGAGGTGCCCATATGTTGAAGGGTTATCTCTTATTATTGCTCTAATTGCTTTTCTGTAATGAAACACATCCCATCTAGAAACATGCTCATCTCTATTCATCTTATCGATGAGTTCTTGAGGGCGGTGGTCTCTTTCTTCGTCCGTCATTGTACTTAGAGTTTTGGTAGATTCAGGTATTTGAACATCTGCTTGATACCATTCTTGTTAACTGTCTTATTAATGCTTTTATAAAAAGCCTCGATGTTTTCTTTGGTGGCCTCTAGATTGTTGTCATTTAAGTATACACATACTCTAACCGACTCCTTCTCGAGCATCACCTCTAATGATTTTTTATAGCGCGACATGAAGTAGATTTTTAATTTTCATATTCATATCATACTCCATCTCTTTTGCGAGGTGGAAGTCAGCCCTGTAGTTGAGCGACAGGCAGAAGTAGCTTGCTATTAAGTATAAGTCCTCCACTACGCTTGATAATTTTCTTGAATCTTTCATTTTCCGATTATTTTTAATTTACATAAAAGTAAGTCTTTCTGCTGAAATAAACAAATTTTATTTTTAGAATATCCTAAAACCTTCATTTCTAACAGTTTGAGAATAAACCCCCGAATTCATTCGGGTATAATATTTTAATATTATCTGATAATAAACAAAAGTAAAATGCATTCGTAATGCTATTTTGCTGTAGCTTTGGCTTGGCCCAAAGATGTCAGTGCGCTTTGTTTGTTATCCTCGAAATGACCTAGAAAAACACTCGTAAATAATAATATGTTACAATCATTCTTTACTACGTTCCCGAACATCCAATACAATGAATCATCTAATGCTTTCATTGGTAGGTATTCTAAGAAGCTAATCTTTTTCTCGACCACGCCGAAACTTCTATGTATCTCCAAGAACCCATTGTCCTCAGCTCTACGTTCTATCAAAGAGCCTTGTTGGATACTCTTATAGCCTAATAACCTTGAAAGCCTTCTGCAACTTAATTTGAAACGATTCCCTGGCATCATCTGAACAGACTTGAGGTCCTCTTTAAGTTTCCTGATTGTTTTCCTTGTTGTTATGCTATCATCCTTTTCTCTCTGATATTTTATTTTCCTTTTTATTTTTTGTTTTTCCTTATATAATTGCTTCTCAGAGTTTTGATATACATCCATCATCTCAATGAAGTTCTTGAATATCTTATTGTCAATCAATTCATTGGTGATTAACCTCTGGAACCTATGCTCTTTTGCTATATTCTTACTCACACCCGTAAATCTAGTCTTGACACCTATTCGTCTGAGAGCTCTTTTATAAGAGATGACTTGGTAGCCTACGACTTTGCCTTTGATTACGAATGGGATTAGGAAACCTGCCTCTACTAGTCTCTTTAGGTAAATACTTATTGATGCGGGAGAGTAAGACGACACCTCTTGAATTACCTTAGTAATCGTTCCCACTCTTAGTTCTCCATCCTTCAAGAGTTTTAATTTGAGATAAAACAAATACTCACTGCTTAAACCTTTTTGTTTAGCGTGCTTATAAGAGCCGTAGAAATATTTAATGTAATTATCCCGCATAAAAAAAACCCCAACGATGCGGCGTCAGGGTTTTAAGGTTCAAATTATTATATAGAGATATGCTAACTTGCTATTTAAAAACTTAATCCCGCATCATAAGTTTGTTAACTGTAAAATTAATAAAAATTATTAATAAACAACTCTTTTAGTAAAGAAATAAAAAAAGAGATAGAAGTAGGCATAGGATTTTGACCGCAATATATAGCCATTTCCTCTTGCTAAAAAAGAGGTCCCATTTTGCTACGGTGCCTAAATACCAAAATGGTTTGGTCCTGAAATGATTTAGTATTTGGTCAAATAGTGCTGTGAACAATAATGCAGAGGCTAACACCCACACCCAATTATGAAAGCTGAAGGCTAGAAAGAAGCAGGTCCTTAGATACCATCTAGACCTGTGACTGTCTATATACTCTTTTTTGAGCAAATGTTCTGCATCCACGAGAGCTGCCATTATAGTGAACCCGAAGGTGACTACTATGCCTAGCCCGCCAATCATTTAGGTCCGAATTTCTTCTTCCAACTCATGTGATTACCGATAAATATTATCAGTATGATTCCAATGAAGGCTGCTGATATAAAGTAATTCAGTGGTTGCTCGGCTGTAAAAAAGCCTAATGCTGCCATTCCTAGCATAAAGAAAGTAACCCACATATAGTTCTTTCTCCAGTGTTGCATTTCCGTTATCTCTTCCATTTTTACTTTTTGTTTAAAGTTACGATTTTTCCTGTAGTTAGCCCAATCAAAGGTATTCCCTTCTGCGGGCTCCATCTGTATTGTGAATATCTCTCTCATTATTTCGGTTTTCCAAACTTTTTTCCAAAATGCCTCCTCTCTGTTGCATCCAACTGCATCTTAGTTGACACTTGGTCGTGAAATGATTCTTTTCTTCTTATAGCCTTTTCCGCAGCACTTCTACCCTTACCCCTAATACGCTCATGTGTGGCGATAGTAAAAGTCTTTACTCCCATCAGCTTTAGCTTTAGGTCTTTATTGTTTGGGCAGAATACTTCTTCCTTGCTATCAGCACTCTCGATAGGTGCTGTAAAATTTCTCTGGTTGTGATTCTTCTCACAGTCACAATCCATGCACCAAAAATTTCCTGTCATCATATTTATAAATATTTGCGTCTACAATGCTCTGCAATCAATAATGCGTCTACTATTCCATCATGAGGTGTGTACGACCTTTCTGTCGCTAAAAATTCCTCACCTGGAAATAACCTTTGCGCAGCTATTAATGACGTAGCTTTTGTATTGGTTTTATACTTGATATTACCTTGCTTAGTTTTCTTCCCTGTGTTGTCTTTTATAATGTCGACACCTTCCCACATTTCTTTCTGCCAAGCTTTAGGCGCTACCTTAATAAATGGTATCCCATTCGCTATTGTAAACCCCTCCAGCAGACCTAAACACCTGCCGAACTGAAAGTTTGCTTTAGCCCCCGCTCCGAAGATTGAATGCACATCTTCAATGCCTACTATCCCTATGTCATAGGTTGAATTCCAAAGCTTGAAGATTTTACTAAGCTCAGTCACATCAATTTCTTTGTTTATTAAAGGTATAGCTTCGTATAACCTCAATTTCTTATCATGACTGAGTAGTGCTAGTGCACCCTTCTTTCCTACGTCTATTCCAATACTTACCATTATTTCATTTTAAAAGATTTTCCGTCCTTAACTCTATTCTCATCGATATACTTAATCGTATCCGACAATGCCTTGTTCAGGTCTTTATTCTCAATCTTCTTCTTTGTAGAAAAGACGTAGAACCCCCACATTTGAGATTTCTTGCCAAAACTTTGGGTAAATACCAATCCTTTTGTTTCGTTTGTCTGCTCTTGTAATTTACTGAACAGTGCTTCTAGTGTTTCTTTAGCCATAACTTATAATATTACTGATTTTATTTTCTTTTTTAACTTCTAACATATTACAATCAACATTTGGTTGATTCTGCGATATCATAAATACCGTTTTGTCTACATAGGACAATGAAGTCGCTATCGAATTCATTGCAGTCTCATCTGCACTTTCTAATATCTCATCGCAGAACAATAAATCCAGCCCTCCATTCTTACAGGATGTATTTATTAACGTCTGCATTGCCAGTATGCAGGATAAGTCTACCTTTGCCTTTTCTCCTCCCGAGAATTTACCAAAACTCTCAGTGGTCAGGCTGTCTCTGCTTATCTCTATTGCAATCTCTTCTTTCATTTTTCCATTAGCCAACTCCCTAAAGCCATCTATCCTCACTCTATTGTCACACTTCATCTTATCTAGGAAATGATTGGCCTGTTGCTCTATTAAGGTTAACGACTGATTTGCAAGGAATGATTTGAATCTTTTAAAATTCATCTTCCATTCTTTCAGCTCGTCTAATTTATCTTGCTCCTTCTCTAAGTCTTTAGCATTATCTGCTATCACCTTTTCCTGAGCCTTTATCTGACCGCTGAGCTCCTTTATTTGCTTTGTGATAGGATTAGCCTCTTTTTCTACCTCCCCTATTTTTCTCTCATGCTCCTTAATCTCATCCTGAAGAGATGTAATCACGTTATTAGCCCTATCCTGCTTTCTCTGCTCCAGGTCGATAAAATTATCGCATCCTCTTATTTGCGATTCTATTTCACTCTTTTCTTTATCCACCTCCCCTATCTTTCTTCTCTTCTCAGCTATCTCATTATTCAGACCTTGAGTTTTCGTATTATATTTTTCTCTAAACGCTCCAAGTTCCTTTTGCAATTCCTTTAAAAGACCCTCTGATTCCTCTAAAGTATTTTGTTTCTCTTTCTTGTCAGACTCGATAAGTTCGATAACCTCTGTCTCCTGGACAATCTTTTCTTTACACTCCTCTAGGGTTAATTCTTGGTCTCCTACTAGAAAAGTATGCTTACACGCAGGACATTCAATCTCACCCATCTCTATTTTTCGCAGAGTGGCTAATGTAGTGTTTGACGACTTCAGTAGGTCATCACACTCTTGTATATCAATTCTACCTCTTTTAATAATATCTTGTACATCGCTTATCGGCCCTAGATAATTATCATTCTCCTCTTCTTTGAAATTCAGGAACAGGTCTTTTTCTTTACCCTCCAAGTCATTAACCTCTTGATTGAGTTTCTCTACACCAACCAGTTTCTCCAGACTACTTGTTAATTTTTTCTTCTTATCCTCGTGGCCCTCGACCTTCTGCCCAGCTTCTTGTTCATTCTTAATCTCCGACTCAATCTCACCCATCTTAGTATCAATAGAGGCTTTGATTTTTTGAATTCTCTCTTGTTTTTCAGCATCAACGTCTTTCTCTTTTAACGCCTCTATCTGCTCAGTCAATAATTCAATTTTAGATAAACACCCATCTTTTATTCCTGTATACTTTACAGTAGCCCCTTCTTGCATTTCAATGTCTTGGTCTATCTTTGGGAAAACCGCATCTATATAATCCGCTTTCGAGAACCTATTTATGACCTCTTTCTTTTGAGTGTCGGATGATAATAGCAGTGATGCGTATTTCTCCTTTGAAATCAGATAGTAGTTGACTATGTCATTATAACTGATTTCCAGGTGCTCTAATATTACCTTATCTGTTTCTTTAGGCTTTAAATCCATTAGGTCTTCCCTGAGAGTGTCATTCTCATACAATCGAACAGTGGATGCCTTCTTTTCATCGATTGTTCTTACAATCCTTAAAGTCATGGGTATGACAGGGTTTTCTACACTCACTGTGATAGTAGCCACTCCTTCTCCATTCCTTATCAATTCTTTGTTCTTTACCTTACGCAGACTATTCCCGGTTAAACCGAAACACAATACCTCCAGTATACTTGACTTCCCTGAGCCATTACTAGCTACACCTTTGTCAGTCAAATTCTTGCCGTAGATTAAAGTTGTTTCTTTAGGCTTAATACCGAGTTCCATTTCTTTATAAGAAAGGAAGTCTTTTGCTTCTATGCTTTTCAAATTCCACATACCGATTTTAAATTTGCTCTAGGTAAAACTCACCTATTGTTATGTTCTTAATATTCCCAGCTTTACAAAACTCTGTAAATGCCTCTTTTAAATTAGACCTGTTGAACATCATTAGTTCACCCTCGGCTATCTGCTTGTTAATAATTTTAGTGCTATCCTCATACTTAACATCGAAACCTAGTGCTTCTAGTTCTGTTTTGTTGATGGCCTCCAATTTGCTCTTCTCCCCCTTGAAGACTAGTCTTACATGATTCTTAGAGTCTTTATGCTCTTTCTGGACTTTCTTGAGGTCTTCTTTGTCACCTGCCTTCACCTCTACTTTTATGTAATGAGGGAAGTCCAGCTGAAAATAATCGAATGACCCATCGTTATACAATACTGTTAAACCTTTCTCATTATCCTCTCCATAACTACCCGCGTACATTGAGCCGATATAATGAATGTTCTTTCCTACTTTACTCCTGTTATGATAATGTCCTGTCATTACAGTATCGAACTTAGCAAATAATTTAGATGTTATAGAGTTCTCTACTACACTAGCATCATTATTCTTTACCCCACTTACAGCGATATGCGTGATTAACACGTTTTTCTTTGCTGTGTCGATATTTTTTATTGCTTTCTTTAGATAATCCTTATAGCTACCATCTTCTTTGAAATACGGGATGAAATGAACTCTAACACCCTCTAGGTCTAGATAACCCTCTTCTCGAATTAAATTACAGTATTTATCAAAGACATCTAGGTAGCTATTGGGGCTGTCCAGGCTAGTCTTGTCATGGTTGCCCGGGATTTGCCAAAAATTGTAACCCCCGAACATTTGATATATTGTTTTCGCTGTGCGCAGTGAATCTTCAGGTTGGGCATTTCTTATTGTAAAGAAGTCTCCTGCATGGATAAAGTCCTCTACTTCTAATTCTATCATTAATGCCCTTGCTTGCTCGAAGCAAGATGTGACTAGACTTTCATTATCTTTTTTTAGATGGCTGTCTGTCCCTATTACGGCTATCGCTGTTCTCTTAGTATTTGCCATTTTCCGATTTTAAGTTGTTAAAAATGGGGGAAGATAACGCCCTTCCCCCGTGGGTTGCGGTTAGTTCATATTCCACTAACAAGTCACCTACTTACAATGCAGCGGTAAGGTCAATTTAATTATGATTTCTGCTTCTCTCTCAAAGCTTTGATTCTCTCAGCTGTTGATAATTCCTTTTCAGGCTTTACTGGAGCACCTCTTTCTTTAGCATCGAAAGGTAAGTCATCTATAGCAGAGTCCTCTTCTTCTTCCACTTCCTCTTCTACCTCTTCTACTTCTTCCTCCATCTCTTCTACTTCTACTTCTTCTTCTTCTGGCTCATTATCTGCTGTTGCTAATGCCTGTTGCTGTGCATCTAGCCATGCGTACAATTCCTCCCTGATTGCGTCATCATCCATGTTCTTGGTCACCACGAGGCCGCAGTTATTATCTCTGTTAAAGATTTTCAGGGCATTTCTATCCATATTGTCGAAATCGAATTCACCTACTTCTTTAGATTCTTCTTTTGAAGCATCTTCTGTTTCGCTTTTTGCTTTCGGCTCAGGATAAGCTTTTGACAATTCCTCACAAGTGTCTAGGAATACGTCATATTGAAATACTCCAAAGTCATTCTCTTCATCTAGATTCTTCAATCCTTCCATTGCCACCTCGAAATCTCTTGTTGTATAGCAATCAACGTATTGGTCATGCAATGAATCGAATTCCATGAACTTACCTAGGTCATCATCAGACAAAGGCATTAATTTAATCATCTTAGTGTCTTTGTCAAAAGAGGAATCTATTTCGGTTTTATAATAATCGGCTGCTTTTGTTGCTTTCCCATTATAGGTAATCTCCAATAGTCTACCATCATCTGGGTCAGTGAATGGATTAGTCGCCTCACTACCTATAGGCTCGTCAGCAGACTCTCTCGCAATGAGGTCGTTCAGTCTTATTTTAACAGCCTTCCCAATTGGGAGTTTACCAAATATTCTCTGCTCTCCTTGAACTTTCTCTGCAAACATCACCCATTCAGGTTTCCCCGTGATACCATTTACTCTTTGAGCTGGCACTGGAGAGAATCTACCATAAATAGGGAGAAGTTTTTCTGTAATCTCGGCTTCACTCAATCCCTCTCCCCTGAGAGTTCTTGTTAAAAACTCAATGTATTCGTTGACTACATCTTTTCCCACTTTACTGTGAACACGCCCGTCGAACACTCTTTTTCGCACTTTTTTCATTTTAGGACTACTTCCATTCATCACTACATTCCCTTTGTCATCCTTCTCTTCTACCTCCACTGTCAGCCACCATCTTTGAACAGGTACTACGAATGAGTGACCTTCTTCATTTGGATGCGCTGGGTATAACCGGAACTTGTTTACACCCTCTTCAATTTTATGCCATGAGGCATAGTTATTGTCATAATCTTTACCCGCAGCCTTTTCAACCGCTTGGTCTTGAGCTTGTAGCTGCTCTGCTGTTACAGTGTCTTTGAATTTAGACCTGTCAAATTTTTTAGCTTCTGCCATGTTTTTACTTTTTAAAATTAAATTTATATTGCTTTCTGTTTAACTCTGATTAATATTCCGTTGATTTCCTCTTCCACTAGTTCTTTACTAAAGTCCTCGGGTCTGATTTTGTCTGTTAATTTATTTAATTTATCATCTTTCGATTTAACAGCCCAATACAAGGAATTGATTATATCTCGCTGTTTCTGTAATCTAATGACTTCTCTTATTTTTGATGCATACTCAGGCTTGGCCTTTATTACTTGCTCAATTTTATTCGAGGACGGAATCTCCACTACTTCTCTTTGCCTAGTATTAGTGTATTTAATAGTCCCTTCTTTAGCGGCCTTGGCATACTCTTGGGCGTAAAAGATATCGTATCCTAGTTTAGCTTTTGCTAGAAGCTCATCTGCCTCTGCCACCATATTCCCAAACCTGTTTAGAACAGTTGAGCAGGTAAGTAGCTCGCCTATGATGTTATGATACTGTATTTTAGTAATTTCGTCCGTATCTATTTCGTCAAAGGATGTGAGCTTTAGCAACACCACTTTATCTCCCAAAGGGAACGAAATTACTTCTGCCTCCTCCATCATTACGACTCCATCTTTTTAACAACGCCTCTGACTTGTTGGTAGATAGCATCTAACCCTTCTACTTTACTTATCTGCGAAACAGATAATCCTAATGCGTGTAGCTTTCGAATTTTGTCAGACTTTGAAATTTTCTCTGCTACAATTGCAGCCTGTTGGTCTAACTCCTCTCCTGTGAAAGATGTTTTCTTTACAGTAGGCTTTTTAACAGCAGCTTTGGGTGCTGGTTCTTCTTTGGCTACCACCTTTTCTCCAGCAGCTTTCTTTTCAGCTGACAGCCTAACTGCTTTCGCAGCCACACTCTCACCTAAAGGCTTAGTCTCCTCTATTTTTTCAATCTTCTCTTCGCCTTCTTCTTTTTCTATAGACTCTTCCTCTTCTTCACCAATCTGCTCTTCTTCCTCCGGCTCCGACTTGGTTACTTTTTTATGAGAGCCGTTCTTGGCCCAGCTAGAACCTTTGTTATCTGCAGTCTCTTTTTTCTTCTCTCTCTCTTCTAGGATTTCCAAGGCTACTTCCTCAGACACTCCGATAAACCCGCCTTTTTCTAATTTTGCTAAGAGCTGGGGGCTACCATATTTAGATAGCTTAGTCTTAGTCTCTTTTCTAATTACTTCTGCTGTTTTTTTTGACATAACGATTTTAGTTTTTAAATATTTCCCTAAATATAATTACTTTATTTTTAATAAACAAATTTTATTTCTATTTAATCATTAATTGATTGATTAGACGCCTCTTCCCAACCTTTTCTTCTCAATTCACAGGCAGGGCAATCATTGCATCCATAACCCCAGTCATACAATATATCCCTCACTCCGTTATAACAAGTGTGACTTAATTCAATTACTTCTTCTAGGCAACCCTCTTCTTGAGCCATTTTAAAGGTCTCCGCTTTGTTTAGGTACATTAGTGGAGTTTCGATTTTGATTTTAGAATCTGAACCTAGATTAGAAGACAATGCAATCGAATCGATGAATACTTGTCGGCAATCAGGGTATCCGCTGAAATCAGTTTCGCAAGTTCCTGTGATTAATGTCTCTGCACCTATTTTCTGAGCATAGGCGTGTGCAAGTGTGATGAAGAGTTGATTTCTGTTTGGCACAAATGATGCCGGGAGCCCTTTATCGTTTATCTTATTTACATCTCCATTGGACGTTAATGCGCTTTCCACAATTGTACCCAGGAAAGAGATGTCAACTACTGTTTGTTTTACCCCTGCTTTTTCACAGATTATCTCGGCACATTTTAATTCGACAGAGTGTTTCTGTCCATAGTTGAATGTTATAGCCTCTACTACATCATATCTATTCAATGCCCATCCTAGGCATGTTGTGGAGTCTTGTCCACCTGAAAATATTACTACTGCTTTTTTCATTGTTATTGTTTTAAATGTTAAAAAAAGAAATTATGCTTATTCTTCATAGTTAATGAATTAGCCCTTAGTTCTCTTAATCTCTTTATATTATGTCTGTCGTGAGCCGAGTACACCCAGCCTCCTTTTATTAGCACCTCATGTAATTTATCAACAAAAGCCTCTTGCTCTTTATGAAAATATCCACCTTTGAGCCACTTCTCACTTCTCTTGAAAAGGTCTTTGTAGAGCTTGATTCCTAAATTCATAGCATTCCATTCAATAGAATCCCAGTCGTCAGTTTCTTCTTCCTCTAATTCTAGACCTTCACTTATTTTAAAGCAGTCGAGATGTGTTTGGATTAGCATTATCTCATTATCCATCCTTGCAGCCTTATACCCTCTTTGAAGTCCCTCCAAGAAGTTATAGACACGCTCCCACCTTTGAAGAGATGGTTTTTCCTCGAAATATGAAAAGACTTTTAATATCTTCTCTTCGCAGTTAAACCCACTCCCTTTGATAGAAATACGACATAGCTGCCACGCCAAATTGTACTTTGAAATATTCTCCGATTTTCTCATACCTAAATTTACTTTGTTTATTTTACATAAACAAAGTTTATTTCTGCTTTGTTTTATAAATCACATTGCTCCAGAAAATACCGAGCCTCTCATCCACAGAGCCCCTTAGCTCTACAAAGGGTATGTCATACTTGTCATAAGTCATGTAGTAGATTCTCTCCAGTTCTTCTCGATACTCTTCATTTGTATCTCTTACTTCATCCTCAATAGCCTTGAATTCTATTGGTAAATAAAAGTTGTGTGTGTATCTTGGTAGACACCCTAAGAAAATCTGCTCCTGAATTTTATGCTCCTCGTACGTAAAATCCCCATTCAGATAACTCCATGTGCCATAAACAAAGGCATCTATTGCCCCTCTATCGGAGATAAACTCATCATTCGCAAGAGAGTTCTCGTAATGCGCTTTTAATATCGCACATTGAGATTCATGGTCAGCCTCTCTGTTTATCTTGACACCCTTCTTAATTAGAGTTCTCACTATCTCGTCATAGATGGTTAATTCCGGTACATCTAATCTTATATCCTTCAGCAGGGTTGATTTACCACTTGACTGAACACCTGACAATATTATTCTACTCATAATTAATGTATAAAGCTTCTGAACATCCTCACATTATGACTAATCATATCGCGCTGCTGTCTATTTAGCGTTTTAAACAAATGCTCTGCAATCTTCTCATCAGGCTTTTCATAATTGAATGGCTCATTGGTAAACTTATTCAGATTCCACCCATGCACTATCGGGGCGCTTGTATCCACAGAATGAACTATCCTCATCACCTCATTGCTATACTCTAGAAATTCAGAGGCGTTCTCGCAGCCTAATAGATGAATTTTTTTCATCTTATCTTTCCCTGTCTCGATAAGGTGCTGTAAAAAATCCTGTCTACCCTTCCCATCAGACAATGTTTTAAAATTAACGCCTACTATATCAATAGTGGGTTCTTTTGCAAAGACGTCAAAGCACTCGATGTACTCCTCTAAAGTGGTTCCTTGTACTACAGCGAAGAATTTTGGCGTAGAATCTTGCCCATATTCCTCAATATATCTGAATACTGAGCCTACTGTACCAGCCATGTTTTGATACATATCAGGTACTACTAGGTGAGTCGGCTTATATTCCTCACCTAACACATACAAGATGTGACTATCAATTGGTTCTCCGAGCTCATAGCAGCTGTTGTCTAGTATTGAAAACTCTGCAGTTTGAAGCTTAGCTTTATAGAATTTCGCGTATGTCGATTCATAATGCTCTGTTCCTTTCATTAACAAATGTGCTAATGCATAAGGGTAGTCATTAATAAAATCATGCTGAGGGAACAACCTTATCGGTATTTCATGTGATACTTTAATCATGACTCTTCCCCCTCTCTTTGCTTATCCCCCTGAAATTGACCTTCATATAGATTTTCTACAGGATTTGAATCATGCGCATATACCTGGCAAATTCTAGCCCCTACTTCTATTTCAATAGGATGTGCTACGATGATTACAGAGCCCATGTGTTCAGTTTTAAAGCCGGCGTCGAATACTGATGAATGAAGTATTGTTCCATTTCTCAATAGACTGCTTCTTTGTCTTAGCAATAGCATTTTGTCATTAGGGATATCACATCCCTGAACAAAGTCTACGTTGTAGGCTCCGGGCTCTAAGTGCCACTTCTCAATATTAGATTCGCTGTCTTTGTGTATCTCTACATCGCTATATCTAACTAGCCTAGTTTTACCATCCTTTGGTATAAAACCTACGTCCAGCATTCTCTGAATTCTTTTTACATTCAGGTCGATGCCGTGCTGTGCGACATTCTTTTCATTGATTTCTCCGGTAATGATGCCCGCATCGAGTAATTGTTTTCCTGTTTTCATATCTCTATTTATTTATAAATTATTTACAAAATCATAAAATTCTTGTCTAGCAAGATTTTCATTATCTAAGAACACTCCTGTCAGCTTAGATGTTTTCATAGTTGACTCATGCTTAATACCTCTGTGTGAGCAGCAAGTATGTTGTGCTTCCACTAACACTGCTACACCCAGGTTCTTTTCACACACCTTATCTATATGCTTAGAAATCTGTTGAGTGAGGTTCTCCTGGACTTGAGGTCTCCTGCTGTAATATTCTACTATTCTATTCAGCTTAGATAGGCCGATGATTTTTCCATCAGGTGCTGGAATGTATGCTACATGAACAACACCTGCAAAAGCTAGGTGATGATGTGAGCACATTGACTTCATATCAATATTCCCTTGGAACACT
Source organism: Saccharimonadales bacterium (SeqCode) (assembly GCA_041600715.1). Classification (GTDB taxonomy): domain Bacteria; phylum Patescibacteriota; class Saccharimonadia; order Saccharimonadales; family 2-12-FULL-41-12; genus JALHOM01. The sequence goes on along the minus strand of JBFIJM010000005.1, from coordinate 41,267 downwards.
AAACCATCATATTTCTCGATATTGTCAAATGAGGTTATTTTCAGCTCTTCTTGATAGCGCCCTTTTATAAGGTCATTAACAAATGACTTGGCTACTCTCATCGGAGTGTCTTTGCTATTAGGGTCATTTTCATGGTCTATCCCTAGAGCTGTCATAAACCCAGCATAGTGTTTAGATGCTTCCGCTATCATTTTCTCTTTCTCCTCTTTAGATAGAGGTTTGTTGTGGTGTGCATGTTTCTTTTCCATCATACTCCTGTTGTTTTATCCCAAACCTCTACCTGAATACGTGATGTGAAATTCACACAATTGTCGATAGCCATTTGAGCGGTTACTTTATTGTTAATTAATAATTCTTTTAGCGTTGAAGCTGCTGGCATGAGCCAGATTTTCTTTTTGTCTATATAGGGTAGATAATCCTCTACAACCTCCTGCCAATCTTGAGAGGATGAAATTACGAATTTAAAGATAGTATCTCTCCTCTCATTCAGTTTTTCTATAACATTCGGGCAGTATCTAGCCTCGAGTTTAACACCAGAGTTAGATAATTTAGGCGAACAGTTTACTTGGTCTATATATTCACCTAAATTCTCCAGAGGTATAGTTCCATTTGTCTCTAGTTCTACGAAAGGCGTGAATTGATACTTATTGATAAACCAAGTTAAATAATTTACAATCCCCTCTCTTTGTAGTAAAGGCTCTCCCCCTGTAACTATTAAGTGGGCACCTTGGCGTAGCCTATGTACGAAGTCAATTGGCAGGACGTCTTCGAAATCTTTCTTGTGCCCGGTTAGAAATACATTTACTGTATCACAGAACCATGTTGAATCAGGCAGGTCTTTCTTCATTATATCAATTTCGCCCTTAACATAACTATTTGCCTGCTTCTGTGTGAACCCGCAGGTTAGGTTGCAGGATTTTAATCTTAGGAAGACAGAGGGAATACCTACTGTCTTGCCTTCTCCTTGTAGAGAGTAAAATGCCTCTGATACTGCTAATTGTGTTTTTCCCATATACTTTATTTTTAAACTGTTTCTAATTCTTCTTTTTTTACCTCACCCCACTTTCCGGCCTTAAGTAATTCATGGATTTTATCTATTTTAATATACTCCCTTGTCTCCGTTACTCTTGATTCAGTATACTCGGGCTTGTTTTCTTCCTTATAACGCCAATTCCTATCCATTCTTACCTTATGGAGAATCATTATATTATTGGTCTTGTTAATTTTTCCTTTCGGAAATTCAACCCCTTCTATGTTGAAACCTCTACTGTAATCTCTGAAGAAAGCGTTATAACGCAAAGTCTTTTCAAACATAAACTTGCTGCTTTCTATAAAGTGGTCATCTATTTTCTTCTCCCACTGCTCTCTTTTAAACCTTCTAGCCTGCTCCTTGAATTCATCCAGATTAATTTTAGATTCTTCTAAGTCAGTGATTTGTGATATAAATCCCTTAGCGTCATCTTCTAACCCATCTAGCTTTTTCTTGTTATTAAATACCTCGGACATTTTACCTAGAGCTATTTGTAAGTCGATGATTTGGTTTTTGGTCTCACTCTTATCATACCCGTAATTCATTTGAGGAAAGAATTCTGATGTATCGCCATCTTTTTCAAATTCTAAATCGATTGAATGATGTCTGTAGTTATACTCATCCTTCTTTATTGATTTGTGAAAGTATTCGATTTTAACTCTACGGTAATTGATACTCACTTTGTATTGTAAATTAGCATGACCATCCTTCATTAACTTAACAATAAGCTCTGCTAGTGCAGTGAGTAAATCTTGAATCTTGTCATCAATACTTTTATTTTCTTCCTCGGCATACTCTAAACCCTTGGATAAGTTCCTGATATATTCCTCAGCAGTCATCTCAACTATTTCTCCTACGAACTCAGTTAAATCCTCAGTGTACTCACCTGCTGCATTCCTCCCCACTATCTTATTTCCTTTCCTCGGGTTATTTGGGTCTATGTCAGGATTCAGCGACCAGGTTTTTGGAGAACTTAATGTTCCGTATTCTTCGGTCCAACCACAGCAGTCGAGTACTATTAGGTCACTCCCGTCATTTTTGATACGAGTTCCTCTGCCGACAATCTGTAAGTAAAGTGTTAATGACTTTGTAGGTCTGGCTCCTATTATACATCCCGTGTCAGGAAGGTCTACTCCTTCAGTAATCATTTCTACATTGATTAGTATCTGAATCTCTTTCTTTTCATATCCTGCAAAGGCTGCATCGATTTCTTTCGGCTTCTTCCTCGAATCAATTTGGACTATCTCGCTTGGCTTATAGCCTCCATGATTTATAAAACAGTTTCTCAAGTCTTTTGCGTGAGCTAAGTCTACGGCGAAAGCAATAGCCTGTTTTTCTTCACCGAACTTCTTGTAAGTATCGACTATATATTCCAGGTATTTTGGTTGACGCATATATCCGCTCAGTTCAGTAGATTGATAATCATTGCTGTTTTCCTTTACCTGCTCCTTCAGCGATTCTTTGTCAATGGGTGACTGAAAGGTTTTGTATTTAGATAGAAAGCCTTTATCAATCAGTGAGGCTGTTGTTTCTCCTGAATTTACCAGAACTTGGAAGTGCTTATCTAACCTTTTACCATCCTTACGATGAGGTGTTGCATCCACACCCAAGAGTTTATGCATCGGATATTTTTTCACTAATGCTGTGAGCACCTTATCATAGCTACTAGTACGGGAATGACGTGCCTCATCTATAATCACTCTATTCCACTCCCTAAGCATTAACTTTTCAAGGCGCTTATCATTTACTGCGGTACGAATAGATACTACAACCACAGGCGAGTCTAAATCCTCAGACCTTTGACCAAACAGTATTCCTGTTTTAATCCCCATTCCATTTAACCTTTCATGGAGTTGTGTTAATAGCCTCCTTTTATGTGCAAAGATTATTATTTGTTCATCCGGGTAATCACTTACTAGTTTTGTAAGCACTACACTCTTGCCCCCACCCGTAGGTAGCTGGTATAATACCGAGCGGTGTGTATCCCAGGCTTTTTCAATATTCTCAATATCAGTGGTCTGGTATGGCCTTAGTTTGATTGGTTCCGATTTTTTCATTTTCCGATGTTTAAGTGTTTATAAGCCATAAAGATATGTACATTGACACACATAAACAAATTTTATTTATGAAAACCACATATTTCTCTGAAAATCAATAGATTATCTTTAACTTCTTGTGAATATACCGCTGTTTTTGCTGTTCTCGAAGCATTCTACTTTATGTACCCGACACCTCGCCCCATCTGTCTTGCTTAATACATCATTCATTTTATCAAAGACTAATCTGGCTATGCTCTCGGCGCCCATTTTATCAAGAACGTGGAGCTTTAGTACACCCATCTGCTCTAGTTGTTGAAAAATATCTAACACAGGGTCATCTTTTTCTAATAAGGTAGTGTGGTCAAACATTAGGTTCATCCAATCTTTTAATCCATTCCCTACGGGCTGTGTTTTAAAGCCGCCGAAGTCGACTATCCAATTCATATCATCTAACTGTTCATCTATACCCTCCTCATTACTTTCAAAGGTTATCTTAAACTCGAATGCGTAGCCATGAAGTAATTCGCAGTGGCTGTGTGATGCTTTGTGTTGTCTTAGTGCAATCGAAAAATTATCGAAGCGTTTTGTTGATTGGTATTTCATATCTCTAGTCTTTAATTTATTTTATAGGGCAAGCGCCTGTATCGCAATCGTCTACTTGAAAATCTTCTTCTTCGACCTCAACAGACATGATAGGTCTTACGCCCTTCATCATTTTCTTGTATTCTTTTTTAGTTATTGTTTCATAAGGGGCTTGGTCAAACCCGTGGTCGCTCTCTAACAGAAAACTCAGTGTTTTGAAACTTTCGTTGTAATGAGTTCTAAGATATTCCTTGATATCTTTTAAATCCGACTTTTTATAATAGACGGTACAGCTAACAGAATTATCTGACCATTCAGCCTGCATTCTTTTAATCATTTCCAGTTGCTCTTTCCAGTTACAATTCCCCGCCACAGGTGTGCCCTCTGGCACGCTACATGGAAAACTCACTACCATTGTCGACTTATCATCATTGCCATCAAACTTTCTTTGAGGTTCTATATGGTATCCATGAGACTTGCACACTGATAGTAGATTACTATTTGTAGCAATCCTTATTCTTCTTATATAATAAGGTCCTGCAGGGTTTGGGTGAACGCCTGGTGTTACCCCTGCTAATAAACTTAAAGTACCACTTGGCTTCACTGTTGTTAGCTTGATAGATACCGGGAAATTATTTGCTGCTGAATATTTCTCATCATACTCTCTTAGCCACACATATGCCTCTTTCAGCCAGCTCCTCTGCTCCTCTGATGCTTGTAGTACACCTGTCACCCCAATACCCATTCTCATATTAGCATTAACAATTTTTTCTGTTTCCTCCAACGCGCATTTTAATGCCAGCGAGTGTTTGTTCACTCTATAGGCTAGACTTATCACCTTAATTAGTTCTTTATAGGATGTTATGTTTGGAAGAAAAAGCTCTGCTAAGCAGCAGGTTTCAAAGTTGTGGAGTGATTGCTCTGCGCATGGGTTGTAAACCACTACATCATGGTCAGGATATTTGTATTCGTTAGTTCTGCCTATTTTACGCGATAACTGTAGATTAATTAATCCATAAGGCTCTCCTTGCTCGTAAGTATCCCAGAACTCCTTTGGTAGTGATTCTATATCATCGCAGGCCACTGAGTTGTTACTCATATTTCTCCAATTTGGAATTTTACCTAAATCCCATCTCTTTGCTTTCAAGTACTCTATGTCGTCAGAATCTCCGATGGCCAATTGAGCTGACCTCCTTACATTCCCTGAGACTACGACTGCACCAATTATATTCATGATATCTAAACAATCGACCGGCCTCACTTTCTGCCTTGCTCTAATGTTTAGTATTTTATGAATTTCTTCCACACCCCAACATAAATCCTCAGGTCCTGATGCTAATCCGCCAAAGCCTTTGATAGGAGCCCCTTTTGAACGGACAAGTTGTGTCGAGTAAGTAAAGCCTTGTCCTCTATAAAAATGAGCCTTCAGTACCTTGCCTACTAGTTTTATCCATCCTTCGCGTGTGTCAGGTACTATATAGTCAGCATCTGCTGTATCTAGTCGTTTGATTTTAATTTTCCCTTTCAATTTAGGTAATTGGTATACATGCTCTCTTTGGATATTATATCCAACGCCTGACCCTAGCATCAGCATTTCCATTGTCCAGGTAAAAGGTCTTATGGGCTCATCTACTACTACTCCTGCGCAATTCTGTAAAGAAGGTAGACCTAATTTATCAACCGTCTTTGTCCCCAACTGCCACATGAAGCGCCCTGCTACTGACCACTTCAATTGCATTCTTGAATTGAAGTACTCTTCTTTTTCTTTTTCAGTGAATGTTAGACCTAATTGTTTTTCGCAGGCTTGGAGCTCCCTTTGAATTATTTGATAAAATTCTTCTGTAGGAGAACTTGCATCGTCTTCTTTTAAACGTCTTGCATAGGTTCTCTTCATGGTTATGTATCCTATTCCACCCCAAGGTGTTTTCTGCTTTATGTCCATCTTCTTTGAATTTAAAATTTATACAATCTTTATTTTTGTAGCCTTGTTGGTTTGTAAAATATTACATTGACGGAAAGTGTCATGTTTTATTTCCCCTGCTATAAATAAAATTCTTTCTTTATTATTTAATAATTGTTCTTTGTACTCAGGCCATATCTCGGCCCACATGATGCATGTAACCATTTCATTATTACAGTCCAGAGATATCATCGCAAAGGGTCCCTTCTTGCTTTTTCTCTCTATTACTTCAGATATAACTCCCCCCACGCACTTGTGGATACCTCGAGCCTCCTCTGAGAAGAAAATATCTTCTGAAACTAAAGTGCCTTGCATATCCACAGATTCATATAGCTTTGCATAATTGAGATAACCTAATCCACATAACTGCTTTTGCTTTAGAGTGTAAAAATAACTTTTCCAATTAACGTCATCGTTGAATTCTCCCGGTATGTCGCTTTTGGTCAAGTCGCAGTATTCTTTAATTAAACTAAATCTTTTCTCGGGTTGACTTGAATCTATGTTATAGATTTGGTCGAAGGCTCCGCATAAAATCAGATTTAAAATTACTCTTTTATTTACAGTTTTCTTCTCCACCCTAGCATAAAAATCTTCTAGCGAAAGAAACCCTCCCCCTGATTCCCTCTCTGCAATTATGGACTCAGATGCTTTCTCGCTAATAAACTTAACGGACGTTAGAGACCAGTAAATATGATTCTTTTTTGTATCACTTACATACCCGGGCTGAGAATAATTCACATCTGGAGGTAATATTTTTATAGGAGATGTCTTATGTATCTCATTAATTCTCGAAGGTACTTTATCTGCATCAGCATATTTTAGCGAAGTTAACCAAAATTGTAATGGATAATTTTCTTTGAACCATTGGCAGTAGTATCCTGTGAATGCATAAGCCGTGGCATGTGAACGGTTGAATGCATAAGATGCAAAACTCTCTAGGTTGTTCCATAACTTGATGGCATCTATCTTATTATATCCTGTCGATATAGCGTTAGTTACGAATTGCTCTTGGTAATTTTTTAGGTATTCAATGTTCTTTTTTCCCATCGCTCGCCTTACATCATCTGCCTCTGCTAAACTAAACCCCCCTACTGCCACACAAATACTCATTACTTGTTCCTGATAAACAATATTTGAATAAGTTGACTGAGTAATCTCTTTTGTTCCTAAGAGGTATTCAGGAAAAGCTTCTCCGTTTTTAATCTTAGCATATTTCTTGTGGGCTCCGATTTCCATAGGCCCCGGTCTATATAATGCTACTGTTGCAATTAAGTCTTCGATATTATCAGGCTTTAGTAATTGACAATACCCTTTTAGACCAGCGGCCCCGAATTGAAACACATCTTCGTTCAGCCCTGCTCTGAATAATTCATATACTGGCTCTTCATCTAGTGGTATGTCTTCAAAAACGATTTCTTTATTACACTCTTCTTTCACTAGGTCAATAATGCTTTGGAATTTTTCCAATTGCCTGATACCTAGGATGTCTGCTTTTAAAAATCCAGCCATATCTATATAGTAACCCTCCCATTCAGTAACCAGCACCCCTTCTACTTTTTTGATAGGCATCCAGGTGTACATATTTCTATCTCTTCCATGTTGGTCTTTTTTCGGAGCGATTACCACCCCTGCTGGATGTATTGATTGGTTCTTGGGTTGCCCATAGCATAGAGGTATCGAGTTAATCCAATCTGCGTTCTCTTGAACAAATTGCTTTAGCCTTGGCGTTGTCATTGCCTGTCTAAATATATCTGTAAAAGAGGATTCTGGGTTAATCATTGCTGTAAAGTAATTTACAATTTGAGGCTGTAACCCTTTTTGTCTTCCTAAGTCCTTTATGGCTGCTCGCATCTTTAGGGTACCGAATGTCCCAATTGAGGTTACATACTCAGGCTGATATCTCTGCTCTATATACCTTTTTATTTCGTCTCTCCTATTTCCAGGAAAATCCATATCAATATCAGGTGCTGAGCTCTTTAAACGTGACTCATTCAGGAATCTCTCGAAGATTAGGTCATATTTAATTGGGTCTACTTTTACTAGACCTAGTAAATATGCTACTAGCGAACCTGCCGCGGAGCCTCTACCCACCCCTGACATTATACCTTGAGTATTACACCAGTTTACTATATCCCATAATACTAGAAAATAATCTAGGAAGCCTCCTTTTTGCAGTACGGATACTTCTTTCTCAATCCGCTTCATGTAGACATCTAAATCATCTACCTTGTCGACTAGCTTTTCATCTACAGCTTTTTCTATTAAGCTCCAGAACAAGTCTTCGTTACCGCTGTAGAGGTTCTCTTCCTCTTTAGTCATTTCATATTGAGGTAAATGAAACACTCCTGTTTCGATAGAGAAGTCGCATGCCTCTTTGATTTCCTGTAAACTAGCTAGACTTCTTTCTATTAACGTATCTAGCCTCTCGTCACTATCCTTGAATAATGGAATAATTTGACAGAAGATATCATCTGTTGATTTGAAATATTGATTGGCTGACTGATTATAGAAATTCGTTTTCCCTATCTTATTTAAAGTATGGCGGATGTGATGGTCTTCTGTATCTAAATAATAACTATCGCAAATTATCACTGGCTCAATTACGTCGAAGAAATTATCTAGATAATTTTTCAGGTTCAGGAGATGTTCTTTATCTTTTTCATCGGAAAGGTACTCTACGGTATCGAACTGAAAATACAATTGTCCCGGGAAAGCCGATTTCATCTTCTTAATATGCTTTGGGTTTAAGTGGGCTGTTGTGCAGATTAAGTCTTTTGAAAACTCTACTAATTTATCTAGCTCGATGAATTTCTCTTCGTTATGCACATTCACCTCTGAGTTAACCAGAAGTAGGTTCTCCCACCCCTTATCATTTTTCACGTACAGTTTTACAAAAAACTCTTCGTTTAGTTTTGTATCTCTGACCAAAACCTCTTCTCCGATGATGTAACCCATGCCCATTTTCTCACAAGCACTTTGAAAAGCTAGTGTCCCAGCTAGTGTATTAGTTTCACATAAACCTATTGTGTCTATACCTAGGAATTGTGCTTTCTTAATCCAATCTTCATAGTCTCTACTGCCATTACACAGGTCATATTTTCCATGAATACCTAAATAAGGGAAATCAAAATAATCGGATAGTTTGGCTTTACCGATGTACTTGAAAGGCCTTAATGTTACTTCGACGTCATCAATTAGGCTATAATACCATTTTTCTCCGAATTCAAAAAGGTAGTTTTCGATTTTGTATTGACTGATTAAATCAGTTTCATACTTGTCAAGTTGTAATGTGAAGTCCTCATCAAAGAGGGTCCCGTTTTTGCTTTTAATAATAACAAATGACCTTTGGTCTACTTGTATTAGGGAAGAATTTTTCTCTACAAAAGAGAAATTGAGCTTGTTCAGCTCACACCAATTTTCGATTTTCATAATACCGATTGTTTAAAATATTCGAGTCACTTTCTCCATAGATATCAGGTATTCCTTTTTATCTATTTTGACTAGTACTTGCTTTTCTTCTATATTGTTTTTGATAACCACACCCTCTTCAGGCTCTTTATCATCAAAGAATGTTTTGACGGGGGAATCTTTGTAATAATAATTCCACAGGTCCCAATATTCTTGCTGCTCTTTCACTTCTCTAGATGTGTAGTAAAAATGTGGATAGCCTTTTTCCCTAAACACCTTCTTGTTGTACTCCCCTTCTATCTCTTTGTGGTCAAAGATGCATGGTAGTGAATTCTTTTTAGCTATATCTATGATTTTCCTTTTCTTGCCATCAGCCACTTTACCCCAATATTCCTTCAGATGCTCTTTTAGGTAAATCTTCGCCCTGAGCTGGCAAACGATGTATTCTTGCTGAAGTATATCGAATAGTTCTGTGACGCTTAATTTTCTACTTACACTCATTCTCTAAAAATATGAAATTTTACTTTAATTTAATAATATTTAATTTTTTTCTATAGAAATACATAGGGCTATACTTCTTCTCGAGGCTCTCTTCTATTTCTTCTAGATTAATATCACCCGGGTCTTTATCCTCAGGTGGTAGAATTATTGATACTTTCTCAAACTCTTTTTCGAGCTTAAAAGCGTAGTTTTGGATAATGCCTATAACATCTCCCTCATAAAACAAGAGGATGTTTTTTATATTGAACATTTTCATTTTTATAATCTGGTAAACAGACACCTTCGCTCCAAAGGTACAGCAGCATTTGATTTCGCTTTGCTCATCTAGTTTTAACAGCTTGTCTACATTATCCTTATCTAGGAGCCCTTCTACTAATATTAGTGTGTGGGTGCTCTCTTCAATTTCCTCTATACCTAATAGGAGTTTGGCAAAGTCAGATTTTGAATTCTTATATTTTGGTTTAACATCATCACTCACCCCCCTTCCCAAGAAACCTTTTACCTCGCCGTCCTCTTCAATTAGAAAAATCACTCTGTTTTTATATGCTTTATCCAATAGCGTTGTTCCTACTGTATATTTGTCGAATGATGTAAACCCTCTTTTTTCTAAGTATTCGTTTTTAGTCACCCTCCTAAAACCTATTGGTGGTTTTATCGACGGAGATGTTAATTCGTAATCTGCTTCATCCTTCTCATTTCTATCCAGCTCTATATCTAGTTTTTCACCTAACCTGATTACTTCTGCCTCGAGCAGGTCCTCTCTGTCTAGCTTCTTTAATAGCTTAAAAATATTTCCTGTGACCCCACATTGACTTTTCCTGAAGCATCCAAATAAATGGTTATCCTGAGTTGATACGCCGAATTCGTTTCCCCCGCAGTACGGGCAGACTCCGTAGACGTTCTTTTTGTCATTATCATAACGACCTCCATCTATCAGTGATTTTAATATGTCCAAGTCTAATTTCATCTAGATGTTTGTTTTGATGCTTCATCCCAAAATGCTTCTAGGGTTCTTTTGCTGTCATAGAATCTACTATTACTCATTGACTGGAAAATTCTAAAGGTTTGCCCTGATTTGTATTTTCTAAACTTATCATTAAATATCCTCATCACCCCCGCTTCATATTCATCTATAGTCTGATTCAGAGTTGCAAAATAACTGAATGGCTTTAAAGCACCCTTGAATTCACTTATATCACTTCGTGTCATAACATAGTCAGGGCTATTCCATTTATCAGGCTTAATATCGTTAGCCTGAGTAGCGGTAGCAGTAGCGAGCTTAAATTCTGTTGCGATATTTGTTATCTTATTCGCAATATCTTCTCTTCTTTTTCTTTCACTATTCTCACTGTTAAAATATTTTCCTTTTACTGTAAAAATCTCCAGGTAATCGAATAACACTAAGTGTACTTTTCCGTGAGTTTTCTCTACCTCTATAAGATGGTCTCTACAGTCATTGAGGGACATGCTCTCGAATTGCTCTGATGCGATGACATATATCTCTCCCTTTCTATTCACAATGTCTGCTCTTACTTTTTCAATCCTTGATTTTTTACTAGCAGGAATATTCCCTAGCTCCATCTCTTCTAAGTCAATAGATGTCCACGCTGCATCGTAGGCATCCATAGCTTCTCTTTCGGTTCCCTCTGCTTGAAAATGAACTACTCTAAAGCCCAATCTAGCCGCATGTAATCCTAGCCATCTTAACAATGTTGATTTACCAACCCCTGACCTTGCCAAAAATAGCGCAGAGGTTCCTGCTGATATACCCCCTCTTGTGTAGTGGTCGAATGGGTGTATTCCGGTTGGCACTTTAGTTTTATCTATATTAGTGGCACTTTGTTTTCTTTCAGTTTGTCTTTCTTCGAATTGACCAAATACTTTTGAGTGGAGGTCTTTCTTGAAGTTAAACATAAATATCTCTTCACTCTCCTTGGCCAGTAATTCAATGGCTTCTTCTGTTTTTTCTTGGTTATATAAAGTACCCACCTTTTTATACAGCTCTTTGAATCTCATTTCTTTTAGAAAAGACTCTAGCTGATTGATAAGCATTTCTTTTTTATCTGTAACTCTACACTGTTTTATTTTTACCAATAAAGCTTCTGCTTCTTCATCGCCCTTAACTCTTTCACTTAAAACACCGATTGTAGGGACTACTTCATTCAGCTCATAAATATGGGATATGTTTTTCCAAACCTTCTTGTGAGCATCTGTTGGCAGGAAATTATCCTTTAAGTGAATCAATCCTAGCTCGAGGGTGGTCCTGCTTGTGACGCAGGCTTTAAAAAACTCTATTATAAAATCTTCCGATAGTTGCATTTATTTTCTTTTAAATCTATGATAAAATATCTGAGGGAATCTATCCTCTAGTAGCTCCTTGCATGTCACTTTCTCTTTACACGTAATACAATGTATTGATTTTGGGTTGTAAAGGGTGGTGTTTTCTATGCAATTAGTTAATTGTCTGTCTGTATTAACAAATCTAGTCTTTTCCTGTTCCTCGTGTTTCAGAACATCGTGTCGCTCCTCATTGACCTCCTTAATTAGATTTAAGGCCTCTCCCCTTGTTACCTTTGTTTTTTTAACCTGAAATAAATTTATTGTATAGTCAAACTCGGTGTCTCTGTCTAGCCATCGCTGGAATGCTTTAGGCCCTATTATGTAGGATATAACAATGTTCTTATTGTATGCTGAAATATCTAATTCGCTCCAGTAAGCAAATTGAAAAATGAAATATGTAACCAGAAAATCATTTCCGATTGATTCTAATGTGTATTGTTTATCCAGAAGCTTGAGGAAATTATCCGTTTGCTTATAAGCACTCTCTGAGGGAGAATAAATATACAATTCTTGATTGTAAAGCTTCTGATAAAAAAGCTCATATAGAGCCCATACTTTCTTTTGCATTTTCCGATTTCCGATTTGTTAAAGCCTAAAGATAAACAAATTTTATTTATAATAAAATTATTTTATGTAAATCTTCAAAACTTTGCTAGGAAGCTGATGCGGACTCGGAAGCTGATGCAGATACTGAAACAGATACACTTTCTGCATCATCCCAACAAACATCGATTTGGATGTTGTCTTCTTTTTCTATCACCACATCATTATTATAGTCATCACATAACTCCTCACAGGACTTTGCCTCATTGCCTACTGTATCGAATTTTCTAGCTATCCATATACCTATTACTTCTCCAGGATTTAATGTACCCACATTCAAATTAATACCATCAGTCAGTATCGTGAAGCTCCCATTAAGAGGCTTGGCATACTGGCTCGATATTTTCTCAAATACGTAATCATCACATTTATCCAAAGCAGGTAATACAAAGGCCATTTCAAACTGTGAGATGATGTCTTCGTTCATGTAAACTTTTACTACTATATTTTCTGCAGCTGTTGTCATGGTGTTTTTCAACGCCAGTAGTCTATACTGATTGTTCTTTTCGGTATTCAATGAAATGTTTGAAAATATCTCATTCAAGACATCGTTAGGCACGATGCTTCCACTCACATAACCACCTATCGATAGTCTTGCTATTGTTTGTATGCCTCCGGCTTCTGGTGAATTTGTGTAGTAAAATATCATCTTGTCTTTATTTATTAACCTCTAAATTTATGTATGGTCCACGTAGCCCCTCCTATCCCTGGCCCTGAAGGGTCCTCGATGGTGAGTTGAAACCTACACCCTGCTGGAACGGTAATTATTGCGCCTCCGTAACCCAATATACGAGCAACTCGATGATAAATTCCTGTACCTATACCTGACTCTGTGAATCCTTGTGTATCGAAGTCTGTTATTCCAGTTCCACTTGTAGTAACGCTTATTATTCTATCATAAGATTCTACTGGAAAAGTGAAAGGTGCAGCCTGAAGGCCTCCACTAAAATCATTCAAGTATCTCAGAGCTACTGTTCCTGATACAAGTGTATCCCAGTGAGCAAGCGTTGTTGGGTCTAACACATTTCTTTCATCAACGGAGTTTAAAATCCACTTTAATCCATCCCAAGTACATTTTATAAATATTCCTTCAGTTGAAGTTTTCAATTGATTTTCATCATATGAATCAAAATTCTTTAATGTTGAAAAGGTGGAGTCAACAATACTGAAGCTATTGCCTTGTAATATAAGAACTTGTTTTACGTGTATGATAAAGAAGTTACCGTTTCTTAATCCATCAGCAAGAACGATTCTTTTATTATCATTTAAGGTAAACTGCGAGCCGTTGACGTACTGGTATTGTCTATCAACTCCCACTGTCAGTGTTACATCATTTGGGGTTGTAGCAATCGCTCTTGTCTCTACACCCAATAGGTCGCCTAAGTCAATCGATTCGATTTGATTAATATAGGCATCACTCTTTAAGTTTAGGAAAACTTTAAGGTCGCCGTATGTCTTTATATTACCTGCAACTAGGTTTGCGGCATAAGATGCAGATGCAACGGCTGGTAGCAAATATCCGTTCCCATCAAATGATTTCTCTGTGTAATGGCCGAATTGGGTATCTCCTAGCATATCTAGTTTTGCAGAATACTCATTATTCTTTCTGTATCGATATCTTATCCCGAATTGAACTGTTTCAGCAAACACTAGGGCTCTGCACTCTCCTCTCTGGTCTGCGATTGGAAAACTATATAGTTGATGAGCTGTTGTTGGCATGTCTGCTTCAGGTTGCGCTAAGTCAGCATCGCCGTCTGTCCATGGCACTAATTCTATTTCAATCTCTTCTGCGTTCGGTACTACAACTAACTCTACTGCGTTGAAAGTAACTCCTCCGTTAGGAGATACTTTATCGATATCTAGCTGGTCTAATAAAAGGTTTACTTGACTTCCGTTTTGTGTCGAGGACACTACATTAGAGAAACTACCATCTGGCCAGTACACCAACCAACCATCGAAATCTCCTGTGTTAGGATAAGACACATCTTTATACCTACCTCCGTTGCCACCAGAAAGTGTTAGTGTATTCAGTTTTGCATCTACAGACCAGTTGGCTGACCTCATCCCCCATCCAATCTCTATGATGTTATAGTCCCTTGTTGAATTACCGTGGTCAAACTTTATGTTTTCTACACCGAATAAATTATTTACTGTCTTATCAACATTGTGTAAATAGAAATTGGCTTTTGTTTTCCATAACTCAATTCTTTTATCTTGAATGAAAACTGCAACACCATCATTCTTAACTCTGGCTAGATAAAATTCTTCTCCAACTAATTTTGTTGGAGCTACATTAGTAGAGGTTTCTAAAACGAGTGATAATTGACAATCATCGTATTGAAAAATATCTTTTTGTGCCGCCGTTGGAGTAACGTCAGGCGCAAATGTTCCTACTACTACTAACTCGAGACCCGTCTCTGGCGTGAAGTATCCTTGTAGAACTGCATTTTGGTCATCCACCACCTCTAACACATCATACTCTAAAGTGTTATTTACCGCATTCGAGAATCTTACTCTTGAGGGAAAATAAGGTTGCCCTCTTAATATAGTCAGTAGCTCGGCTGTACCTGTTCCCACTAGATTTCCTTTATCATCGATAGAAAAAGTACCTAATTCTCTAGGGGTGTACTGATGCTTTATCTTAACCCAGTACCATTGGCTATCCGCAGGTACTGAAATATTAGTTGTTTCTTTTCTATAGATAACCAAACCATCTTTATTGATAGCTTCAATTTCTTTGTGAGCAATAGTTAGACCTGCTGTCTCAAATACCTGTCCGTTTTCAAATTGGTCTTGAACGACTCTAGTTTCATTGAAATATTGTTTATCAATCAAACCGAACTTTAAAGTATTGTCTAATAAGAATTCACGAAATCCTTTTTCATCTAGTGATTTACGGAAACGCTCTAGTTCTTGTTTCTCTAAAAATTCTCCTGGTTCAAATTTTACAAACATCTTATCTCTTTTTTAATTGTAATATTTACTTTCTAACTCTTTTCTTAGCAACCCTAAGTGGTATGCATCTGCTGCATGTTGAGACTGGCCAAATATTTTATTTAACCCCTTAGTAAATTTCTTCCCTGTCTCTACCAAGAAGCCTGATACTTCTTCTTTTCCCACCGATTCTGATATCGTAATACCTCTAACTCCAAATAAAGTATCTTCTCTAGTAGTAACAATATCTTCGAACATCTCTCCTGCCATTGTGTTCCACAAAATATCTAAAAACTTCGCAGTATGGAATAGTAAGTATCCTAATGCATAAAATATTCCATCGATAAATCTAATGATTAATTTGAACCACTCCCACCTTTTAGTCTTAAAAGATAAAACAATTGCGTGTCCTACAGCATAGGGCGTTCCGAGAGGGAATATAAAGCAGCTGATTATTAATGCTCCTGTTAAGGTTAAGATATTTCTGAAAAAATACATCATCTGTTATCTATAATAGCATTTACGGCGGTTTTATCAATAGCGGACCTTACTTGAGCCTTTAAAGTACTGCCACTATCTAAATGCCCTTTCTTTGTAGCTAAAGCTGCCATATACATATTACCCATATCGGTAGAATCTATTACCTGATAAACCCCCGAGTCATCTATTGTGTTATAATCAATAGGGTACGATAGAGTATCCTTGCTTTGATTTAAAGCAGAGATATTGATTTGAGCAGACAGGGATAAAGAGAAGGTTTTTGTTGCGTAAACAAAACCCTCACTAATTAGTTCCCCTGTTCTCTTGTCAATTTCTTCGTACCTAAAAGCTTTAAGTCCTTCAAGTGTAGTTAAGTCTCTTTCTTGTGCTGCTATTTCCATAATTCTTAATCGTTATAATTTATACTTACCATTCCCATATCAAGGGTGTTTGGTGATGGGGATGCTGACTGTAGTAAAACTTTAACCAATATCCTGTCTCCAGGGGCGTATGTTGAGCCAAATGATGCTGTTATTTTTTCCCACACATTAATTGTGCTTGAAATCAGTAGTAGATTATTTAGTGTGGAATCTACTACTCCGTTCTTATAAACACTCACGTAAACCCCTGCACTACCACCAATATTGTCAGCCCTAATATCCACTGAAAATGAGTTTGCAGGAAAGCTAGTGAAATCAGCTGGTATAATATACTCTTTAGCTAAAGTTCCCGTTGACCCATTTCCTGTTACATTATAGTATAACCTATCATTAGTTATATAAGTCAATGTTGCTCCTGCAAAAATTGTAATCCAATCAGTTGATATATCATTAATGGTTCTTAACCTACTCCCAGATGGTGCTGCCCAAGTCCCGTCAGCTCGAAGGAAGTTTGTGGTTCCACCTCCACTTAAAGGAACCAATCCTTTTAAGGCTGCTGTGAAAAGATTTAGTTTAGCAGTTTGTTGTGTTGGTGTAACGCTTACAATATTTCCACTTCCAATTCTTCCTAATGTTCCATCGGTAGCTAATGTTAATTCTGAATAATTTCCTGCTCCCGTAGTTGGCTTGGTTAAAAGTGTAAATCCTGCTGATGCTTGTTGGAACTTGGCATAGGTTACAGCGTTGTTTGCTATTGTTAATGCAGTTGCCCCTGTCACGTCTCCCGTATGAGTAGCATTTGTTACTTTAGCATTGTTAATTGTAACTTGTGCTTGTAGCTTCCCAAAGGCAGTTAGTATTGAATCTGCTGCTGTAATTGCTGTAGCTGTAGCAAAAGATATTCCTGTTAATACTGTAGACCTAACTGTGGCTGCAAAATCAGAAATGGTTGAAGCTGCCTGTGTTCCCGTATGGTTGGCTCTATTTTTTAAATTTGCATCAGTATCATTGGCAGTAGCACCAGTAGCTATACCATCTAATTTAGACTTATCAGTAGAAGCCATAGCACCATCTGTTGTTACTGTTGCTAAGTTTACTGTTAATGTTTGTCCTGTTAAATCTAATGTATCATCAGTAGTATCATTAGGTACACCACCAAGAGTTACGTTAGTAGAGTTATCTGTTCCTGCTGCATCTACCCCTAAAGTGGTTCTTGCTGTTGGAGCATCAATATCATCAATTAAACTTGCTCCAAATGTTGAAATAGTTGTGTTAGCTGGTAAAGATAATGTCTTAATATCTGCATCAACTTCTGAGTCCATTAAAGCTCCGGCTGCTGTTACATTAGCTGTATCAGTTACATCTGCCCCTGTTTCTATTCCTGCTAACTTTGTTTGCTCTGCATCAGTAAAAGCATTAGTGTTAGCATTACTTTCGTATGCTGTTTTAATTTCTCCTGCTGTTTGGTCTGCTGTTGCGTTTGCTTCTATGCCATCTAGCTTAGTTTCGTCTGCTGTTGTAAAAGAAGCTGTTGTATTGTCTAATATTGTCTTATTAGAGTGTGTATGTCTATTAGTGGTATTTGCAGCTACATCAATATGATTACCTACCTCGGCATCAAAATCAGTAACATCTGAAGCTGTATGTGTATGTGATGTGGGAGGCATTGTTGCTGGTTTATTAAGTATCTCAGCATCACCACTAACTGCGTTCCAATCAGATTTAACATTTACTTGAGCACCCGGCTCTATTCCATCTAACTTAGCCTGTTCGCTTTCATCAAATTCTTCTAAGGCAGGATTAAAACTGTGGTTTGATATTACTACATCTAATCCTGGTCCATCATTTAATGTGGCTCCATGAACCTCTAAATTTTCTCCATTCAGTAGTATATCAGTAAACCCTGTTACATGACCTGATGCTACTATCTGATCCTCTAATAATTTAGGGTGTAACCCATTGGAAAAATCTACATTTAAATCATATGTTCTTAATACTGCCATTAGTTTCCTATTTTAATAATTGTGCACCTTACTCTGTTTCCGAATGCTAATAATGGGTGAGCTCCTGCCCCTCCCTGATAACCTTTAATTTCAATATAATCTCCGGCTGTTAGTTCCATATATTCAGGAGGATAGGTTACTGTAGATTCAACACTAATCCCTACGCCGAAAGCGCTATTAAAAAATGTATTATTTTTGTAAATATAAGTGCCTAAAATCCTACCTAAGCTGGCTGAGTAAGTAAGTCTAGGAGATACTAAATATAAACCTGTTTCAGGCACTAAAAATCTACCCCTTAATGTTATCTCATAGGTGGATGTATTATCTACTGTGGTAATCCATGTAGTATCTACAGTTAATGTATTGGCAGTATTAGATAGAATTTTTACCACCTCATCAGCATTTGTACCCCCTGTAATCTTAACAGTATATCCTGCCCACTCATCTACAGTCCATGATTTAGATGTATCCTGTAAGGTTGTTGTGGAGTGAGTACCTGTAGCTGTGCCACTCACGTAAACAGTGTTGTCGTGGAATGTATCAGTATCAAAATCCTCTACAGCAAAATCTATCCATGATGCCCCTACTCTACATCTCTGCCCATTACCTACCCAATTTGCTGAATCTTGTCTTACTTGTGATCTTTTTAATAGTGGTAATTGGGCTGTAGGTAGTAAACCGCTGCCATTTAATGAAGCGAGGCCGTCAGCTATTCCTTTTTCATCGTTTAACTTTTTCGGAGTAATGTATCTTGTATCATCTGTACCAGCATGAACCTCAGTCTGTGTGGCTCTCTCCACAACACCTTCTTTGGTGGTAGTGGCTGATTGTTTTATATTATCAAACGCTATTGAGGCGCTATCTACATCACTTAGGTTATTTGCCCCCAATAAGGCTCCGACCAAGTTCTTTTCAACAATAGTCCAGGATGATTCTATGTCTGCGTTATCTTGCTCTGCAATAAGAACGTCACCTGCATCTACCGCTGTAGTAAAGAATGTCCCTGCTACTGTAACGGTATACATATCTCCTATCTTAACTCCGCTTGGAGAGGTATCTAGGTCGGGGGTGTTTGTGGCAGCGTTATAACCACCTTTGTAACTCATTTCACTTGAAATAGCTCCCGCTATTGAGTCATCAACATACTTTTTAATAGATTGTTGGGAGGCAACTTTTGTAGCATCATCAGATGCCATGTTATCCTCATCTAAGAAATAACTATTTCCTGTTAAACTAGAATCAGTGTTCATTGTAGCCCCAGCTGCATCTACATTAGCCGTGTCTGTTACGTCTGCATTGGCTTCAATGCCTCCTAGTTTTGACTGCTCTGCATCAGTCATATAATTCTTGTCTGCGACCGCTGGAATATCTCCTGTATCTAAAGTGACCACCCCTGTCTTCCCATTTACGGAATCGACTGAGCTAGCATGATATGCAGAAATGACGTACCAATCCCCTTCTTTTTCCTGGAATGTAAAAGAGTCTCCGAAAAAAGGTATATTGAAACTGACCTCTCCCTCTATTAATTGCGGGCTATCACTATTAGATATACTAGCTGTGTAATCATTTGGATATACTGTTAAGAGGTCTCCTGCATTATCTCCTTTCTTAACAACTATAATCCTTCCTTCACTCTCAGTAGTATCAGGTAGCACTACTATTCTATTTGTTGCTGTATTATTGATAGACACTATTGTGTGGTCATCACTATTACAAGCATAAATCTCATCTGTAGTAATAACCATTTCTCTAATAGCAAAGGTGGTTGACCCTAACTCAATATTAAGGATATCATCTAGTATTCCTGCAATAATGGTATCTAACCCGGTTATAGTGCTAGTCGGTTGCTCTCCTGTGTGGGTTGTTCTATCTCTTAGATTAGCGTCTGTATCATTTGCTGTGGCATCCGCTTCAATAGAGTCTAGTTTGGCTTTTAAAGGATTTGTAAAATCATTTGTAGACAATCCCTTTCCTGCTATTTTATCTACTTTGTTTGCCACAAGTGCTGTTACTTCTGCTTGAGTAAAGGCGTCTTCGATTGTCTCCCCCCAGCTAGTACCATCTGCTTTTAAAGTGTAGGTCTTATCATCGCTTATAACAAAAACTCTCATCCCGACATATTTTGTCGTAATAGAATTTCTTGCTGCAGTATCAGCAACCACATGCTTTAAGGTCCCTGAGTCTAGGAGTCCTTGTAGATAAAGGTTCAGAACGGACCCAGTGATTTCTCGGTTCCCGTTCGCCTTAATCTTTTGAGCTAATTCAGTAACTAGCTGTTCGTATGTTAATACTGCCATCTTGCTTATGTATTAAAATCATCATTAAAATCATCATTGTATTCCCCTAGATTAGCTGCTTCTAATTCAGCTGCGCTTGGTTGTAGTACAATGTTGTTGAAAGTGCAGTCATAAGGTAATAAAAACTTTCTCATGTTTTGTCTTATTTGCTCATCACTATGCTTTCCATTCCTGTTCTTCATCCAAATATGGATAAAATTTGGTTGCTGAATGAACCCGTGACTGTATGGTGTCGAAACAGGTTTCACTTTTACATCCCAAATAAACAACTCTCCTCCCAGCCCTTTCTCATTATCTAAAACGATGTAAGGCATAATGTAATTCACATTATCCTTAAACTTTAAATTCTGACCGATATTTAAACTGTTCTTTAGTGTGGGATTAAGCTCATTTATTGGTATAGGGGTAAAATATGTAAAAGATATTGGTGTTGTCCCCGGTGTTATCCCTAAAATGTTGTCCTTAATCACTCTGTAATAAACATTACCTAAAGATACGATTTTTCCCTTCTTATAAAAACTTAAAGGGGAGAAAACTGGATATTTGTTATAGTTAAATATTATACCTCTAATATAAATGTACTTATCATCCCGCTGCAGATTCACTCTTTGAAAAAACAGGTCTTCGTTTGAACCATCTTGAATATTTTGTAGAATCTCTAGCCCTCCGAATGAATTAAATGCAAAACATCCGAATGTTAAGTTACCGTCTTGCACTCCGTCGTTATTGCTATCACTGAAGCTTGCACTCTCGCTTATGTCTGAATCTTGCCTGACCACGAACGTGATTTCATAATCTAGCTGGGGGTCAACTTTTAATGCTTTTGCAAAATCGAGGGCTCCAATTCCTGCAACTTCTCCGCTAGGAACATTCGCTAGGTGCATTACTTGTTTTCCTCCGTCATTTACCACAACCGCTTTATCAGGGTTAATTAAAGGATATAGAGAAAGGTCTTTGATATCGCGTGAGTCCTCATAAGCCTTATTGACACAGTTCTGATTTGACATCCCACCATACAATGGAGAGGAATTGCCTATATTCCATCCTAATTTCTCAGCTTTGCTTAAACAGAACATGAATTCATCGAGTATGTCATAGCAAATTAATCTCAGTAATTCTCCGTCTATATATTTTAGACTCTTTTCTTCGACAGCTGAACCTGAAATAGACGCTGATGCTGATATTGAAACACTCTCGCTCTCATCGGGGCAATCACTTATGAATTCGAAAGCATTCTTTTCCTTTATTATCCACCTAGTACCTCTTTGTCTTATTTCATCGTGGTAGTTCTGCATTAGATAATACAATTCTTGATAATCTGTGTCTTCACAGAAGAATAGGCATCTCTGCTGCAGATAACATTTTAATAACCCCTCATCCGAATAAAACTCAGCGAATGCCCTAGCTAGGCAAACAAATAAGGCGAAGAAGTGTGTAACTGACCTCCAGAAATCTATAAAATCCCTATCCTCTGCATTGCTGCTACTAGAGCCTCTTTCAATATAGCTTGCTAGCAGTCCTCCTTGATATAATTTCTCTAAGACATTAATTGACCAATTCAGGGAGCAGATATTATTGCACCCAAAATAATCGCTGTACATTGATTTCTCATAAGCCTCTCCGCACACCACCTCTATAAATTCTCCATCAAGAGTAGTAGAATTCCAAATCAATGAGCCGCTATTATCTAAACCACTCCTTTGATATATGTATTCAATTACTAGTGAGTCAGTTGGATTAATTACAATTCCTTGAACATTGGCTGTGCTTAGTGCTAGGTATGGAGAAAAATTAATGCCGTCAACGCTGTATCTAAATGTCTTTTGAAAATACTTATTGACAACCTCACCGTCAGTATCGTCTACAAATGACAATAATGTTACTATGCCTATAATAGGCACTTCTGTCTTTATTATTAAGACATCCCCAATCTCTGTTGCTTTGTTTTCAATTACAGCCACTTATTTTATTTTATTCTTCTAATAATACTTCGCACTGACCTCCAATCAAAATCGGCTGTACTTCTAGAATACAGTCTCTGATAATTACAATCTCGTCAGGCTTTAAATCTACGGTCTCTCCTGAGTTAGTTATCAATAACCATAGTTTGTACCTCTTACTCTTTTCTACTCCCGATAGCGGTTTACTAGGACTATCATGGAGGAGAGATGTGCATATAACATCTTTTAATGTTTGCTTGATTGAATTATCCTCTCTCTCTGCTACTATAAGGTTTCCCGTCTTATCTGTCTCGAAGGTGTTGTTTGCATTCACAACCAAGCATTGAATTTTTGTTCCAAGCTCATTACCTTTTTCATCTTTTAGTTTTGTGTTCAACTTTAACTTTCCCATGTTTACGATTTTTACGATTTATATTTATTTGATTATTTAAACTGAATAGGGAAATACAATTGCTGTCTTCCCTGCACCCACTCCTGCATATTCCCCACCATCTCCATTTTCGATATGGTTCGCTAATATTTGCAATAAATCATTGACAGAAGTTAGGGCTGCAATATCTACATTAATAGCGGTGAACCCTATGTTATATTCTAGTATAGAGTCATTAATCAAAACGTCTTTGCCTGCTTCATAGTCAGCCAAGTTTTTATAAATCTTTACATCGAAAGACATATCATATTCGACAGCTGTGAGCTCTTCGTTTCTCCTCGGCTCTAAGAAGTGAGGCGTTATACATAAAATCGACCCGATTGAAATCGTTACCCCTCTTTTTGTGTGTGTTGTTGCATTTACTTGTATCATGATTTTTCTTTTTTTTAATGTTATGGTGCTATATTAACGACTCCAGCATTATTCCAAAGACCTCCGGTTGGCAAGCCTGCGGCTGCTACTGGTAGATTGGCTAGTGTTACATTTCCTCCAAAATAACTCTCATCTTGCACAATATAAAGAGCGTAGGGGTTAGTGATATCTGTACTTGAATCATTAGTTGGTGCCCCTTCAATTCTTAACGAAGCTGCCTCTGTATAGGTAACTGTAGAGCCTACACCGCCATTAGCAGCAGATATTCCTATTCTTTCTATTTTTACTATATTATACTGCGTTACGACACCAAGAGCAGCAGTTTCTGTGTCAACATTTGCCCCTGTATTATCTATATGAAGCATCCATCCTTGGTTAGCTATACCGAAGATATGTAGATTATCTGCACCGGGGTCGTAATCATTTATAGTGGCAGATACTAGGGACTCAAGCCTTAACCTACTAGCAACAGTTTTTTCATTGGCTCCTGATGCTATATTTCTAATTGACATATTTCCTCCAAACCTAATATCCGAATTGGAGAATGTTCCATTTTGATAAGGACCTGTATCGCTTGAGAAATAAGCGTTCGTTAGTGGGTTGTTATTTGACTGAATATATTGAGAAGTAAATGAGTAACCTATTGCATCAGAGCCATATACTTTACAACTCGTTGCTCCCAATGTAGCTCTACTGTATGTAATTCTTGCTTTAACTGCCTGGGTACCCGCCTGATGAATATTTATTTCACCATTACCTGTTCCAGTTATTTCCACATTACCTCTAGTAGCCAGATTAGTAGCTAATCCAAATAGTGTTGTACCATCATCCTGTACTCTGAAAGTCGGGTCATCTACGCTGTCAGTTACATAAATGCTTCTAGTAGCGCTTGTAATACCTTCTCCTCGAACATGGAGCCTTCCTAAAGGGTTAATAGAAGTAATGCCTGCAAACAAAGCTACTCGGCCTGAGCCTCTTGCCATAGCAATACCGCCTGCATCTACTCCTGCATTCATAGTAGTAATAATGAATCTATCAACATTACCGTCCTGGAACATTCTTGCGCCATAAGTAGGGAACCCTACCTCTTGGAAGCGTACTCCTCCATAGTTAGTAGTTGAAGCATTACTATTTAAAGCAACCCAATCGCCTTCTCCTAACTCAACTCTTTGTGAGGGGGTAATTCCAAAACCAACTCCTATTCCTCCTGAAAAATTAAAGGTGCTCGCCAGTGCAACACTAAAGCCTGCTGGCACCGCCCCTCCATTATTAGAAGCAGAAAAGATACCATTTCCATCGTGAGCAGTAATATCGCTGAGTAAAGCAATGACGCCTGATTTAGGTTGAAGCTTCTGTGTATAATTGCCGTTTAGAGTATTTGCGTCAACTCGTACATTAAAGCCTGAGTTTTCAAACACAGCTGCGTCACCTTGTGTATATACAATATCATTCCCTAATGTCTGCTTACCTAAGGCAAGGGTTGTGCTTAAAGGACCTCCACCTCCACCTCCGACCAACGTTTCCCATTGAGAAGTTAGTGTATTGTAGTAGTATGGTAGCCCGTTACTTAAATTATGCCATAATTGAGCGGTATTGCTTGGAGGCGTAGTTCCTACAAAGATGGCTTGAACTAAACCTAAATTTTTACTTGTCTTTGCCATTGTTTATCCTTTATAAATTAAATAACCATTAACGATAGAATACCCCTTCAACTCGCAGCTGTCACCCACTAGTATCAGCGCGCCTTTGTCACTGAGGTAAAAATCAATATCTGTTGGCTGATTCTTTGCTTGTATTATCAATTCACCTTCAATATAGGGTACGTTATCTTGACTTCCTACTATTTGAGCTATAAAAGTCTTTATAATATTAGGAAACTCTTTTCCGAGATATTCGGTGAATATACTAATACTTCCAGCTATTCTCGTAGCTGAAGTTGTGTTTGGTATGTTTTTAGTCTCACTCATTAGATAGTTGTAAGTACAGTTTGTTGAAACGAGAAGTCAGCTACATTCGGGTAGAAGGTGGCATTTACTGCCCCTTGTAAATCAGCTATAACTGACCCGTTTAGATTTAGCATCCTAAATCCTCTTAATCTAGGCAATCTGTTTGGGTCTGTTGCAACGTCATTGTTTGGAAAGAAATATTGGTCCGGTACATACTTAACCCCCTGAACGCCTTTTACTATCTGCAAAAGCTCATCCCACTCTACATTCTGTTCTCCTGACACCCAATATCTGAAATCCATGTATTTCGATATACCTATTTGGATATTCTTTCTAACTACATCTACGTTTGCGTTTTGAAGTAGCTCAACTCTGAAGGAAATATCAATATACTGCCAGCTTATGTTTCTTAATTCAATACTGTAGCTATTGCTTCCATAAGGTCTAAACTCAACTAGAGAGAAATATTGCTCTCCTCTATCTAATATTTCATCTAATTCGCTTTGGTTTAAATCAATCCCGTTTTGTGTAACAACAGCTAGTACTAGTTGCCCTTGTTGGTTTATACCTTGATAAAAAACTCTCAACACATTACTGTTTATTTTCATAAACACCTGCTCTAGCATAGATATCGTTCTCGTAGCTATGATATTACTTCCTTCTTTTATTCTCGTTCTAAAAAGAGAATCGCTCTCAGCATCTCTACCGAACTGGGCATAATACTCGTTTGTAGTATAATCGTGACCTGTTGGCTCCGGAGATACTTTTGTAATTGTGTTAGGCTCCACGTTGGTTTTCACTCCTACATCGATACTTCTTATTTTAGCATAAGTAAAGCCTTCAGTTCCTATAGTAACATCATTCTCTAATGAAAACTGAATTCCACTCTTGCTTTCGAAAGTATGGGTTCCCGCTATGTATTGTGTTCCAGGGGCTCCCACTATCAATACAGAAGTTGATGATTCACTGGTCGCGAAGCGTGGTGCTATACCGAAATTATCAGCTGCTTGGTCTAGTTGGGTTCCGTGAGCTAAATCTGGAAAGAGCTTACTCATCGCCAGAACAATGTCTTTTTCTGCTTTACCTGCAACCTTGGCTACTCCATAAGCATGAGCATTCAATACGCTGTTGTCCGCAATCTTGCTGACCTTATTGGTTTTATTTAACAAAGTTTGGGCGTAAATCTGTTTACGCTCTTCGACTGTTGTAGGTTTTATGTTTAAAGACATCCCGTTCTAATTTTACTTAAAATTAATAAAAAAAAATCAAGTTAGTGTAGTATTCAGTTGTTGAATATCACCTAATCTTCCTTCTACTTCATATTGAATATAAACAGCATCCTCATCTCTTTTAAAATCCAGTACTCTCATTGAGCTAATCGTATCATCTGTTTTAAAAGTTTCTATCAATTGTCTTAGTAGGGTTGGGAAGTTTAAAAAATTTACATTGCTCCCTACCACTAGCTTTGAATTATAACCCTGGTTAGGAAACTCGGGATTATCTTCTTTTTTTAGCAGTATTAATATACCCACTGACTGTTTAAATGTGTCAACTGGGTTTAGTGTAACTAAGTCATTATCTTCAAATGTGAGTTTCTTATAGATGTCCTTTCCGTAAATACTATTGTCTTTTAACGTATCTACTACCGTCTGTACTGTAGGTGCGAATGTGTTTTTGAATGAAACTTGTAAAAACACACCCCCTTCTGGTGTATAATCCTCTTCTCTTAAATCATTTCTTTTCGCTATCTCATCCCAATCATTATCCCAATTGTCGAAGCCTAGTTTTTTTCTTGCTAATTGCTCTAGAGTTTGGCTCTGCTGTAAAGTAATCTCTACCTCAGGGTCTGTGGTGAAATTTACGTTGTTTTCTACACTACGCAACCATTTCGGTGCCGCTGCTGTTGTTTCTAAGACATTTAAACTATCCTCAATCTGCTCTATGAACAACCACCATTTATAATTATTAAATAACTTTGAACTACGCGATGCTAATTCTAATATTTTTTTTGCTTCACGCGTTAAGTTACTTAGTACGTTAAAAGACTCCGTGTGAATATTGTTACTCTCTCCTTTGTAATAGGATATGATTTTAGGATGATTGTTCTCCAAGAAATTAGCAAATCTGATGAAGTACGCTCGTATATCGTATCTTGTTATTCTTTCGAACTCTTCTAGTATGTTATCAGGAGCAGCCATTTTACGTTAATAAGCTTTTAGTTTTACTTAATGCAACGTTTGCTGCACCCTGAACTATTTTTGCTGCGGCCAAGCTTGCGGACAATGAACCTTGACTCCTACCACCTTCTATTGAATCCATAGTGCCTAGTCCTTTTATTTGCATAGAATAATTCCATATTCCATTGCTACTCATATCCTGCTTGAAAGTCAGGTTTAAAATTTTGATGAGATAACTATTGCCTAATGCTAAGTTGTATAGGTAGAGGGAATAGGGTTTGTTGTATTGGTCTAAACCTGTTGATTTGGTTTGAAATGATTGCAGAAGCTTGATGCACCCGTATCCTGATTTTATCTTTGAATTAAAAACACCTTTCTTGAAAGTATCCTTTGCATTCTTATAGACACCTGACCTAGTAGAATAAGATAGCGCTCCAAAATCTATTTGCTCCCCTCCTATCAAAAACTTTAACTTTCTTCCGAAATTACCCCCCATTATTATATCAACTGGGTCAAAAGTGTTTGAATCTATAGTTACCACTCCACCCATTGTCTTAACAACTGAGGTGTTGGCTTGAGAGGATTCGTCAAAGTTGGTAGGATTTATAGGGAATACGAAATACTCCTCTGTGTCACCCTTAGAATTAACCAATTCTAATGCGAACACGTATAGTTCGAAATCATTCGGGTATAATCCATTTAGGCCCACCTTTCCAAGTGCGCCTAATTTGGTTACTAATGTTTTTTTGACAAATTCTAGAGACATCTACGATTATCCTTATAATAGTTATTACTTCGGGTAATCGGGTCTACTCCTAAATCACCCGTTTAGAAAGAAGGCTAATTAAGCGTAGTTTGACTTCTCCTCATCTTCCATTCCGTCACCATCCTCATCTTCCTCATCATCGGCTTTCTCTACGTCAGAATATCCCATTTTTTCCATGTAGGCCTTTTTCTCACCTTTCTCCATTTTGGACATCTTTTCGATTTCATCCTCGCTTGGAGCTTTTCCACCTTTCTCGATTAAAGAATAAGAATAGTCACCTAAATCACCTGTTCTTTCGAAAGTCATGTCAGATTCAGATTTTTCTAAATTCTGTGCAAATACGTTATCGAGTTGCTCGAATGCTTTTTCAAGCTCTTCTTCAGTAACAGCCTCTTTGGCATAATTTTCATTACATGACTTAGCAATAGCATTAGCTTGGTCTATAAGTGATAGACTTGGTTCTGCGGCTCCTGCTGTCTTGTAAGACTTCTCTAATTGAGTTCCTTTGTAAGAATCAAGTGAGATGATGTTATTTTTACTTTCGTTCATAGCTATAAATTATTTATTGAGTAAAGATAGTAAAAAAACCTATCTTATAATGAAGTTTTGTTCCTAGAGATATAACACGATTTTATTTTTAATTTTCCTCGTCTGGTAAATATGTAGGTATTATCTTATCAATCTCTTTATGAATCTTTTTCTTACAACCTTCCTGAAGGCCTATGCTAATCTGTACGTCAGCTAATGCAGCTATTTCTGCTGCTATATCTGCGGGTAGTGTAGCTATACCTGCTACTATACCCGCTGCAGTATTTATTGCTAGCGTTGTAGCGTCAGATATGTCCTTCTTGATTTCTTTTAGTTTCGATTTAATATCAAGTGTTTCGTTTATGGTTCTACACTCCTCCATTATTTCATTCAGGTCTGGGTACAAATCTCTAGTCTGTTGGCTAACTTCATCAAACCAAAGCTTGGTCATTTTTCTAGTCCCCATTTTAGGGTTCATAGTAACCCCAAATTTTATTTTAGTCTCTATACTCATAAGCTTACTCTTGTATTTTCACTTATACCTATATCTTCTACTTGCTGTATTTTAGTAGCCCCGTCACTTTTAGCATACAACACTCTTCTGTCGCCATTCAAGAATAGCTCTTTATCTCCTGTATCTATCACACAACCTTGTTCTGATAATTCAATCTCTGTTACTCCGGCTTTCAATATAAGGTTCCCTTCATCTGTTGCATCTATCGTTATCCCGCCTTGGTCATTTATTGTTATCTTTTTTCCACTGGAAGTATTAATCACAACCTCTCCTGCTTTAAGCTCTATTGAATTATTGAATTCATCTAGGTATTGAAAGCCCTCATTCTTTTTATAATTAAGGACGGCTATCGTGTTTTCATCCCCCACTGTCAGATTAAAAGATTCCTCTGCAGAAATATTAACCCTCTTGCTTGTCTTTACATTTACATCACCCTTTACGTTAACGTTTACCTCAGCGGTTCCTTTCTTGTTTGAGGCTATTATGTTTATCTTGCCTCTAGCCTGGTTGTGATTGACGATGAAGTTCATATCCCCATTCTTACCATTCCCTGATACTTCTACAAATCCGAACTTACTGCCTCTTTTAAAACTGAACTCGTTTTCATTTAGGTTAACAAACTCGTTGCTCTTATTTAAGCACCCTACTATTACGGGCTGATTCTTTTTCGGGATGTTTACCCAGAAAACAATACTCCCTAGCTCTTTTGATGATTCCGGAAAAACTAGCTCACTAAGGCAGCCCTTAGTAACCTGGACATCATCAATTGTCCCTCCATCATCCAATACAACAGATATAGACCCTTTTCTATAGACATTCCTTATGTAAACATCTCTGTCTACATCTAGTGGAAGTGTAACATACCCGATTCCGGCTGAATTACGCTTACTTATCTCTCTAGTTGATACGTATTTTTTACTCATAATTAAGGTCCTTTAATATCTGTTATCGAGGGTAAGTCGATAAAATTAGCAATATGTGCAAATTGTTTTTGCTTTAAAAAGAAATAAAAGACCTCTGGGTTTACCTTCCAGTTAGCCAGCATTTTATTAGAATCAGAATATCCTTGGTCTATTTCAAGAAATTTTCTATCGTCTATATCAGTATTGACAATGTTAAAATACGAGTGGTTAATTCCGTTTATTTCGATGCCCTTAATATACTTCTCTACCATCCCTCTTGATAATTGCAGGGTTGTTGTCCTGTTTACTGCACTCCCTGAAATAGACGTTGCATTTGATACACCCTCGACATAGAATACCTCTTGTGTTGATTTCAGTCTCACAAAGGTACCTTTCTTATATAGCCTGCTTCCTATAACGGTGACGGTTCCGCTTCTTATAAAGGGGTTGTAGGCATTCGATTCAATCATGAACTTCAGGTCTATTATCCCTTGTTTAATAAAATAAGCTGTAGGCAGCTTTGAATTCTTGTCTACTACTGGAAAATAAGGCACATAATTGGTTGTGATATCTAGCGGTTTACTTCCCCATATATCAGCATACTCTTTAAAGTATATTGCTTTTAGATAAGCAAAAGCCATATCGTTAGCTTGACCTGCTATTAAATTTTGAGGTGTCAGCCTGTACCAAGAATAGATTTGGTTAGTTAACCCATAAGTTAATTGGTCGCTTATAATGTCATTGTCATCTATGTCTATTGTAAGAGTCTTTGGTTCTGTAACATCTTCTGATTCTCCAGCTGCTGATAAGAGAGGCGGATTTGGTTCAGCTTTTGGGTTAGTTTGAATTGAAGTAAAATCATCTACATTGAAAGTAGTGGATGAAGGGAGTTTTCCTACTAGCACGTCTTGGTCTTCTAACATACTAATCATTCCTTTCTTATCAAAAGGTGGTTTTCTTACAGTAACGTAATATTGGTCTCCGTAAGTATCGAATATCATTTCTACAAATGGTTCTTGTGCTACTTTTCTTAATGCATTCATCAAACTCCCTTGCTCATTACCTATACTACTATCTACTATCCTACGAGTTCTGACATTATCATCTACCAATATTTTAAAAATCTGCCAAATACCTTTTGCTAATCTTAATTCGTCTTTAGGTACAGTTGCGTTATATGTCTCTATCTGTTTTAATAAAGACCATATTCTCTCCATAGCTTCTCTAGCAAAGTCGTTTAAGGCTCCATATTTCTTGGGTAGAATAATTGCTTTTAGAGATTTTCCTTTAGCTTGCAATCTCGCAATCTCTGCTTGTAGGAAATTGATTTTTAATTTTTGTTCTATTTGGGCCTCAGATTGAAGATTGCCCCCAGTGGCTGCTTGCGCATCATTAGGAAGCTGGTCTCTTTGCCCGACAATAGCGTTATTTTCTTCTACTGCATCTATTAAGAAATCATTGAGTGACTTTTCTGCAGTCTCTTCTCTCTCAGGGGCATCTATCTTCTCCTCGCTCTCAATCTGGTCTCTGTTTAGCAGATTATCTTTAATCTTTAATTGAATATTGGCTATACTTCTTTCCAATACTTTTAGGAAGTCAAGTCTTTCTTGGTCTGTGAGCACATTTCCATTTCCATCTCTCCACACTCTTTTATCTCGATATAACCTATTACCAAAGAATGTTGGCATAACGTCTGCTTTAATAGCCACTCCCTCGAAAGTTGTATTCTCCCACCCAACAAACTTTCCGTTTTCTTCTTTAGCTAATCCGTCTTTCTTCAATTTTTCTACAAAGTCCTTTAGGCTATTATATATAGCATTTGCAGAAGGTGGGTCAGGTACCCCATCAAACCCCACACTTCGTTCGATTATCTCCTTGATTTCTCGAACATTAGTGTTTTGGTCCTCTATTTGCTTTTGCTGAAGAACCAAGGCATTTCTAGATGCATAAAATTTTCGACTCCTTCTATCTTTATACTCTAAATCCTCGATATCCCGGCTACTAGCATAGCTGTCAAACAAGCTATCTGATGTAATCTTTATGCTAGACAATGCATTGAATATGAATTTAAAGGTATTGTCAATCGTTTTAAATCCTAATTGAAACCTGCTCTGTAATTGACCATCATATCTCTCTAACCTATCCCCTGCATCTTCATTACCAAAAATACCATCACTTACGTAATCAAATGGGTAGAAGTATACACCATCTTCAATAAGTAATTTTGACAGGTCTCTGCCGGAGATACTAACAGTTACATCTAAATTAGTGGCTGAAGAAGATAGTGTATTGCTATCAATCAGTCCTATCATATCAAAAATCTTTCCTGCTAATTCGGATTTGGGTATCTGAAATAGTGTTTCAGGGTTTTCTCTGTCTGGCTCTATATCTAATTTTTCATACCTGATAAACACGACATCGTTTTCTTGCAGTGTATTATGGAAGAAGTAGTCGTTTCTAAGAACTTGCTCTTTGATTTGTTTATAGAAACCAGACCCGCTTATAAAAGTATCATCTGTAAACTTCATGTTCTTATCAATAACCCACCCCTCGTTCTTAACATATTCGGTTGTAACGCCTGCTAGGGATATAGAGAAGTTGCCTCCATTAGCTGATACTGATGATGTTATGTCTTTTATGAAGGGAGTGATGTCTAGGAGTACGTCTGAATATTCTCCTTTTTCATCTACAGATAAATTTCTACTCCACACCCAAACAGATAGGTCGTTAAAAATCTCTCTTATTGAATGGGCTTTGGCTGAGGACTGAATCTTATATGTTCTTTGATATTTAGGGTCCTTCATCAGGTAATATAGCTGAGCTGACATGAATTGGCTAAACGTCCTAAAATCAACTACTTGATTTGTGTCCAATTTTCTTAACTCCCTATCAACCTTTGCTAACGGCAATACTAGCTCTGTACCTATCTTCAAAGGTAATCTTCCTATTTCATCTGCATTAGTTGCAGTTAAGTCATTCCTGACAGGAGAATATGTAGTCTCTTCTGCGCTGCTATATAATTGAAATATCTTGTCAATATTCTTTTCTCCTAGTTCGTCTTCAAAAGCAACAAGTTCTGTTATATCTAATCCGTGACCTATCGAGGCCCCATCTGTAATGAAGTCGATTAGGGTTTCTATAGAAGAATCTCTGTGAGGGTGTTTATGATATGAGTCTTTGCTGTTTGGCATTATTCTTCTTTTAATAGATTCATTGCCACTTTCATTCCATCCAGTGTAGCGTTCCCTGTGCTTGTTGTAGCTGTGTTGCTCGAGGTGCCATTCAGTGAATTGATTATACCTTGACCTATCTCTTCTCCGAGAGGAAGCCCTGATTCTTTTAGCATTTTTCCGACATCCCTGCCAAATTCTATTCCTACTTGTTTCATTCCAGGTATAGCTCCTTTAACGAAAGCATCGGATATTCTAGCCTGCTCCTTATCTCTATTGGCAGTTAACTTACCACCCATTTGCTGTAGATTCAATCTCTCTTCAAGCTCTGCTTTAGAACCACCGAATTCATCAAACATGCTTCTGTCTCCCTGAAACTGTTCTACTAATTGTCTGGTTGCTCCTGCTCCTAATCCTAATCTAGCTTTGGTCGCTAACATCATTCCTTCTCCTCCACCTGTTTCTTTTTCTAGCTGCTTTAATGTCTCTGCTAGGAACCCTTCTTGAGCTATCCCTTTCTCCTGCATCTCCATTGTTTCAAATAAGCTGGCTCCTGGCTTGATTTTAGACAATACCTGCATATTCCTGGCTTTCTGGAAATCATTACCCGGTCCTGCGAGAGCACCTGATATTTGAGCTATCCTTCCCGCTGCTCTAGCATCACCAAAACTACCTCCCACTGTTTTGAATGCAGATATGATTCCTGTAGCTACTTGAGGGTCAGTGGTCTCCATTACCTCAGATTGCTTTGCTAGTAATGAGTTTTGTAATTGAAGAATCTCTTGAAATTGAGTTGTATCACCTTCTTTAATAAACCCTTTTTCTTTCATTGTATTGTATACAACAGATACGTTCTTACCCAAATCACCGCTATCTTGCATTCTCTGTTGTTTCAACATTTCTGTTAAAGTACCCCTATCTAATGAAAAAGCTCTTTCGGCCCCCATTACATCTTTTGTCCTTGATTTAAAATCTTGACTAGTACCTAGTGCTGTAACTACTTGTTCTGCAAGGGGCATTGTTTCTGCGATAGAATAGCCTAGGTTTGAAGCAGAGAACATTCCACCCTTTCCGGCCCTACCTCTAAATCTATTAGCTCCTGTTTGGGCCTGGTAGCTTTCTTCTTGACTTCTACCAACAGCTCCACCTATCATTTCACCAAAAATAGGGATACCTTTTAATGCATCTGCTAAAAATTGCTCCCCTGATTGTGCGCCAGCCATCGCTCCACCCACTTGGCTAATCTTACTAAGAACACCCTTAACAGCCTCTGCTCCCAGTATTGCACCAAACATTGACTGTTGCTGTTGAGCTTGAGAGTCGCCTCGAAGCATCTCTTTCTGAGTCTGAAGCTTCATTACCTGCTCTGGGGTGTACTTCTCATACAACTTACCCGGCCCTGCTGCTGATACTTTATCAAAAGCTTTTATTTGCTCTAAGACACCCTTCTTATCAGAAGCAATCTCTTTCATCGCGGATAGGGAAATTTCATCCCTAACTCCCTTTAGCCCTTCAACCACTTTATCTAGGCCTTGGATTTTTAAATCCCCTTGCTTTATTTGCTGGCCTAGTGTTTTATCTGCCGCTTTTATTTGCTGCGCCGCAGTCTCTCTATCGATAGCCCCTGCTTTACGTTGATTCTCAATCCTTGCCTTCTCTATGTTAAAGGTTGCAATGAGGGTTTCTTGTTTTTCCCTCTCTGCCTTAATATTGTCTTGGATGGCCTTGGTTTGGAGCCTTATGAAGTTAGTTTGCTGGGCTGTTGAATTAGAAAGCTTAGACGCATTGGTTAACTGCTCATCGTAATAAGCCTTGGTTTCCTTGGAAGCATCTCTCATCGCAGACTTTAGTCCCGTTACATCAGCTCCGAACTTTACTGTTTTATTGTCCGCCATCTTGGTCCTCGTTTAATTTTGTTACATCTATATTATCAAACACTTCTTCTAGGCTCTCTTCTAAAGCCTTGCTAGCTTCTTTGTTTAGAATACCATCTTTAGCATAAGCCTCTTGTAGTCTCTTTCTCTCAGCCTGTTCCTCATAGAATTCGGTAAATAATCTGTCTTCTAAAGCATCGTTATAAACATCAATTTGGTTTACCCTCCGGTGTTCTTCCGACCCGAAGGCTATACCATGTTTTTGCCTATATACTCTATCAAACGGGAATTTGTTATTCCAGTAGATAAGTAGATTCTTTAAGTCTTGCATTACTCCGCATCAATATCGTTTAATACCTTATACCATGAATTCATCCAAGGTAGAATGTCTTTAATATAAATTTGTATTAAGGCCTTCATATCAACTAGCTCCATTTCGGAATAAGTCTTTACATTTAGACTTTTAAGTAACTCTGGACATAGAACCGTTAGGTGACAGATTGTGTCGATTGAAAATTGAGCCAAATTATCAGCTAGCGCAGGCATATTAGCTATTATGTTATAATTGCCGTTAGAGAGCTCCGCTTTCATTAACGATAAGTCCATTAACTGTCCTGTGTTAGGAAATTTTAGTTCATACTCAGTTCCCTTGTAAGTAATCTTTTGCGTTTTTTGAGGAACCGCATCTTCCTTCTTTTTTTTATCTTCTGACATATCTATATAATTTTTTTATAAAAATAAGAAATTTTACATAAAAAAAGAGCCTAGTGAGGCTCTTTAGTTAAATATTAATGTGGTAGGTTTTCTTAGTTAGTTTCAGTAACTGGGTATAAGTATCTAAAAGATTGATTTCTTCCAGCAACATTCCCCTCATTGATACTGACATTATCACTCTCGATAAACATCCCTCTAACTGTTGCGTAAGGAACAGCCTTTGGTTTAATCAATTGTGTATTAGGGTCAATTACATCAGTGAGCTTCTTATAGATGTCAACATCTACACCTAAATCGTCGAGTACCAGTTGGTCTTCAAAATTCTCTTGGTTGTTACCTGAAGCTATCTGAGATAAGATGTTCGCTCCAAACACTCTCCTGAGAGCATTTCTAACCCCAGACACTTTATAGTTTATTTCCCAAAAACTGCAAGAACAAGTTCCTGACCATTTGATAACAGCAAATTCATCAGAGAAGATACTTCCCAACCCTTTAGATACATCAATCCTTCCAATGGACTCGTTAATAGAGATATCTTTCATTTTCCCTACTGCAACTCCTTGTACTTTGATTATTGCGATTGCTCCTGTTAAAACTTTATCAGCCATTTTCTATATTTTTAATTTTTCTTAATTAATCAATGTTAAACATTTACAATGAATCCTGTGAAGAATAGGAATGAGATTTCTGAATTCGGTGTAAACTTGTAAGTTATTTTATAAGCATCCTGGTCTCTTACAACAGTCACTTCTTGAAAATTCAAGATTAGGTTGTCTGCTGTAGGAGAAGCTATCTTTCTTAACAAATAACCTTCTATCCATTTCTGAACATCTAGCTCTGACAAAGTGTTCCTATTAACTCCCTCAGGGTCTTTCAATAGTTGCTCTTTAGCGTTAACTATTATCTCTTTGTTTAACTGACGAGCAATTCTCTTGATTTGCTTAGAATGAATGGTTCCATCATCATTAACCAAGAAATCGTTTTTCTGTAGAGAATTAATTCCTTTAGTGATATCAAAACTTCCTCCTTCTATTCTGGATATCAATAATCCAGCCTTCAGTGCAATTTTTACTTCTTTGTCATTCAATGGGTGGACTTCTCCGTCGATATCTAGGTTCTTAAAAGTCAGTGGTACTTGAGGCTCTAGCCCCGCTTCTCTACCTATTACAGAGGCGGCTTTGTAATAAGAATCATAAACCTTAAATCCTGTACCTATGTTTCTAGAGGCTTTCTTAACACCACCGTGAACAACTGTAACTGAATCATTGTCCCAGAACGCAGCATCAAGTTGTGATTGAGCAAAGTCTCCGATATCGCTTCCTGCTGCTATATAAAGCTCAGGTTTGAATACACTGTCATTTATTATATGAGTGAGTATTTTAAAGTTGTTGGCAGATTGAGCGCTAGCTCCAAAATCATCCGCGAAGATAAAGCTGATGTTGATGTCAGCAATTTCGTCTAATACCTTTGTTAGATTAGCAGTAGAGTATACCTCTGTACCACCTGCTGCTAAGTTGTAAGCTAAATTAGCGGCTAAATCAGCGGCATCAACAACTCCTGTTCCAGCAACAGCGCTTGTTTTTAGCTTAAAGAATGAATTAAAAGTAAAGTCATTTGTCATCCAGGTGATTAAGTCAGCCATGTTATCGAACTCAATGGATTCAGTTAGTAATACTGGTAGAGTGTTGATTTCTGCTACTTCATCGAAAGGTAATCCGTTTTGGTCTAACCCTGTAAAAGTACCTCTGTAGAATTTCAATTTGAATTTGGCTGTATCTAATACTCCTGCTTCCATTACGGCAGCATAACCTTTAACTAACTCTGGTCTCGCATCTAGTGCCCCGTTTCCTATCAACCCTTCGTCTCTTACTTGAAGAGTGGCGGTACCTCCATTTGCACCACCTCCTACGAAAGTGTAAGTTAATTCAGCTGCTACTGTTGTGGCTGCTTTAGCGAAAAGAACTTGTGATACACCATTCGTTCCCAAATTAGCTGGCTTGAATAGAGGGTTCGCTAATAAATGCCACAGCCCACCTTTAGTGAAGTCCTGCATTTCTTCAGTATCATTTAATACATAAATAGCGTCCTTCCCGCTAGCTAGTAGACCATCTATACCCGCTCCACCTCCATAAGAGGCTCCGCTCCCTGTATCTATAATCAGTAAGGTTCCGAAATCTAAATCCAAAGGTGGATTTTTTTGACCTGATTTAATTGTAGAATACGCTCCTGGTATAATTATGTTTTTTCCGTTGAATGAAAATTCTGTAGCCATTTTTTTATTTTTAAAATTTATTTAATCAATCAATTACTTTCTTATCCTTACAGATTCGAATCCAATTTTTATAAGAATTCTTCTCATTACCGAAGACTTTTGTTAAGTACTTTATGCCTACTTGCTCTATCTTATGTAATTGACCAAATTCAGCAGCGGTGAACTCACCTTCTGGGTTTTTCTTCACTGAACTAGCAGATTCCCATGCTTTTATCTTATCGAGTAAATCATCTTTTTTATCACCCTGCGCGACCGAAATATCGTTCTCTTTACAAAATTCTTTTATTTCAGCTAGATTTTTAAACTCTTTCATATTACTCGATTGTAAATATTGAATAAAAATAATAATTAAATCGTCGATAAAGTTCCCTAACTTAGAATTTTATATAGACAAATTTTATTTCTATGGAATTGTCGGACCTGGCTGTATTGCTTCGTTTCCTGAAGGAGGGTCTTGTAGCACTGAAAACTCTAGCGCTATCTTTGTAATTACATCCTCAGGGAACAGGCTCTCAACCGTTACCTCGTATTCTAATGCTATTCCTATCGCTCGCATAAAAATATGTGTCGGAACAATAGTGTTCATGTTCTGAATGTCTCTCCCACTCAGCTTAATATTTTCTAAACCAACCATATTAAAATGGTCAATTACAGGTATTAGTATTGCTCTTAGAAGATGATAGATAAGCACCACCTCGTTTGAATTATCGCTTGTAACAATTAGCTGGAATTGGGTTCCGAATCTTCTTGTATAATTAGGAGCTTGCTCATCTTCTCCACCCATTCCTTTCGTCTCCTGGATGCCACGATACCCTTCATCAATGCCTAGTCCGTCTTTATCTGACTGCTCTGCTGGTAGTGTGATGTGGATTGTTGGTATAGATGCCCTCTCTAAATTAAAGAATACATTTACATCTAAAAATCGCGGGTTGTCTTCTTTTGCTAAAAAAACCGCTTTAGCTTGCTCAAAGAAGTTGTATCTTTGGAGTTGATTCTCCCCACACAACCTATATAATAATGTGTCTTGTTCATTTACGTGTGCATCAAAGTCTTTTTTAATAAAAGCAAGTATTGTTTTTATCGCGTTAAATATCTGTATTTCTGGGACTAGTACTGCCATTATTAAAAGCCTAAGGTTGCTAAAATTTTATTCATTGCGGCGTTTAATTCCACCTCTGCGTTTTGATTGAGTTGATTCAATGCTTTGTCTGCTAGATTGTGTTCATCAATCCCTGGGTGATTCCAGCTCTCCATTAAACTTTTATCGGAAACCCTTCTGAAGCTCATGTACACATTCTGGGATGTCTTGGCGTCCTTTATTTTTATAACACCTTCATAGATGCTTTTAAAAGCTTTTGATTCAGGGATGTTATTTCCGATGTTGGCTATTGGCGTTTTATATTCTGCTGGTATTTCTCCTATTGCTAGCCCCCTACTCCTTTTTCCTCCACCCGGTACGTCTATATCGGTCTTTAGTTTTTTAGCAACCTCGTATACATCCTCCGGCATCTTGTTTGAGAAGACACTGCTCTCTCCAATTGCTCCTGGAGTTGCATGTCTAAAAGGAACAGTTAAATACCATCCCCCGTCTGCTTTTAGCTTTCTCTTAGGAGATTTCTCGAACCCATCTTTCAGGTCGAACGCCGAAGCCCCTTCTTCAATCATTCTTATCAGAGGGTCTTTGCTGTAGTCGAGCATTACTGCCCCCGTCATTCTGCCTGTATCGAGGACGTGTAAGTTTTCTAAATACCTACCCCTGGTTTGATGCAGAGCCTGTTGCGCCTGACGCTCCCATTCTCGAGCGAATGCAGCAGTCATGTCTTTTACGACACTATCTACTACTCTCTCAACCAGGTCTGAATTTCCGGCTGCCTCGAAAGGTAATGATTCTACGTCTATGGCAATTGGTATCATACTATACGAACAGAGCTCCCCTTAAAGCAGTTATTAACGCACTTTTGCTTGCATAAGGTACCCCTGCTGCTTTCCAAGATGCAAATTCTCCTTGGCCTAATATCTTGCCTTCACTAACAGTTTTAACTATTACATTCTCACCTTCTTGTTGAACAAATAGAGTGTTCTTTGGGTACTCATACCCATTAACTTCAACTGAGGCTGTTTGGTTTACTAATGTGTTTTCCATTTCTTATTATTTATTTACACTCGTCTATGAATGAATTATCTACTAACCTAGTTCCTGATAAGTTTTCCTTATCTAAAATATAATGACCTCTTCTACCTATTGCTGAAATCGGCATAGAGATGGATTCTTGTCTTCCTTCTTTTTTTATCTGAGTATTCATCATTTCCCTTCCAAGGTCAATTACATAGAATTGAGGAGCGTGAACATATCTCACTGATATTGAAATATCCTTATTGCTCGCGTTAAACGTGCTTGTGTATTTTGAGTTCAGGTATATAGTGTTATTCTCATAAGTGTAATCTTCGCCAATCACAAGTCTTTGGAGTTTACTGTTGACGTCTATAAATAATCCTATGTAGGTTATCTCCTTAATATTGTATGCGGTATAGGTAAACAACACTCCATCTGCTTCTTTAAAATGAAGGGCTTGCCCAAATACAGCCTTGCCGTCAATTAGGGTTAGTCTGTCCATGTAGGATAGATTATCTTTATCCATCATAGATATATTCACTTTCCCTATATCTTCTTCACTCCACTCCTTGAACTCAGTACTTCTATTCATTGAATGAAGAATAGCCTTTGTCTCAGTTGGATTAATGTATATCCACGCGCTCCCCCCGCAATTCTTGCAGTTTGATTGCTGGTCTGAGTTTTTACTCTTACACGGACATTTTAAAGCTTTTTCATGGATGACCGTATAACCCTTTAACCATATAGCTTGTTCGAAATCATTTTTTCTGAACTCTATATTAGGGGAGGACCCTAAATTAGGCGGAGTTTGGGATACTATAGGTGTGTTTATATCAGTCATTGACAAAGTTTATTAAATTACCCCGAATGAAAAACCTCTATAATAATCTTTCAGTTGAGGTGTATTTCTTTTTAGGTCATTTACATAACCCAAGATTCTTGCACCATAACCTGCATTTGTAGCAGAAGAT
>JBFIJM010000004.1:0-60860 GCA_041600715.1 Saccharimonadales bacterium (SeqCode) | reverse complement strand
GTCGCGCCTCCGCATCCGCTTTACGTCGCGCCTCCGCATCCGCTTTACGTCGCGCCTCCTCCTCCTCCTCCTCCTCTTGTCGGGCTGTGTTTTCTTCTTCTTCTTTTGTTATACGCACTTTTCCTTCTTTTAAGTGTTTTTCATGTAGTATTTTTAGGTTGTCGTCAATTTTTTCCTCGGTTTTTTTAATTATACGATGTATCTCTTTAACAACTTCATTGAACTGTACTGGGTCGCCTTTTAAACCTTGAATTAGCTTGGTTAGCCGAACTAATTCATCAATTCCACTTTTCTGCTCCCGTACAACCTGCAATTTTTCGAGCTTAGCCGCACGATATTCGCTGTTAAATTTTATTATTTCGTCGACCGTTTGTGGATTTTCCGGGTCCACGCCAGCGGCTTTTCGGATATCATCTACAACAATAGTATTTTTAGCTTCAAGGTCATTAAGCAGCTCGTGCTCATTGCGAATGGCGGCTTCCTGATTTTTTATTATTTCATCTAAGTATTGTCCAGATTCATATGGACGCGGTTCAATAATTCTAGTTATTAGTCGTTCTTTCTCAATGATTTTTTGTTCCAATTCTTCCTCAGTATAAGTCACTGATGTGTCAGTTTCAACAAAAACATCCTCTATATGACTTTTATACCCATTATATGTCTTTGATAAAATATGCTTAAGAGTTGCTCGGTATTTTTTTTCTTTCTGAGGTGTGGTTAATCCTTTATATACTCCCTTCCCAACATTAAAAAGATGTAGCTCATTGTCAATGTCTTGCAGGATATGTTTATGAGCGACAGAAAATTCCACAGAACGAGTGTTTTCGTTTTTTTCGCGCATCATATTAAAAAATGAATTGACGAACTGTTTCGCCTCAGACGCAGACTTCATTTTGAACCAGTAAAGGTGTACAAGTATAATATATAATAATAATAAGAGCTATTATTATAAATACTAAAATGTTCTGCATAATAAATGCCATCCCACATCCCACTCCTAATATGATTGCGCTAGTCGGATCGACATCATTAATTTCTTGCCCCCCCGTATATTTTGTTCTTCCTCCCGATGTAAATATGTTTGGGTTGTTTACATACAACATGTTGGTAGATGAATCTTCTGTTGTGGGTTCGATTAAAAGAGGTGTAGACAATGAAGTTGGCGAGGCATCGTCTACATCAGATTGTTTTAATAAATGTTTTCTTTCTATTGATGTGCTCGGTGACGACTCATTACGACCTCCTGTAATATTAATTAATTCTATTCGTTCCCTGAGTAATCTAACCTTACTTTCCAGCTTACTAATTTCCTTATCTAATTTAGTTATCTCATTTATCTGTTTTATGGATATGGGCGAGATAAATGAGGAGTATTTTGGTACCAATAATTCTTTTTCTTTCTTTTTTTCTTCCAAAAGTTCCGTATACCCTTTATGTTCCTTTACTAATAAATCTTTTTTCTTTTTTTTTTCCAAACGTTTCTTATGCTCTTCACGTTTCCGGAAAATTTCCGGATATTTATTCATAAGATACTTGATTTTTTCTTCTTTAGAGACTAAATACTTTTTTTGCTCAGCACCTATCATCATCGTCTCTTCTTGTTTAAGATCACTCAAATCAATACTCGATTTTTTAGAACTCTTAATTTTTTTTAATTTTTCAGAGTACCAATTCATAATATTCAATAGCTTAAAGCAATGTTCTCTATGAATCATATCTGTCACGAATTTTTCAGTATGTTCCACACCGAAATAAGGATTGCCTATTCTATCCACCCATTTGAATTCTTCAGTTAAGCATTGTTTGAATGCCATTTCTGATTTTTTTTGTTGATTTAAAAGGTATTCTTGAACACTTTCGACATTAGAAGTG
The DNA here is from genome assembly GCA_041600715.1 of Saccharimonadales bacterium (SeqCode). Classification (GTDB taxonomy): domain Bacteria; phylum Patescibacteriota; class Saccharimonadia; order Saccharimonadales; family 2-12-FULL-41-12; genus JALHOM01. Next base: position 58,988 of record JBFIJM010000004.1, on the reverse strand, counting down.
GATTTTGATTTCGCAGGACCATGACTAGTTTGTTCAATCCAGGTCGCTTCCGCCTTCGTTTTACTACTTTGAGCTTCTGTTTTTATCTCCTCCGGTTTATCTTCCCGCTCAGCTTTCCGCTCAGCTTCATGCTTAGTTTTCAACTTAGCTTCCTCAGCTTTCCGCTCAGCTTCCTGCTTAGCTCTCTCATCTTTCAACTCAGCTGCCAACTTAATTATCTGATCTTTCACCCTAGCGTCCCGCTCAGCTTTCTGCTTAGCTTCCCGCTCAGATTCCTCAGCTTTCCACTTAGCTACCTCAGCATCCAACCTAGCTTCCCGCTCAACTTTCAACTTAGCTTCCTCAGCTTCCCGCTGAGTTTTCAACTTAGCTTCCTCAGCTTCCCGCTCAGCTTCCCGCTGAGCTTCCTCAGCTTTCAACTTAGCTCTCTCAGCTTTCCACTTAGCTACCTCAGCATCCAACCTAGCTTCCCGCTCAACTTTCAACCTAGCGTCCCGCTCAGCTTTCTGCTTAGCTTCCCGCTCAGCTTCCAACCTAGCTTCCCGCTCAGCTTTCTGCTTAGCTTCCCGCTCAGCTTTCTGCTTAGCTTCCTCAGCTTTCTGCTTAGCTTCCCGCTCAGCTTCCTCAGCTTTCTGCTTAGCTTCCCGCTGAGCTTCCTCAGCTTCCCGCTGAGTTTTCCGCTGAGCTTCCTCAGCTTTCCGCTGAGCTTCCTCAGCTTTCCGCTGAGCTTCCCGCTGAGCTTCCCGCTCAGCTTTCTCAGATTTCAGCTTAGCTTCCTCAGCTTTCCGCTGAGCTTCCAACCTAGTTTCCCGCTGAGCTTCCAACCTAGCTTCCTCAGCTTTCCGCTGAGCTTCCTCAGCTTCCCGCTGAGCTTCCTCAGCTTTCCGCTGAGCTTCCAAAATAACTGAATTAGCTTCAGCCTTAGCTCGTACCCATTTATCCTCTTCTTCTTTAATTTTATCTTCCAATTCACGGATATTTTGTAGCATCTTATTTAAGTTGCTTAGGTTTTGTTCCATCTGTTGTAGCAACGCGTTAGCCTGATTCTTGGCATCAATTACAGCTTTATGCCGATTGATTGCGTCCGCCAATTTAGCCTCTCGGATTGCTTTCATATGGGCCTCCTCACTTTTACTAAACTGCTTTACGTCGACTCCTTTATAGACAATATCTGGTAAAGGTTGTGTACGAGGTGTCTTAATTTCTACTCGTTCGGTATCTATAACATGTTTAGCAAAGTTATCATTGAGTATACTCTTATATGAGTCAAATAATCGGTTCACCCTGTCTAGTAAACCTTTATGTAAATGAACTGGTGTTTTCTTAGCTTGATTCTGGATATCCGAGAGATTTCTCTCTAAAATCTGCCGGGCCTTAATATAATATGCTTTAGGTTTTTTCAGAGACACTGGGCTAAAGAAGTCATTAAATAACATGCCGTTGTAAACATTTAGTTGGATCCAACGAGTTTTTATCAAATCGCGCAATGCTTTTTCCATATTGCCTATATTACCAAAGCAAAATACCCTTACAAAATTTATTTACACTAATAAAAAAATAGGTGTGACTGTTTATTCTGATTCATATTCAGCTGCATCAATAGACTCATCACCTCGGTCCATTTCTTCACGAGCATATTTAGCTAAAATATCTACGTACTTATTTTGCTCGTAACAATATTTCTCGTAGCTACCATCAGGGTACCTGCTCCACCCATCTTTATCGTGGGATTTCATGTGGAGAATAATCATCTTCTTTTCATTTTCAAACTCCATCTTCTTCCATAGCTGCCATAGTGGTAAAGTAATATCCGGATTTGACTGAGTGGCGAATTTTTCTGGTGACCAAGATGCCATGTCCTGAGTTATCATTTCCATCCATTTAAGATTATCGGTGACGACAACAAAGACATCCCAGTCTTCAATATGCTTTTCATCACTTGCATATTGAAGACCTCGAAGAATAGCATATCCTTCTGCACGCATATTTGACGCAAAGTTCTTTTCAGTATTTAGAGATCCGTAGATGCGAGTATCGTTTAACAATCCTTGAGTAAATACAGTTGCGTATCCACCTTGCGCTTCCGGACATCTCTTATTTGGACTGCATGACCCATCGGTAAAGCATACACATGTTCGTTCACCTCCTGTAAAATATCTGCGAATCTGTGCCCTGGATTTTTCTGTAGTCACGGCAGGCGACGCAGGCGACGCAGGCGACGCAGGCGACGCAGGCGACGCAGGCGACTCAGGCGACGCAGGCGACTCAGGCGACGAAGACGACGAAGACGACCAATCCCAGTCAATAACATGTTTATCCATGCCCTTCAGCAATTTATTCGCCTGCAGGAAGTGTCCGCACTGGACGAACGATAATTCGTCGGAATCTTTTAGGTAAGCCATTGGATGCGCTGCAGTAAGTACTATGTGTTTGTCCATTAGGTTTTTCTTTTTTGCATCAGCCTTTTTCTGCGCATCGGCGCCCCAAAGCAAGTATATAAGTTTATTATCTTTCTTTAGAGAAAGAGCGTTTATTCGATGTATTACGGAGTCGATGTAGGCACTCCAAATCTTAATATGAGCACCAGGTTTACCGTGAACAGTAGTCAATGCACTATTGAGTAAAAGTACCCCTTGATCTCGCAAAGGGGTCAGGTCCCCCGATGCGGGACCTGCATCTGACCCAATTAATCCATCTGTCTGTAGACATTTATAAATTTTGTGAAGGGATGGCGGTACCGTGTCTGCCAAAGAGCTAAAACTTAAACCATGAGCGTGGCCAGGGGTATGATATGGATCTTGTCCTATGATAATCACCGATACTTGCTCAAATGGGAATCTAAACGCATTAAAGATGTCCTTTATGCTTGGACACAAGGTTTTTTCATCAACGTCCTTGAGTTCTTCAAACACTTTTACTAGTAGTTTAGCGGCTTTTCCGCCGTTCAACACCTTCTTCCAGTCGCCCGATATGCCCGATAGAGCTTGTTCTTTTGCCATCTAAAATTGTTATATGTTATATGTTATATGTATATTTCAATTTTCTGTTTAGTACAATATGATTGTTGGCATATGTGGAAATATAGGATCTGGCAAAACATACATAACATCTATATTAACGAATGATTATGGGTTCACGAAATATGAGATGGCCAAACCACTCAAGGAGATAGCGGCGGTCATTGGCTTTGAACATCATCAATTATGGGGTACTCAGGAACAAAAACTAGAGATAAATAAATATTGGAAAGTATCCGCCCGCGAGTTCCTTCAAAAATTTGGGACAGAAGTTTGTCGAGAATTTCTACCCCAAGTAATGGGTAAATTCTCTGACATATGGGTCAAATGTATGATTAGAGAATTAAGCAATCTTGAAAATAAAGGGCGAAATTATGTAATCGAGGGGATTCGATATCAAGATGAAGCTGATGCTATTTACCAAATGGGTGGGCTTGTGATTAAAATTAAACCTATTCCCCCAGCATTTATCAACTCAAATGGCGACCCAAGTGACCTAGGCGATCAAAAATATAATGTTGTAATGCATAAATCTGAGCAATCCCTGGACAAAATCACCCCGGTGACAACAGTTATAAATAATTACACAAGTGAATTCATAGACAAAGTAATAAAAATACTAGAGTTGCCGGAAAAAAACGCAACGCCTCTACCTACGACGTCAGTTGTCGGCATTGACTTCGTATACACATCAACAGTTCTAGCTATTATAGCGGTTGGAGTATTATACTTTATATGGTAAAAATTTGAATACCCTCTATACTAATTACAAGTACTCATTATAATGAGTAGACTAAAACTCGTACGTTCCATGATCGATTCAGATGATGAATCTGACGAAGACTCTGATGAGTTAGTGTTTACTAATATGTGCGAGGGTAAAATATTAACCTCGCTCCCTGAGTACAAGTACATTTTTGGTGAGCATCCTCCGACTGATAAAAAAATATCCCGATCATCCATGTGGGTGAGTATTTTACCGAAACCCTCACTAGAGCAGAAGGAAATTATAGAGGTAAAGGGTAATATTGTTGTTGATGCGATTGCCGGCAGTGGAAAGACAACCACAATTCTACATCTCGCTAGGGCTAACTTGGATAAAAAAATCCTTCTGATAACCTATAATGCTAAACTAAAAATGGAGACCCGAGTAAAAGTGCAACAAATAGGTTTAAAAAATATCGAAGTACATAGTTACCATTCGTACGGGTATAAATATTATAACACGTCGTGCTCGACCGATGCTGGATTAATCAGAGTAGTTCGCAACTCAATAAAGACGAAATCAACAAATACAGTCTCCATGTATGGAGATGGTAGTGACATAGATGATAACGAAGCAGGTAAAAAATTTGCCATCGGGTCGGAAGACGAAGACGAAGACGAAGACGAAGACGAAGACGAAGACGAAGACGAAGACGAAGACGAAGACGAAGAGTCGAGCGATGATCTTGACCCCATAGATTTAGGTGAGGAAGATTTACCAAGCCGGCATTATGACATTATAATCATCGATGAAGCCCAAGACATGTCTTTATTATATTATAAATTCATGTCGATGATAATACGACAAAATGGTATATGTCAACTTATAATACTTGGAGATAAGAATCAGTCAATATATCAATTTAACGGGGCGGACCATCGATTTATTACTCTCGTCGATAGAATATGGAGCTTGCCGGTTAGTTCGGCAGGCTCACAACCAGCTACCTGGACATCTAAGAAATTATCGACTTCATACCGTATAACACATCAGATGGCAAATTTTATTAACCTGGCATGCCTCAAAGGTAACCGCATGAATGCGGTGAAATCCGGGCCAGATGTTCAATACTACGTGTGTAATGCTTTTTCAAGCAGGGTGGCCGAGATTCTTCAACTGTATCTTATCAGATACAAACCTGAAGACATCTTTATACTTAGTCCTAGTGTTAAATCATCAAAATCACCGGTGATACGACTGGCGAACACTTTATCAGGTTTTGGTATACCCATATTTGTGCCGGGGTCTGACGAGGAAAGACTCGATGATGACGTGCTTAAGGGTAAGTTATCATTCATTACCTTTCATCAAGCGAAAGGGCTTGAGCGTAAATGTATTATTGTATTTAATTTCGATGAAAGTTACTTTAAATTCTACGCCAGGGGAGAAAATCCAATGGTCTGCCCAAATACATTATACGTAGCAATTACTAGAGCAACCGAATTATTAACGTTATTTCACCACTACGAGCATGATTATTTGCCATTTATAAATGTCGAGCAAGTACCGAAGACGTGTGCTTTTAGGCTTATGAATAGAATCGCTCCAAAGATAAGCGATGGTGGCGAAAATAATAAGATCGGCGTAACTAACCTACTTAAACATCTCCCTCAAAAAGTTATCAACCATGCATTAAGCTATATTGTACCTGAACAAACCGTTGACCCAGGTGTTATTATTGATATACCGATCAAGACAAAACAACAAGATCTATATGAACAGGTTGGGGAAATCACCGGCGTTGCTATACCGGCATTCCTTGAATATAAGATGACCGGGAAAATGACTATCGGTGAAAAGCCTATACCATTCAACCCACAAACTCTTCTTAAACTTGCTAATGAATATTGCGCTACACAGTCAAACTACGTACATAAATTAAACCAGATACATAATTATACGTGGATTGGTAAAAAGAAATTGATGGCAGCTGTCGCTCGTTTATCAAATAGGTTGTCCAAAAATGCTCGCTTCGAAGTTGAGTATAGTAAACATATCCTTGGGAGGACTATTATTGGACGCGTAGATGTATTGGCGATGGGCAGGAGTATGACCACGTCGACCACGTCGACCACGTCGACCACGTCGACCACGTCGACCACGTCGACCACGTCGACCACGTCGACCACGTCGACCACGTCGACCACGTCGACCACGTCGACCGATCAAGTGATATGGGAATTAAAATGTGTACATACCCTCACAGATACCCATTTTCTACAATGCGCAGTATACGGGTGGCTCGCTAACATAACTAACCTTCGGGTATTAAATTTATTAACAGGAGAAGAGTGGTGTATACATTGTTCATTCTCTAACTTGGAGAATATGGTTAGGTACTTAATATGTCAAAAATATGAACGGAAAACTATGAGTGATGATGAATTCCTCGAATCTCTCTTATAAAAATTGAAAACATCTTACTCAATATATCTATAAACTGCACGATGGAGGCACTTAAGAAACTGTTACTCGCGACTGAGCCAGAAATCATTGATTTTCCGAGCGAAGATACCGAGGCGGAACGTAAAAAAAGAATATCAGACTTAAAAAATGAAGACCGAAATCGATTGTTTGATATGATATATAAAGATCTCGACGATATATATGGCATCGAAGAAAAATGCGATCTATATCAGCTTATGAAGGTTGATAATGGCGATGATGAAGATGATGAAGATGACGAGGACAATTCTGACGACGACCTCCCTGATTGGGAAGGGATATCTCCAGACTGGCGTTTGCGAATTTTTCGTGGACCGACAGGCGTGTTTTACGACTATAACGGGTGGCCTGGCGATAATGAAAGTGGTAGCGGAGTATATTATGATGCTAGCGGAAGCATGCGAATTTTTGAAAACAACGACCAATCACTTATACCTGTCGATGAAAAACACGCCGAATGTGTAGACATGTACTCTAAAATCAGAAACAGAGAGGAAAATAATGAAGTCATCAGCATCTTGGGTGATGATCAAGTAATCGATATCACACCCGGTGAAGGTGGCGGCGAAAACGATGACAATGTTAATTAAAAAAATTGAATATTTTTTTTATAGTATCAGCAAGTGATTCTAAGACTATGTTTTCGTCTTCGACCACCTCGACCACCTCGACCACCTCGACCACCTCGACCACCTCGACCACCTCGACCACCTCAAGTGAGTCGAAATGGGTCCCTCCAGTTGTGGTCGCAACGTCAAACGATCCGGACACCCATCGAACTGTAAATTTATACGACGGGCAAGTAAGTAATGCTATTAAATGTAGAGCAGGCCATATCATAACTACCCAGATCATCTTGTCGGGAATATCTAAAGCGGTAACTAAACATGATAAAAACATAACCAATGCTTGTTTAAGTCTGCAGGCTGACGACGATATTGTACCGACAATCACGTGTCTTGAGAACCGTGAGCTTGCAATCTCCAACTTACGTGTAAGGCATCAAGAATACAGCTACGGCCTCACAGCAATGCGAAAAACTCTTGATAAAATTACAGCATGTACAACTCAGAGTGCCCGGGAACTCGCTAGTCGCCAACGTCTGTCTCCCCCAGAACACACTTGGGAATATCGATCTGTGAATTTAGAAACCGACGCCTTTCATAATATGGGAGTATTCTATGGCGTCGACCTCCATGTGTCTACTCAGACAACATGGATATGTATCAAATGCGGCTTATACATCTAAAGGTATGTAATTTTTTTAACATATAAAATGGTGAGCAACGTTATTCGATACCTTAACAAGACTATATCTCCGTTAATCGTGTATATGGGAACAGGCGCTACTATAAATTATATAACATCACCAAACTTGGTAACGTATAAAAGAGAATGGCACATAACTAATAAAGCATCAGTGTATACATTAGAAGAATATATGAATATGAAAAAAAGACAACGATGCGTTAAATTTATATGCTTGTGGCCATTTTTATATCCTTTTGATTAAATTAATCTTCCATAGATCCTATAATTGTATTTGATGATGTTTGGTAATAAAAAACAGTACGTCGAATAATAAATACACCTATCAGTAGTGTTATAGATAATACTAGTCCTGTCATTTTTTTTGATTTTTCTATAGATTCGAATAAATTGATGCCATAATCAAGAGCAAATATACATATTGATAATATCAACAGTACAATAATAAAAGCAAATAATAAATCATAATAATTTATCATTATATAATGGAATTTATACCTACTCCACCAGAAGATTATTATTGTTATGTCAAAAAGGATAAGTTTAAATGTGAACGACATCCTTACCATGGAAGACTTACATTTGAGGAATGTAATATTAAATGTCAAAGTAATTATAAATTAGCTATTCCGTTAGGACAATCAACTAATTTTTCAAATTCTCCATTCTTTTGGATAGGTCAATTTTTAACATCACGCACTATATATTATTATAACTATCCATGGCCGCAGGAATATTCTACTATTTTTAAGTCTGGAGATTCACTGATCAAGCGTCAATTCTATGATTTTATAAACAACCGCGGTGAAGAAAAGGGTATGTTCGGAAATATAGCATCGTTTATAGCCGACAGGACCAATCGCATTGATCAAGTTATTAACCTAGTTATTGGCAAACAGGTGCTTTCTTTTACATTACAAGCCGCGTTTAAACCTTACGATGTAGCGGAGAAATTACAAGATTTGCATATCCCCATAACATCTATAACAGAGCCAGATGAATATAAAAGATACCGTGTGTCCTTTTTTGATTTAACCAATGTAGGTCATATAGTTAATCAAATGAATGAATTGGAAAGATTTATGGTTAAGTCTTTCACGTCTGATGAAATATCAGTGATTAATTTATCATGGTCGTACGCTGGTATAGTGGCATCGCATAGCAATACTATATTGATCAATTCTAAAACTAAGACAATTTATTATTTTGAGCCACATGGTGGCATAAATATTGAAGGTAATCCCGACGCTAATCCAGAAACGGGTAGCGATATAAGATATAATATTGTAAAAAAGTGGTTTTACAGAACTTTCGACAAATTCGGGATTCGCCGGTGGAAATGGAAGGGAAACTTAATAACATTACAAGGTAACGATGAATTATGTAAGTCGTGGTCTTTATTTATTATATTATTTACATTGGCAAATCCAATTATTGATGTGGGCGATTTCATGAAAGATATGCAGTTAGATGAAAATAAAGGGTTCAGAGTTGCCCTCTTAGCGATGATTTTATTTCGTACGAATATAAAGATGCAAGAACTTGTTAAAAATCCACCCACTATCGATGAGAATTCCGCAGAGTTTAAAAAATATACCGATGAACATAAATTTTTAGTGACACCCGAAAATATTGAATATATAAAAAAAAAATATATGGACGACAACTACAAATTGTCATTGTATAATAAATATTTATTATATAGAAAGATCCGGCAGAAATATAGACCGACATATTTGGTCGAGTTAATAAATAATTTTGATAAACTACATCCGGTGATTATAAAATAACCTTTATTTCTCCCCAATGAGAATATAATCATTATTCTTAGGAAATCCAGGTGGTTCGCCGAATATAGGATTTAATACTAATGAGAATATATTAGTGACATATCGGTTGGCTAACGTTTTATTAATGTTCATAACACCAAGATGTGGAGAGGTATTAACCTCCAGTAGTTTGGGACACCCGTCTTCTGTAACCATAATGTCGGCTCCATAGATATAGTAACAATTTGAAGAGTCGTCGAAACATCCAATTTTAGTTATGTCGAATACTCCTTGAAACATTTTATAGATTTCCGTGTATAATTTAACACATGCATCAACACCAAATTCTTTGGCGTAACTTTCAGGGAATAAATCTATGTTAGAATTATCAAGATGCAAATTATGGATGTCTGTCGAATGGCTAGACATTTTATATTTCTTTTTTGAAATATAAAGGTGGCCAGATTTAAATATATACCCATGTACTTTGCCCTCGATTTGACTAACTAAATAATATAGACGTATATGAAATTTATGCCCTTTAAACAGCAGCGGTGGATCTATGTATTTAGATAGGACCCATACACCAACTCGTTTGGATCGCTCAGACCCATGTGCATGATCTTCTTGACGATGCTCTCTAAGATGACGTTTGAAGTCGCCGAAATTATCCACCATTTTTATCCCAATACCTTTGTACCCAGTTACTGGTTTAAGCATCCACATGTCGTGTTTAATAATTTTACGATATTTCTCACAGTTACACTCACACCATTTGGTGAAGCCATCCGGTTCTGTACCTAAATCTATCGTATACTGAAGTGGCATAAATTTCTTACGCACAGGCCCGGCAAGATTTTGATATAAGTTTGCTTTATCGGCAATGCTATATTTAGTATTATCGACTACATTTTTTACAGTTGCATGGGTATTTTTATATTTTTTCCAAGGAAGTGATAGATTATCCATGTAGAGGAATGATATTTTTTGATCACCTTGTCTGGCCGACGACGATAAAGAAAATTCTTCCCACATCCCAGCACCAAGTTCTATTATTTTCTTATTTAGGTATGGGGCAAAATAATCCGACTCAACGGCGAAGGTGTGTTTTTCACCTTCATAAATTTGTTTTTTAGTTTCGTCATCACTCGCATCACTCGCATCACTCGCATCTCTATCTCCTCCTATCTGCGATGATGAAGATTTACCATTGCTGAGCTTAGGCCCACCAACTTGCACATATGAATGTTTATCTTTCCACTCAGTGGTTGGAGGGCCAAATACTGGATTAATCACAAGCTCTTGTAGATTTTGCGTATAATGATCGAATAATTCGGTCGACTCAGATAAATACTTTTTACCAGGTTCTTGATTTAGCTCTATGATTTTCGTTTCATATTTATCGGTAACCATTATGTCAGCACCAAAAACGTTGTAACAATGGTCCGAGCTATCATAACATTTAGATTTATACACCTTAAAAATAATAGTAAAGATATCCTTCAAGTCTTTTATTAATTTATCAGTCTTCGCTTGACCAAATTCGTCGGTGTAGCATTTGGGAAATACACATTTAGAAGAATTATCGGAATGTATATTATGCACCAGTATGTCAGTTGATGTTTTATTATATTTCTTTGTCGCGTACATTATGTAATTTTTACCATATATGTATGCTCGAATGACGCCATTAATCACAGTCACAAGATAGAATACACGTATATGAAACTTACGCCCCTTGAGTAGTAGAGGGTTTTCAATATATTCGGCTAATATCCATCTATATACATCAGCGCTTTTTTTATACATATCATAAATCACTACATGGCTACTACCTAAATTTTTCAACAACGCTTGATGGGTATTTGCTATAAATATACCCATTCCAATGGACCCCATCATAGGTTTAACTATAAATCGAATTTTACCAGTAAAATATTTCTTCACCCTTTCAAGATCATCGCTGTTCCTTGAATCAATAGTATACTGGGGCATCATATATTTTTTTATTCCGGAGATATCATAAATTGCTGATTTATTTGTGATTGACCGTTCATTTTCTGTAGATGCATGGATTGTGGATTTATATTTGTCATATGATTTCCAATCATATTTTTTATGTATTAGTAGACCGACTGTGTGGTCGATTCCATCATCTGGTGCAAATAAATCTAAGTGGTTAACCCACCCATTATCGTCAAGATACTTCGTTAATTGCTTTTCAAACGGTTTAGAATCTTTGACTTTTAAATCTATAAGATATGTTTTTTGACGCTCCGACCCTGATATTTTACCAATCGAACCTGCCGATTTTTTATCATCGATACACTTTTCTCCGATTACCCAATAAGCTTTGAGGTCTTTCCATTTCGCAGGTTTTCCATAGTTTGGTACGATACATATGGAAAATATGTTGTTCATAAATTCATATGCTTCTTTTTTTTCAGATAAAGATTTGCGTCCGATAGATGAATTTATCTCGAGTATTTTCACATTAAACGACGCATCAAACATGATGTCAGCGCCGTAAAGAGTAAAGCAATTCTTAGTTTCAGGGTAACAACCTGTGTTTATAATATTGAACAATTCAATAAAATACTCCTGCATATTAGTATTAATTTTATTGGTGGTTGCGAGTCCAAATTCTTTTATAAAAGTATTTGGATATATTTTTTTTATTGAATTGCCAGCGTGGATATTATGTACCTGATCGTCATCGTAATTTGACGGTCTATACTTTTTTATGGCTTGCATAATTATTCCTGTCTTAAATAAATATCCTTTAATTTTCGGAGTGGCTCCAGTCTTAAATCCTGAATCCAGGTAGACCATAAAATATGCCCTGATATGAAATTTACATCCTTGGATTAAAAGAGGGTTATCAATGTACTCAGCAATAACCCATTTAGTTGATTCAGATTGTTTATCTTTGTGATAAATCCAGTCCATTTGGTTAGTTTGGTTAAAATGTTTCAACGCTTCATTATGTGATGCCGTAATTTTTATACCAAGACCCTTCCATCCTGTTATTGGTTTTAATATATATTTCCGTCCATCAAATATGTTCTTAAATTCTTTAAACTTCTCGGATTGCTTCGATTCACCCATGATATTATTCGAATCAACATCATATTGCTTCATCATGAATTTGTCACGGATAAGTTTACCCCGTGGGGTCGACCCCAAAACATTGTATAGACTAGATTTATCTTTCCATCTTTTTCGTGAGGGGTCAGCTGACGAACGTATGTCTGAAGTTACATTCTGAAAATATCGCCAATGGTCTAGAGAATAGTCGAGATAATTAATATGACCCTTCATGTTTCGACTAATGGGGATGTGTGTCCATCCATATCTATTAAAATAATCAATAGAATGTTTTTGAAATCCTGTGTCTGTATTGTATAGATAAACTGTAAAGGTTTTTGTGGTAGATTTATTTACATCTCCACCTTCTCCAACACTTATAAGAGTATAATCCGTATCGGTATACCGTATTTTTTTCTCGGGGTTGGTCAATTTAGGAAAGAATACAGGATCAAATATCAATTTCATCAAATTTGGTACATAACATTTACCAAATTTATCGATAGTTATGAAACTTGATATGCCAGCTTTGTCGTTTATCTCGATAAGCTTGGTCTCATATTTATCCGTGATCATAACATCACATCCAAAATCATAAAAACATTTTTTTGACTCCTCAAAACATTCCATAAAATCTATCTTCGAGACTGCTTTGAATATTTTTAGGAGGTCGTTATGTAATTTTTTAGCATTTTTTTCAGTGAAGTACTTAATATACTCACGAGGAAACTCGTGTTTTTCTGAGTCGTCGCTATGAACACTATGTATTACTATGTCGCTGGATGACAAATCATATTTAAATTTAGACACCATTATAATTCCAGTGTTGTGTAGGAACGATTTTACTCCTTTAGTATTTTTATACACTGTAAAATAAAGCCTCAAGTGAAATTTATGGCCGTCTATAAGTAATGGATTTTCTATATATTCAGAGAGTACCCAAATTGAAGCTCTTGAAGATTTTGATTTAAAAAATTTCCAGTTTTCTACGTCAATCGATTCTGCGTATTCTTTAAATCCGTTGTAACTATTAAAAACTTGTATACCTTTACCACTCCATCCGGCGACTGGTTTAAAAATCCACATCCTCCCATCGAACAATTTTTCACATGCCTCGATGCTTGACGAGTCTGTAATGTTAACGTCAATTTGTCTCATCATGAAAGTGTCCCTTATATGCGAATCGATTTTGCCTAAGTTATGATATAGTAAAGATTTATCACTTATGGACAGTATTGAATCTTTGACTAGGTTTTTAAAATAACATCGAGTGTTTTTATATTTTCTCCAATCGGCGAACGAGTCGAGATAGAGCAAGTCGACGAATTTTGGTGGTTTACCCAGTCTAACACCAACATCTTTCCATCCAAACATCTCTAGTTTACGCTTAAGAATATATGCTTTTTTTAAATTCAGGGACATGTTTGATCCAGTCGATTTATCCTCGCCTGCGCCTGCATCTATAATAAATGTTGGTTTGGACATGTTAAAATTTGAATTCAACAGTATATATAGACAATTTTGTTACTAAGAGCAACAAAATAATCCAATGATGTACAATGATGTAAATCAATTTTTAAAAGATTTCAAGAAGGGTCTTATCAAGTTCCCTACGAAAAGAGATAACAAGACAGATGATGATATTAAGGATATGATGGCTAATTTAAAAGAATATAACTTTAAATCTCGATTTAAGACTCTGAAGTATACCATAGCCAATATTAAGGTTACACCAGGATTCAAGGGAGAAAATAAGCTACTATTAAATCTTCCAAGTGACTACGAAGATTTTAATATCTTATCTGACATGTTCATGGAAGAGGAACGCATGAAGTGTAAATTTGCTGGATCAAAGTATTCACCATGGGAGTATTTTCATAGCAAGACAAAGGAACTAGCTGAGAAATGTCTTAAAGAATATGGGGTGATTGACGGACCAAATTTGATCGAGACACGGTGGGCCATCAAAGATGCCCGCGAATGTACTAGCTTCCGCCCATCAAATATGATAGCAATAATACAGCTATTTTTCCCGTCCTATAAAACCTCTCCAATATCTGTCCTTGACCCGTCAGCCGGATGGGGCGACCGATTAATTGCCGCTATAGCAACAGGCTCTAGTTACACAGGAGTCGATCCTAATCCCGTCGTACACCCACGATATAAAGATATATGTGAGTTCTTTGAGGTTGATTTAGGCGGACAAGTCCAACTATTTGAGATGCCATTTGAAGAGTTTGTTCGGCCACCGGACTTACCTAAGTATGATCTTGTGTTCACATCTCCACCATACTTTAAGATGGAGATATACTCCCAAGACGCGAAACAGTCAACGATTAAGCATACATCCGAGTCTAAATGGACCGAAGAATTCTTCAAGCCTTATCTTGAAAAGGCTTGGGATAATGTGAAGGATGACGGGAAAGGTATAATGTGTATGGTGATAAATAGTATGAGTTATGAAACCTATGTTCACGAGATGATAAAATATATGGAAGACCCTAAATTTAAGGCTAAATATATGGGTATTATTCCATACGCGGAAAAACACAAAACTTCCCGAGCTCAACCTATGTTTATTTGGTCAAAGGCTAAGACTATTAAGGATAAAACTGGAGGTAAGGTTAAGTCAGAAAGTAAAGTTAAGTCGACCAAATCATCAACAAAAAAATCAAGAATATCCCTTCGTGAATTTACAATGGCCGACCTTCCGCGCATGTACGATATACAAAATAATCCGGACAACATGAAGTATATAGCGTCAGGCAAGACTAAAAATCTATCTCAGGTCCGTGTGCAGTTGACAAACTACATCCGGGAGTATAAAAATGAAACATATGCCAGATTTTACGCTATATGTTTGAATGATAGATGTCAACCTGGCGAATTAATTGGATTTATAGGATACTACATCGCTGGATTTGAACATAAATTCCTTAAAGATAAGAGATTTATTCGTATATTAATCGATGCTCCATATCAAGGTAAAGGATATGGTAAGGAAATATTACCTATCTTCATCGGAGAATTTCCAAAGTTGAAGATCTTAGCAATGGTTGATATTGATAATTTAATATCGAATAAACTCTTTGCAACATATAAAATAATCAAGGTTGTTACATTTCGAGGAGACAAATATAATATTTATGATTTAAGTAATGGATAATGGATAATTATTTGCATATACATAATGATCGACACCGTTGTTCAATATACCATTCTATGGATGATCATCCATAAGACGTTGCCTTTTATATTTCCTATACAGTCTAATAAATTCCATATAAATATGGTGAGTATTATTCATTGTGCAAGTGTTCTGTTACAATATTTAATAAACTCATCAGATATAAATACAAATATATCGATTGGATTTTTTGTATATGATCTATTTAATTCGCGAATATTAAGTATGTACTTCTTACATCACTTAGGATCTATATATTTACTAAGCTCTGAATTTGGAATAGATAAATCCATATGCATGTATTCATTTTTTATACTAGAGCTGTCTAATATACCTCTGTATTTCGCATATGCAATAATTCATCACACGTCGAACTTCGGTAAAAAAAATATTAGATGTTGGATTATTATCGAAATGATATCATTTTTGATATTCCGCGTCGTTATCTTTTCTTATCAAATGTTTCTACTTTCATCGCATTGCTTAAAATTAACAGGTGTTGTACTTCAACTGTTCGGATGGGTATGGTTTGCAGGATTATATAAGCAACTTTCCAATGTATAATGTAAGTATTTGTAAAAAAATCAAACATTATTTTTTCACTTTTTCGCAAGGAGGAGTTGTGCAAACTCAACGGCAAGGGCGTGTGGAGGAACTCGCATCTGATCCGTGACAGCACCTTTAGCAAGGTCGGCAAGTGGGACTTCAATTAAGCATTGTATTTTATCCTTGAAATAATGGGACGGACGAAAATGACGAAGCTCGAATGACGGATCCTGGAAAGCAACGAACGCGACCTCAGGAAACTTCTCGCTCTTTAAAGAGGTGAGTTCGCTATTAGATCTCGGGCGATTACCAGTTTCGTCCATTAAGACCCGCTCAACGGTGTTGAATTGAGTCTCGCCACGCTTGGCCATCGCAGCTTGGACTGATATCTGCCCCTTATTTGAGACTCGCACGAATACAGTACCCTTATCAATGTTAACTATTGCCATTACAGTGTCCACACCTAACTTCTTAGATTTAGCCATAGCTTGTGGTTGTTTAGGCTGTGCCGGACTACTGCTACGCTGAGAATGGGGCGAATCTTGACTAGGATGATGTGGTTGCCGTGGTGCACGTGGTTGCCGTGGTGCACGTAGCTGCCGTGGTGCACGTGGTTGCCGATGGTCGGGGTGGGGTCCAGTATTATACCCTGTAGATTTATTATCATGGTGATCGGCATGATGCTGAAATGGTCGCGGGTGCATGCATTGATCACATCTACAAAGGTGGTGACGAGAAGTATATTGGTTATATTTTTGACCCTGTCCATTATAGGGGATGGTAGGTGTTTGGTTGGAAGCCGAACGATAAGCCATTATCTTTATGTACTGTTAGTACTATATAGCATTATATTTTTTCAATTTTTTTATATGCTAATCCGACCCCGAAGAGTCCTGATCTAAGAACGCAGAGTACTTCTTAAACATATCCTTCCCTCGTTCGCGTATGGCTTCTTCAGATTCAGAAGCAGACCCCGACTCTGAATCGGAGTTATCAGCCTCGCTACTATTAATAGTCGTATTTTTTACCGGTTTTGTCTTAGAAATAATACTTGATCCAACCACACAATCATCTTGTCGGGCGTCGCCAATGAATCTATCCCGGCAGTCATATTCTGTCGATGCGATTTCATATCCCCGAGATGTATAAAATTTTTTACGTGTGTACCATTGATTTTTAAGTCGAGTACCCCAGTCAACAACATCTATTATTTGCCGAACAGTACTTTCATCTGAGCCTAACCTCAAGATACGCCCTATCGATTGCTCACTATTATTCTTGCGAGGTGTACATAACATAATAGCGTTCATCTTTGGAATGGATTTACCAGTGTCCATATATGGGTATGTTGTTAAGATTACATTGGAAAATCTCTCAGCCTTCTCCATACGTTCGCGCCCGACTTTGCCACTACCCCCGCCTCCAATAAGAATCGACGAATGACAATAGAATACATATTTTCGTATCAATGCAACTACTGTTTTAGGGATTCCATGAGCAGTTAAGGGATTTTCTATTGATTTCACATATCGTTTACCGTTTTCGATTAGCCCAGCCTTTAGTTCATGTAGGTGAGCCTTTCTATCGGAGAATACGAATATGTTTAGGCCTTCGGAAATTAGCTCGGTCATCTTATCAATAATGATACTATTTCTATAAGGGTCCTCAGTTATCATATTTATTGTGGCAGCGACATTTAATATTTCCAGTTTCTCATTGAGTAATAGTTGGGAATACTTCGCGGGTGCGTGATATTTTATCATACCAACCTCGCCTTTAAATTTACTCTTTTTTGTTGAATATCCCGGGATTGTCTTCGCGTCTAAGACATCGCCTATTCCCCACTTTGATATTTTATGGAATTCATGTCGGGATGGGGTTGCACTAAGCCCTATAACATAAGGGGCCTGCGCTCGCCAAAATACTTTGCTAAAGCTTTTACTATTATATTTTTGTGTTTCATCATAGATAATAAGACCAAACCGACTAAAAAAGTCTGTCGGAGTCATTTTCACGTATGTTTTCTTCGACTTATTTGTCAAAACTTTCATATCGTCCATGATAAGACTATTTACAATAGCAACAACTATGTCCCCGTCTTTTTTCGAGCTACCATTATACTGGCCAATCACATTGTTCGGAAATTCCCCCCGAAGAGTTTTATCAATCCAGTCTGATGCAACAGCGGTACTATGACAAATAATAAGAGTCTTAACCTGTAGATGAGCAATGAGGGCGGCCCCGATATAACTTTTACCCTGGCCAGTATCTAGTTGAAGGATTAAACTGGCCAACCCCCTCGATACCATTGATGGACTAAAATAATTCTTCATAATATGATCGAAAATGATTTTTTGGTTACCTCGAAATTTACCTTCACGGGTAAAGGTAAATTTAGGTGGTTCGCCCGACATCATTTGGTTGTCGACTATGAGTGGGGGTAATCCCAACTTTTTCTCTAAACCCTTAAGAATTTTTACACCTCCGTGTCTTGGGAGTATCACATATTTGGCTCCACCCACTTTACTATACTTAAATAATGACATTGTCTTAATGTATTTTTTTAGTTCAATGACAGTGACTGTAAAACTTTTCTTTACCTTGCCAATTTGTCCCTTATTAGCAAAATACTCCTCATCAATAAATAATCCACTTCGAGTCAAAACTGCATGGGAGACAACTGCGCGGGACATCACTGATATACTATTGATTGTATTCATTTTTAATACACGACAAAAAAAATGGCTAACTAAGCAACTAACTAAGCAACTAACTAAGCAACTAACTAAGCAACTAACTAATGGTTATTCTGTTCAATAGGTTTTTCAAAAATTCTTCACGTTTTCGGAACTTGATGTTATCTTTATATTGATTTTTAATATATTCACGTACTTGATCCGGTTTCATCACTTTCCCAGTAATCTTGATAATATTTACAGAAACTGATTCAAAACCAATAACTTCGTTGGAAAATGAAGCATATTCAAGCGAGACCGCCACAATCAATGCACGTGATGTACAAACCTGCGAAGATGCACGCTTCAATAACAACGCAATAATGCCATACACGCACATGTATAGCATTAACATTGTGAAGCATGCACCAAGGCAAAAGCGCATACCATCAATGAAGGATGACATGAAAATGTTTACCGGAAATCCAGGCTAAACGTTAACTAGGAAAAAAAAATCAATTTTTTTAGCATATTAGAAATAATATCGTCATAAATCTATCCTGTATTAACATTAATATGATGTAGATTTACTTTTTTCCTAGACATCCGAACACACACTTCCTAGTTTTCTTTTTAAATTTATGTAATCCTTGATTGGCGCTAAACAACCCATCGACAATACTTGGCAGCAATTTTTCGGCAACCCCAAAAATGATAGTCTTAGTTGTGTCATCCAGATCATCAGATTCTTTAATACATTTTAATACAACAGTGATAATTAATTTCTTCTTCTCGAAACCTTTAAGTTTTTTAAACTCAGCCGCCGCATCCATCATAGGTATGACAACAGGTACAAGGTCGCTAATATCTTTAATTGTTATTGTTTTTAACAACCCCATAAGCTCCTCAAATTCAGCAGAGGCTTTAGAAATATCGGCATCTGCTAATACATTAGCTACATTACTTTTTGCCTTAGATTCAGCGTGACGAGCTTTTTTTGCCTCTATCTGAGTAGCCAATGCAAGTGCTTCGGCTTCTTTGGCTCTATTTGCAGCTATTGTTACGGCTGCTTTTGCCGACTGCCGGGCTTTCTCGGCAGTTTTTACTCTTTTTAAAGACGCTAGGGCGTCGGCTTCAGCTGCTTTAGCGATGGATTTCATGGATTGTAACTCTCTAGTTGAATCTTCCCTGGTTTTTGTGCTCAGAAGTTTTGAGTCGACTACCGATTCTGATTTGGGTTCTAACATTAAAAGCAAGTTATCATTAGGGGGGGTTGTAAGTTTTGATGAACTTGTTGTTCTAAATATAACCTTTTCTGGGTCTCTGTCCATTACTATATAAAATTTGAAAAGATATTATTATAAATTACTACAGATGAGCACTATAAAAGAAACATCGATGAAAGTAAAAAGATCTTTTAAAAAAGTTAGCGACCTTGGTGAGTCTAAAACTCCGTGTCCATCAATGAAATCATGGGTAGAAACAAGAAAATCACTCCTTTGGTTTAATCAAAGAGCTTCACCCCCTTCACAGGATCTCGATGAAACGTATGAAGCCATAGAAAATGTACCAGGTCTCAATGTTATACTTTATCCTACTCAACAAAGAGTCATTAAAGCGATGTGTGATCTTGAAAATAATAGAACAACATATGATAATTGTACACCATATGGTTATGGTACTTGCAATGTCCGCGTGACAACATCAGCTGGTGTTATGTCGGATCCTGTAGGTAGTGGTAAAACATTTTCTATCCTTGGGGTTATACTTACCCAGAAATTGCCAAAGGTTGTAGCTGATATATGCAATATCAGACAATTTCCTATATCCACAAGTGAAAATATTCTCGAGGGTATATTCACCAACTACTACGGAAATATAACAGCAGCTTCAACTATTCGTCGACGATTTTCATCTATTTTAAAACCGACCCTTATATTTGTGGGAAAATCGGTCCTTGGCCAGTGGGAAACAACAATCAAAACATACACTGATCCTATATTAAACGTGTTTACGGTCAGAGATGTCCGAGATCTTCAAAATTTACTGGACAAGATGTCGTCTAAGATAATAAATAGATACAATATTGTGCTTGTAAAAAATTCAAAGGTGTCCCGAGGTGTCGATTTTCCCGACGACATAATTTGTGAGGATAAAAATAAAATTAGCGGTCCGTATATTTACAACATCATATCAAATATGCGGACTTATTGTTGGGGAAGGGTTGTAGTTGATGATGTCGATGTAATCGGTATGCCGCATAACGCAGGCGTTATTAATGCCTTATTCACGTGGTATATTTCATCAACACAAAAAACAATGCGGAATAAATCTATAACAACAACCAAGCAGTTTACAAAAACCTCTGACATGTTACTACATGCCGATTATGGCTGTGGTCGAGTTATGAATAATAAACTTTTATTTGATTACTTTAATGTTAAATGCACAAAAAAATTCATACAAGATACTATAAATTTAAAAACCCCCAGAGTTTTCAACTATATATTTATAAATAAAAGCGACTCTTATATGAAACTACTTACATCTATAGGCGATGACGAGGCGGAAGAAATTGTTGAAATGTTGAATGGTGACGCAATAGAAACGGCGGCCGAGCGTGCAGGTATAAAGACTGACAACGTTGGTGACATATTCAGACAGATACTCGGTAAACATTATTATGCTCATAGAGATGCTGAAAAAGTTTTAGATTTTATGGACAGTTTGGGCGACATCAAATCAAGGTTACCATATACTCGCGCACCTAAAGGTGATACATATGGTAAGAAAGATTTGATGAATGGACGTGAGATTAAATATAATTACCCCGCTTTAAAAAGCCTACTGGAAACAACTAGAGAAGAGCAAGAACTAATACATAGACGTACTGGAGTTGCTCTTAAACGTGTTAAGGATAACTTTATCGAAGGTAAATGCATTATATGTCGAGATACAATAGCAAAGGATTCTCGGAATCATAGTCTTGACCAAGACCAAACCCAAGACCAAGACCCCCCCAGCGATAGTGATAGTGAACTTGAGGAACTAGCTGGATTTGCCGACATATTATTGTCTGAATCAGATAAACGAGGTAATGTAATTCTTAAATGTTGCGGGAGTATTTGCTGTGCTACTTGTTGTTTTAGTATTATATTCGACGGGTCTAAACAAAAGTTAAAATCATCAGCTTGCCCAATGTGTCGCCAAGAGATAAACGTCAAGGATATAATTTACATCAACGCAGAGATGGATCTAGAGACTATTATTACGTCGACGGTTGTTAAAGAGAGTAAAAAAGAAAAGGACATCGATGGAAGTCCGAGTAATGTTGAGGAACGATCAAAGATTCTTGCTGTTATTGAGCTGATTAAAGGAATAATCCCCAAAGAAAAGAAAGAGGTCAATTTCCACGAAAACTCTTGTAATTTAATACAAGGGCAACCCGACTCATTGCCCTTCCAAGCAATTCCACCTGAGATACCACGTAAAATTATCATATACGCTAATTTTAAAGAGACGACTAATTTGCTAGTAGAACGTTTCAACGCAGAAAAAATAGAATATCTTCGGCTTGATGGAACTGCTGATAAAATGGAAGAAGCTGCTAAGAAATTTCAAAGTAGTAAAAGTGCAGTACTACTATTTGATAAACATTGTGCCGGGCGAAATCTCCAGACCGCCACCGATATTGTCTTCATGCATTCAGTCAGAGATAACAATAATAAAACCCAAGCACTTGGTCGAGCTTACAGAATCGGCCGCACTTCTAGACTTCATGTGCATAACATGTATTATGAGAATGAACAATTCTAAAATTGAATTTGATTTTTTTATAACATAAATCCACATCGATGCCCAAGATCAAGTCCACATCGATGCCCAAGATCAAATCCACATCGATACAAATCGCTACGCATGATGGTAAATTTCACGCAGATGAGATTGTTGCTTGCGCGATTATAGGAAAAATACACCCTAATAATATTATTACAAGGACACGAAATCAATCAATTATTAATAGTTCACATATTGTAGTTGATGTCGGCGGCATATATGATGCTGATGCTGGTCGATTTGACCACCATCAAGACGATTGCGATTTGACATTTACTCACGATTATACTAATAATTGGAGTAAAATACCGATGTCATCAGCTGGGATGGTATATAAATATTATGGCAAGAAGCTTCTTCTGATCGTGCTTAAAGAAGAAGGTCTGCTTGGAGGGGTTGATAAAAAAACCATTTCCGCGTTGACACAACAAATTTATTGGCAAGTATACAAAGAATTCTTTAGAGAGATTGACGCTATAGATAATGGTGTCCGACAATGGGCTGCGACTGATCTATCGACCACACCTGAATACCCAATAACAAACAATTTAACATCGCTTATCGGTGGGATGAACTATGTGAATACATCCGATGACAGCAAACAATCACATTTATTTAAGGAAGCAATGATTTTATCTCTTAACATACTTATATTAAAAATTCGTAAATGTTGGATCGATACTGTAGGGTACAATACAGAAAAAATACAAATAATTGAAGATCTTGATAAAAGATTTGAAACTCATCCATCTGGTCATATTGTATTTTGCCGACAGAACTATCGAAATTGGCGACGAGTTCTTGGAGAGTACGAAAAAAAAACCAATAAGTCTCCACTAGTTTGGTTTTGTATATATCCATATAAAGAGGAATGGAGAATCGGCACAGTCAATGATCGGTCATTTACCCCTCGTAGACTTATTCATGATAAAGAAACTCTTATGAAGCGCGGAGTGGCAAAAAAAGACATCATTTTCATTCATAAAAATAGATTTATCAGCGCGACAACCAACATGATATCCGCAATTGCTCTTGCTAAAGTATGCTTAAAGGACTACGTGTAATAGTGTTTATTTTTTTACTTAGAATCCAATACCCGCAGGGGGACTGTCGTAATTCCTATAACAGTAAACACCGACTCCATATGTAAGTGCACCAACCAACCATAAAACCCCTTCGCTCATGGGCTCAGATGGATACAATTCAAAAGTATAACTAATCATGTATACAAGGATAAGTGTGCCGACGACAAGAAGCGACACGCCAACATAATGACCAAGCTCGCTCATGGACAAATCAGAAATTTTACCAGACATTTTTAGTAGATGTATATTAGAGGATGAAATTTAAAAGAAAATAATTATTTAACAAAAGATACATTAACTAGTCGCTTCAGTCGGTGATGTAAAATTAAATGTTCGAGTACATGTTTTCGTTATATAATCTATATACTGAGTCGGATACGATAAACATAAAGAACTGAGAATATGAGAATTATATTATCGAGTACATATGTCAACACTTTCTTCATGGCTATGTCCTAGTGTTTTATTTCTTATAATACAACTCTCAAGGTCTCTATCAACCGATTTACCCACACGTTTTTTAAACTGCATATATTCTTCCCTTTCCAACCAGAACACGCCAATCTCGATAAATTTATGAAAACTTGTACTTGTCTGCTTCAATATTCTCTCGCGAAATAAGTATTCATGCATATTGTTTATGTCAGAGGGTGATTTGAAGAAAAATTCTGTCTTCGGTTCAGGATCGTTTTCGTAATTCTTAGTGACCTTGAAAAAGATCATATCATATTCATGACCTCGTGCGATCATTGACAAATAATTATATTCATACTTAAGTTTACCCGGTAGTTGACGCATGATCAAATATTTTTTGCCCCTCTCCATATCTTTAAACTTACCGACGAATTTTTTGGCCCTGTATAATTTTAAAACTCTAGGTTCTCTTGGGCCTGATCGTAGTGCATAAGGATCGTCATATGCCGATGGGCTTACGATACCACCGTATGCCGATGGGCTTACGATACCACCGTATGCCGACGCCCCTAGCGGCCCACCGTATCGACTTGATTGCCCATTATGCGGAATCCCCATATATTTGCGCTCTCTATTTAGTATGTCAGCAGGTAATAACCCAGGACTTTGTAGTCTCCATCCAAGATGACTCTTGGCTCTTGATAAATAATCAGGGTTAATGGCTCCGAATACTGCCTCTGGTATACCTACACCAGCTCGCCCACCAGGTACTCCACCTCCAGGATAAGGCTTTCCGCCACCACCCCCATATGTCCATCCGGCTAATTCATTTTCATATGGACGGGGTGGTGTTGTCACTGCACTATTTGCTCCGTTATCGTTTGACCCTGTATTAATCCCTGAGTCACCCGAGTCATCGTCGACTCCTAAGTTAGCAGCTGCAGCATCGTCGGCAGCCTCTCCAGTAATTGAAGTAGGTTTTTCTGCAGGAGATTCTTCATATTCAAACCCTCCCGACCCTCCAGATTGCCCAAATGTTTGTGTGCCAGTATCACCATGTGTAGACTGTTCATTTTCTGTTCGAAGCTTGTAAAAATCATCACTAGAATGGCGAACACCGAATTCACCAGCTGCAATGTCTTTATCAGTTAAATATTCGACCCCGTATAAGTCTGAGTCGTTCTCATATTTCATCACATTAAGTAGAGGCGGAAGTTTTAGTACACCATGCACAAGAGTCCCTGAACCAGAATCGACCGATCCAATATTGCATACACCACCTCGCCCGTCGCTTTGCCCGTCGCTTTGCCCGTCGCTTTGCCAGTCGCTTTGCCCGTCGCTTTGCCTGTCGCTTTGCCCGTCGCTTTGCCCGTCGCCTCGCCCATCATCCCATAATCGACCAACGAAGATGATGGATACCAATAGTAGCAGAAGAATTATTATTATACCCATTATATACTATGAAAAATTCCCTATTTGTAATAAACTTATCGGTGCTCGTATTTTCCTTTTGTGTATTAACCGGGTGCGAGCTAAATGATGATACACGTTGCGTTGCAGACGCCGTAGTTTCATTTTGCACAGCCGCATCTACCGTCATAACTTATCTTGCATGGTGGTTAATTGTTGAACAAAAATCATGCGGCGAGTGGTGGGATCGCAAACCACGTGGGCAAGAGTCTGATCAGTCGGGACCTTTATTAAATCCATCAGTAAGCGTTTAAAACTAGATCTTTTTTTTACATATATAAGATGGCATACCCACAGATTGAGGATAAAAATATCCTTGGGGATGTAAATTCCCGCAAAGAGTTTGTAATGTTTATGAAGAGTGTTGCAAAAATACCTGCTCGGGAAGACTGGTATAATATCAAAGGTTTTATTAGTGGGGCGAGATTCTTAAGGTTTCGGTCAAGTCAGTTAGCGCTGGGAGCCTTCGTAAATCCGAACACAAACATCAATAGGATACTTGTTAAATGGTCAACAGGTGTTGGCAAAACATTGGGTGCTACGGCAATTGCCCTTGAGTTTATACCATATATGCGCCGACGAGAGTTAGCCGGGGTGTCAGATCCTGGGTCGGTATTTATTCTTGGCTTCTCGGA
Source organism: Saccharimonadales bacterium (SeqCode) (assembly GCA_041600715.1). Classification (GTDB taxonomy): domain Bacteria; phylum Patescibacteriota; class Saccharimonadia; order Saccharimonadales; family 2-12-FULL-41-12; genus JALHOM01. The sequence continues at coordinate 32,786 of JBFIJM010000004.1, read as the reverse complement.
GCATACCTTTAAAAATCAGCTCCTGCAATTTCCCGAATTAGGCTTCATCACCGATCAAGAAATGGGTGAAATCGACAAACTTAAGAAATTAATATCTTCAGGTATGACACATGAAAAAGATAAACTTAGGGAGCTATCTATAAAAATCAAAAAACGATTTAGCAACCGAAAAGGAAATGGATTCTTTAAATTCATCGGATACAAGGCATTAGTAAATAAACTATTCATAACAAGCATCAGTATTAAATTATATGCTCTTAGCAAAAATGAGATAGAGGAAAAGATAAAGACCGGAGAAATAACTATTAACCATGAATTCCTGAATTTGTTTAAGAACTCCACAGTAATATGTGATGAGATACATAACGTCTATAATAGTGCTGAGAAAAATAACTGGGGCACTGCCCTGCAGTATATCTTAGATAACATCCCTAGCGTTAACGCTGCTTTAATGAGCGCCACTCCATTAAACAATAACCCTGAAGAGATCATTGACCTGTTAAGTATTCTGACTGGCAAAAAACTTATAAAGAGTAATTTGTTCTTAGACAGAAAACTTAAGCCCGGCGCGCTTGAAAAAATTAAGGATCTATGTCGGGGGAGGATTAGTTTTTTACGCGACGACAACCCTAAGTATTTCCCCAGTCGAAGCTTAGTTGGGGAAACTATCCCCAATATTGATTATTTAAAATTTATTAGATGTCCAATGTCTCCGGGGCATTATGCTACTTATAAAAAAGTCTATACTGGAACGTTGCCCCCCGATGGCCAATATTTGGTTGATTTCGCCTTGCCTAACCCAGAGTCGAAAACCGGTCCCAATCCTAAAAATCAAGACGATAGATTATATCAAACACAAACAATAAAAAAGATGTTAACTAGCGCCAACCCCAAGTGGAAAAGAGAGAAGGGTCTGGATTTTATTAATGGTAGAATAGTTGGGGACGCACTTAAATTAGAAAATCTCTACGATATTTCGTCCAAATATCACACGATTATGAGCGATTTACTTAAATGTATAAAGGATAAAACAGGTAAGTTTTTGATATTTCACCCAGTAGTACAGATGTCTGGCGTTTTGTTCATGGAGCAAGTTTTGCTAAAGAACGGAGTTATTGGTGAATTCGGCGGCAGTTCATCGAGTACATTGTGTATTTGCGGAAAACCACGCGATGCTCATACTAGTAAAGATGGTGGGGCAAGAGGCAAACAATTAATTAAAGGTAAAGAAGGAATAAGATACGTCGAGACAACGCACGCTGTTAAAATTATTAGTGACGTTGATGGGGTACTCATTTGCGAGTTTCAAATCGACCCGGATGCAGTACATATACATGTCGGCGATATTAATATTGATGCAATGCCAGTTGGAAAAATATTCGACCTAGTACGAAAGCATAATAAACTAGACATGGGAAAGCGATTAGCTGATTCAGCACATAATGTCTCTGGTAAACCAATCGTAATAGAGACTTTACCGGAAAGTATAGATTTGCACAATGCTCTTGAAAAGATAAAATTTAAACCTATCAGTTATGGAAAGTACATCTACTATACTGATATTGAAATAGCACAGAACGAATCTGAGAAGGATTTAACAAAAGCTCTTCTCAAGAGAGTGTCAAGGGGTGGTAAACCCGATAAGACCGGTAATATTATTGATGCTAATAAAGAGCACGAATTTACACCAGTAAGATATGCAATTATACATTCAGACATTGATCGTACGAGCTTATTACGTAGCTTAGAAAAATATAATCGACCAAGCAATTCACGTGGAGCAGAAGTAATGATTTTAGTAGGTGCCAAAATCATCAAAGAAGCATACAACTTATTTGATGTAACACAAGAATGGATTATCGGTAGACCCGATAATATATCAAGTTTAAAGCAAGTTTTTGGTAGAGGTAACCGTAATGGGTCACATAGAAATCTTCCTCCCAGCATGCGACATATCGAATATCGCATCTATACAACTTGTTTGCCTAATAAAAAATTAAGCTATGAGGAGGAGAAATATATGTTAAAAATGGATGACTACAAAATAATCCAGCAAATTGAGAAAGTATTTCACGAGGTTGCTTATGATAGTGCCATTAATTACGAGTTAATTAATAGAGAAGACGTGCTTAGCAAGTCCAAGGGGTCGAGCAAGTCCAAGGGACCTTCTGACCCTCTCCGAACATTCGACATATTACCTTTTAAACCAGAATACACACCTGCTGACATTAATTTAGACAAGCTACAAATGTCGACATTTAATGTTTATTTTGCCGAGAAAGAGGTGAATTACATCGTGTATATTATAAAAAGATTGTTTATTCAAGTTAGTCCAGTATGGACTCGCGATAAATTATGGGAGGCTGTGCGATCGCCACCATTTGATGTAGAATTTAAGTCTAGTATCTTTGATGAATGTTCTTTTATAATTGCGCTTCATAAACTTACTTATGTAAAATCATCCGATTCTATTGAACCTTTGATTTTTCGAGAGCAAAGTACAGTTCGATCATTGTTCGATCCTGAAGATAAGTTGATTTTTATGGGGGAATATTATATCATTTGTCAAGTAGACAATTACTATATTTTATTTAAGGTTGACCCTTCAACAAAAGAACCCATCATCGATATGGAAGGATATCTCAACCATGATCTTATTGGAGCCGATCAAAGTATCAATATTCGAGGTTTTCTAGAGGGGTCAGCAGGACTATTTGATTATACTGAGAAGAAACATAGGTTCCATGATAAATGGGCGAATATCTCCATCGAAAATCTGGAAGATGCTGTTTGCGATTTTGGGACGGACTTTCATGTGCAATTTCTTGAAGAATGTATTGAGTATGTGTTCTCTATTTGGACAGAGGTCGGATCAAAAAAATCTCAGTATCATGAGTTTTACTTCAAAATGTTGTACTATTATAATTTAAGAAGCCTGATTATTTGGGCACATACATCAAAGGAAATGGTGGCAAAGTCATATGAAAAATATGTCACTCCGATCAACATCAGCATCTTAGACAAGTCTGATATGCTTGTTGACTTTAAAAAAGAGACAAGTGGTGAGGCTAAATTGTCGACATCGGGCGTTATCAACCTGTTGAAATCGTCCATCAATACTACTTTACTCAATTGGGCACCATCTGAGGCAAAAGCCCACTTTAAAAATAATCTTGAGCTATCATTGGCATTATTTAGTGGTAAGTTTAAAAAGTCGAAGAAGCCTCAAAAAGTTTCGGCCGATTTGTTACCCGTTGGCCATTTTTTCAGGAAGATCCCCAGATTCTATCACCCTGAGAAAGAAGGTGGTTGGTATGACTTACCGGAATATATTAAGCCAAGCGAGCATTATAAAGAGAATGACCTTATTATTGGGTATGATGAAAAGACTGAAACTGGGGTACATATCCGATTTAAAATTCGCCCCCCGGCGCATAAGGCCAAAAAATTTAAAGACGTTCGTAAAATGGAGAAGGGTAGTGTATGTGCTCATTCAAAGAGCAAAACTTTTCTTAAGGAAATAGCGAATAAACTCGGTATTACACCTAAGGATAAGATCAATGTGGAATCTCTCTGTGATAGAATAAGAACTAAGCTTATTTATAATGAGCTTAAAGAACGAATCAAAAAAACAAAGATTAAATGGTTTTATTTTAGTTATGAATATCAACCTTAATTAGCCCAACGTTAGATTGCACGTTCAGTTGTCCAGTTCGTTGGCGGCCGTTGTCACTGTTGGGGGAGGGAGGAGTAATCAACTCGTTTTACTACGGGCACGGCCAACGGTAGTCGGATAGTAGTCGTACCGAGACTCATTGGTTTCCTCGTCAATACATGCTCTTATTTTTTTGACTTCTTTAAGAATGGCAGTGCTTCGAATCCTTTCTTCTCTCCGGTATAACTCAGATGTCATATATACACCTAATAATAAACCCACAATGAAACTTATTGGATAGAGCATTATTATCAAGCTAAATATTAAGCTAAATATTAAGATAAGTAGTTCAATTTTTGCAGTGAATATCAATCGCTTCTTGTTTTTTAACAGACATAACGCTTCTTGAATAACATATGTGAAACTTAAAAAAATTGAATAAAACATGAGGATATAAGTATCATGAGTGCTACGCAGATTCGATCACCACCATGTCCATATGAAGAAAGGGCACGGCATAAGGCTGACAAAATCCGAATGACCCGACCAATGCCATATGATCGCCTCTCCCAATCCTCCCGATCCAGCATACGTCGATCTAGAACTCACCCATCTAGTGCGCGCCGACTATTTACTCAAAGTTCAGGTACACCAACCAAACCACCACCTGGATACGTTGTTAATCTTGAAGGTATCTGGGTAAAAAATATTCTTCCCCTTGAAAGGACTATTGACATACAAGACTTCCAGGTGGATCAACCAAAATTGACTACTACCATTGAAGTATCTGGAGCCGGGGGGGTTGATCAAAATTATTTGATGTCGGCTATTGACGAGCTTGAAAATAAAATGTCTCATCTGAATTGCAAGATTACCGAAAAAGAAAATGAAATTTTGTTAGCCATTGCAGAAAAAAAGATTGTCAAGTTGAACATTAATCATTTGTCTAAGTTGCTTACCGAAAGTTGATTACCGAGAGGATGTTGTTTTTTTTTGATTAATATAGACCATGGAGAAATTCGATAACACAAATTTCTCAATCCTTAATAAAAACTATTTACTAAGCTTAAAATATGGTAAAGGAGAATTTTTACAGTATCATCAGTTCATCACCAGAGAATTTATCATCAATAATCCCATGTCTAGGGGTATTCTTTGTGCATATAGTATGGGTTATGGTAAATCTATGACGGCAGATGAGCTGGCTAATTTTTATAAGGAGCAAGATAATACCCGTCAGATTGTCGTACTATTGGCGAAGGGGTTAGTTGACAACATGAAGGATAATATTAGAAAGCGACTGTTGAACAAAAATCCAGATATGTCCAGCATTGATGTTAATGCACATATTGATAGTAATTATAAATTTATTAGCCTTAACGCTTCGAATATGTATAGTCAAATGAGTAAGATAAAAAAATCTAAGGAAGAAATCTCTTTCGAGAAACAACTAAAAGACCTAGACGAATTAACCGACCAAGATTTTCTTGAAGGGGTAGTGTTAATCATCGATGAGGCACATAATTTTTTCAACGCTATCACAAATGGCTCGATGAACGCTATCAATTTGTATGATAAGATTATGAATGCAAAAAACATCAAATTAATCTTTTTGACCGGAACGCCTATGGTTAATTCACCGTTCGAACTTGTCCCTTGTTTTAATATGTTACGAGGTCCTATTCAAGTATCTCAGGGGCAAACTATCACTTTATTTCCTGAATTAAAAGAAGACTTTGACAACTATTTTATTGACTACACAACGGGTAGTATAAAAAACAAAAGCCGCTTTCAGAATCGTATATTAGGATTGTACAGTTATTATGGGTCTTTGTATTTCGATGAAGCTTCGGAGTTCTTCCCAAGCACTCCGCCTGATATTGTTGTCAAGATTCCCATGAGTATACCACAATACATCGCGTATTCAGAAGCTAGAGATGCTGAACAAAAAGAAATCCCAGCTTTTGCTGGGCAAGCTACTAGATTTTCATCAAAGGGCATATCGCATTCTAGTTATCGGATTAAGTCCAGACAAATAAGCAATTTCTTTATTCCCGAGAAAGCGCGTGGACCACGAATAGGGAAGAAAATGCGTTCAAAGGAACTTGATAAAATTACGCCTACTGATCTTCAGGGTGAGAATTTATCTAAATATAGCCCGAAGTTTAAAAAAGTCCTGGAAAATATAGAAAAATATAAAGGACTCCCTGGTTATGTGTCTTCTGAATTTGTATACGCGGAAGGATTAGGTATTTTCTCTATGATGCTTGAAGCTAATGGATGGGAGCGATGGCAACCAACAAGTGTTGAAGACACTAAGAGTAGTATAGATTATGTTTTCGGGGTAAAGGGTAAAAGCAAAAGCAAAAGCAAAAGCAAAAGCAAAAGCAAAAGCAAAGGCGGTGCCATTGAGGACCCTTCCGATGTCGTAGGTGATTATAGCGAATTACTTGATTTCGCAGACGACATCGAAGGAGGTAGTAAGTTAAAGGCAACACCTAAAACCAAAGCTAAACGTAAGTATGCGGTTATATCTGGAGAAGTCTCATACGAAGAAAGAACTCAGATACAAGATGTCTACGGAAGCAAAGATAATATAAATGGCGACATCATATCCCTCGTGCTACTTAGTAAGGCCGGATCGCAAGGTATAGAGCTCAAAAATAGCAGACATAATCATAAACTAGAAGGCCCGTGGAATAAAATGATTCATGATCAGATCGATGCCCGAGGTGCCAGATATAAAAGTCACGAAGATCTACCTAAAAAAGATAGAACAATTCAATCATACACTTATTTATCAGACTACCCAACGACGGTCGAAGAAAAAGACAAAAAAGAGATGACGACAGATATTGAATTATATGTTCGTGCCATGAAGGGTGGAGTGTTGATTGGGTCTTTCATGACCGCCTTAGCTGAGGCATCGATCGATTGTAGTGTGCATGAAAAAAAATTCACCAAGAAAATTCGCTCTCAAATTCGATGCAAAATATGTGCGCCAACAAACAAAAAATTATACTACCCTATCTTATCAAAGGATGTAATTCTTGACGACCCATGTCAAGAATTTGAGAAGGAGCAAGTGAAAGTAAAGGAAATTATTATCAATGAGTTGGGGAAAAAATACTACTATGCTATTGAAGAGAAGGGGTCCCGTAAAATATCCATTTATGAATACGATGATCAAGTAAAAGGTTACATGCCTATTGAAAGCGACAATCCATTAATACCCCAACTAACTGAGTGGATCTTAAAGAAGGAAAAATTATAATCGCTCAGAATCCATTGCGAGGATTTGAATCGATTTGTAAACGGCGGTTTACCGTGCCACCGGTTGGCACTGCTTTAAAATTAGAATTCTTTAAAAAACTCCTATGCATGTGCATGGATGACATATCGGGGAATCCTTCTTGAAGACGATTTTTAGCCGGGTCATCCATTGTAACATTGTCACTGTCATCTTGTAATTTGCGCAGCGATGTCATGCTATTTGGTATCATTATTGACCCCGGAGCGTTTCTTGGTTCGCTAATAGACAAAGCGTTAACCGGTATACCTCCTAACGTCGTGTCTAACTTCCACTTTTGCGCTAAGTTGGGCTGCGATGCTCCTTCAACAACATACACTACCCTTCGAGGGTGGTGATCTGGTTCCATACAAGACCATGATAGTAATAATATGAGTAACAATATTACGATGCAAAGTCCAATGATTTCTGATTGTCCCATTGAAATATATTATTCAATGAAAAAAAAATACATTTTTTATTCCTTACTCAACATATAGGGTCCATTTGCCAGATGCTACCTTGGTGTACCAGTCGGGAGATCGTCGGTTAGGTCTGAAGTACCATTGACCATTCTCATCTTCGCTCTCTTCGGTCCAACCCACGGGCTTTTCAATCTTTTTACCAGCGACCATCATGTATGTGGTTTTATGAAGATACATACAATCGGTGGATAGTCTTGGACAGACACCAGTTAAGTAAAACTTACAGGTGCTTGTCCGAGTTTTATCTGTATCCCAGTGCCTTCCTGTAACTGGTAGAGTTGATGTAGCCAATGATCTGACAGGTGCTACAGGTCGAACCGCGGTGACGTTTTGATCAGGGCGAGTCGGTGACCCTTTCCCGGATATGTTGTCAACTCGACCTCTTCTAGGTAGAGCAACAGACCATCCTTTTTGATCGGAAAGGTGTCCCCACGTCGACTTGCTACCCCATTGACCAGCCGAGCGTCTAACTTGCATTGCATTAACTTGAGGCGTTTTAGATTTGGCATAGTTGATAATTTTACCCTCTGGTACGGAAGTATTGCCTCCTAAGATCATATTCCAATTCTGCACAGCTTTACCTGCGACATGTGGAGTCGTAGCGGCGGTCGTGGCGGCGGTAGTGGCGGCGGTCGTAGCGGCGGTCGTAGCGGCGGTCGTGGTCGTAGCGGCGGTCGTGGTCGTAGCGGCGGTCGTGGTCGTAGCGGCGGTCGTGGTCGTGGTCGTGACCGGAGTAACCGTATCAGATTCCGCGATTGCAGCCTCTTTGCGGAAGTTTACGTAAAGTTCGTTCACAATAAACTGCAAGAGATATTGCTTGGTCAATTTTTTAATGTCTATGTTGGCGATTTTAAGGAGATTTATTTGTAATTCCAAAGAAAATCCTTCAACCAGTTTGTTAACTCTACCTTTAAAAATGTCGTCAGAGGCGTCCCACTTTACTGCGTCGCTCATCATATCGTTAATGGCCCGCATAGTTTCTTCAGTTGACTGCATAATCTCTTAATTAGAGGTTGTTTAATAATACATATTATGTATTCAATTTTTTTTTAGACGGATATAGGAATTCATGCTAAATTTGAAACCTATAATATAATATAATGATCGTCATTAAAACACTTACGGATGTGCTTGAACTCGAGGTATCAAGCACTGACATTTTCGGACAAAATCCGAAGGAAATTTGTATGCGATTACTAAAAGAAAAGTATCTTGGCAAGTGTTACATGTCTTGTTTCATATTGGAAGTTTTAGAAGTGTTAAATTCACCGACAAGGAAATTCACTGATAGTAATACGGCAAATGCAATGGCGACAGTTATGTTCAAGGTTAAAGCTGTGATTTTTAATAAAAACGATGTTATCTTCTGTAAAATTGGACGAAAAGATGCTGATATATCCGCGTCCCATAAATACTCCGAGTTTAAAATATACAACCGCCACATGTTTGACCCATATGTCACGGGTGAAACTGTTCCTGTCATTGTCAGAACGGCAGGGTATACTCCAGGTAAGAATAAAATAACAGTTGTTGCCATACCATTTGTACCCCTTTGGGAGGAGAATTATGTATATAAAATTACCACTCCGGCTAGCGATATAGAAAAACAATACATGCGCGACATGATAGAAGAAATTGAAAACGTATCAAAAAAATTACAACATCTGGCAGGTAAGAGTAAACAAGGATATACATTCTTTACTAAATTAGTGTATCCTTTTCATAAAGAGCAAAAGTCCCCTAAGAAAATTAAAGGACTTGCATATGGTGAATTGCTAAATATTAACGAGGGTTATGTATATGATCCGATTGAGACGAACCATTCAGAGTGGAAAATATATTACTCTAAGGATGATCCCGAATTAAAATTGCCAGTTAAGGAGGAATCAATGTTGACGGTTGCAACTAGATGCTTACTTAAACACTATAAATACCTGCAGTTGATATGTGATCTACTTGAAACTTACCCAACACGTGAAGCCGCCGAAAGGGCCAGACTAGTATGGAAATTGTATAATTTAAATAAAAAATAATCCATAAATATAATGTCACGTCGTGGACAAGAACTCGTGTACATCGGAGCGAACATCGAATATCTAACCAAACCTAATCGCGTGGAGTTTCTGCAAATATTGATAAACTCATCAATGAACACCAAGTACATCAAAGAGAAGGGTGCAGGAACTCAATTTATGACAAAACATGCGTCTGACGAACTAGTACATGTGCTTTATAATTTCGTACGCAGCCAGATCAAGAAAATGGATGATATCTTACAAAGCAAACTGTCTGTAGAATAGATTTATCTAAACTATTTTTTTATATCATAATATATGGCTGTAGAACTTGCAAAAACGTTGGAAGAACAAGTAGATGGTGGAAGTGCGAATCTACATATCACCTATGATGATACTGTAGAAATAAACGATGACGAATTTTTTGAGTCGGTCATTGGTGGCATGTCAGATACTAAATTTGGCGGTCGTGGCGATGACGATGACGATGACGATGACGATGACGTCGACGGTATTGTAATAATGCAAGAGTCTGAAGTAGAGCCTGAGCCTGAAGTCGAGCCTGAGTCTGAAGTAGAGCCTGAGCCTGAACCTGAAGTCGAGCCTGAGCCTGAAGTCGAGCCTGAGCCTGAAGTCGAGGAGCCTGAGCCTGAAGTCGAGCCTGAGCCTGAAGTCGAGCCTGAGCCTGAAGTCGAGCCTGAGCCTGAAGTCGAGGAGCCTGAGCCTGAAGTCGAGCCTGAAGTTGAGCCTGAAGTCGAACCTGAACCTGAAGTCGAACCTGAGCCTGAAGTCGAAGATGTTGTTGGCGGAAGAAATTCGCCTAAAGAGATCAACACCGCAAAAAAATCACTCGATTCTCTAAAAAAAATCGTCGGAGACATTGTCGGTTGATTTAAACAACTGAAAATACTATTTAATAATGCCCAGAAAAAAGCAACGCGCTAAAAAGCAAACCAATTCTGAACCAACAGGTTCAGAATTGGTTGCAACCCCATCTCAACTCACACCAGTTGAGATTGTAAATAAATTAGTCAAGGGCGTCGAAGTACAAGAAAAACAAGAACATATCGGTCAAACACCCGAAGAGTATATTGAAAAGGCAACTAGTGAGGCCGGGGTTATATGGAAAAAGATATTGGACAGAATTAAATCCGACCCGTCGTTCAAGGAATCAAGCGAAGAAAGTCGTATTGAATGGGTGCAAAAAGAACATAAAGAGTTCCAACATGAATTTCCGATAGTATGCAGATATATGTTATGTATGGGACAGTATAAAGAATCTGCTTTTAGACTTTACTTAAAGAAAGTAAAAAACGTCGAGTCAACCCCCAGTAGTATTTCTGAGAAGGGTGAACGTGAAGATAATTGGTGCAAACGCCAAGCCGATTACGTTAAATATTTATGGGCAGCATGTAATGACGGCAGTCTTATTAGGAATTTAGGTATGAAAGAGGCAAAGGACGTATGGGAGCAAACATATAAATCTCTCCGGAAAGAATTTGCTGACTTCCGCGACATGCACAAGCAGGCTGAGTCACGTATAGAGATCGAAGAAAAAGAAAATCGCGCTGAGTTAGTTCAAGAGTTGACCAATCGAATTCGAACAGGAATACAAAAACTCCCAGAAGAAGACACTCGAAGTCTGGTCGAAGTCTTGCGTGTCCAAGTTTATCAACAAAGAAAGGATAAAATGGTTAATCTTTTTAAGGAAGCGTGTGATCAGAACGAGGTAAAATCTAATCATAGGCTGACGGTTCAAGATATCCTTAAACCAGTCAAGTTATTACCATCAGCCGAGGGCGTAGGTGTCAGGATAATCTCCAAAAAAGAGACTGAGCTCGAAAGGATGAAACATTTAATGCCTATGGTGCGACATCTTGCCCCGGAGACATCTGCATCGGCAAAATTTATTGATCCTGTACTTGGAGAATCGAAGAGATAAAAAATAAAAAAATTTTTTTACATTAGACTACTAACTATAACTATTACTAAATCTATAACTATTACTAAAGAAAGTGTGGATCATAGGCAAACGCTGGCGCTCGGGATGGCGCTCGGACTGGCGCTCGGGATGGCGCTCGGGATGGCGCTCGGGATGGCGCTCGGGATGGCGCTCGGGATGGCGCTCGGGATGGCGCTCGGGATGGCGCTCGGGATGGCGCTCGGGATGGCGCTCGGGCTGGCGCTTGGGCTGGCGCTCGGGCTGGCGCTCGGGATGGCGCTCGGGATGGCGCTTGGGCTGGCGCTCGGGATGGCGCTTGGGCTGGCGCTCGGGCTGGCGCTCGGGCTGGCGCTCGGGCTCGGGCTTGAGCTGCTAGGAAGTTTGGAGAATTTCGTGCAACTGAGTCACCATTTTCATAATCTGTTGCAGTTCCAATCGCGGAATAATGCCATGCCTCGCAATAACCGACATCGCCATCTTGGTACTTCTCATCAAAGTTGTTTTGAAGCGCCTCAATATATCGACTATCATCCCCATTAACACAAACCCAATGTCCGAGCGATGCAGTAGCTCTTTCGTGAGCAACCGGCTGGTTACGCCATTGGCTAGACAGGTGCGTTTGCATGAAGTCAAAGTGAGGACCGTCAGAAGAACCGACAGTAACCAAGGTGGTGGACGAGTGCTTGCCGGTCTCTTGGTTAATGCCGCGATACGCCAAGATCGAAAACGATCCTCTTCCCGTGGGGAATAGGAGATGGTAACAAATCATGAAAATAGGTTCTCCGATCTGCTTACCTCCCTTGGCTTCTTTCATCGTGCCTGGAAATTTCGTCTTCGCTGCAACGAGGCAATCCCAAATATTCTGAAGAGTAATGTCATCATTACCGGCAGCCAGAATAGCATTAATTGCACATGCGCTACTGTGTCCAAAATTTTCCGGCATCCGAGTACTTCGACCCACAGCAAACTTCTCGGGGACAGGTAAATGAATGTTCGGGTACTTTTGAGGCGACTGACAAGCTTTTCGTTCAACCCGTGCAGGGGTGAGCTGAGGAGGATATTCGGGGGCGAGCTGAGGATGATATTCGAAGGCGAGCTGGGATTTTTGAGCAAGCTTTAAATCTTCCAGTATTTGGATCTGTCGACTCTCTTCGACCTTTTGGAGTTGACGCACAAGCTTCCAAGACTCTTCTTTGCTCTTGAGAAACTCAATTTCTTCCGCACTTAACTCATGTGCGGATTTGTGCTGAGAAGGATGTGCGGATTTGCGCTGAGAAGGATGTGCGGATTTGCGCTCTAATTTCTTAGCAAGCTTTAAATCTTTCTTTATTTGGATCAATTTACGCTTTTCTTCCTTTTGGAGTTGACGCACAAGCTTCAAAGACGCTTCTTCATTCTCGCGTTCATCAATGATGGCTAACATAGCGGATGCAATAAGCTCATCATCAGAGAAAGCTGGAGCCCGAGAGGCTCCAGCTTGGACCGAAGTCAGATCAAAGGCGGAACTTGCCATTGAACTTTACTAGCACAAAAAAATTCACTTTTTTTTTACTTAAGCCTTGAAGTAAGAACAATAATAATATAAACCAATATAATCTTTGTCTGCAGAACTTAATCCCGCTGACATAGATGGGTTTTCTTTCTGAAATCGCCCAAACAGAGTTCCAAAAGAATCGTATAATTCACGTCGCATCTTTACTTTACCAAAGGCGCTTTCAATGTAGCTATTATTCACAAGGGTTTCCTCGTAATATTTACCATCGCTGAAGGGGTGAATAACCTCAATTTTTTGTCCCGATCCTGTTAGGCTGTTAGATTTATAAGCACGCTTGATAGAATATTTAACAACGCCATCCTCCTTTACAGTCCATTCGCCTGAGTTACGCGCTAGGAGATTAAATACAGCCCGACCGTCGAACGCTGTAAATATAAATCGACCACCTGGTGCCAACAATCCCGCCACTAAAGATACAATATTCTTAACGGCGGCACTTCCGTTAATGAAATAATGAAATGCAAAATTACAAACGATAAGTTGGGCTCCTTTATGTGACATTCCAAATCTGACGTCTTTTATCTTTTGTATATTAGCATCTGCTTTATTATTTAGGTCCATCTTAAGTACATGTACGCCCATGTTGGCATTCGTCTTACCTAAGGAATACTTGCGGTTGATCAACTCAGATATTGCATCGTCGTCAATCTCTAAGAATACAACATTTTTAAACTCGTATTTGGCGTATCTAAATAGATCCTGCCCCTTGCCGCCGCCCATATCAACTGTCCAATCAGTCCCCGAGAATTGCTCAAGTAGATGACCTTTAACAAAACTATTAAACGCTCTAGTAGTCTTGTATCTGGGGTTATCATGTTGTTTAAAGTAACCACCAGGTGGCTTAATGTATAGATCTTGAACAGTTAGCGGATTTTGGTAGTTCCTCCATATCAGCTCAGCAATGCGAAAATCATTACCGAACGCGATTCCTTTCGCAACGTCTGTATCTTTATCTGTCCTGATCCTGTGTAAGGACCACTCTTCCTTTTTCACATCATAATGCATTTCACATACATGATTCTTCACATCTTCAGTCGAGGTAGCCGATGTCGGATGCCAATATAAATAGGCTAACGGTTTACTCGATGGTGAGAATTGTATAGGGAAGTAGTCGCCATGGGATTCTGGAAAAAGTTCACTATAGCGTTTAACCCTATCCATGTTCAGCATGCGGAACATCCCCCGATTAACACCTACAAATAGGAAGAACAAGATATAATTTGGTTTTTTTACATACGGCGCTATGCCCAGAAGACCCTTGGGACATTCTTTTACCAAAAAGTCGATGGTCATCTTCTCTACTGGTTTGTGTTTGTAATGTTTTGTTCGACTATAGGAACCTTCGGCTGATGAAAATATCATACCATCTGTTTCATAAGGTTTTTTTGATAATGTTCCTTGAATTGAAAGGATCGATTTTTTTATATCCTTCTCTTTTCCAGCAACAAGAATAAAATCTTTTGAAGAAAGTAATTTTTTATCTCCTATTTGTTTCGCTATCTTGTCGAAGTACTTAAGTCTATCTTTAAATGACAGGTGTGAAATATTTTCACCATTATATTTGATGGCATCGAATATAAATACACCGTGGGGGGTGACCTCAACATCCGCAATATGTATTTTACCTGATGATTTGCTTGATGATTTGCTTGATGATTTGCTTAATCCCTCATCTAGTTTCCCTTTCGAGGCTTTGACCAAAGCGTCTGTTAGTTTCTTCTCATGTTCAGATACATCAGTGGCTGCTGGATTTGATACTATTAAATCCGCACGTTCGCCAAGGCGTAAAAACGCTCTAAATCCATCAGCCTTATCAGTCAGGTAGAATTGATCACCTGCAAGCGTTGGTTCATAAACCTCATCATAATATGATTGTTTTGATAGTTCAATGGGGTTGTTCCATAATCTTTTAATACTACCTCGACTTAACTTATCCAATACATTAGATGTATTCTTAAAATAGTAGGATATTTTAGGGTCGATGATTTGAGATATTTCAAATAGGTAGTTTTTATTTTCACCAAGTTCTGAGGATAAATAGCTTTCTCTCTCAGATAATAATGTATCCACTACTAAGAAATCAATGGGGGTAACTGATTTTTTACCGATCCATTCTAATTCGAACTCTACTAAATCGGCATATTCCCATGGGGCTTTTTCCATAAAATTATCAATATTTATTCCCTTGACCAGTAGATTATCCCTTATTTTTTTAACCTCGGTGAAAGTGCTGGCTTTTTCAAGAGTCTTTGTTAGAGTGATATCGATGCGCCAACCTTTTAATTTAGGATCTACAATGCTTAGGCGAAGTTTTCCGCGAACCAAATCAGGGGTTGTCACTTCAATTTCAGATTTAGATTCGGCAGATGCACCTACTTTATATGATATTTTACCAGGGGCAGTAACATAAATTGGATTTAATAGTGTGCGTTTTTTATGAAGATGTTTCAGGGATTTTTGTTGCTCTCCATTTTTAAACACAAGTGTTTTAATATTGCGAACACGTTGATATGGTTCGCTTCCTATGTTTGCGGACTGAAAAAAGTCTATATGTTCAAGTATACTACATGTCGAAGACGTACAGTATTTTTTTATTACACTTCCAACGAATTCTTTAGTATCTATAAAAACCGGAGGAGTAAATTTAGGAATATTCCCTCGGGAATCTATAAGCAATCTAAGTTCTATCTCCAGCGATTCACCTTTTTCGACGAGTCCGCCGACCTGACTTAGTACATTGGATAGCATTTTCCAAAACCTAAGCTATATTGTATTTGTTAAATCAAATTTAATTTAGTTCATATATTATCATGGCTCTTGTTATATCTAGTGCAGTTGCTCTTGCAACCGCAACAATTTCCGGAGTGTATTACTTTTGGCCCTCCTCTGTCGAATCCCAAGATGATGAGAAATGTGCTGACTCACCCATTCCACTACTAACGGATAATACGTCGAGTACCAATGAATCTATCAAATCAACAAACAAACCGATTAAATCACAACCTAATCAACTCGCGGGTGTGTTCACTGAGATGAAAGAATTTCATAAGGGTGCGCATAAATTAAAACCTTGCTCTCCGATAAAAAAGAAAAGAAACGATTTAATTTTTGTCATCAAGGAACGTATGGAAAAAATAAGACCAGATCTTGTCTAATATGAGACGATGAAATTAAATTGGTTCAAGTCTCCATGGGTCATTAACTACTTTGAAGTTTTGCATGCATATGTCTCTGGCGTTTTTTGCGCGCAGCCGATCGACTGCCTTACATATAGGACTAGTATATGAGTAAATCAAATCCGCCTTGCGGGTTTTTTTATTCAATAAATATCCTTGAATACTATCACCAGGTCTTTTAATAGTATTCAAGATAATTTGTGAGGGTGGTTTATTTAATATTCCATGCCAACTTGATTTTTGATCAACCCCAAGTTTACTCCAAGTGTATCTTTCGATGGTTTGAGATAACTTCAATAAAGTTTTGATGTTTTTCGGAGAATCAAATATTTTAGCTATCTCTTGGAGATCATATTTTTTTGGAACAGTTGTAAATTTATCTATGTTTTTCAAAGACAACATGTACCCTCCTAAAATCATCAGCTCCCGGGTGCAGTCGTAACATCCATCATAAATTGTATTCATATCTTTAATCTTTTCATAAAACACACCATGGTATGCGTAATTTTTATAATATCTTAGATAGAAGAATTTATCTTCCCAAGCATATTGATCATAAATAATATATGGCTTGGACAAAGTTTTTCTAGAAATGAACAAACGTGTCTCTGTTGAACCCTTCGGTGACCAAGGCTGTATGTAGATAAAATCATTGTCTAAATAAGTAAAATTATCATTTAAGTAATTACCGAACAAGTCAAGACCATAATTTTCATGAACAAATTTCAAATCACCCTTAATCACATTTGAAATCATATGTTTACCTGATGGTATAATTTTTTTATACTCCTCGTCGTCTTCCATAAGAAGAGTAAATCCTCGAGTAAGTTCACTTTTTAGTTCTCCGAAATATGGAGGGCGAAATTTTAACATACTGTAGGTTGGTTGAAGAATTTTTAGGAATATAACCTGAAGGGCGTAGTTCCACAATACTTCAATATCATGCGGCGAGTCTTGGAATAAATTTGTCCGGATATCCGTTAGAAAATATAGCTCTACATTTGGCGATGATGCCGGCGATGGTGTCGATACAAGTGGCGACGAGTCGTCGTCATTAATCTTCTTAATAGCGATCTTCGCGGCCGCGGATTTTTTGGGCACCTTGCGACCGCCGCCGCTAGCTCCAACTCCAACTCCAACTCCAACTCCAACTCCAACTCCAACTCCAACTCCACCCTTCAGTTTCTTAACCTCATTATAAATATCAAGCGACTCCTTGAACATCTCAGTCAATTTAATAGTCATATAATCTTGAATGATAAAAACCCTATGCTTGCTCTGCATAATGTCCGAGATTAAATTTTTATATAAACCCCCTTCGAAATCTTCACGTGACTTAACAATAAATGGATCTTCGACTGATGTTGTTTGGTATTGAACAGCTGTATCTATGACATTTGCCCTTCCGCCATATAGGAAATCGACTTTGGTTAGATGTTTATATTTTTCACCACGTTTGAACTGTTTTAGGTTATCCTTTAATATAACAGGTGTATTTTGGTAGATGTATTGGTAGGTGTATTTATCAAATGAGTGGTAGTTGGGATCTATGAAAATAAATTTCAGATGTTTATACATATCTAGGATAATAGGGGTATGTTCCCCCGATGCCGACCCAGCGTATATGACAATATTTCCTTGCTGCCGGATGAGACATTTAGAATAAAATTCTATTTCGGTCAGTAGTAATTTTCTTTGACCGTAGTGAACGTTCATATTAAAAAATCCTCTATGGCATTCGTAGGGAATTGTTTTTTTTATGTCGGAGATTTCATACGGAGGATCATTGTTGGGTTTAATATCAAGAATACTATCGATAATGCATTCTGTAGTTAAATCTAGCTTTGTGATCTGCGACGATGTGCTTTTTGATAAAACCCCACTTGACGGCTTACAACCGGGCAAATTACTACTTGACGACTGACATTTAGTAGGTGAACGGGTATATCCGCCTTCGAGAGATTTCGTAAAAACAACATCATATGTGTTAAATGGATTGTACTTATAATTTTTATTATTGAATACACCTCCTTGGACAAAACCGACTTCCTTCATTCTAGAAGTAAGCCATGTTATTGACATATAATTCGTTGAATGATCATCACCACATTGATCCCATGAACTTGTTGGTTCCCACAACTGGTCATAGAATCGATGAAGTAAATCTAATATTATACTAAACTCGCGTGAGTCGATCCCTGTTAAATCATGTTCACGTAAGATAAGTATACCACCTGGTTTTAATACCCTGAATATTTCGCTTAGAGTAAATATCAATGAATCTTTATCGACATGATGTAAAACCATAAGACAAGTTATAAGATCGAAGTAATTATCTTTATGGGGTATTTTTCCATCCTTCTTAATAAGGCTGAATTTAATACCTTTCAGGTCTTTTTGTTTTTTTATGTCGACCCCATATATGTTAGATGGCGCGATACCATATTCACTAGCAATTGCCTTAGCGATTTCTCCTCTAAATGTACCGAAGTCTAAATATCTTGATTTACTATTGAACCGACCGTCAAATGGAAATTTACCCTTTAAGTTTTTGGCTCGATTCTCACCACGAGCGAATTCGGTGAATTTTGATTCGGCAGATATATCCCGAAAATATTTTCCAAACACTTTGAAAAATTCATCGTCGTTTTTCGTTGATTCTACAATTTCAAGAAATTTATTTCTGAAATCGCGATGAGACGTACCCTTGGGGAATTCAATGTTCCTACTTTTATTATTTATAATTGATATGAATCGGTCGTATAAGTGATCATTGGTGCCTTTGAATTTTATCAAACGTTTAATATTTGCCTCGGCAGACCCGGCAGACCCGGCAGACTCGGCAGACTCGGCAGACTCGGCAGACTCGGCAGACCCGCCACTTACAGAATAATCGATACCGGGAGTTTTTTTAAACCATACTATCCGACCAAGTTCATCTGAGTTTTCTTTAAGATATCGATTCATCGTATATTAATTTGACGTTTTCAAATTTAATAGAATATACAGATGACTATATAAGCATGGCGAAAAGTAATACAGATGAAGTATATGCTAATTACGTGTACATTGTTGCTTTGTGTATTATTGTGATTGTTGCGTGGATTCTTTTATCTTACGTGCAGACAAAAAACGATATAAGAGTAGGCAGAATTTATAGATCATCCGACAGAGAAGGTGAACAAGGACTTGGTGTTGATGTTGATACAATTGATGGCCCAACAACAGTCAGCGATGAAGTATTTTTGCATTACCTAATGGGTTTAAGGGATAACCTGGAAAATATTGAACAAAGTATTAAAGAGAGGGACTGTAAAAAATATTCCGATGACCTGGTAAATATTAAACGTGACCTCCAGAAGTACCTTAGAGATAACGACCTATCGGCCAGCACAGTCGGAACAAGTACAGATCTTTATAACCCTATCAATAAAACAACTAGGTTTGCCGATGTCAAATATGAAAATGATCAAGACGCCGAAGAGTCTGGAGGGGTCAAAGATTATTATATTTTCGAGATCACCAAACATGTCGAAGCTTTAATTTCATTGTCTAAGTCGGCCAAATGTAGAAATGGTCGGTTAGATATTGGCCGAATTGACAGAGTTATTAATGCTATTAGAAAAGATATTTTCCCTGGGATGCAGGATGTTCTTCCGCGAAAATATGGACCATCGCCATATGAACCACTAGACAGACTTACATATCAACCGACTCCTGAATGGGGAGGAGAGGCTACGGAGATAAAACAAAAAACAACGGCCGCCCGACTCAAGGCGCTTGAGGGCGTAGGTGGAGAAGGTGGATTGGCTGGCATCGGGGCTGGTAGCGACCATATTGGCGAAGTTGAAGCTAATGCGTTGAGACTTAGTAGTAGTGGGACGGCAACCAAGCCAGTTCCTGAAAGGAAAGGAAAAAAAAGAAAACAAAAGATAAAGAGAACTGTCGCTAACGACTGTGCGTTTTTCGATGATGCCCGACAAAACAAGCCAGAATTTAAGCCATTAATTCCCATGGGTAGTATCCATCATGGCCCAAGTGTTGGGGATACTCAGCACCGGATGAGTAATATATTCAAGGGAAACTGTGCCATTGAGATTATTGATACTGATGCTAGATGCTCCCTTTAGACTCTGCTTTCGGCTACGCAGCTATTACACGAGCATTTGCATCGGCCTGTAGTTGTTGCATAAATCCATCGTTAGGCTGAATACAATTTCTTTGCGCGCTGACAAATTGATATGCTTCATCAATAGACCAGTTATTTTTTCTGGCCAAATACATGATAGTTATGGTTGATGATCTAGAGATGCCGGCTGTGCAATGAATAAATATACCTGCGCCCGCGGGAAGAGGTTTATCAATAAAATCATAACACTCGTCAAAGTATTGTGCAATATTTTCTTCAGCATGATCATTAATATCTATATGTTTATGTTCAATTCCTAATTCTTCATACGTGTTGAGTAAATATTCGGGCTTCTTGTATTTATTTAGGCATAGTATTTTTTTTATCCCAAGTTCACGAAGAATATTTTTATTTGCACTACCCACCCAATTCCCAAGAAATAATTTATTATTGTTGACCTCACAGATAAATGAAATGTTCCATCCACATAATTTTGACACCTTATCTGCAAATACATCGTTCAAAGATGGTATTAATGGAATTGGTGATGGGATTGATGAAAATAGATCCATCGTGCTTCCCGATTCCGATTCCGATTCCGATTCCGATTCTGATTCCTCACTTGCATCCGCGTCGGCCGGTAAACATGTCACCCAATTTCGCGGCGACGGTATTTTAACAAACATATCTTTTCGACATACATAAATAACAAGTATAA
The DNA here is from genome assembly GCA_041600715.1 of Saccharimonadales bacterium (SeqCode). Lineage (GTDB taxonomy): Bacteria > Patescibacteriota > Saccharimonadia > Saccharimonadales > 2-12-FULL-41-12 > JALHOM01. The sequence continues at coordinate 11,822 of JBFIJM010000004.1, read as the reverse complement.
GTGTAATAATGAATATCCAAATCATTATATAGTATAAAAAATACATATACAATGTTATGCGAGTATAAAGATATTTTCGGTAAGCCGAGGGAAGGTGTCCACTCATATAGATTTATGAATGTCGCCATTGTGGATGTGCTAGCGACGGTCGCCCTTAGTATTGCCATTGGATATTTCTCGGATATGAATACCTTCCTTATTTTCCTCGTGCTCATCTTGGTAAGTATCATCGCTCATAAAGCTTTTTGTGTAGACACTGCGGTTAACCGAGCTTTATTTGGTAAGCCTACGTAGGGTGTCTTTTGGAAACACATTTTCTAACTTAACATGTCTTAATATGTTTATTATTATTATAGTTTTAATATAGTAATGACAGAAAGAAGTTACATATACGTACCAAGATCTCTCATCAGCGTCAAGGATGAGATGAATGTCGCGACAAAGGTCGCTGGAACAGTTGCTCCATATCTTAAAGATGTCTTCTTAAGCAAAAGTAATATTCGATTCGTAATTAAAGAACAATATATACTCCATGTAGGTGCCGACGGTAAAAAAGCTCTTTCTGTTTTTCAGAAGCACGTTCCAATGCTTATGAATGCATGGGCCGACGTCGTTGATCTACGTCAATTTGAGTATGCTTGTGGTAGTAACTGGGTCGAGGTTATATCAAAGGCCAACATGGAATTCGTTAAACGGCATGATAAATATTTTACTCAACGAATTAGGAGTAGAGGTGCAACTTTCCAGGAAACTGAAGCGGATGATCGTCGACGATATGGTGACATAAGAGAAGACGACGACGCTGAATTTAAGATTTCAGAAACAAGAGGATGTGGTGACCTTGAGCCTGACGTAAACGTTTTTAGACGATCACAGTTAGTAGGGCCAAGTGAAGTGGGTCAACAAGGTTGTGGTGGCCCCATCATGAAGACACCAATCGATATGACTGTGGACGACTACAGAACCTTAGATGTTTGGCGTCTCCAAGAAACTAAAGTATGGAACAAAAATTTTCGCTATAATAATCGTATTCCCCCATGGCAACGAACTATGAATCTTCGACATTATGACCGGAGTAATGAGGGCTTAAGAGACTATGATTATCGTAATTCAAGTAAGCTCGTTCCTATCCGAGGATATGATATGAGTTGCATCCATGCACCTAGTAAACATGTTGATCAATCTTGGGTAACCCTTTAAACCTTGACCATGTCTTCGACTGCTCTTAAAAAATTGAAAAATACAAGTCTAATATCCATATACACTTACAATGCAAGACATTAGGTATATCCAAATGCCCCAGTCGATGATTCCATTCCTCACTGGGAAGAGGTTGACGGAGGAAGCTCAACTTAATGTATATTTTGCCATGACGAACGCAGCGCTTATCCCAAGAGGAAACTTGAGAAATGGTCGGGCATATCAGGATCTCGTTAACATACTAATACTAGCTAACAAAGCGACTACGTTAGATCAAATGCGAGAGTTAACCGAGCAGATTAACCCAGTTTCTATAGTGTTAGGTTCATTGTATGCATTTCCACTAATACCGTCCGCCGAATCTCTCGTCATTATGGAACCGATGAGGTTAAAGCCGCGGTTTATGCCAGGAGGAGGTATTAGTCTACCACGACACGACTTTCGGTCGCCGTATGCCATGGAGGCGATTTCAGACTTCCAGTTTGTCGTTCTTCGTTGGCCAGAAATGTTCGCCAAGTATTTCTTCGAAGTCGAGCCTGTGTTCTGGCGTCGAGACGGTGGACAAGTTGTTGTTACTTTGGATAGTAATATACCACATCAAACATCCATGTCCATAACCGACTACATGTTTACTGGAGCATCGTCGAATGTTTTACAAGCCGTCAATAATCTGAGGAATGCGCCCACCAATCACCTGCATTCGTCTTTATCTAGTCTTGAACTGAATATGAAAGGTCTCATTATCAACTGTTCCTCGTCCGAAGATAGTGGGAGCGACTTTGACGAGAGTAAAGAAGATAGTGAGAGTGACCTTGACGAGAGCAAAGAAATCCATCAGCCACAACTAACGACGGCAACCGCCCCACTTTCGGTGAGTAAGCAGCTTTTTCCACAACCATCGGCGAGTAAAGATCCATTCGACGCCATTCGAGACCGAATTATAAATGGGTATATGCAACTTCCTATCTCGGTTTAGTTTATGCTTTATTTTTTTCATCATATAGGATGGATCAGATCTTAAGACCAAAGCAAGAGTATACACGTGTCGTTATTGATGCCGATAAGAGAGATAACAAGACAACTACAACCACAACAAATTTCACATATACCCTAGATAGAAAGATTGATCGGGTTAAGATCATTAGGTTAGCGTCAGTACAAATACCATTCACATATTATGCGGTCAATGCCACCAATAATATCGCTGAAGTAACTGCCGGAACAGGCGCGGTTGCCCCTGGAAACTACACAGCGGGTACGTTCGCTACCGCCCTAAAAACAACTCTTGACGCTATAGGTGGAGGCCCTTATACAGTTACATATAGTAATTCAACCCATAAACTGACCATTGCAGCGGCTGGAGCATTTGCCGTACTGACCAGTGCAGCCAATAATATCGCACCAATTTTAGGGTTTACCGTTGATTCCGCAGTGGCAACGTCAAATGTTGGAGACTCTGTGTTATGTTTACACGGTCCTAACTATCTATTATTACGGTCAAATTTGCTGACTCAATATGCGTCTTCCCCCTCTGCAACAGCGTCAAGCGAAGACGGAAAAAATATATTATGCGCTATACCGACCAAGGGCAATCCCACGGATATAATCATACACGAACCTATCGACGCCCAATTTGAGCTAAACTTGAAGCAGACGTATCAAAATGATATTGATTTTATATTGGAGGATGACAAGGGAAACGTTCTTGATCTGAATAAAAAACCATGGAGTGCCCAGTTTATTTTCCAGACGGAATAATTCTTAAACTTATAAGCCTAAGATTAATGAGCATTATGATGGTTAAGCCAATGCGGTCGAGCTGCTCGTGTGTAAATATAACCCCAATTAGTTCCTGGCGAATATTGATGGGACGGCGGTGGGATCCATACATGTCGTTGATTGGGGTAACGATATTGAGCATCGTGCGATCGAAAGCTTGCCGGTTCTGGATCGAACACATTAGCATCATCTAATTTAAAATTACCACCATGTCCGGCCATAAAATTTTCTTTCTCTCCCATACATGATGTACATGGTGATGTCAGGAAAAGGAAAACAACTAAAATAACAACCACAAGTATGTATTGCATTAAACACTATATATTATATTAATCTAAAAATTGAAATACACATACTGTATATTTGATCTATCACTATTATGTCTAAGAGTCTCGATAATGAAGATATTAAAGCCGCCGCAGCCCTCAAGAAATTTCATCAGGAAATTAAGAAAAAAGTAAAGGACCCTACCCTGGAAGCAAAAATATCTATCTGCATATCGTTGATTGGAGCTTCTGATGAATTAATTAATGGGCTTAAATTACGATCAGCCGCGGCCTTGTGGGCTAACGCGAGTCAGGCCAAAGGTAAAAAAGAAGATGATATGTTGAAACTCTTCAATGCTCAATTAACTGAGGCAGCGAAGACTAAAAAAATATCCGACATGGACCAAATTAATCTACTAACCTGGTCAAAAAAAGAACTAAAACATCTCCGAACATATACTTCACGTATCGAAAAATCATTGATATTCAATAAACTTCGCGCCGACGAAAAGCAAGAAGAAATGGGTGGTCTTGATGACGATGCTGATGAAATTTATACTTTGGTGTTTAAAGATACAAAATACCCAATATCTAAACGATCGGCCAAAATGATTGGCGTATTTTACTCAGCACTTGAAGGAGGCGGGTTCAAAGAATCTAAAGTTGAACTTAAAGAAGGATTTAAAGAAGGTTATAATCTCATGTATGATTATATTAAACACTGTGATCTAAATGGCGAAGAATTGCCTGCACCACGACAACCATTAGACAAGAATTCAACCTTAGAGGGTATCCTTGGTAGCGATTATGCCATTATCAATGGACCAATCTCTAAATCTGAGAACTTCATGGAGTGTTTGACTAATATGATTCTTACAGTCCACTACCTCGATATGCCAGTGTTAGCAAAAAAACTCCATGCATATTTCGCGTTCTACCTGCGAAAAGTTGGCCCCGTTGAAAACATGATGGAGGAATTGAAGAAGAATTCGTCTTGGGTAACCTCACCGACCTCACCGACCTCATCGACCTCATCGATCGCTGTCCCACCTGAGACATTTATTATACCCACTAACAAGTAATTGGATAAAGCCTTATAATTTTTTTGTGTTAATATACTTATGAGTGAAGAAACTATCGAAACTAAACATGGTCCGGTCAGGGTGTCAAAAATACCAGAGATATGTATAGAGGCATTGAATAAACAAGTGTATCGGGCAGTTTTTACATTTGTTATACTACTATTATTAGTCTTAATATGGTATTGTTTTGCACAAACAACCAACCACTGTAAATTAGACGATCGAATAATTTCTCCCATTGGAGAAGGTTTTAAACATAAAAAAGAAATCGAAGGGAGATATGTCTCTGTTTATAAATTTTCCGAAACACCTATCCCTATTACAAGTATAAAGGTTCCGGGGTATCCTGGTAAATTATCATATGGGAGTATGGATATTGGGTCATCGGTCGAGTTGGATCTTGGAACAGATGTGCGTATTAAAAACATCCATATAGGAGCTGATGATAGTCATCTAGATAAAATGAAAGGTGTAAAGGTCTCGATCAAGAATGATGATGGTCAGGTTGTCTGGAATGGACCTTTCCTAAATCCGGTACCGTTCAATGAAATATTCGTATAATTAACCACGTGGTCCATGATATCCATAATATCTCTGGTTTCTTATTCGTAAATCAATATCCTGAGCCACCTTGTCAATATATCGTTGACTGTCGGCATTGTGATCATGTAGTCGGCAACTAGACCCTATTCGTGAAGTAGTTAGATATTTCATATGACATTGTGTACATGAATGGTTATCATAATCCCATGGTGGGGGTGCGTATAGATTACCAGCAAGATCTTTAAACCCCCAAGAACTAGTACCCCCTAGACGCGTTTCATATCCTTCAATAGTAACAAAAGTAATAGGTAAACCCGATCCAGGTGACCCCGGAACAGGTGTAAAAACAATATTTGACCCAACCAAAGCAAATGTATACGATACCACAGAAGATGGGTCACCTAATTTAGTAGCGAGACTTAATCTCGTCCCGTAAATAGAGTTCTCCGTGGTGACTCCATTAAATGTTGCAAGAACAGTAAACATCCCTTGGTCGCTTTTTTTGATGGCTAATTCTGAAGATTTTGCCCCGCCTAACGAAGAGTACCGACCTTCAAGTTTAAGAATATCCACACGCTTACTTGCCATTAGTGCGCCGATTATCAAGATGATAATTACAAGCACTAGGGATATTAAAATTCTCCCCCACGGTTGACCTGTATTTGCATTAGTCCCCTCGTCTGACTTAAACATCTATTCGTTTTAATATATAATGGACGGGATTTTTTATGAAAGACAAATTGGTGGGTTATGTCGTATGCATGCTTGCAATGCCTATTTTGGTAGATCTGAAATTAGCCAAGAAGTTTTTGCCAAGTATAAAAAAGAATTTGACGACCAGCTAAAAAATTATAAATGTTACAATGGTATGAGTTGCGATTCATGGGATTTTTCATACTTTTGCCGTGAAAATCTCGTATCGTACATTATGAAGAAATATGGTGTACATTGTCGGATACATTGGATTCAACCAGGTCATCGACTTACAGTTGAGACCCTATTGAAAAATCTCAAGGGGGATTTTATATTTGTATTTAATCAAGGGCATATCTTTGGATTAAAAAGGGTTAATGACCAGTGGTATAAAGTTGACTCATTAAGCGGCGTGTCGAGAGTGATCGTTAATGCTTTTATCAATGAAAAACATGGTTTTATGATTCCAGTAAATCCCTATAGGGAATTTTACTCAAACATATCGAAAATAAAGATAGAATTAAAAAATACCGATGCATCGTCATATCTTAGAAGAGTCCATAATGAAAGTAAAGATCTTGGTAAGGTAGATGTATTATTGTCTTCAATTATGTCTTTACTAAAAGTTCAGGGAGAATTTTTTGCATCGAAAGGTGTTGACATTAGCAAGACAAGATTTGCAGGTGTACAAAATAAAATTTTACAATATGACAGGTTTAATGATGACTTTGAAAAAAATTATCTATCTGTCGAGAAGAAGATAGAAATGATAGGTCCTATTTTGAAGTGGTTATGTACCCTTGGTTCATTTATTGAAGTGTGCTAGCGCACAACTTTAGGGTAAAGGATGCTTTACATTATCACGGTCACTATCGATGGTATCCCCACATGATACACCATCACCATCACCATGACTAGATGATGTTGTCGAGTCTTCTTCACTAGATGGGGTAATAACGTTACTGACTGGGGCAACGACGTTGTTTGCCGGCAACAAGACAGCGCCTCCTTGAGTTGGATCTTCTCCAATGGGTGTAATTGTAAAATTAATAACATCACCTGTACGTGGTATTTGTGAGTCAAAGTGATCAGCAAGACCTTGAAAGTATCTCGCTAAATTATGTGATTTAACAGCTTCAGCCTGAGCATTACAGACTTCCATTTGATGTTTTTTACTCTCAACTCCTATAATTCTCATCATTTCAGTAGCTTCTTGTTCTCGAGCAATTGTATATTCAGTCTTCTGGGCTTGTTCGACAAGATTAAGGGCTTTTAAACGGTTTATTGCTTCGGCCTGATAAGCGATGATAAGATCTAGTCCTTTTTTTCGCATTTCCATTTCCTTTGTAATAGCTTCATGTTGTCGTATATAATGTTCATTCCTGTATATTTTATTTAACTGCATAGTTTCGGCATTTGATATCTGCATTATTTAAAAAAATATAACTATTATTTATATGATATTTGAGCCATATAATAATTGATTTATAATATCAATTCAATTTTTATTCATCACGCTTCGCCCATCTAAGTAAATCTTCAGCTGACCGATCGCCATCATAAACATATCGATTATCTCCCTGGACTTTAACAATATGCGGCACAGAAGATACACCAAAATTCTCAGCCATCTTGGTGTTGGCATTTTTATCTATCTTCATAGGACGAACACTTGATGGAGAACTATTAATAAACATATCCCAAGCAGGTTCAAGGTCGATACAATATTTACATGATTCACTGTGAAAAAAGTACACCCTCGTGGCGTATGCTGTATTATACAAGTGCAATATTAATAATGTCATTATAACAAAAACAACCAACGTCGATAACCCCCACATTTCTATATAAAAATTAAGAAAGACATATTCGTTATATTGAATATGATAGAAAGTGACCAACTTCCAATTATTACAGTGCAAACAGATACCATTAAACCTAAGAACAAAAATCAAAAGAAAAAAATGTAAAAAATGTCAAAAAGAAATCAAGAGAAAAAAAATATTGGTCCGGTGGGAATCCTAAAAAAATTATAGATGATTATCTGAAGACTAGTTCTTTGATGAAGAATAAAAGTCTAGTAGAAATTAAATATACACCCGTACCGATAAAAAAAAATTCTGCACCTCCAGCTGGCATGGTTGATCCATATATACCGATCGGTATTCCAGATGATGACATGCAAGGTTGCGAAGATGGCTGATAATTGGGAAAATAATGATGAAGCATGAATATGATCAGTTGTGATAGAAACGAAAACCCCATAGATACGGATGTGTTATTTTTTATCTAAATCTATATCCAGTGTCTCCATCATGAAGTCCTCGGCGACCTCCTCCTCCCTGATCGTAAACCATGTGAGGAACGTTTTGTCCACCATAATAAATACCTCGACCATATCCTGTCCCATATGCAGATTCATATCCTCTACCATATGCACGTTGTCTACCATATCCAGCGCCACCATATGGTACATATGGTATATATGGTGCATTATATGGTAAAGAATACGGTATGCATTTGGCAGGATTAAGCTTACAAAATCTTATGTAATCATCCTCAGTTTCAAAGAAATCTCCGTTAGGTGCAACAAACCCCTCAGTTGTTATTTTACATTCAGATATAAGTATAAGACAAAGTACAATTACAAGTATAATTACAAATGTCCATATCAAAAGTTCGCATACCTTCATCTATATATAAGTAATAATTTAGCCTTGTTGAAAGTGTAATTGTTAATCTTTCCATAAAAAATTGATTTTTGTATCAGTAATAAAGTTCGATGGCAAGTTCTACCATTGTTCAGGCTTCGCCCTCTGTCGGCGCCCAAGTGGTTCTAACCTCCGATGAGAAAATCCTCAAAACTGTATCCAATCACAGGCATAAACTCTTTACCTCGGTAATTTCAGTTGCCACGGTTTTACCTGATTGTATTTGTGATATAGTTTATAGTTATATTGGTTATGCTGATGCGTGTCCGGAATTAGATTTCAAGGAAGTTGCTGACGCCCATCGACGTAACGCCGTTACTTCAGTCATCACGACCTCTGCCAAACTTCCGAAATATTTAGTGAATTCAGTTGCTGAGTATGTTGACCTCAGCACCATCATCGTTGACTTGGTAGATGTCTTGGGTGAAAATCTCATCACCGATTTTGCAAGGCCTTTAGATCTATCTTATCTCGATATCAGAGGATTCGCGTTTGATCATTTCTATACCGGTGATTATACGATAACAACTCAACGCTCACTATTTTATTTAGCAGACGTTAAATTCAACCACTCCAATCTATCTTACGTCAATCTTTCTGAAGTCGATTTAGGATCTGCAGATTTCACTCATGCTACTCTTATAGGTGCTAATTTTAGTAATACAGATTTATTTCGCGCAATCTTTTTCCATGCAAATCTTACCAGAGCCAATATGACTGGTACATTTATTGATAAAGATTTATTTATCGACAGCGATATGGCCAGAGTTAGATATTGATCGATTATTTTTTTAATAATTCCTATAATATCCTGTTTTTTATAGTTACTCTTCGGGGTCGATAGTGTTGTCACAGCCGCGTGCCGCCAGAAAAAAAACCTCTTTTTTCTAGCGGCGAAAACAGGATTTGTCTACCATCCAGGGTCCAAATAATGATTGTTTTACCACAACTCGCCAGCCGACCATCTTGGAGTTGAATAATACAATTAATTGCATTAGTATGTATATGTTTATGTTGCAGAGTACCTTCGAGTAAATCTACGTATTTGATAATGTCAAGACAGATGACATCTATTAATTTTGACTTCATTAATTCCGTCATGTAAATTTGAGATTTTGCTACGGGCGTCGACATTGAATAATTAATATACGATTCATTTTTCTAGATTTATCCAACCATTAAATTACATGTTTTTATTTTTTATCAAGACTAATTTTTTAAAGCATTATGGTTTGATTTCGGGAGAAATAATATTATTGTATTGACCTTCTGCGGAAAACCCCCGAAAAACGGGATGTCAAAAAAACATGTTTTGTCGACCATCGGGCCTAACTTACTTAGGGCATTTTAGAGAAATCATGCTTTAACCTTAGGGGAATGCTATCTTTGGGTTAGCCTCGAGGGTCGATGGCGGAAACCCTATTTTAGGTATATATAAAATAATTCATCTATCCCCAGATAATGATTGATTTATCCAAGCTGCAACTTGCCAACCGACCATCTTGAAGCTGAATGATATAGAGTACAGCATCGGTATGCCCCGTAAGTTTATTCATAATTTTACCATCCAGGGCCCAGATAATAATTGATTTATCACTGCAACACGCCAACCGACCATCTTGAAGTTGAATGATAGAATATACAGCATCGGTATGCCCCGTAAGTTGGCTAATTTGTTTACCATCCAGGTTCCAGATAATAATTAACCCATCTTCACTACAACTCGCCAACCGGCCGTCTTGAAGTTGAGTGATAGAATATATATAATCAGTATGCCCCGTAAGTTTATTCATAATTTTACCGTCTAGGGTCCAAATAATAATTGACCTATCTTCACTACAACTCGCCAACCGACCATCTTGAAGTTGAATGATAGAATATACATCATCGGTATGTGTAAAATTATGAATAATTTTATCATCTAGGGTCCAGATAATTGATTTATCCCAACTGCAACACGCCAACCGACCATCTTGGAGTTGAATGACAGAACGTATATAATCGATATGCCCCGTAAGTTGTTTACCATCCAGGTTCCAAATAATTATTGACATATCTTCACTACAACAACTCGCCAACCGACCATCTTGAAGTTGAATAATTTGGTCGATTGTGTCAGATACAAGTTTATGTTGCAGAGTACCTTCGAGTAAATCTACGTATTTGATAATGTCAATGCAGATGACATCTATTAATTTTGACTTCATTAATTCTGTCATGTAGATTTGAGATTTAGCTATTGGCGAAGACATTGAATAATTAATATACGAATTCAATTTTCTAGATTTATCCAACCATTAAATTACATGTTTTTTTTTATCAAGACTAATTTTAAAGCATTATGGTTTGATTTCGGGAGAAATAATATTGTTGACCTTCTGCGGAAAACCCCCGAAAAATGGGGTGTCAAAAAAACGTGTTTTGTCGACCCTCGGGCCTAACTTACTTAGGGCATTTTAGAGAAATCATGCTTTAACCTTAGGAAAATGCTGTCTTTGGGTTAGCCTCGGGGGTCGATGGCGGAAACCCTATTTTATACATACCTAAAATAATTCATCTATCCCCAGATAATCATTGATTTATCCCTACTGCAACTCGCCAGCCGACCATCTTGGAGTTGAATGATAGAATATATATAATCGGTATGCCCCGTAAGTCGGCTAACTTGTTTACCATCCGGTGTCCAAATAATGATTGATTTATCCCAACTACAACTCGCCAACCGACCATCTTGAAGTTGAATTAGAGAATTTACCGAACCGGTATGCCCCGTGAGTTGGTTAACTTGTTTACCATCCAGGGTCCAGATAATAATTGATTTACCACTGCAACACGCCAACCGACCATCTTGAAGTTGAATGACAGAATATACATCATCGGTATGCCCCGTAAGTTGGCTAATTTGTTTACCATCCAAGTTCCAAATAATGATTGATTTATCCCAACCACAACTCACCAGTCGACCATCTTGAAGTTGAATCATAGAATTTATCCAATCGGTATGCCCAGTAAGTTTATTCATAATTTTACCATCCAGGGTCCAGATAATAATTGTTTTACCACTGCAACTTGCCAGCTGACCATCTTGGAGTTGAATGACAGAATATATACAATCGGTATGTGTAAAATTATTTATAATTTTACCATCCAGGTTCCAAATAATTATTGACCTATCTTCACTACAACTTGCCAACCGACCATCTTGGAGTTGAATGACAAAACGTACCACCCAATCGGTATGTGTAAAATTATGAATAATTTTACCATCCAGGTTCCAAATAATGATTGTTTTACCACAACTCGCCAGCCGACCATCTTGGAGTTGAATAATACAATTAATTGTATTAGTATGTATATGTTTATGTTGCAGAGTACCTTCGAGTAAATCTACGTATTTGATAATGTCAATACAGATGACACCTATTAATTTTGACTTCATTAATTCCGTCATGTAAATTTGAGATTTTGCTACGGGCGTCGACATTGAATAATTAATATACGAATTCATTTTTCTAGATTTATCCAACCATTAAATTACATGTTTTTAT
>JBFIJM010000003.1:0-69527 GCA_041600715.1 Saccharimonadales bacterium (SeqCode) | reverse complement strand
GGTAAAAAAACAGCCCACTCGCCGGCAAAAAAAACAGCCCACTCGCCGGCAAAAAAAACAGCCCACTCGCCGGCAAAAAAAACAGCCCACTCGCCGGCAAAAAAAACAGCTGCCGTCGCCGGCACCAATACGTTTGCTAATATTCTAGAGCAGGGATTTCTCGAAAAAGTAAAAGAATCGGCCAGGGAAATTATTGAAATCGACCGAATGTCCCTCAAGCCAATATATGACGTTATATATGAATACTGTAAAGAAAACAAACTTATAATAAGCAACATTATATGTTTATTAGACGAAACCCCTTGCACATATGATCTAAATAAGGATGGTATTGCTATCTACACATATAACCCGTATAAGCAAGCAATTAAGCTGGCTAATCTTTTGCATGAAAAATGTGGTAAATGGGTCAGGATGAACACTGTCGCAAATCGCGAAAAATTTAATATAGAGTATAATTCTCGAATAGTATGCACACTATATGCAACTAAACAACATACATTGCTTAAGTTAGACTCTATTATTTTACCCGTTCAAATAGGTGATATGTTTTATTTTCCGCCTGAAATTGAGATGATGGATATTTATCGACGTCTATATTCTCCAGATAAGTACACTGAATGGCCGGATCTACTGGATAAAGAAAAAAAAATGTTCAGTCTGGTTGAAGAAAGAGATGCAAAACAGATGCTTGGCGGGACATGTAAAGTTTGTCATGTCAAGCGGATGTCCGACCTAGAATTATTAAAGTCGATTCTATTGGGTAAATTTTTCGCCGGCAACTCGAAATATTGTACAATTGGTCATTGGGCAGTCGATCTAATTTCTAACCCAAATACTTTGGACATTGTTAACATGGAAAAATTACAGGTTATCACTTCTGACAAACCAGAAGTATATGTTGATGAGATTATTAAATTTGTATCGTCCCTCACCCAATTTAAGGTGTCGTTTAAACTACAACAATTGTATATTCCAAATGATTTTCGCACATACAGGTATACATTTTACATACTTTTTCCAGGAGCCGGTGAAAAAATAAAGGAAAAAGCTTTTCTCGATGTTTTTAATAGTGGTAATTTTGAGTTGATACCTTATATCAACATAGATGTTGAGGGACAAACCATTCAGGTGGGAAACCCATACGTCTTGCTCAGATTTTTGCTGATTGACTTATGGGTGCTCAAAATAATTAAAAACATAGGCAAACTACCGAGTTTATTTCTAACGGATAAAATTCAATCCATTATGCAATCGGCCAAAAAAATTAGAGACCCTAAATTTGGGTGGATATCCAATGCATTCGAACTTGCTCATATGGGGAAATATCAAGACTATGCGACTGCTAAAAGAATAGAGGGGCTTAAAGCTCAGTCGCACTATCCTTATCGACCAGAGATATATAAGGGTAACACTGGGAGTTATAAATTATCCTAATCTTGTCGGGTTGAATAGTTAAAGATCATCCGAGTCAGAATCTTCGACATCACTAGCAACATTCAGAGTTGTTTGGGATGATTTAGGTATTTTTTTTGCCGGGGATTTTGCTGGGGATTTTGCTGGGGATTTTGCTGGGGATTTTGCTGGGGATTTTGCTGGGGATTTTTTGGTATTCGCTTTTTTTACCGGACTCGGAGGGGTGGCATCTAGATCATCTCCGTCATCAGAATCATCGTCCTCACCTATCTCGTTCTTTCTTTTTTCGGTCTTATCAGACTCAATAAAACTTCCATCACGCATCCCCGATAGTGTCGTTTTCTTCTGAGCAGTTGTCAAGCATGCGTATACTTTTCTTCCGAGTAGATGTTTTTTTTCTACTTCACTACGTTTTTTACTTAGTTCTTCGGCGTGTTCTGCCTTTAAAGTCTCGATGTATTCTGGATCAAAACCAAATTTCTCAGCCAACTTCTTTGGGTTGGCAAACCATTCCGTCTTCCAATATGCTGCTATAGTTGGTTTTTTACCTTTATCAACTGGGTTGCTACCTCGAGCGGCGACCTTTCCGTCCGCAATATTGCCTCCACGTGCGCTTGTGTTTAATCCAATATCAACCTTCACAGACATATCCGAAAGAGATTGTATCATTGATGACATTTGTTCTTTCACAACAGCCATATCTTGGTCGTGTAGTTTGTCAACCTTTGCTGATAATTTATCAATCTTAGCGGACAATACCCGAATGGCCGATGCCAGAGAATCGCTTGCAGATTTTTTAGAATCACCCATCAAAGCTATATAGGATATGTGGTATTCAATTTTTAGATAAGAAAAAAAATTAACACATATTTATTACTATTCTTATTCTTCATCTTCTTCTTCATCTTCATCTTCATCTTCATCATCATCATCATCATCATCATCTTTTTTCATCACCTTTTTGATCGGATGAGTCTTTTTCTTCCCGACTACCTTAATTTTAGAATTCGTTTCTTGCTCAGTAGATGTTTCTTGTTCAGTAGATGTTTCTTGCTCTTGCTCAGCGTCTTTAACCTCGTCAACTTGTTCTTTTACTTTGATCATCATTTGAATCTCTTCGAATGACGGGAGTCCTGTATGATCAGGAAGTTTGCTAGATGGAGATTTAGACTTACTAGAGTCTACCTGCGGGGTTTCGCTACTATTATTCACAAGCCGACCATAATATCGATTACGCTTGCCATCCCATTGAAGCTTGACTTTATCTTCTAACTTAAACCACGTTACGATTGTCGGTGCGATAGTCCAAAGAATAAACTTATTAAACCGGGGATTAGATCGAATGAGGTGCATAAACGTTAATTCTTCACCGTTTCCTGGAACATGAACCAACTCGAAGACTGTTCTTCTGGAGAACTCTTCCTCAGCGCTAGCGGCTTGGGCATCGTTTAATGCTGCTAGAAATGATTGAAATGCCTCATCTGTCGGAGTCTGATCAGTGACAAACTTACAAGATTGTATGAATTCAAATATATCACTTAGCCTTTGAGGGATCAAAGGAGGTACGCTGTGTCTAAACTTACGTCCGTTATTTCTCGGCGGTCCTCGGTTATTACGAGGAGGACCACTTCGACTGTCTCGACTGTCTCGACTGTCTCGACTGACCTGACTAGTCGATGTAGAAACCCATGAACCCATACCATTAGCTTCAGCCCTTCCACCATTGCGTCGGGGATCATAGTGACGATGATAGTTATGTGCTGGGATATGTGCTGGCTCGTAAGCTAGAGCGGTATTTCCGCTGCGTAAAGGACCTCCACCACTACCGTTATTATAATTTTGACGGTATTGTTGAGAATATTGCGAGGAACCTTGGCGCATCTTGATACTTGTAATAATAGATATTATTGATTCAATTTTTATTTATATGGAATTAAAATTATGGGTACTTCTGTGGACTATTGATAATATGTATTACGCATCTTCAGATGAGGCACTGTTAAAGGCCTAATAGGATTTGCTTGCTTCCACTTCTCGACTTCGCTCCGAATATATCTATCTAATATTTTAAGGGCAAGTTTTGACGCTTGTGATATATTATTTCCTGTCTTTTCTATAATTTTGTTGAAGAGAAAGACGTTGTATTCTATTTTTTTTATTTGCCTCGTGTATATTTGGTTTGCGGATTCTTCGATCATTGCTTTGAATGCAGGTGTGTATTTTTTACTTTTAAGTATTGGTTTGGTGACGTCTCTGGATTCTAGCAGGTCAAATAACTTGTCTTTTATTGCTCCGTATGTTTTTTTGTCCAGTCCCAAACCTACAAGGTAGATTTCTGAATTATCTTCTTTGCTAGTGTGTGGCTTGCAGATATAGAATTTCTTAAACAATCCGGATAATAGCGCGATCATGGCTATTGTTGATGGATGAAAATAAGTATATTGTTTAGTGATTAAATTTCCACCATCCTGCAAGAGGTATAATCCGGAGATTATTTGTCCAAAGTTCGCAAGCATATGCAGTTCTTCTTGTTTATTATAATCCTCAGATACACCAAACCCAAGGTCTGATGTATACACTTGCACGGGTTTTTTAATATATTTAAGTGTATGTTTGATATTTTTAACATCCGTTACGTCACCATTATTATCTTTGGTCATTGTCCATTTTTTAGGATATGCCTCATATAATCCATACATATCAGCCAGGGGTTTTTTGTTAATGTCAATAGGATCAACGAGACTCGATGCATTCCATATTAGTTTTCTTGGTGGTCGCAATCCGCTGACATAATGATGAGTTGCTATGATAAAACTACCTGGGAACGCCGCATTATCAAAATATCTTGCCTCTTTCGTTTTTGCCTTCGATTCGACCCCTGTCACATTCCATATTTCCGGGTAGTAGTTGTATATTTCAATAATTTTCAACCAGGCATTATTGATATTAAAGGTTTTATACTCTTTGGCAAATTGTCTTTTTGCATGTTTAAAGGGTTCGAAAAATCCCATTAGTTTACCTGCGATGGGATTTTTATATGGTTCATCAAGGAGAGTTTTTGCATTGGCAAGATCAATTTGTAATTTAGCATATTTTTTACTCATATTTGCTTTACCAGACACGCCAGTGTATCCATTGATATTTAACGATTCAATCGCCGACGTCTGGGGTGGTATCTCAAACGATAGCATTGTATATATACACCATGTATTCATTTTTTACAATATAATGGATCGATTATTGATTCTATGTTTTAACTATATAAAAATTAAAAGATGACCGTGTTATGACTTCGAACATGTGATCACTTTAAGTCCGTTGCTCCGTATATTGGCGTGGAAAGGTTTGTTATGGAGGCGTTAACATTTTTGCAGACTACTCTGTTGTTTGATAAAATTACACAGTACGAGGATGCGTATGTTGAACGATTATACGAAAGAAAATCGTTGATAAATATAAACACGTAGATGATCAAATATCGTACTTAATGAGGATGTTAGAGATCAATACTGATAATTTTGAAACAATTATAGCTCTTACAGCTAAGATAGAGATTGACCAAAATAAAAAAATCAACCGCGTTATAAATATTTGTTCCAGATTTTTCAGACGCCTCTAGAAATTTATATGCCTGACGTGCTTTGTCAAATCATAAATGAATATGTTTATTAGGCTTATTATTTTTTTATCTATATAGTTATGGAAGATTCTTACCCGACATACTCACCCTTAGTATCGGCACCACCGCCGACCAACCCATACGCATCAGCACCGTCGGCACCGTCGGCACCGTCGGCACCATTTGATACCGAACAGAAAGATAGCAAATTTTGGGCATATCTTATTATTGCGGTATGCATAGTCGTTGTTATCATCATATTATTTAAAACAGCTAAAACAGATGTTGACCCTAGAGTCGCAGACTTAGAGGGGACTTACGTTATTGGATCATCAGGATCTCTGTTGGCAGGATTTACTGTCAGGCAGAAGAACGCCGAAACTCTAGAAGGGGTTGCTGGCGATGGTCCAAACACCGTTAATACTGGTATAGTCGAATCCTCCTCTGAGCAACATCTAGTTGATATTGTATTATTGGATGAGGTCGAGGGACAGCCTCGTCAAGTATTGGTAACTGTTGACGGAGTAGACACTGTTTCGCCGGCAAAAAACTATCCTATCGTTGCGCTAGTCTCTGATGAAACGGCCACTCCCCTAGAATTAACTCTTAGTGACGTTGGAACTCTGCAGGTAAGTAGTAAGGAAGACGCTTCTAAATCATGGAAGGTAAACAAAGTTCCCCCTACAGGTCTGCTTAATAACCCAAAACATATGAACGATTTGCCATATGGTATTCGAAAACAATTGGAACTTTTACCCGATGACACGGTTGCTGCGCGTGGACGACGAGGTATTGTTGGTGGCGATACCGTGCCAGGAGAAGATGCGCCAACACACGTAAGCAGTTCTGATAAACCTCATCCTGAAGTTGTCAAAATGAGGGGGAAGTTCAGGGGGTCCGCGACCTTTGTAAACGGCGAACTTTTCGCTAATTATCCAGACATGGACGACTACTACCCGACATTAAACATATTTGTTAACAACACTCGACTTAACATCACTACGGTGTTGAAGGATAATTTTCTATCCGAGCAAGCATCTTCTACCAAATACCCAGTTTCTTATATCGGATCTCAGGGGGGAGCTGTTGAAATTTCATGGGCTGATAATGGACAATTACAATACAAGATGTTTGAAAAAACTGGTAATGCCGTGACTACTATTTTCTACGATGCAATTGTGGAAGAAGGTTCGCAACAGACTGTTCAGCCCGACACAAATCCTCTAACCACTGCTATCGAGGGATTTGTTGCTCGTCTCAAAGACGGCCGACGGGGATGAATAAATATTTACATTAATGATTCTTTTTAAAATATAAACCATGCCTTCTAGAGCAAAGCGCCACTCAAAAAAATGCCAACCATGCATTAAGACAAAAAAAGGAGGTAATCTAGATAAATTTAATGAGGCGACGATAACAGGAAAAATTGCAATAGTTCTGATCATCGTTGGGGTTATCGCCTTAATAGTTTGGGGTTTGACAGAATTATGGGGAGACAAATCTAACCCTAGTAGTCAATCACTAAGTGACCAACCATTCACAAGCACTGAGCCAACGGATCAAAACCTTGATGTGGTATAATATATTTACAGAATTTACGGGAATTCAAATAGTCACACCCATATCAATTAACTGACATCTTTCATATATAATAAGATGAGTAAGATGAGGTTTTATTAAAAATCAAGAAAGGCCTGGGTGAGGTTACTAACGCGGAGTAATTGTTCTCTGATGTAGTATAATTGGCTGATATATAGTATAATCGGCTGATATATAGTATAATCGGCTGATATATAGTATAATCGGCTGATATATAGTATAATCGGCTGATATATAGTATAATCGGCTGATATATAGTATGTACCCAGTTACTCTAAGAAATACACTCCTATGTAAAGATATTGAAAATGACATTCTTGCGTATTACGGGTGGGAATATATATCAAAATACCCCCTCTCTGGCGGGGCGATATTACAATACATGGATAAATTAGATTGGAAGACTACTTCAGGCCAACCACTGAGTTTTGATGTTATTATTAAGTGCGCCCATTTGATGGATTGGGATGCATATTTGATGGCGAATTATGTGAAAGATTCTTTTATTCTGTACACATTTAAGAATGAGATAGCTTCCAGCCATGTTCTAAAATACTGCGGGGTTAAAATGATAAATTATACCGATGATTTTATTGATATTTTCTCAGATACTTCAGTTATCGACTGGAATTGGTACGCGAGAAATAAAAAAATATCAAGTACGAATATCGAAAAGTACTGGGGTAAATTCAACTGCAATACATTATTACAATTTCAAACTGTTCCTTTACATTTAATCAAAGCATATGGTCAATGTATGAATTGGAAATTAATATGCAAATATCAGATTAATACATTGACTCTTCAATTTATAGAGGAAAACACCCACCAAGTATATTGGGATTTGCTTGTAAAATATTGTACGCTACCCGAATATTTTATTAGTCGCTACCGCAATTATTGGAAAGGTCAAAGTATACGAGGTGGATGTGGTATTATTGGTGATGCAACTGAATCACCACATGAATCTATGGAGGTAATTGTGCCTAAGTATAATTCATTGAGTGAAGACTTTATATCCAATAATACACATTGGCTTGATATGGATGCTGTAAGCAGTTTTCAAAAGATTTCTTGCGAGTTTATATTACACCATCAACATTTATTAAACATGCATTTACTAGCTCTTAATAAACATTTTAACGGTCCAGGGCAGATTCAGATTTTGCTAAATCCTAAAACCAGCAAATATGTTATTATTCCCCTGCAAGTTTGACCCTTTCAAATATCTTGTTTCCTTCGACAGGACCACCGTCAAATTGATATAATTCGGACTCGCTTGGTTTAAATTTACGCATCTCAGCGATTGATTTTTTTAGATTTTCATTATATAATGGTGGCGGTGTTGGTCGGGGGGTTTTTTTTCCATCAATCATATCAACAAATTGCTTCCTGTAAAGGATATAATTATGTGACCAGTTAACTTCTCCATATGTTTCATGAGTTGGTAAAAATGGCATGTATAAGTTCGTATTTTTTCCCTTGCCAAATTCAACGCTTGCCCAGGATACTAATTTTTTTGCCAGTAAGTACCCCTGTAGATGTTGTACACTTTTATTAACGACCCATTCAGTTAGCATATGTACCATGATAGTTTGTGGGTTAGCAAAATACATATTATGAAGCTTACTCTTATGTGCAGCGAGTTTGCTCGCGTATGTATCGAATATTATTATGCCTTTACCTTCAACATGTATACTACGTGGTACTTTTTCTAGAAGACTTTTATACCGAACAAGCTTTATCTTTGACTCTTTAATCTTTGGTCCGACATTTAATAATTTTAAAAAAGTGTTTGCGATCTGTTCAGGATCGTCGCTGTATAGTATAAACTCATAAGCTAGACATTCAAACATTTTGCCTAGTTTAATCGTGTTAGGAAATCCGGTAGCCCCCATAAGGGTAGCTTTTCGGTTCCAGTATTCTAATGCGGCGAATCCACCGACACACTGGTCTTTTAATAAAGCGGAGGGAAATTTAAATAGTATTTTTGATCCATCGGGTGAATTATTAGCACTATTATCAATGGGATAAACAGAAACTATAATATTATGCCTGGTCATATCTTTTTTCCAACGACCCCCTGTTATATTTTCTTGAGGCGCGCCTTCATATGGTCTAGATAACGATACGTGTTGGTCAATAATCTGGTAATGTGGATGTACAACCTTAAACCCTCGATATTTGATGAATGGAAGTTTGTCAAACATGCTTTTTGGTATGTATGTTATGTCAGCGACTACTTCAAAATTTACTCGTACCCGCATAGTTGACATATGTCTTGCATTTATGACTTGTACTTGTGGAAATTTCTTTTTATCAAGGATAAGAGCCAGGTCGTATGCATCATTATGAAAGTCGGGAGATAGGAAATCATAATCGGGCAACATATCATCGTTTTCATATAACCTTGATCCACGAGCTCTCATTGCCATGTCGATGGCCATTCCGCCGACCAATATCAACTTACGCTCGATAATAAATCTCTTAACGACTTCCAAGGCGTCGTTAATAATATCCTTGTAGACATTATTCTTAAGAACCAGGTCTTCAAAGAATTCTTCCTTGTAAAACTGCATATATATAGATGTAAAAAGTCTAATGGGTTAAAAAAATAAATCTTGAGTGTTAATCGACTAACTCACACATCTTGTCGCCGTCATCGTTGTCAGATACAACAATATTTTTACCTTCACTAGGGTTGTCTTCCAGATGAATAGTCGAAAGGGGACTTATCATCCGAAGGAACTTATCCTCGAAAGATTTGGTTTTACTATCAGTATCCAGATGGTCGTCGTCGGAATATAAGTCTTCAACAGGCGCAGGGTTCCACTTCCCATCGCCATCCATATTATTGATTAACATGCTGCGTATTTCTCTTTTTTCGCGATCTATTCTATTTAAGTGGTTTTGAGCAGCTTCAATGTTAATTTGTCTTTTCTTGTTAAAATCATAAATATTGAGGTTATATGTCTTGAGCACATCGTGGAGATTAATAATAGTGTTACTTTGCATATACCGAAATATATCAAGCGCCACAGGCTTGGGAAATCTTGCAAAATCACTAACGTCATACCCATCCCATTTTATTTTTCGACCGGTGACCATATCTATCGACCCTGCACGCATGTCGTATATAGTTGCTGATGTGTCTATCGGTCCTAAGTTCACAGCTCTAAATTTTTTCAGAATATCTTTCGAAATATTGAAGATAAATTCACCATATGATAGAGTTTCCTTTGAACTTTCAGAGATACTTGCCCATTTATTTAACAACCATCTTTTGTCATAACTAGTATCTATATTAGACACGTAGTTAAATATTTCTGCGAGAGTGTTCCCGCCATATTTGCCGCTAAAGGACATACTATTTATATTAAAAATTCTGGTCGTTTTAAAAAGTCTGATAGAATTTTTTAGCAACATACTTCTATTACCGTAAAAATCACCACTAGTATTATCAGTATAGAAGCTGTTAAAAACATGGGGGCACTCGGGGTTCGCTAAATGTGCAAGTAAACTGTTTAATAAAAACTCAACACCTTCTCCGAAATCTTTTGGTTTAGTTGGGAGTTCCTTATCTATTGATGCTGCAATTTTCAGCGATTTGCGTAGATGTTTCGAAGGCGCAGACGCGGTATTAACGCAAAGGGTCGACACCAATTTTAAGTGCTTAGCCCGATCAGTAGGTATATATTGACCTATGAATATGTTGCATTTTTTAAACATACAATACTTTAACAGGCGGTTATCATAGTTGATCGACATCCTTTCTACGTTTGCAAAAACTATATTATGAAAATATTCTATAGCAGCCTCGTAAGTCATCCATAAATCGACACCGTCATATGCCATAGCACTCATCGGAATATCAAAGAGGTAAAGAAGGGAGCTGACAGTTTTATACGTACCAAGTACATATTGTAAGGGCATTGTTAGTTCTTTATTAGAGACCGCTGTTATAGATCTTTCCCCCCTTATAGTTACGAATTCTACACGTTGATACAGGTCAACATTTTTTGATCGCCAATTACTGACATTATCAGATATATTATCACTGGCATATTCGTCGTCACTGGCATATTCGTCGTCACTGGCATATTCGTCGTCACTGGCATATTCATCATCAGATATCGGGGGTTGTCTCGTTTTTTTGCATGGACGGGTTTTAGTCGAGCTAACTGAATCACCAGTAGATTTCCCCGAGGTTTTTGTTACGGGTGGTCGGCCGAGTTGGGATAGATTAAGAGGGTTGTCAAGTGAAGGGTCGGTAAGCACGTTGAGATCTTTCATAAATATGTCAATATCAACATTACTAGGAATTTGACCCAATATATTATCTATTTCGTAGAAATAGTTGCAATCTAATACTTGTTTAGTACCTTTTCTTTTTATATGCTTCTTTCCTCGAATATGGGGAAACGTTTTTCGTGGTACATCTACTTCTTCACATGGCATTCTATCATATGTGTATATTTCCATAGCGGAGCTAGTATCGCGGCACCAATTACTAAAAGCCTTTAGAACGTTTAAGATTAGACCACCTGCGACAACTGCTCCTTTATCGTGTAAATATGTTTTTGGAGAGACGTTACCCATCCATTGATATAAGATATAGTCTAATATATTCTCCACAGCTTTACATCCATTCTCGTTAAAGACGTAATTATCCGAATTATATCTTTCAAATGTATCCATGTGTTTAGAAACTCCATCTATAAATAAATATGGAGATTGTCTCTGCGTGATTTTCCCTAAATCCATAAGAAATGGTCTATTTTTCATAAATTTACACAAGTCCTTTAGTTTGATAAGCCCTTTATGTTCCTCACCAAACGTAGGATTTTTTTTATCAAGAGCTTCAGTACGTCTTTTGTTTGCATATTTCGTGATGTGTTCAAAAGTCTTCATTCAGATAGATTGATTTAATCAACTAAGCATTATACAATATATATATTCAAATTTGAAAACGTCAAGAGTATAACTCGTGATTCCTATCTAAACAAATAATTATATATAATATAATGTCTATGAATTCTGCAGAGCCGATCACTATTTCTAACGTCATAGAAAGTGACACAATTACTCTAGATGAAGACTGGACAGGCCTTAACATAGAAATCATCAACGATGTACAGGATCCGCTAGAAAATCCGCTAGGCGACGCACCCAGGAGCATACGTTTAATTGATGATAGAGAGTGGTCAGAGCTCGAATTTAAAACACCGACTAGCAATGATGAATGGGGAAATATGTTTAATTTAACTCACCAAATTAAGGTGAGTGAGGGAATTTCTTCCCCTCCCGGACTCAATAAACGGTTTAAAAAATCTGATCTAGGTGATCGGGAAGCTTTAGCAATTCTTAAAATGACTCAAAAAGAAAGCTTTAATTTAGATGGATTTTCCAAGGACTTGTATAAGTGCGTTTGTTGTGGTGTAAAGCAAGACGCTGGAGATGATAATGGGTGTCAGGGATGTGGAAAACAAAAGGACTCCACTGAATTTACTGAAGAGTCTAATGGATTTTGTCGATCGACCAATTTAAATCATAATACTTCGTCAAGTGCATTCATGCCATTTAGATTCGTCGGTACAGGTGCTGGTAAATACCAGAAATCTCTGTTAAAAACATCATCAGACTACACTGTTTACAGAAAAAACATTAATACAAAGGAATTTTACAGGTATAATAATCAGTTTAATGGTCGCAAAGTACCTAAGTCAGCACTTAATCTGGCTATAGAAAAATTCACTACTATTAAAAAATCTGGTAAGATCTTTCGAAACTTCGGCAAACGAGGCGTAATGGGTGCATGTTTAACATATGCATGTATAGAACTAGGTATTACTAAACCACCAAGGGACATTGCTGCCATTATGGATATCGAGGAGAAGTTTCTATCACAGGGAGACCGCATAGTTAGAGAAATGCACGAAAATGGAGTGTTAAATATCATAACTAAGACACGGCCTATTGAAGATCACATAAAACAATATTTCTGCGCATTAGAGATTGATGAAAAGTATAAATGTTTCGTTAGCGATCTGATTCAACGAGCCGAAGATAAAAAATTACACATCATGAATGACTCACGGCCGACGACTAAATGTGCAGGTGCAATATTTATGCTAACCGTGAGGTTAAAGTTGAATATCACCCAAGATCAAATAGCTGATGAATGTTCTATTTCAAAGACTACCTTTAAAAGGTATTATCGAATGCTCTATTTACACCATAATAAATTACGCAAGATATTCATTAAACATAAGATTCCTATGCCGAAAGAATGGCGACCAACTGCATAAATAATAGTCGACTGGTGGAAAAAAATAAGAATAAATGTTTATTTTTTGCCGAGTATCGGGAACATTTCTACATATTTTGCAAGTGTATGTTCGTTCGTAGCGTTCAGTGCGTCAGCGTTACGGACGAAATCCTTTAAACATTCATCTTTGAATTCAAGAGTTTGTTGTTCTTTAGTTGCTGATGTATATCGTCTCATACATGCAGCATGTACACTACCTGCGTCTCCATTAGCTGGACTACTGTCGTTAGGGTCTTCTAATAACTGCATTAAACTCGTAATAACTGCGTCAAACCCATATGCTGGCATCCATTTACTGGGGTCACTCAGAATATCCAAACATATTGCACCGGTATTATATACGTTTGGATGGTACATAGATGTAATAAATACTAAGTGTGGGGGATTTTTCGGGAAAACATGTTCACAATTTGGCCCATAAACTGCTTTAAATGACAGTATGTGTTTTTGGTTTTTATAAATACCACCTTGCGGGGTAAGAAGAATTATGAACTCTCGAATATCACCGGATTCTTTGAAGGCGATGTGGAACTCTTTTTTTTCGTCACTAATTTTTTTAAGACCCTTTTTAGTCTCTTTATACCTAAGAATAATTTGCCGAACTGCCCCATTAGGGATGTTCAGTTTTTTAGCTTCTGTTGTTTTTGTAGATTTGCTCATGATTCAGACATATATTGATTTTTATGTTTCAAATTTTACTTGGTTAAAAAGTATTTTTTTCTTCGTCCTGCGAACGCTTGATGAAGTATATACATATTGGATTTGTATATTTGTATCAAAATTAATGTCTAGATGACGAAGTACGTCCGTGTAATATGTTATAAATACCCGTTTGACCCCAAGTGTTTGGGCGAGCCCCGAATAATCCATAATAAGATCAGAATCGAAGAAACTGTCGGAAAATGCATTGGTATACTCTCGTAATTTATTGGTCAATACCACATTACTATCTCCAACAGCGTGTATTATTACGGGGTATGATATTACTGAAGCAATGTGTCCGTCTGACACATACTTTAAATATGTGTTGTAAATATGTCCACGCATTCTTTCTAGAATCCAAGCGCATAATAACATACAATTTATCGTCCACATCGCCCATCCAATAAGAATTTGGTTAAATTGCATGCTTATATGTATTAAAATTGAAATCCGCTTTAATATATAATGCCTGTCAAGAAAACATCAGCTGCCCCTACGGCGAAGAGTTCTAAGGTAAAGAGTCCTACGGCAAAGAGTCCAAGTAAACCAAGGCAAGAAAGTAAAGGTAAATCAGCAACGCGCCAGTTGAAGGCTTCAATAGTAACTTCCCCCCCACTATCCGATTCTACCGAACACGGTCAAGAACCATACCATGGAATTCCGTTCCATGTATATAATCCCATTAAGTATGTACCTGAGGCAATCCGAGAGGTTGTAGTTGTAACTCGCGACAAGAGGAAAACATCTGATATAATGTCTAGATATGAGTACACTGAAATTATATCTATCAGAGCTAAACATATACAATCAAACCCAACGGGGGTTGTCTTTACAGATGTTGACCCGTCATTAAACCCTATCCAAAAGGCCGAGAAAGAGGTAAAAGACCGGAAGTGTCCGTTGTCGATAATGAGAATGTTGAATAGCGCGTTAGCCGAAGTATGGGATGTTAATGAGATGGATATGCCTGATCAAATCTAAGGAGTGACTGATTTACATATGTATTAAAATTGAATGCATAATATGATATAATGTCGGATAAGAATCAATTCTGTCGTAACTGTAAAAATCTTCTGAATGTCGACACGGCAGGTGAAAACCTAGTTTTTTCATGTCCTTCATGTGGCGAAGAATACAAAACAACCGCCAACGATACACTTAGGTATGAGGAAATTAAAGGAACAAACCTTATGGTATTTAATAAAATTATCAAAAAAATAACGGATGACCCAGCCAACCCTAAAAAATATATCACATGCGCATGTGGGGGTAAGATTGTTAAACAAGCGAGGCTTGGTAAGGGTAAAAAATTAATCAACGCGTGTATTACTAAAAAATGCGGGAATATCTGGATTAATTAGAAGAATATCTGGATTAATTAGAAGAATATCTGGATTAATTAGAAGAATATCTGGATTGTTAAAATTGGTTATGTTTATTTTTATTGGTCGCCACATAGGTAAACTTAGGAATATCATCACATACCTCCCGAAAAATTTGATCTTTCTCGATAAGAGTCGATTTTGATTGCAGATGTATACAGCTTAAGATTTCTTTTTTTCTCTTCGAATACTTGAGGGGAAATGGGACGCGTTTCTTCCTGGGAGTAAGCTTTTTGATGACAGGGACGGTCAATGACCGTTCCCATTCGAGGTCATCAAGACTATTGCCGATTGTATCACCATGGTTACCTTCGAGGTCTGACTCATAATCAGAGTCATCATCGGATTCCTCTAACATCATTTTATCGGATCGGTCGATAATTTGCTCAAGAATTTTATAGATAAAATACGGATGATACGAGCAGTTAGTCATGCCTTTAGGTTTGATCCGTTCAAAGATTTTGATAAATATAGCAAAATATAAGATAGTTAATTGAAATTCTTCGTCGGTTAATTGGGGTGGCGAGATGTCAGTGATTTTTTTACGAATTAACGGTGCGTGATTGTAGTAGTTCGCTAGCTTTTTTTCTTGCAGGTACTCCCTGATATTTTCACATTTGATACTCCCTAGATCTTTGATTTTATCTCCCCGAATACATTTTTTCACAGTAATAATAACGGACTCGGGAATTTGTGCAGGTTCTCGGGCTTGTATTTTTTCCAACCATTTTTCGCAATGTCCAGTGACGTCGTATGAATTATTTTTAGGACGTCCATCCTGCATGTAAAATTGATCATCCTCAAACACAGTACCCTTTAGATTTTTTGTTTCTCCACATGCAATACATAATAATTCACTTGTATTTGACTTGATAACCATCTTTGTTCCGCATGTACATGTTGAATATTTATTCTTATATTCGTTATTTTTATATGTAACATATGATTCATATTGGGCCCTTAGTTTTCTCAAATCTTGGTTGTCATGTAGATTTTCATCATTGAGATGTTTGTAAATTTGCTCCAACTTATTGTGGAAGTTTTCCTCGTTTACAAATATTTGATAGTTTTCTAGACTATTAACGTCTTGATCAACATGATATTTTGACAAAATAACGATAGAACCTTTGTTATATACGTCGATTAATTTTTCCAATTTCTTTTTTACCCTTTTATTTTCAAGACCATGTGTTTCAAAGAGGTCGACAATGGATTGGAGCACAACGAACCTTGATGTAATATTATGATGGAGATTCTCGATGGTACTCATGTATATCTAAAATTTA
The DNA here is from genome assembly GCA_041600715.1 of Saccharimonadales bacterium (SeqCode). GTDB lineage: Bacteria > Patescibacteriota > Saccharimonadia > Saccharimonadales > 2-12-FULL-41-12 > JALHOM01. The sequence continues at coordinate 53,195 of JBFIJM010000003.1, read as the reverse complement.
TAAAGTCTTTAACTCGATTTAATCTAAACACACATTATAAAACCCATATAATATGAGCGAAGTAAAGAAGACAAAAGTCGCTCGGACCCCCAAACAAGATGAGGAAGAGTTGTCGACTTTACTTAATGAGATTACTCCGGAGAACTTGGCTAAAATGCCAGATGACGTTGTTCGATCGTTGAGGAAAAAAATTAATCCTTATGGTAGGACGATTCAGGGTAGTGATAAAGTACTTACCTTTTCTTTTGTTGACATGGATAAGAAATACAAAGAGAAGTTTCTTATGACATCTCTCATTGCATTTATCAACAGAATGAACGACGAGTGGGGAGTACCTGACGGTTTAACTGTGGTACCGGTCGAACAATATAATAAGGATCCGACACTAATCGACCCTCCAAAAGATAAAGAAGGAAAGATTAAGGTAAAAGGAAAGGTTCTTGAGGAATATAAACAAAATTGGAAGCAGATGCAAAAGCGGTGTATCGTTAAGGAATTTCTCGGGAGTTTGTTTCAATATGATCCGGAAAAACATGTTCGATCATCCTATCTACCCAATCCATCTGACGCGGAACGCACTCTACTGGATACTCCAGCTGCGAAACTGGCTATTGCTAAGGAGAAAAGGCGTGATCCGAAGTTCAAGGAGACCATGCGTAGACATGAAGCTAAAGAAAAAATTAGGAAGTCCGCCTCAGCCGCCTCAGCCGCCTCAGCCTCCTCAGCCTCCTCAGCCTCCTCAACCACGCCCGATAAATCAGTCAAGGTACGATCGCCGCCCAAGAAAAAGCAGGTTTCATCACCTACAACATCAACTGCCATCGTTGCCGGGTCGACCGAGAAAGATGATAGAGTTCGTGAGACTACTACGAATATGATTCCTCCACATGATATTTTTCACAGGTGGCGATACTACCAAGAGGTAAATTTTGAGGAGATCCGGGGGGTTGTTACTGATATTTATAACGATAAACCTGACTTTGAAACAGCAGTTAATCCATATGACTGGCATGACGATGATGATGCTGCTGATAAATTTATTGCTAAACATAAATCAGAGGTTTCGGCAGAAATTTTCAAGGCGCATTCTGGTAAATGGAACATTATTGCCCCCTTCAAAAAAGTTAGGAAGAACATGCGATTCTTTAACGAAAAGACGCAAGTGCTTGAAGAAATCTTCAAACAGCAAGAACGGGACGTCCGATTGGGTAAGGATCTCATGCAAAAGCGTATCGCGCGGAAGAAAAAGGAAAATATTAAGGAAGTTGGGCCTGACGACGATGCATTTACTAAGTGGAAGAAAGGTAATAAAACACTCAGTACTATGGGAGCTGAGTCCATCAACCAAAGTTCATATGCATCTGATGAATGTCCTGAAGACGGAATTCAGGTGGACTATCACGTACACAACGCACGCACTGGGGACTTTTCGACTGACCATTTCTTTAGTCAATCCGAAGCTCCAGAGTGGTTTGAGGATGGCATCGAACAACCCCGATCGATTGCGTCGGCTGAATCAGTCGCGGCATCGAAGAAAAAGAGCTCTCGTCCGTCGGGTCGTGTTCCCAAACAAGCACCGGAACCCAGCTAAGAAAAAAATAAATCAGTTAAATTACTTATTTTTTTTAACACTCTTTCCATTGCGTCCAGACACAGCATGATAATAGTTAGTCGGCGGCGACCACTGATCATTATCAATACATCTGGCAACAGTGAATAGATAATCAGACATGCGGTTCATATATGGCAGACATTCAGTGTTCAACGATTTGTGCTCAAGACAATATCTAGAAAGTTCTCGTTCTACTCGACGAACAATTGTACGTGTAACGTTGCACCAAGCAGACTCTTTCGATTTATACACCAGGATAAAATTAGTTAATTTTGGAAGTATCGCAGTTATCGTGTCAATTTCTTCTTCCATTATCTTGACGATTTCAGCACCACCTATGAACCGAACACGGTCAGGATTACTAATATGACTTAGAAGATTAACATTTTTCTCTTGAATCATTAATAGTACATCTTCTATTTTTGTAAATTTCTTTGACTGACAGCTACTGTACTCAAAGACAAAAATACTTGCAAACCACATCAATACAATAGGTGTTAAATATGAAGGGTCGATTTTGCCAGTATATATATGTGATATACAGCAAGAAGCGAATCCGCAGAATATGATTAGGCCTAACAAGTATATTGTATGTTTATTCCAGTATTGTTTTAATGCCCGAACTTGATATGTAAGTAGGCCTAGTCCTGCATTAACTTCGTCAATGCCTCCCATTAAATCGAATACACTGTCGGATTTAGAATATTTGTTATCATTACCGAATAGAGTAGTTTTACCTGTATCGCCGGTTTTAGTATAAATTTTAACGTCTGGCATTATTCAAGTGTATATAAGAGGAGGCTTTTCATTTTTTAAACGATGATGCATTTAATTTGTATTAAAAATGAATACCTATCGTATATATAGTTCGTACTATAACTACCGACTAAAAAGTCTGTTTATTGACATGAACTACGAGAATTCGAAAAAGCCAAACACATTCTCTGAAGAGAAGAGGCTAAGGTTTAAAGCAGTATCTACACTTGTTATTGCACCCAGAGAATTCTCAGAGATGGCCGTTGACCATTTTCAGAAATCCAAAGAGATCGACAGCCTTTTATCTGTGAGACTGGAGGATTTAGGCGACTCGAAACGTATTTCGTCCCTTATCCCGGACCACAAGATTAGGCAAGCTAAACAAATCAACACCACTTCAAAGGTGTCACTTGGGTTTGTTATGAAGTATCTTCATGATAAATTGTATCCACAATTGAACAAGATCCCAGATAATTACCGATTACTCTGCCAGGTCGAGACTCCAGTTCGACATATAAAAAAATACAAAAACATCGATATTGGTACGACAAGTAATGGTAAGATAGAAAAATTTGAGAGCCTTATGCAATGTTCTATCCGCGAAACCTTTGAAGAAGCCCAAATCCAATTGGACAATGTTGATTACTGCCCCATGCGGCAAATGGAAAAACGACAGGTACTAGATATTGACTTACCCATTAGTATTGTTTATAAGAATGTGCTTATTTATATTCTTATTATTTAGATTTAAAAATTGAAAGACATTCAACATTAAACATTCAACATTCAACATTCAACATTCAACATTCAACATTCAACATTAAACATTCAACTCACCATAATAATGTCTGATATTGAAAGAGAATGGTCACCAATCCCTAGCTCAAGTAACCAGGGGTCTAGACACTCAAGTGGGGAATATTCTGATGGATCAGACGACGTAGCTATTCAAATTAATACTCAATCAGGTCAGTTCAATGATCATTCCTCTATAAAAAAAGAAACCAAATATGTCAATATTACAATATTCAACCTACTACTTATTGTACTTATATTTATCCCATTCATGATGCGGTCGGATCTAAATTCGACATATGTCCGATTTGGTCCGGGACCCGATCTCCACATTTTATGGTTAAAGGTTGATACATGGCCCATATACATAGCAACGCATATATTTTTGGCGATTTTCTCAGCGTTCGAAACATACAGGGAAGAAACAATTTATCCTTGGATGACCAATAACCTATACGACCACAAGCAAAAAATAATATCTGACTACACTCGCACTGGTGTATTTATTATTGCGAATGGTAATTTTATATCCGATGCAATGTACTACATGATAGCTATCTGGATAGCGATCATACAGATCGACTTTGCCCTGGCAAAAATATTAGTATGTAGCTACATGAATTATCGCATCATGTCTCGGTACATTGGGAGTAAAAAATTTATGTAGTTTAGATGATTGTATTTTTTAATGGTATATTGATGGATATATTGATGGATAAATCAGCTTCGACGGATTCATTTAAATCTGTCGAATCCCCTCGGCCATGTACTTGTTATATGAGTGATTTTGGTCATAATCATGGATGTCCTGCGGTAGTCAAATGTAAATACTGTTACTGCCGACTTTTCCCCATGCATATTAGGAGTATCACCCCTTTACATGTAAAGGGATGCCCAACAATGAAACGTTAAGGGTTTGTTTTAGTTATTTTTTAAAAATGTATCATATTCATCTTTACGATAGCCCAAGATTCGTTCAGTTATGCTGATTTTTACAACATCATTTAATTCTTCACATTTGATAAGATACAAGAACTTACTAGACTTTTTTGACTCCATCAAGAAATACACATATATTTCAAATTTATACAACATATATTTTTTTACTACCACCAAATCCACCCTTCTTGCGATTATTCTCAGTAACAAACATCTTCTTATATTCATCATAGTATAAGTCGAGCGTTTTATGTGTGCTCTTTACACTTACAAGGGCCAAATTGGTGAATGGATACCTTACTTTATCATAGGGCATTTTTATCGAAGTAAGTTCTTCGTATAATTTCAACGACATTAATTTATTTTTTCCTATATAGTAGCCTATAAAATGGGAGATCTTGAAGACTGTAGAAATGTAAACCAATGGTTGTGGGCAATAATCATTGTATTTGTATTATTGATGTTGTATTATTACTGCCCAAGTCCCTATGCTGGGTCGTCTAGAGAGGGATACCTATTGGCACCAGTTGACCCACCTGGATTGAAACGAGAACATTTCGAAGCTATTAACGACCTTGGAGACCCTGATAATACCGGATTATATGACATGATGACACCTGTTCGAACTCGAGGGAAGCAAAATGAATTTGAGGCCTCAAAAAGCCTCTGGTTGTCAGATCCAACTAGAAGCAAAGACTTCGGTGATGGGCTATCCGGACAGGAGAAATTTCTTGGGAATGCTCCGGCATTTAATTATCATAGTCATGTTGATACTCAGAAATCGCGATTTCATGTATTATCTGATCATACTGGCGGTGTCAAATTCGCTGATGAATGTTTATAATATGATTGTACAAATACAAAAGACCGAAAAATTCTTTAAAAAAAAATTGATTTTTTTTAATCAATAAAGTTCGATGGCAAGTCTCACCATTGTTCAGCCTTCGACCCTCGGTAGCGCCTCCGCGCGACCTGCTTCCACGGGTGCTGACCCAAGCACTCGTCCTCCTATCACTACCCGGGGAGCAGATCTTCAGAAAGATTTGAATATCGCACGAAATATCGTGCGAACTGACCAAGACTCTGGATTAGATCGCAAACACTCCAATTCTCCCCCCACGTCGTCCTCCACCACGTCGTCCTCCCCCACGTCGTCCTCCCCCACGTCGTCCCCCACCACGTCGTCCTCCCCCACGTCGTCCCCCACCACGTCGTCCATCGCCGCAACTCCTGATATCCCAACCCTCCAGGAAATCAAAGGGTTCGGGGTGCAAGTTGCGAATGCATTGCGAGCCATGCGGTATGCCCATTTAGATGAGTGCAATTGTACTGAACATTTTATGGCCCGTCAGAAGGAACTGGTTGCAGCCGCGCATGTTCTCAATAGTTCTCAAACTAAGCTAACTAATTACCCAGCTGTTTGTTCCGAAGAGTTAAAAAAACTTCAAGCAAAGCTAGATGGCGATATTCGATTCTTAGAACGTGCCCAGCAATGCTGCGGCAATGACACTGACCCGCGTGTTGTGACTGCCCATGATGCTGTGGTGTTAGCGAAGGGATTTTTGACCGATGCCAATGATCGTCACCAAAAACGCATAACCGAGCTCAATGCAGAGGTAGGCCGTGACCTGGCTGCATTTCGAAGATGCAACAGTTGTTCGGAGGACGCTCAAGTTAGGCAATCGGAAGCCCAGCAACGTCTCGCAGAAAAACAAAAGCTTTATAATGAGCTGCTAAAAACTCCGTTCCTTGCGATACATCGTTCTTAGGTTTGGTATTCACCACATATTATACTCCGTTTTTTTTAAAAAAAAATTGATTTTTTTTTGCTAATTAACGCTTACCGGACCACTTTATTAGTGATGTCTGCTCAAGCTGCTTTCGGTGACCAGAAATTTATTTCTGGCCATGCCGCCACGCCTCCGGTCGGTAAGGTACCGGATGGCGAAGATTCCCGAAGTTCCGAGGAAAAACGCGCGGAACTCGCCAAATCTATTTTGGATTTGTCTCGTGTAGCGACATATTCTCCTTCCATACCCTCTCCGATCTCCTCTCCGATCTCCTCTTCGATCGCACATACTCAGGACATTAACACAATCGATAGGAAATATCCTATCCATGCGAGTGTTGCTAGCGATGTTAAGCACTTTCTTGACTTACTCCGGACCTCCCACCGTCTACCACCTCCTCTTCCTCGCTCTCAATCACCTCCTCTTCCTCGCTCTCAATCACCTCCTCCTCTTCCTCGCTCCCCTGTTCCAAATGCACCACCAACTTTGCCCATTCAGTCTTGTGTCGTCTGGCGCCAGTTAACCAGCCTGGAAACCGACATAAAGAACGTGTATATTCAGCAAGCTGTATCGGAAGAAATCCGCGATGCCTTGAACCGACATGCACATGATAGGAAGTCTGCTGAACGCAAACACAATCGTCTTCTCTTGACGTGCGATCAGGTTATGCGCGAGTGTATCGGCGACGTCGATGAGGCTCAGCTTGTCTTGCATAACATGTTGGTTCAGTTTCAAACGAGCGATGAGTACGTCAAGTGTATCCAAAATATGGCCAATGCGAGCTCATTGCTCGCACACGGCATTGCTCTGTTTGGTAAGTCTGATCAGGCTATGTATTTGCTCAAACAGTCTGTCGATGAGTTGAATACGCTGAAGAACACCTTTTGGAGCAGTCAAGCATATGTTAACGCTCAGGCAGCCGTTACTCAGGCCGAGTTGGTGGTGACTGCGAGAAGACAATACCACATTGGTATTCTTGCGGTGTCTGAACGAAAACTCGAAAGTGTTACCGCTCAATATAACTTGACTCAGTCTGGTTTCACATTACTCCAATCAAAATTCGCAGCTATTCCGCAGCAACTTAATGATTTGAAAAAGCGCAAGAATGATCTCGTTGCGTCCCTTCCTCAGTAAGTTTTCGACTGTTTACTCCTATATATACTCCTATATATACTCCTACATATACTCCTACATATACTCCTACATAATATATTTTTTTATAAAAAAATGTATAACAATTATACAATTATTGTATCAAGATCAATCACAAGCTCATCCTCATCGTCATCGTCATCGTCGTCATCCTCATCCTCATCGTCGTCATCGTCATCGTTAAACATCATTGACTGTACAATCTTACGACCGTGAACGTTTGCTTTTTTAGCTGCGTCAATAGGGTCGAATGTAAGCATCGACCTTCCTGATTTAGGATCGGTTTTTAATACTGATTTATTTAAACTGCTAAGGTTTAACTGACGTCTTCTTTGTCTTTGTTCAGCAAGACTCGGATTTTTTTTAGCCGCTAACGTAAGATCAATATCTGAACCAGAATCCTCATCAGCGTCAATATTATCCTTCCTACGTACAACTCTAAAATCTGGTCCAAAGGTATTTGAGCTCGCAGGGGTAAAAGTACTATTTTTTTTACTTTTACTATCCTTAGACTTAGCGGCTTTCTCTCTGGCGCAGTTTTCATCATATTCCTTACAGAGTCTTTTGTAATATTGTTCAGCATTCTCTGAAACAACACCATGTTCGTATTTTTTATCGCTAAATGCTGTCTTCGAAAAATATTCTTCATCGTCCTCCTTTGCCTCATTAATATTCAATATACGGTAGCCGATCAGAAATTTGCCTCGACGTGTACGCTTGAGATACTTGGAGATTTGTGAATTTTCCAATTGGCTAATCAATCCTTTCAAGTAGTTTTTGTTAGCCCCTGGATATTGACTTTCATGCCATTTGATGTATTTTTCTGCAATCTCCGACATTGATTGCATCCTAAAGATTTTTTTCTTTGGCTCTTCTTTTGCTTTTGCTTTGGCCTCTGTTTTGGCCTCTGCTTTGGCCTCTGCTTTGGCCTCTGCCTTGACCTCTGCTTTGGCTTTGGCCATTTTATCCATCGTCTCTTCAGTTTCTACCTCAGGTAATTTAACTAAATAAGTACATAAGAAGTTGTTAATTTTATCCTGACGATTGCGAAAATTCTCAGTATCTGCCTTAATATGTGGGTGCGGAACATTTATTACACTCCCTCCGTATTTTGTGCGAAGTTTATGATAGTAATGTGACATAATGCTAAAATAACCAGCGAGTATGTCTGGATCTTCTGTCCAACCCTTTCCCATATCGGGGTCAGCGACCCTTTCATATATATTTTGTGGATCATAAGTCTCTCCCTTCCACAGTTGACAGAACTTCATCTTGAAAATTACATAAAGCATTCTTCTCCAAGTACCATGATCAGTTCCATCAATCTCAAAATCATGATTAGAGCAGCAAGTATAATGGCATTTAGGTTTAAAATTAATGTTTTTATTCCCATAGTTATACCTTCCAGAAAGTGTATCTCCACCAGTCAGCCTTTTAATCTTACTAATATTCAATACAGCAAGTCGGTCCGTCTCTGAGAAAGCCACCCAATTGACTTTTTGTAACGCCAAAAGTAATGGGGCTGCGGCTTCAGAGTCTCTACCCTTTGACGCCAAGATGAATGAAGGGTCCATAGTCATACCATAATGCATACCAATGGCACCTTTATGTAATTCAATAAGAAAGGATTTACCATTACTACCACCACCCACCATCATCAAAAATACACTATCTTTTGGGCGACCATCCAAAGTACTTGCAAAGTAACACATTGTAAAATTATGCGAATCGGGCTCGTCATCAGGGAATAAATTGCGAAGCGCTATTAATACTTTTTTCTGAATCGGGTCATATGGGTTATATGGTTTAAACTCAGTAGATGTGTAGTTTGAAACTTTGTAGCTGTGGAATCCAGTGATGAGCTTGGGCTTATCTTTTAGAGATAAAATACCATTACCAACACCTCGAATTAATGGGTCTGTGTCTAGGGAATCAGAGAATCCAACCATCTCAAATTCACTCTCACACTCTTCAACGACGGCTTTTTTATATGTTCGATTCTCCAAGTTTCTGCATGATCTTTGAAAATTTTTGTATACTTGCGAATAGTATTTCGCTAAGTTCCCATCGGCTGCCTCATAAGAGTCTTTAATTTTCATCAAAGTCTTCTCAAAGAACGGTGGGAGCTGGTCAGAGATGTATCGCAGCATAGATTTAGGTTTACTACCATCATATGGTCTGTATTTATAGATTTCCCCCTTTTTCATACGGTCTCCTTCAATTATAAATTCATACCAATTCCCCCGCGCCATCCCGTCTGGTTTATCATGTACAAATTTATGCCCAATCATATTAAACAATAGTTTGGCTATTACATTATGCTCAAGGATACCTTCGGATCGTTGTGTGTATATTTGTCGATGCAATATGCTATATATACTTCTGCTGCGTACTTCCTTGTAAGCATCTGGGTTATCCCGCTCAGCTATGAAATGTAGTGTGCCAATTGTAACTTTACTTTTACATGCAAGCGCTTCCTCCCATTTTTTGTCAAACATTGATTCATATGAAGGAGCTTCGGCATGTTTTTTACTTTTTTGACTGAAGTAATTAGCCAAAGGTTTATACGATGGAGATAGCTTGGCTAAGATTCGCATAATCTCCCACCATTCATTATACTCAATAGCTCTTTCTGGATTGAGAATGTCTAACATACTCTTAATAAAGCCAGCCTCAGGGTCTCGAGATTTTAGTAATGACAGTTCGTTATCTATAGGAGACAACCCCTCGTCGTAGAATTCGTTTTCAACATCGTCAACTCTTGTCTTCCCATCGTTAGAGATATACTTCATGTATTCCTCTTTTAAGTTATACTGCTTTTTACGAATAATACCACCCTTCTCTTCGCTTCGCTCCCAGTTTAGGGAAAATTCATGACATATGTTTACAGAATTCGACTCTAAAAACACGTCATTACATTGAACAGGTACAACATCATCTGGATCGATAGTGACTTTACACCGATACACCCATTTTAATTTATACGCAGGTTTGCCTGGTTTACTGCTACATCCGACAAAATGTACACCAACATGAGCACTATTAATATCGAACAAATCGTCTTTAGTAATTCCGTCAGCGAGTGTAAAATCATGAAATATACTTCGAACATCGCCGTCTTCAATAAATTTTTGGTTAATAAATCGTTTAGCCGCGCGGGTTAGCTGAATACCTGGGATTAGTGCATGGAACCCATCGTAATACGCGCTTCTATCATCCTTAAAAACTGGACGGGGTTTCTGGATAAACCCAATGTATATTTCCAATGATTTGACGTTAAGAGGAAATTCGACATACTTGATGAGATTTTTGATTTTCCTCACGGCGTATCTGTGGAAATGGATATGTGTAATTTGACTAACTCTACAGTCTTGACCTATATCAAAATCATCCATAATACCTGAATACTCTAATTGTTTTTCATACATCATCATTGATAGATTCGTCCGTCTACATTCGTCGAGACATTTGAAGAATTTATGTATTTTTCTAGATGGTATATTGTAACATTTTCCCACTGATCGGTCGACTATGTTTGTTGATGGGTCTTTTGGTGGATTAATGTAATCAGGTTTATTCAAGAATGTTCTAAAAATCCTCAAAATCGTACTTGTAGCCTCTTGAATTCTGGACTTTACTTCGTTCCTTACGGGTTTATCAATTTCGTCATCCGTGTCAGACTCGGAAAATACTATATGATGAACATCTTCGCGAGTTTCGTCGTCATCCTTGGGTATGGATTTAAGGGATTTAGAAACATTGCCTTTAGATCTTGGCATAGTCCGTATATAATATAAGTGCTATAGTTTATAATTGAATTTCAAATTTAGCTGACCAGATATGGTCCTTATTAGGAATGTTGGGATATTTATGTTTTTTGAAGAGAGCTGGCGTAGGTGAGGTGATTCAGAGCGGGATAGAATAAAAAATATTTGACATGTTAAAGATTTGACACATATTGTGTATAATCTTACACTCTATGTCGTGGTCATGGGGGATCATCATAACAATTACAATAATTCTAACATGGATGTGGTATTTTTTATTATACCACCCGTCATTCGGCGAAGTGCATTACGAACAGCTACGGGAGTTAAGAAAATTTAAGACAGGCGACATGATCTTATTCCATGCATTAAATAATGTTAATGCTATGTTTTTTGGTTCATACTATGGACATTTAGGAATTGTATGGGTCGACCCTTGCGCTGACACTTATACTCCTTATTTATTTGAGGCTGCAGGTACAACCGACATGCCAATATTACAACATCATAACGCAAATGGTATTTTTCTCACACCCCTAGAAAACCGCATACGCAAATACAAGGGTTATGTATTTTATAAGGAATTAGAGCGACCTATTCCGGAGTCGATTTGCGATAACTTCAGGCATTTCATCAATTACGCGCATAAAAATATGTCGTATAATTACAATGTATTCAGTAGTTGTTTGCAGAATAAATGTGGTATAAAACAGTTTGACATGGGGACAAACTGCGCGGAGATATCCATACTAAGTTTGATAAAACTAGGGGTTTTGCCAATATCTCTGCTCGATGATCCACCATTTCTTGCCTTGTCGTGGATCTGTGGACTTAGTGAGATGGAAAAAAATAGATATCTTACACCAGTCTATGTTATTGATCATCCATTTTAATATTATAGGTTCATTTTTTTGCTCATTATCATCATTACACTCATTACTTTATTTAGCTTACCCTGCAATTTTTCAACGTTTTTCTCAAGAGAATCAATTCTGTCATTTAGGAATTGTTTAGAATTCGACCCCATATCATCCCTCGAAAGCAAATCCTGCTGCGTCTCTCTTGGTGGGTATGTCGACATAGTCGCGGGAAACGATGGTGGGAACTGAATTAGTGGCATATTATTTTGTTGTTCAGGCAACGGCGGCGTGGTATGATCTACGTAATACGGCGATGGCTGAAACTGTACGTTAACTTGCTGAGGAACAGTGGGATATCTTTGGGCTGGGTATCCTTGCGCCTGGTATCCTTGCGCCTGGTATCCTTGCGCCTGGTATCCTTGTGATTGATCTTGCGTTTGCGGAGGAAGGGCTGTCACTCCCATCGGTGGCGGTATCGGCGGGGGTTGCAACTGAGCTGCATGGTCTCCCGTATTTGGATTTATCCATAAAAATCTTATACTTGAGTGGCCTACAATCCACGATATATTATTAACCTTATTCGGTGGCCTGTTATAATTCTGTACTAACTTTATATATTTTTTTCCGAGTCTGGCACCCTCTTTTCCGACTATGTGTTTATATACATATCCTCCTTTAGCTCTAAACCCATCCATCTTTAAATATCGAACGTGAGTCCCGAGGGGGATTTGGTCGAACTGATTATTTGACACTAATTCATATCCTTCGAGCATTTTTTGCCAGTCTGCGTCCTTTATAAATTCTTTACCAGACGTTTTTATTGATCCAGGAGTAGGTTCGTATTTTATCTCGGGCGTTGGATTATTTACCGAGACTCCTGAAACTTGTCTCGTTTGATGCTTAGGCACTTGACCTTGAGGCAATTGTGACGTATCCGATAGATCAAAGATATTCATTATATATCTATCATTATTAATTTATTCATATGCGACAAAGTTGCTTGTATCTATGACAAACTCTTCGTCATCAATATTATTTACAAGAGCATTCTTTACATTAGGAACCATACGTTATATTATTATATATAGTGATTCAATTTTTATATGGACAAAAAACTGACCGCTCGGGAGAAAATAATATCACAGTTACTGCCTAAAGGTTGGGATAAGAAAAAACAATCATACGCGGCATGGATTGAATCTGAACAGTTCAACATTTTTTGGAAATTTGACGCATCCCCTAAGACTAAAGAACTTCTGCAAAAATCTGCTATAGATTTCTCTAGTGTATCAAGAACTCCGTTATATAAAAATATTCTATTCAGTGATAGGCTAAATCCAACAGGTACAATATGCACAGTGTGCAAAATAAAAAAGAAGAAATCTCATGTTGATGTTATATACGGGTTCGTATTTTCAGAAATAGTAAAAATTACAAAAGCAGTCGAGAAAAAGAATAAAAAACTGAATCGATCAGACGATCCTTCGGAAATGACGGTAGGATCGATCGTCCATAAAAGATTTACTACAGGGCCAAGTTTAGTATCGAGTGATGGCGAATTTAGAAATAATTTTGTTACAATGGCAGCATTAAGAAAGTGTATAAATTTTGATTCACCTGTTTTTGAATTATGGGAGGATATTTATAAATTTATATCTGATAAAATAATAAACGAAGATCTGGTGTTGACTTCTAGTAGTTTTTATCCGACTAAGGAAGTGCAAGGCGATGAGGCAACCCTCGAACATAGTTTATCAGCGACTCGACTTAAAGGAAGGTTATTCGCAGCCGCTTGGTTTAACGACATGTTCAATGCACATGAAAATCTTACAGAAAATCATATTAATGAAAAATATAAAGTAGTAATGTTCGATATTATCAAGGATGACATGAAATTTTTTACTAGTTTGATTAAGAAACACACCATGGATAAAATTATGTACATGCATGGTGCGTTGATGCAATTTAATTACAATACTCAAACTAAATTTCAGAGTGTCTTTGGGCAAAAAATTATCCCTTTAAATTTATCTGAGATTGAAAATCCATTCAATATAAGGTATAAACCTTGGAGGGAATATCTAATAGCTCGACGCATGTCGAGTTTAGTATTAAACAACGTTGCTTGCGGATTTCCTTTGCTTGTGAATTTTATATACATTAAGAATACACATAAGGGGCTATTTGACAACGATGCCCAATATGGCAAGATGGAAAAAAGCGAAATGGTAAAGGACGTCGCAGCTTTGCTTGTTAAAGCTAATAATTTAACGTCGAAAATTATCGAGGAAAGTGAAATAGAGAAAAAGATAAAGGATGAGCGCAAATTAATCAAATCGACACTTATAAACAAATTTAAAACTCTTGGTCATAAAATCAAGGCTCCAATTGATTATAGTTCAGAGGAAATTATTATGTCAAATGTCGCGTTGTGTATGTTTAGTGAGTATGTTGGAAGAACCTTTTTTGATGCATTACTCCTTAGCAAAAAATCCCCATATTATAATTCATTGGTAGGAGATTTTTTTAAGAAGTCTAACTTTCCCTTGTTCGAAAAATACATATTTGAACTATGTTATAATTTACTGTGTATGAACAAGCATGGGGTTATCCATGGCGATCTGCATTTGAACAATGTGACACTTCGGCCTAAATATTCTAAATCATACCGAGATATTGGTATAATCGATAACCCTAAGGAATTGTTTGTTGTTGGTGAAGATGAGTATCAATATCTACTACCTACAGTATCTTACAATACCAGCGTTATAGATTTTAGTAGAAGCATTGTTCATATCGATCAAATTTCTGAATTTGAAGACCCTAGACTGCCCAAAATATTATTTCCAATAGTCGAAAATATCGACGCTTTTAACCTTGAACAAATAAATAAACTTTCTTATTTATACGTCCAATTAATCCCTGACATGAGTAAGCATAGAGACGAAGTATTTATGTGTATAAAAAATAAATACGATGCTTCATTTAAGTTGTTAACCGTTATGGATATCTATAAATTTACATCAAGTCTGATCATTTTATTTAATGCAAAAGAATCATCTACAGAGTTACCGAAAATCAACCCTTTGATGATTGAGTTGGTTCGAAAAATTAATAGGTCGGCGGAGATTCATCTTGTTACTGGTATGAATAAATTAATGAGAGATGGAGAACATGAATCACATGTAAATCAGATGGAATTGCCTATGTTGAGTATTATAAAACAAGTTTTTACCCATTTGTTAGTCGATCAAAATTCGACGGGAACTATTGTGGATGTTTTCATTGCTAATCGAGAAATTAAATATAATACGGATAAATTTGAAGACATTCCTGAATATTTAACGGCGATCAAGTATTTTAAGGAAGAAATAACATATAAACCAGGACATCCTGTGTTTAAATCTAAACACGAACCTTTATCGATAGGAGAATTCGTAAAAAAATCCAAGGCGGATTTCGACAAAAAGAGAAAAAAATTTGCTGAATCTATAAAGGTTATTTCTTATATTGCTAAACGACATAGGGAAAAACTTCCAACTATTCTGTAGATAAAGCGTCATAAATTGCCAAATATATAGGATCGCATATATATTCTCTTATTTTTTTACGTGTAATCTTATCCTCTTTTAAAGACATAATTTTACCCATAGAAGATAATATTTGTCTGGCATATACCTTTTTAGGTTCTTCTTCGCTGCGCAGACTACTGTCGAATTTGTCAGATCGCCCTTGACCTTGATCTTCTACGGTCGGCTGAATACTTTTCGCCTCTGTCTCTGAAGTGGAGATGATTTTTACGACAGCATCAACGAGGTCACTTGTTATCCGATCGAACTCTGCGAATTTCTCAGTGAACTGCGGAAAATACTTGATGAAAACTGGTCTAATCTGTATTTGTAAATAAGAATATAAACATATAAATCGAACCCTCTCGATCTCCATTTGTCTTGATAACTTATTAAAACAACTCTGATAATATAACTTCCGAATCGTTGTGAGTAATCTGCTCTCTAACATAACCGACTTATAAGTCACCCCTAATTTGTTTGACCTAAGAATGTACCCGTAAAGAACAGTTTTATCTTTATCAAAGTCGTCTATAGACGACGCTAATTTCTTGAATAAATCTCGTATATTCGTTGGGCAATCCAAAACTTTTTTTTGCTCGGGTATTAACTTAAAACCTTCTAGTTTTAGTGTTTTTATATTACGCCCCTGGACAAACCAAACATTATATATGGGTTGACCACCTTCATAAAAGGGGTGTCGATGGGGGTGCTTAAATCCAAATGTATAACATGTAGATTTATCAAGAGACGCTTCTAGGATTTCCCGAGTTATACCGATATGGACTAGACATTCGGTAAATGCGTCCTTGTATGATTTTCCATCCCATTTAACATCACTTACATCAATTCCATTGGTTGTTGACATTCGCCACGCTGAATTAAAATAGTAGTAAGTAATTATTGTACCCTCCATTATTTCATAAACACTATACATGCCTTGAGCTAGATATTTATTCATAACATCTACAGATACAACGCTTCTATATGTGCACGGTGGATAAGATATTATACTCCAAGACTTATTTTTTTTACCAAGAGGTGGTGACAAGATTAGTCCATTGCATTCGGATATATATGTATCAATTATCCCACCTGTTCTGAATTTCTTCATAGCAGAAAATATAAATCTTGAAGGTTTAGTTTCCATATCATAGCTAACTTTTATACCGTACTCGTAAAAACTAGCTATTATAGAACTAATATGAGCCTCATTTTCCACAAATTTAAGGTCATTGAGATATTTAATGACGTTCATTAATGTATAGACAGAAGTGTATATTACTTTAGAACGTTTTCATTTTTCACAGTCAACAATTAAATGTCGTGTAGGTGGATATGGTGTTGTATTATGTGGCCGTGTATCGTGTGGCCGTGTATCGTGTGGCCGTGTATCGTGTGGCCGTGTATCGTGTGGTTTTGTTTGAAAATCGCTTGGGGTCACCGAGGGGTCTTTGATCGGGGTTGTTGATCTCGAAGGGGTTGCTTGGGACACAAACTCTATAGGTGATCTAGGGGGAGATATAATTTCTCGCGACTTTATATACGGAACAGATACAATTTCTCCCGGTTCAACTCTTGAATTATTTCCGGAGCGCGAAACTTTATTTAGCTCAGCGAGAGCTCTGCGAGATTTTGCGTCGGTCTTCCCAATGAAAGGTTTAGCATATTTAACAATTATACTCTCAGGTATCACTTCTTCTTGAGCCGCGGCATTATCCATTAACATACCAATTTTAGTCATGAAGACATCGGCAGGTATGCGAAACAATTTACCTCGATGTAGTTCTTGATCGATCTGAGATTTAATCGATGCATACATGAGGGATGTAGCAAAACACTTGGCCGATTTCGTACCGAAATTAAAAAATCCATAAACCCCATTAACAACACCAACAATAAGATATCCTATGGAATTAACGTAGTCAGCAGCTGTGATTTTAACACATGTGTCCTTTCTTGACCATCCAACCATCAAAGAAACTGACGCCATAATAATTGGGATAAGGATGCCAGGCAATCCCCAGAGTACTCTTTTACGTTTAAAATGATACCCAGCCTCATCATTAAGATCGACATGCAATATACATGTTGATATTTGATTACGACAATATTCCTCTATTTCATCGGTCCACGGCTCTTCGTGTGTCGATGTGTATGACATTTATACTTATATTATAAAAGTAAAAGAACATTTATTCATATACACAATGGGTATTTATATGCCTAGCCCTGTACAAATAGGGGGATTTATAGCATATAGCCTTGCTATAATAATCGTCTGTATAATCCTATACGCTCTTACGGTTGAGATTTTTTGGCCGGTAATTAAAGGCACGTGGTCTTTATTTACAAATGAATATCAGAGAGATTATT
Organism: Saccharimonadales bacterium (SeqCode); assembly: GCA_041600715.1. GTDB lineage: Bacteria > Patescibacteriota > Saccharimonadia > Saccharimonadales > 2-12-FULL-41-12 > JALHOM01. Next base: position 35,579 of record JBFIJM010000003.1, on the reverse strand, counting down.
GCGGTGGCACAGTAAGATTAATTGACTCGGTTCCCTCCACCATCGCTTCAGTTACCCCATCGACTTCAGTTACCCCATCGACTTCAGTTACCCCATCGACTTCAGTTACCCCATCGACTTCAGTTACCCCTGAGACATCCCGCCAACCTATAAAAAAATACATAACTAACTGCTATGGAGTTCTTCAAATACACGTTATTCCTCTTCCTAAATGTCTAGCTGGGATAGTGTGCGAGTATATCTCGGTGCAAGAATTACTAGATATGTTTCGACACAAAATATCCGAGTTTTCATGGAAAGATTCTCGCGATATGAACCTTGAGGGTATGAATTTTAGTAGTGATTTTATCTATTCAAATTCATGGGGGGTAGGCGATATGTTTAAAAGAAATATGTTTAAAGGCGCTAAATTTAATAGATCTAACCTACGTGGGGCCGATTTATCTAACCTAAATCTTTCGGGTGCGTCCTTCATAGATGCAGATCTTACTGGTGCCAGATTAGATAAATCGGAAATGCGAACGGTCGATTTCACGAGGTCATCCCTGTATGAAACCGTATTTAATGGGGCGATAATGTCTAATATTACCCCGTCAGATGGCGTGCGGTCATACATCCAACATACTGGAGACGTCGTTATATTTGACGAAGAAATGTTGGGTAGAGATGAGTTAGAAGACGATATAATTGAATCTCATCACTTATTTGTTGTCAATCTAACTATTTAACTGCCTCGACCCCTTCCAGATCTATAATGTCTTGATTTTGGTCATGTGTAGATCCAATATCAATGTCACTCATCTTGAACAATATTTTGTATTTCTTGGAACTATTAAGAGTAGTTGACGTATTTTTTTTTATATAATAGCACGTTTTAAGCACAAATTTAATCCCGCTAAAGATCCTCGATATGAAGCTCATAAAACCACCTATGATTCCACATAATTCGAGTACGTTAAATCTATTTATGTGATATTTGTGTATATAGTAGTAAATAAGACTTGCGAACATAAATGATAAACAAAGTTGACCTATCGTTATAAAAACTGCCTGAAACTTTTTGCGATATGCAACATTAACATATCGATCGTCTTCTAAGTCTTCATAATAAACTGGTTTACCGTAGTAAGACTTTACGATAGAAGGAAAATTAAGCAACACCGAATAAATTGCAAGCATTATTAAAGGAGTATGAACTCGGAAATCTCGAACATATTCGACGCCATTAAACGGAATTAATGCTATGAATGGCAGGGGAAGTGCCAATAATAATAGTCTCCGTCTACGTCGCATTATATAAATAAAAAATTGATTTTTTTTGCAATAGTAATGCCTGACGATGGCTACCACTATCGTTTCGCTGGCTACGGCCCAAGCCAGCGCCTCCGCGGACTATAGCGACAAAAGTGAATTCCTTTTGGGAAAGCCAGCTATACCCTCTTGGGGAGACCATGCCTCCGGTTATGACTCCGATTATGTCAAACCTGTCGACAAAACGAGTCAAACATTTACGGAATTCTGTATTGCTTTAGCTGTAGCAATGCAGGACCGACGAACGTTTCTCTCCAACTCACATGCTAAACCTGACCGATATAAACAGATACACGCAGATAGGAAACATATGAGATTGGGGTTGGGAAAGACAATCTACATACTGAGCAGATGGTCACAATATCCGTGTCAAATGACTATGGCTATGGGTCATTTTGATGATCGTCGCCCAGGATTCAATCCGCAGCCCCTGCTTGACATATGCCCGTTATCCATATGTCAAGCATGTAACGAATGGAAATGTCCCGGCAGGATGCAAATACTGGCGTGCACATGCAATGGTAATAGCGTAACATGTAGATGTAGTTGTTCCGGTGTCGATTTATGTATATGCCACGAGGGGACTGCCAGAGCGATTCAGTGCAGACGCAATGCTGATCCGTGGTATCAGTTGCTGTCAAACGATGCGGTTGTATAGACGACTTATTACTATTGCAAAAAAAAAATGATTTTTTTTGCGTTAGTAATGCCTGACGATGGCTACCACTATCGTTTCGCTGGCTACGGCCCAAGCCCCCGCCCTCGCGGCGCCCGCTTCCGGGGTTCAAGACCCCGCCACCACCACCACCACCACCACCGTTACCACCGCCACCACCTACTACTCTACCATCAACTCTACCACCACCACCACCACCACCACCTCTACCACCACCACCACCTCTACCACCTCTACCACCTCCTCTACCACCTCCTCTACCGTCTTCCCCATATGGATTCAAGATGACCATTCATATTGTGTTGATCCACGATGCCGTAGTGGAAGGCATACTTTAGCCTGTTGGAAATCGAATGATCCCAAAGACAACATGTATCCTTGCAACATGACGCATGCAGAAGCGTTGGTCATAGTTAACATGCATCGGGAAGATCTCCAAAAAACATACGATAGATTGTTCGTACCTTTCTGTATCAGACTTTTTCATCGGAATAATGGACCATGTAAGACTACGATGGAAGATAACAAGTCAATTGGTAAAGCATTATATGAAGTTGTCAAGTTGATGGATACTTCCTCTGAAAGTGGTCATTTTGAATGGGAACTGGACTCTGAAAGGCAATATTGCAATTTTGGTAGTTTTCCTGTTCCAAACGACGAAAACGCGCTATTTACTGAGGATGAACTTTTCCAGTGGTGCATCTACATCCACGACGACGACGACGACGACGGCGACGACTACGACGACGACGACGGCGACGACTACGACGACGACGGCGACGGCGGCGACGGATTTGGTCTTTGCTAACGGCGCCGGCCGCTTTTCTGACGGCGAATCATATCGCAACGGTCACGACCCCAACTTTCCGGACATATCAGCATAATATAGTCACTCTCTTCTCTCCTCCAAGTGATTTATACATATATTTTTTTTACACTATTAAATTAATGATACAATATACGCAAAGGCACGTGTAATTTAAAAATGGGAGATTCAATAGTTGGACAATATGGGCTTATGCCTGAAGATATGTTATACCGTAAGCATGAGAAAACATGTCTATTCGAAGACCCTGATCAGATAGAAAACCATATGCGACAAGAATTAAGTGATTTTCGACCGGTTGCACCTACGTTAGAATCAGATCAAATTCGTGGTGGAATGGAATATGAAGTCGATGAAAATGGTAAAAGTACCCCTGCACGTACTCGAGGATATCAAAGTTACGGTGTATTAGAATTAAGACATGGTGGTCGCCGCTCAGAAGCAGAGCCATGGCTACCAGATGGTACCTTCCTAGATCATCAATTCGTCGGGCCAGGTAAAGACGTCGAGCCACGAAGTATAATGTATCAACCTGACATGCGGAAACATGTCGATCAACAATATGCCAGGGCTAAATATATTAAATTTTATCCAGATCATGATCATTCTATTCCTGAAAAGGGGTGGCATCCTGCAGATGTCGTACGGCAGCTAGCCCAATCTCGGCACTGGGTTAAGGATAGAATGAAGATTTTTGAGACCGCCCGTGTAGGTTGGCACAATGGTTCGTCGGTTCAAATACCTTTGATCAAGAAATCATCGGTGCTCGACACGGTTGGAGACACTGAATTCGCCCAAGAAGGGCCGACCCTCCGGACTCGTATTGGTCATACCACAGCAGGGTCGAACGATATCCCGATTGGATGGAGGTCGACATCTGATCAGAGATTTAAGGTTGCCAAGTATGGCATTATGAAGTCCCACAACGTCGATGCTGACAAAGATTGGTATCAAAATAGGCGCGGTGCTTATTTTGATCACGATATTTTTATTAGTATTGAGGATAAGCCGGTCCAATTCGCCACAGCCATTGCCATCATAGATACAACCGCCGAACGTCGAAGAACATTAGCCAAGGAAAGAAACACCATTGACTTCGCGAAGTCAATGGAGAGGATGAACCAAAAAAAACAAATGATTCAAGAAATGATGGTCGGCGAAAACTCTCGAAAATCTGACATAACCCAAAGTAAATCAGCACATGCTGAACTGGGCGGCGAGCAGGGTAATCTTCAACAACGGGCGCCTACGCTGGACCAGAAAATGGGGAAAACAATCATCAATCAAAAGATCTTTAAAACTCTCGTTGGTGTTAATAAGAAGATGACGAAGAGGGAGCGAAAAGATTTAAGGGAAAATATAATCGATTCTTCGAGCAAGCATGAGTTATTTTTAGAGCAAGCACCTGGGACAAGTAATACAAAATTTGGCGACGTTATTAATGATAAACGTAAGTCGAACACTGTTCATATTAAGGGCGAGGAAAAAAAGACTTTTAACTTTAGTCACGCCGCTCGACCTAGTAATAAATCAAATATGCCCCGGCATGCATTCGAGTCATATGGAAATAGTTCGAAGCAACGTAATCAACGGCGAGGTGGTCGACTTGACCGCGAAAATATGAACGTTAAATCGACTAGATTAGATGGAGAGTTTGGTAGGGATACAACAGCTAATCGACATGCTGGTAAGATTGGGTCAAAATACATGCGGAATCATATGACTACTGACGAACGTAACCCGGATGACATGAACGATCGGGTCTAAAGCTCGATCCGATGGAACGATCGGGTCTAAAGCTCGATCCGATGGAACGATCGGGTCTAAAGCTCGATCCGATGGAACGATCGGGTCTAAAGCTCGATCCGACTATCGGCACTTCGTCATCAATACTAATAAATGTCGGAGTTTTAAACCAGTCTAATGAGCACCGAGGAGGGAATTGATTGTTAAAATATATGTAATTTTTTTCTGACCCTTCTTCGAATCCATCGCAGTCGCGGAAACTTTTGTAGAAAGTAATACAACAATCTATATTATCTCCATCAAGTACCTTTCTGCGTCGTAACCCACAAGTGAGACATCTTCCAGACGGTATCGGAGCCATTTTGCCATCCTCACGTTCATATCTCCAATGACCTAATTTAGTACATGTGCTTGAGTCACATCGGCATTTTTGAACCAGATATGCTATTTGCACCTGGTTAAATTGCTCTTTAAATTTTGCAGCTACCGTATTCATCCAACAAGAACTTTATTTGTTGTTATTATTCAATTTTTTTCGCCGCACGTTTCCTATGTAAATAAATCTCTAAACATTTTATCGGGCATGTTTGGGCTATCTCTTTTTTTCTCCCCAATTCATTATCGCAATCATATCCTACTGTCCACTCGTCACAAATATCAGTGTACCCTATAGTAAAATCGTCACCTATTAAGATTTGATCTTTGATAAGAGTAAACCCCAAACTACCGACAATTACGGGCGGCTTATTTGGCTGGCTAGTCGTCCGTTCAATCCACTTGTCGAATCCCATCAAATTTCCATTAACAACTATATAGTTGTATATCGTCCGACTATATCCGATGCCAGTCGGGTACACGTTTATATTGGTGAACATTTGGATCACTTTAATTGGGTTGACTGGTGTAGTTGAGTCCTCGGTTATTATCTTTGTGTATTTGTTTGTACAAATCATAGACGTCGCAGGAGTATACTTTATTAATGCGTTTTTTATTTTACTAAACACCTTCGCATCAGTTTCGTATTCTAGATATAATATGTATTTCTTGGGTTTACTAAGCATATGTTAGTGTATAGTATAAAGACGTAATTATCTAATATATAATGTCTGAAAATAAAAGACTACTCGCGTCTAAGGGCATTCGAGCTCAGCCCAAGCCCAAGCCCAAGCCCAAGCCCAAGCCCAAGCCCAAGCCCAAGCCCAAGTATAATAAACAAAAATCTAAACCATCATTTGTGAGTGATAGTGATAACGATGATGGTAGCGACGAAGACTTGGTTTCGTCGGAAGAGTCCAAAAGTTTGCCAATATCTAAGGATGGATTATATATTCTCATCGACTACAGAGAGTTTGAAGTAATCCCATTCTTTGCCTATAAAGAAATTAAGGACAAAAACATACCGTATGAAATTGCAACCCTACGCGATGGAGATTACGCTATCGCATATAGAGGAAGAATACTTCTTATCATCGAGCGAAAAACATGGAAAGACCTATCGCAAACCTTTACGGATAGTCGAAGAGGAAATAATAAACGTCTTGTCGAGTTTAGTAAGGAAATTGGTAGCGATTGTGCATATTTAATTGAGGGTAATCCGTGTCCCGACCCGTTAAGATATGTGGGTGGTAAACGATATAAAGACTTAAGATCTCATCTAGATCATGTAGTATTGCGTGACAAAATGAGTGTTTTTTACTCTAAAGATAAGAAATATACGGCTATGCGAGTGATGGAGATAGCTAAGAACTATGGAACATTGGCCCCTAGTCCATTTATATTGATTAATAAAGCTCTTGATGAGGATCAGGGTGGTGATGGGGATGTCATCTATGATGAATGTGGAGCTAAAGGAGGTGATGAATATAAGGGCAAGCCGATACAGTCGGTGCTAGTCAGCACATCGAAGTGTGACCAAAAAGTCAGCACATCGAAGTGTGACCAAAAAGTCAGCACAGTCGAAGGTGGATCCAATGAGGATAGACTACGTGAAAGAATAATTAAAACCGACCTGGAGATTACTTATAAAATGTGGAATGCAATTACCAATGTAACGGATAGGACATCTAGTTTGTTCATAGATAAAAAATACACAATAAAGCAGATGATATTGGGGGAGCTACAATATGAAGATATATCAACTTTACGCTACCCAACCGGAGCAATCATCGGCGAGAGGGCTAAAAAAATATTACAGATACAAAAACCACACCTACGTACATCTCAAAGAACATATGCGCGAATTATAAGCTGCATTCCTCTTATAAGTAGAGACACCGCTGAAATTATACTTACTAAATATAGTATGATAGAATTACTGACTATGCCTGGTGATGACGATACATTGACTAAGTTAGCAAATATTGATCGTGTCAGGACTAAATTAGGTAGGGCCGCTGCTTCGAGCATCATTAAATTTTTGCTTTAGCATTAAGTCCTTGACTTAGCATTCTTAAGTCCTTGACTTAGCATTCTTAAGTTCTTGACTTAGCATTCTTGAGTTCTTGACTTAGCATTCTTAAGTCCTTGACTTAGCTCTCGCCCATGTAAGAACTTTTATTTTTTCTTGTCTGGTTAATCCCATGTATAAATCTACATATTTACTTGGCGACTCAGCAAATAAATCTCTACGCTGCATCGACATTGTTCCAAGTACATCTTCGCATTCGCGAAAAAACGACTCTCGGAATACTTCAAAAACATGTATTACTTGAATGACTTGACTAGAAAATCCCATATTATCGAGCAATTCTTGCTTATCAACGTCGTTGACGGACACAAAGAAGTCAAACGCATCACCTGTAGAGTTAGCAATGCCACAACATGATATTTCTCTACGAAGATCTTTTGGCGATGAATCTTGAAGAAATTTAAAAAAGGGCACAGAATGATTTACAATTTTTTCAATAGAATATTTTTCTTCACCCTGATACAATGTCATTGAGTATATTAAAAAAAATACACATAATTAGTCGCGAAATACTTCGTCTGCAGCGATATTATCTTTATCATCGTCGTCAAGATCTATATCGGCCTGAAATTCGTCTATTCCTTCATACTCCTGATCTTCCTCAACATCAGTGGCGCTTTGGATTTTTGAAGCGTCGAGTCGATCCAATCCAGTCTCAGTACCATCAAAATCGGGCGCGTCTTGGATTTCTGTGTTACCATCATCTTCAAATTCATCCTCGCTTGACGATCCCATATCAACAAACGACTCTTGCTTAGAGAAAACAACTATTTCATCAGATTCTGGCTTACTTATTTGTTTTTCCGTACTGATTATGGAGTTGATTAAATACTCAGCGAGATCTTTTGAAAAGGCTTTTGGTGCAGTCGACTTCCACAATTTAAGTAATACTCTTGACATGAAGTCCAATAAAAAGTTAGACAACGTCTTTGATGTCTCTGTTTTTTTATAATAACTATACTTTTCATTAAATTCATCATTAACCTCGGGGAGGTTAGAAGGATCAAATTTATGTTTTGTACGAATATCCTTAAGCGTATGCTTTAATATAACCCTATCGCTATTTTTTATTAAATTATATTTGCGAAGTATAAATAAACAATAGTTGTATAAGTGTTGATTTCTCCACAAAGCATCTCCTTTCGTTGTATCAATGTATCTATTCGTTTTCTCGTTTTCCACGTCCCGAAAGGATCTGTTTTCGTTAAGCCCAAGGTTAAATAAGATATTATGCTTGACGTTAAATATCTTAGCGACGGACATAATATTCTTATTATCCAGGAGCCATTTTCCATATTTTTTTCCGGGGGACATGTTGAGTTTTTTTAGAACAATACTTTGACCCTTCGATAAGGTGATTTTTTGTTCGACTTCGAGACTTTTTTTATATTTGCCAAAGTACTTTTCATAGTATTTTTTATCATTAGTCTCAGCCAGAGTTGAGGTGTATTTACATTTTACACATGCATCACCTACATCAAATTTATGTATACCTTCTACTGGGCATTTATTCGAATAATAACTGTAGAAATTTTGAATGGTCTCAATCTTGGCAAGTACTTGGTGAAGATTACCCTCGCGAGTCTTCGATAAAATACTATCACAAATTGAGCATCGTTTATCAATGACTTCAAGTTTACCAAGGGCTTCCATAAATTTTGTATCGTCATCCTCTAATTTTGCAGCTACTTGTCGCATGGTATATTCTTTTTTTGGTCCTTTAAATACCCCTTTAACAAGGGGTTGGTATATGTATATATCGAATTTATGTAGTTTCCCGTCGGGGCAATATATTTTTGAGAGATCTACCGCATGTGGAGTCCAAGGTAATTTATTTTCATAAATCTCTCTGGAGCGTAATTTGCTAAATTCTCTACGAGCATCAAGATTTTTCTCCAGCGCCCAAATATGTTCAAACTCTTTTTGTAGATCAATAGCTTGGAAATCTAATGATTTACTGTATAATTTTTCTTTACAATACCTAGCTACATACACAAAACTATCATATATGTATTTATTTTTAATAGTTTCTGGACCAGGTATGATAATATTTTCATATAAATCCAGTTTTTGGTCTTGTATATCTTGGGCTGATTTTCCTAAGAGCTTATCGACATCTGTTATCTTTGGCGATTCTTTGCCAGCTATGGTGGCAACCTGATGGATATAATATGTGTAATGATAAATTGGATCAATACTCAACCAGTATGACATATCTGATTTTCTAACAACCTCACCTATTTTTGATGTTCTTAGTGTTAAAACCCACCTATATGCCTTGATTAATAATGGTTGTATTGTATTAGAGCTAATACTATTAACGCGATTTATTAGTGGATTCTTTGATTTAATAATAAGATACACGGCGTTCTGAAAAATATTCTGAAGACGTAATCTATCTTCTTTTTTACCTAGTAAAATCTCTTTACCACCAAGTTTTTTCTTAGCCGTTTTCTTTACGAGTGGAGAGTCATCCTCGTCATCCTCGTCATCTGCGTCATCTGCGTCGGCAACTTGCTTTGTTATAGTGGATGGTACATCCTTGGCATCTTTATTTTTATCTTTATTCTTGTCTTTATTCTTGTCTTTATTTTTATCTTTGCCTCTATCTCCCTTCACCGGGGCAAAATTGCGGATGGAAAACGTGATTTTACCATAATTACTATAAATCATATGACACACAATAGCATATGTATAGATAGCTATATATATGGCTATCAAATCATTGATATTATCGCTACTATTCGTTCTGATCTTTAGTAGAGTACTTTCAATAAATCCTATCTCTTCTCGTATAGAATCCGTTATAGATTTAACAATCATCTTAAGGTTAACAGAGTCTTTAAAACGAACAAATGATGTTAATATATGCGCTACTTCTTTCCATACAACAGTTTTTAAATGGTCAAATTCAAAATTGACACTTGTATCACCATCAAGAAACATCACTAACTCTTCATTTTCGTTCTCAGCTAGAAGTTCCCCACATATCCGGCAAAAATATCCTTCATCCACGTTGACCAATGAATATTGATCGATTAACAGCTGTCTAATTTCTCCATGGACGTTGACCTTGGAATTTTTTGATGCATTTTGCATTAATCTTGCCTTAATAATTACATGAGGGCATATTATATTTTGTGAAGATATCTTAAGAAAGTCTTTTGCTTCAAGAAGTTTTGAATTAGGCCCGGCTTTAACCATACCTTCTATTTTTGCCAGGGATCTGATATCACCTTCTTCAATCTCAGCAGTTAGATCCAGAACAACTTGAGGAGTCATTATTTTTTTTGATGAGTTGATCCTTTTGAAGATAATTTCTACGATTTTTTTCTGACCGGCATCCAGTTGAATTTTTCCGAATTTAGATAGAGCGATTGAACGTTTGAGCAAGTGTTCATTCCTATCCTTACTGGTTAGTTTATTCTGTTGAATATCATATTTTTTCATATCATCAATAGCTTTAATACTAGATAGTAATATCTTGCTTTTGGGATGTGATGGTCCTAGGAGATTTAATTTATTAAAAATAATAGTATCATCTCGATTGGTTGTTTGTTTGGCGAGGATTGTATTATAATTATACACAGGTGGTGGTAAAAATATCTCCGCCGATACTCCTGGATACAGATATGTAGACATTAACGATATGGTTGACTCGAAATAATTCAGAGAGTATCTTATAATTCCAATAAGATCACGTAATATTTCCGGTTGGTCGGGTTTTAATATGATGTTAGGAGCATTAAAGTATTGCGGTATAAATTTACCAAGTATCCCGTTGACATATCTATCATGGCTTCTTAAAATGCCTGAGTACCCGAGCCCCGCGATTTGTTTACCTAAATCTCTGGAGTAAATAGGAATTGATAGGTCAGAGTATTTATAAATTCTATATGGTAGTGAAAGTCCTGATACATGAAATACTTCATTCGATGGGATCATTATAGATCTATTATTGTGGATAGCCCTTATAGGCATTTTATTCTGTACAGGAATTGAGGGGGTATTTTTATCTTTCTGAATGATTGGTGTGCAAAATTGCACTATATAATTCAGTAAAATCGGAGGTAGGTTTGTTTCAGGTATCCGATTTTCGCTGGCCCATACCTCTTCTTTGTAGAAAAAATCAAAATGGTACGAATCGATATTCGAAGATTCCGCCAATTTTTCATAATATAATTGTCTTTCTGGCTTAGTAGTGTCCTCTGTCTTCTTCTCAGGGGGTTTAAATATTAAGATGTCCATTATACTATATAATTGCCATTATTTTATGTCATAAAATCTTTTAGGTTGAAATCGGTGTCGTCCATGATGGAGATTTTGGTTTTTTTGGGGGGAGATTTCCTTTTTGGTGCTGGTTCCTTTGGTTCATTTGGATCCACTTTGCTGCGCAAGCTGGAGCCGAATGTGTCGGTTCGCCCTTGCCGAGTAGATCGATGTTGAGCTTGTTGAGCTTGTTGAGCTTGTTGAGCTTGTTGAGCTTGTTGAGCTTGTTGAGCTTGTTGAGCTTGTTGAGCTTGTTGAGCCTGTTGAGCCTGTTGAGCTTGTTGAGTGATGACTGAGTTATCCACTAAATCTTCGTATTCCTCATTATAAGACGTGTGAACACCTACATTATCATTTCTAGTTAGTGGTTCATCGTGTGGTTCATCGTGTGGTTCATCGTGTGGTTCATCGTGCGGTTCATCGTGTGGTTCGTAAGATCGATAACTGGTCGATCGATGATAAGGCGTTGAGTACAATTCTGCAGGTACTAAACGGGCTTCCATTTTTCGCTGTATATCAGTCATTGATTGGATTTGAATCTTAAGTTGTTGGTTTTCTGTTTGAACCTTCTGCAAAGTCGCAATGTATACTTGTTTATTTGAATCAATTATAGTGTTAAGAGATTTAATTTTTGCCTTCAATGAGGAAATCACCTTAACGTTTTCACCTAATGCCTGTCTCATTTTTAACGCAAGTGCTCGATCAATCCGATGATCATCTGGGATGTTAGTTTTTTTCTCAACAAACTTTAGGTAAATAATTTCTTTCTCCATAAGAAAAATATTAATTAATGTATCCTGAAGAATACGAGCGTTTTCAGGTTCCTTATGATGGTCGATGATTCGACTCATATGATTTTTTATAATTTCTATTACGAGTTTATTCATGGCATTTTTGATTACATTGATTAGGATAGCGAATTTTTTTACATTGTCCATTTGAGAATAATAATCTTCTGGGATAAAAATTTTCACTAAACTAGTCGTTCGTTCTTGTACAGATAGTGCACCGAATTTGTTAATATTGAAATAATCGTGGATGCCTTGAATATACCTGGCGTAATACTTTTTTTGTTTAAAACTATGTGAGAAGGCTGCCAACGCATGCTTATACCCCTCGGTTACACTCTTTACTTTACCATCGTTTTTGTCACGTTTTGCCTCTGAATACAAATGATTGTAGATGATGTCGATAAAATACGCCGTCATGATTTTGATTCTGTCAATAGACTCTTTGGGGTATTCATCCCAGTTATATATCTGGTGAACTCCCGACATGTTATTATTCATAACTGTTTTTACTTTAATATAATATATACGACTTAGTAATGCCTGCTACTTTGGGTTCAGCCATTAACGAAACATGTACATGGGTGTTTGGCACGAAATTTTTGGGGGGTTTTTTTCGCAGTACTTTTTGGACAGCAATACTAATAACATCTATATTAATGCTATGTGTAATGTACATGTATCCACCTAAAAAGAACACTCCTATTTTCTGTATTTTTAGAGTTGCATTTTATGTGTTTGTTTTTACTCTATTGACATTATTTATACATGACGGTGTCATTAGCATGGATTATCAGAGTCAAAGCGATAACGCTGGAGCAGATGATCTAGTTAATAAAGTAACGGATTCGACGCGTAACAGCCTCGTTAGTGGTGGTGTTAATATAAGAGCCAAATTATCAGCCGACGATGATGGCGGCGATAGTGATGGCGGCGATAGTGATGGCGACAATGATGATAGCAACGGAGATGCTTTATTTGATAAATTTGGTGTATAATTACCCAAATCGTTAGGAATATGTTTAATTGCTGATAAATAAAAGTGCAATACAATAATATACGGATGGAAACGCAGGGTAAAGACTACTTGTTGTTATCCGATGGAAGCAAACTTAAATGGTTAGATACCACCTATAAAACGTATTTGAATAGAATGACGGTGTTATACGGACCGACCGGATCAGGCAAAACAACGATTCTTAATGAAATAATGTACCTTTTAAATCATCATATTCCTTTGGTTTTCGTAATTGCCCCGACTAACTTCGCCAATGGCATATATACTGATAAAATACCAAGCCGATGTATTAAACCAGGAACGAGCGTCGACGACACTATCGATTTTCTACAAAAGCTCCTGGTAAGACAAAAAAATGTCACTAACATCTATAATATGGTTAACAATGTGCTGAATCTCAAGTCTATTTTCGATAAAATTGTCGACACGCGAGCCAAAGCACTTGCCAACCTAGCTGTTCGGGGCGCCGACAAATCTTTAAAGGATACGATGCGATCTCATACATTGAACATCGCTGAGAAAAAATCAAAAAAGATAGCCATTATTGAAACTAGAGATTCAATACTTCGCAGGATTTACAAAATATGCATAAGCAAACATAAAGATTCTCTTGCTCGAGACTCTTCATTAACAAAAAAACAAAATCTTATTATTCGATTTCTATACATCAATCCTCAATGTCTCCTATTATTGGATGATTGTGCCAGTCGATTCAAAACTTGGGTTAAAAAGTCCACCGTAATTAAGGAGATTTTCTACGAATTTCGCCATTACAACGGAACAACTGTCATATTGGCGCAAAACGACAAGGAAATTGACTCTGAATTTCGGAAAAATGTTCATAATAGCATTTTCGCCGACGAACAATCGGCAATTAGTAATTTTACAAGAGCATCGAATGGGTACGGCAAACCGACTAAGAAACGTGCCGCAATGTGTGTTGAAGTTGTATACCCACAAGACGCAACTAAATGCAAGCACTTTAAGAAACTATTATATTTTAATAATTCTGCGGACCCCTTTAGATTTTTTCAGGCAGATTTATATGAAGATTTTCGCATGTGTGGAGACGGTGTATGGAAACTAAACAAAAAAATAGATGTCGTGCAAAGACCAGATAAAGATGATAACCCTATATTTAACATGTATATTTAATACGGGGAAAATATTATCGAACGGCGACCACCTCGGTTTGATGGTACAGGTCTATACCCGGAATGTTGCGGCGGATATGGATAGGGATAGGGTAGATGCGGAGGGAAGGGCGATCGATAAATATTTTCGCTATCAACCCACGGTGGCTGGATATTTGCCCATATCGGTGGGATGGTTAGCTGACGAGGGAGAAGTGGTGGTGGCATTTGTGGTGGGATGGTTAGCTGACGAGGGAGAAGTGGTGGTGGCATCTGTGGTGGGATGGTTAGCTGACGAGGGAGAAGTGGCAGCTGCATTTGTGGTGGCAAAGGTATTTGTGGTGGCAAAGACATTTGCGGTGGCAAAGGTATTTGCGGTGGCAAAGGTATTTGCGGTGGCAAAGGCATTTGCGGTGGCAGATTACATTTAGGCTTATCAACAGGTTTGTCTGGGGTTATTTGAATTTTGCCGGGGGGTAAATAGGAGATTCGCGCTGATTCGTCATCTTCATTGTCTTGTTGAAGCGATTCATTGATTTGTACATTTATTATCTCTTCCTCGTGAAATATAAAACGACATATTGGACAAGAAACGTGCTTTTTGACCCATTTAAATATACACTCTTGACAAAATACATGGTCACATGGAGACAGTGAGTCAATTTCGTTAGTAAAACATATACAACACTCGTATTTAATTTTTTTATCCGGTCGCTTGCCCAAATCTCCAGATTCGGAATCTTGCATCTGGATCAAAAAATTAGATCTATATTATATACACTAATGTCTATCGAATGTTCCGACATATCAAAAGAAAGTTGCATTACTCTCTTGAGGAAGGGGCAAATTATACCGTCAAAAAAAATAACAAGCCGAGAGAGTAAAAAATTACAAGATGTTGTCGCGTTAGATTACATCATGGATTTTATTTCAGTTAGAACTCCAAAGACAACGGGTACATCTCCCACACTAAAGGCAAAAGGATATGGTGATAAAATAATACTTATCAAGGCCGGGACGGGCGCTGGTAAAAGTACAACAATACCATCTGAACTGTATAAGAGGTTCTTCCATCGGCAAAAAAAATCTATAATAGTTACTCAACCAAGGATTCTTAATACCATTGATATTGCCATGAGCCTTCCTGAGTTTAGTCCGTTCATGGAATTCGGGAAGAATTTAGGGTATCAAACGGGTGTAATTACTAAACGGAGTCGAGAACCTGGAGTTTTATTTGTTAATATCGATACGTTTAGTGTTATTTTCCGTAAATTGACACCCGAGCAAATTATGAAGAGATATCAATTTATACTAATTGACGAGATTCATATTCGAGAAAAGGCTCTGGATTCTCTTTTATTCCTTGTAAGAGAATTTCTAAAAATCCATTGGGAAGACCTGAGATGTCCGCTTTTTATCTTTATGAGTGCAACATTTATTCAGAAAACATTTATAGACTATTTCGAAGTACCTATTGATAATTTTATTCAAGTAAAAGGGGAGGCGCATGTTATTAAGGAATTCTTTCCAAAGTATACACCTGACGATTATATTCAGTATGCTTCAGACAAAGTCATCGAGATACATAAGGAAAATATCTTTGACTTAAAAGACAAAATCAAAGATATTATTGTGTTTGTCGGTGGACTTGGAGATGCTAAAGCTATTCATGACTCGGTGAACAGGTATAATCGAGAGGTGTACTCGTCGGAGATCAAGGAAAAATATTATATTGTACCTATAATATTAACAAGCGCAAGTTTTCGACAAGGTGGTAAAGAATATCATAAATTATACTCCAACGTTAAATTTATTAGACTCCCCATCAGTGTTGGATATGGTGAAAAATTCGTCGTCCCTTCGAGACGAGTCGTAATATCAACTAACCTAGCTGAGACTGGGGTTACTATAAATACGTTGAAATACTGCATCGACACCGGGTGGGTAAAGGAAGCCGAGTTTAATGCTGATATTGGCGTGGGAATGATCATTAAAAAAAACGTATCACAAAGCTCAGCACTACAAAGAAAGGGTCGAGTCGGCCGCAAAGCCGTTGGTTATTGGTATCCATGTTACACGAAAGAAGCGTATGATGGATTTGACACAGATGTCTTTGCCAAACTTATTGTAGATGACATTACAGATCTCCTAATGAATATTATAGTTAAAGATTCTGGGGCTACATTTGACGGAGCTTTGGATTCAGAGACAAAAGCAGCTCTTGGTGCGGACACACTTAGTTCGACTAAAGAATTTACTCATATACATTTATTTCAGAAGCATATATTCTCTGATAAAACCTATTACAAGCTTAATATTGAGAAAGATATTAATATTAGACATTTTGACTTTATAGAATCGCCATCAGCACGCAGTTACATATATTCGTTAGAAAAATTATATGTGCTTGGGTTTATTGATTCATATTGTAACCCCACTATTCTAGGTGTGTTATCGACGTATTTTAGGAGACTGTCTATGGAAAATATACGAATGATCATGGCTGGGTACACCCACGGTTGTAATATTTTAGATTTAGTAACTATTTCAGCTGTTTTGTCTATAGGGATGGTTTTTGGGCGGAAATATAAACTTCGGGAGGTGATTGGAAAAGGCGCGGAAGCATCATTTTACAATCGGACAATTATAGCTGACGAGTTTATCGATATTTTATTTGCCTGGGATGAGTTCATGGAAATCATGTCGTATAGTAAAGGAGCCGTTGAAAAGGTTCATCAATGGTGTGATAATAATGACATAAAATACGTTAATCTTATGTCTGCTGTGTCCTTTCGGGATGAAATAATCGATAGCATGTTAGAAAGTGGATTAAACCCTTTCTATAACGGTCTAGGTATGCCTAAAGGTACTTATAATTTTAGTAAAATATATAAATCTAACGTCAAAGAGGGCATTGATGAGGTGATTAAAATTAAGAAAGCCATATTATCAGGTTATCGGCTAAACTTAGCTACTTGGAATGAGAGAGGTAGATCTTACTATTTATCTTATAGAAATCAAAAAATATTCGTTAGGAGCCCCCTGACAACTTATGTACCTGTTGCTGGCAAGGATGTCCGGGGAGGCCCGTCGTCCAGTCCATCAATGATTCCGACGAACATAATAATATCGTCACCAATGTTAAATCTGACAGCTGATAAAACTATGTATGAACTTCAGAGTGGTGGAGTAATATCTATAATGGACGGATTTGTTGATATTGATATGCAATTTTTATACAGATGAATATCTTTTAAATTTCTCCCCAATAGATATAAATATTTTTTCATCGAGTCGCCTGATAAATTGAAATTGTTTGACTGTTGGATCAGCAAGAACGTCTTCAAAAATCCACTTACTCTTCGTTGGATTCCGCAAATCACTTGAAAGTATCTCAATAAAATCATCAAGCCGATGTTTAGTAAGTTTTAAAGACCCCGACTTGTCGTAAAAGTTGGCCGACTTATCAGTGTAGATATTTGTAAATTCGATATTTTTAACCTCAGAAGGAGTTATTATTTTTGTAAACGAACGAACAGCAGTTTTTAAAAATGCATCTGTTTGGTCTTGTGTTTTTTCATCGAACCGAGTCTTATCAAAATTATAATTGGTCAAGTTTATGTTTGCGAACATTACTTTTTTATTTTCTACCCATTGCGTTTTTATTTTTTGATAGTCTTGGTCATCAAGTATTGCCCGCAAAGTCTCGTCAGATTTTTCCTTCGATCTCATTAAGATGGCTTTCTTAATTTTTCTGCGGACACTTGTATTTTTCTTTGTACTTAAATACTCCATAAATTTCAGCAAGAATAATTTATAAAGATAGTAATTGTAAAGACAAGTGTTTGTATTGCTCTTAGTGGAATCTTTCGAAGTAGTGGAAGTAGTGGAAATATTAGTCATTTGTTTGTATATTTTTAAGTTGACCTCGTATGGGTCAAACAACATTTTATAAATGCCGGTCTTCTTTATTTTCATAGCTTTGCCCGGATTGATTGGTTGAAAATACCACATATGTCTATGTGTATCGATAAATCCAATTATATGGTTGCCTAATTGAATCCATTTCTGTATTTGAATATTAGGATATACCGGGGGGAGTTCTGGTATAATATTTTTTTGCTCGCTCTCAGTATTTACCCATTTATTGTACGTCCATAAAAAATCATTGAGCTGTTTAAATGAGCAGACGTCTTTTTTTCTATTCAACGGAGAGTATTCTATATTATCATGGGGTGTATAATGCGACGGATATACCGGTACAAATATACAACCATTGACAGTCACACCCCAACACATATCTGCTTTATTAACATAAAGCTTAGTAATTTTATACTTGGAAGATTTGGCGAAGCTCATGACACCGTGAAGGTCCAAGTTTTTTTTAACTACTAATCCTTTCGATAGACTATTCATATTTTTTTTCACAATGATCTGGATGTTTTTTATAATACTATTGGTGTCAGAAAATAATTTTACATCGATAATCGACGCTTTGAAAAATACTTCCACATTTAGCAAGTATATGGGGTAGAACTTTTTCTTTTTCTGAATAACTATAATATTTTTATACCCTATTAGGTAATTCTGACTACTTGTGATTCCAACAGGTACTCGTAAAATAACGTCCCTCCCATTATCATAAAAATGTACAGTGTTGATTTGTAGAAAAAGCCTGGTCAGATGTATAAAAATATCGTTCCAGGGAACTTCTGAGTACCAATCGGGGAATAATTCGATGTCGCCAGTGTCGTTAAGAAAAATATCTCTATATACATCTATAAATTGCTCAAATCCCTTAAAATAATAGGTTGTTTTTCCGCCGATCAAAATCTTGAATATATGCGGGGATTCCACTAATTTATCCAAAAATAACCGAAGTAACTCACTCACTGGTCGATCTAATCCATGACTTATACAATAAATATATCCAACATTATTCATACTTCGTGTAGTTTGATTAACACCATAAATATAATAACCATCTGATATGTCACATTCTTTATCAACACCACCTTTCCCCTCTGTAGAATATGTCTCGTAGAACAATGGTTCAATACTATGTTCTGGCAACTTAGATAGTCGCCCTTGTTCTACATCTTTACCATATGACATAATATATTTTGACCCTACTGTTATAGTTTTTTTCTCAGCAGCATAGACATGGTCTTTAAGGCATATATTGTGTATTATTGTCCGTGGATTCGTGGAGTCGGTAGAGACAGGGGTTTTTTTACAGCATGGAATACAGTAATCCTTAGGGTGCTCCTTTACCATGAACTTTATATATGGGTATTTTGGGTTCGGGCAAGTATAATAAGCAGGTTCATTCGTTGTAAAATTCCAATACTTAACCATTTTATTCTTCTGCCCAGCAGTCAGTTTACCTAATTCGTCCCTGGATAAAATCGATGGCTGGTAAGCTTTTTGGCATTTCTTAGAATATATAACATTAGATTTATATATTTTTTTAAAGTCATACAGTAACGGGTCTTGGTCTTTAAGATGGGTTAGTTTCTTTTTGGCTACTTTTATTTCAGAATCATCCGCACCAGGGTCCGGTTTACTCTTTAAAGGGCCTGCATTTTTTTCGTACATATATAACAGGGTAATTATTAATCCGTAGAATATAGGGAACTCTTTTTCTTTAACTCCAGATATATCGATCCTAACGTCAGAAAATCTGTGCATAAATTTGGTTAAGCGTGTTTTGCGGAAAATGGTATCCCATTTCTGTTTAATATTTCCGTCCGACAAATACTCGTAGTAATTCTTAGTCTGTATGTTATTATCGATACGACTAATATCATGTTGGTACATTCCTTTGGTGAAATAATACTCCAATGTATTCCCGTCCGAGTCTTTCCCGTCGATAAACCCCGCTTCCTGGAATATTCGAAGCTGTTTTTCTAATTTAATAAATTCTTTGTCTGTCATCGCTCGCCTATAAAAAATACTGGTATTAATCTCGGAAAATTTGCTATTATTTTTATCCATCAGTCTAAGTCTGCGTGTATCGAAGAACACATGTAATTTATTAATTTTGGTAAGAAGTGGATTTACCATTTTAGCAACAGCGTTATGTATGTCATCAAATCCGTAATATTGTTCTTCGCGCCAAAAAGATTTAATTGTATAATTTCCGTTGGAGTAAATATTTAATTGCATGTATTGGACGGATTTTCCGTCTGGTACCAATTTTATAACCACAGACGGAGTCGTTATTACTTCTCCGATACCTTTGGTATTTCGAAATGTCTTTTCGAAGATAAAATTGCTATAGTAATCTCTTGATAAAATACATTTACACCATGGCATTATTGCGGAAAGTTCGAGTAAATCGAATAGATTCCTCAACGATAAAATGTCAATTTGCTCTATTTCCGACGACACTCTTATCATGGAGTATGTAATTGAACTCTCTAACTTTGACTGAATCATGTTTAGCCGGACCGGATTAGATAATATTTCAGATCTATTGACAAAAATATCGTTACTAAGCTGCATTCCCTTCTTCAAAGTTTCTTCATCGGGATGGAGGTCTGGGTAGAATTTATCTATAGGTCCAATAATAAACTCTGAAAATACTGATAAGGTAATCATCGGCCAGAATAGAATAACAAACCCAAAGTATACAAGCTCTAATTTATATTTATCCTTAGCAAAGGTGTTAAGGATATCTCTAGATGGCATAAATTCATTTATATCAATTACATTAAACGACACCTCACCACGGTGCAGATAAGAATCCATAATTTTGAATGAATCGTATCCTTTTATTATGATTTCATCCTTCATTTGGTAACTTTTTTGGATAATTGGTATATTCTCAACTTGTTCACCCTCAAAATTCATCATCTGCCGAATATCAACATCGATTAACGAAGATGCAACTTCTATTTTGTAACTGAGAGGGTGCGTAATTGAATTACGTAAGACCCAAATATGCTGCCTATAAATAGGCATGTTAAGAATTAAGCTTATCTTCTTTTTAAATGTATACACATTATCACTTGGGTCAACATACATATCGACGAATTCTACGGTCGTGAATTTGCTGGGCATGCTGGCTTTACCGATTAGGGTAGGGGTAGGGGTAGGGGTCTTAGTTTTGCCAACCTGGATCAGGTTTATTTTTTTACCATCCAAGATATCATCTACTTCCCTTAATAAAGTAGATTCTTGACTTTCGTCTTCAGGGTCACTATATGTGGAGTCGGATGATCCAATGAGTTTAGAGTCACGTATTCGTTCGGTTGCTCTTGTTACATGATTATATTCATCGGGGTCGACGATCGACGGAGGCGTTACGTTATGAGGTTCCGTTTCTATTTGGCTAATATCGGCGATGTCAACACCGTCTTTTAAGTTGGGTATTCTCTCCTCGAAATCAAAATTAAAGTTGCTCTCAGCTTCTTCAACCTTTTCTAGTTCAGTTATTGCGGCTTCACCACTATCACCGTCAACGTCATCGTCACCGTCACCGTCATCGTCATCGTCATCATTATTTCCTCCGCCATCGACGGAGGTTGTGAATGCTAATTTAGCTTTCCAATCTTTCCCATAGTACTTCTCAAGCGTCTTCGTCCCAGATTTTGATTTTTTATATTGCATGATGGCTTTTCTTACATCGTCTGGGGCATGCCCTAGGAGTACATGTATTTTTACAAGATCTCCATGGCGATTATATACATTCAGTTTAATGGGAGTGTTAGAAAAATCCATTATATAATTGTATAAAAAAAAATACTACTTCTAATATCGTTGGATCATCTCATTGGTTTCGCGAATAGTCTGCGACGTGATGTCCAACATCTGTAACAGCATAAATACTATGTGGTTAGGAACATTCGCGCCAGGCCTTGTTTGCAGAAACGTTCGACATGAAACAAGGTCAAATCCAGGCTTTCCACATTTCTCGGCAAATTTGAGAAGTATGTTGCTAACATCATCTCCATTTGCAAACTCTGCCAAAGCAGTCAAAGCAGCCAAAGCAGCCAAAGTCTTTGTGTCGTTGGACATAAGAAGGCATTAACTAGTCCCGTAAAAATCAATTTTTTTTATAATGCCTCGTCAAATAAAGGGTTATAAGTTATGTCAATTCCACAGTATCTATCAGGAAATTGATTGTAGTCGATCGGATTATACAAACCAGATTCTGCGGCATTTTGCAGTATGAACTTAAAATCAGACCAAAAGGTCGCATCGTGTCCGTATGGTTTGGACCCTATATGGGCAAGCTCGTGTAGGGCAACGAACTTTAATATTTTTATCTGATGGATTTGATCAGTCCCAAAGGTCGCCTCTCGCAGGCAAAATGCAATAGTATCCCCTTTATTAACAACGAAACTAGTATTTTCTACCCCTTCTGGATTGTTTTCAACAACAACATCGGGGTTATACCTACGTACCATCCGCTTTACAAAAACTTGATCATTTGTAGAACCTTCCTTGCGTATGATATATTTGTTCTTCATATATTCAACGACACCTTGTAGAAAAATATTCATCTTGGCCAATGTGTCCGCAGCGTCTTTAGGCATACCACCGACAACCGCATTTGGACCCTTACCATATGATTCGATAACTTTATAAATTCTATTGTCGATCTCTGACCGGATAGGATGTTCACCTGTAAACGGATCGATTCTATAAGAGCCTGCTCTGGACGTACCACACGTCGACCATATAATAAGTATTAATGCCAATATACATATGATGTTTTTCATATACTTATATATTATAATATATAAGTATGCCTAAAGATTCGGAAACATTAGACGAGACATACGATGAAGAGAATGAAGAAGAGTCGGCAGGAGTAAAAAAACGAGACGATTTCCCCGGCATGTTTGCAGATCTATTTTGTAAAATATCCTTTAAAAAAACGTTTTGGTTATTTATAATAGGTATGATAATATTCAGCGACCTATTTATTAATAGTGTCCTTGAGAAATTCAGCGATACTACTGATGGCGTTTGTCCAAATACAAAAGGTACATCTATACAGATGGTGTTTTTATGTATGTTATATATCTGTATGGACTTGCTTGTTGAATGCGGAATACTTTAAGTATCTACTTATTACAAACAAGCATGAACCATGCTAATATGTTCATCTTTTTTACTCGCATTTAACAAGTACGTCTACACAGATATTTCATCAGACAGAATAGTCTCTGGTTCTGCCTTAAATCCTGCGGATATCTGATTTTTTTTCTCATTCTCGTCGGTAATCCTGTTAAGTAGGGAAGTTAACCTATGCTTGCGACGTGTATCTTCATCAGATTCTTCGTCCAATTCTTCGTCCAATTCTTCATCAGACTCTTCATCTTCATCTCCATCACCATCACCATCACCATCACCATCGCCATCACCATCACCATCGCCATCACCATCACCATCACCATCACCATCACCATCACCATCACCATCTTCATTCAATTCATTACTGGGCATATTTTTAAGTAGAGTTAAAGTCCTTTTGTAGATTTTATTAAATACGTCATCAGACAGATAAAATTGAGAGAAGCCGTCAGCATGTTGAAAAATTATTCTGTTGTCAGGGATTTTACATTGTTTTATAACGATTTCATTATGACTCCTTGTTGTTTCTCGTTCGACGTAGTCAATTAATAAAAATAACAAAAGCGCCCAGTAACCATACGCATGCCAAAGACCTGGACTCGTGGAATTAAATAATTCGTACAGAGCTAGAAGGCCTGACCCAATTAAAGCCATGTCGATGATAGCACGAACTAACATTCCTTGTAAAGATATAGTACTTGTATTTTTAGTGTTTAAAGCAAAATTAAACAATGAAGACGCTGTCGATTGATTGTGCCACTAAATCTATGGGTGTTTGTGCGTTAAACATCACGCCACGTAAGATACTTATTCAAATGATTAATACATGTATGGAGGCAATCGAAGTATCTTTACTTGCCGCTACCAGCATAAAAAAGGAAATATCGATTTTACGAAAAGCCGTCCAGGCCATAGATAAAATCGTCAACTTATTATGGACGATCGAATATCTAAACGTAATTGACCTAGTTCCTGGACAAAAGCTGGATGAGACCGATTCTTATTTACGATCAAGGCGACTAACCGGGGCATTAAATTATATTACTTCAACAGTAGATATGTCCGAGATACAATTTATTTTACTGGAGTTTCAGATGGGACCCAACCATAAAAGTAGCGAAATTTACTCAAAGCTTGAACAATATTTTTCGCAAACAGACCCTGACGAGGGATTTTCGTTATTATGTGGCAAGGGCAAGGGCAAGGGCAAGGGCAAGGGCGAGGGCAAGAAGGTGAATCATTCTGTCACCTGCATGGTCGAAGGTGAATCCAAAAGAGTCAAAGGCGTCAAAGGAGTTAAAATTGAGAGGGTAGGCCCGTCTCTAAAAAATACAGTCTCATTTGCCTCACATCTTAAGCACAAAGTGTTTTTGGCGAAATATATGGATCCATATACTGCGAATAAAAACCATTGCAAGGAGAATCTACTTTACTACTTGCGAATATCTGGTAACATGGGGCTAATTGAGGGGCTTCCTAAAAAAAACATTGATGATGCTGCTGACGCATTTATGCAAGCTATTGCATGGGTTCGAAAACACCATTCTGAGCAATATTTCTGACGACCATCCTAAAAATTTTAGACGTTCTCTTCTAAAAAATGAAAAGCATCATCAGTATACATTATAATGCAAGAAGATAAGAATTCCCAGATATATAATTTAATAGACGGGGTAAAGGTATATACTGGGCAGACTGTTATGTCTAAACGTATGTCTTTATATAATATCAACTACTATAGGGAGACGTGTGGTCGACGGTTATTTACACCACTTAAACCAAGCACATTAACGGCTCAGAGCGAATTCTCAAACCTAGAATTCCACGAGGAAACGTTGATTGATTGGTTAGGAACGGAGCATATTCCGGAAGATCCCAGAATCCTATCAATAACATGTAATTTTGGAGAGATATATAATCCCAATGCTATCATAGACTTGCGCCCAGAGTTTCTCCCAGCTAAGCCGACAGGTGACGACGAGAACGATGATCTAGCTCAAAGTATCTATAAGTATAAATGCAATATATATCCACGAAAGGAGATGAAAGTTATCGACCCGTCAGAGGTCAAACAAAAAAAGCGCGGTCGAAAAAAGAAGAAAAAAGAAAAATCTAAGCGATGCCCACAAGGGTCTGGAAAATATTTTAACAGTCAAGCAACTGTTTCTATCTATAATGAATTGCGTGATAGTGTATATAAAATAAAGTTATTTAGAAATGGAGGGAATGGTACTCCTGGGGTTTTACATCCTAAGATGAAGGATGCTATTCCTATGTGGAGGATTCTCGAAACGTATTTACGTAAAGTATTTGCTAGAGATAATATATGTATAAAATATGGTATGTCGGTGATGCGAAATTATGTATGTCGATATCGAGACAGAGATTCTCGGATTATTCTTGGGAGGTTAGAGGAACTGCTCATCCAAGAAAAAAATAGCACCGTTTACAATGACAAGCTAAGAACATGTTTGTTCTCTGGGGTATTTCCTGATGTTGTCTCCGAAGATATTCATAAATACATCGGAGAGAAAAATAATGAGATGCGGATCGCCGAAATTACCTACAATGCTGAGAGATTTTTCGGACTCATCGTCAAATTTCATAGGCCACTTTCGATGAAATTGAATAAAAGAACAACAATAAAAGTGTTAAAGAGCGGAAAAATTAATTTCGATGGTGGAAATTCGGAAAACGAAATCATCGAATTATACTATTGGTTAAACAAATTTTTCAATAAACACGAAAAAGAGATTATATTCAACCCCAACACACTTGACGAATCAAGTTCGTCCCCCGACGAAGGTGGTATATATATTTGAACTGAACAAACAAAAAGATGATATGATAAATGCCTGATAATTCGGTCGATGATTCAATTAATGCAGTGGGTATCGGGGATCTCTTTCGTGATGGGGATCCGCAAGGTGTCGACTATGAAGAGCTCGAGAAAGAGGTTGTTCAAGGTTCGCGTGGGCATGTTCGACCTGACATCGACCCAGCAAGGCTATATGCTCAGAAAATGGAATCAATAGAACAAGTAATGGGAAGTAATATTGATTCGCATTTTGTTGATGATAATTTGGCGGATGAATCAACCTATGGAGACGAGGGCGAGGGTAATGACTACTCCGTCGAACAATTTTTTAAAGATGACAACTCGCCGTCTAGAGGAAGACCTAGTCAGTCATATTCAAATCAAGGCCCTGGTGGCTGGGATATGGGCGGCGGTGGAGGCGGCGGCGGTGACGGTCGCGGCGGCGGTGGAGGCGGTGGAGGCGGCGGCGGTGGTCGCGGCGGTGGTGGCGGCGGTGGTCGCGGCGGTGGTGGTGATTGGTCAGGCCACATAAAAGACGCAAGACTACGATCAATGACACAAGAACAAGAAAATCAAGAAAAAATAGACGCCGTATTTGGGGACCTTGACACGCAAGGTATGGACGACTTCAAGATGGTCGTTGAGGAGGACGATCGAGATATGATGCTTGATCAAATTGATATGCTTAGGGGTATGTTGGAAGATGATGATATCGATATAACGGGAGTCCCAGAAGTCAGCAAAGAAAGTGACACTACTGAAATAAAAACTGTTTTAAAGACTTTAAAATTAAAAAACGACAGAAATAGATACTGTAGCTTTGCAGAAGAAATCATTTTAGCCGGAGCATATGGTTTAGAATATTGTTTCGATGGTAACAAAGAATGGTTCGGGCGTAGACCAGATTTAGTCGGATGGCCGAACACCGTAAAAGTTAAACTTAAGAGGATGCGATTCGAAACATCAACATTTGTCCACGAGATTATGAGCGAATACCGAATTAGCGGCGGGTGGAGACTGATGTTAGAACTTGTCCCTTCAATGTTTCTGTATAGTCGACGAAGAAAGGTAACTCAAAATGATCAACTTAATAACGATTCAGACTTCAGAGATGCCATTGGAAAACTTAATTCCATCTAGACATTATTTATATAAGCATTTTTTTTATATACAATATAATGCCACCAGTTAAGAAAAAATCCCCGGCCCGAAAAAAAACCGCAACTAAAAAATGCGGTGGCGTCGCAGCTAAGAAACCAGCAGCTAAGAAACCCGCAGCTAAGAAACCCGCAGTTAAGAAACCCGCAGCTTCAGCATCTAAAGGACCTCAAACTGTGTATCCCCCGACTACCCAAGCTGATAGAGATAGATGTGCGACGCATAAAGATAAATCGTCGGATTGTCGAAGCGATCGATGTTGGTACAATTATGACAACGGAGACTGTGTGCCCTTGAAGCGTCGCGATGAATAAATGCATCCCTACGCCCCTCCTCCACCTAAAAAAATATTTTTTTTAATTAGACAGACGGTAGTCCTTGAGGAATGGATTGAATTGAAGACGTCGAAGTAGTTCCTTCGATTCTAGTACCACCAATAGTTGACGCAGATGCTGGCGACCCAATCGCACCAACTGACGCGGCATTCCATTTAGTAACCATTAGATTAATTACGAGGACAATTATAATGAATAGTAAGATGTCTGAATCAAAGAGTTTACCAATTTTAGAAGGAGGTTGCACCGGTAATTGTGTAGAAACTGCCAACTGCGGAACAATCATCGCCCCACCATGAGTATGTGTCGCATTGCACATACATTTTTGCCCATGCCCATATGATATATTCTGATAAGGGTATCCTTGGTATATACATGTACCTTGGTGTGTGCAGGGTGAATGAGGTATGTATCCATCCCCATATGCACCAGCATGTCCATGTGGACCAGTATGTACGTCGCCCGCGCCGACTGGTCCCAGCATATGCCCTTGCATGCGACCTACTTCGCCTTTAAATTGGTTACTCAGTGAGTAGTCTTCAATATTTCCCATCGTATACATTCTGTTACCGCGACGTATCATACCCTCTCTCGAGAGGGCATGGGGATTATTGTAAGAATCATATTGGGTTTGTTTAGCGTTTCTATTTAATCTTTTTACGATGTCATCAGAATGATCTTGACTCTGTTTAGCAAGATACTCTGTGTCATGTGATTGTTTATAGTATGAGGGGAACGGTGCGACCGAAACTTGATCATATCCATACCCCGATCCATCCGTATAATCCATCAATATATATTAAATAAAATCTTATTTTTTATTTATAATGGATGAACTTGATGCTGAAGATGAGTTTGGCGAGTTTGATGATGACATCCCTCGCATTATATTTATTCCAGACACTTACATTAAAGATTGTAAACAAATAGACCAAATATTTGAAGATAGCTTGCTACATGAAGAGGTCGAGATAAAAATTGTGGACAAAATTCCATCAACATTTACTGGACTTGCGTCATGGCCTACAACGATTAATATTGAATGTTGGTATTGTGGTATTAAACCTAAAACTATACCGTTATTTTTGCCTAAAACTGTTGAACCTCCTGGCGTCAGAGGTCAAGGTATACATATGGGGGTAGAAGGTGTTTTTCATTCATTCAACTGTATTATTTCCTATATTAATCTTATGTATCCTAAGGATCCGGATAATCAAAACAAAAAGGACTTGGTGAGCGTGTTATATGGTATTATCACTAAAAAGAAATGTATAGGGATACCACCCGCTCCCGATAAGTATAAACAACAGAGGTTAGGTGGTGATTTAACTGAGGAGGAATATGAGATTCTTCGGTTGCGATTGGATAAAAATTATAAAAAAAGTATTCGATGCACTCGATAAAGAGTGCATATACATGGGTATCGTAATGGAGCACGGAAGATATGTTTTTGTTAACCTTTTGTTAACCTTTTGTTAACCTTTTGCTAACCTTTTGCTAACCTTTTGCTAACCCTCATTATTTGGAATATTTAGCAATAAATTGCTTCTGCAAAATAATCAATGATTCTTCTTCTTCGCTTATCCATGTTAGATGGATAGTACATGAGTCGCGTTTAATATCTAACCTCACCCTGTATGTTTTCATCTGTAACCATTTAAGTACAGTGTACCATATTATCCTTTGGCTATCTGAGTTTGACATATTCGACACTGTAAACGTGATGGGGATTTCTGTCTCCAGTGAATGGAGACCTTGTGAATGACGTTCGCGAATTTCCTCATTAAGCCGCCTGGCTATATCAACCGCATATTCGCGTAGTTCTTTTTTTTGCACATTGCTTCTACGTAGCCTATCAGCATGCACTATAATATTTTCGCGATCACTTCGAGATGGTGCTTGGCTACCGCCATACTCAGATTCAACATCGCTACCTGACATTATTTATGTTATTTATGTTATTTATGTTAATTTATATTGGATTTAGACGACAACTAATCCGCAAATGTTGGCAACTCTTCCGACCCCACCGATGATACGGGCGACTCTACCGACGAACCCACTGACGATACTGACCCCGATTTCGTTGACCCCATGGGCGAATCCACCGTTGACCCCATGGGCGAATCCACCGTTGACCTCATGGGCGACTCTAATGACGATCCAGCGGATGGCACCGACATACATAAAGTTTCGGTTCGGTAAGTTTCGGAGTCATTTCCATTATATAAATAGTGTTGTATCATTGAACATCTTAGACAGTCTATTACATTCATAGAGTTTTTGCCGTCTGTAATGTAAATACGTTTACCACCACTCCCTGGATGGCATGGTGTTTCAATTATTTTTACATCGCCTTTGCCTGAAGTCTTTGCATATTTTTTGCTTAGACTTCGGATACTCGGAAATCTTGCGTTTGTAAAGTTAGATTTCGACATGTATATTAGGAGATGAAAATTTTTAACGACTTATGTGCTAAATTTAAGAACGGCCGACGCCCCTTTGACCACTAAAAAGTTTAATGCATCGGCCAATACTGTCAAATCAGAAGGGTTAGCCTGAGAAATCGACGACGATTTGTAACTCAAATAAAATTCTCGAGCCCGAGACAGGTTAAAATGCCCGCTTGGATTCCTATCACCAGGACGCATGTTGAAATTCATCATGAACCACCCATCATCAGTAGGTGTGCTAATATAGTTACCAAAGATAAAAGGAATATACTGGTTGAAGAAGGCGCTCGGAAATTCCTTATAAATTTCAACGTCATGGGCCTTCAGTTGTAACTCGGTAACTACAGGTGTCTCAGTGTAATAGTTAATGTTGTTGATGGATATTGTTGGGGCGAGTCCTCCGGTCACTACTGGAGTGGGTACTTCGGCGTCGGTTAGGGCCATACATTTGTACCATGCTTGACTATCCATTAAGTTTGCTCTGGGACGAAAACATAGATACATTGTCTCAATAGGCCAAGTTAAGTTATTCAGCCGCTCTGTTCCTACTGGAGAGATTAACATCTTTGTGTGTCTCTTATGGACTCTTATTAGGGAGAATCCAAATTTGCTCAAGAACAAATCAGTTAGTTCAGGTGACACAAATATATTGTTAACGTATAAATTACAGATCTTAACGCTAGGAGATGTATACGCACCACCACCTCCATAATTAGCAAACGCAATCAGGTCGGATGCCTTAGCTAAGTTTAAGTCTACATATGTTTGACCATACGGAATCACCATACTAGGAATGGCTTGAGTCATATCTTTAAACCAAAATAATAAAGGTACCCATAGATCAACTGTAGTATGTTCTCTCTTAAATGTTTGATTTCCGGTTCCTATCCATCTATACTCTCTAAATTCATCTGTTGTTGGGTCTGGTGTTAAGTACCCGAGCGATGGTATTTCCTGACCAACATTTTTTAACCATCCTGCACGTTTATGCGCTGGCAATTTAAATTGCCAATATGCATTATATTCGTCGGTTGTATAATCGTCAATAGGGTTGCCGTTGATAGAAAACGCAACTTTTGGGAATATTTTATGCCCAAGAAAGGCCGCGTACCTGACTTTGTCTAGGGCACTAACTGCTCTTAACCCTTGCAGTTGTATATGTACAACCATATCAGAATAGAACTGACCTACTTGCGGAATTCTAAATCGCACAGACTCTCCAAGCTCGGTATGCCCCTCTGAAACCGGCACTTTAATATATTCGTATGCTGCTGAGGCAAATGGTTTAAAATATCCGGCCACAAATACAGTATGTGTTCTATCTAATCTTAGGAGGTCACTGTTCCATGAACCTACTCGCCGAGCTGACCCGTCTTCGTTAACAACAACATCCGTCTTCATAATTTCTTTGATTCTGGCATTTAATGCCTCGGTTGCCATGAGTAACTTATCTTGAACACCATTATTGGTGATCAGCTGGAATACACTTCCGACTGACATTGTATATTAACTAATTTAAAAATTGAATTCATAACCTATACTATACAATTCTTTAATATGCAAGACCAAAAACAGTCGTTCAAGGGATTGAAAACTTTGATGACTGATCTGACCATTGTCGCAAAGATGATGATGGAGGGAAAAACAGATGAAGCTATTACTCACCAGCTTAAACTACTCCTTAATATTGTAATGTGTAACAAACCAGAAATAAATTTAAGCAATAGTATATCTGAATTATGTAGCTTGTTTTCGGATTTGCTCAATGAAGAAGGGTCCGAACTATCTCATAGGAGTTTGGCAAAAAAAATACTCTTGGAAATACTTGACCATGATGAAATACTTTGTTCCGAAGTATCCAATGGGGCAATTACTCCCAGTATATCAGTGGAACGTCGTATAGCTATCGAAGCACAAGCTAAAAATATGTATAAAATAAAATACAAAGTAACTGAGAGAAAAGCTGTCAAATTCCCAGTCGGTTGGACTGTCGGGGTTAGAGATTTAGAAAATAACTGGCGTATAGCCCAGGTAATTCATGTGTTAGACTGTGGTGATGGTAGAGGATACTGGTACTACGTTAAGTTCTGTAATTGTTCTGATGATTGTAATATCTGGACTCAGCAACCACGTATACGCTATTTTAACCCAAAAAGAGATCTTCTCTACCGCGGTAAGCTAGAATATGAAGAATAGAAGCCTTTTTAAGCCTCTATACGAGGCTTAAAAAAAAATGATTTTTTTTATCGTAGTCAATGCTTACCTTGGATATCACATCCTAGCTAAACAGCTTACAGTAAGATGTCTGACAAGAAACATCTTGCTTCGGACATTGCTTCTCTCGCGAAGGACAGAGAACAATGTAAAGCCGAGTGGAAGGCTTCCCGTGACGATTATGAGGAGGCCAAGAAAATAGTCAAGAACCAGCTTGGACCGGGAGAAAAGGAAGGTAAGGATTTCATCACAGTTAATGATTCCGATACAACTGTGTTTAATTATAATTGTATATTCTGCAAGAAGGAGTGTCAGCCTATATGCCGTGTCGATGGGAACACTCGATTCGAGTTTCAACCCTGCTTCTTCCTAAGTTGCGGACATCATGCAGTCCATGACAAATGCGCTGACAAGTATCGTATCTTGAAAGGCTGCAAGATTTGTTATGATCTATACGCTGTCGTCCGTAAAAAACGGCTCATCATGACCGGTAGAGCAAAGCTCTACAATGCAGCAAAACGCAAGCATGTCAATGCCATCAATGACCCATTCAACGCGTTGATCCGTACAAGTACACAATATCCCGGCATCTCTCCTCTACCAGAAGGCTCAACTTCTCCCATACTGGATCGCTGATACTCTCCATAACATACATAATAATATAATTTCTCCTCTTGGGTATAGGGTGTTTGCTCTCCCAAACAAATTAAACATCATATAATTTTTTTACATAAAAAATAGATTCTCGGTTTATACACGCCAGTTTAAGCTGCTGGAACCCGCGAGAATTTTATCCACACATGTGGGTGGTAATTTAGTTTTTTTCTTGGTGCGTTTAAGTCCTCTTTTTTCTCGGGTTCCTCTTTTTTCTCGGGTTCCTCTTTTTCCTCGGGTTCCTCTTTTAGCTTTTTTCGGCAACGATAGATCAATCGATGGAGTTGGTGAAGGTGGATGAGACAAATGAGCAGGGATTTTGTACAGTTCACTGTCCTTATATTTGTGCCCGAGATTTTGCCGCGGGAAAAGCGCACATGTAAGTTTGTGCTTGTCTTGTTTATATATCTCAACTAACTGCCCTATGCGAAACGCAATTGCTGTCTCTAAAGCCAGAACATCGGCCTGAAGTTTAGCTCCGTAGCATGTGTAAGATTTCATAGACACTGGTTTAACGTATATGCCCAATAAATTAGCATCATACCTCAACGGACCACGTCGACGAAATATATTGACCAACTCCCAAAATGAGACATCAAACGATATGTGCCCAGGGTAATCTGGCTCGTCGCGGGCTTCTTTTTGTATCAATAGCAGTACTTGCATGAAAGCAGTTTCGCCGATAGCTCCAGGGGCATGCATCAATGTAAACATTGTAACTTAATATAATGTATTGGTATAATCAATTTTTTTCTATATATAATGTCACTCACTGAACCTGAGGAAAAAAATCTTGCAACCACAACATATATGGTGCAGAAGGATGTCAATCCAGACCCAATTTTTATGGCCCTTGCATGCGTTGGAGTTTTACTAATACTTGTCTGTTTGTATTATTCAGTCGCTAAAAAGTCAATGTCCGGCAATTGGATAAGCCGTGAAGGTCGTAAATATGTAATTTATCATTCACCCCTAACAGGATATATTAGTGCAGATTGTCACCAATTAAACCATCATTTGGTTGGATATGTTGATGGGGTTGGTGTCAGCCTGAGTTATAACGGATCTGGCGACGGAGGAATGACCGGATACTGGAACCAAGCGAAGAATAAGATTGAATGGATTAACGGCCCCGACTGGAGTCGAGAAACTTACCTTGCATTTTATTAGATAAAAATATGTAAAAAATACATTGACTAATATAATGTCATATACTATTACAACAACAACAGGGGAGCCATCGGTCCAACCGCGACCAAATGTTCCTGGGTGTGAAGGAGCTGCAGATATGTTTTGCTCAGACAAAGGATGGGTTAGAACAATTATTTGGGGATTTATTATTTTTCTTGTTATCTGCTATATTGCAGTGACGTCGATCGCCATTAATTTCACTGATGATAGTAAAAAAACATTCAGCACAACCATCTTAATTGCAACTATAATATTACTGATATACCCATGTACTTTTAATTTTCTCAGGGCTGCACCGTTTGTGTCATTTCTCTAAGTGTAAGACTTGTGACAAACGAAACAATCAGCCATGACCATTCGATTTGTACGAGAACGATCATTAACCGTTCGCCTCATATACAAAGCTTTAGCATGATTCATAAGTTCATTGCATGATCTTGTCCAGTCATGGTTCTTATTTTTTTTCATTACACAGCATGCAAATGACGCAACTATTCCAGGAAATCTAATGTTTTTTATAATGTGAACAATATCAGTCGGAGTAAACTCCGATATTTTCAGGAGAATATCAAAATGCCCGTTATTAATCATCCTACACATAGTTGACATTTTTAACTTTCGAATCATTAAGTGGAGCATCTTGATTTTAAGTGCTTTATTAGTATATTTTTTTTGCATGCATATATGAAAAGCCATTCTTATAACCCCATCATCATTAATAAAACTACACCATTTAGAGTCCAAGGTATAATAACATAGGTACTTGAGCAAGGAAACCCAACCAAAAACAGCCGTCGCGGAAATAATAACGGTAGCATCGTTGCGACGAAATTCAATATTCCTCACATGGTACCAAGTTAATTCTAGACATCCAGATTTTACCAAATATTCCGTCAAAGGTATATTTGTTTTTTCCGATGAACATTTGACCAGAATATTGCGGATGTTTTGCCCCTTCATATTGTGTATTTTTTTAATCTCTTCAAGATCATATCCACGATACTCACATATTATATTTAAAATAGGAGTCGGTGTAGGTGTAGTTATGATTTTAGTAAGTGCCTCGTCGATATCCTGTTTGGTTGACGCAACTAATAAGTCGAGGTATGCAGGTTTCGTCCGGGCTGGATTTTTTACATCCAACAATGGCGCTTGCACAGAGCCACTTTCCGGGCTACCTCTGCTTGTATATTGATTTAAATTGTATGACATTATATATATTTAATGGATTCATTTTTTACACACATGTTAGAGTCAAAAAAATAATTTCATCCTTAGATGGCATCTTCATGATTCCGAGAGAGGCTCGACCTCCTCATGATTCCGAGAGAGGCTCGACCTCCTCATGATTCCGAGAGAGGCTCGACCTCCTCATGATTCCGAGAGAGGCTCGACCTCCTCATGATTCCGAGAGAGGCTCGACCTCCTCATGATT
>JBFIJM010000002.1:0-70548 GCA_041600715.1 Saccharimonadales bacterium (SeqCode) | reverse complement strand
TTTGTGGCATCAATTTTTAGTTGAACCGCACTTGGGTTAATCTCCCCATCATCTTCATCGTAATCATCATTAGCATATTTCTTGTTGATAAAGGCCTGGGCTTCTGCATCAGAAATGTTGTGTTGCCACTGCAAATCTA
The DNA here is from genome assembly GCA_041600715.1 of Saccharimonadales bacterium (SeqCode). Classification (GTDB taxonomy): domain Bacteria; phylum Patescibacteriota; class Saccharimonadia; order Saccharimonadales; family 2-12-FULL-41-12; genus JALHOM01. The sequence continues at coordinate 70,409 of JBFIJM010000002.1, read as the reverse complement.
ATTTTAAAGCGTCCATTGGGCTTAAATCCTCAATGTTTACACTATTGACTTTAGCGAAGTAAGCTGGGTCGCCACCATTCAATACATACTCATTCATCTTTTGGACAAATTCGTTTGCAAATTCCGGTGTCTTTCCTTCTAGTTCATCAATATAGGATTCTAAGTCGGCTTTATATGCCACGACATCATCAATAGTTTCAAAGTCCTGTCCAAACATTTCGCTGACATCAAATTGGGCTTCGTTACTACTTTCAGACGTAACCTCTTCTGAAGATTGCTCTTCTTCTGAGTTCATATCTATAAAACTTGATCTTGTTTCAGACTCTCCTGCTTCTTGAGTAGGATTTTCACCGCCTTCACCATCTACTACCGAACCTTCAGCTCCCGATTCAGCATCTTGCGTTTCGCTTGATGTTTGTCCTTCCTCGTTAGTTGGGGTTTCAGCAGAAGTTGATTCTTCTGGTGATGTCTCGAATCCTTGCTCTTCGACAGATGTTGAGTCCTCTTGACTTACAATGTGACCGCCAGACTCTTGTATGGCTGCCTCAAATGCGTCTATTTGTTCTCCTGGCATAGCAAATTATTTAATTATTAATAAAACAAAGATATTTAATATTTTTTAATAAAATACCTACTTGAATAAATTTTCTTTCACTTTATTTTCGGATTGGTTATTATCCTGATCCTTTTTCATCTCATGTTTGGCTCCATACTCCTCTACGTCAAGGTCTTTCCTTGCAGCCATCTCATTAATGTTGTTCTGAGATAGTTGGGCGTTTTCCTCCATTCTCATTTGAGCAGCTTGCTGTTGTTGTTGCTGTATTGCTTGAGATTGAGCTTCCACGTTAGCTTGAGCTTCAGCTTGTTTCTGTTGATTGTATAGGTCTTCTCTATACATCATATAGATTCTAGCCATCTTAATACTTCCGTACTTAACTTCTTGCTCTAGGTACATATAGTCGGACATGGATAGTTTCTCCTGTTGGAAAGCAAATGTAGCCTTCTCAAGAAGAGATCTCCTGTCGGCTTCCTGTGGTCTTAACTGTAGCTTAATACCGTAGCTTGAGTGTGCTACTTGGCTTCCTTGCTTGAATACATTTGCCATAGCATTTCCAACCACAGGGTCATAAGGCTTGTAGTCAACATACTTTATGATGTTCTGAATCCTTAAAGAAAGGTTACTAGCTGTATTCTCTTTTACGTTTCTATATGAATTATAGATGTTAAATAGAGTGTTGTTTGTTCCTTGTTGTGCGATTTCGGCAGTACCAACTAATGTATTAGGAGCTGGTGCTGTTGCATCCATCAACTCATTAATACCTGTAATCTGACGTATCATCCCAATATTGAAGTCCATAACCTTGATATGTTCATCAAGCTCTGATCCTGCTCCCCCTGGTAGGTCGATAATAGGTCTTCCTGCATTTGGGTTGATTACTTGGCTGTGGTGAGTGGTGGACTTAAAGAGTAAATCCCCTGTTTGCCTTCTAATCTCAAGTAATTGTAGTGGCTCTAGCTTATTCTTTCCATTGGTGATGTTCTTTAGGGCTCCTACATCTACAGCGATACCACCTGGGGCGGCCTTAGCTAATGAGTTTTGAAACTTAAGCCACGCTAATTGTAGGTTGTCCTCTAAAGGTATGATAGAGTCTAGCATAGACTTCCTTGATACTCTATGGATGCTAAATGGTAGCTCTGCCGTCTTAAGGTCTTTTCTGATGATGTCTTCTTCAACACCGAAATCATATACGTAGTTTGAGCCTACTATCCACTTACACTTGTATACCATCTGTTTTTTACCAACCAATACTTCTCGGTTGTTAGACTTTTTCTGTACATAGTCAAATGGCTTGTTGTAGAATCTTCTGTGTCCTCTTGAGTCAGTCTTCCATTCTCCTTTTATTGTGTCAATAGTTTTCCAAGTAAGATCAAGAACTTTAACGTCTAGGTTCCCATGTTGCTCGTAAAGCTCATTGATGCTCTCATTGAAAGCAAAATCTAGGTGGTTACTGTCGTTGTACATTCGGATAATCTCATTCAACTGCTCTGCCGGAATGTCTTCTCCTGCATCTACCCTAATTTGATTTGGTGTTAAATCTAAGATTTCCCCTGCATAGTCAATGTTTGTGTAATGGTGGTCGTTGGAGTGTCGCACAATCAACCTCTTGATGTCAACATATCTAGCTTTCGCTTTTCCTGTGACCTTATCTGTGTAGTCTCTAGTGGCACATATCCCTAAGTCAAAGATGTCCTCATATAGCTTTACCTTGGTGTCGTCCCATTTACTGATATAGAAGGCATCCTTCAGTAACTTCTCCATCCCTGCTTCCCACTTCAGCTTAAAGGCTCCAATGCTTTGTAGCATCTCTAGCTCCTCTACTGTTCTTGGGAGTATTTCTTTTACATCATTAGGGTCGTCTGAGATTTTCATTATCTCGTCAATAGGCTTCAGGAGTTCTTGAACCTTTGATTTAGCCCAAAGACGATACTTCATGTTTTGTCTTTCTGTTCCTGAGTTCTCATCAACAGCGTTGGCTGTGATGTCATGTTCCATTTGAATGAACTTTCCGATTACTATACTACGGAATTTCGGTATTATAGAAAGGATGTCTGTAGATATATCTAAGTAGCTCTTTCTTTCTCCTTTAGCATTTTTAGGGCAAAGGATGTCTAGGTACTTCTCTACTGGCTGTCTACCTTCAGCATATTGCCTGTTAAGGTCAATATCTTGTAGCTTTGTGTATCTAATACCTCCTTGGTCTTTAACGTGTAGTTGATAAACACCTTTAGCCCATTTTAAGCAGTAATCTGATTGATTTTTTAATGCTGGGTCTATGTCGTCAGAAGGAAGTCTGTACTCTTGTTCTGTAAATAACTGTTGGAACATACTCGGAATTTAATATTTTACCAAAGGTATAAAAAAATATGTTTAGATTTTAGATTGCTGATTAATAAGTCCTTGTGCGGAAAAAATTATCTATATGGTCTCCATCTTGTTCGTTTTCATTTTCCCCATAGTAGAAGCTGTTTTCGTCCTCCATTCCTATTAAGCACATTCCTCCTGCTACAAATAAATCGTAGTCACCCATATCTTCTCCTATTTCTAGTAATTGGGTTAGTAGGTCGTCATGTACGCATCTATGTCCATGCTTCTCGATAAATGCTTGGTACGACCGAAATATTGATTCTCGTTCTGATGTTCCGGTGTTATACCCAGGGTTCTTCTTGTACCTCCCTGTCTTCTTATCTAGTACGTAGTGAAGGTATCCTTGGTATCCTCTTCTATTGAAGTGATCCATAATTGCAGGTACGTTAATCTCAGGACACATCTTACATCCATAGTAAATAGACATTAGTAGCATATCCTCACAGTACTCGTCTTTAGTCTTTGGCCTGTGAAGGTAGGTACATACAAACCTATGCGTCTTCCATTCCTCTATTGGGTCTTCATCCTTATCAATGGAGTGGTCTCTCTTCATAAACACAGCTCCACCCCCATCAGACTTCTTTCCTCCTTTTACGGTAGTAAACTTGAATGTATCCCCTCCTGCTATAAACTTCTTGTCGTTTGCAGGAACCTTAACTCCTTCTATGTTTAACGACCTGTTTGATTCCTGTGGGTTCTCGAATAGGTATGAAACCTTAAACTTACCGTTCTCTCTCGGTTCAAATATAACCCTACTATCCTTTATACCATTCTCCCAAATAAAGTCTCCTGTCGTTACTTCATTATTACCGAATTGGAACTTGTCTAGTTGATCCTGTATAACCTTCATGTTGAAGTTGTCACTATCACTTGCGTTCCTGAAGCAATCCCTTAATCTCAAGGGGAACTGCCTGGTGGACTCATTCAGCTTGTCAAAATCCTCATCCTCTAATGCCTTCTTCCTCTCATTAAGCAAGTACTGTCTTGACTCATCCTTCTTGGAATTACCGAACTCATCAACAATAAAACCCTCGTCAGCTGGAATGAATAGTACGTATAGCCCTGATGTAGTTCTTCCGTTGGCATCCCTGTCGTAATAGTCAGACGCTTCAATCAGCTTCTTAAACTGCTCTCCACCACCTTTGGTCATCTCTCCTGCTGTTGAGGTGTATATGGCTTTCCCAATAATCTTGTCTAGCTCTGAGAGACATTGGCGAACAACGAGGTGTCTCTTGTATACATTCACAGATTTTGTCTTCCCTACCTCATCCCCATGGTATCTCTCTAGCCTAGACCCATCATAAGCTCCTTCGGTAGAAGACATGAAGTCAAGGGTGCTCTGTAGGTCTTCCATTTCATCAGTACCCATATTGGATCTTGTGATTCTTAGGGCCGGGGCATTTAAACTAAGTTCTGATTTTGGGTTGGTACTCCCCTCAAACACAGGTCTATACCAAAAAGGAAGCTTCCTCCAACCTGATACAACGTGCTTCTGGAACACTAGCTCTGCATGGCTGTCGGTCATTGACTGTATACCTCCTCTAACTCTCCTTCTTCGTGATATGTATTCGTAGTTCCAGCAAGCAGCTTTAGTTGTAGCTCCCTCTCTACGATGCTTGGGGTATATAAAACCGAAACATGATGAGTCATTCTCAACAAACTCAGAGAAGATAAAGAACTTCCTGTCTCTCTCCCTGTAGTCGGGGTATCCCCTTTCCAAGTACCATGCGGTCAGGTAGAAGTAGTATCCTCCAGGTATGTATGTTGGCTTTCCGTTTATGTAGTACCAAACACCATTGATCCTTCTATCCCATTCCTTATTGATGAACTCTATTTCCTCTTTGTAATACTCATGGTCGTCTTTAAGTATGGTGGCTTTATCGAACATGGACACCTTCTTATCCTTGTCTAGGTCAAAAAGTTTTCTAGGTACAAATGGTCTTTTGAATTTCTGCTCCTTATGCGGTAGGCCGTATCCGACAATTTCCTCTTCAGGGGGAGGTTTCGGTAGCATAACCTCTATCTCTTTTAGGTCAGGATCTTCGTTGAATATGATAGACTTATCAGCCTTCTTGTATTTAATCGGCATAGTCTTCAGGAGTTAGCTTAATATTGGCTGCTTCGTCCTCTGCTAACTTCCATAGGTCTTCGTGTAGTCCTTCGGCTGTTTCTTGGGACAAGAACTTCCTTGCCTTTTCATTTAGCCTCTCTGCGTGTTTTGTTGCTAATTCATCCAGCTTCGCCTTGTCCTGTGAGAACTTAATAGCGTCATCATCATCACTCTGGATGTTGGATAGCAGCTGTAGGTTGATCTGATAGAAAGCCTCCTGTGATGATATTAGGTTGGTGAAGTCCTTTCCTTGGAACCTGCAATACCGAATTATCATTGAGTTAACCTTCTTGTGTTCACAGTTCAGGATCATTCTAACAGCATCACTAAACCCTTTTTTATGTGTAGGTTCAAACCCGGCCTCCTGCATGGCTAGTATTTTCCTTTCCCTTAGGTCTTCTATTTGAATAAAGAATGGAGACCGTTGGTCGTAGGCATAAACGATATACTTGAATACCTTGTGTATTGGTATGGATGCTGACAGGGGTACTTTGAACTCCTCAAAATCTTGGAGCTTGGGGAAGGCACTAAAAATGTCCACCCCTCGCTTGAGGGTGTGGACAGGATATAGGATGTCTTTAAAGTCTTGGCTTTTAAAGTGTGCCATCTAAATTGTTTTGCTGCTCACAGAGGATGTCCTCTTTAGCAGATGTTACTAAGACTACTTCTTCTTTTTGGTAGTCGTTTTCTTCTTAGCCGGGGCTTTCTTCTTAGCAGGTGCTTTCTTAGCTACCTTCTTAGCAGGAGCCTTTTTAGCAGGAGCCTTTTTAGCAGGAGCTTTCTTGGCAGGAGCCTTCTTGGTTTCAGCCTTCTTAGCTACTGGTTTTTTAGCTGCTTTAGGAGCGTCAAGGTAAGTAACTCTGTTTCCAACATTAATACCTGCTTCAGCCTCAGCTATAGCTTTTTTGTCATCAACATCAATGAATACTGTCTTAGGGTGTTGTGCTTTGAAGTTAGCGACTTTCTTTACGCTGTCTTCGTTTTTTTTCGAGTAAACGATAAAATTTTTCATTTTATAAAATTTTGTTTAATAAATCCTTACGTTGTACCCTGTAGTAAACCTTATCTAACTTCTGGTGTAAACCGTATTCTAGGGGTATGTCACTGTGGGGTAGAAACATAACTTTGTCACCCAAAGATACATTAATATTTTTATCTGACTCATGTTTGTTCCATAAGTACTGTTTTACAGGGGTTCCAATAGAGGTTATTTCGCCTTTTAAGGGGTGTGGTTTCCTCCTATGGAAGGGTAGCTTAGTGTCAATTACGTTGGAGGTCAGTTCTTCGGTAGTACCGAAAGGTTCAAGTAGCATCCACCCATTAAGCATAACCATCTCATCTTCTCTCAATGCACAAAAGCAGCTGTCGTATCTAACAAAGATATGCAGCTTACCCTCTATGGTAAGAAGCATCTTATTTTTTATAGCGTCTGAGATCTGTAGGTAGTGGAAGAATACTTTGTCTCCCTTTTTGAGTTCAATAGGGACATCGTACTCCATAGAGAACTCCATGTCCTTAAGGTCAAAATGCAAAGAATCAGGCACAGTATGAACTATGCCTGAAGTTTGGTGGTGTTTCTCTGGTTCGTAGGTAGGGTCTATGTGTAGCTCTCTACCGTCTTGGAAAAGAATTTTGTCTTGGAATAAGGAATCTACCTCAACCAACACATAACTCTTCGGAATCCTTTCTATCATAGTAATGATCTTGGATTATGTGAGTAATGGTCTACTTGTAGTATTCCCCTGACTTTCTAAGTTTAGCCTTGTGAGCATTGTACTCTGCCATAGTAGAATGAATCTTTCCATCAGCAGTTTTAAAAACCTTTCTGTCAGTTTTTTCTTTGTCAGCTTTAGACTTGTAAAAACCTTCTTTTGTTTTGTGAATTTCTCCAGATTTCTCTTTGTATCCGGAAACTCTTTTCTTCTTCTTTTTTTTGTCGCCTGGGCCAGCGTTAATAGCGGCAGCTCTCATTTCGTAAGCCATAGTTTTTTCTTTTTAAAGTTTATACTGACAAATATACAACTTTTTTGATTAGAAAATATAGCTATGGGTGTATCCTTCCATTTTTTTAATTGTTACGCTGTGTAGGTTGTGAAAGTCTGCGTAATCTGACTTTACAATTACCTCTCTCACTAAAAAATCATCAGAAACCTCCATGTGGTATGTTCTAACATAAATTTCAGACTCATCGTCCCCTTTTCCAACTGTGAAGCTACAGTCTTCACTAAAGAAATAATGACCAAACACCTCAATAGCCTCATCCTCATACCTCAAGAAGTACTCCCTATCAGAGAACGAGTGCTCTTCAACATAATTTAGGGTGACTGTATCTCCCTTTGTGCTTAAGTACTTCCGATATAGTATTGACCCTACTTTATCAAATCGCTCCTCATACACTTCTTTATACTCTTTTGGTGAAAAATATCTATCAAAGCACTGTGCCTGGGTGGTTAATGCTAATAAGATTCCTACTAATACTACTGCAACTTTTTTCATGGTTTATTATTTTATGGTTCACTTACTATAACGCAGGATCCGAATTAATGTTACAAGAATCTTAAATAATTTTTAATGTTTTACTTCTATAAAAAGGCAAACCCCCTGAAAATCAGAGGGTTCGTTGGAAAAGACTTGAGTTAACAAATGGAAAAATAAATTAAGCTCGGGGTAAAGATATAAAAAAATCCTTATGTTGTTATGATTATCTCATGTTTCCACCGACAGATTCTTTTCCGGATATTCTTTTTCCACTATTCCCTTCTTTTACTTTCTTTCTCCTTTCTAACTCAGATTTAGCCAGCTTTTTTCTAGCTGTTTGAACAGATGTCCCTTGGGTTGTTTTCCCTGTCCACATACTTGTTCTTGGGGAAGAGTTTCTATTGGCATAAGACTCTAGTATCTTTCCTGATGCGTCACTTAGTCTTTGATCCTCTTTTATATGTTTTTTACCCTGTTTATATTCGGGGTCTTTTGAGGATGTGACATTAATATTACCTCTAGAGGTCTTTGTGGTGAAACTCTTCTTCTTAGGCTTTTTATTTTTAGCAACAGTAGTAGCTGCGTATGTTGTTCCTTTCATGGTGGTTTGTTTTGTTTCACCAAGGATAGGAAATTATTTAATATAAAAAAGCTCCCGAGATATACCCAGGAGCCTTAACCTAAAATAATAATGAACAAAGTTGCAGAGAGTCATTACTAAGTCTCCAAATTTAGTCTTTTTCTATCAACTTATCGGCATCGGTGTGTACTTTTTTCAATAAATAGCTTATGTCTCTCTCGGCCTTAGTAAACAGGGAGGTGTAGTTGTCTAGGATTCGATACCCTTGTTCGGTGATAATATATCGTCGCTTAAGAACCGGGTGCAGCTTCTCTGACCTAACATAATCTACTAGCTTCTCTCCCTTCATAACATAAAGCATCCTCCTAACACTTAACATAGGGAGCTTATTGATCTTAGTCTTCTTCAAATAGGCTATATCAGCATCATAGCAGTGGCCTCTCCTCTCAATAATATAGTTCATCCACAGTAGGTACTGCACCCTGTCGAACTTCTTCAGGTTATTAGCCTTAACGAACAGCTCCTTCTCCCTCTTGACAAGGTAAAACAGGTTGTGGTATGTAGAGACCAGGGACAAGTCCATTACTCCCTCCTCTTTTTATCTTCCTGTCTGTCCCACCTGTACTTAATACAGTACAATATACCTATAAAAAAGGCATTAAGCGAGATCCAGAATATTATTACCTCAATCATTGTTTAGTTTTTAGGGGTTAATTTTCAAGTCACCTAATTCCCATTCATTATCACAATCGGTACACTGAAACTCTTGTTGTAAAGCGTACCACACAACATTATGACTGCCACAATTGCAACAGCAGGGGTTTTTCAGCTCTTCGTTCTCTTTGGCGAGGGGTTGCTCACATTCATTCCATACGGTTAACAATGCTTGTTGAACGCTTACACTATTTGGGTAGGATGTTGTTTTTTGTATCTCTTCTATTCTTTCTGGTGTCATCTGTTTAGTTTTTAGGGGTTAAAAGTTTGTTAGTTATCTTTATTAGCTTATCGTTCTCCCACTCCAACTCCTTAACCCTTACTTTTAGTTGGTCGGTTAGCTCTGTTTCCTCCAACCAAAGTTCAGAGTTTTTCTTCTTATCCTTCCTCAACTCTTCGTTCTCTTTGGTTAGGGCATCACAATATTTTTCAAGAGCAAATAAATATGTGATTGTTCCGCTTTCGTTGTTTCTAAAATCTTCGTCTTTTGGTCTTTCCATCTGTTTAGTTTTTAGGGGTTAAAAGTTTTCTTAAAATCTCTTTATCTGCCTCCTTATGAACCAATCTACCGCTATTGTCCTCAAGGTCGCATAAACTTAAAAGCGTCTTACTTGCCTCCCTCAGTTCTTCGTTCTCTTTGGTGAGGGCTTGGATTTTAATATTTGCTATATATATTTCTTTCATATACTCCCTCTTTAAATCCTCTAATGTTTCTTCCATCTGTTTAGTTTTTAGGGGTTAAAATTTTATTGTACAAGTAAAAGTTAGCCATCCTATTGTTAATTCTTTTTCGTTTACATCGTTCCAAGAAATACATAAAATCGGCAGTATTAAAATTGTATTTTCCATCTGTTTAGTTTTTAGGTTTTGATTTATACACACAATAAGCCATAAGAGCAGGACAAATTACCGCAAATAATAATATCTGTAAAAAAATACTTCCTCTTAATATTTCAATCATCTTGTTTAGTTTTTAGGGGTGAATGTCTTCCATTTAGTCTTTTTTCCAATCATCAGTGAGAACTCCCACCCCTTCTTCGAGGCAAATTCCCAGGCATGAATATTCATGTTCTCAGGATCATTATCAGTAACCAACATAATACCCCCCTCCTCATACTCCTCCACTATTTCGGCAACTCTCCCTCGCAAGTACTCATAAGTACCCCTATCCAACTCCAAATGATTAGACTCATCCTCACCTTCGCCCGTCTTAAACAAAGTCCAATCATCAATAGGCTCCAACGCCATCAAAAACTCCATTATTGACTCATACATCGCTGATCCAGTCGTAGTGTTCACAATGTCAACCATACCATCCTTGATATGCTTTATCAAATCCTCCTGGCCCTTTACATAATCACTCATATATCCCGATTTATCAATATTATACGCTTTCCCAACGCCTTGGCTATCTTATCCAGGCTCTTATCACCTATACTCCTCTCAGGCTCGTTACGCCACTTCAACAACCCGTTATAACTCAAACCAGTATCCTTAGCTATAGCCTTTAAATTAACACCGGACCCCCGAACACGCTTCTTTAACGCTATTTCATCCAATATTTGCTCTTTTATACCCATAATAACACAATTGTTTGTCTCCATCGTCGTGATGAGTGTACAAATGTAACACTTTACTTTTCATAAAAACAAGCTTTTTGCCACCTTTTTTTCACGCAGATGTGGGGGGTGGGTAATATTATACAACCGGGGGCGCGACTACGGGATACGAAATCCGTTCTTTTTACCCCACCCCCCGATTTTTTAAGGGATTGTTTTTCAGCGAGTTAGCCTATGTTACCTCGTGTGATCCTTTACCTGGATTAGCTATATTTTTAGCCCCTTCTATTTAACATAATTCTAATTATATGACAATTCTTTTATACTAAAGTGCTGTAAATGAATGTGTTACCTATTATTGTGTGCGTTGGTGGGGTTGTTTGCCCCTTGTCTTATATATCCCCTTTTATGGGGTTGCTTTGTGTGTATAAACCCCTCGAATTTCCCTAGTTTCTACCCCTAATTACAACTTTTCTATGGTTAAATCCAGTGCTATATATCAAGTTTAATTATCTGATAATCAATTCTTTACACCTGATTTAAATTTTGTGCTTGGAAAATACATATAAGTTTTCATACATTTGAACTATCAATTCAACAACACATCACGAATTGATTAACCGCACAAACATATAGTGCCTTGAGTAGTAAACGATGCGAGTCATCAGGCAGATGCCACTACAGAGTTGAAAGGCACAGTACTAGTAAGGTGGGGACATAGCGAGATTAGGCGTAAAAAACCCGTGGGAACCGTACCACATTAAAAATTCGACGGAAAAGCGCTCTATACCTTAAAACTGAATTTTGTTTTACCTTCTTTGAGGGGTTGCGTTTGAAAAGTGTTAAATGTCATTAATAGGTGTGGGTTTATGCCCTAGTATACCCTACGAGGTTCTGAACGGTGAAAACTGCACTATAAATCAGATAGCGTAAAAAGATGCGCCTTCCGCCCCGATACAGGGGAACGAATAGCAGTCGAAGGCTATTCGGCAACCTAGAGAGAGTCTAGGGTGTAATACAATAAATGCGAATGTGTGGAGGGAAATTAGAAGTACCTCCGTCGGACGAATAAAATACATCCGACTAATAAATGCAAGGTGATGCCCTTAACTGTGGTGAATGAGAGAACCTGAGATTCAATCAGTTATTAATACCGAAACCTCCAAGTAGACTTGGCCCAGATCCGTCTGGACGGGAGCGAACCCCGAGGTTTTGGCTAACCAATAAAGCCCTAGAAATAGGCACGAGCAACCAATGACAAAAATTGGAAAGAGTGTGGCGAAGAGTAGCAAGGCTACCAAACCACAAGAAAAGGCTAAGGCTAAGGCTGAGCCAAAAAAGGTAGCAATACCAAAGGTAAGCAAGGCTATCTTGCTAAAAGCAGAGAAGAGTGCGAACTTCAATAAGGCGGAGGCAGGAAGCTACGACCGACTATTAGAGGCAAGTAGATTAGTACACCTAGACGCGGTAACAATATCACAAGCGTTCAAAAGGTACGTGTCACAAGCTAAGAAGGTCTTAACACCGAAACAAATGGAGGCAATCAGCTTCAAAAGTCTGTGCCTACACAAGGACGAAAGCAAGTACAAGGACTTGCCGTTTGTTAGCGTTCATCAGGTGGCACTGATGTGCAACGAAATCCTGAAAAAGAACGACCTGAACACTGCGAGAGCCATCAAAGCTGAGAAACAACAAAAGGCGATGGACAAGAAAGCTGATTTAGGTAAGTAGTAGCACAATCAGAAAAAAGGTCACGACTTAATAGTTGTGGCCTTTTTTTATATCCACTAGTTTAGAATGACTAACCAGAGGGATCAATGCCCTATTAGTGGACAATTATTAATTAACACCGAAATGTTATGAAAGCATACGAAGACATGAATGAGTTATCGTTCCACGAGCTAGTAGAACGAGTACAATTTTTCAATGAGAAGGCTTCAGACGCTTTCTTTGAAGGGGACAATGAGAAAGCCTCGTACTGCCTGGTAGCAGCGGAGCGATTCGCAAATGAATTAAAGTTAAGAGTAATACTAACGGCTATGTAGCCATAAAACCGGAAATCATGAGGGAACCAATTAGAATAGCCGTGTCAATGCCTGTGTGCATAGTATGTAACGCAGTGAGTCACGGTTCATCCTGCTCTTGTAGCAAGTAGTAGGGAATGTTAATCACGCTCATAATGGGCGTAGGAAAAAAAGGAGGTGAGTTATGAAAAGGTAATAGAATAGAGTACCTAAACCGGTTGGAGCAGAACGACTGCGTAAGTGGGAGCAATACCCATCCAACTGGCAAACCAATAAGCCCTGGAAACAGGCAATCTAAAAATGAAAAAGCCAAAGCAGAGAGGCAACGCGCCACAAAAGGAACATGAAGTTAAATGTATCCCTGAGTACAGAATCATTGACACCGAACACGATGGCAAAGGACAGTACGACATCATTGGGAAGTTCATCAATGGGATATTAGTTCGTAAACGAAGAATAAGAGTAATCCGATAGCTATGAAAGAACCTAGAGCATCAATCAGCCTTGAGCAGCTTTATGCGTTCGTAGCTGAACTAGCATACCAATACCTACTGGAGAAGTTAAATCAGTTGGAATGGGAGCTACACGTTATAGCCTCAACAGGCAAGCTAAGACAAGAAATAGAAAGGAATGGGGATGGTATAGACTATACTGAGCAGGTTAAGACTTGTGAGGTAGGGTACATACTGTCTGAGTTCTATTTTACTAATAATTAACACCGAAATGTCATGAGCAAACGAAAAATAGGCTGGGCCTTTGACAAGGTAGGCGAGATGGTCACTCAAGAGACCAAAGACAAGGTGAAGGCCGAGATGGATAGACACCTAGAGCTATGCGTAGCTAACGATTGGTTTAGAAGTCTAAGCAGGATTGATAAGCTAACGTATGTGAAGCTATTCGATATGCAGTTCGACAAGCTATCCGCTAAGGATGTGCTAGACATATACCAATGGGAGATAGGTCATGAGTAGACAACTAGACCTATTCATAGATCACAGGCCGACCTACCAGGAATACTACGCTGAGTTCTATCGTACTGCTAAGGCAAGATACGACAAGCAATCACGCTCATTTCAGGACAGTAAGGCAACACCGAAAATCAGTATTAATCCCAAAAATTATAGATATGAGCAACAAAACACAATGGTACGAAGTACTACGGAAAGACGGTAACAAACAATACGCTACCAAGAACGATAGAGGCTACCTATTAGGTGGAACCGGGTTCACAATAGAGAAGTTTGATGCAGTATCAGTAACCGAGGTGGACTTCGTGCCACAGGTATACGTCCAGGGCGTAGCATACTTCGATGACGGAGAGAAATACGATGCCGTCATCAATAAGAATGAGAGATGGAACGGATGGGCTATGCCATACATCCACGAGAAGCACATTGAGAGCCTCTGTAAGGAGCTAACTTATGATTGGGGAGAGGATGAAGGGCAGACACTAACTTTTAAGGATGGTACGCTCACTATTATTGAGAACTCATGTGGTGAACTGTTTACCCACCATGCCCATGCAGAAGAACTATTCGGAGAGACATACTACTTCCTTGGTCAAATGGGGTACACTTGGAACTTCGATAAGAAGTAACACCGAAAAATCACTATCACCTTTTAACACCGAAAGTATTAACCTAAATTATATATCATGAAAAAAGAATTTCAAATGTACCTTGTTGGGTACGACAGAGAATGGATAAATACAGCCAAAACTGGTTGGGGTTGTGGGTATGTTATGATACCTAAAGACTCAAGGGTTGCTAACTTAATTAGTCAATACGACCAAGATATGTCGGACAAATGTGGGGAAGAATGTACCTACAATAAAGATATTGGAGATTATATTGTCTTAGGGTTTGATACAGCCCACTCATACAACAACATTGAAGAGCACGACTTCAACTATGTGCTAGAGAAAACAATCGAAATCAAGAAGATGTACATCCAAATGGAGGAGGATTTCATTAAAACTATGGAAGACAAGCAGTTCACTTTATTGGATGAGTTCGGAGAAATGACACCAATTAATTTTACGATAGCAGATATGAAGGGGTATGGAGGAGGCCTGATGTTTTCGGAGATAGAAGAAGTTATAGATAAAATGTCATTACTAAGTTATGGAGAGTCTACCTCTTTAAGTGATGGATACATCATCACCAGGATTAGAAACAAAGTCATTAGGAGCAATAAAGACCTAGAAGGTTAATCACGCTCATATTATTCACGAAAATCAATTATTAACCAAAACCTAAAGTAATGAAAAAATCAGAAACAACAGTCTGTGTAGTTTGCATAGTGCTGAGTATAATCCTATCAATAACAGCAGAACACCTGGGACTAATGCCTATAGCATTTTTCTTTGGTGTGGTGTCGTTTGTTCTTATATCGTTTATACCAATGGGTATAGACAGGAAGTCTTAACACCGAAAATCAGTTATCAATCAATTACTAACCAAAATCAATTAAAATGCAGAGAGCAACTAAATTGAAATTAGTGTCCACTAGCTTTTATGAGATATTGTCGAAAACAGACAATAAAGTAGCTAAGATGTTGACGCGACTCGCTAAATACGAGTATCATGAGGACAGTTTGAGAAACATCACTATCAGAAAGGATAAGGTGATGACATTCTGTCCACCAAAAAAACAAACCATTGTGAGCGAGGCCGACGATGGAAATGAATCTTGGAGCAGGGAAAACCGGCAAGAAGGTAAATATGGAAAGGTCTTAAAGAAGGTTCTTACAGAGCAAGTGCCTCGGTTTGAGTACATAGATGCAGACCTCGAAAACCTAGTTAACTTCCTTAAGGCAGAAGTGTCCGATGGGGAGTTTAGTATCGTTAAGGGTGACGACATCGCCTACTGGTACAACGGATCAAGGTACGCTGATAACACCGATACACTATCAAATTCTTGCATGAGGCACAACATCCCTGAGTGCTTCGATGTGTACGTAAAGAACCCTCAGCTAGTCCAAATGGTTATCCTAGTCAAGGGAGGAAAACTATTAGGTCGAGCCTTGCTGTGGGATGGTGTGTGGATGGATAGAATCTACGGGACAAACGCAACTGTAGAGAAGTTCATAAACTATGCTAAGGATAACGGTCTTAACCGTAAGTATAGACAATCATACGATGACGATGTTGATTGGGTGAATCCTGGTGGAGACCGTTTTACTGAGAGGCTTACATTCTCACTAAACACAGAGCATGACCATTGGCCTTACATGGATACCTTCAAGTATATGTCAGAAGGAACTACGAGCAACGATTGTAATTCATCTCATGAGTATGTCTGTAACGAAACAGGAGGAGGTAGACAGGGTGGTGAAGATTATCGTGAGTGCTGTGTTAGGGGTGATAGATTCCATGTTGACGATATGAACTACCTAGAGTGTCGTGATGATTGGGCTCACCAAGATGAATGTACGTATGATGACGTTAACGATGTGTCTATCTTGAGTGAAGATGCTGTTCAATTGCCTAATGGACAATGGACAAGTTCTCATAATGATGATGTTGTCTATGTAGCTTCATACGGAGGCTATGTTCTATGTGATGACATTGTTACCTGTGGATATGACGGAACAGACTACTATAACGGAGAGGTTGATTTAATTTATCTTGAAGAGTTAGGCATGGACGTTCACGAAGGCCATGTTGCTGCTGCTTATGAAGCTGAAGGGTATGAGATGAATGACGATGGAAATTGGGTGCTACCTTCTGATGAAGATGATGCCGCTGCCGCATAACACCGAACATTCACTATCAATTAATTATAAATCAATAAAATAAATAACTATGAATAAAAGTAGATATAAAGACCTATGCAAAACGATGTGCATACAAACGACATCGTATAAAACTGAGCAGATGACTGCCTTTATTCTCAATGAGCTATCCCAGATCGAAGGGGTAACTGTTGTGAATGATAAGCAGAACATCTACGTCACTAAAGGGGAGGCAGAAAGCTACCCATGTATTGTTGCTCACACAGACACAGTTCACGACCTTGTTAATAACTTCCTGCTGTTCAACTCTGGCGATAGACTATTCTCAATAGATGGGGATACTATGGAGCGAGTTGGAATTGGAGGGGATGATAAGGTCGGTGTGTTTGTGGCACTACAGATACTCAAGGAGGTTGATGTATGTAAAGCAGCTTTCTTTAGAGATGAGGAGGTCGGATGTGTCGGTAGTGCAGATGCAGATATGTCCTTCTTTAAAGATGTAGAGTTCGCCCTGCAATGCGACAGGAAAGGATACAAGGATTTCGTTAATGAGATATACGGAACCAAGCTGTTCTCAAGTGAGTTCAGCCATGGCATCTCAGCAATACTAGACAAATGGAGTAGGGCTGAAACAAGTGGTGGACTAACTGATGTGTGTCAGCTAGTAACCAACGGACTTGGGGTGTGTGTTGCGAATATGTCATGTGGGTACTATGATCCACACTCTGACAATGAGTTCATTGTAATCAGTGAGGTGGATGAGACGTTAGAGTTTGTCTTGGAAATATTTGAGGCTATGGCAGGACAGATGTGGCTAGTGCCTGATGAAGATAGAAAGGTTGCACGAACACCATACGGAGGCTATAGCGGTTATTCAGGAAGAACAGGTCATAGTAGCTATTGGGATTGGGATTGGAACCCTGGAAGGGTAACACCACTATCATCTATCGAAACAACTGAAGAGGATGATGTTCCGGTGTCACTAGATTATTGTGTGCATTGTAGTAGTAGGGAGGTGCTGCTTGATGAACTAACTGAAAAAAACTACTGCTTTAATTGTGACTCCTATGGCCCAGCTACAGTAGATGACGCTGTAGACTTCTATGATGACATGGGGTTGGACTTAGATGATGATGATCCTAAGTCCGAACAAGAGGAGTCATTAGACAGGTTGTCTAGTGCTGCTGAAGACCTCGACATGACTATTGAAGAGTATGTTGAATTGTCATTAGAAAGATTAAGAAATCAAAAGAGTGCGTAATTAATTATTAACCTAAAATATATTATCATGAGAACAAGTTTGCCAAAAAGAGTATCAGCAATGGCTACATTAGCCGAAAAGACCTATGGGAATATTGATGACGAACTACTTAAAGAGTTCGGTGTTGGACACTTCAATTTTGATGTGGATGACGAAACACAAATATCAGTAATTATAGACGGAGAAAGTATTTCACTATCAGTCCTTAAAGGTAAAGGTAAGCAACCTAAAAAAACCGTACAATCATTTCAGGATATTGATGTTGAGGACTTCCTTGAGTTAGTAGCTGAACCAGTAGTGGAAGTCAAAGATATACTTCCCAATGAAAAGACCTTTGTGTTTAGAGGTCATACCTTCTTGTTAATAGAGTCTAATATTGGGTATGAGTCCAGAGGAAGGGCTCTGTCTCTATTTGTGTTAGAGGGTGGGTTTAAGAGAACCTACCTAAAAGATATGGGGTGGACTAATTCAGACAGAAATAGCGGGCTAAGTAGTTCTGCCTCACTTAGGACTTATGACTACATAAGTGTTGAGGAAGGAGTGTCTCTCGCATTAGGGTACATCTTTAAGTATCTTAAGATGACAGGTAAGTAATCACTATCAATTATTATTAACACCGAACTTTCGGTACTAAATTTAAAGTCATGAAAATAACAGCGAAAGAAATTGTCGAAACAATGAGAAGAACAGAAGAGTTCTTCCGAAACCTAATAGAAATAACCGGAATATACTTCCTGTCGGACTGTGTACATGAAACCTCAGATTATGTGGGAGGCAGAGTGTCCAAGGAGTTGTGCTCCGAGAGAGATGAATTAAAGAGGGAGTGTTCCGATTTAGGGTTAGACATCCACCAAATATCTCAGAGTATAGCTGAGGAGTTTTTAACTAAATCCAATGATGATGGAACGAGTAAATAATATTCAGCGTTATGTCTTTCGCAGGATCGCTAAGACTAGAGGTGGAGCAACCAGAAAGCAGGTGCAGTTGTTTATATGGGTAGCCCAAGGCAATCTCCATAGGGACTTTGTGTATCGCCAGGGCTACTACTCAATCAATATAGCTAGGTGGGAGGCAGATGAACTACTATTTAAAGACGGTAGGGGGGCTAAGTTTAAGGTGACTGCTGATGGTCGGAAGTATATGGAAGACCCTAAGTCGATTACGGTTATTAACCTAAAGAGGAAGATTAAACAGCTTGAGGGGAAGATTAAACGCTTAACAAGAGAGGAAAGGGCATCAATGATAATGGATCAGCAAATAGACCGAATAAACACTATCACTAATAATAACCATTAAAGACCTGGAAACAGGCATTAGAATATGAGTAAACATGATAAGAAAATGTCAGAACTCTTAGTAGGAAAAACTATTAAGGAGACAAGATACCTTACGTCTGAAGAAATGGAAGATATGGGGTGGCACAGTAATCCATTGGCAATAATCTTTGATGACGGCAGTTTTATGGTGCTTCAGAAAGATGATGAAGGGAATGATGGGGGTGCAGCTTTCTTTGTAGATGAGAAGAAAGGTATTGATACAGTTATTTACACAACATAAACAAGGAGGACTAATTATGAAAACAACAGAAAACAATAAGCTAATAGCAGAATTTATGGGGATGCAAAACACCCCGATAGGATGGTATGACAATGAGGGAAATTTAAAGCTATCCTACACAAAAGATAATACATTTGATGATTTACTATTTGACACCTCTTGGGATTGGTTAATGCCTGTTTATCACAAATGTATTGATGTGGTAGGTGGATGGATGGATAATGATTCCATTCTTGATGACAAGATACCAATTAGGTCATTCAGTAATATTGGAGACCTATACAGGGTAGTAGTAGAATTTATTAAGTGGTATAACGAAAATAAGGAGGATTTATTAGATGGTACTCTATGTCGTAATGGAAAAGATATAGATGACTGTAATTGTTGTTAACACCGAACAATCACTATCAATTAATTATTAACCTAAATTTTAAAATCATGATTGACACATTAAAACAATTAGAGCAAGAAATGGCAGTCGCCAAAACAAACGGAATGGGATCAACGGCAATAAAATCCGTTATGGATACCAATGGTGTGGAAACATTTACGCTGATAACAGGAGTCCGTTATGCTAAGAACGAAAAGATTGACCCAGTAGTGGCTAAAGAGTACTTAGCCCTACAGAAAGGCAACCTAGCTAGGGTTGACTGGAATAAAACAAGTACTGATATATTCATTAAAGTAAAATAAGAGACATGAAAAAATTAAAGACAACAAAAAAAGATCATTTTAGTCCGTCAACTGAGGGGATTCAGGTAATAAAGGAGTTCCTTGAGGATGAAAGGGATGGCGTTAAGTATCATGAGTCTTACTCAGAGCTAATGAATATAGCTGAAATAATAGAACAAGAAACAGGGGTCTATTTGGAGCTTGGTAGAAATCACTGGAAAATGGAACATAAATACCAAAAGTTTAGGGTTACATTTCAATGGTTTGATTACCATACACGACAACAAATGTTGTGTAAAATACTTATTGAGTTTCTATTTTGGTATAAAAAACCTGACAGGAAAATAATAGATGACCACTACAAATGGTTGGAAGAACAAAATTAATTTAACACCGAACAATCACTATCAATTAATTATTAACCTAAATTTTAAACAAATGATAAGACGACACGATGCCCTCCTAGATGAGGATGACTACGGTTTCTCTAGCTTAGAGAAGTTCAGGCGTAGGAACGAACAGAAAATCCTGAATAAGAAACGTGCAAAGCAACGTAAGAGAGCTATGCGTAATGTGAAGAGCAATGCTGGTAGGAAGATAGGAAACCGGTATGCAATCATTGATCCGCACAGCTACGACATCACAAGGTTCTTTGACAGTATCACACAACTTGAGAACTATTTCGGTATTAAGAAGATATACCCCAGGCTACATCGGTTTGAAAGATACAGGGTAAGCCTTCGTGCAACACCGAACATCAAGGGCTTTATTGTAGTCCGATGGAAGGACAAGGAAGCACTAGGGCTAGACCGAGATGAGTTCGAGCAAATGCTACTCGATAAGGTGCGAGGTTGGTTAATCATCAACCAATTCGAGAGGATTAGAGCGAACATGGAGGATGTAGACACAGAGACGCAGGGCAAACTGTTCAAGTACCTGGATAAGATTGAACGAATGGATTCATATAAAAAATTAGACGATGAGTGATCTAAAGAGATGGATAGAATGGCTATGGGCTGTATTTAGAAGGGTGTTTAATATCACTGTGATAATTGCGTTCATAGTCCTTCTCATAGAAGTAAAATGTAATAGTTAACTTTATTGAAAATTTAATACCGAAACTATGGAAAAGAAAATCAAAGTAGGATCAGACTTCTCAGGAGTTGGAGCCTTTGACCAAGCATTAATGCTGTCAGGCATAGGTTATGAGACAGAGTTCTCTTGTGATATGGATAAGTACGCCAGGCAAACATACATAGCCAACTATGGAGAGCCTAAGTACTACCCGGAGAACGTATACGATAGGGAGATCCCATCGGAACCATTAGACATCTACATGACCTCTCCACCATGCCAAGCGTTTAGTATGGCAGGGAATAGGAAGGGAACTGAAGACGAAAGTGGTAGGGGTATATTGTTCTATAACTCATATGAGTTCATAAAGGAAAACAACCCACGCTTCTTTATCTTTGAGAATGTCAAGGGGTTATTGTCTCACGACAGGGATAGCAAGGACTCATCCCAGGTGGGTAAGACATTTCAGACATGGCTCAACTACCTTGGTGGTAAGTCAGTCAATGGAAACCCTATCATCTTCCCAATAGAGGAAGCTGTACACTATCATATTTATTATCGGGTGCTCAACACTAAAAACTTCGGTATTCCCCAAAATAGGGAAAGAGTATTCATTGTGGGCATCAGAGATGACGCTGACAACACTTTCTCTTGGCCTCAAGAGGTTCCATTAACAACTAAGCTAAAAGATGTCTTAGAGGACTCCCCTGGAGATAATTACTTCCTAAAAGAGGAGGTGGTTAATAGGTTGGTTGAGTATGATGAGCGAAATAAGGCTAAAGGAAATGGCTTTGGAGCTAAGTTTCATGATCCTGAAAAGGACAACATGAGTGCCTTGAAGTTCGGTGGTGGTGGTGCTGACGACCTTGTGAAGATTAAAACCAACAACTCTAAGGGGTATGACGAGATGAAGGAAGGAGACAGCCTTAACTTCAGTGTCCTAGCATCAACTACTCGTAGAGGAAGGGTTGGTAAGGGTATCGCTCAAACATTAGATACTGGATGTGAGCAGGGAGTTATCGAAAGCGGTACGTGGAGAACACATAAGGATGGAGAGGGATTTAGGAAGATAGCTGACGGTACAGCCCCCACCATACCTGCTAGAGCAAGGGAAGATGGAAGTGGACAGCCTGTTATTAGGGCTGAAAGCAGAATCCGAAGGCTCACCCCAAGGGAGTGCTTCAGACTACAAGGCTTCCCTGACACGTTCAAGATACCTGTCAGCGACACCCAGGCCTACAAACAGGCCGGAAACAGCATTACGAGAGAGGTGCTGTCAGCAATAATCAGTAAGTTAAACCTAAAATAATAAATTATGAGATTATTAGTGAAGATAACGGAAGACACAGCACAGGCGGCAGTTATGCAGCACTTATTTCGTGGAGGTGAAAAGCTAAATGCTAAAACCTTTAAAGAGTTGGTTCGTGGGTTTGTCGCTTCTTATGGAGAGAGTTACAATGATAACTTTTTTAGCGATTACTCAAAACACCAAGAAGAGTCTGAAAGAATTGTAAACAAGTATTATAAACACTAAACCAAACGCCATGCAGAGAAACATCACAGTAACAGAGAACGATACATTCATCTTGATTGAGTCAGATCTTATCAAGTGGAAGCACAACAAGATTATACCAGAAGAAGGCTACATCACCCAAAAGGATGTTGATGGAGATAGTCTTGTTCAGGGGGATTACGATAACGAGCTAAGGTTGTTGAAAGAATTTATTCAGCTCCTATTGATTAATTCCTTATATTAGCAAGATGTTGATCTATCAATTTGAAAGACAAAGAGTTGTGAGCCGAGAGAACGGAGTAATAAAAAGTATAATGCCACTGTATAGAGAAGAGCTGAACAAGTATAATGACTTCTACGCTATTACTACCGAACTATCATCCTTCTCTGAACGCTTCCCCCAGGACAAGTTCGTAATCGAAATACAGAATGTTCCAGAAGATCAATACGAAATGCTCAAGTCCGACATAGGGCTAGGAGAAAATTTCACTGACCACTCAAACAAATTCTTCTACAATGTCAAGGTCAATGCGGTTGTGGTCGTTCATAAATCATATTAAAGTGGCATACTTTGGTAGAAAATCTAAGATTAAGCTACTGCGACAGCAGATAGAAGATACCAGCACCAAGCTTGCCCATGCAAGAGAGTTCATGATTCAGAGCAACTTCGACCTGAAAGATATTCAAGCCTATAACGACTCACTATCAGAATTAGGATGCTTAAATCTGCGTCTTGAGCATGAGCTAAGGCACATGAAACCTCAACAGTACATGGATGAGATTAAGCTCCCCGGAAATATTTCTTTCTAAAAATGTAAAACTTTAAATATTTTTTAGTATTTTTGCTACAACCTAGTAATAATAAGTATGCAGAAACGAGAGATATTCATAATAGTAACGCCTGGCGTAGAAGAAAATACCTACAACGGGATCCCCAAAAACAACTGCAAGCACAGATTTAAGAGGATACCTCACCTACCAGACTATAGGAGGTGTAAGAAGTGTGACCTAATAAGACTAAAACGAAAGAGATGAATTGGATAAGTAAAGAAGAAAAAAAGAGGTTTGAAGAATATAAGGCTCAAGAAGAAAGATTCTTATTTGGCATAGACCCAATACCTGAACCCAAACCTATATGCAACAAGAGGTGGGCTTGGATAGAGGTTGATGGAGAGAGCCAGATTCAGTGGGTTGATGATGTTACCATGAAAGCATACAGGCGTGATGGATACGAAAAGACAGAAGATGAAATACCTAGCTACAAATTTGAGCGATGGTGTAGACCAATGGACTTATAAAATATAATTATGAAAAACCACCAATACGAACTAGTAATCTTCTTGTTTATGCTTCTGGTCATTGTACTTGGAGGGGTAGGATACAGTAACACCGAAATGTCACATAGGATACAAGACCTAGAGAAATCTAATGAAAAACTAGAGGACGAGGTTTCGGTGTCAACACAAAAGTACTGGGATCAATGCGCCATTACCATCATCATGATGAACAATATGTGCGACAAAGATCAGAAGTACCTACAGCAAGACACAGTGTATATGGAATTAGTAACTAAATACGATTAGATATGAAAGATAAAGAAAATGACAACACCGAAAGTTCGGCAGTAGAGCCTCAGATGACCAGAGAAGACTGCCTAGAGATAACTCTCAACACCCTTAGAGACCAAATGATAGACTCTGGTAGGTACACCCTATGGGTAGCAATAATTGATAACGCATTAAAAGCTAAGTAATGGACGATGATAGTGAGTTATGTGAGAGATGTGGAGAGTATGAGATAGAAAAAGGAGGTCTCTGCTCCATCTGCCGTATGGAAGAGGTGACAGACCTTTATGAAGATGAAAGAAAAGATGAATATTAACCCCCTAAATTATATATTATGATGAAACAAGGAGACAAAGTGGAGTGCATTGAAGAAAATGGTTTCAGTGATGCGTTCTTATTGAGTGATGAACCAAGCCCATTCGACCCAAAGAAAGGAGACATCCTGACTGTTCTCGGGTCAAAGATGTTTAACGGTAGAGAGTACCTATACTTCGTTGAGATTTCTGTTAAAGGAAGTGATGGAGATAGAGAATGTTATTGGGCAGGATCTTTTAGAAAGCTGGTTCCTCATGACTTTAAAAATGAGACCACCGAAATGTTGGCTACGATGCCCCTTATAAAAGAGGGTATTGAGCGAATTATTGTTGAACCTAATCTAGTATAACATGAGTCAAGCACAAATAATAACCCTGAACAGGCAAGTAGATTCAGGCCAAATGGAAACAGATGCCGCATACATCTTGGATTATATCAAAAACAGCCAAGGAGTAGTAATACCTAATTTAAAATCCCACTTCACAATGGCTGTGTCTACAATCGTCGCCAGGCTGTCTGGGCTAGAGGATTTAGGTGTAATCTATAAACACGGAACTAGGGATTTAGTTGATCCTAGCGGAAAGATAAGAACCTTCTCTGTGTATCATTATGAGCCTGCTGTATTTATACAGGAAAGAAACCGAGAGAAAGTTAAGATAGTGAAAATGAAGAAAGCTGCTAAAAGCCTGTATAACAGGTTTCAAGACCAACTTTCGGTAGAACTAAAAGAAGAACTAATTAAAATTATATAGCTATGGATGAGATAAGTTTTACAAAAGGAGATTTTGACTCTTTTAAGAAGATGTACGAATCAGCAAAAAAGAATGGATCAGAAACCTTTTCTTTTAACGGTAGGGCTTTCAATGTATCCTATGCTAAGTATTTAATTGAGTACCTAGAAGATAAATTCAAATAGTAACCTAAATTAATAATTATGAAAACAGAAATAAGAGACATTACCCCAAAAGTTGCAATGGATATGTTAAAGAGAAATGTAAGCAACAGAAAGCTATCTAAAGCTCATGCTAACTTCTTAGCAAAAGAAATGATGATTGGTAATTGGACATTCGATGGACAGCCTATTAGGTTCTCAGAGGCCGGAGGGCTTTTAGATGGTCAACACCGACTAACCGCTATAGTTGAGTCGGATAGCACCCAGAAGTTCCTTGTAGTAACAGGAATAAACTCAGAAGCCTTCGCAGTGATGGATACAGGTAAGAACAGGTCAGGTGGAGATGTGTTCTCTATCAATGGTGTTAAGAACCCAAACTCCTGTGCTGCCGCCACTAAGATAATCCTTCTGCACCATAATGGTAGAAACTCAACTAGGGGAGGACTAAAGGGGAGGGTAAAGCCTTCTAACACTGATTTGATAAACTACTTCAATGAACACAAGGATATTGAACAGTTAGTCGCAGATAGCAATAATCTATACCTATCCTTCCAAAAGATCCTGTCGCTTTCAGTGATTGCAGGATACAAATACCTTATGGCTGAAAGAGATGTGGTAGCCTCTGAAGATTTTTGGAGAAAGGTCTGTACAGGTCTTGGCCTTGAAGAAGGTAGCCCAATAATAGCTCTCAGGAATAAGCTGATGCAAGATAAGATGAGTAAGGCATCTCTACCTGCTACTGAGAAAAAGGCTATAATCTTTAAAGCCTGGAACGCATACAGGAAAGGAGAGAAGGTTCAGTTCCTTAGATGGAATAAAGAAAATGAATCCTTCCCTGAGTTAATCTAAAATTAATTTTGTATGTTTGTGGTATCGTGTAACATAATCAATATGAAATCAGAAATCAGTTTTTAAATATAAGTCCTAGAGAGGGTGGATACTCCTTTATTGGTTGTGTTGCACGAACACCCTCGCTATGGACGCTTATAACGTGCATAAGTTATGTCTATGAAAAATACCAAACGTAAGGGCTTCAACTTCTTTAGGAGTTATTGGGATGTCTATAATGAGCTAGAAAACGATAAGGATCGACTAGCTTTTTTAGACGCTCTACTGAATAAACAATTCTTAGGAATTGACCCAGATAACCTAAAAGGTATGGCTAAGTTCGCTTGGATAAGTCAGCAACATAGTATTGACACGCAAGTTAAAGGTTATGAAGATAAGACAGGAAACAAACTATCTGATACTCAGGCTTGTACACCCCCTACCGAAGGGGGTAGGCAAGGGGGTAGGCAAGGGGGGTCTGATACCCCTAGCCTACAAGTAGAAGGGAAAGGGAAAGGGAAAGTAGAATACACTAATAGCTTAGAAACTAATTTTCTAAATTTATTTAACGAACTAAAAAAAGCGAGGGGCGGTCGGTCGGCAATTAAGACCCTATCAAAAACTGATAGAAACAATCTCAAGCAATTACGCAAAAGCTACGAGCGAGAAGATTTCATATTAGCTATCAACAATATGCTCGACAGTCCTTGGCCTAAAGAAAACAATCAACAGCTACCGAGCCATGTGCTCCGGGTGGACAACTTCAATAAATATTTAAACATGGAAGGCAAAAGGGAACTGACCTTAGCTGAAAAACTCTCTGGAAAATCATGATAGTGAACAAAGAAGAGGTATCGAAATACCTACAGGAATATCACGAAGGTAAAATCTCCATGGGAAAAGGGATAGGTATCTCCGAAATTGATAACGCTATACGCTTCAAGCAGTCAGAACTAACCATCATCAATGGGCTTGACAATGTTGGGAAGACTGTTACAGTTCTCTGGTACTACCTCTGCCTATCGTACAAGCACAACCTGAAATGGATCATCTACTCAGGAGAGAACCAACCTGGGCAGCTCGTCAGACAGATGATTCAGTGGATGACAGGCAAGAGACTAAACGAACTGACCCTTGGAGAGGTGTTCAGGTATGAGCTAATGATAGAGGGATGGTTCACATTCGTAAAGAACGACTTCTACAAATCAACAGAACTATTCAAGATATTTGAAGATGGAGACTACAACGGATGCCTTGTTGATCCGTATACCGGAATGAATAGAGAGTACACACACGCTGCCAACTACGACTTCCTAAACGAATCAAGAGACTTCTGCAACAGGACGAAGAAGAGCCTGTACGTAAACACCCACGTAGTCAGTGAGTCAGCCAGGAGGACGTACCCAGCAGGACATGAGTTCGAGGGATACCCCTTCCCCCCGTCCAAGAGTAGTAGCGAAGGTGGACAACCTTT
Organism: Saccharimonadales bacterium (SeqCode); assembly: GCA_041600715.1. Classification (GTDB taxonomy): domain Bacteria; phylum Patescibacteriota; class Saccharimonadia; order Saccharimonadales; family 2-12-FULL-41-12; genus JALHOM01. Next base: position 43,131 of record JBFIJM010000002.1, on the reverse strand, counting down.
CGGGAACCGTTGTGATGGATTTTGGACAATACATAGGCTCGTAGGACATCCTCTGATGCAATATAAAACGCTACTTTTTTCGAGGAAGGTGAAAGACACAGAGACAGGAGGCTCTGTAAGCGACATAAACAGCCCTGTAATGCTCGATTTTAACTCCGGGCTAGGATTTACCATAAATGGGGAGAACCCTCTTAATAACACCGTTAAAAACGATTTAGAGCTACCTCCCCTAGAATTGAACAATGACTTTGATGCTGAGGTTGATGATTTATACTCAGACAAAGACGATTTACCCTACTAACTATGGATATACTACTAGAAATAAACAAAGCACACCTCTTCCTGTATTCACAGCTTGAGCTGATTAAGTATGAGTTTTCACAAACAGATGACAATAGGCTCCTTAAGAAGATGGATGCCTTCAATCACTCCAAGAATGTACTTAGGAACCTGGAAAATGCCTACACAAGGGTATCATCAGAGAACAGGGATCTCAGGAAAGAGGTAGAGAAACTAAGACAAATAAATTCCTGAACAAAGAATAGAATATTAAAAATTATTTAATATATTTGACCTCGTTAAAAACAACAATTATTATAAACAACTAAAACCAAAAACAACATGGGACTAAATGACTCAAACCACACATCAAAGACTTACCTCAATATCGTAGGTGGGCAACTAGCAAGACGTTACAAGGAACACCACGAAGTAGGTGGACAACAAGTAACAATCGCAAGAGAAATCAAAGACAAACAAGGAAACCTAGTCAAGACCGTTATCGAAAGATACTACGAGTCTGTAGATGGGTTCATAAGAGAAGCCTCTATTGACACATCAGGGGATTTCGGTAGTAAATTAGTACTAGAACTCGTAGATGGAGATGAAGCCTTTACTGTGCAGATACCATTAGAGTCTAGCTATGGTCGTTCAGTAATGCTTAGAACACCGAACATTGATCCTGAACTTGAGGTGACAATCAGACCATACAGCTTTGAAAGTGACGGAAAGAAACAAACAGGAGTTACCATATACCAAAAGAACAAGGGATGGGATGGAGACAAGGTTCCTTACAAATGGACCAAAGACAACCCAGGTAGTATGCCTGAATGGGAAGTTACTGAGGTAGCAGGTAAGAAGAAATGGAACAGCGACAAGCAAACCAACTTCCTTGCAAAACACTTTGAGCAATGGGCTAAAGGTATTGGAGCCATAGAAACCCCAACACCATCCTCAGAAGAGGACATCCTAGCTATGGAGCAGCAGTACGCTGAAGAGCAAGCTGCAAAAAAAGCTCCTGAAACAAACGGGATGGATGACCTACCCTTTTAATCAATGAGCAGTGGGGAATAATCGAGTTGACCCTCTCCCCACTGCTTTTTAAAACCTAAGATATGAAGCAGACAGCACCAATAGGATTCAAAGAGAAAGAGTGGAATGAAAAGGTTTTCATGTTTGAAACCTTATACAGGAAATACAATAAGCCCACCGTTATGGCAACCCTACAAATAGGGAACAAGGATTACTTTGAGCTACTTGACTACATGAGGGCTAGACACGTAGTAAGTGTAAGAGATTGCTCATTCCACGAAAGAACAACAACACACTACGATGAGGATGACTATATGCCAATCAACAAGGACACAAAGTACATCATCACCAAGAAAGGAGTCATTCACCTAGACGAAATAAAATCAACAAGATCAAGAGTGCCTGAGCTTACAAAAGCAATAAGGGAATATAAAACAATGTTAAAACGAGCAGTATGAGTGAAATAATTGAACCATTAAGCGATAGGGTATTGGTAAAGCCTGATGATAAGGATACCAAAACCTCCGGAGGACTTATAATACCGAAGACCGCCCAAGAGATGCCACAGCAGGGGGTTGTGGTTTCTTCTGGGCCAACATCAACCCTTGATGAAGGAGATAGAGTATTTTATGGTAAGCACTCAGGGACAGATTTTCCTGGTGGATTAAAAATGTTTAACGAGCCTAACATATTGGCTGTAATTAGAAAGAAATGATAAAGACTAAGGTAATATTTGAATCAGAAGCAAGAAAGAAATCTGTATCCGGAGTTTCGGTAGTAGCTAATGTAGCAGCTGAGACAATGGGTCAACAAGGTAACTATACCATCATCCAACAACCCTATGGATCACCAAAGGTTACTAAGGATGGGTACTACTCAATACGTAGAGTAATCCTAGAGGATGCTCAAGAGAACCAAGGGGCTCAACTACTAATCGAAGGAGCCAAGAAGACAGCAGAAGAAGCTGGTGATGGTACAACTACCTATTGTGTGATAACAAGAGAGCTTGTTCAGAAGGGGGTTAATATGATTGAGTCAGGCAGTAGCCGTACCGACATCAAGAGAGGTATTGAAGCTGCTGTCGCTAAAGTGACCAAAGCTATCGACAAAATGGCTGTTAAGGTAGACCGAAAATCAAATATGATTGAGCAGGTAGCCACCATCTCAGCCAACAACAACTCAGAGATAGGAAAGAACATTGCAGGAGCCATCAAAAAGGTAAAAGAGAATGGTGTAGTAACCGTAAGCGAATCCAAGTCTATGGACTCATACATTGATGTGGTTGAAGGGATGAAGATTGATAGAGGATTCTTATCCCCCTACTTCATTACAAACTCAGAGAAGATGGAGTGCGTACTAACCAACCCATACATCCTACTATATGATGAGCAAATCTCAGGTATCGCTCCACTAATCAATATCCTTGAAGAGGCAACTAAAGCTGGAAGAGGAGTACTGATTATAGCTAAGGACGTTAACAATGAGGCTCTTGCCACTATCATTCAGAATAAGGTCAAAGCTAACCTTCCCTTGGCGTGTATTCATGCACCAGGATACGGAGGCTCCATGAGAGATGAGCTAGAAGATGTAGCCCTAATTACAGGTGGTACAGTGGTCAGCGAGACCGTTGGTACTGATCTTGAGTCCTGCACCCTAGAGATGCTAGGAGAAGCTGATAAGGTGGTTATCAACAGGCACTCAACAACCTTTATCGGTGGTAGAGGAGACAAGGAGTTGATTAACGCTAGAGTAAAGGCTGTGAAGCTAATGCTTGAAGAGATGTCAGACCCTCACGCTAAAGAGATGGTAGAGAATAGACTAGCCAACATAGATGGTGGTATCGCAGTGTACTACGTTGGTGGTGCTACCGAAAGTGAGGTAGCAGAAAAGAAAGATTTAATTGAAGATGCTATTGCAGCTACACGATCTGCCCTTGAGATGGGGGTTGTTCCTGGGGGAGGTTCCTCTCTAGTTCACGCCTCTAAGGTGTTGAACAAGATGAAGGGTAAGACTAAAGGTGAGCAATCAGGAATTGATATTGTTAGAGAAGCCTTGTATGCTCCATTAAAGCAGATAATGAAGAACGCAGGGCTCCCTAGTGAAGTAATCCTTGATGGAGTGCTTAATTGGGAAGAGGGGTCAGGATACGACCTCAACAAGAGAGAGTACTGTGATATGATTGAACGTGGCATCCTAGATACAGCTAAGGTTGAGATTTCGGCATTAAATAATGCTTCCTCAGTAGCTAGTATGATACTTATGGGCAACTGTATTATCACCGAAATAGAGGAGCGTAAATAGATTACGTACTCAAATTATAATTTTAATCTCTCTGCTTGAAGATAAACGGCATCACCAAAATCTAATATTGTAATGGTCTTAGGATTTCATAGGCAATTAATAAGGGTGGCGGTAAAATGATGTAACCTTCCAAGGTTGTTGTTTATCGGATGGGATTGCTTCTACGCATTTAGAGTTGTACAAACTGTAATGGGGATTAATTACCTTATGTCAGTTGAGCTTTATCCAATGGTAACGGACAGAGAGATTATTTAAAACCTAAAATATGAATGAACAATTAGACCTATTCAAGGATGTGGTGTCAGAGGTGTCTCGACTCACACAGAAGAGACCCAAACACAAAAACGCATACCGGTCAAAGAAAGACCAAGAGGAGCATGAATTATTGGATTTTAAGCGGATCCTGAACCAACAGCCACCACCGAAACTCATAAAGACCAACCAACAGTTCGGTAATAAATACATCCCCCTACAGGTAGTAGAGCAAATGCTCCTAGCTATCTACGACTCTTACGGTATAGAGCAACCATTCGCTCCTCTATACATTGAGGGACAGCTTATCTACTTTGTGAATATTGTAGTGACTCATCCTATACTGAAGACTAGAGAGACGTACTCAGGGACAGCCTCAGTACCCTTGATTCCTGCCTCCGGGCCTTTTAAGTGGAACCACCGAAATGTCCCAGGAGCAGAGTCTTTTGCTATCCTGAACGCATCTAAGAAGATTGGACAGATATTCAGAGCTGAGACAGATGACTACGCTGACATTATGAGAGACCACTTCGAGAAGAAGCAAGAGGTTCCAGAAGAGGATAAGGCTAAGGCTCACATGAAGCAACGACTACTTAAGATGATAGCCTCCAAGAAGACAGTGGCTTCGCTTCAGAAGATTTCAGATGACTGCATTGGATTCCTTGATGGAGAAGTTAATAACGCATATTCTAAAAAACACTATGAATTAACTATGAAAGAAAAAAAGAAATAGATATGGAAAAATACGACTTTAGTACCTACAAATTCCGAGCATCAGGTTTCGGTGATCTAATGGCAGGAGCCAAAGATATTACAGACAAGCAGAAGGAGATGATAGCTACACTCCAAGCTAAGGAGAAGCTGACAGAGAAGCAAGCAGAGACCCTTGAAGACCTTATCAACAAGAGAGACTCAGTAACCCTATCTACAGGAGCCAAGACTATACTACGGAAACTTCGTAGAGAGGTCAAGTTTAAGAGGCGTAGAGAGATTAACTCCAAGTACCTGACTAAAGGTATAGAGCTGGAGGAGGAAGCGATAGATTGGCTATCCCTACACCATGATACGGTGTTCACCAACAACAAGGAGAGAAGAGAAGACGAGTACTTCACCGGGGAGTGTGACATCGTTGAAGGATATGACACCAAAGTGTCTTGGTCTCTTGACACCTTGCCTGATCCTGAAGAGCCACTGAAGACCATCTACGAGTATCAGAACAGAGTCTACATGAGACTATGGAACAAGAAGGAGTGGACTACCTCAGCCATTGCCCTTAGTATGCTACCCAAGGAGATAGGAAGAACCCTATATGGAGAGCTATGGAAGTGGGGTGGAGAGGTTATCCCTGATTGGAGGAAGGTAGAGATCATTAAGTACTACTGCTATGAGGAGAAGTACTTCCTTGAGATGCTAGTAGAGAACGATGTTGTGGTCAATGCCGACTCCGATGAGAAGACTATTGATATGTTTCAATCCTTTGTAGAGATACCTGGAAAGGAAAGAATCGTGGAGAAGATAACCTACTTCGATGCAGAGATTGATAAGAAGATGGAGAAAATTGCAATATTATCTAGGGAATACTTGCAAGAGCTCGAAGATTCTATGTATATTTAAGCAGTTATAAGCGTTCTTTCTATATCAAGTTTTACAGTTATTTTTCGCAAAATAATTAACCTTTGATTTTTAAGGGGAGTCGTATAACGCTCCCCTTTTTTTATTACCTTTGATTTATGGGAGCATCAACCGAATATTACAGAACACACAAAAAGGCCAGAGACAAGAAGGCTAAGGTGGACAAGAAGATTAACGCTCGCCCTGAGCAAATCAAGAAAAGGTCTGAGTCTAATGCTAAGGTTGCTGCCTACAAGAAAAAAAATGGATGTAGCCCAGCCTCCAAAGGACTTCAATATGACCATGCAGTAGACGCTATGGTTCTTGCAGCTACCAATATGGGTAGAAGAGGTGAAGGTGGTAGAAAGAAAAAGTCTTAGATTAGGTATCCCTGCTCCCTGGCCCATTCCGGATTCTCATGAATCTTCTGAGGGTGACACCCATTACACACAGCCATAAAGTAGTTCACATCGTACAGCATCTTACCTATGCGCCCATTCTTATGATGGATATGGGTTGAGGGCTTACTACACTCCCTAACCTCACATACAGTATTCTCCTTCAGGTACTTATCCCTTCTAGGACGATACATAGCCAGCTCCTCAGCTTTCTTCGCTGACAGAGGGCTTATTACTTTCTGTTTCTTGTCTGTTCGGAGGTGTTGGTGGTTCTTACAGTATCCCTTCCCCCATCGTGGATTATAGCAACTCTCTGCATCACATAGTTTAGCCATCTTTTCTAGTTAAGGTTATCTCAGCTCTAGGGAACTCTTTATCAAAGAAGTACTCCGAAGAGTCTGAAGTAATTATTTCTGCATGGTCATCTACGATGTATCCCGATTTCTGTATAGCATCCAAAGCAAATTTCTCTGCGACAGACCTTACATTTCCTCCGTCTGACCCTTTCCTTTTCAGGTATATCTTATAGTGGGCGTGTATCTTCCCCTCAAGTATTGGATCTCCTTCAATAGAGTCCTCTACTACCGAAAGGATAAATTTCTTAGCCTTATCAAGTACTGCGTAGTGAGCGTTCCTGTACCAATTAAGCCCAAGCATTACGGTCTTCTTCTTGGTTGACTTAAAGTAAATAGGAACTATAACCTCTATCATTTCTTTTTGACTTTAATAGGCTTCATCTCGTTTGTGGCCTTCATCTTCACTACCGAAGGTTCGGTGTTAAAGGCTGTCACATAATTACGAAACTCATCTAGCTTACCCACCTCTGCCATCTCCTTAAACTTCAAGAACACATCAAACACAACATCTCCCATAACCTCTGAGAACTTTTCTATTTGATCTCCTCCTATCAGTTCTGTATAGTTAGACTCTAATGACCTCACCATCTTATCTACGTGGTTGTTGAACATCTGTAGGTCATGCTTCTTATCCTTAGTCAGGTAGCTTACAAAGCATTGGGACTGAGCCCTTATAACCTGGGCAAACACCATAAACATTAACGTCTCTCTGCTCACATACATTATGTCCTTCTCCTCCACATCCTTTAAGAACTTAGTCACAAGATCCTCTAGGTGATGACCAACCATATCCTCCGGGGTATCCTTCTCAACCTCTATGAGATACTCAGCTCCCATACCATTGATTATCATAACCTTCCCCTCAATAGGTTTGTCATCCTTTCCCATTAGGAATTTAACTCTCCATCCTCGGGTTCTCTTACTATACTTGTAAAGCAAATTTGTCATAGTTGTATTTTCGTTTTAGTAAATCAATTAGTCCTCCGTATTTTGTTGTAACTCTTTTAAGCCTTCCTGTGACCACATTACTTATGTAGACCTCATCATACTCAGGATGCTCCTCACAGAACGCTGTGGTGCTCTTGAAATGAACAGCAACACAAATCCTTACGCTCTCCCTGTCACTATCATCTATAAACCCCTCTATCCCCTCATCAATATCAAACTCGATATATTTTCGATGGACATCCGTTATCTCCTCACCAGTAAACTCTGATGTGTTTAATATCCGTAGTAGGTCACTATATTTTGTGTCTGTGATTTTGCTGAAATTGACTAGACTACCGAACTTTCGGTGGATGTCCTTCTTGAGCTTTACCTTGTCTATTTTAGCCATTAATGTGAATCTTTAAATATTTTTTAAAATTACACATTGGGTTTGATATAAGCAAAGAAACCCCAACATTTCTGCTGAGGTTTCTTCTGGATATAGAGGGGAAAAAGTTGCTTATTCTTGCTCTGCTTTCATCTCTTCTAAGACTGCTATCGCTCCTATACATTGCATCTGAATTTTAGATGCTTCTTCTAGTTGCGCCCTTAAGTTTGCAATCTTTTGGTCAATCGTTAAGCGAATTAATGGAATTTTCTTAACGTCTGGTGTTTCCTCTGCCTTTTTAGTCATAATTATTAGGTTTTATTGGTTACGGTACTAAAGTTCTTGCTGTTACAATCCCGTTGGTTATCGTTAATGTAGCAACATCTCCTGATCCACCACCACCAAAGTTCAATGTTTCGGTGATTGCTGTGCTGAAGTCCATATCTGCATCAGGAAAGCTATAAGTTCTATCAGCAGTTAATATTCCTGAAGTGAAAATCCCATCATTTGTCGTGATAGAATCTTGCATCCTCAACTGACTCGTATATAAAGCGTTTGACACTTTTGCGGTAATTCCTGTAGCACCAACAACAGCAACATTGTCTAATCCTGTATTAACAGTTGAGTTCCTTGCAGAAACCAATGTCGGATAAACATCTTGATTTGCTGTTGAAATAGCTCCAGCCGTATTATTGCCAGTATAAAAGGAAATTGCATTAATTGGGTTCGTTGATTGTGTTCCGATAACTGATACTCCATTCGCACCACCACCGTAATGGATAGGGGATATTTTAAATTCAGCAGCACTTCCACCAGTACGAAGAATAATCTGGTCATTGCTTTCGGTCATTTCAATACGGTTATTATCCGTATAAAAATTTACGCTTGAAGTTGCACTTCCATAACTTGAAAGTTCAACAAAGTTGTCGGACAAATAAAGTATTTCATTTGAGAATCCTCCAGCATCATTTGATAAGGCTACCTGATTATTCGTTCCACCGTATCTTAAGTCTAGTTGCCCACTACCATTCAAGGAATTGAAAGTTTGACCGTCAGCAGTAGTGTCTCCTGCGGTTAGTGTAGCACTTAGGGTTTCAGAAGCCGCTGGGTTTGCCCATTGAGTTCTTCCTGTTGCATCAGAGGTTAATACCTTTCCTGCTCCTTCTGTTCCATCTTGTAGTTGAAGAGCGTAGTTGGTTGTACCATTCAATGCTGTAACTCTGATCCCAATGTTATCAATAGTTCCTACACCTGCTACACTTTCTGCTCTAAAGCTACCACCGTAAACCTTGTGTGCTCCTGCATCAGCAGTTCCCTGCATTAAGGAGTTAACACCGAAAACCGTACTTGTGGCTCCAGCGTAATTAGGTACTCTCCTTGCGGTAAACCCACTGTATGTTCCTGTTCCTAAATAAGAAAGGTCAGCTCTCACAGCAGTAGTAGTTCCTCCATCAGAGGTTACTCTTAAGTTTGTTGTGGAATCTGGTGATTCGTTAATACCAACAACACCGGACTTCACAAAGAAGTCTCCTGACTCAACTTGAAGAGAGTATCCAGGTGATTCTGTTCCAATACCAACCCTGTCATTTACAGCGTCAATAGAAAACAGTCCTGATTGTCCTGAAGAATCAAATCTCATGTTATTAGTAGCCATTGTGACTACGGTTGGAGCAGGTAAAGATCCTGACGATGTATAGATACCATTACCATCTCCTGTGCTTATTACAGGAAGAAGTGCTGATATTGCGGCTAGGTCTTCATTTACAATGTAAAGCCTGTCATTAGGGCTCTCCTCGTCTCTGTATGTTACAACCGACTCACTTGCGTTTTGTGGGTTAGCATAAACTTCAACGATATTAGAAGCTCTTAATGATATGGCGTATGGGTAGGTGTCTCTAGGTATTCCTACTACCGAATTAACGGTTAAAGGAATAGAGAAATCTAAATATCCTGCGTTAATTAAAGCGTCAACAGAAGCGTAGGACTGAGATACAATAACCTCTTCTGGACCATTTAAACCCTTAACAATAAGAGTTGATCCTGCTCCGTTTGCCCTAACTAAAGTAATAAAAGGTATTCCGTAAAGAGTTGTTCTAGGAGCACTTAATGTTCCTGAATTATTTTTCTCTACGTTTAATGATACTAATATTGCCATGATTGTTTATTTTTAAAGAGCGCACTCAATAGACCATTCACCGAACAAAACAATTTGCTCAGGGATCCATACTTCTGGGTCTGCAATTCCTAATACAGTTACCATACATTCAAGAATCTCTTCCCAATTTCCATGGGTAATTCCGTCAGTACAACTTTTAACAGCTTCACCGTAATGGCTTACTATTTTGTCTTGCATACAATGTGTCCAGCTCATAATTTGAAATTTAATAGTTCGGTATTATAGATTGAAATCTGTCTTGATTGCAGAATAAAGGTCATCCACTAACCATACTGATCTCTCTTGGTTGTTAGCTCCTGTTTGAGTTATAACGAAAGAGTCAGCTGCGTCATTAGGATTAGCAAAGAACTCAACAACGTCAGACTTAGCAAACATCTGAGCGTATGGAGTAGTGTTTTCTACTGTATCTCCTGGGGCAGCTTTCACTGTAAGGGAAACTCCTGATTTGTCATATCCTGCTGAAGCTGCGTTCATTGCTGCTACAACTGCTGCGTAGTCTTCGTCTACTCTTCTAAGGTCTTTAGTTGCTCTTCCTGCTAGGAATACTAGGGTGTCATCAGCTCCAGAAGCGTCAACGGCTGTTGCTGTTTCTACGAAAGATGTGTTATATGATTTTACGATAGCAGTTTGGTGTGTCTTACCGTTTACTACCTTTTCTGTTACTTCAAAAGATTGTGCCATTTTGTATAGTTTTATGGTTTATAAATGTTTTTGTAAATATAGGTATTAATACCCTCACTTTAACAAGATGCCTACAAGAAATCCTCCACCAAAGGCGATAGGTATTCCAAACATTGTTAGCTTCTTGCTGATCTTGAGTTTAGTGTTTGTTATTTTAAGGTCTTTCTCTAACTCCGAAATACGGTCTTTGTTGAGTAGTATGATTGCGTTATCCTTCTTGACAACCTCTATGAAGTTGAATATCTGAAGGGCTTGGTTCTGGCTTATGCTATCGCATATCTCACCATGCTTGATTGCCTTGGCTATCTGTCTGGCTTGCTCATAGGTGAAGCACTTTACACTATCACTTGAAGAAGTTTGTGTAAAAGCTGTCAACCTGATTGTCATCATAGCCGTCAGTAATACTATCAATTTTAGATTTCTCATTCTTAAAAGTTTTGATTTTATTCTGTAACGAATCGTTCTTGCTTAAGGCTTCATCCCTTTCTTGCATGAGATCATGGATCTTCATCTTGTATTGGTGCTCCTCTTCCGACATTCCATTGCCTTTGAATACACCGATAAAGCTATTCACCACCAGGATGACTAGCAATACGATAAAGATGTGCTCTATTCTAATTTTCTTTAACATCTGAGCCTCCTTTAGTGAACACCTTTGAGACAGCTCTTAATCCTAGCAGGGTAGTTCCGGCAATAAGGAATGAGTTGAATAGTGTTGAGTCAATATTATAGAAGGACATTCCATCAAGGATGTAGCTTATAGATACTAAGGCCATAACAATTGCTCCCCATACTTTCTTTGAGGAGTATTTACCTTCTGTCTCTTCTCTTAATTGGTCTTTGAAAAACTTGAAATTTGCCATACTATTCGTAGTTAGTGTATTTTCCACCTTTCCAGGCTCTAGTTAGTTTCTTTCTGTTTGGTCTGTCGGTAACAAAGGATACGTGAACCCAATTAGGTTCATCATCTGTACCAAATTCCCATATCATTTGATCCCACTCAAGGTTATCTTTGATCCAATTAAAGATGTCAGCATTGGTTATACCATTGTTGAACATATCAGCATCAATATCAAGCGCCTGACCAAAACAATGCTGACTGGTTTTGCTTCCCTTGATGGCAGTATTAAGAGCCTTAGACCTGTATCCAGAGCTGATACCTATTGGCTTTCCATGCCATTCTCTAAGGGGTTCAAATACGTTCTCTGCTACCGCTTTAAGATTAGCTAGGTGCTCATCTGTTGGGGTATTATCTATTCCATGCCTTGTAGCAGTGTTAGACTTGATTACTTCTTTTAATGATAAGTGTGCTGATATTTTCATAATTAGTTATCTAGTAGTGTGGATGGGTGGTAGTATTTGATTTCTTTCTTAATGTCTCCCTCCTGTTTATACATATCACCGATCCTTACGTGAACCTCATCCTCATCAACCTTCATTGACTTGCTTAATAGACTACGGAAACTTGGCCTCTTATTGGCCTCAGCTTCAGCTTTAACAGCCTCAAACTTAAGGTCTATCTGTTCGTGAACATAATCCTCAAGGAATGGCTTGCCAAAGAAGGCACAAATGGATATTAGAGCCATAGCTGCCCCTGCAATTTTCCCTAGCAGTAGTAGATTTTCTTTCATTTTTCTTTATTGTTAAGTTCCTCTAGTAATCCTTTTCTTCCTCTAGTTATGAATACCCTGATGTACTTCATCATTGAGAATCCTAGTATGTCGCTGAAGTTCTCCTCTAGGCTCTTGCCTTCGATTGCGATAAGTAGGTAGGTGGCTCCTTTGACAAAGGGTATCTCCGGAGCTAATTTCTCTGCCCAAAAGGAGAATATGATTCCCCCTGGGTATAGAACCATCTTTGCCCATGATCTTGATAACTTCTTTGAGTTGAAGGTTTCCCCCCTGCTTCTTGATGCCCATACGCCCGTAAACACATCAAGGACTATTGCAAACCCTGTAAAGAGTAGTAGGTTGTTTATTGGTGCTACAAAGGCTAGGAGAGCTCCTATTAAGAAAACAATCCATCCGAATACATCTTCGGTGATAAATGACGATATGCTAGTTAGTCTTTGCATTTTTATTCCTCCGGCTCTTCTGGGAACCACCCCGGATCGTCGGATGGAACCTGTATTACGTTTAAGTTTTCATCGGGAGTTAAATCTCCTGCAACCTCAGCATCTATTACAATGCCGTAAAGCGGTGCGTTCTCACGAATTATTGAATAAGTCGTGGATGAATGAGTTGGGTCTAAGCATAACAAGTCCCATAGCCTAGTGTTTAAAGCTTCAACCGTAGGTTGGTCGGTGTTTGTGTATATGTTTGCTATATGTGCCATTAGAATGTTGCGTATCTTGAACTGAAGTAACTATTTAAGTTGTTTCTCTCGTCAGGGGTTAGGTGTCTGTGAAATAATAACATCTCCATAAACCATCCATCAAACCTAGTTCCAACAGCACCCGTGTTTCCTATATCCATATTCCCTCCGAAATTAGAAAAGAATCCAGCTACTGGAACAAATTTCTCTGTATCTAAATTATCTCTATGTGATACCCCATCAGTAATACCGTCATTGGTAATGGCATCTCTAAGAACTAAATTTCCAGGTGTTACTGCGTTTGATAATACGTAGTTTGCAAATGACCCAACACCATTCCTAATTCTAGCTTTTTGTTGATTTGCTTGCCTGTAGGCTCTCCATTGATTACTAGCATTAATCCTCCATAAATCTGTCGTGTCTAGGTCAGTTCTCCACACCGTATATATCTCCCATTTTGTTTGGGCAGATAATAGTACATTAGTTGAAAACACATCGTCATCAATACCATCAAATTTAGCCCCAGGAATGTCTGCCGGGAATCCCGGTACACTTATTTGTTGTTGAGGTTGTTCGTTGGCTACGGTTTGTCTTAAGAAGTTTCCATTGCCAGCTAAGTCATCAAACGCACTAATGTAGTCCGAAGCATCCTTAGTGACGCTATCAGCTCTGTTCCACATATAGGGGGAAAGGGTAAGCGGATCAAATACTGGTAAAGGAGCAATCTCAGTTCTACCCGAGATCCCTAACCCTAACCCTATTTTTGGTCTTCTAATACCCATTATAGTCCGATGTTATCTATTGTGTTGTTGTAGTATACCCAAAGGCTTCCTGCTCCACAAGTCACAGATGTAAAGCTTTTTGAAATCTTATATCTGTTTGGAATGATGTAAGCTCCTGCTCCAAGCGTCATTGCTGAAATGTTTAACTCTCCTGCTCCTGCTCCAACTACATCTGTGCCATTTCCATCATCAGCAAGAATAGCAGTGATTGTTGAGGCAACATTCGGTACTACAGCTTTAATGCTTCCTACAAATGTTTCTCCTGCCTGAACAAGCCTTACTGCTTGAGCTCCAGCTATTATCTCAAGAGACTCTTGCTCACTTCTTTTTCCTGTTGTGTTTGTTACTAATTCTAGTGCCATAATTTCTTTATTTTAATTCAAAGATAATACAATTATTCTTATGTTTTTAGTTAAAACCCTTTTGAGGATTTAAAATCTTTACTTGAACCATACCCAGAAGACTTTGTTTTTCCACCTCCTGATGATTTTCCCCCTCTTTTTGGTGCGAAAACAGTCTTAACTTTCTCTTTCTCAGAATACTTATTATACTCTCTATTGAAATTGGAATATGTCGTCTTCTCCTTTTTCTCTATATCATTAAGAGTCATAGCTCTTTTTATAGGGTCTTCCATGTTATTAGCTGCGTCTGTTTTAGCCCTTAAACTCTTCAGCTTCTTGTCTGTAACCTTTATTAGGTTTGCTAGGTTCTTGACCCCCTTAAATTTAGGGTCTTTCTTTTCTTGGAAGGTTGCGTTTTTGTACTCTTCCGCTATCTGACCAATCTCATCTCTTCGGTCATAATAACTAGTCTGATCCACATACTTGCTAGGCTCTCCATATACAACCCTAGCGAAAGGAACCTTTCTCATCTCAAGCTCAGAAGGTATTCCTCTTGCTTTGTCGAAAACAACCCCAGCACTAGATACTGTTCTACCTACAAACTTACCTGTACCACCAGACATAAACTTGAAGATGTGAGCTATTTTATCAGGGTTAATATCTATCTTTCCACTTACATATTCGTTTCCTCCTGTAGCTTCATTTAAAAATTCTGCTAAGTCTTTATACCCACTCCACGTTGACCTCCTTCCTATAGAGGATTGAGGTTTCTTAGCACCGAAAGGTAAATTCTCATTATATATTGTACTACCGAAATAATCTTCATTAGCGGCAAGCTCAATGAATGGCTTCATAACAGTCGGTGTAACTCCTTTTACAACTTTCTTGTCCCAATCATTACTGCTAGAGAATGAAACTGGAACAAATGAGTTTATTATTGATCCTATCATAAATAGAGTTCCATCACCAACCTCTCTCTCTCCTGTTGACACCTCGGTAAGCATAGTTCCTGCGTTACTAAAAATGTTGAACCCATAAGGCAGCGGAATTTTAAAATAGTCTCTACCATTAGGATTCATTATAATCATATTTCTCTCCTTCTCATAGTCAGGAATCTTACTGTAGAAAGACTCCCCATCCTCATCATCATCAGATATAGCCTGGTTTATTAATGTTTGCATTGAGGAAAAGGCTACCATAGCCCCTGCTAATTTCTGACCCCTGTTCAGCCCGTACTCTGTGTCTCCATCAGCATTAACTGTTTTCTTCAGAGTAAGCATTGCCTTTGCGAACCTAGCAGTACCCTGAACAGATGCGTTAAAGAATAAGTACATTGAGTTCATTACGGTTCCCCACTCTCCACTTCTGTTAAAGTTTACGGTAAGCTCTTTAGCTAGAACTGCCGCATCAGACCTGCTTACTCCATTTTTCCTGGCACTTACGTATGTGGAGAGCCTAACTGCGTTCTCAACAGCAGTATTTACTCCCTCGACAAAATTCTTTGTAGACTTCCAGGCTTTTGCAGCTTGCCTTGGCGAGAAGGTTCCTGCTTCTTGTAGGGCTATTATGTTTTGAATATCTTTAGCTACACCTGAAGAATCTTTTGCATGATACCACCCAGTCTTAGCTCCATCTGCCTTAAACTCCTCATAGTACTGCTCCATTTCGGGGTTATTAGACTTTTTGCCTACCTCACTCTTAAGGATAGACCCCATAGCTGGCATTACATTTTTTAATGTGTCAGCAATCAACTTCTTTCCTTGAACTGAATCTTTCGCTATGTCAGACTCAGAGAGCATATTAATCATTGCCGCCTGAATATCCCTAGAGAAGTTTGTAAGAACGAACTCAGGGTTATAAGAGGTCATTGTGGAGCTAAGGAATCTATTGAATCTACCAACGGTTTTATTGATGATGTTTGTCTTCTCTATGTTGGCAGCGTTAACAACCTTTGCCATTCTATCATTCTTGAACTTTATATAAAACTGCTGGCCACCAATCTTAACTCCAACATAGTTCTTATTCTGCTCTGGTCTAATTGGAATATCCGTAAGCTCTCCCTTAGAATTGAATCCTTTCTTGGTGTCTAGGTTTATCTTAGGATGGATAACATGACCTATTTCTTTGTTGTCCTTAACAAGGAATAGTAAAGATTGCATGGCCTCATTCTTCCTTCCTCTAATTATACTGTTAGAGTGCTGAGATATAATGTTTGCAATTACATTTGCAGCTTTTGTTGTTCTACCAGTAGCCCTCATCCCTTCTTTCCCTTTTACAGATAAGGCCTGACCTAAAT
Source organism: Saccharimonadales bacterium (SeqCode) (assembly GCA_041600715.1). Lineage (GTDB taxonomy): Bacteria > Patescibacteriota > Saccharimonadia > Saccharimonadales > 2-12-FULL-41-12 > JALHOM01. Next base: position 26,998 of record JBFIJM010000002.1, on the reverse strand, counting down.
CTATGTATTCATTACCGAAACTTTCATCAGCATCGAATCCCATTAAAGGAACGTAATTATTGTACAGACCCCTTAAGTTGTCTGCGTTTTTCTCACTCCAAAGACCAAACTTAACCATATTATTCCTAGTGTCCTCTGCAAATCCATATACCTGGTCAGCTAAGGCATCGAGGTTTGTTATCTGCTCAGGTGATAGTGAGTTAAGGATAGCATTAGCTTCGCTAGTTGTCATACCCGATCCTGAATGATTCTTTGGGTCAATATTGTCTCTTATGTATTCATTTCTTTCTTGTGCGTGTCGAGCATACATATAATCAGACAACTCTTGTTGACTAACATTTCTCTTAGCCATGTCCTTAGCCAACTTCTCAACCTTTCCTTCAAATATTTTCAAGTCATTAGATGCCTTACCATGAAGAAGAACTTCAGCCTTGTCAAAGTTAGCTTTATCAGATACGCTTCCCTTTCTTTTCTCTACAGATCTTTGAGCCTTCCTAATGTCATAGAACTTATCTACTATCCTTTGGTTGAAAGCATCAATCATCCCATCTAGGGACTCAGGAATAGTCATTACAATAGGCTTAGACTTATTGAGGGGGTTCGGTATTTTAACTTGTCTAGTCTCATCTATCGCTACTCCTATATTAGTAGCTACGTTTGCTACGGCAGCAGCCTTATTTTTTGGGCTCGCCTTCTTATACCAAGATGTAGTCTTCATTTGTTTAATACCTGCATTTATTATGTCAAGTATTGAGGTTGCAGTGCTTACTGCTGCCTTCATTGCTTTCACAATAGCCCTAGCAACAACGACTGGCATATTCATCCCTAATGTTCCTTCTCCGAAATCTCTAAGGTCATTATCTAAGTCATCCAACATCTTCTTGATTGAATCCTTCCCTTCTGGTGTAGAAGGGTCTTCACCTTCAAATAACTCCCCAAAATCCTCCTCTTCAAAACCAAACTCACCTTCCTCTATATCCTCATATATAGCATCCTCTTCCTCGTCCACCTTAGATTTTTGTTCTGCTGAATACTTGCTATGTGCTTTGGCTTTTTCTATATATGCTTTTGAAAATTCAGGATCATCAGTTATACCTAATCCTTTTGCTCTAGCAAAAAGAGTAAATGGAGCTTCACTAGGGTCAATGTTTGATAAATCCTCCATTAAAGACTCCTTGGTATCTTTTACTGGCTTCTTTAGGGTCTTCTTCTTGGCGACCTCAGCTTTCTCAGCCTTCTCTTCCTTTTCAGCCTCAGCTATTAAATCTCCTACCTTTTCGCTATCAGACTTAGCCTCCTCTAAAGCCTTAGATACTTCAGCCTCAACCTTTCCTTTCTCCTTGTTTAGCTTTGTTATTTCTGATTTTGCCTCTTTCACTTCATCCTTGTAAACTTCGATTAAGTCAGCAGTATCGTCTTTTAGGTCTTGTATCTCCGCATCAACATCCTCAAGAGCCTCTTCTTTTTTAGCCTTAGACATTTTGGACTTCTTGATCTTATCCTTCTTGTCTTTTAATGTCTTAAGCTCATCCTTTAAATTCTCTCTTTCTGTTTTTATTTCATTTTGCTTATCCTCTATATCAGCCGTATAAGACTCAATCTCCGACTCAACCCTATTCACTTCATCAACCAAGCTCTTGGTTGGAGCTTCTTTTTTCTCAGCCTTTTTCTTTTGAGCCTCTTTCCTTGCCTCCCTTTCTTCTTTCGCTTTTATTTCCTTGGCTGCTCTATCTTTTTTAATCTGAGCCACCTCATCTTCTATCTTTTGTGGTAAATCTTTCTTAGGAGCTTCTTTCTTTGGAGCTTCTGCTGTTTTCTTGGCAGCTTTAGCATCCTTAGTAAGTTGAGTCTTAAGAGCTTTCTCTGCCTTTTTTATTTCTGCCTCTTTTTTGGCAAGGTTTTTACTAAGGATTATATTAGCACCACCTTTTCTTCCTTCATCAAGAAGTTTGGCGTGTTCATCTTTTAATGCCGAAAGTTCATTTGAGATTTCCTGAGCCTCTACACTTTGTTCTTTGGCAGGTTTTGTAGGCTCCGTAGGCTTAACCTTTACAGGTTTTTTAGGCTCTGGAGATACCTCACTTATCTTAATAGGTTTTATTGGCTTCTTAACCTCTTTCTTAGGCGCAGCTTCTTTTAATGGCTTACCTACATTGTCCTTCATCCACTTTTCAGCAGCCTTAGCACTTCTATGTGTTCCAGGGTCAGGAAGAGAGCCATCCTCATTGCTAGATACAACCCACACCTTCTTATTTCCCCTAGTAATACCTACAATATATCTCTTCCCTTCGGTGTCCTCAAATTCATAAGCAGATTTTCCTTCAATCTTCTTTGGAGCCTTAGTGATCTCCTGTACTGTAAACTCCTTAGCAGGAGCCTTAGATGGCTCTTCTACCTCTTCAACCTTCTTAAGGTCTGCTTTTGGGGCTTTTGTCTCTTTCTTTGGTGCTTCTTTTTTCGGAGCCTCAACTTTTGGTTTCCCCTTGACTTCACTAGATTCCAAAGAAGCTAATTCTGCATCATATTCAGCATTAAGATGATCTTGTACTTCTTTTAAAGTACCAATAACACTTGCTATTCGTACATTACCATACTCATCAGCACTACTATAATAGTCTCCTCTAAATAGACCATCCTTCTCTGTAATTCCTACATCTTCTCCTCTATCTAAGTCTGCTTGTGTTACAATATGCAAACTGTCTTTTCTTCTTCTTTCTATATCCTTGACCTCACCAGGCTCGACCACACCTCTGGCTTCTTCGGCTTCTTTTTCTTTGACAGGTTCGACTTCCTCTTCTTGTACTTTTCTTCCTGGCTCCACTGCTTCGCCAACTCGGGCTTCTGGCTGTACAGGAACCTCCTCTGTTTTTCGCTCTTGAACGGCATCTTCTTTGGTTTTTTTAGTTGGTTTCTTTTTTGGTGCTTCTGCTTTAGGTTCGGATTTTTTCTCCTTAATGGTTCTTTCTAATACCGAATCCCTAAGCTCGTATCGTTTATCCCATAACTCTTTATTTTTCTGTTCAATCTCTTTTTCAGACCATTTACCCGACTCCTTTCCTTCTTCAAGCTCTAATGCTAAACGGTCAACCTCATCAAAATCTTCACTTGTTGCGACCTCACCAAACTCCTTCCACAGCCTATCATCTAGTTTACGTCTCTTACTGTATAATTCCTCAAGTTCTTTCTCCTTCTTTGTGGAACGGAAAATACTCTTCATCACACCCTTAGACTCATCTAGCTTGGCATCAATCTCTTTAATCTCATCTACAACTCCCTGTATCTCCTCGGTAGGAGCTACTTCCTCAGCAACATCCTCCTCCTCAACAACAGGAGCAACCTTTGGAGTGTCAGCAGCTTCTTCACTATCAATCTTCTCCTCCATGGTATTAATGATCTCCTGAGCAGCAGGAATATCTTCTTCCGGAATATTACCATTTTCAATCTCCTCCTCTAGGGCATCCTTAGTCATAACCAATCGGGCAGAATTGAATACACCCGAGAACATTAATGATGTGGTCCCTATCAACGCAAGGTTCTCCCATCTCTCTTCAGGGGTTCTTCCAAAAGCGTCATAGAACGCTCCTCTTGCATCATATCCGTTTTCAGCTAGTGCATCAAAGTATTGTCCTGAAACCTCTTGTATGGTCTCCCCTGTACCCCCACCAACGGTTCTTATTATGTAGTTAAGGAGCTTTCCGTACTTTCCTCCAATCAACTTCTCAGGTAGAAAGGTATCCATCACCCCCTGGGCAACACCCTCACCAACTCCTGTGGCTCCTGTCTCTGATGTAGGGGCAAAAGAAGCATATCCTTTTACTCCTTGCTCTATAGTGTTCCCAAATAGCTTTCCTGCCTTAGATGTTCCGAAAGCATCCTTGATTTTCTTTATGTTTTTAGCTACAACAGCCTCAGTAGCAATACCTTCTGTTAAGGCAGTAGTCACTGCTATCTCTGCCATAATAGGAATAGAAGCTCCTACTCCGTACCCTAATTTTTCAGCAAACGCTTGTTCGGTGTTAGCTACTTGAGCCTTAGTAAGAATCTTATCCTTTCCTGCATCTCTTACAACACCGACAAACCGAGTAGCAAAGTCTCCTTCAGTAGACGTTACTTGCTCACCCATATCAATGGCTTCCATAAACCCCTTCTCTACGCTCTCAGTAAATCCTGCTCCACCACCGAAACCTCTCTCAATCTGAGATGGGTCTTCATTCACCATAATAGCTCTTGAAATAGCCTCTACATTAGCCTTAGAGTCTATCCATCTCTCCTTTAATAATTTGGATTTATCTAGTATCTGCTCGTCAACGAACTGATTACTAGCTAGTAGAGATGCTCTCTTTATAGGGTCAGATAAGTCTCTGTATGTTAAGTTTAGGTATCCAGAAGGCTTGTCTAATTCCTCGTCATAGTAATCATACTTGTGTATAGCCTTTTCTGATGCTTGATATGCGTCCTCTATGTCTGAATACTTGTTCTCAACAAGATTCTTAACCATACCATCATACTCAATGGCTTCTACAGGAGCCTTATCTTGATCCACTGTTTCTCCTGTAACAGGATTAAACAGCTTCTTATTGTTGTCGCTCGACAACAACTGCTTATTTATCTCAATAAGTTTTGCCCTAGCCTTAGTAGAATCTTCCTTACTTAGTTCTCCTGATTTTATTTGATTAATAATTTCTCTTTCTCTCTCAACATAAGCAGCCTTTAACTTTAAATCTTCAGGAACGTGCTCCTCTAGTTTGGATGTTATTAGTATCTCGTAGTTCTTGGCTGCTCCACTAAGGATGTCAAGCTCCTCTTGAGTCTTAGGGATGTCGCCCTCTTCTATCGGGAATCCTCTTCGACCCTCAATATTCATAGTTCTTTTGAACGTCTCCTCTCTTAGCTTCTGTTGTCTCTTAGAAACAATATCCTCTTCTTTCTTTCGTAGCATCTCACCCCCCATGAATAATGGGTCTGCACCTTCTAATGCTTGTTCTTCAGGGATTATTGGGGCTTGTACTGATGTGCTTTCTGACGGTAGTGCTACTTCTGTTGGAAGTAAATCTTCACCCGGAGCCTCGACAACTTCCTCAATAGGTGAATCAAGTCCAGACATACTCCTTGAAGGTTTTGCAGCAGGAGTTGATAGGTCTCTCTCTTCACTAAGCTCTGGAAAAGGCTGGGCTTCTTGTGGGACTTCCTTTTGTTCTTCTTGAATAGCTTTTGAACGAGCTTCGACACCTCTCCCAATACCTTCTGCAAGAGCTGAAAAATCTCTTGGTTGAGTTTCTTCTTTTTTTTTTACCTTGGATTCAAATTCTTCAAATGACCCAAGGTTATATCTAGCACCAACCCCATCAAAGAAAGCCTGCCTTTTATCAGGAGACTGTAGTTTTGCCTCAAACTCCTCAAATGTTCCTAAATCATAATCCTTAGAAACTGCATCGTATAACAATCTTGTCTTGCTGTCTGTAGCCATAACCTCTATAATTAAAACCCTGGTATTGATTGTTTGGTTGATTTACCGCCTCCCTTCTCTTTAATTAAAGCGTCAGTTTCAGAGAAGCTTTCTTTCAAGTCATCCGTATAAGGAAAGTTATAAGTCCCAGCCTTAGTCTTTACTGTTACGACTTCAATCTCCACCTTATTGTCTTTATTGTATCTTTTGTCGTCCTCAAATATCAGATTACCCTTACTATCCTCATTAACGTCAACTTTTTTGTATTCAACTATTCTGGCATCCTCAACAACATTTGGGTCTGGTATTGATTTCTTTTTACCTGAGTCGTCGTAATAATATTCAGGAGCCTTGTCTAATTTAACAACCTCACCATCTGTTATTCCAACCTGAGTCTTAACGGGATGGGTTTTGAATTTTTTATCCTCTGAAACATCTGATGCCTTGACCAAGTTTCCAGACTTATCAATCCAACTATAAGCCTCGATAGCTCCCTCCGTTCCTGGGGGAACCCTTTCGTATGATCCATCAGGATTGACGATTATAGGGTGTTTTATCTGTATAACTTTCTGTCCATGAGCAGTTCCCGACGAAGCTGCGTGTTCGTTTGATGTTCCACCAACCCCTGTGACCCATCCCCTATCTTTATCTTGAACTGCTGTTGCTGAGGGAACTCCTTTTGTTGTTCCTCCTGTAGTTCCTCCACGCAGGGCTTTAGTATAATCAGATTTTCCTGCTATTTGCTTGTTTATATCAAAAACATTTCTGACAGCTATTTCTTTAGCCGCACTTAAGAACTCAGGATTTACCACCTGCTCTCCATTTTCATCAGACAAATATTGAGGAATAAGATCTTGATTAATTTCCGACATAGCATCCTTTAATGCTTTCTGACCAACTTCTGAAGACTCATTTGAGACAACTCTATCAGCTATAGCCATAAGGCTCTTGTCAGTTGCTCCCTTTGTTGTTATTTGGGCGTACTCACCTGTGATAGGGTCTTTCTTTGTTGGGGTGGAGATTGCGGCTATCTGACCCTCTATTTCATCCTTTAAGTTAGTAGTAACAAGGTCTGTTAGATTCTTCTCAGCATCCTCTATGTATTTCATTCCAGTTGTTCTTTGCGTCTCAAAATCGGAGTCATACCAATTCTTAAACTCCTTAACAGACTCCATGTTGACCTCTGATGGAGATTTGTGAGATCTCTCCAGCATTGCTTCAACCTCTTTTGCGGAACCCTCAGACCACTTCATGTCAGACTCATACTTACTGACCATATCCCTTAATTCCTGAGCTTTTTTTGGGTTATCTATAAAAAAATCAGTTCCACCCTCCTGAAGTCCTTGGTAATAAAAATCTGTAATATGCTTCTTCTCGTCCTGAAAATGTTGGATATGTTTTTGCCTTCCTCCTGCTTTTAGGTCATCTAACAATGAGCCTACTGCCGCTTGTTTTACAGCCCTCTTTGCCTGTCTCTCAGCATTTTTCTTCCTAGTTTCCTCTCGGTTTTGTTTCAAAAAGGCATAAGTAGGCGAAAGGTCAACAACCATTGCTGATGTCCTTCCTAATCCTCTTGCTCCGTATTGATCTTCTAATGCCATCTATTCTAAATTTATTAACTTCCGTATCCTTGTCCTAGATATTGCTTACCGTACTCATCTTCAGCGTTTCTAAATCCCTTTAACTCTCTTTTTTCCTTTCTCCTAGCAGCTCCTTCTCCTTTAACTCTACCGCCTTCTCCACCTGATCCTGCTGCTCCAAAAGCACCCTGAGCCCCTAGTTGCGCTCCTCCTGCAATGTTTTGCTCTCCTGCTTGTTGTCTCTCTCTTAGTCGTGCCATCTCAGCATCACTTCTTTGTTGCTCCATTGCTTGTCTTCTAGCAGTCATTCCTGCTTTATCCATTAATGCCTCATCAACATCTAAAGACCTGTCTAATTTATATTGAGCAGCTTTAATTCCAATATCAGCATACTGTTGGTTTTGCTGTCTAATACTTTGCTGTATCATGTTTTGGAAGTTCGCCTGATTACCCATTTCTTTATATGCGGTTAACCCACTAGCTGTAGAGGCTCCAATCTTTTGCTCCATAAGCTCTTGGCCTGGCATACTCGTCATCTCTCTCTGTCTGACTCTACCCATTCTTTCTTTCATGGACGCATCAATCTCTGCCTGAGTAGCTTTACCTTCAATATCAGCCCTAGCCTTTTCTTTTTTAGCTTCTTTTTTTGCGCTCTGCGATTGATATACGCCATAAGCCGCTGTGCCTACGCCAACCGCCACTGTTACCCAACTCATTTGCTCAATGTTTTAATTAGTAAATTCTTTATCTTTTGTGTTACACCCTTCTTGCTTTCTAAAAACTTCTCGTAGTCCTCAAAGCTATCGGCAATAACAATCTTCTCCAACTCCTCTAAGTCCTGAGTGTTTGTGGGGTTGTGGTGAATGGTAGTCCAAACTAATTCCGTCTTAGCATACAAAGCTCTCTTTGTCCCTGCCTTAGAAATCATAGAGCATGGAGCAGATAAGTTTTCCTCTCCTCCTTCCTCTGTCACAACAACAACCTCTCCCTTTAATAGGAAGTTAGGGTGTTCGTGCTTGTGGATCTTCCCAACGATAAGCATCCCCTTTGGAATAGTTATTTGTCTTACGTAAATGCCATCTGAGAACGAATGTTCTAATGGACATACTGCCGAATCTCCGATTACAGCCCCATCAACACCCTTAAGAACATCCTCGAAGTCCATTATCATATCTCTCATTTCTGAGGGTTGTATGACTTCTAATTCTTTATCTATTTCAATTATAGGCATATAGCGGAGTTAATTATACAAATATAAAAAATTAATGCTTAGGAAAGATATTCTTGACCACATAGATTACACCTAATACCGAAAAAGCACTGAACACCGTATGTATGTTGAGAACTTCATAGATGCCAACGTAAACTCCTAATCCTACCCAAAAAGAGCAGCAATAGATACAGTTTACCACTCCATCAAACTTATCGACGATCCACTTAAAGGGGAACTCTAAGTCTTGATTAAATTCGGACACAGCCATTCTAAAAGGCTTCATTAGGTCTGACAGGGTAACGAAGTACCCTATCCCTATTACCGTCATTATGTAGTAGATGTATGTTGTCATTTTTGATGTCTTGGTGATAAGGTGCTCTTCATGCTGTATGCGAATAGCACAACCTCTCCTGTCTCATCATTCTGAAACAATACCGTAGCTGTTCTATCTCTTAGCTGCCTTCCATTAAGGATCGCCTCGTTAAATTGATTCCCAAAGTTCGGTGTATTAATATCTCGCATAACAGGAGAGAAGTAGCTATCCTCTCTTCTAACAAACCTTCCTGCTACCATTTGAGTCTCCATTCCATTAGGAGTCTTCATTGATGGTACGTGCCATGGATGGTAGCTCTCAATACCTACAGCTTCAAATACTTTCACCTGTCCAGGCTCTTGATTGAATAGGGCTTCTATCTGAGAAGGGTACTGAACACCGTAGAAGTTGTTTCTTATTACGTTGTCGTTATGTATCCATAATCTCCCTTCAGAGAATCCTATCATCTCTAAACTTATAATACCGAACATCTCAGGTCTAAACGAGTAGAACGTAGTCCACTTGTTAATCCTCTCACTAAAGGCAACAGTCTCTCCTGAGACAAGAATCTGCCCTTGGGGAGCCGGAACAGTCTGAGCATCGTTAGTTCTTGGTTTAGGGTTAAACTTTCTTGTTTGAATATTGAAGTCTGCAATACCCTGGCCCTCTTCTAGTCTAACAACCTCCTCGATACTTCCGTCTAACCTCTTAACCTTAACAAGAAGGTCTCCTTCAGATCCTATCTGATTATCTATCTGCACTCCCTTTAGGTTTGGAGCTGTAGCCTCATCAAGTATGAAGACGCTTCCTGACTCCTTGCTTCCGTTTATAGTGTATAGAGCGTTGTCTGAAGCCTCCTCAATTATCTCTGAGTTGTTCACATCAAGCGCAAACCTAAACTCAGGTAGTGGTGGTGCGACAGGGACATCTTCGGTTGGCTTCTTAGCTATCTCTCCAAATGAAAGGATGTACTCATCATGTCTTGAGTTGTAAACACCGATAGCTCTAAACGGCTTTTCTCCAAGATCCTTGTTTCTCAGTATTTCTTCAGACTTGTCGGAGAAGTAATTAATCATCTTGTACTGAGATATGGCTGTTAGGCCGTCAGCAGCCCAACGATAAACCTCTCCTTTGTTGAGGTCAAATGCCCATATAGCTCCCCTGTACTCTTTTACAGACTCTTGGTTCACCGTACCCGTTATTTGCTTTGCTGCTCTGAATGAACCAAATACAGAGGTTGTAGCCACAATATCATCGTCTCCTGCTTGCTTTCTAACAATAGCTTCCTCGATATAGTTGGACACCCATCTGAACTCATGTATTGACATAAGAACATTTGCAGCCAACTGTAGCTTATTAATAGCTCCAAACTCTATAGGTAGTGGTTGGAATCTGTCAGATATGAACTGACTCAGGTTGTTCACCTTAGAATCAGGAATATACTTCCCACTATGTCTAATTTGATTAGGCTTCCATAATTGTGCGGCATCAGGATTTATCCCGTTAGCTCGTCCAATAGACTCTACCTCTGAACGGTAAAAGTCTGACACTGCATCATCATCAATATAAGAAATCTCATTAACCAATGCTCTTGGCATACTTCTTAGCCTATAGTAGGCATCACCCGTCCTAAAGGTTCCTGTGGCTGGTATTGAAGCCGGAAGTAATGGGTTTTGATCTTGAGCCAGCCCTGCATGATATTTTATTCCTGAAACATTTTGCTTTACCTCGAAACATTCTCCAAACTCATAATAAATCTCTTCCTCAATGTCTAGCAACTCATTGTAAACCTCAAAAAGAGTTCCTGCCTTTATCTCTCCCTGAGCAAAGTCTTTCTCTATAACAAGCCCAAGAGAAGAGTTCTCTAGTAGTGGGTAGTCAAGATACTCGGTGTATCTTTGCCCGTCATACCTTTTAATAAACCTAACTCTCATTCCAGGGTCATCAAGACCTAATTCGTAGTCAAGGCTTGGGAATTTATTTCTTAATGTTGCTATGTTGGATACTCCCAAAACCACCCTGCTTCCTGATTGGAAGGTAGATGGAGTGACCCCATCATCTAAGGTGTATGTGACTTCATCAGTCGCCCACTGAAGGTAATTACCAACGGTTAAATTCCTAGTTCTAGCCCACTGCCAATGAGTAGCCCAAGATGGTGGTCTATGTCTAACCTCCCATGACACAACAGGAACACCTGGAGGAGATGGGTTTCCGTCTTCATCCTTTTCAGAATAAAATGGGATGTGCATCTTTAGCTTTTCTTCGGTGTTAACAGATCCACTCCTCATTCCTCTGTCGTAGTAGATAATACCCAACTGCCCATCAAAACCTCTCTTGAAGGCGTTAATAGTCTTCATTCCTGATGAGTCTCCTATAAACTTTGCAATATCCAATGTTAATGGAGCAGAGTTCACTAGAGCACTAAACCCTTGAGTTAAATCAGGAGAGAAGTTGTTTACATACCAGTTAGGGTAGTCAAAGTTGAAGTTGTAGATTTCGCTATCTGAGAAACTAGCACTACAGGTTCCTGCTGACTGAGAAGGGAATAGGAGAGTTTTAAAAGCACCTGAAGCACCTGAAACTCCTGCTCCTCCAATGACTCCTGAACGGTCAAGTATTCCGTAATGGAAGAACTCAAACTCTCCAGTTGAATCTGTTTCATGAGTAGCAGTTCTACTTGATATGATTGATGCTTTAGGTATTCCTAAAGAGTTTTGATCCTCTATTACACCAGTGACCTTAGTTCTATTCAGGTTGCTTGCTCCTGCTGGGGCTCTACTTGCTACAACGGCAAAACTGTTCTCTTTTATGCTGTTTGTTCCTCCTTGCTGAGAATAAAGAACCCCATTGTACTGACCTATTGAGGAAGGGTCGTTTGCAGGTCTTATGTTCTCAATACTTAACTTTCCATCTGAAATGAACGGAAATTTGAACATTGATTGTGATGAAGCAAAAAAGAAAAATCCATTATGGTCGGTTATTGTTCCATCAGTCCTAGTATCTGTCTCTGTCGCTGCGCCAGGCTCCTGTTCTTGAAGCCAATAGTCATAAGCCCAATCATTTATTGGGTCAGAAGGAATCGGCTGACCACCTACAACAGTATTGAAATGGTGGTGTGTCGCTGCTGACTTGTCAAATGTTACTAGGGCTCTTGAAATCCTTGTGTCGGCTATTGCTTCAGAGTAAGTACTTATGCTCCCTGTTATGTCGCTATCAACAACATACCCAGACAATATCTTGGTGCTTCCCAATTTGTTTGCATAACTAAGATCCATTATGCTTATCCCTATGTTTTGTAGGTTTGATATGTTTCCTGCTGAAACATGAACCAATATCTCATTCCTTGACCCTGCCTCCTCTATATATGTAAACCCTCCACTAAGAAAGTTTGGATTTACAAATTGAAAGGCGTTTGTGCTTGTTCTTTGATACCCTCTTTCTCCGCTATCCAAATCTCCTTGTACCGTTTGGTGAGAGGCAACCCTTAAGTAGTACCATCCATCAGGAACATTCGATATTTCAAACGTACTAAAAAGCTCTCCGTATGTCCCTTCTTCAATTATGTATTCCCGAACATGATCCACGTAACTACCACCGCTACCCACAAACACCCCGTTGTCATCCTGTCCAACATCAGATAGTCCTGAATAACCTGTTTTCTGCTTAGAAATTCCATAGTAGTCTGTGCCAGCTAAATAAACAACAAATCCACCCAGAGGAAGTATTTGACCTGTCTTTGCGGCTATATCCTCCATATCAAAGTCCTTGAATGGCTTATTATCAATGCCTCCCCAAACTGTAGGGTTTGTTACTGGCCCATCATCTCCACCAATATTATCCTTCCATATTGGCTGATGGTCTTTTAATGCCCCAGAGAACCCACCATTAAACGCAGCTCTAATATCTATCCTTCCTTTTATGGTGTATGTAGGAGGTTTTATCCTAGCCTCAACATCATCGTAATCTATGTCTAATTTAGCATCAGTACAAACATTATCATACCCCTCTAAGTTATTACCGAAAAACTGTCTGTTCTTGGCAATCTCCATATTCTTAGTCCTAATTGGAACCAAATCAAAAGGACGAACAAAGTCTGCTTGATCTACAGGGTTGTACCTTCCGTTGTTGTAAAAGTCATAATGCTGGTTAGCAGTATCTACAAACTGATACTGCTCTAACGTGGTTATTGACTTCCAATTTCCAAGCTCTCCTATACGGACAAACAACTCTATCTGTCTAATAGTCTGAAGCTCAAGTGGTTCAAGAAGTTCAGGGAACACCGAAAGGTCAATCTCAATATAGTTGTTCAGTGTAGGTGTTGAGAACTGAAGACATTGACTGTCATTGAATATATGGATAGAGTAAGGGTCAACTGTTGACTTCTCGTCGTCATCATAAATATATCTAGCTGCAAACTGAAACACCTTTCTTGATAGGTAGTTTCGATTAAACTTCTCGTCAGTCTTGATTTGAGCCTTTAGCTCACAATGAGGAGGATGCTTAATAACATCAATAGTTCTCTCAGCGTATCCTATGTAGTGGTTTTGAGGGACTACCATTACAGTGTTGAACCCTCCCTTCAAAGCTGTGATAGTGTAATAGTCAGGGCTAGTTGTTGTGATTATAACAAATTCCCCACACGACTCAGCTTCTATGTCTAAAGCTATAGAGCCATTAGCTACCCCATTGTTTATTTGCTCAGTAAGGTCTCTAGCAATCTCAGGCTTTCCTTCATCAGGAGCAGGAGTTAATACTGTAAATGTCTCTGTGATCTGAGGAACCTGGGCAGTTGAATATCTTTCCGGTTGAACAGTAAACACTAGGTCTAGCGTAGTCTCTCCATCCAAATAGTCATCCCCTAAGTACCAATGGAACACCTGTCTAGTGTCAGGGTTGTCATTATCAGCCTTGTTGATGTTTATCTTCCTTGGTGGGTTCTCTATGTCTCTAAAGTATAGAAGCTCCCCATCAATAACATTTATGTCGTTAATAAGGTCGTATTCAGAAAAGTTCCACCGACTATCCCTAGAGAGTATTCTTATCTCTCTTGTGTCAGGGAAGTATCTGTAGATGGTGTGATTACCTAAGCTGTTAAATAGGAAGAAGAAATTGGAGTTGGTTGTTTGGTCTCCATGAGATCCAATGACTTTATTGTTTCCTTTTGGAAGGTCAAAGGTTACTTCAGTTGTTCCTTTTACGTTTTCAATAGTCCCAATGTTGTCATCATCTGAAGAACCTCCTCGTAGATTTAATGCAAATCGAAATTCATTCTTTTCTACTAAACGATTTTCATCGTCACGATTCATTCCATTGTTAGGTATTTTGTCTTCTAAATACTGTGGCATAGGTATTATCGTTTAGGTATAGAGCTGTATGTTCTTCTTCTGCTGTCAAGATACTCATTATAAGTAAATGAAAACTCAAGGTCTCTTAATTTTTCAAACTCGATATAGTATTCTTGCTGAAGCGCAATCTTTTCGTTTCTTGCTGTTTTGTCGTTATGTCTTTTTCTTTGCCAATGTACGTATGACCTTAGTGCCTCTACGCATTGTCTAGGGATGTTAGTAGAACCATCTCCACCTACCCCTGACGATTTGTACTCTAGGATAATAGTGGTCGCTGCTAGGTCGCTATTAAAGGCTATTTGCCTTCTGTCTAAATCAACTCTGTACTGACCGTCTGTTTGACCATCTCCAATACCAGAGTACAATTCTCCTACAAACTGACCATTTCGGTAGTGAGGAGCAAAGTAGTATCCATAGTTCGGGAAGATTAGGCTGTCAGCCTCGCATCCCCCTTCATTCTCATTGGTTGTGTTCCCACAATCATCAGTAAGCCTTGGTAGCATTAGGTTTTCGTTGTGACCTAACACAGCAACACTTCCTCCTGAGTCATATCCGATCTTTGTGTATTCTACAAAATCAATAGGTAGGTCTACGGTTTTATTTGCTTTCACAGGAAGGTAGGCCACTTTAACATTCTGCATTGTGTACAGGTTGAGGTCTTGGTATCCCATTATGGTATACTGTAGGAACTTCTTGTATTTAGTCATAGAGTAGTCGTCCAAGTCCATTAGAACAAGGTTCACAACGTAGTCTAGGTTTACTATTCCGTTTGTATCTTGGCTCATCTCACATTAGGGTTTTGGTCATTACTCTTGTCTTCAGGAGTTATCTGCTGAATCCTCAGTCTCTCGGTGATTCTCTCAATAAACATATCCTCCAATGAAGAAGGAATAGCTACTGGTGCATCAGGATCCAATCCTGTTATAGAGAATACTGCTTTGATTAAGACCTTCTCAACAGTTGACCCGATGTTTCGGTAGTATATCTTATTTCCCTCCTGATAGAACTCTGTATGGCTATTAAGGTAGTGTGCATCAAGTATTGAAAACACATCATGCCCACCATTAGGTGTCTGTGTAAAAGCATTGTCTATGTTACCAACCTCAGATACCCTGTGAAGACCTCTGTTCTCCTTTAGGGATATTACCGAATGTGGCAATTTACTGTACTTCTCTCCTCTCTCCTCATCCAACATTACCTTCTCGGAAACAGTAGACAGGAAGCTTCCATTAAGCTCGTACCCATTACTCTGCTGATCCTTCCACATAGCCTCTTGGATAAGTCCTCCCAACACAATGTCGGCAGCTTTCCAAATAATTGTGTCATGGAACTTACCCTCCCTAGTGGGGTCTCCACCAGACATTATATCTCTAACGAACTCTGATATTTCTTTTTTAGTAAGTGCCATCTGTTATATTCCTTTTGCTTTATACTCAGCCATAGCCTCGTAAAGTTCGACATCTTTCAAGTTAATAGATAGATAATTCAATACAAGTTTTGCAACATCTGTGAACAATATCTCATTCCATTCAAACTGAACGCTATTAATTGGGCTGTACACCTCAATTCCACTTTGGAACACATATCCCCATACAGGCTTGTTTGGGACTCTCAGATAGCTTAATTCGACCTCTCTGAGGCTCTTAGGCATAAACCTAATGCTGTCCTTTAAAAAGTTGCAGACTGGAAAATCAAGTGTCGGTTTCTTGATGGTGTTCGATAGTCTCTCGCTCCACTTGTCATCGTCGATGATCTCAACCGACTTGTATAATACTTCCGGAACATCACAGTCCGGGTCATTAGTAACCTTAACATATTCTATTGCTGTTTTATGCACGTAATCATTCGGTAATGTCATAATACCGAAACTATCAACAGGAATGATTACCTTCTCTTTTACTGACCTTAAGTCATCTTTAATTTTCTGTGTTACCTCATAAGACATTCTAGGAAGAGGCATCCCAGGGGCATACTCTTCAGGAAGTCCATACCTCAACTTAAACAAGTCAATGTTAGCTGCTTGGAAGGCGATATTGAGCTGATCTATAGAATAAGCTGTACCTGATTGCTCTTTGTTGGCAACAAAGTCAATGAATATTTTAAGTTCGTTTACGTCAATCATAATTGAAATATTTTTTACCTCCTATTCTAACACCGAAAAAGTATGTAAATGCCCACCACTGATAATAAAACCTTAATATCCTGTCTGGCACTCTATATGTATCCTTCAACATCATTACTAAAAATTTAGCGTCACATTCAAATCTCCTTGCCTCATCCCCTCCTATTCCGTATCCAATGTCATGCTTGTTGCAAGAAGCTTCAAAGATAAAGTTAGGTACTTTTATCCAGCTTCCCTTGCCTCCACATCCATTAGTTTCCATTATCTATTGTCTATTACTGCATCAACTCCTGCTTTATCTGTAGATACCCTTACTTGTGATTTTAATGCAGACCCACTATCTAAGTGTCCTTTCTTTGCAGTTAAAGCTGCTAAATACATATTGTGCATATCGGTAGCGTCAACCACTTGATAGACACCTGTATCATCTATTGTATTATATTCAACAGGGTATGTTAGCAAGTCCTTGCTAATTTCTAAGCCATTAAGATTGTGTTGTGCCGTTGATGATAGGCTGAATTGATTTGAAAGATAGGTAAACCCTTGGCTAATAAGCTCTCCTGTCTTTCTGTCAATGTCTCCATACTTCATAGACTTATACTCATCAAGAGTTAAGTTTTCAGGAGATCCATCAAGTTTCTTGATTTCTTTTTCAATTATAACTGCGCTATTAGAATCTACTGTATGAAGTGAATCAATAGGACATTCTGTAGGCGTGGTTGAAGATATGACTTCTTCCCACTTTTGGTCAGTTACGCACCATATTTTATACTTATTCATCATTTCTCAAAATATATTGCACCTAAAAAGGCAACTGTTGTTCCGCTACTTACTTGTCCTTGAACTTCAAAAATAGTTCTTGTTGTTGGTAGGTTTGATATTGTTCCCATATCAATAATATTTGCATCATCAGTACTGCTTTGTAAAGTAGCTGTACATATAACTTGTGCGTTCTCAGCATTAACTATTCTTAAATCAAATGTTCCTGTTCCTGCTGTTCTCCAACAGTTTAAAAATATTTTTGTTATTGCGCCTACCTTAGATGTTCCTGCAAACATAAATCTACGCTCAATAGCCCAAGATGTAGCTGATAAGGTTGCTGCACCCGTAATTGATTGTGCCTCTCCTTTTGTTATTGTGACTTTGTTTCCACCCTCGTCAGTAAGAGACATATTTCCCTCAAAATTAAGGGTTCCCATTACTGTTCCTACTGTAACATCGTCTTTCTGGGTAATGACATTTGAGCCTGCACCCGTAGCTCCTGTATCACCCTTAGAGCCATTCATTTTGAATATCTGGGTTCTACAATGAGAATTTAATGTCACAGAAGTTCCACTCGATACTTTAATCTTAATGTTTAAATAATCTCCTGCCACTAAAGGAGGTATAACAAAGGTTCTACTAAAAACCTCTGACGATTGCTTGTCAACTGTAAAACTAAATGAAGATAGAAGTGTTGAATCATTTTTATACAATTCAAATGTGGCTGTTTGATCTGCATTGTCTGTAGATGTTAATGCCCCACCCAATGTTCCCCAGTAGTATCCTACATCATTTAAGTAAATCCTCTCCTTATTTGCAGCGTCATGGTCAAGTACAGCAGGGTCATTCTCAACCTCAGTAGTATCAAATACTATATTGGTTGATGTTATTGTCAATCCTTGTGATGTTGTTTTTATTGCTTGGGCAACAGGCAGGGATCCTGTTCCTGCTCCTCCTCCTGGTGGTGAAGCCCATACTCCGTCTGCTCTTAAGAAATTATCTGTCCCACCCCCACTTGCAGGAGCTAATCCCTTAAGTGAATCTGTAAATAGATCCATTAAGTCTGTGGCTTGAGCAGAATTAGCTGAAACAATATTACCTGAAGACAGTCTTGCCAAGAATGTGCTAGGACTCATTGGTAAGTCTGATGGGTTTCCTGTTGTCCCAACATTTCTAACTTTAACCGTATTAGCTGCCATGTCAGCAGCTTTAGTGTTTGTTACTGCGTTATTTGCTATCGTTAGGGCTGTATCTCCCGTCACATCTCCTGTGTGTGTAGCGTTTGTTACCTTTGAAGTGTTTGCGGCAACAGCAGGATCCCCAGATATGATTACATCTAAATCTTGGTCTGACCAAAAGGTTTTTCCCGTTGTGCTATCTTGACATTTTACTTTTTCTGCCATAACTATATAGTGTATCCAATTAAATCAACATCTATTGTGTAGGTTGTCCTTGCAGAAGCAGGGTTAACCCTCAATTTTATTATCTCAGCAGCCTGAGCCACCTTAAAAACACCCTGTACAGCGAAAGTGAAGGCATTATCTATAGCTGTTAATCCGGTTAAAGACTGTTGGGCCACGATGTTGTCATAACTTGTTGCGTTTGTTCCTATAGCAACTTTCGGTACTGCACCGCCTCCTGAAATTGCTTGTAGCCTTATAATCACAAATCTAACAACGGTCTCCTTGCCTGCTGGAACAGTGTATAGGTTTGTGTCTCCCACTGCTGTTGCGTCGATACCGG
Organism: Saccharimonadales bacterium (SeqCode); assembly: GCA_041600715.1. GTDB lineage: Bacteria > Patescibacteriota > Saccharimonadia > Saccharimonadales > 2-12-FULL-41-12 > JALHOM01. The sequence goes on along the minus strand of JBFIJM010000002.1, from coordinate 8,474 downwards.
TAATTGTAGCGAGTATTGTTCCGCTTCCCGTAAGGAAGTCTCCTGCCTGAACCTTCTTTAGGTTGTCAGTATCAGAAGCATCTCCAATTATAAAGTGGTCTAATGGATCAACGTCAACTAATGTTTTGTTTGATATTGCTGTTTTATCTACTGTTAATGCTGTAGCTCCTGTAACCTCTCCTGTGTGTGTAGCGTTAGTCACCTTTGCATTATTCAGTGTAACCTGGGCCTGTAGTTTCCCAAAAGCAGTTAACACCGAATCTGCGGCTGTAATTGTTGCTGTTGAAGCAAAGGAAATACCTGTTAGTATGGTGTTCCTTACTGTATCAGCAAAGTCAGATATTGTAGAGGCTAATTGAGTCCCTGTGTGGTTTGCTCTTGCTAATGGGTCTGTCAATAACTTGGAGTTATCAATACTCCCTGCCAACATATCATTGGTCACTTTTAAAGGCCCAATGGTTAGGGTTGTAGCTCCTGTAACGTCTCCCGTGTGTGTTTGGTTGAATTTATTGGTAGCTCCTTCTGTGATGTCATCAGTATCGTCTGCTGTCTTATCAAAGGCATTTGTTACTTGAGCTGCTGTATAGTCTCCTGAAACTGCTACAACCACTCCATCTCTTCCAAACACCGAAGTTACCTTGTCGGTATTGTCAATCTTCTCCCAAGTAGAGTCAGCCCCATTAAATACGGCTAAATCTCCAATCTCCCAATCAGTAATTCCATCAAGGTTAGTGGCTCCTGCTACAGACACTTCGTAGGTATCTCCATTTGTTCCTACTCCACTTGCTAGTGCAGGTGTGTTTGTAGATGCGTTCCAAAGACCTTTCCAGGTTAATCCTCCTGCTATTCCTGCTGGAATCTCACTTAATGGGATTGTTCCTGACCCATCTAATGAAGCGTATCCATTGGCAACACCTTTATTGGCTGAATCTTCTTTTAATGCTAGTTTGGTATCTGTATCATCCCTTACCTCCACTACGGCTGCCTGAGTGTCTGTTGCTGTGATGTCTCCGTCCGGAGTAAAAGGAACCTCTGCTGCTGTTTGGTCATCAGCAATCAAGTCGTCTATCGTAGCAAACACATTCCCTGATGAAGGAGCGTTTGCTCCTTGTATGGCTTGTAGCTCATTAAGATTTATCTCTAATACGGGTACAACCTGAAACACACACTTAATCAAAGGTAGTAGCTCTTCCACCGAAACACCAGAGGGCTCAGTAAAACATACTGTAGGAGCCTGTATTATATCCTCCCCTTGATTTGTTATGGTGACAAAAGAACTTTCGTCTGAAAAAACATCAAGAAATTGAGGGTAATAAAAAGAAAGAGAGCCGTCAATCTGTATGGAGATTTGATCCCCTACATTTTTGATGGCTATCCTAGTTGTATTTGGGTATCTTTTAATAGCCATTATACTAAGTCATAAATAACAGTTACTTCAGCCCTACCTCCAACGGTAGTCTTTAGGGTTTCAAATGTCATTGCTTCTCCTGCAACAAAGGTGTTGTTTACAGCAGGAATAAGTGTGAAGTCGTTTCCTATTGTAACTCCTCCAGAAATATCGAATTGCCCCATAGAAGCTAATGATTGGTCTTTTAAAATTAGTGTTGCTGTGTCTGTTGCCTCAATAGTGTTTGCTACCGAAACAACAACCTCAACCACAGTCATATCAAATGGTATGGCTGCCTTAACTTGTCCTAGCTCTGTTGCTGATTCCCATGATACTGAGAACGTGAAGAATCCTCTTGTTAAAGTACCTCCTAGCTTATCCACTGTAACAGCGTCATCTACTATCTTGTCTGTGGTTACTGCGTTGTCTGCTAGTATGGTAGAGTCCACAGAAACTAAAGCCATCTTGTCTGTTGTGACGTTTAAATCTGCTATTTTAGCTGTTGTGACATTAGCATCTAGGATCTTATCAGTAGTTACCGCATCATTAACTATCTCTAGTGTATCTACAGAGTTGTCTGCCATCTTAATGTTTGTAACGGCATTATCCTTTAGTTCGGTAGTACTTACTGCTGTTGGAGCTATTTCTATGTTTGTTATAGAGTCTACTGCTACAGTCTGAGGAGTTCTCCATAGCTCCTTCCAAACCAATCCATTCACATCGTCAACTGTATAAATTAGTGTTAGGATGTAGTCATCATTAAGCATTGAGAACCCTACAGGGTCTAGCATGATGTTTCCTGAGTTTATAGAGAGGTCATTTACTTTTATTGTAAAGGCACTGTCGTTCATCAGGATCATTATGTCGTTCTTAGCAAAGTCTCCTGATATTACGTCAAGTTCTACGTTTGCTCCTGCTCCTAATTTTAACACCGAAAATCTGTCTTTCCTTTGTGGGTTGACTGATGCTGATGCTATTGTTTGGCTTTGCTCAAAGTTTCCTCCTTGATTTCCTCTAAAAACAATAAAGTCAGTGATCTCTGTTGCTCCTGTTAAGTCACCTGGAAGTGCTGATGTAGTAGGGTTTAGCCAATATCTTAAGCCATGAACTTGGCTAAGTAGCTCTCCTCCGAAAGAACCTCCTGAAACATCTTGCTCTGTCCATGTTTGCGACCCAGGCAATCCAAATGTTAAATTTACAACATCACCATTCGGTGTTGATCCAGAGGATGACGGGGCTTGGAATATGGTCTTGCCTCCTATCACAAATGCTCTGTAATTTGGCCCGGAAGAAGGTCTAAAGTTGTTTACTGCGTTTGCTAGGGCTGTAGCAGCGTCAGACTCAGCTCCAATACTCACCGCTATTGGAGACCCTGTATTAAACTGCTCTATACCGTTTATTGTCAATGAGTCAATGGTGTCATTAGCTCCAATAGTGGTAATTGTGGTGCTTCCTGTGGCAGACACATCGTATGCTAGTCCACCTCTGTTTAAGGCATCTCTTGTTATGTTGTCTGAGCCGTTTCTGTCGTTGGCTATTCCTGAAATGACAAATTGAATACCATCGAGTTCGGTGGCATAAATTAATCCTGTTCCAAGTCCTAAGTTTGATATAATGCTCATCTTATGCGTTTATAATTACTGAAATACTAATTTTATCTCTTATCTCCTGAAGTATTTGTCCTGCTACAGCAGTGTTAGAATAAGTCTCATCAAAAACATGGAAGTATATTCTATCATTTGCAGTGTCTATCTCCATAATGTCAAGACCTAAATCTCTCACATCTCTACAGGGAACAATCTCACTATTCACTTGGTTTGTTCCAAGAACTTCTATTATTTGAAACTGTGGCTTAGGGAACTCTCCTCCTGCCTGGTCAATATATCCATCAAGGTAGAAGCAGTTTGCTTGTGCGTTCCAATCAGCAAATATTGGGTTGCTGTTGTTTATTGCTGGCTCCTGTAGCTTGTTTCCCCATACAGAGCTCCATCCTGCTCTCCAAGATAGCACTGGTGGTATACTCTTGTTTGTAAGGTCTATGTCTAATATTCCGGAGAATACATGAACAGGGCTCGCTGAAACTGGTGCTGGAGCAACCGAAAGGTCGTATGTCTTAGTGTACCCGTTAAGAGAAGGTACTATTGTTACTGAAGAGTCAACACTTGTTATATCTGTTTCTGTAAGAGCGTTGATTTTAGTCCATATAACGTCATCGAAACAAATAGTGTAGGTTGTTTCATCTCCAATAGTGTTGGAAGTGACTGTTAATGCGCTGTTGGTGTTACAAACATCAACAACGTAAGTGTTGCTTGACCCTCCTCCTGAGCAAGATGCTAGGATAAGTGTTGGAACCTCGCTCTCGTCACAAGAACAATCAGGGCTTGATCCTGTGAACTTCAGTACCTCATTGTAATAAAACTCAGCCTTCTCAAAGTTTCCACACTCAATGTTTGAGGTGTACATGAAAGCATTAATAAGAGCTGGTGTAAGTTGGTCATCCGCAATTCTCTTAGCGTCTATAGGGTTGCTAGATAAAGCACTTGAGTATCTTGAGGTTAAGGCTCTCATGTTACACTGCAAGTTGCAGATGTTAATATCGTCCTTAATGTTTTTTTCGGTGTTACCTGTGATAGTGACATCAATGATGTGCTCTGAATAAATTCCAGTTGCAGGGAAGGTAAGCTCAAGAATGTTAGAAATTGTCCCTGTCCAAGTCTTAGTTGTGATTGGGGTGTAAACATTCGTTACTGTTGATACAACCTGTACAGGCCACGTAGCAACAGGAAGTCCTGCTGGTGGGTGAATTTCGTGAGTAAGTGTACTGTTGGTTAGCTCTACAGGGTAAGAGGTATTGTCCTTACTTGTTAGTTTAGAGCAGATTAGGTCTACTGTAACATCAACATCAGGTACTATCTCTTCGTAGCAGTAGTTGTAGTTGAATGTTTTTGAGTAATCCCCAGGCTGTACTGCCCCAGCTACTCTAATAGTGTACTCAACAACATATACTCCTTTCAATGGATCCCCATTGGAATCAGTTGGTAGAGCAATGGTGTCTATGTAGTCCTGAACATCAAGGTCGATGTCGAAGGCCGGAAGTACGGTGTTATGAAATACTGTCCCTAATGGGCTTGTAATCTTTAATGCTCCAACGACATCTGCCAATGCTATGCTTTCTGAAGCGTAGTCAGTGGTGTCTTTAATTCTAATGATTTCGTTGGGAGTGGTATTTAGCTGAAACCTAGTCTCTAGGTTGATCTTATTTTGAATCGCCATTTCTCATCTTTTTGGAGTATAAATCTTCCTCAAAGATATAAAAAAAACCAAAGCATTTTACACTTTGGTTTTTTAATTCAATTAATTGTTAGCTACTTAGCCTTCACTTTTGGCTTTTTACTTTCGGCAATTAATTCCTTGATTCTACCATAATGGTCATTGTCATCATTGTTCTTCAAGAAATAAACTAAGGCTGAAGAAGGGTCGTCAGTCTTCCTGACTCGACTAAGTACTGCTACGTTGTCTCCGTCCATCATTAACCACTGAAGCTTTAAGCTTTCAAACTTTAGGGCTCCAATCTCTGTGGCCTTCTGAATATCAGCTCTCATCTCGGTCTCTCCATCCAGCTTCTTAAGGTTTAAGAATCTTTGTGGGTTAGACTTACAAGCCTTCTCGATCTCCTGCTGTATTCTTTGGATGTTCATGTCTTCGACACCTCCAATCCTAAGAGCTCTAGCTATCGTGGTAAGGTCTTCGTCGTTAATTCTTTCCTTAGACCATAGTAGTTTCTCCATTTCTGAAGAAGCTTCTTTCTTCTGAGCGTACTCTAATGCCTCAGCATTTTCATCAACAAGATAGAATAATGGTCTACGAGACCCGTCTCCATTTTTGTTGTTCGCTCTTCTGCCATGGTTATACAGGGCTAAGAACAAATCTAAATTTTCACTTTGATTTTCTCCTAAGTTAATTATGATTCTACCTTCGTTCTCAAAGGTTAGGAACTCAGGTGTGTACTTCATGTCGTGCACTCCGTTCTTTCCTGCTTGTCTTTTGTTTTTGTAATACCGAAACTCTGAAGTGTTTCCGTCATCGTCATACACAGTAAAGGCAGACTCAATAAGGTGTCTCCTCTTATACGTTCTTCTTTTTGTTTTGGGGTCTACTTTTGATAAAGAATTTACCAATTGGAAGGTAACAAACTTCTTGTTCCCTATTAGACTTTGAATCTTCTTTCTTTCCTTCTTAATGTCTACGACATATTCATTCTTTTCTAACATATCTTATGTTTTAGAATATTTAAAATAAGGTAGCCCCCACAATGAGGGCTACCTTTTATTTAGGGTAATGCTTAAGGATTAACCTTGAACATTTGGTTTCCAACTTGGAAGTGACCTCCAATGTGAGCTCTCAAATAGAGATTGCTAACATCATCAGCGATTACTTTCTTGCCAGTTCCAGCTCCAGACACATCCCAAACTTCAGTAAATCGGTTGTATTTACCTAGTTGTTTGTATCGAAGACCTACAGTTGGCAACTTACCTTGGTCGGTTTTGTTCATTCCAAGAGGAATAAATAACCCCCACGCTGGGTAGTTGTAATCGTTTGCTCCGTAAGTTTTTTGGTTTGAGAAGCTATTCAATCTTTTGAAAGCATAGTTTCTTCCACCTTTGTTCAAGTAAGTGAACCCAATGTTGATTCCTTTCTTTTGATCTCCACCCATCATGTCATTCGTGAATGATACGTTAGTATCTTTCAAGTAATCAACGAAAGTGTCATCAATTTCCTCATGAAGATCAATTCCTAAGAAAGCACAGTAATGAGACGGTGCAAATTCTTTATCAGCAATCTTGTTGATTTCATTGAATTTGGAAACAGTAAAAGAACCTGGTGTGTAGTTCACTTCATTACCTTCATTGGTGATGTAAGGTACAATTCCTTCAGTAGTTCGGATTGCGTTACCTGTATCAGGGTCAATCGCTACTGTGGCATTGGTGTTCTTTTGTCCGAATAGACAAGCACCTTCCATTTCTAATGCTAAACGGTATTCAGCATCTTGCTGACCTTTAACATAGTAAGCAGAAATTGGTGTTCCGCTTTCGCCTGGAATTTGAACCTCGTTGAACCACAATCCATCAGTCATTTGAGTACCAGTTACTTCTAGTGTCTCTTTAATGATTTGAAGGTTGTTTTCATACTTACGAGTTCCTGAGAATCTACCTTTTGGTTGAGCAGTTCCTTCGCCATTGGCGTTAGAAATGATAATCAACTCATCAGTATTTACTAGGTTTGCAGCAGAAAAAACAAGAGTAGAATCAAGTGGTGCAATAGTTACTGTTGGGGATGAAAAAGCAGTCACATAAACAAGGCTTCCGTCTTTCAAAAGAAGTTGATCCTTAACTCGGATGTAAGCTGCTGCTGGAGCTGCTGGCAAGTTTGAAACATCAAACGTGATTGTAGCACCTGCCGCAGGATAAGCAGCAAGATTGCTAACTCCTACAGTTTCGTGGATCCAATCATCCTCAAAGTGAGAATAATCTTCGTTGCTTGTTGGTACTTGGAACCCTAATGCTCTAATAGTAGAGAAAAATTCAGCTCCTTGTTTTCCGTGGCTTCTGATTAATTTAGCCCATACATCTGGCTTTAAAATATCAAAAGAAGACACTAAGTCATTGGTATACACAGCCGTTGAAGCTGCTGTACCTGGTCCTGGGATTGGCATAATATATATTTATTAAGTTAAAAAATTACAATTTAATTCAACTTAATCTATTGGTTCCATAATTTTGTCATCGTCTCTTCTGCCGTAACAGCAGTTCTTTCGCCTTTACTAATCGGATCACCTCGTTTAACGGAAGACGGATTGTTCATAGCTCTATGATACTCCTCGTCTTTCATGCTACGAATCTCATCTCCAAAGCTTTTCAAGATTTCAGCTCTATTTTCAAGGAAAAATATGTTTTCCGCTATACTTTTCGCCAACTCAGGGTTGTCTGATCTTGACGTTCCTGAATCATATAGAGCTTGGTCTACCTTGGTTATTAAAGATTCGGAATATGTATCGTCCTTGCCGTAGGTGTAGCTAAACGCCTTACCATTACCAAGGTCAATCATTAGACCGTTATTTTTGAGGCTATCCATAGCCTTGTCAACCTCTGGAGCCCAACCTTCTCTTTCATCCCACATCCTAAAATCATCAGCAGCTTTCTGTTCATCAAAACTTTCTTGTTGTTTCGCTGACCATTCTTCTTCTGATAAACCTGAAGGTTGTTGCTCCACCAACGTATTGTCGGCTTGACGCTCCTTAAGGTTCTTTTTAGCATTTGTGGCATCAATTTTTAGTTGAACCGCACTTGGGTTAATTTCCCCATCATCTTCGTCATACTCATCTACAGAATATTTTTGATTGATAAAAGCCTGAGCCTCTGCCTCAGAAATGTTGTGTTGCCACTGCAAATCTAGCTTTAAGGCATCTATAGGATTTAATCCATCAATGTCAATACTGTTGACTTTAGCGAAGTATACAGGATCTCCACCATTCAACACATACTCATTCATCTTTTGGACAAATTCGTTTGCAAATTCTGGTGTCTTACTTTCTAGTTCATCAATATGAGCTTCGAGTTCTGATGTGTATTCCACAACATCTTCAATAGACTGAAAACTTTCGCCAAACATTTCGCTGACATCGAAAGGTAATTCATTACTATTTTCAGACGCTCCTTCTTCGGAAGATGCCTCTCCCTCTGAATTGAGGTCTACAAAACCTGATTTTCTCTCAGACTCCCCTTCCTCTTGAGTAGGGTTTTCACCGCCTTCACCATCCACTACCGAACCTTCCTCTTCATTAACTGCACCCTGCGTTTCGCTAGATGTTTGTTCAGTTCCTTCAGATGTGGTTCCAGTAGAATTTGATTCTTCTAGTAATGTCTGTAGCCCTTGCTCTTCGGTAGATGTTGAGCCTTCTTGTCCGACTATGCGACCACCCGATTCTTCTAGGGCTGCTGCAAATGGATCTAGTTGTTCTCCTGCCATAGCAAATTTTTTAATTATTAATTAAAACAAAGATATTTAATATTTTTTAATAAAATACCTA
>JBFIJM010000001.1:0-771351 GCA_041600715.1 Saccharimonadales bacterium (SeqCode) | reverse complement strand
TTGGGTGGTAGCAGATACTAGACCAGCGTAGGTAGCGTCAGCGTGTTGTAGGTAGAGAGCAGTACCAGAGATTCTAGCTCCGTTTGTTGCTGTAGGTACTGTGTCTACTGCTCCTATGGTGTTTACACCTGATCCGCCGGTGCTGGTTGCTACCCAAGCAGTACCGTTATAGATAAAGGCTGCACTTGATCCAGGAGCTATGGTAACGCCATGCATAATGAAGCTTACGTTGCCAGTCAGGCTGTTAACGTAAGCTATGCGTCCTGAAGCACCGCTAGTTGGTGTAGGTAGAGATAGTGTTTGACTAGCAGTAGTTTGAGTGATGTCAAAGGTAGTAGCTATATCTACTGTGGTTACTGCAGTGCCGATGTCTCCACCTGTGGCGTGATCGGCGATAGCGATTGATGAAAGTACTGTGCTACTGCCGTTAGTAAACTGAGCACCTGTTCCTATTGTGAAGTTGTTGTTGTTGGCGATAGTAGTAGCACCATTGAGAGTTACAGCACCTGTTCCTGTGCTGAAGGTGCCTGTTCCTGTTTGTGAGAAATTAGAGTTATTAGCTACTGTTACTCCTCCGTTGAAGGTGGAGGCTCCGGTGAAGGTTGAGGTCTGTGTTACAGCAAATCCGCCATTGACTGTAGTAGTTGTACCAGTCTTGCCCAATGAAAGACTAGTTGCATCACTAGTACCTAGATTAAGTACTGACGCAGAGTCGATAGTTAGAGAGCCAGTGTTAGTCTGGATAGTAGAGGCTTGCAAGAACTCAAGATCGCCAGCAGTAGTTATGCGAGCTTTGTTGGTATTATTTGTTCTAAAAATAAGATTATTGCCATCGTTTGTACCGATCTCTGCATCAACTCCAAAGCTGTTTCCTCCCTGAACAAACGGTGCGCCTGCTCCAGAAGATGAAACTGCTGCGCTACCGATAATGCGCCATCTAGAAGCTCCTGAGTCGTAAATCAGAATTACTGAACTACCAGCCGGAACAGCTAACTGGCCACCCGTACCTGTCAAAATTCTGTTTGAGGCAGTGCTAGATAGACCACTATCATTTGCAATAAAAGCTACTTGGCTTCCTGCGTTTACTATCGTCAAGATTCGACCATCTGAACCATTGGCTATACCAGAAAGCGTTTGGGTGCTACCGCCTGTCAACCGAACAAGCGAAGAATTACCGAAGTTAAAATCATTCATTGCTGTTGTAGTGAAGTCAGAACCTCTAAGCGTATAGAACGTATTGCCAACGACAAAGCTCTCTGTCTGTAGGCTATCCTGAGCATTTCTGTATATCAAAGCGTCCTGACCGATGAGTATTCCACCTGCACTGCCTTGTGCAGATAGCTGGAGTTGCCCACTAGAACCTACACTCAAGATGTCTGAACCATTGTTTTGCACACGTAATTGACCAGTTGAACCATTAGCTATGTTCACTACGAAATCAGAATCTGTCGCCGTATCTGATAGACCGAAGTAAATGTTACGGGCATTAGTGGTGTTGATTGAATTTCCTGAGTCGTAAGCGGACTGTAGATTTATCGCAGCGCCACCACCAGAAGCTGCGAGTCGCCATGCTGTGCCATTCCAGATGTAAAGTTGGCCATAACCGTAAGGGATTGTAATTCCCTGCATAGTGAAATCTACGGTACCAGTGTTTAGAACATACACGATACGTCCAGGAGTCGAGTCAGTTGGCTCTGGAAGACTAATTAGTTGGTTAGGGGTAGTTTGCGCTACTGCAAAGGCCGTATCAACATCGACGTTAGTTGTGGGATTATTGGAACCGCCGAGATATCCTATGTTGCCAGAGCCAGTAAAATCTTGGTTCCCGTAACTGTTAACGCCGTTTAAAGTGGACCCATTGTTGGTGAACTGACTACCGTTTACCCGTAGGTTCCCTGTAATGTCAGTCAATACGCCCACCCTACCGATGCTGACGCCAGCAGTATTAGCAGACCCAATCGAAATCGTTCCTGCTGTTCCACTAGCTGTGCCAACATCCAGAACTATGTTTCCTGAGTTACCTGAGGTAGCATTACCTGTCTGCACGGTAATACTACCTGTGTTACTAGTTGTCCCTGCGGTATTACCTGTTCTGACAGAAACATTTTCTGAATTTGTACTGTTTGTTGTCTGATCACCGCTGTACACGTTCTGTGACGCTAGAGCAAAAGGTACAGCCGTAAGCTTAGTCCGTGGAGACATTTCTCCGTCGAATGTTGGCGTAGCAGTATGCGCATTTCCACCGACATTCATCGATAGCCACAGGTTTTGATCCCAGTTTATACCCTCATCTGCAAGCGAATCCAACGAGCCAAGATTAACGCTGAAATATCCGTTAACAACCCTGACTCGGTTATCGTTTCCGGCACTCACACCGTTACTGTCGTAGTAGGTCTCAGACCACAAGCAGTTATCAGTTACACCACCAACACAAACACCTTGAGCTGACGCTCCTCCCGACAACGAGCTGTACAGTTTAAACTCCAGGTTGTAATACCCGTCTGGCACTAGGTTACCAGCGTTGTTGAACAGTCGACCTTGGAAGTTGAGATTGGTAGACGTTGCCGCCCCAACTCTCTGGTCTTCCACGCCCGTAAGTACGCGCGTATAAGAAAACACCCCTGAAAAGAGGCTAACTAAAACCAAAAAAACGCTAACATGCAGAGCACAATAGCGAAGAATTTTAGTGATTTGTTTTTGCAAAAACATTTTTGGTTGGTTTTTTTGAATATTAGTTTTGGTTATTTTTGTTTATTTTTTTTAATAACCTGGTCTCTATTATCTACTGTTTAAAAACAGGGGTCAACCCTAATCTGCACACAAAAGTTATGCAATTAAAACGATGTGCATAATGCTACAATTTAGATTTATAAACGTTGTGGTTTAGTCTACTGTCTAATCTGTTACGCTGGTACTTTAAAAATTTTCATGCATTTAAGGTGTTATAGTTTATAATATTATTGTTTTATTAACAGCATATTGAATAATCTTTATTGACTTATCCACAGCTAAATATTATTTTGTTATATGAACGAAGCAGAATTTGCCAAAAAATTACATTTACCTAAATCTTCGACAAACAAAAACCACCCGATTTTGGGTGGACTATTTTCCTAAATTGGTGGGCGATGAGGGACTCGAACCTCCGACCTCGTCATTATCAGTGACGCGCTCTAACCAGCTGAGCTAATCGCCCGTATCTAATCAAAATGGTGGAGCGACGGGGACTCGAACCCCGGACCCCCTGCTTGCAAAGCAGGTGCTCTAGCCAACTGAGCTATCGCCCCATAAATATGAGATACGGCTTTTTATAATATTTTAAAGATCTGCGAAAGTGATTTATAACAAAACTATTGTATCTGAAATACCTCTGTTAAACAACCACACTATCGAACAATTTTTACACTCCATATGCAGGACAATCTAAGAATTGATCAAATAGCTTCATTTCGGGCTACTCAGGGAGCTTTAGAAGCCCTTTTTCACGCAAAATGTGCATATGTTAGAAAAAAATAAAAGTGCTCTATAAAGAGCACTTTTACGTTAAAAACTTGAAAGTGCAAACCAAACGTCAGTTCGTAAACTTAGAAAATGTATCTTGTTCGTCCTAAGACGAAAAGTGTAATTACCACATTTTGCTACTTTTATGTAATTACCAAGATCGACCGTAGGTCGAGTAGTCTATAGAGCTACTCGCCTTCGTTTCTCCCTAGAAAGGAGGTAATCCATCCGCAGCTTCCGCTACGGATACCTTGTTACGACTTAACCCCAGTTATCCCCCCTACCTTAGGCCGAGACTAGCTCAGACGTCAGGTATTGGTGACTTCCATGGTTTGACGGGCGGTGTGTACAAGACCCGGGAACGTATTCACGGTAGTATAGCTGACCTACCATTACTAGCGATTCCGACTTCAAGCAGGCGAGTTTCAGCCTGCTATCCGAACTGGGACCGGTTTTGATGGGATTTGCTCCCCCTCGCGGGTTGGCTGCCCTTTGTACCGGCCATTGTAGCGTGTTTGTAGCCCCAGACGTAAGGGTAATACTGACCTGACATCATCCCCTCCTTCCTCCCTGTTACCAGGGCAGTCTAGCTAGAAAAATTCAACTAACTATAAGGGTTGCGCTCGTTGATGGACTTAACCAAACATCTCACGACACGAGCTGACGACGGCCATGCAACACCTGTCACTTGGTTCTAAAAGCACTTTCTCCTTTCGGAGAAATTCCAAGGATGTCAAGCCTGGGTAAGGTTCTTCGCTTATCATCGAATTAAACAACACGCTCCACCGCTTGTGCGGGTCCCCGTCAATTCCTTTATGTTTTAAGCTTGCGCTCGTACTCCACAGGCGGGATGCTTAACGCGTTAGCTTCGCTACTAGAGGGGTCGATACCTCTAACAGCTAGCATCCATAGTTTACGGCGTGGACTACCGGGGTATCTAATCCCGTTTGCTACCCACGCTTTCGTGCCTTAGTGTCAAGAATGAGCCAGTCACCTGCCTACGCCATTGGTGTTCCTCCCTATATCTACGGATTTCACTCCTACACAGGGAATTCCAGTGACCTCTCTCATCTTCTAGCTTAGCAGTTTAGATAATGTGAGTATGGTTGAGCCACACGCTTTCACTACCTACTTACTATGCCACCTACGCAACTCTTTACGCCCAGTAATTCCGGATAACGCTTGGATCCTCCGTATGACCGCGGCTGCTGGCACGGAGTTAGCCGATCCTTATTCATATGCTACCGTCATTATCGTCACATATAAAAGCAGTTTACGACCCTAAGGCCTTCATCCTGCACGCGGCGTTGCTCCATCAGGGTTGCCCCCATTGTGGAAAATTCCCTACTGCTGCCTCCCGTAGGAGTCTGGGCCGTGTCTCAGTCCCAGTCTGGCTGATCATCCTCTCAGACCAGCTAAAGATCGTCGCCTTGGTGAGCCATTACCTCACCAACAAGCTAATCTTACGCAGGCCGTTCCCAAACCGCCGAAGCTTTACTCCTTAGAGCATATGCGGTATTAGCCTCGATTTCTCGAGGTTATCCCTCAGTTTGGGGTACGTTCCTACGCGTTACTCAGCCGTCCGCCGCTCGTGTACTCTACACCCATTATTCGACCTACCTTCTCTAGCCAGAGTTGGCGTGAAAGACATCCATCTTTCGATGAACAATTTTTGGATCTAATGATTCAAAAAATCTGTCTCGGTTCAAATAATAAGTGCAGAGCCTTACCGCTCGACTTGCATGTATTAGGCACGCCGCCAGCGTTCATCCTGAGCCAGGATCAAACTCTCCAAAAAGAATTTGAATCTGAACTTCAGTCGAACATGTAGTCCGGAGACTACACTGACTTAAATTTCAAAAAACAATTCATGCCCTGATAAAGTTCAGGGCGAACTGACGTTGATTTGCACTATTCAAGTTTTTAACGTTCACTTTTCAAGAGACAAAATCTCAGTACCTCGAAAAGATCTCATTCAATAGTATAGGCAATTACACCTGTTGTCAACCAATATTGTTGTGGCTTAAGCAACGAGCATTAACTCTCTTCAACTTCAGCGTCTTCTGTCTTGTCGACAAGAGCTAAAGAAACCACACGATCTTTGTCATTCAGACGCATTATGCGAACGCCTTGAGTAGCTCTACCTAGAGCAGGTATATCTTTGATACCAAGTCTTATTGTTTGACCAGCTGTCGATATCAAGATTATCTCCTGGCTATCGTCAACCAACCGTTTTACACCAATAAGTTTACCTGTTTTAGAATTAACTATTGCTGATCTGATACCTACTCCGCCACGCGCATGTGCTGTAAATTGAGCTACTTTTGTTCGCTTACCGTAACCTAATTCACTAATTACAAAGATACTGGCTTCGTCTTCTACTACATCCATGCCTATAACTTGGTCTTCTGGGCGTAATCTGATGCCCCTGACACCTCTTGCTGTGCGACCCATAGCTCTAACGCCCTTTTCATGGAATCTTATAGCTTGGCCTTGTGAGGTCGAAATAATCACCTCGTCTTCACCACTAGTCATACGAATCCACTTAAGCTCATCACCTTCGTCCAGGTTAATAGTTATAAGACCAGAACTCCGAACATTTTGATATTGCTCAAAAGGAGTCTTCTTTACTACACCCCGGACAGTACACATTATAAGATTAGTAGCCTTGTCCTGTTTACTGACATTAATCACAGCACTAACAGTCTCTTCTGGCTGAAGCTGAAGCAAGTTAACTATTGCCACACCTTTAGCGCTCAGGTTCGTTGCCGGTACTTCGTATGTTTTGAGCCTAAATACTCTACCCTTATTAGTGAAGAACAAGAGGTAGTCATGAGTTGACGCATTTACAACATGTTCGATGACATCTTCGTCTCTCGTAACCATTCCTCGTCTACCCTTACCTCCACGGTTTTGCTTCTTATAATCAGCAATTTGAGACCGCTTAATATAATTAGCAGATGTAAGTGTAACAACAACTTGTTCGTCTGGGACCAGGTCTTCGTCACTCATCTTGCCAAGTTCATTAGGGACAACTTTTGTACGCCGTTCGTCTGCGAATTGCTCTTTAACTTCCAGCAATTCTTTCTTTATGATCTTTAAAATTTCTTTTTCGCTATTAAGGATTGCTTCGAGTTTGGCAATCATTTTTAAGAGTTCTGCCAACTCATCCTCAATCTTTTTACGTTCAAGTCCTGCCAAAGCACGGAGTTGCATTGCCAAAATAGCTTTGGCTTGAATTTCACTTAACTTAAACTTCTTAATAAGGTTGGCTTGAGCCTCTTCGGTTGTCTGGCTTGCCCTAATCGTAGCTATTACCTCATCGATGTGATCAAGAGCAGTCTTGAGACCCTCTAAGATGTGGGCTCTTTCCTTAGCCTTACGTAGCTCAAACTCAGTACGCTTACGCACCACTTGCTGTCTGTGTTTGATATATTCCATCAAAATGTCTTGCACGCCCAGTACTCGTGGTTGTACACCGTCAATAAGAGCCAGCATATTATAGTGGAAAGTGGTCTGTAGCGGTGTTAACTTATATAGTTGGTTAAGTAGTTTCTTAGGGTAAGCATCTTTTTTAAGATCAATAACAATTCGAACATTACCTCTAGCGCTCTCATCGCGAATATCACTAATACCGCCGATTTTTTTATCTTTTACTAAATCGGCTATCTTCTCAATTAAAGAGGCTTTGTTGAGAGTATACGGTATCTCGGTAATGATAATTTGGTGCTTACCCTTCTTGTTCTCTTCTACTTCTGCGACACCCCTTACCACAACACCACCCTTACCGGTGGCGAACGCACTACGGATCGAGTCCCTACCGTAGATTATCCCACCTGTTGGGAAGTCAGGACCTTTCATGAACTCCATAAGGTCATCGAGTGTGGCCTCTGGGTTATCAATCTGATGGATAGTAGCGTCAACAAGCTCACCTAAGTTGTGAGGAGGAATATTTGTAGCCATACCTACAGCAATACCCATCTGACCATTAAGCAACAAGTTAGGAAGCTTAGCTGGCAATACCTCTGGTTCGCGCTCAGAGCCGTCGTAGTTGTCGCGGAAAGGAACTGTGTCTTTGTCGATGTCTTCTAACAAGGAGTGGCCTGCCTTAGCCATGCGGGCTTCAGTATAACGCTGTGCAGCGGGAGGATCTCCGTCCATAGAGCCAAAGTTACCCTGACCGTCTACAAGCAGATAGCGCGTAGACCAAGGCTGAGCAAGACGTACCATAGCGTCATAAATAGCCACATCACCGTGTGGGTGGTATTTACCCATAACATCACCTGTGATACGAGCGCTCTTAACGAATTTGCTACCCGGTCTCCATCCATTTTTCTCCATAGAATAAAGGATTCGTCGGTGAACAGGCTTTAGACCGTCTCTAACATCCGGCAAAGCACGTGCAACGATAACACTCATAGAGTAACGAAGGTAGCTATCTTCCATTACGTCTTCAACGGAACGAAGCTCTACAGTTCGTGAATGGGATGCACCTGTTTCAAGAGTCTCCCCGCTTACCGCGCCCATTCGGTTATTAAGTATGGCTTCGTCTAAATTATGTTTTGGCTTTAAGTTGTCATCAGTGCTCATGTTATACGTCCAAGTCCTTTACGAATTTTGCATGTGTCTGAATAAAGTTCTTTCGAAGCTCTACTTCGGTACCCATTAACTTATTAAAAATTGCATCTGCTTTTTCTGCATCCTCAAGCTTAACCTGAACCAACACTCTATTCTCTGGGTTCATAGTAGTCTCCCAGAGTTGCTCAGCATCCATTTCTCCCAAACCTTTGTAACGTTGGAGATCTACGAGTCCAGCCTGTTTCTTACGATCGTCTGATGGATCGATTTTTGTCCCTCTAGCTTTACGCTCTGCAATCATTTCGTCCATTAACTGATCCCGCTCTTCGTCTGAATATGCATACTGTCGTTTATTCCCAGAGCTCTTTAGCAAGAACAGAGGCGGTTTAGCAAGATACAGATGTCCTCCATCGATTAGTGGTTGCATATGTCGGAAGAAGAAAGTTAGAAGTAAGGTACTAATATGGCTTCCGTCGACATCAGCATCCGTCATAATCACAATACGGTGATACCGAAGTCCATCCATATTAAACTGTTCTTCAATCCCCACGCCCAGAGCTTTGATCATTGTCACAATTTCATTGTTGCCTAGCATTTTGTCTAAACGAGCTCTTTCAACGTTTAAAACCTTACCTCGAAGCGGAAGAATCGCTTGAGTTTTGCTATCGCGCCCACTTTTAGCAGAACCTCCTGCAGAGTCTCCCTCTACAAGATATAGTTCAGAGTTCTCAGGGGTTCGAGATGAACAATCCGCAAGCTTACCCGGTAAGCCGGAACCTTCCAGCACACCCTTTCTAATAATATTGTCGCGAGCCGCTCTCGCTGCTTTACGAGCTCTAGAAGCCAACAAAGATTTGCCGATAATTTTTCGGGCAACCGCTGGATTCTCTTCTAGATAATAGGTAAGTTGTTCGTTCAAGACAGTCTCAACCTGACCTCTAACCTCTGGATTACCAAGTTTATTTTTTGTTTGGCCCTCAAATTGAGGATCAGGTAGCTTAACCAAGATAACTGCTGTCAAACCTTCTCTAGTGTCTTCCCCGGAAAGGTTCTCTTCCTTTTCTTTTAGTAATCCGTTCTTCCGTGCATAGTCATTGATGACACGCGTAAGAGCTGATCGAAAGCCAGTTAAGTGTGTTCCGCCGTCGGGATTCAGGACGTTGTTTGCGAACGCTTTTACGGTTTCAGTATAAGTGTCAGCGTATTGGATTGCGATCTCTACTTGAGAATCATCGATTGTTTTATCGACATAAAACACATCATCATCTACAACGTCTTTTCCCATATTAAGGTGTTTTACATAAGATTTAATGCCACCCTCGAAATAAAATCCAAAACGCTTTCCGTTTCTCTCATCTACGATTGATGTACGCACTCCTTTAGTAAGATAAGCGGCGTGTCTCAATCGATCTAGCACAGTATCGTAGTTGATCTTTGTTGTCTCAAAGATTGTCTCATCCGGCCAAAAAGTTATTTCTGTTCCAGTTTTATTGCTATTACCAACAACCTTAAGGTCACCTTGAGGAGCGCCTACTTTGTATTGTTGCTCATGAACCTTGCCATCCCTATGTACGCGCACTATTAATCTGCTCGAAAGTGCGTTAACTACACTAGAACCAACACCGTGTAGACCGCCAGAAACCTTGTAACCGCCATCGCCAAACTTTCCTCCAGCATGGAGCACAGTAAGTACCGTTTCTACAGTACTCTTCCCGGTCTTAGAGTGAATGTCCGTCGGGATTCCTCGACCATCGTCTATAACTGTAACGCCACCGTCTTCATGAAGTCTGACAGAAACACTGGTTGCATAACCAGCAAGAGCTTCATCTATCCCGTTATCAACGATTTCCCATACAAGATGGTGCAATCCTTCCACGCCTGTACCACCAATATACATCCCCGGACGTTTTCGTACCGGTTCTAACCCCTCAAGGACCTGAATGGCATTCGAATCATAGTCTTTTTGTTTAGACACGTTTTCCCTCTCTATCAGCAGTGCAGTCGTTATGTCTGCGAGCATTATGTACCTGTTAGTTCTAATTATACTCCAATGCGCTGTTCTGATCAATAAGTACACCCTTGCCTGAACACACTGTTTCATGATTCAATAGGCTTAAGCTTTTATGCATAAAATATAGAAAGAATAATAAATAAAGTGTTCAGTAAAATTATTTCCAGACTTGCAGTAAATCCTAGCAGTATTGGGCAGTTGGCGTTTTATAGCAAACGCCTAAAAAAAGAAGAGTCGATACGAAGAATCGGTGTTCTGTTCACCGTCCTCAGTCTCCTAGTACAAATTACGGCTACTGCTTTCCCTTCTGAACAATCACTTGCTTCTTCGAATAACGATGTCATCCGTGGAGGAATAAAAACGTTAACGGAGCTTAAGGGTAAATATAACGCAAATGCCGATGTTCGCGAGCTGTATAACAGGTTTGGAGTTACTGGAGATGATATATCTGCATCACGAGTAAAGAATGTTACCTTCAATTTTAGTAACCAAGGTGCCAAGGGTACGCGAACTGTAGGCAGAATAAATTTTGCTAGTACCAAAGACCACAATCTTGGGAATTTTGCTGGAAGTACTTTTTATAGCCGTAGCGCATCAGAGTGGCAAGGCAGTACCCCGGCTTACTACTTCGGAAAACATCAAGGAACAGACGGTCTTCAGTATGAGGTATGGATTTTAAAGGATTGCGGGAATATAGCCTACAGACGGATAGAATCAGCACCGAAGCCAGAGCCTAAACCCACTCCAAAGCCAACACCACAGCCTTCACCTCAACCTAAACCGGAGCCTGCTCCAGCTCCAGCACCTACGCCTCAGATATCTCGACCCGAGGCCGAATGCGGAAGTTTGTCTGCAAGTGTAACCACAGGCACCAAAACAGTATCGACAAGA
Source organism: Saccharimonadales bacterium (SeqCode) (assembly GCA_041600715.1). Classification (GTDB taxonomy): domain Bacteria; phylum Patescibacteriota; class Saccharimonadia; order Saccharimonadales; family 2-12-FULL-41-12; genus JALHOM01. The sequence continues at coordinate 760,370 of JBFIJM010000001.1, read as the reverse complement.
TTCACAGCTCACTATTACGCCAATCAGCCTAACTTAATCGAAGGTCTAACATTTAATTTTGGAGATGGAGATAAGATAGAAAACTTTGCTGGAACAGTGATAGATCATGTTTATACCAATGATACTTTAGAGAAAAAGACCTACACTGCAACTGTAACCATCCAAACCATATTGGGGAATAAGTCAGGTTCTAACTGTCGTGTAAAGATAACTGTCCTACCAGAAGTCTGCGCGCTAAACTCTAATGTCACACCGGATGATCCTAAGTGTGGTGTTTGCCCATATAACCCTAACCTAGACCCTACTGATAAACGATGCAAGCCTGATCCGGTTTGCGAGAACGACCCAACACTAAAGCCGGATGATCCTAAATGTAAGTGTATTGAAAATCCCGAATTGCCTGCTGATCACCCAGAATGTACAACCCCTGGAAAACTTAAGAAAGTGCGTAATATTACCCAGAAGTTAACACCAGAAAAAACTCTCACAACCTCTGCAAGAGCTGGAGATGTACTTGAGTATGAACTAATCACTACCAATACTAATATAGTTAAGAAAGAAGGTGTGGTTATCGAAGATTATATCGGTGATCTGCTTGATTACACTGTACTGGATGAGGTGTACCTACAACGTCAAGGGGGAGTGTACTCGAAGGACAAGATGACTATAACCTGGGCTAACCAAACATTGCCTAAAGAAGGTGAACTTATCAAGAAATTCCGGGTTACTGTTAAGAATCCTGTTCCTAGCACCAACAACCCTAATGCTACAGCCACAGACTATGACTGCAAGATCCAGAATGGATACGGCAATGAAACACACGTACCGATTGAATGCCCTGTTCTAAAAACAGTAGACACACTCCCGAATACAGGTCCAGGGACTACTGTTGCGGTATCATTTAGCATCACCGTTATTGCAGGCTACTTCTTTGCTCGCGCAAGGTTACTAGCTAAAGAAGTTGGAATTATTAAACGAATACATCAGCATGCACACGCAGGAGATATTTAGATGAGCGAACAATTACACAATCGACACGAACGTCCTGGAGAGCAGGACAAAAATCCATACGGCGAACGCAAGCTTAATCACGAAACTACCACTTCTCTTGAAAAGGAAAAAACTTATTCCGAGATTAAGGAACTTCTAAATAAGGTAGAAAAGCACGCTGACACATCTGAAAACATTGAGGCTAAACACGTTAATCCTCACACACAGACCAAACATGCGAAGCTTTCACATGGCGCACAAAGCATAAGCGCGCAACGACAGATAAAAGAAGTCCAGCGTCATCTAAGAGGTAGCGATAGACAACTTAGCAAACTAATCCATAACCCTACTGTGGAGACGATAAGTGATGTTGCCGGCGCTACTGTTGCCCGCCCATCAGCTCTAATGGTCGGCGGAATCACCTCATTTATCTCAAGTATTGTTGTCGTAATAGTATGCAGGTTTTACGGTTATGAATACAACTACACCATAGCTCTGATCAGTTTCGGAGGGGGCTTTTTGCTTGGTGCCTTTTTTGAGCTAATATCTCGTGCACTTTCACGTAAATAGAGACCCTCTAGTCTCTATTTATATGAATTACACCTTCGTGTGCAGTGTTTGTATTTTGTGGGCTGTCAGGAGCCTGAGGAGTTGCTACAGGTTGCTTGCTCTCAGTACCTTGCGATTGAACTTTTGGACCAGAGGAAAGATTATGTCCACTAGGCTTAGTCGTACCTTGCGGTGGAGGTGTTCCGGTTGCTTTAACAGGCTGAGATACTCCTGAGGCACGACGTTTCTCAAGCCACTGATCAAGAAACGAGGATCCAGAGGAAGACGAGGGCTGAGCTGTTCCGCCTTTTGGCGAATAAGCCTGCGGAGAAGGACCAGGCCTTGCACCTAGACGCGCGGTTTGCTCGACAGAAGCTTCGTCAGTTTTCATTCTGGTAAAAATCTCTTTCTCTACAATCTGACGAGGGCGACCAAACTTTGCAGCAGAAAGTTGCTTCATTGCACTACCTAGCTCTAGATTAGGACTTCCTAGCGGGGGTGCTCCAGCCATACTGAACGGCTGAGTGGGCACGCCTCCTATAAGCGTACGCACTACCGCATTCCAGTTAGGGATCCTGAGCAGGTCATCACCGTCAAACATAGGCTGGAAGTATCGTGACAGAATCTCGACATCATTTTGTCCAATACGGAATGATACAGTGGTACCAATATTACCGAATACTGCGTCTCGAATCTCTTCGGTCAATTGCGTAGTGAACTGATTTGCAACAATAAGATTAAGTCGATATTTACGGGCTTCTGACATTATGGTCGCAAAAGAATCTGTTGAGAAGTTCTGGAACTCGTCCACATAAAGACAGAAATCCTGTCGTTGATCTTCAGGTATATTAGCCCTACTCATGGCTGCAGCCTGGAACTTCATTACAAAAATCATGCCTAACAGTTTAGAGTTAAGTTCGCCGGTCCTACCCTTACTCAGGTTCACTATAAGGATTTTCTTGTTATCCATAATGTCACGCAGATCAAATGAACTCTCTACCTGGCCAATGATGTTACGCATCATTCCGTTACTTAAAAAGGCTCCGAATTTACTGACGAACCAGCTCACAACATCGCCAAACTCATTTGAACGTTGTGCCTGAACCATTTCTTTCTGCCAAAAGTCCAAAGTATCCTGGCTTGTTACATACTTTAATTTCTGCTTGACGTAATCTTTGTCCCTAAAAAGCTTCGGTATATCAATGAAGCTACCCCCTTCTGGTCCTGCCATAACCGTCAGCGCTGCATGACGGAATAAGTGCTCGTAACGAGGACCAATCATGCCCTGCTTATTTGGGTCGTATAACTTGTATAGCACGTTAATCATCTCTTGGATGACAAAGTCTTTTTCGTCATCTGTTTTGGCTTCGAAAACATTAAGCCCTAGTGGATACTCAGTATCGGCTGGACAAAAATAAACCACATCTTCTGTACGTTCCTTCGGAACCATACTCAATAAATTCTCTGCAGTATCCCCATGAGGATCAATGAAAGCAAACCCATTCCCCATCAGCATATCTTGGAGAGCAAGGTTCTCTAAAAAGGTTGATTTACCTGTGCCTGTCTGTCCAACTGCATAAATATGTCGTCTTCTGTCCTCTAAAGCAAGTCTTATCGGCTTTTTTATACCTCGGAAGATATTATAACCTAGCAATAGACCATGCTCCGGTACATTACGAGGTCCGTCTACTTGCTTAGACTCCTGTCTACTCAATTGAGATGTTGGAATATCGTCCTGTTGCGGGAAATGAAAGAGACTGGCTAACTCTAATGAGTTGAGTATATTCTTATCATGATGTTGCGGGAAAAAACGCATAACATATGCAGTTACGAACTCTTCAATATCCTGCGCAGCTGAATATTTGAAACCATTCTTCCCTGGAGCATCAAACAAAGCAAAGCTAGCAACAACATTGGACAGTACGCTCTGAGATCTTTGCGCAACGTTAGATGAAGCGATAACCCGTATTGTAGTCTCGAAGCCTGAATGTTTTGTCTTGTCATCAATCGCATCGAGTATCTCTTGCTCATGAGAAGAGAGATTACTACCAGGCGCACCTCCGCTATCACCTTTGTCCTCTGGGGGCTTAACCAGCGCAGAAAAGATCTGCGTCATCCACCAAATAATCGCCGCTCCACCCTTCTTCTTCTCATTACCTTTACGCTTCTTGTCGGCAAGACTGCTAGCCTCTTTAGCCCATCCGTGCTTGGCTGGACGCATCAAGATCTGAATCCCTACTCCATCTTCATTATCTAACGCAGATAAGGCGTTAAGCACCGACTGCATCGGGTCTCTCTTAATGTCACGATAAGATGCTATTGGGTAAGCGAAGTCATTCTTTAAAGTTAGCTCACCGCCCAATGTACCGCTCACTTTCCCAACCTTATTAAACAAATTATAATCAGCAACTTCTTCTAATCTTGCAGAAGGATAAGCGCTTACAATCGCTTGCTTAACAACTTCCACCAAAGTTATAGGTACGCAGGCATAAAAATTGACCACCCCCCGCATGCCCACTATCTCAAAGCTCATATGTTTTTGGCCATAAAAACTGCGCTTAAAACTCTTCTCAAATGTGCTCGCAATAATGCCGTACACGATCTCTGCTCTAGATATGTTTTCGTCTGTTACATCACGAACGTCTCTCGAGCCAACATCCGTATCGTCACTCGGCGGTGGTAAATGTATAAGAAGAGTAACCATTTTGAGCCCACGCTCGAAGTTCTTTTGTTCTCTTAATACCTTTCTTGACTGCAAAAAGATAACCGGACCTACAATAGCCAGAACAAAGATAAAGCCAACCAAAATCGCGATCAGTATTGCCATACGAACTAGTCCCCTAGACCCTTCACCTCTTTACCATACCTTTTTTTCATGTACTCAGCTTTCATATGACTAATAGCTGATTGTTGCTGATACGGATCATCGGTAGTATGTGCCACTATTTGCTTGGCATTTACTATCCACTCCTTCTCTATTAGATCGATGTCATTTGCTTCTTCAGGCAAGTTCGCTATCATCTCTGCGATAGCTGGAGGGACTTGTTTATCGTCAGTTATATGCGACGTAAATGGAGCACTAGGCTCCGGAGCTTGTACCGTTGGGTCCACCTGTAACGGCGGTAAATCAATATTATCGTCTTGTTGCATAATTATTCTCTACTTTAGACAAGTATAACAGATACGGTGCTAAAATTTTGTAATATAAATATATGTCATTGTCATCATAAGTATAATCAACAGTACATCCCCTGCTACAATCCCGCCTGTAGACTGAAGAACCAGTATAAAGGCCATCAGCGAACCACCTAAGACCGCGACTGCTCTTCGTCTTTTTGGATGATTAGTGGCTATTCTGAACACTTTTAGAGCTACTAACATTCCGGTGAGACCAATGATAAACATTAATAAAACTGGAATAATCAGTAGACCGGCAGGTATTTCCTGAGGATTTGTTAAGCTAAAGAACCCCCCGATAAGGACAATGGAGCTGGCAAATATTAGTATGTTCTGTTTCATTCTAGACCGTGGTTCGCTAAATAAATAAATGCCTCTTTTTTAGTATTTATTATAATACATTGAGGCATTTATTTATGATTGTATTTGGAGCCTTGGACGATAAAACCGCTCTTTGTAATAGACTATTTAGCGCTTATCGTCCGTTGGCTTGACTGACCGCTCATCACTGCTTTAGGCAGTTCTGAGCGTTATTTTGTTTTGGTTTATGGAAATGTTTTTGTATTTGTCATTTCATGTTCCATACTACTACAGAATTTGTTCTTTGTCAATCATTATTAGTGTAATAGTTACTACGCAACAGATAAAGTTAGAAAATAATATATGACGTAATGAATACATCATTATGTTGAATAAGCCAATTATAGTAACAAAACCACTCGTATTTGGACATAAAAATCACTATTCTATTATGAATTTATCCGGCTATTGTCATGGCCTTAAAGGGACTTAAATTCCAATAATGTCTGCCACATGGGTTCTGTTAAGAACATTTATGCGATACATATTTGAGGGTTATTGTAATTAAACTTGGAAAGCTTTTTCTTTGTCTTTTAAAGCCATGAAAAAGTGGCTAAAAAAGCCCATGAATATAGCCAAATGTAGTTCTAGGAATTTATAAGTCATTATAAGAACTTGGTATAGTTGGTAGCCTTGAATTGAGACTTATGTAATATAACCACATTTTGTGTTAAATAAATATTTACAAAAATCTAGAAATAATGACCTTAACTACGTCTTAACCCATTTGTTGACTTATTGTAATTTATATATTTTGATATGTTTTATATAGTTATTGCATGATTGTTGCTTTAATTTTCTTGAGCATGTTTCATTCTATGGTATCCATATGTCTTGTTAAGTTTTATGTGCAAATATCTAAATGAATGATAATTCACTTCCATTTAATTGTCCGTTTAATAAATTTTGTTTTTAAAGTAAGTAAAAATATTACCTATTAGTTGTTTATAGAACTATCATATTCGAACTTCCTCTAACTAATAAAACAAGGTAAGTAGACTCCTATTACATCTCATTAATAGCCCCGTAACCTATGCGAACAGCCCTAATAAACATAAGTACTTCATATAGTGAACAAGTTATACACATAAATTTATTCAAAATCTTGTTGACACTGCTCATGCTTGTTATTAAGATATGCATAGTACTTTGAATAAAAAAAGTACTCAAAAACAAAAACGTCTCTGTAAACAACCGCTTCTCGCAAGCGGTTGTTCCATAAACCAGAGATGGAACAACAAGTAAAACCAACACAATAAAATATATAAAGAGCTCCCAAAATGGAGCTCTTTTCTTATGTATTAATTAACTACTTATGCTTTTTTGATAGGGAGTGTATACTGCAATTAATATGTCGAAGGTTCGTGGGGTTCTGGAGAATAGTAGCCATGGAGTATTGGTTGATATTGAGTGCCACTTATCAAATTCACTACCCAACATAGTGATCGTAGGCTTTGCCAGTAAGTCTGTCGACGAAGCCAAGGAACGCATTCGTGGTGCTCTAGCGAGCAGTGACATCAAACTACCAAAGAAACGCATTACAGTTAATCTCGCCCCTGCTGACATCCCTAAAGAGGGCTCGTCATTTGATTTACCTATACTTCTTTCAATACTGATCAGGGGTGGTCTAGTAAAGAGATCGACGGATGAAACAATGGTTGTGCTCGGCGAAGTTGGACTAGATGGTACTATCCGGCCAGTTAGAGGTGTTATAGGCAAGATCCTAAGTGCTCGCAAATTGGGAATTAATGAGTTCTGGATCCCTCAGGATAATCTAGCTCAAGCAAGCTTAGTTCCAGGAATTACACTCCACCCACTCAAAACAGTTGCCCAACTGTATGGAATCTTAAATAACACAGAAGATGATACTATCCTCGAAACCGGTAATTCAGTCTTAGCTAGCCCTAAAGATGAGACTTTTACAATTACCCTCGACGACGTTGTTGGGCAGGAACAAGCCAAGCGAGCTCTGTTAATCGCTGCGGTTGGTCACCACAATATTATGCTTAACGGACCCCCTGGTGCCGGGAAAAGTATGCTAGCTAAAGCACTTCCTAGTATAATGCCTCCCCTAACATCTCAGGAGATGCTTGAGGTAACCCATCTTCATAGTCTCGCAAGCAAGAACTTTGATCGCATTATTACCTCTCGACCTTTCAGGTCACCTCACCATAGCTCTAGTCATGTAGCAATAGTGGGAGGTGGTCAGAATCCTCGGCCAGGCGAAATCAGCCTAAGCCATCATGGTGTACTATTTTTTGACGAGTTCCCAGAATTTAGTAGAGTGGTCGTTGAAGCTCTCCGTCAGCCGATTGAAGATCGTAAAATTACTGTTGCCAGAGCAAAGGATACTACTGACTTCCCTGCGCACTTCTTACTTATTACCACCTCTAACCCCTGCCCCTGTGGCTATTTTGGCAGTTCAAAGGAGTGTAGTTGCATGCCTGCTCAGATAGTAAAGTATCAAAAACGCGTATCCGGTCCTATTTTAGACCGTATAGATCTTTATATTGATGTAGAGGAAGTTGCCCATGACAAAATCTTATCTGGAGGAACGACTAATAAAAGCCTACACCACCGAAAAACAGTAGCAAAAATTCGTGCCAAGCAACTACAGAGTAGAGGCAGTCTTAACAGCGAGCTATCCAATAAGGCTCTCCGCAATTTTGCAAATATGACACCGGAGACAGAGCAGTTTTTTAATCAAGCCTCGGGGCGTATGAAGCTCTCTGCAAGGGGGTACATAAGGGCACTACGAGTAGCTCTAACTATCGCCGATATCGAAGAAAGTACCTCTGTTGAGATACCTCATATCAGCGAAGCTCTACAGTACCGTAAGCGATCTGTTGAAATATAAATTATCTTCGCTAGCGCGATCTATAATCCTATCAACAATATGCACAATTTTAATGAAGATGCGATAACAGACAGTAGCAGGTTGAAAAGACCCCTTATATCTGTTACAATACCGTGAAACCATCTGCTAATAATTAAGGAGCATCGACAATTAGTAAAGATACTCGTCTGAATCATCAGATTCGGGCTGCCAATCTCAGAATAGTTGACGAGAATGGTGATCAGATCGGCGTTTTATCAAGAGATGAAGCGTTGAGACTAGCTCAGGACAAAGGACTGGACTTAGTAGAAATATCACCCAACGCCAATCCTCCTGTAGCAAAGATTGTGGACTGGGGTAAGTTTAACTACCAGAAGACAAAATTAGCGCAGAAGAACAAGCGGAACACGAAAGCTCTCGATGTTAAACAGATGCGTTTTGGTCTTAAGATCGGTGAACATGATCTCCAGGTAAAGCTTGGTAAAGTCACAAAATTCCTCGATCAAGGTCACAAAGTAAAGCTAGTAATCTTTTATCGAGGAAGAGAGCTTGCTCATAAAGATCTCGGGTTCGCACTCGCTAAGAGAGTGATAGGACAGTTTGGCGACCAGATATCTGTAGATCAACAGCCCCAATTAGCAGGAAAACAACTAATCTTCGTCATACGAAGTAGCGGTGCCCCAAAAAAAGAGCCTAAAGGAGAAGAATAAATGCCAAAGCAGAAGAGCCACAGTGGAACAAAGAAGCGAATCTCAATTACCAAATCAGGTAAGGTGAAGCGTCGACATACGGCTATTAACCACTTCCTCAAGAAAAAGAGCGCCAGTAATAAGCGCACCTTTGCAGGAGTAGAAGATGTCACAGGTAAGAATATTAAGAATATTAAACGAAAACTAGGAGTATCGTAGATGCGCGTAAAGAGAGGTGTAGCTAGTCACCGAAAACATCAGAAGATTCGTAAGGCTACTAAAGGCTTTACACGAAGTAACCGTTCGAGTATAAAGCGCGGAAAGCAAGCTATAACTAAAGCCCTTGTTAACGCTACTCGTGATCGTAAAGAACGAAAGCGTACATTTAGACAACTATGGAACGCTCGTATTAATGCAGCTTCACGTAATAACGGCACAACATACAGTAGACTTATTGCTGGCCTCAAGAAGAATAATGTTGAGCTAGATCGTAAAATCTTAAGTGAACTTGCGGTTAATGAACCCAAGACTTTTGAAGCGATCGCAAAAATTGCTAGTAAATAAGTAAGCTCAGGTATAAAAAACTCCACATCTGTGGAGTTTTTTATTGTCAGCATATCTATAAGCCGGGTTTTGTCCTTAGCATAGCAAAAGCTGTACTAAGAGCTAATCATCTATCTAGTCTACTCGTCACCGAGCAAATCAAGCGGATTTTATAGCGCATCTTCGGCGGGAAACCTTATATGAAAACACGCTTCCTTGCGACAGACAGGGTTTACCTCCTGGCTACGTCACCGTAGCCAATTGTGAGCTCTTACCTCACTCGTTTCACCGTAGCGTTGCACTCCGCGCCCCGCAGTTGCTAGTCGTACGTCACTAGTCACTCGTTAAGTAATTATTTTTAACGCTTGAGACCAGTGACTTCAGACTGTAAACCACGAAGTGCGAAGCACAAGTCGCTGTTTCGTTTCTGTGGCACTTTCCCTAAGGTTACCCTTGGTTGCCGTTAACAACTGTCCTTCCCTATGTCGCCCGGACTTTCCTCCCTCCACAGTTAAGTGGACGGCGATTAGCCGATATGCTGGCTACTACAGTATAGCAAATCCTCCCGCGCTTGATGCATGAGGATTTGCTACTGAGCGTCGAGGCACTCGTTAACCATACTGTCTGCTAATTTATTAAGCTCCCTTGGCACGTGAGTAAACGTGACGTCCTTAAATACTGGTAACAATTCTTTTATCGCGTCATAGATTGGCCATAGGTCACGATTTTTTACCTTATAAATACCTTTTAATTGGTTAACGACCAACAAGCTGTCCATATGAACATGAACTGTCTGGACCTGGAGCTTAACGCAGTGTTCCAGCCCCTCTTTCAGACCTTGATACTCAGCCTGGTTATTTGTTGTGATGCCTAAATAGCGACTACTCGTCTCTATCACCTGATCGGCCATATCTAGTACAGCAAAACCAATTGCCGAAGGTCCGGGGTTGCCTCTAGAGCCACCGTCGGTAAACAGCTTAACTTCTTTAACTTCATATGTTTCAGGAGAAGCAATCGTCTCGGCTGTATTTGTAGATTTATCTTGTTGCATACCTTCAATACCGCCAATCTGCGTCATAGCAAAATCACGCTCTTCTCCCTTGTCTATGTCGATCGCTTTTAGTAACCACTGTTCGTCAGGATGCCAGCGAGTGGAGCCATACCATATCTTAATCGGCTCGATCACACGCTCTCTCGTTTCGCGCTTCCAGTTGGTGTAAGTGATGGTTAAATGTTTGTTTTCATTCATTACTTTAATCAGTATAACATCCCTTGTTTGGTCGGGGTGAGAGGACTTGAACCTCCGCTCTCACGACCCCCAGCCGTGCGCTTTACCAACTAAGCTACACCCCGATAATTAAGGTCCCTTATGGCTTTTGGGTTTTACGCTCGAGTGCTAGTTACGATATCTCTATGAGAAACGGACCGAGTCGTACAAACGTACGGCGAAGGGAGTATCACAGAAGAAAATCGTAAATAGCGCCGAGAAACTAGCAGAGTTTTGAGCTCTGCTCAAAAGCAAGCTAGTTGGCGTAAAAGCCAAAAGCGGACCGACGTGATTAACTTGGTACGAAACCAAGTGGGTGTTCTCACGTAGTAACCACGGCTACTACAAATATCGAACTCCCTAAAAATCAACTATTCAAGAAAATCGTTTGCCGGCTACCCGCTCTCAGCGTCTATTATTATACTCGTACTTACAATAAAAAGTTGAGAATATTCCTATTTATATCGACGAGCATCTGGCCGAACTGTGGAACCAAAAGAACTAATGAAAAAACAATAACAATTCCGAACTGCTCTAGACTCTCCATAAATCGTTGGACTGGCTCGGGGGCAACAGAATACAGAACCCGAGAACCATCAAGTGGCGGTATTGGAACCATATTAAACACAAACAGACCGATATTTACGATTGTGAATATCCCTAAAGCCTGTAGCATTTCTATACTAAGCGACCCCTGGAAAACTGTTATAATAGTCGCTCCTACAAAGGCTAGTAACAGGTTTGTTAGAGGACCAACAACTGCAATTAGGGCTGCACCGAACTCGCCGTACCTCACTCTTTCTGGGTTAAATGGCACTGGCTTCGCAGCCAAAATTGGCGCTTTAAATAAAATTAACGTAACTATAGGCAAGACTATAGTCGTTAAAGGATCGACATGCCGAATTGGGTTAAGCGAAATTCTACCCTCTTCTTTCGCTGTATGGTCCCCTAGCCAATATCCCATGAAAGCATGCATGGCTTCATGAAGGGTAATCGCTACCACTAAAGTTATTAGCACTACAACGACACTAAAAATGCTTAAATCAATCATATTCGTTATCCAGTATAGCAAGAGTTGACTCTGTAATAGACTTTTAAGATTCATCTTTAGCGGATATCCCTCGGTTTTTAAAACCCAGGAATGCTCGTAAACTCACTACAGGGTTGACTTTTAAGGTGTAAAACGCTAGAATAATACCCTGAAACTAAAGAAAGATAATTATAATGCAAAAATGCGATATCACTGGTAAAGGTAAGCAATACGGGCACAATGTAAGCTTTTCTTTGCGACGCACAAAGAAAGTTTGGAAGCCAAATCTTCAGACCAAAACTGTTATTGTCGACGGTAAAAAAGTACGTCTCAAGATAAGCACGTCTGCAATCCGTACCCTAAAGAAAAAGGGCTTGCTTACTCCTATAAGCAAGTAGAAGCCTGCAACCAATTAAAAACACCGGCGTTCATGCCGGTGTTTTTAATTGGTTGCGTACGTTTAACTCTTGCGTTTTACTACAATTAGTTTAGTTGTATCAGTAAACTCGGTGTTCTTAAGTTTAAGAGATTCAACTGTTTCGCTAACATCTATTCCAAGAGACTTAATAGCATCCTCTAGTTCTGCTTGCGGTACTTCGTATGATAACTTAGGGTCGTGGTAATGAGTTGGTATAACTAACTTTGGATCAATTTTAGTAATGACTTTGTGTGCGCCTATGCCGTCTAATGTATAACCACTTCCGCCAATTGGTACTATTAATACATCGATTGTACCCAAGGCTTCTAATTGATCCTCCGATAGATCAGGATACACGTGGCCCACGACTGCTATTCGTACATCATCCATAACGATCTTGTACATGGTGGCGTTTTGAGTTTTTTCCTCATCGATGTGAGCTCTTGCCGAGACACCAGAAATGGACACTTCTGCAACCTCGTATTCACCTGGCCCGTCTACAACAAATCGCGCTTTAGTATTATCACTCTCAAGCGCTTTCCCAGTATAGACCGCTATGTCTTTCTCTCCAGTTATAGATTTTTGACCCAATACTGGAAGGTTGTCATCAATTACCAAAGAACTTTTTTTGCCTGCAATTTTGACACAGTTTCCACCAAAATACTGAATTTCCATATTAATCACTAACCCTTCTTTGTAGTTTTTGACGGCTTCTTGGCCGGTTCTTTAGTTTCTTCTTCGGCTTGTGCAAGCGGTGCTACCGCGCTTCTATCGAATAAAACTTGTTTCTTTGACTCAAGAACTTTTGATAAAAAGCGATCATTAATCTTTTTCCGGTACTCAAACTCCTTTGTAGTCATGCTCACAAAACGAAGTTCCTTACCCTCTTTCTGTTCTAGGTCTGCTACAAACTTATTGAGTTGTGTCTGGTTAATATCACCTACAACCATAAAATCAACACCACTGCGCTCATCGCGAGTGATCTGTCCTGTCATGAGAGCAATCTCTACATGACCAAGAGCCTTGAGTTCAGCCGGTACTTGATCTGGCGTCTCTTCGCCCGCCTGAACAACTGCTCCTACGGCAACACCACCAAATATTTGTGCAAGCGGAAGATAGTATTCAAACTTTTGGTTTACTTCATAATACAACTTATTATTATTGGTCTCTGAAGAAATAATTCCGATACTCAGCAGGTTGGATAGTTCGCGTCTAACAGAGTTGATCTGTTCATCAATACGCCGGGTTATTTCGCGCACATAAAATGAACGATTAGGATTACTATAAAAAAGCTGTAACAGCTTAACGCGAGTCTTTGACCCAAACAATTGCTCAATCATGTAGGTATTGTAGCAAATTTTGACAAAAAAGTTTCTACTATTTGTTCAGCTTCGATTTTATTATCTACCCATTGGATATCTTTATTACGCTTAAACCACGTCATCTGGCGTTTTGCCAGCTGTTTATCGTTACGAATAAATTGACGTTTTGCCTCATTAACAGATAGTGTTCCGTTTATGTACTCACCGAACGCTTTGTAGCCTGGAGCAAGCAGTGCAGGAGCATCTGACCCATATTTTTCATTAAGATCCCTCGCCTCATTAATCAAACCATTAGCCAGCATCGTATCGACTCTTTGTTCAATGCGTTGATCAAGTATGTCTTTTTTTACTCGCAATCCGATAATCAGGTAATTTTCTGAAAGATTGGTTTTAGATGGTACACCTCCCCCTCGTTCGATTGCACGCATTAAATGCCTAGGATTTTTCAGAGTCTGCTCGCTCACATTAATGTTCAGTCGCTGGGCTTCATCCTGAAGTTGCTCTAAAGATAATCCTAGGAGTTTAGCTCTTATCTCAGGCTGAGGTTCCCCAAACTTAAAATCATATAATAATCCTTCGATATAGAGCCCGCTACCACCCACAACAATAGGTAATTTATTACGGCCAATCACGTCATTAATAACAACCTTAGAATCAGCCTGAAATTGTGACGCAGAGTAGCTTTGATCCGGTGATACTACATCTAGTAAATGGTGAGCAATTCCTGCCTGTTCTTTTTTATTTGGCTTAGCAGTTCCTATATCCATATCTTTATAGACAGTTCTGGAATCGGCGCAGATAATTTCTCCGTTATATTTACGTGCCAAATCAATCGCTAACGACGTTTTACCGCTAGCCGTGGGGCCAACTACAGCAATTAACTGCGACATCTTTTATTGATAGTATTAGCTAGTAAAATCGCCACCCCACTAACCGCGATGAAAAGCGAGATAAAGAATACTATAAGTACGGCTTCACTTATTTGTGCACCTGCCTTAACATCACATACGTAATTAAATTCTTCGGTTATTTTTGTATCTAACGCCCCAGTTGCACACTTTGAGGCAGAGCCAAGTCGCTCGCTTAACCAAGCCTGCAACGAGCCAGACATTATCCAAGTCCCTATACTTACAATCAGCGAGCTAACAATTAAAGATAGTAGCCCGTGTTTTTTTAAGGATTCCATATTATTAACTCTATATTAACTTTTCTGCTGGGTAAAACTACGACACCTTCACTCTCTAGGTGTTTTTTGTGCGCCTCCCTGCCTCCAGGATATCCAGAAGCAAGCATTCCTGATTTACTAACCACTCTATGCCAAGGCAACTCAGGATCGCCAAAGTGAGCGATTCCACCTACCACTCTGGAAGCACTCGCATTACCGCACAAGCCAGCAATCTGCCCATAGGTCATCACTCTCCCTGACGGTATTTCTCTAACAAGTGATTCAACTGCTTCTTTGAAGGAATATTGGGTCATAGTTACAAAGATGTTTTCTGGACACGCATCTTGGTTTCATTAGCTACTGTTTTTAGGAAATCCTCTATCGCAAGTTCTGGATGAGCCGATAGTACGACTAGATCTTTTCTTATTCGGGGGACGACTCGTCCATTAGAAATTTCTTTTTCGCCGATCACAAGTGTATAAGGCACTTTCATAAGTTCGGCATTTCTAATCTTCTTACCGACTGATTCATTGTCATTATCCACCTGTACGCGTATACCCAGCTCACGAGCTTTCACTTCTATACTTCTTGCAAATTCTGTTGTTTCGTACTCTTGGTTAACGGTAATAATCCGGACCTGCTCTGGCGCTAGCCAGATCGGGAACTTCCCAGCCGTATGTTCTATATAAACACTCAAGAAACGCTCAGTAGAACCTAGCAAGGCATTGTGAATCATTACCGGTTGTTTCTCTGTACCATCCTCTGCTGTATATGCCAATCCAAAGCGATCAGGTTGCACAAAATCTAGCTGAACAGTGGCAAGCTGATGTTCGCGACCAATGGCATCTGTTGCCATAAAATCGATCTTTGGTCCGTAGAAAGCAGCTTCTCCTTCTACTTCAAAGAATTCGAGCTTATTTGCTATAACTGCATTTTTCAGCTGTTCTTGGGCGCTTTGCCAAAGCTCTGCTGACCCTAGATAAACATCAGTATTGTCTCTATAAGACAAGCGGACACGTAGCTTCATGGACACAGTAGCGTACATATCTCTGGCTGCGTGTAGCAAATTATCCATTTCTGACTCTATCTGTTCTGAGCGACAAAATACATGACTATCATCTTGTGTAATTGAGCGGACACGGCTCAAACCACCAAGCTCGCCAGTTTTTTCATCTCGGTAAACTGTTGTCGTATCCAGATAACGGATTGGTAAATCTCGATAACTACGAGGACTGCTAGCATAAATCTGGGTATGATGAGGACAATTCATAGGTTTCAAAACAAGTTCATCACTAGTCTCTTGGCTTTTTACCAAAAAGAGTTCGTCTCCAAATTTCGCCCAATGACCTGACGTCTCATAAAGATCCTTTTTGGTCATGTGAGGAGTCCATACTTTCTCAAATCCATACTCTTTTCGAAGCTCATTAGAGTACTTCTCTAGTTCTTCTCGAAGAACAGTACCCCTGGGAGTAAACATTGGCATTCCAGATCCAACCAAGTCTGATAATACGAATAGGTCTAACTCTTTACCCAACTTGCGATGGTCGCGTTTTTTAGCTTCTTCTAACATATCAAGGTGCTGGCGAAGTTCTTTTGGTGTCTGAAAGGCTATACCGTAGATACGTTGCATCTGAGGATTCGTTTCCTTGCCTCGCCAGTACGCTCCAGAGACGCGCATAAGCTTAAAGGCACCGATCTGCTTGGTCTTCTCTACGTGTCCACCACGACATAAGTCGTCAAACTCACCGACTTTATAAAAACTTACTGTTTCTGCGCCTTGGTTGCCAATCTCACTTGCTTCTGGACTGGTTGACCCTTTTTGCGCCAAGTCACTGATGAGTTCTTCTTTATATGGCTGGCCTGACTTTCTGACCTTATCCAAAGCTGTCTCTACCATCAGATCCTCCCGCTCAAAGCTCAGGTCTTGGTCAATAATTTCTTTCATGCGGTTCTCGATCTTTTCTAAATCTTCTTCGGAAATAGATTGCTCTAGGTCGAAATCATAGTAAAATCCGTTTTCGATAACTGGCCCGACGCCAAATTTTACGTTGCCATATATATCCTGGACAGCATGTGCCAGTATGTGGGCTAGGCTGTGTCGCTGGTTCTGTAAGTCGTCCTGAGACATAATGCACTCCTTATATAAATAAAAAACGCGCGAAAAAACTAGTTCTTCTGCGCGCCTCGGGTCTTTCTAATAAAGACGTTCCACCTTGGCTTTTACTCTTACCGCATTGGATATCGTTCGTCTGCGATCGCTCCTACGAAGCTCTACGGTTGGTGAAGCCGTATCATAGCTTGTCTATATTATAGCAATAACAGCCTCAATATTGCACCAAATAAATAAAACATCGTACTTTCTCGCAAATAAGTACGATGCTTTTGTCGATTGCTAAACACCTAGCAAAAATCCACCTGACAAAAACTATCATAGCAAGGTTAGTACTATGTGGCTAGTACTATTCTATTGTCGTTTTTACATTCTGCTTATAGTTATCCACTATCTTGCTACCCACGTGGATATAAGTTATTATCAACGGTGTTACAACTGTTTGGGCACGTAGCTCAGTTGGCTAGAGCGCCTCATTGACGTTGAGGAGGTCGGGGATTCGAGTTCCTCCGTGCCCACCACTACACTTATCTACCCTGCTTATTTAGCAGGGTTTTATTATTAACATGCATATTAACCATAAGCATTGACGTTGTGACCTGTTTATGATACAATAGTTTAGTTAAACAGGGAGTTTGCTTTTGAGTACCAACTCAAGCAACGCTTTAGAGGACTTTCAGCTGTTCTATGAGGAGCTAGGAAAGCCTAAGGCAACACGTCGAATCCGTAGGAATCGATGATAACCAAATGAATATTTACCACTGTAGGACTATGTAAGTCCTTATTTTTTGGACCTTGTACACTGCTTTTCCACTATCATTTTAAACAGCGCCATGTCATTATGTTGACATGGTATGCATATATTGTGGCACAAAAACTGCTGTCACTAACTCTCGATCGTCTAGAAAAAAGGCAAGCACATGGCGACGGCGTGAATGTAGCGCGTGTCGCACAATTTTTACTACCCGTGAAGTAGTAGATCTCTCTGGAAGTATTCGAGTCAAGACGGTCTCTAAGGGATTACAGCCCTTCTTAAGAGATCGTTTATTCTTGAGTGTGCACAGAAGCGTTTCTCACCGAAAAAACGCTCTAGAAGACGCTGGGAACCTCACAGACACAATAATTTCACAGTTGCTCAACCACACAACTTCTCCAATAATAGAAACTCCCCTAGTGATCTCTGCAGTGGCCTCTTGTTTGCGACGTTTCGATAAATCAGCTGAAACTCACTACTTAGCCCATCATTCAGAACCAAAATAGAACAGCGTTACTTCTTTACAGCTTTTTCTGTGACATCAAATTTGTCTAGATACTTACCGAGGAATAGCCTTGTCTGCGAATATAGGGCAGCTGTCGCGTTATAGCCAATAGTGGTTACTGGCAGTAGCACCCATTGGAGAGTCATAAAAACAGTATGTCGCCTCTTATATCTAAGTGGCTTAGGTGGCAGTGATTTAAAACTCAAGAACATCGTGATCATAATACCGACCATCGCAACACGCTGGATGCTACTTACAGTATTTGGAAGCTGATTTGAAGCTATATCCTCTGGGTTAAACAATACCGGTATGAAGGCCGCGAACATAATTATAAGTGGCGCAGTTGCCCAGCTAACATGACTCTCTATAAGTCGTCCGATCTTGAAGAATTTATCGAGTTTTGGAACCTTATTCGGAGTCATATAACCTTTAGTCGCTACATAAGCTATATCTGAAGCTCCCCAGGCCCATCGTCTTATCTGTATAAACTGCGCTTTTAGAGTGCGCCTGTATCCGTCCGCCAACACAGCGTCTTGGTAAATTGGTACAAATATCGGATAGACGTCATGTTTACCGTCGTATCTAAAGTATGTACGCCAGAACTGGTGACCATCCTCTACAATTGTGCGTACACTCCAAAAATCTGTGTCAATCAACGCTTTCATGCTTTGCGCATGAGACGAGAAGTTACGGATCATGTGAGGTCTCAAGCTTTGAATAATATTCCAAAAAGAGTTACCGGTTGCTATAACTCGCATAAGAGCTGGGACGTCCCATATATTGTTGGTAAATATAGGTATTGGCTGGAATGAAACATATCGAGGATCTTGTACTGAGCAGAATGTATATGTGAGTGCCGGTATATAGTTTTTGTGAGGCCTGTTATCGGCATCAAGAGTAGTCACTTGGACATGCATCGGATCAATATTACGCTCATCGAGCATTTTCTGAAGCACTCGACCTGCATAAGTAATATTCCCACCCTTGCCTACTACTTCATCAGGTAGACCGTCGGGGTGCTCTATAGCTTCCGCAAACATAAATTTACTGCCATAAGTCTTAACCAACTCCTTAGACTGCTTTGCTATATGCTCCCCACCTCTCTCTTCGTAGGCGATAATTAGAATAACTTTTTTCATGTCATAGTTAGACGCAAGAATAGATTCAATTGTAGGGGCCAATATGTCACGACTTTCATTGTAAGTAGCGACCATCATGACATGGATTGCTTCACTGGGCTTTACATAGGGGGGAAACTCCTCGAATCTAGCAATATTCTTTGCATGCCATTTTGGCGCCTTAGGGGTATCAGGTGATCTATTTTCCAGATCATTTAACATATCATTCCAAGGTAATTTCTCGTGCTGTTTCATTGTCTTATACCCTTGCAAAACTCGAATATTTAGCGCGACAGTGCGTACAAACCACATAAAAATATAGGTAACAATAAAAAACACTGTTAGACGCGGGCTAATAAGGCTAAGTAGTAAAGGCGTAGCAAGTAGTGACCAACTCAACATCGCTGGCATGCGCTCAAACCACCTATAAGATTTAGTTTTTTCAGACTGCAGTGGTATTTCTATGTTTTTCATCGGAGTTGGAGTAAAGCGCTACTGACGATAAGGCATAAAAGCAATAGTAACGAAGTTAATACCATAAGTGTCCAGGCGACCGTAATACGAATCTTATAAAATTGTAGCCCCATAAAAACATGCGCCACAGTAAGTGCTACAGCAAAGATAGCAAAACTAATAATCTCGCCTACCCCGCCGACAGTAATGGCACTTAGGCCAAGGTTAGAGCGGAATGACTGTATGTAGTTCTCGCTAGTGTCTCCAAGACGGAAGAATACAGAAATAACAATTACAGACGCCAAGAAGACGTTAATTGTTAGCATAAATAATATAAATCGGTCGTGAAAGAATTTTCTGGTATTGGACATCTATATATAGTTTAAAGTTAAAAGCCTAAAGATAAAAGTATTAATGGTGCGGGTAGAGGGAGTCGAACCCTCGTCTCATCCTTGGGAAGGATACATAATAGCCGTTATACGATACCCGCAAAGATAATATCTTGGTTGATCAACTAGACTGCCTTATCCTGGCAATCTTGTTTGATATCTAGATAAGTATACCAAACATTTGTTGCTATTTACCCTGTAATTTGCTATGATCACATCTGTCGATCAAAGCTTTTGTAGCGTTAGCAAGTCCAAACAGCCGTTACATATAGCGAGGTCGCATGGGCTCGTGGTGTAGAGGCCTAACATGCCTCCCTGTCACGGAGGAGATCGCCGGTTCGAATCCGGTCGGGCCCGCCAAGAAAAGATCGTTACCATTTGGTAGCGATTTTTTTATTGACAAGACTTGTCTAGTGATGCAAACCGGATACCACAAAGTGGCGGTTCGATCATCGAGGACTCTCGCAGGAGATTGCCCGAGAACGGCTGAAGATATAACCAACCGGTCGGGCCCGGCATAAAATTGAATCACTCCTGTGGTTCTATTTTATGCTGTGTCCTAATCTAATGCGAATCAAAGATCAGCCAACAATGGAGTAAGATCGCCAGTTCGGTATCAAGATTACGCACAGGAATTTATTACTTACATAAGTAGAACCAAGTTTTTAAAAAACCAACATATTTATACATTATCTATTACAATATCGTCATGCTCGATCATCACCTACAGCGTGCGATTGTATATGAGTTGGCCTTTATGGAGCGTGCGCGCTTCAGTGAGTTAAAACCTGACGGCCTCGACAATAAACTATTCTCATACCATCTAAAGAAAGTACTCCTATCTGGTTTAATTATAAAATCAGATGATGGTAGTTATTCACTTACACCAGAAGGTCGACGCTTTAGTACTGGTGTAAATGAAAAGAATCAGTCACTTATAGTAGAACGAGCTCACTCAGTCTTATATCTTGTCATCCGGCGAAAATTAGACAGTGCATGGCTTCTCTATGAGAGAAAAACCCACCCCATGCTTGGGTACAAAGGCTTCATCCACGCCAATCCAACCTCTGACAAATCCGTCGAGCAAAATGCTCAAGATCAAGTAATAGCAAGGACCGGTCTTCGTGGAACATTTACACCACTAGGCGGTGGTTATTTTACTTCTATCAAAGATGGTGTCACAGAGAGCTTCACTAATTTTACACTTCTATATTGTGAAGACGCCGAAGGAGACCTAGTACAAAACGACAATAAGGCCGTGTACTTCTGGGCCAATGACCTTGAGCAAATTGAGCAACTTTTCCCGTCTACTTTTATCTTACGAGATAAATATCTTGCCAAACAAGCCTTCTTTATCCAAAAAACCTTTCAACTTTGAGCATTTATCTTGATACTCCATAAATACCAAGCGCCCTATCAAACGCTCCATAAGACGCAGTATTAGTCATACTCCCAATAACGTAATTAACTAAAGGACTACTCTCGTTGGCAAGTTGTGCCATTGTAACGTCAACTCCAAGATTATTCGCAAGAACGTCACGCGCATAAAGCGCAGACATACTAGCATCAAACGCTTCTTGCTGTAAGTCAGTTGCTGAACTAGAGAAATACATAGGTATTGTCGATGCAGTCAAGGCAGTTGCTCCTGCACCAGCACACTGCCCTATGCCAACTCTCCTTGATGATTGGTGAGTACTAAAACCGTTATTATTAAGATAATTGCGGTACTTCATAGCTACAATGGCCCCGCGTTTGAATGAATTTTCAGCCTCATCTTTTAGCTCAACATCCAATTTCTGGCCACCAAAAACAGGGCACATCATCTGTGGCAACGCAATTTTTCTGTGCAATAATCCGCTATCTTTTGCAGAAACTTCCCATGCAGTCCCCAGAGCTACTGGTGAGAGTAATGAAGCGACCCGACCATAATCTGGGTTTACTATAGATAAATTCTTTAGAACAAATTGAGCAATATTTAATCCTCTTGAATGCTGTTCCATTTCCAGGGCGAGCGGAGACATGCGACTGCGCCTATACGTCTCGAACGGACTAATTGGACATGGAGTTCTGTATGGTGTCTGCTGAGGATAGTTAGTAGGTGTATGTAAATGTTTTCTCATACAACCGATCATACCGGCAGTGTTTTACTTAGTCAGTGAATACATTTTCACTAAAGGCTGAGGTTTCAATACTTAAAAATATTCATAAACTAAATAAACACCGCAACACACGGTGTTTATTTAGTTATATTTATTAGTTATCTAAAAAATAAACGATAGCACAACTAGCAAGCCTATGATCGCTAAAACTGTCCAAATTATCCCCATCATCACCCTCCTATTAATACCGATATTCTATCTTCTTCTAGGAATTACAGCTGTAGCATTTGTTACAAGCGAACTGTATCTTTACTGTTGCACTCGCTTCTTAAGAGTCATGGCATGATCATTTATTTGACGAGCAAATCTTACTAGAGCCTGATTAGTCTCTTGCATAAAATCATCAGAACCTCTTTTAGACTTCTTCTTGGTGGTCTTACTTCGAGATTTTCTGATAATCATTTCAAGTAGAACACCAACGGCAATCAATTTCCTGAGACGAAACACCGTTCTCATAATCCTAATCAATCTAATGATCTGCATAGACTCTCTCCTTTTTAGTTAATGAAACCTAGTTTACCAGTGGTCGCAAACTCAGGCTGTAAGCTACTTTACAGCTATTGATTCATCACCTTGTTCACTTCACGTGCTAACTCTGC
Organism: Saccharimonadales bacterium (SeqCode); assembly: GCA_041600715.1. GTDB lineage: Bacteria > Patescibacteriota > Saccharimonadia > Saccharimonadales > 2-12-FULL-41-12 > JALHOM01. The sequence continues at coordinate 737,937 of JBFIJM010000001.1, read as the reverse complement.
AAGTTGAGCAGAACTAGCACCCTCTGACAATATCGAGATTACATAAGTGCCATTAGGATGATAGACAATAGCCATGTCATGTCTAAAGCGTCCGTAATCACCCGCCAGGTTGGCAACTACTGCGTTATCTATACCAGCGGGTATGCCGGATCTGTTGGCATGACTCTGCATCATGCCGACTAAAGCGTTAGTTTGATATGAACTACTAATCTGTCTATCGAGTAATTTAATCATCCAATCAGAAGTATCGTTTGCAGAGGTGAGCCCAGCTCCCTGAGTAAGAGTAGTACTCTCGAATCCTTGCGCTCGCAGTAAGCTGTCATTAACCCCCCATCCAACGATGGTGCCAAGAGCATTTGTGCATGACTCATCAAGATCACGAATCATGTTGTCCAAGCATTGTCGTACATTTAAGCCAGTGCTAGTAGCAGAGCCTTCTGTTAGGGCCCCTGCTGATATAGCTCCATAAACTGTATGAGCTAAATATGCACGAAATATACCGACACTTGGATAGATCCTATGAGGATTAAATGTCGCGTTTAGGCCGTTAAGTGACCTGATGTCGATACTGTAATCGCCCCGATTTGTCTGAGTGTAGTAGGTCAGTAGAGTCTGGAGACCCATATTGTCCTTAGAGTAACGGCGATCTTTTACTTCGCTGGGGGGGATGATGAGAACATTTGCCTCGATCGAGGAAGTTGCAGGAGGTGCAGTCGCAACTCTGTCTACTAGATCATCAAACTGCAGAGATTTTCCAACCACACCTTCTTTCATGCCCGCCGGAAGACCATTTAACAGTGTGGAGACCGTTGGTATAGGCGCGCTATCTACTAAAACAGCGAATGGCCTGAGAGTATCTGCAACCCTTTTTTTATTCAGGGTTAGTTCTACTGTTTTTTGCTCGGGTTTCAAGACTATATCTACCCATTCGGCAATAACTTCTGGTTCGATCTTCATGATCTTTCCATCACCACTCACCATTATCGGATTATTAATACGGGCCTGCATACGATCTACAGCCATGGTTGCTACGGTGGTATTCAAACTAGGGGGCAAGATAGTTGGCGCAAATACAATCTGTGCTTTGTTCCGTAAATCCGAGCGCATCATCTGAGAGCGAAGTTCAGAAAACTGATAGGCATACCCGTCCTCGGATGGCTTAACTGAAAGTTTTGTACCTTCACGTGTTACGATTGCGTCCACAGGCAATTTGTCTCTTTGGGCAATAACATCTTGTACGAATAAACTCAGCTGTGCATCGTTAAGTTCTCTAACTGCCTGATGTGAGCGATTACCTACAAAGAATATCGAGAATGGTATAAGTTTTTGGCGTAAAGAATAGCTGGTTACAGAATCGATAGTTTCGCTAGGTTTTAAGGTTACTCCGAGATCACGATAAGAGGTTGTAAAGCTCTTTGTGTGGGTATGCACAGTTACAGTCCGACTATCAAAGTCCTCGAATTTCTTCAGAATATCGTTCTGGCTAGAAAATCCTACATATCCGTGAGCGTTTAATCGGCTCAGCGGTAGTGCCCTGTCGCTCGGGTACATTACTTGAGCTAATACCACCAAACTAACCACACCGAAAACTGCTAAACTCCTATGAAATAGTACAGACTCCTCAAATCGATCTATACCGTAGGCTAAGTCCGACCAACTATCATGAACTGCTCTGCTAATTCTCTTTAAGACACGGTTATGTCGACGGGGAGGATTAAATTTTTGCTCTAAGTCTAGGCGAAATGGTTCTGAATGAAGGAATAAAAACGTTAAGATATTGCATAAATATCGTTTCTGAACAGAGGTCAAAGCCTTTGCTCTGGGTGGTTGTTTTTTTATTTTGGGCATACTGTTTTTGTTTTTGGTTGTATGTACCCTTATTTATACGCCTACCAGAGGTGTTTGTCAAAAAAGAAGGTGTTTAAAAGTTAACATAAGCACGGGGCTTCTTTTGATCTTTTATCTCGTTCAAGTATTCGTTTATATCTTTAAAATTAAACAGTATATGCGACGCTCTTATTTGGTTGTCCTTTGTTTCAAGATTTTTTACTATCTCAAGGCCGTAACCCATATCTACCACATCCGAGTATTCCCCTGGCTTTAATTTAAAGAGCGCCTCGATAGTTTTTGGGGCAATATCTCGGTTAGAGCGATCAATCAACCGCAAGTACTCACCATTATTGTCTTTAGTCGCGGTGTCCTCAGATACTTCCTTGGCTAACTGCCCAAAATCTTTACCATTCTTTAGCTGTGCTAACGCCGAGTTTGCTCGGTCATGTGTCTCTGTATCTAGTGAAGAAACAACTTTCTGAGTAAGTAATTGTAGACGCAAGCTACGCTTAAAGTCACTGACGGACCAGTTCCAAAAATCTTTGAGTACAGCTTCAAACTCTTGATCGCTACTTCCTAGTCTATTTTGATTACGAACAACAGTGATCGCATCCTCGACCTCTTGGTTTGAGACGCTAATATTACGCTTTTTAGCAATTTCTTTTATGTATGCGTCATTTATAACCTTGTCCAGGGCGCGCTTACGAAACTCTTCTAATTGAGCCTGGCCTGCTTCGGTGTTGAAATCTAGCTCTTGCTGGGTCTCATAATAATGGGTGTAGTGCTTCACTTCGAAAAGGTAATTCTCATAAGCCACGAAGTCAGAACCTATACGAGCAATCGGGAACGATACTACTTTTGTGACTTTATACAAAAAATCAGACGTAGACTTGGTTTTATAAAGACTAAAAGCACAGAATGCAAAAAAGCTAACTAGTGATACCACGAACAAAGCTATAGAAATCGTCACCAAGCGGTGTTTGGTGTGCTGAAGAGGATAAATATACTTTCGGGCACCTTTAAGTAACTCCTCACGATGCTGGCCTATATTATCATTTGTTACTCGTTGTCTTCTTAGGTCTGAGTCGTTTTTTAAGCGTTTTGGCTTAAGTTTATGTAGTTTATCCTTCATGCAGTTTGATCTTCCTGTTTTGACTGAGGAACAGAGCTAATAATGCCCTTCTCTCTTAATATTGTAAGTAGCTTTTTTTGTGTCTTAGCTGGGTGATGAACATCATGAATCACCAAGTCACCTACAAATGTCTGCATGGTTATTGTACCAAATCCGAGCAAAGTCTCTTCAAGCCCTGATACTTCATAATTAACCATCTGTATCTGTTGCAAGCCAATATCCACTACACTACGTCTCCATAAACCCTTTTGCGTAATCTGAATTAGCCTCTGGTCAGTGACAATATATACACTGTAGTGCCAACTAATCCATGAAGGCATAAATACAATTGCGGATAATAAGAAGCCTATAGCCAGCCCGCCAAACAAATAGCTATATTCTGGCTTAATAAGCGAGGGTATTACACCGAGCAAAATAGCCAGCATTGAATAAATCAAACCTCTTCGCATAACTACAGGATGCTTACGAAATACGTATAGCAATTCTTCGTCATCCAGCTGGTCTTCAAAATACTTTTTATTATTTTTAGCCATTAGACATATTATACCGCTAATGCCCAAACTGAGGTAGTGCGATGGGTCTAACCAGAGTAAAACCCCAGATAAACTGGGGCTCTATTCTGGTGACCCGGGAGGGAGTCGAACCCCCAACACCCACCTTAGGACGGTGGTGTTCTATCCATTGAACTACCGGGCCATACATATTAGTTTACACGACTCCTCTCCATCAGGAGGGAGATCGCGCTATAATCGTTTAGTTATATGGTAAAAGAGCAGTTTCTATGACCGTTCGTAGGGTTCGTAAACCTGTTCGTACTCTGATTTATCGTAATCAAAGACCTCGCCATCATCAAAGAACCGGGCGATTTCTTCTTCGCCGTTCTCTTTACTATCAGATGCGTGTATAAGGTTCCTGCCCTGACCGATAGCCAAGTCGCCACGAATTGTACCAGCATCAGCTAAGCGAGGATTGGTAGCCCCAACAAGCTTTCGTACAGAATCAACACACTCATACCCTTGCCAAGCCATGACAACTACCGGCGAGCTCTGCATAAAATCTTCTATACCTTTATAAAATGGCTTGTCGACGATGTGTGCGTAATGAGCCCTTAACAATGCACTGTCTAATCTCATCATCTTAGCTCCAATTAACTTCAAGCCTTTATTTTCCAATCTTGAGGATATCTCGCCAACAAGTCCACGTTGCACAGCATCGGGTTTGAGGATAATTAATGTTCGTTCCATTTTGGTTCCTTGCTTATCTGAATACAATAATTATAACAGATACAGACACCGATTACACTCGCATAATCTATCACAAAACTCTCACGATCGTAAGTCATTTGTGATAGATTGAAAGTATGAGTAAAAAATCGATGTCTGCTACGCACTACGTATTACTATCGCTTATCCCATACACCGAGCAGAATTTGAAGCTTGTATTTTTACCCTCTCGGTTTTTCGCAGACCTTGATCGTATCGACAATATAAAACAAAATACAGCGAGAAACGCTTTCTATAGATCAGTAAAAGCTGGGCTCATAGAATATGATGATTTTGGTAATGCGCGTCTTACCTCTAAAGGCATGCGAAAAGTTGCACCCTTCTCTGCTAAAAAACTACCAGGAGCCAGCCTGATGGTTGTCTTTGATATTCCAGAGTCTGAACGAAAAAAACGAGATCACTTGCGCTCACTCTTGCAAGAGTTGTCATTTAGACAGATCCAAAAGAGCGTCTGGGCAACAGATTATGATCATAAGAAATTACTGAAAGCGGAGATAGAGCAATACTGTCTTGAATCATATGTTCAACTCTTTGAGTGTCGAAGAATATAGTCACACATTTGTTACGATCGTGAGAGTTTTGTGATAGGTGGTGTATAAATGGAACGGGTGGGCTACAATAAACGTATGCACTTACAAGGCTTGATTGTCGATTTTCTGGAGTATCTAGAAATCGAGCAAAACAGATCACAAAAAACCATTGCAAACTACCACCACTACCTTACTAGGTTAGTAGACTATGCTGGCGATATTAAAGTAACCGACATCACACCAGAGCTTATCCGCAAATGGAGACTATGGTTAAATCGTCTCGGCACTAACACTAGTGACGAACTCCAAAAAAGCACACAAAATTATCACTTAATCGCTCTCCGCAGTTTCCTTAAATACTGCGCAAAACGCGACATAACTGCTATGAGCCCAGAGAAAGTCGAACTGGCGCGTACCAAGCGTATCCAAGTGACATTCTTGAGTCCAGAAGAATTACATCGCTTATTTGACGAGCCGGATACTTCGACCATTGCCGGACTACGTGATCGCGCAATTTTAGAATTACTATATTCTAGTGGTCTGCGTGTATCAGAATTGTGTGGTCTCAACAAAGATCATATCAACCTAAAGCGCAAAGAATTTATGGTACGAGGTAAAGGACAAAAAGATCGTCCGGTCTTTATTAGCGATCAATCTGCCGACTGGATCGAGCAGTATATCCAACAGAGGAAAGACGCATCCCCTGCTCTTTTTGTGAGGATTGGTGGACACAAGAAACCAGACTTCTCTGGCAACTATCTACGTCTTACACCACGTAGTGTTCAGCGAATGGTCGCTAAATATGCACTACTTGCTGGCATAACAAAACATGTAAGCCCTCATACACTACGGCATAGCTTTGCGACAGATCTGCTAATGAACGGAGCAGACCTTCGCTCTGTTCAGGCAATGCTTGGTCATAGCAATATTGCTACAACCCAAATATATACCCACGTTACAGATCCACACCTAAAGAAAATTCACGAAAAGTTCCACAGAAAAACAGACTAATCAATTGGGCATTCAGCAGGGTCTTCGTTTCTAACTTGCCCCTCTTTAACAACTAGGAGCTTACACAAAGACTCTTTGGACTGCAATCCAAATCCTGGATGATCATACTGGGCCGAGGCCGGTACAGTCACTCTAATGCGTCGAAGTATGTCGTTTGCCTTTCCGGTTGAGTCTATCATTATCTGTGCATCTTTTAATCGAAGTTTAGTCCCTGCAGAGTCTGTAGCAGATATCGTAACGTTGGTTGGTCTATAAAGCGACTGAATAGTTGCATACAGATTATTCTCGTTAAGCCCTCTTACTGTTATAGAGCATCTCCGGTTATTAATTGCTGAACTACAGTTAACTGCCTTTAGTTCACCCTGCTTTGGTCCTGCAATAATTTCTGTATCTCCGGACGTACTAGGCAGTAAATATGCAATGAATGCCGAGTTTCTAATTAGATCTCTACTAGTTAAAGAACGAATAAGTTGTAATCTAACGCCACCGTAACTACAGGTAGTCGAGAGAGTAGAGGCATTACATTGGGCATCATTTATTATGACATCTCGGTCAGTAGAATCGTCCCAACTTATCGTAAGTGACCCTATAGCTACAGGATTACCCGCGGAATCTGCGCCTCTAACCGGGAATACCTTTGGAGCTGACACAGACAGCTCGTCATACACCAATGTCTTAGGAGCCTTATTATAGGTAATGCAAGAGTATTTATTAACACCATCTGGGCCATCTATATTAGGGTCTAATCCTGCTACAGTACAATCGCCTTCGTTATCTATATCTGATCCTGGATTAGCATACAAATAACTAGAAATATCATTAATACCCGACTCAGCATTGTAGAATGCTTGATCGCTTAGCTGGCGATCCAGCGATTGTCGTTGTTCTCTGTTAGAATTTTGTGACATTGCCAAGACTATTAGTGTCATAACCAGCATCAGAGTCACCGTTACTATGATCGCCACAAAACCTTGTTGGTCTGACTGACTTTTTTTGTACTGTATTGGATAATTCATATACTTATGCCCCCTATTGTAAGCGTTGTTTAACTGTCGTGTCTAGCTGTGCTACGGCGCAGAAGCTACTACCCGCAATACCCGACTTACATTGACCGTCGCTAAGCGGTATTGAGCTTCTATTACCATCATCGTCGTAAAGATTAAGTAAATCATCATCTCCATATGCAATCTTAATATTTACAGTGAAATTATTAGTTGTTGGGTTAGATTCAACTCTAAAATCTAAAAGCCTCATATTGCTGGCCAACACCTGATCGCCCACCAACGGATCATCTAACGCGCAGGCATCACTTGGGGCTTTTGTCTGTGAGCGCAAACCTATGGCATTATCATCTGTAACTTGTTGGTTAATCATGAACGTATAGCGTCTATCGCCAACACAGAACTGTGTAATGTTAGTATCTGGCGCAAAGCTATGACCACTCACCCTTGTTCCTTTACTAAACTGAATCGTTCTCGAAACTTCCTCCATTACAACTCTCGTTGCATCAGACGTACGTGCCTCTGTAATGCCCTTGTAGTAAAGCTTGCCAATAGCAATAATTCCGGTTGTTGCAATTAGTAGGATCACACTAAAGACAGTGGTAGCAATCAGTAGTTCAAGTATCGTAAAGCCTTGTTGATCCGAGCTAACCGCAGAGTTCTGTCGTCTAAATAATTTCATTAATCAACTTCTCCGCTTTGTCTTTATCCTCTTTAGGCAAGCTTACGGTGAATATATCCCTACCAACCAGAACGCTTAATTCATACCTCTCTACACCAGAAAAATCTTTTACTACTCTAGCTTTACCGCCATCCTTAATATCCAGGCTCTCACGCTTTACACCCTGATCTTCATCTAATTTTTTCTTCGCTAGCTCAGCACTGTCAAAGTTCAGTCTAGAGACAAAAACTTCAGCATTGCCCTTCTCAGACCGATATACGCATAGACCTGTAGAGTTTTCCGAAACGTTAGGATTTTTAGAGTTTTTATAATTATCTGATTCAAACTTACTTTCCTGCTTCGGAGTTGTACCTCTATCGTAACCCTCTGGTGGAGTTAATTCGGGCGCTGGACCTGTTGCCTCCGTGGCTTCATACTCTGGAGCAGGCTTATCTTCTGGTGATTCGTAAAGTTTATATGTACGCCCCATAGCCTTACTAATATTCTCTGCGCTAGTAGTTTCACATAGTGAAGGCACGTCCTTATCAGCACTCCGAGACGAGTCTGATACATTATTGCCGTTTTCTCTACTGGATAAAAGGTAAGCAACGGCACTGACAACAGTAAGTATTGTGACTGAAATGATTATTGTTAAACGTTTTTTACTTGTCATAATTAATTTTAGCTTGGGAAGATGCACCCAGCCACTCCTTCTTCATAAAAATTCCCACCACCATCTGCTACTCCATAATAATTGGGATTCTCGCCTAAACTAGTTGTATACACATGGTTACCAACACCAGGGCTCCACCATCGATATAACGGAATAGTATCTGGTTCGCTACAGGTTGCATTGTTTCTTCCTCCTCCGCTAACAAAGAAATGGAATCCCAAGTAACCATTTCTATTGTATGGTTGGCTTCCAACAGTGTTCCATCCGTATACGTAAGCCTGTGCATACTCGTAATAGCTAGTGGTAATAAAAGTATCAAAATCATTGTCGTTAAATCCTCCGTATACAGGAGTGCTATTTGTTACCCAATCTGTCGGCACATAACCAATAACGCCTTCGTACTGTCCTCCGTTGGTGCCAGATATACATATACTACTATCAGAGCCAATTACATAAATATGGTTAGTAAATCTACGATTATCTCCTGTAAAAGTATTGAACTGATAGCAACGATGTAGTGGTGTAACAGCCGGGTAATCACGCTTATATTTAAGTGTGATCGTCACCTTAGATCCTTTGGCGATTTCGGTACCTTTGCCTCCTGTCGTAATAGAACTAGCTGGATTTGGGCACAGGCTGTGCCTTAATGGCAATGTGGGGCTTATTGAGTAGGTTGTGTTTTTCTGTAAATTTTCTGCACTAGAGAAAAATGCAGTAGATAACGTGTTAGTGTTTATGGTTTTGGAGTAGCTTGCTCTACTTAGATTAACTGGTATATTTTGGACATTAGTTACATCATTACTACTACAAGAGGCTGTTGTCCTGCCTGGCCCGTCATTAAGTCTTTGGACAACAATCTCGACCTCCGGAGGGACTTCCGTACACCCAGTTCCATTACCGCTGGGATTTGCTTCCCCAGCTGGACAATTTTCGCATTGGCCTAGAGCATTAATGAATTGATGCGGACTACATGTTGGCAGATTAAGTAACCCTCCGTCTAGGGAGCCTAGGTTGGGATAAATCCTATGAACCATTGTCGATTCATCTATACCCGTACCTGAGGCATTGTACCAGCGGGTATGTACTCTAAAAGTATCTTTACTTAGCCCGTCGGTGCCAGCAGTATCTCCACGCTGTATATAGCTATAATAAAACTCACCCTTTTTACAGGCCGATAACTCGGGGGCAGATTCTATCTTTGTTTGAAACTGCTCAGGGTCAACGGGCTCAGTTAGTCCTGTCACCGAAACAGTTCCGCTTCCATCGTCTTTCATACAAAATTTTGAGCCCTCTGCTGGCAATGATGCTGTAGAGCTAGCACCCAAGAAAGACTTAAGTAATTCCATCTGAGATTCAGTCCCCTTATAGGCCTCGCTTCTTTCCTCGGCCTGCCTGTTGGCCTGCGAGTTACGATTAGCTAGCGCAAACGACGCGCCGAGTATGAGGCTAAGGATGGCAACAGATATCATAACTTCCATAATGGTGTCACCACGCTGATTCTTAAAAATCTTCATTAGTTACAATCCCCGCTCCACGGATTAACCGACGTCTCACCCGAACGGATACCTCTAGAGTCTAATACTACAGATGCCCTGGGGCCACCAACCTGCTCTAGGCATACGATAACTCCAGCCGATGATGGCAGGCTAGCAGATGTGATCTCATCATTTAAATATCCTCCAGTGTACTCGTAGAGAGTAACTCTTGATGCATTGCCTGTAACGCCGTCATTTGGAGTTGTTACATTAAAGTCAGAAATCAGAGCTAAGCCAGTGACGGTACGAGTTATGTCAGCTTTACTTATAATCTTTGCTACGACAAGATCTGCTTGGTTCTCTCTAGAATCTACAATCCCGCGCCCACCTGTTGCGTCAGTACCTAACAAACGTCCCTTAATGTCCCCTATAGTCTCTGCTGTACGAGAATTTATGAGCGTATAAACAGAGTATTGGTCACTACCATTAGTTAACTGAACAATTTTACCCAAAAATACACAGCCTTGGTTACTGCCCTGCTCTGATGAGCCAGCTGTTACAGACACGCTACCCGACGCGCCTGGCGTGCATTTAAAGTTAACGTTCTCTGGGCTTGAAGCAGAATAATATCCAGTCGAGACATCATTAAATATATCCTGAATGTCTTGCTCAAAAGTCCGTACGGACTGCGAAAAACGAGTTTTTTCTTCTTGTCCACTAATCATTGTCATTGCCGACCCCATTAGCGCACCGGACACAACTAAAAATATCATCACTTCTACGATTGTGTACCCTCTTGAGTTTGACCATTGCAAACGTGTGCCTGTACGTCTCATCTTAGCTTTCAGTATAGCATAAGGGTTATCTAAACGTCAGATGTAATCAACGATATTTCTAGGTACCAATCAACAATATTTTGACCAAAGAGTACGGTAATCAATGTAGCAATAATTAAAAATGGTCCAAACGGTATCCGTGCTCCTCTGCCGACCTTCTTTGTAGCCAAAAGAGGCAGAGCTAATAAAGTGCCAAGACTTGACGCCAAAAACAGCATAAACATCGCCAGAACAGGAGTACCAACGAGTGCTCCCAGCAAGAATCCTAGTTTTACGTCGCCACCACCTATCCACCTGCCCTTAGATATCTCAAACAGTATATAGAATATCCCTCCGCCCACCAGGACACCGGCCAAAGACATAGCAAGTGGCTCAAAGGAATTATCTTTTAGAACCCTTAAAATAACCGTAATAAGCCCTACACCGTAGAGAGGAAAGACAATTCTATTAGGCAGTAGCATCCACCTTAGGTCGTAAACAATCAAGGCCATGAACCCCACTATAGCCACTAGCCACAGCCCAAATAATCCTATCTCGTAACCAGTTAATTCTCGGGGCCAGAATACATATGAAATGACAAACAAGACCGCTGTTAGTGCCTCAACTACAGGATATTGCCAGTGAATCTGCTTTTTGCAGTAACGGCACTTTCCGCCAAGAGCTAGCCAACTAATGACTGGCAATAGATCTTTTACGCCCAGCTCATGGCTACAATGCGTACACATGGAGCGACCAAAGACTATAGAATATTTTTTATCCCTGGTTTTGGACTTGGATCCATTACTTCTGCTCTGTTTGTGCACTCGCCAAACCAGGGCATTAACAAAGCTTCCAAAACATAGTCCAACTAGTATAAGCGAGCCAATAATCATTAGCATATATTAACACAAACAAAAACGGGGCTTAACGCCCCGTTTTTGAAGGTTTTGATACTATTTACGCACCAACACACTGTTTAACAGGTTGTCCTGCAGAGTTTTCTACAGAGTAGCGTATGGCAACAGAACGAGCAGGGCCTGCAACAGTGTCTCCGACAGTAGTAGTGGAACATGTAAGACCTACTTGTATTTGCATTGTGCCGATAGCTGGATTTCCAGTCTGCGCGCCTGTAGTCAAGGCAGTTGGCTCAGTTAATGGACCGTCGGCAGCGAGAGCGTTGATTGTAGCAAGGTCAGCTGTTGCGGGCGCACGACCACTGTTATTATTTCTCCATTCATTAACTGCTGCAGAATAACCTGCTACTTGATTCTTGTATTGAGTATTTCGGCTATTACGCTGTAATGCAGGTACTGCTAAGAATACTATTAGCATAATTAGACCAGCTATAGCTAGTACGATCAAGACTTCGATTATAGTGAAGCCCTCTTCTTTTTTCTTTTGTGATAGATTTTTCATAACTTGTTATATTGCCCCCTAGAGCGGTGTTAATTGATTTACCCCTACCATGAATATAATCCATAATGCTCATGCTTGCAATAGATTTATTGCTACTACCGAATTACGTCTTGGCCAGCAAGACCATATATAGGCAGAAGCACCGCTGCGACCACCGTAAAGGCAACCACTCCAAGAATCACCATAAGCAGTGGCTCAATGATAGTACTGATGGTTTTTATCTGGTTATCCACTTCTTTTTCATAGTAATCGGCTGTTTTTGCTAGCATGTCCTCTAACGATCCAGACTCTTCACCAATCCTTAGCATATTAGGTACAAGTACCAAGAAGTTAGGGTCGCCTTGCACAGAGTCAGCTAGTGACTTTCCACCTTTTACCTTTTCGATGGCGTTATTAAGAGAACGTTCCACGTGGACATTATTTATAGACTGAGCTACTACTTCTAGCATTTGGATGAGTGGCACACCGCTAGATACCAAGGTGGTAGCCGTACGAGCAAACCGTGCCATGTAAACCTTCATAAATAACGGACCAAACGGCCAAGCACTCATCTTGATTTTATCTATAACTTCTTTACCTGGGCCAGTTCTAGCATAACGAGAAGTGGCAAAGCCTAGTATGACCAAAGCGCCAAGTACCACCCACCAATACTGAATAGTAAAGTTAGATATGGCCAGCAGTATCCTGGTTATAAGAGGTAGCTGTGCTCCCGGCATATCCTTGTATATTGTCTCTACCTGAGGCAATACCTTAACTATCATAAACCCAACAACACCCAACATAACAAAAATCACAATCGCAGGGTAAGCCATCGCGCCACGAATTTTTGCGGTAATTTCGGCGTCTTTTTCTTGTTGAAAGGCTATACGCTCTAGAGCTTTGTCTAAGTTCCCGGAAACTTCGCCCGCTGCGACTAAGTTTACGTAAATATTATTAAAGACCCTGGGATGCTTAGCGAGCGCAACACTAAGGGCACTCCCCCCTTCAACATCAGAGATAATTTTGTTGATCACCACTCGGAAAGCCTTGTTCTCTGTCTGGTCGTTGACACTGCGCAAGCTCTGAACAAGAGGTAAGCCAGCATTAATTAGCGTAGAAAGTTGCCGAGAAAAAACAATCTTTTCCTTGGTTTTGATCCGGTTTTTTATCCTACTTAGAAATGCTCCTGAGTTACTGACCCCTACAGGCTTAATCTCTAGCGGAGCTAGTCCTTGCTCCTGAATTAGGCGCGCTGCCGCGGACTCGCTATCTGCCTGGACTTCGGCCTTAACCTTCTGGCCGGTTGCAGGGTCTCTTGCTTCGTAACTAAAAGTCAGCATGGCTTAGTATTAGCTCCTCATCAATCTATCTAGTTCGTCTGGATCAACAGCAAAGTTGCGGGCTTCATCATAAGTAATAGATCCGGCATGGATAAGTGAAGCAAGCGTCTTGTCCATAGATTGCATTCCAAATTCAGCACCAGTTTGAATTACAGCATCTAGTTGGTGACTTTTGCCTTCTCTAATAATATTGCGGACAGCTGGAGTGGCCACCAAAACCTCAGCGGCTGCTACTCGCCCACCACCAATAGTGGGGATAAGTCGTTGGGCGCAAATACCCATCAATATATTGCTAAGTTGTGCACGTATCTGTGGCTGTTGATGTGGTGGGAAAACATCAATCATACGGTCGATACTCTGAGCAGCGGAGTTTGTGTGAAGAGTCGCAAAGACTAAGTGCCCTGTTTCTGCGATGGTAATAGCAGCTGCGATCGTCTCAAGGTCGCGCATCTCTCCCAGTAAAACAACGTCTGGATCTTGTCTTAAGCTACTACGAAGCGCTGCGGAGAATGAATATGTATCATAGTGAACTTCACGCTGAACGATTACAGACTTTTTACTCTTATGAGTAAACTCAATTGGATCTTCTATGGTTACAATATGTGTGGCTTTTTCGGTGTTGATCTTGTCCACTAGCGCAGCTAGGGTTGTGGACTTTCCAGAACCTGTCGGTCCCGTTACTAGTACTAGCCCTCGGGGGTAGTTAGCAAATGACTCGACCACTTTTGGCAGACCAAGTTGCTCGGTGCTAAGTAGTTCGTTAGGGATCAGTCGAAGCGCCGCAGCGAGGTTGCCACGCTCATGGAACGCATTAACACGGAAACGGCCAAGGTCGCCAAAGGCAAAGCTAAAGTCAAACTCTTTATCTTTTAGTAGTATCTGCTTTTGCTCATCATCAAGAATAGAGAATATAAGCGATTCTACCATCTCTTCTGTCAAGACAGTCGAGTTCTGGATTGGGGCCAAGGCTCCGTCTACACGCAAGATCGGGGCAAGCCCAACCTGCAAATGAAGGTCAGAAGCCTTCTTCTTTATGACTTCTTCTAGTAAAAGTTCTATCCGTATATTAGCTGACATGTCTCACCCCCTCACTTATGCGTTGTCCGTTGCTGCAACACGGTTAATTTCATCGATCGTTGTATAGCCTGCCAGTGCTTTAAGATAGCCATCCTGACGCATATTTATCATGCCTCTCTCTTGAGCAGCTCTCTGGATCTCGCTACTTGTCGCCCGTTTTAAGATTAGTTGCTGTATCATTTCATCAACCTCAAACGTCTCATAGAGCCCCATTCTACCTTTATACCCACCTGGTGTTTCATGACTATCTTTACCTTTGTATAAAGTATAAGCGTTTTCATTGGCAAGTGGCAAGCTTTCGTACCCTAGATCCTCCGCAAACGATGCTCTCTGATCCTCTGCGGTTGGCAAAAGATGACCAATATTCTGGACAATTGCCTGCTTTTCACTAGCGTCAGCAGTGTATGATTCTTTGTTATCGGATATTCGCCTTACCAACCTCTGGCCAATAACTGTCCTTACCGTAGAAGCAATAAGAAAAGGCTCTATCCCCATATCGAGCAGACGAGGAAGAATACCAGAAGCGGAGTTGGTATGCAGTGTGCTAAAGACTAAGTGCCCGGTTAGCGCAGCCTGCACAGCCAATTGAGCAGTCTCTTTATCACGGATCTCCCCCACCATCACGACGTCAGGATCTTGACGCAAGATAGACCGAAGACCTGATGCAAAAGTTAAGCCAACCTCTGCATTAACCTGAATTTGGTTTATGCCATCCATTTTGTACTCTACCGGGTCTTCTAGGGTTACGATGTTAATAGTATCGCTCTTGATCTCTTGGAGTAGCGCATATAACGACGTTGATTTACCTGAGCCAGTCGGACCAGAGGTCAGGATCATTCCGTTGCTACTTTCTAGGCCTTTTCTGATTGTTCTGAGAGCGCGCCCATGATAACCCATGTCTTCTAGTTTTAGGGCTGTACCGCTTTTATCTAGCAGACGAATAACTACTTGCTCGCCCCAAACTACCGGGCTGATTGCAATACGAAGGTCGATCGCTTTTTTATCGACTAATACAGTAAACTGACCGTCTTGAGGGATGCGGTGTTCGTCTATTTTTAGATTACTCAAAATCTTAATACGCGAAATTAGCGGTGGTTCTGTAGACTTTGGCAACTTCATAATTTCTCTCAGTACACCATCGACACGACAACGAATTTTTAGCTCTTTTTCTAGTGGTTCTATATGAATATCACTAGCTTTGTTCTTCGCTGCATACTCCAAAATAGTCGACAATGCCTTGCTTATGGGCGAGTCCTGAACAATTGTCTTAATGTTAGAATTCGCATCGATTATCGGCTCTTGCACGATAACTGCTTGCTCGGCTCCGGTCTGAACTTTAACACCAATGGCCTTCTGAACATCGGCTTCTACATCTTCGTCGTATTGCTTAAGTATACGTCGTATACCCTCTTCGCTGGCCGTATAAACCTTTAATGGTCGACCAATCCTATTTGATAAGAAGTCCACCGCCTGAACATTATCAGCGTCTAGCATGGCTACGACTAGTTTATTCTGGATCTGCCCTAATGGTACGGCCATGTAACGCTCTGCTACTTCCTTAGAAAGTAGTCTCAGGACATCACGCTCAATACGTGCATCTAATAAATTAACGTATGGAACGCGGTTTATCTGAGCTATTGTCTTAGTCAGGACTTCGTTAGAAACATGGCCTTCCATGACAAGTAACTCAAAGAAAGGCTTAGTAGTCTTTTCTGCTTCTTGTTTTAATCGTTCTAACTCAGCACGAGTAATCTGTTTTTCAGCAACTAGAGTATCTTCTACCTGTTTCTGGTTAGATGCTGATAATACACTCATTTAGGACCTTACCCTTGGTCCCCAGCTCAAAACGGCTGTGCGTTATTATTGTCGCCAATTTGGATAAGCTGTGTCGGATTAATACTCTTCGGATTAAAATAACGCTCATCTGGAGTCTGGAAGTTAGCATTAATCGCGTCGACTTTTTGTGCAGTTAACTCTTTTTTACCATCAGAACTAAACATGACACTACTAAGCACTAACGAGAATACACCTGCAAAAATGCCTATTACTGCAATCATCAAAACATCACTTTGTTTCATTTCACTACCTCATCCCTTAGGTTTAGGTTTTTGCCTGGCTGGAAGTAGGTCTTGGCTGTAATACTCACCTTTAACTGAGAGTCTTGTCCGGCAATTGAGAGCTTTTGGATCTGGACAGGACGAATAGACCGCTCAAACAGCTCCATAAACCTTTTTGCTTCTGTCGAGCTGACAGTTGCTTCTAGATTAAAAGGCATATCTACAGATGCAGGCGTTGCAGAAGTGCCGTTTTGTGTCTGGTTTATTTCATCATCGGTACCAGAAATACTAGAAAGCTGAAATCCATTACCGGATACCAACTTATCAATACTAGTTGTAAGTGCCGGGAAGTCATATTTACTTGGTAGTGCATCAAGCACAATCCTAGAGTTAGGGCCATCAAGGTCTGCTGTGCCCTTAGCTGATCCGCCGAGGACATTTTGGCTAGAGTCTTCGAACTCTTTATACGATGCCGTAAGACCCTCTACTTCCTGGACGTTTTTCTTTAGTTGATTAAGGGTTTCTTGCTTAGCTGTTATAACTCTTGATTGATAGGACCTCTGGTTTAATAGCGCCCGCGAAGCGACAAGGCTGAAGACTACTACAAAAACAGCAATCCCAACCGCGACTACTACTGTTGTATTGGCTTTGTCTATTGCAATTTTCTTAGCAGAGATGTGTAGCTGAGCTCTGGCCATGGCTATTGGTTCCCTCCTGGTGTTACGGGTGCTGGAGTGGTGCTTTCTCTAAATAAACCTTCTGGTTTCTGAGTCTCTGATCTTGTGGTAACAATCTTAGGAACATTAAGTTTCACAGCATTTGCTGTTGGTTCACCTTTTTTAGCGGAGTTTGCGAATATCTTTGGCTCGTACGTAAAGTCTATTTGGTATGTAACACCAGATGAGCCTTCCGCTGCTACGCTAAAACTCTGAAGCACGACTGCACTAAATGCCTTAGCCGGCTGTGATTCCTCGCCCTCAACAGTAAATTCAGTAAACTTTATAGTGTCTACGTACTTATTAACAGTAGCTAAAGTATCTGCCTCACCCTTGAGACTAATTGTAAACGCTTCTAAATCCACATCTGCGTTGGTAATACTAGCCGATTGCGGAGTTAACTGAGCGAGATATTCAAATAGCCGTGAGCTAAACACCTTGTTTTCATGTAGACCCGGTAAGGTATTAAGCTGATTCTGTATTGTTAATATTCGATCTAAATCTGGAACTGCCTGCAAAGTCGAGACTTCCGAGTTAATATCTTTATCAAGATTCTTTATGTGTCCGGGCTGATTGACCCTCACAAATAAAAACAGCAATACAAAAATTAGCAAAAATGCTATCGATGCCACAACTGATATAAAGACAATCACCCTTTTACGGTACGTTGCTCGCAAATATTGTATTTTTACATCTGGTAGTAGGTTGAACTGAATCATTCTCTACGCTCCGCAAGACCAACTGCTACACCAAAGTGGTTAGACACAGCCATTAACTCATTTTGTCGCTCTGCGCTAAATGTTACATTTCGCCAGGCGTTACCTATCTCTACATTAATGCCAAACTTATTAGCGATATACAGAGGAAACTCCGGTAAGGCAGACGCCCCACCAGTCATTACAATCCGTTCTATCTTAGTATTATTATATCTGGCCAAGAAGAACTTAATGGATTTTTCTATATCTGTTAACAATAGATCAACCGTACCAATAATAGCGTTATGTACCTGACCCTCTAGCTTTTGCTGGCTCAAACCAAACTTAAAGACAAACTCTTGAGCCTGTTTCTCGTCAACATTAAGGTTTTGGATTGCCGACTTAACAATTGCCTCGGACCCAGTAGGAACAGCACGAGTAAGTCTTGGCAAGCCACCCATCGTTATAACTATATCTGTGCTTTTACTGCCGATATCGAGAACCATTTGAGCTTCAGTACTTTCTGGAGCCAGGATTGAACGTGTCATTGCCAAGTTGTCAGGCTCAAAAGCAATAACATTGAGACCGATAGATTCCAATAGGTCAAGACGAGATTCTGCAAAGCCATTTGGCACGCTAGACAATAAAACCTCTACTTTATTAGGGTCTTTTGGAGAGTCACCTATCTGTGCCCAGTCGATTTTGGATTCTGCTACTGGGGTTGGTATTAATGAATCTGCCTGGAACTTAATCGTCTTTGCAAGCTCATCATGACCAAGTCTCTCGATATCAACTACAGTAGTGAATACTCTAGATGACGGAATCCCAACAGCTACGTTTTTTGTGGAAATCTGCGCCTGAGATAAAATTTCTTTTAGTTTTTCTGCAACTTTTAGTTGGTCGGCTTTTGCGTCTGATTGGGTCAGTTTACCGTCAATTGGGGCCATGGCATATCGGAGTAACTGTCTGGGCCCTGTTGGATTATTAGTAAGCTGAACAACCCGAATAGACGACGTGCCGATATCGAGACCAAAAAACTCATTTACACCACTCAGCAAACCCATGCTAGTGTTGTTCCTTTGATAAATCTTGTTTGCTGTTAGTCATATTCTAGTGCCCACCGCTATTACTAGAGTAAAGCGTCTTAAGATTAGTATAGCATAAGCATTTATGATGAAAAGCTATTTTACAAAATTGGTGCAAGCGTCGTAATCGACTGGTAAGTACCACTTGTTGGGCTACTTTTAGATTTAAATACTGGCGGTGACAAATAAAGTTCTGGGCTAAAGTTAAATATCTCGGAGGCACGACTAGTATCAAATTTTTCTTTATAGGTTGAGTGCCTCAAAGAAAAGCCGGTACGGTTAAGGACTATCCGTTGCGCAATAAATGACCCATTTACAGTCAATTGCCTGCCCTCTTCTGATGCGCCACAGTTAGCGAACATTACTGAGGATACTGGAGCAGTACCTCCAATCGAACAAGTATAAATATTACCGCCAGCTCCATTCTTTGGCTGTGCTATATATAAACCATCTAGCTGGCTGACATTATGACTAATATAGATATTGCCCCGAACAACCAATGTGAAGTTAGGAATCTCACTCACGCTTGCCCATGAAGTTGTGTACTTTATGTCGTTTTCGATGTACACATCACCATCGACGTATACGGTATGACGCTTATTGTACTGGGCGCCCGTATTAGTAAGAGTAACCCTACTCGGTGGAGTGATCACGGTTTGTTTATTGGTGCCTACAGATCCACTAGCAATATTAATACTATTGCTTGTACTCGTAGACTTGGACGGATCACCGTCAAGGAACTGTGTGCTGTCAAAATAGTTAGGCGCACACCAGCCGTCACCAGACATCCTGCCTCCCATAAACGCTCGACTATTATTTGCGTCTACAGAACCGGGAGGGTTGTTGGCAAAAGTGAGCCCATTTGGTAAGAAAGGCGACTCTTCCCGTATCGAGGCCGATGTAAATCCAGTTATATCGCCAAGTGCCAATGTAGCCAGTTGAGCACCTGAGCCACTTTTATTCTTACGTTCATCAGAAACCGGTGCAGTAGCCGGTATCTGCCGGGCTATCGGATTCGTAAATGTCTTAATGCCAGCATTATTCCTACTGCAATTTACGCCCTCAAAACCGCCTCCCACAGCCACATCAGCGCCATAGTTTCTAAGATATGGACGATCTTCAACTACTGGTGGAGTGGTGCAGGTTGTATCTCCAGGAGGACACGGTAGATCAGGAGCACAATTATGCTTTTCGGTTGCTCGTGCATTTCTATACAAATCTCCGGGACCCCTCCATCCCTCTCCACGTTCTAGTTTTATATATACACAATACGAGTCATCACGTACATTCGGTCCCACTACTGTATATACATCATCAAAGGTAAAGTTCATGAATGCTCGTGTTTGTGGATTTGGTAAGACTGACCCATTATAGCCAGGTATACTACCAAAGCTACCAGCACGCTTACGGTAGAAATTTCTTGTTACTTCACTATCAACATCTACTACCCCAGCCTTGGTAATTGTGCTACGCAAAGTTACATCCACGGGATTCTCAGGATCGTCATATGATGTATCGACTGATGCGTCAAATTTGTATGGTTGGAATGTGCTAACAGTGGCAGGACAGGCAGGCCCTAGACCTTGCAGTCCCCAATAATCAGGGTACATGGTTATTATATGGCTATCTCTATCGTTAGGAGCATTTAATGTAAAGTAAGCCTCTCTAAACTGCCCAGAAGGTATGTCCTCGCCTATTCTTGTAGGCGCAAGATTACCAGACGAATCACCATTAGGTGCATTCCATTTGCCATCAAGCGCAAGCGTAGCCGACAACTCGTACCCAGTATCCTTAAATTCCGCGTTCAGTGGTGCGCGACCATTGTTACGTATCCTCGCAACTACGTCAAACTCCTCTCCTGCCTTAACTTCATTCGCCCCACCTAACGGGACATTACCCGGAACAAATATTTCGCAGGTAGCGTTATAACAATTTCCTTCTACGAACCTCCCAGAATCCCCTACTGGTGACGAGTCAGTACCTCCGTAGTAAGTCCATGAGTTATTCGCTTGCTTCACCCATCTTTCTATATATATGACATAGTCTCTTGCTGGAATAGGGTAATTAAACTCATATACATTGGTACCATTGCCGTCTCTCTGTTCTGTATGTGCAACTGGTTGGTTAAAAGTCTTCCATGTCCAATTGTTTCCAGATGCAACATTTCTACCATCTGGCGGGCCCCCAGTACTAGCAACCCCATTATTATAAAAGAAAGTGAACTTATAACGAGTACTGACTTTCATAGTATGCCTAAAGGCATCACACCCCGGTGTTGATACAGGAGTTGTGGATGGGCATTTTAAGTTAAAATCCGAGGAATCGAATGGGTAATACAACCCAATTCCATTTCCTCCCTGCACATTCTGGAAATCTACACGATACTTATATCCTGGTTTTGCGTTAAACCTCAAAAGACCTTTAGATGTAGAGCCCCAACTATTTGAACCGCTCCACCTTACTATGTTAGGCGCAAAATCCCTAAGAAAGAATCCATTCTTTCCGAACTCATATACCCTAATACTCATATTATACCTATCTTGTGGTGGCACACTCGCAGCTCTGCCATTTACTGTGTCGTCGTCAACCCAATAAACTTCCATATTATTTATATCACTACCCCCATTAGCCCCACATGGCACTCCAAACATTTGACTAATTACATGTGGGGGTGGACTACCCCCGCCAGATGACGAACCAGACAAAGAAGGGTATATGGTTACAGGCCCATTTTGAGCTTCATTTGAGGACGCTCCATTACCGGGATACCCACTGAAACCAAGTCTGCCCGTACTAGTGTTTATATGGAAGGTTGTGGTGTTATTTGCTGCAAAATTATCTGGAACAATTCTAACTAATAAAAGTCCTGTGTATAAATTCTCATGGCCTTGCACGCTTGAACGATTAAGCCACCCCGAATCAAAACTGAAATAGTAGTTGCCGTTTGCATATGTTTGATAATTATTGAATTCACTCGGCGCTTCGTTACCGTTATTCTGTAGTTGAGCCCTTGCTTCAGGCGATAAATTAGCACAACTACGGACTCTGAACTCTTTTTGCGTAGATCTTCCAGTCGGCCCCTCTACCCCGTTCAACTCTAGGACTCTAACATTAATTTTATAACCTTGACATGAAATCTTAGGTGAAGCACGTCGATCTATTATCTGCATATAAAATTTTTGAGATCTTGAAGATGTGTCGTAAATTTTTAGCTGAGTTACAGGCAGATAAGCACCGCGTTCGTCATCAAAATTTTCACTATCTGTAAGATTGATATATTGGTGTGGGTCAACTATAGAACCGTTATTGGGTACGTTTGTTCTTGCAGGTAGTTCAGTCGGACTAATGCCGTAATCAACTGCAGCATTCACCTCTGAAGGATGAAAAACTACAATACTTGATGCCATTATAACTACTAAAGTGAGCCACCTCATTGGCTTTTTCTTTCTGAATCTCTCTTATAATATCCACTCTCTATGTCTGACATTTGGATTACGATACTGAGTTCACTTTGATCGAATTCGTAACCATTCTTCGAAGATTCTCTCACTTTATCGAGAGTTTCGCGGGCCGAATTTTCAGCTTCTTCCTTGTTATCACTGAGGGCGGCACTTTTTGCGAGATGCGCACTATAATCTATGCTCGTTTTTAAAGCGCTCGAGCTTAGTTCTGCGCTAATATTTTTTTGTTGTAGATCCTTGCAAGATTCCTGTTTCCTTAGACTATCATACGACTCTTTGTATTTTTTCTCTTCAAACAATTGCTTTGAGTTATTGAGTCTATCCGCGCAACCATCAATCAACTTCTTATTATTGTTGGAGTCGTTTTTAAAATAAATAAACGTGACAATAGCAACTAATAAGACGGATGCTCCTAAAATTAACAAGATTTTTTTATTGATACCTAGATTTGGTTTTTGTACTTTAAGCTTTGGCAATTTCATATGATTAGTTTGCTCGAATTAATGTATATAAGTATATAGCTAGTGGTTATCTTATTGCAAGGTGAAGTGAGTGAGCAAAATCACTTGCCTTTTCATAGTTCTTGTGGTATTATAAAACAGTTCAATAATGCCCCACATAAGTTGGCATAATCATGAGCCACATACATACTCCACAGTCAAACCACACGCCAGAACATTCCCCTGCTCATGATGCCCAAACATTCAATAATAGAAGTCTTCGTAACCTTGGTAGTCTGCTCGCAGTAGGCGCTATTGCGTTTGGGGCAAATATTAATACCGAAAAGGCTAATGCCCAAACCTCAATCAGCCCCGATACTACGCCTGCCACATTGGTAAACGACATTGATCAAATAGTATCTACCACTGCATCATCTTGGCGCTCACATCAACTACCAGATGGGCGCTTTGTTGATCCTGCACAAGGGACTGTTGTCGCATACGGGGCTCCAATGATCGGTCAAGCTATGATCGAAACAGGCGTTCGAACTGGAGACGCTGGATTATTAAACTCAGGTATTTTATCTCAGGTAGCTCAGACCAAACATCCAGACAGTAATGGGTTCAATATAGGATTTGAGGTGTTCGGGATGTCACATGCCTACAAATGGAATGAAGAAAACTTAGCAGATTATCCTAATTGGCAGTCTGCACAACCAAGGATTGCTAAGTTTCTAAATGCACGGTCTGATTTAAAGGTTGGCAAGTCCAAAGGCAATAGTGTCGAAAAATGTTTTACCAATAGTGGTTGCTGGTCAAACTTAAAATTAGTCAAAGCATTTGCGAATATATCGTTAGCTCAAAGTGGAGTCAGACAAGATGCTACAGCCTCTAAAGTCCCTGCTACACAACTTAGTTCTGAGTCTCGAAGCTTGCTTGTTCAGGCAAAACAAAATAGCAGTGCCAATGCCAAACGCACAGGTGGCAACTTATCTTTCAGTGGCGCGGGCATCTTAAGCGACCCGAGTAGAAATCCGTTAGCCTACCATGCCTTATCGGCAATGCTTCTTGGACGTGTAGCAGAAGATCTGGGGCCTAATAAAACGCCACAAGCAGTCACACAAACTCTACAAAAAAACGCCCGTGCACTAACAGGGCTAATTGCTCCAGACGGAGATACATCCTACATTGGACGAGGCCAAGGCCAAGTTTGGGTGCCCGCTGCGACTGCAAATGCACTTGCTATAGCTGCTAAGCACACAACAAATAAGGAATGGCGAGGACGCTATCTAAAAGGAGTTGCTCTTTCTATCCAGAGAATCCAGACCAAACATACGCCTGGAACATGGGGCATGCCTGTGGTTCCAAAGCATCTTACTGGTAATCAAAACAGTACTAAGGGCATAGACAGTTACGCTAGTACAACCTCATATAACGGATTGGCCTTGGAGGCCCTGCGTCATACAGCAAAAACCCTTAGTTCTATACCTCCTACCCCCTTAAAAAACATCGGACCTGATACAAACGGCTCTTTCGTAGACCCAACTCATACCCAATTTGCAAGCACAAAGCGTGGCAACTTATGGTGGGCTGTCCATGCTGGCAGAACACACACAGATCTCCGTTACGACTTTGGTTTAGTAGCAGTACAAAAGCGTCTAAAGGGCGGTCAATGGAAGTCAGTACTACCTGAACGTCCTCTTACAAAAACACGTTTAAATGGCTCTCTTTCGATGATCCAGGGTGGGCGAAAACTTGTCCCTACCGCAGGAGACATAAAAGCCGACGGTAAAGGCAAAGTTAGCGTTAATGGAGGCTGGACATCAACACCTAACAAGTCAGCGATAAAAGGCACTAAGACCAAGTGGACGTTTCAACAAAAAGGAGATAAGCAGATAGAGATGCGATTTAGAGCTCCAAAAACCACAACATATCGATTTCAACTCTGGTACGAAAAAGGCTCAAAGATACTTCAGAAAGGTCGGACTGTCCGCATCACAGAACCTGATGGCACAGTACAGCGATACAGCCTAAATAACCCCGTACGGATCTCTAAAGATAATCGAACCTATAGCTCGGCTTATACACATCGTCTTGCTAGCACAACTATTTCTACCAAAGCGAGAGCCGGCAAGACCATCAGTTACAAAACTGGTTTTTAAACACACTTGCTATACTTGAGACGTGGCAGAATCTCAAATAAAAACATATCTTAGTAAATTTAGTAACAATAGCGAAGACTACTTTAAGTCTTGGCCTGCTAAACAATACTTCGACGATGAGTCAGGCATAATTGCTTATGGCGAAGCGCATGATGTTCGAGTCATTGTGGCCGACCCTATTTGCAACGATATGCCCTCCCGCATAAACTTGTTGAACACATTTATGAGTCAATCTCATTTAGATAAAAAGCTAGTTGTAGCCTGTGATATCCCAGAATCAAGCACTGGAATATATACCTCTAACTCCTTAGAGGTTATGCAAATTGGTGCCACTGCTATAATTGATGTACAAAAATGTGTACAGTCTACCCTGCATAGCAAAAACTTTAGAAACGTGCGTAATAGATTCAATAAAAACAGCTATTCTAGTGAGTTTTTTGAGCCACCCCACAGCCCAGAATTATTAAACGAGCTTCGGGCAGTTTCGGACTCTTGGCTAAGTCTCCCTGGACGTGAAGAGCGGACTTTTTTGCTAGGTTATTTTGACGATAGCTATCTTCAAGATTGTCGAATTTTTGCAGTAAAGAATCAGTCCGGACATATAGAAGCATTCGTTAATATTGTTCCTGTGTATCGGCCAGATCTAGACGTTACGATCGATCTGATGCGTCATAAAACTAATGCGTCTCATCAAGTTATGGATTATTTATTCTTGGAACTGATCGAATATCTGGCAAGTATCGGGCAAAAGCATTTTGATTTAGGTCTCGCCCCTTTCTCTCATATCGATCACCCAAATAATATCCCAGAACATGCAGTAAAGATTCTTCATGCTCTTCATGCGCCGTGGTTTGATTATGCCGGGTTAGAACAGTTTAAAAATAAGTTTGACCCTGAGTGGAAACCTGTTTATTTCGCCTGGTCAGGTAATCTACTAGACTTCCCTCGTATAGAACAAGCACTAAACCAACTAATCACCTATAAATTGTAGGCTACCTCTGTTATACTACTGATCATGTCATTATCAATCGCTATTGTTGGACTTCCGAATGTCGGTAAGTCTACCTTATTTAACGCACTCACTAACAATAATATCCTGGCTGCGAACTACCCTTTTGCGACTATCGAACCTAACACTGGAATCGTGCCTGTCCCAGACCCACGACTTAGTAAACTGGCTGACCTATATGGTAGCCAAAAGATCATCCCGGCTAGTGTAACCTTTGTAGACGTTGCAGGTCTTGTTGCTGGAGCAAGCAAGGGCGAAGGACTGGGTAATCAGTTCTTGAGCCATATTCGCACCTGTAATGCCATCTGCCAGGTCGTAAGGTCCTTCTCTGATGACAACGTGGTACATGTCGACAATGAGGTAGACCCTGCGAAGGATATGGGTGTTATCAATACCGAGCTGGTTCTGGCAGACATCCAAACTGTAGATAAGCGATTGCCAAGAGTCGAAAAAGAGGCTCGTGCTAACCCTAAACTGAAGCCTATTGTTGATACACTGCACAAAGTTAAAGCGATATTAGATGAGGGTACACCTATTGCTCATGCCTCTGCCGATATTGATCTAGAACTCATAGCTAACTTGCAACTTATCACAGCAAAGCCGATGATTTATTTGTTTAATGTAGACGAGGAAACTCTGTCAAACGAAGCACGAAAGAACGAGCTAAGTGCTCTTGTTGGTAATGCTCAAACGCTATTTGTTTGCGCCAAGCTAGAAAGCGAACTACAGGGCCTAGACGAGTCTGACGCTTCTGAATTACTAGAGAGTTACGGGGTTAAAGAGTCAGGATTACTGCAATTAATACACGCCTCCTATGACACGTTGGGACTACAAAGCTACTTAACTGCCGGGCCAAAAGAAGTACGGGCCTGGACAATCAAAAAAGGTTCCACAGCTCCTCAGGCGGCGGGAGTAATACACGGAGATTTTGAACGTGGATTTATCGCGGCGCAAGTGGTTGACTACTACGACCTCATAGAAGCCGGTTCAGAATCATCCGCCAAAGGAGCCGGCAAGATGCGAACCGAGGGCAAAGACTACATCATGGGACCTAATGATGTAGTTGAATTCCGTTTTAACGTGTAGTTAATTAAGTGTTTGATGTACTCGTTGAGCTAACGTTTTTACAGCACCAGAACCCCCACCTTTTGTGAGAATTACTAGCACATACGTCGAGGATGGAGATTGCACAATTCCGGCATCTGTCCAGACATCCCCATAAAATCCAGGTTTGTCTGCAACCGGGGAACCAAAAGAACCAGCCGGTATTCCAGACCGATAGATCTGATTACTCATTGGGTTCATAATTCTGGCGGACTTTGCTGGATCTAGTAGCGAGCCATTATTTAATCGTTCTAGAAACGATCCTATGTCGCTTGCTGATGCTACGTATTCGCCCACATTCACTGATCCAAACCCTTGATTCCTGACATAACCATTAATTGTGTTAACGCCTAGAGATGATCGAATTTGCTCGGCACAAGTATTATCCGAAACACGGATCATCGCTTCTATGCAGTCAGAGTATGAGCGACCTTCATAGGCTTGTTGGTTCAGATCATTAATATTTGCAAGTAAATAATGTGCGATGAATAACTTTGCCACGGACGCCACATATTTTGCCGACCCACTGCCACGCTCAGCAGACAATCCTCGTCCTGAAAGCTCTTTTATATAAACCGAGCTCTCCATCCCAGGATATTCTTTTGCCCATTCATCAAACATGATTCTAAAACCTGATTGTGTTGCCGAGTATGAACGGTTTGTCTGAATAGCTACAGGAAGTTGCACTACCTCGCCCTTGACTTGAGATTGTTTATCAATCACGGCCTGCTTAATATCATTAAGGGCTCGAGTTTTATCTACGCCTCGTCCTGGTGTACCTGGTGTCCTCGACTCTTCAGCACCGTCACGAATTGTCACAACGCTAGGAATACCAGTGTTGACGGATCCAATTGTTTTATCAAACCAATCACTAGCAGACTGCTGGTCAAATTCTAAGCTAACACGTTTTTCTTCTTCATTAATAACGATAGTCAACCATTCAGAAATTGTTTCCTCATCAATCACATAGTTCTTTTTCTCTACAGCAAATGTAATTTTCTGCAAGTTTTCTGGCTTAGTTTTATCGATCACTTGCTGTACCATCTCATTGGTAATAACTGGATCTATAGTGCGTGTTGGTACTCGTATGGTTTCATCATTTTCAACTGAGAACTCAGATAACTGTTTTTTGAACTCGTTATTAATGATTTCTCGCCCAGATTTTGACTCGTTCAATACAAATACACCTTCTTCATTCTTTGCGACTCCTGCACTCTGAGCAGTTTGATGATATGACTCCGCAAGAGTTTTTATCATCTCGTCTTGCCTCCCATGATCTATCGATTGCCAATCATCTGTATCAATGTTTATCGGTACAAAAAGCGACAGGGGTATAACTCGTTGCCATAATGGTGATTGGACTGAGGATTTAAGCTTACTTTCATCAAGGCCCAGGCCATAATCTGTTATTTTTTGGCTCTTTCTTTCATCTCCAAGCACAACAGATACGTCTCTACTCAGAGCGTATTTATAGTGTCCGTTCATTGTCTGCATACTTCTAAGTCCCAGATACTTACCCTCAGAGAATACTAACGGAC
Organism: Saccharimonadales bacterium (SeqCode); assembly: GCA_041600715.1. Classification (GTDB taxonomy): domain Bacteria; phylum Patescibacteriota; class Saccharimonadia; order Saccharimonadales; family 2-12-FULL-41-12; genus JALHOM01. The sequence goes on along the minus strand of JBFIJM010000001.1, from coordinate 709,447 downwards.
GAGTATAACCGCTAGGATAGAGCAGTTGAATAATGACGATAGCAAAGAGCCCAGCAATGATTGCCTTTTTGTGTTTTCGCACCCAAGCAAAAACAGAGTTCATCCACTCCTTCCCCCTTGCTGGCATCCTAAAAAATCTCATTGGGTCTATTATAGCGTGTATCCTGGCTCATAAAATACTTGACATCATCAAGTATTCTCAGCTACCCTGTTACTTATGAATAATGCATTAAACGTAAAGAAACTTAAAAAAACTTACCCTTCTGGCACAAAGGCACTGCAAGGGATAGACTTTCAAATACCCGCTGGTTCATTTTTTGGTCTTCTTGGGCCAAACGGTGCTGGTAAATCGACTTTAATCCACTGCATCACTGGGCTAGCAGTACCTACAGGTGGCGAGGGTACAGTTTTTGGGGATAATATTGTCACTAATTACAGAGAGGTGCGCGCAAAGGTGGGGTTAGCCCCGCAAGACATTAACCTCGATTGGTTTTTGACTGTAGAACAAACTCTGGATTTTCATGGTGGATACTTTGGGATGCCAAAGAAAGATCGACAAGAAAGAATAGAAGAACTGCTAGAGGCATTTTCACTAAAAGATAAACGAAACGCAAAATCTATGATGCTTTCTGGGGGTATGAAAAGACGCGTTGTATTGGCTCGTGCATTAATGCATCGACCAAAAATGGTTATCCTGGATGAACCAACCGCCGGAGTTGACGTAGAGCTCCGCCTAGAACTCTGGAAATATATGAAAAAGATAAACAAAGAAGGCACTACGATTCTTTTGACCACACATTATATAGAGGAAGCTGAAGAATTATGCGATCAAATAGCATTAATTAATCAGGGCAAAATCATTAAAACCGGTACGACTGCAGATCTTAAAAAACACTATAAAAAGAAATCTCTTGAGGATGTATATCTGCAATTAATAGGTCGTGAAGAGCTTACGAGGAGCATATTATGATTGACCGACGCACATCATGGCTAGGGTTCTGGAGCGTTTTACGCCGTGAACTTACCCGTTTTTGGGGGATAAAACGACAAACTATTCTTGGGCCACTCCTAGAAACATACTTATACATCAGTATCTTTGGCGCTGCACTAGGTAGTCGTATCAGCGAGCTAGACGGTGTTAGATATATTGTATTTATAATTCCCGGATTACTGATGATGAGTTTTGCTATGAATATTTTTTCTAACAATGCCTCATCACTAATGCAACAAAAACTGCAACGCTCGATAGACGACCAACTATCTTCCCCTGTTTCTAACGTGCAATTACTAGTGGCTTTTGGTCTAGGCGGTTTCATCAGAGCAAGCATCATCACATCAATAGCTTATGTAACAGCATTATTGCTTGTACGCGATTTGCCCATGGCTCACCCTTTAATGTTTTTACTCAGTTTCTTGCTTATTGGTGCGTTCTTCGCAATGCTTGGAGTCTTAGTTGGTCTACGTTCAGAAAAGTTTGATGACCTGAGTCTGTACCAGACATTTATACTACAACCCCTCATCTTCTTAGGTGGTGTATTCTATTCTGTTTCACTTTTGCCACCAGTATTCGCGACACTTACCCAGTTTAATCCGATCTATTACATGATCAACACTGTCAGATACTCAATGCTAGGCACGGCAGATGTTAACCCTGCGATATCATTAAGCATCATTGCCGGCTTCTCTATAGGGCTATTTATACTAAACTATCGACTGTTTAATAGTGGCTACAAGCTTCGTTCCTAAAAAGGATTAAGGTCGCATCTCTTCGTGTATCGACTTAGCTACGTCCGCTACCTGGGCCCAAGTCGTTCCAGAGCTCATTATCACAACTACGTACTGCGATGAACCATGAGTTACAATTGCTGAATCGTGCTTTACGTCATTAAACTCACTGGTTTTATTGGCGACCAGACAGCTAATACCACAGCCCTTCGGCACACCTTCTCTGCTCTGCTGAGAATACAAAGCGTCAAACACGATACGACGTGCTTTATCGCTTAGCATTTGGCTGTTCTGTAATCTATACATAAGTTCACTCACATCACGCGCTGTGGTTTTTTGCTCTGTAGCAGAAGAAATACTTGTGTTATTAAATCCTAGACCTCTGTTTTGAGGATTTATATTCTGCCATCCGGCGTTTCTTCCAATTGCTTCACTACACTCGGCATCCGAGACATTAATCATTTTCATGACACAGTCCTGAACTGTTTGAACATTCATTTTATATTTCCACTTGTCTGCTGGTTGTTTTTTTTCTAGAGCAGACAGTAGAAACATAGTGTATAGGCTTCCCGAATCAACCATCTGATCTGCTCGAATGTTTGCCATACGGTCTGACTTTAGATCGCGTACAGACACGGCCCACTTTGTATTTTTAGGCATAGAGTCTAGTTTCTTTTCAATAGCGTTTGCAAGTTTTTTATCTTCTTTTGCCTGACGAGGCTTCTGGTCATTCAAAGACTCTTTCTTATCTACTGTTTCGATAACTTGTGGCTTGGTCTCATTAGCTCGAACAACTGCGGTTCTCGCGTCCTGGTACTGCCCAAAACCATAGAACATCCCGCCCATCATCCCTACTGTCATAAAAACAGGAAGAACAAATGAACGCATAATCGGCTTGCGTACAGTCACCGTGCCTACACGATGGTTAAAATAACGTACTTTTGGTCCGCGGACACTGCTTGAGTTCTTTTTCACTTTTTATCTCTTTTTGAATTTGTCTTTGTTTTGGAACGGTTTGGTTTTTATTTGTTCCAATCTACATTCAAAATAGCATACTTATTTTGTACAGATCAAATTAAACTTACATTACTTATTCGCAGCTGTTATTGGGTCAGTATTCTACCAGTTGAGTACAATATTTTTCATGATTTCTACCACTGTTTCGTGGTCAGGAATCTTATTGTCATCATAGTAATGATCGGTAGTCATGTAGTTCTCAATGATACCCAGACAAAAAATTTCGTCAGCCACAAGATGCATCATATCCACTGCCGGTATGCTAGCGATTGGCGTAGCAACTACCGTCCGTGCTACGTCAATTGGCTTTAGAAAGTCATTGGCGATATTGAGAGATAAAGCGTTATTAAAACCGTCTGACACAATAATTACTGTGTGTCTCTTTAATAATACCTTGGGTATAACACCATCCTTACCTACTATGCGGTTAAGATGCTGAAACGCTTCATATTTTTCTTGCTCTATTAGGTTACGGTAGTCAATTACAATCTCTTCTAATTGGCCTGGCGAGAACGAAGAATTATAGCTAAATGTACCCGCTGAACTCATAGTAGCAATGGGCGCTGATTCACGGGGTAGTGTAATATCTTCTGTGGCTAGCATGTAAAGAGCGCAGTGAAGGCGTTTTGCAATCTCTGCTCCTACCAAGACTCCTCCCTCGCTTATAGCTAACACAACACAGTTTTCGGTTTTGTAGTTATCCATTTTTTCTGCCAGCATCTTGCCAGCTTGACTGCGGTCAGTGAAGTATTGCATGTTGTGTACCAGTGTAAATGCTTACATGCCCTGTAGCAAATAGAATCGTTCCCTATTGCCTTTTTCTCCACTTATCTGGCTATCTGACTTATTTTTAATCACAAAGTAACTCTTTGCCCAATGTTCAAAGTCTTTCAGTATCTCACGTCTCATTGACTCGTTCTTGATAACGCCTTTATGCCGAAAGTCTTCTCCTGCTTCGAACTGAGGCTTAAGCATAGCTACAATTTGGGTTTGTTTAGTGCCCAGTTTTAATACATGAGGCAGAATCTCTCTAAGGCTTATAAAGCTTACATCGATCACCACTATATTAGGCTTGATATCGAGTTTTTTAATACTCCTAATGTCTGTCTGTTCGTGTAATTCTATTTTAGGATGTGCGCGAAGCGACGGATGCAACTGGTTGCTACCTACATCTACTGCAATCACTTTTTTAGCTCCGTTCTGGATAGCAAAGTCTGTGAAACCCCCAGTGCTACTTCCAACATCGAGTACTGTTTTATCTATGAACGAAAGCTTTAGTTGCGAGGCCACTGATTCTAATTTTAGACCTGCTCTACTTACATACTGATTTTCGACATTAAGCTTAACATCGTCATGATCATTAACCATATAACCAGTTTTTGTTACTCCACGACCATTCACCATTACCTTGCCGAGACGAATATAGCTCTCGGCCTGGCTTCGTGTTGATACCAAGCCTAGTGTGACAAGTGTCTGGTCAAGACGCTTTTTCATTAGTCCTTTTTTCGTTCTCGATAAGCGCCAGATGTGGTGTCTACCGAGATTATGTCACCAGTTTTTATAAATGCCGGCACTCTGACGGTTGCGCCTGTTTCTAACTTCGCTTCCTTAGTTATTGATGAGCTAGTGTCTCCTTTTACTGCATCCTCAGTATAGGTAACCTCAAGGTATACATTTTTTGGTAATTCTACAGTAATGATCTGGCCATTAAAGCTTTGAGCCTGGACTCTATCACCCTCTTTCATAAACCTAGAATAATCTCCAACTACTTCTGCCGATACTTCATGTTGTTCGAAACTTTCTTCATCCATGAAATAAAAGGTTGCGCCGTCATTATATAGATACTGCGCGTTACTTACACTGACATCTGCTGGCTGAATCGAGTCATTGCCCTTAAAAGTTTTTTCTAAAACTTTACCATCAAGAAGGCTTTTAATTTTTACGTTAACAATTGAGCCACCACGACCAACCACTTTCTGGCTGTACTCCACGACCTTATATGGCGTTCCGTCTAGCTGGAACACTGTACCTTTTTTTAAATCTGTTACTCCAAATGCCATTTATAATCCTCTCTGTTTAGTGGCTCGTGATTGAAAAAGAAAATCCCAACATCTTTGCTTTTACTACTGGCAAACAAATTACTAATTTCCGCTTCTTTATTCCTAATCTAGTAGTTATCAAACTTACGAAAACCCATCACCATATCTTGGTAACTATCGATTAACAACCTGCTATGCTGAAAGTCCATGATTTGATCGCCATGATCATGAATGGCTTCATACTTCTTTATTAGTCTCTTTACATTATCCTCAAGTGTCCGAGGGTTTTTTTGTGCTTTAATATCTTGAAAAAGTTGGTGTCCCGACTGCAAGACTTCTCTGCCAAGCGGATGATTTGAGTCATCAATTAGATCTTTAGCTTTGTTGTATAAACTCTCGGCTTCCTTGTATGCTCTATCGTACTGATCTTTATTCATCGCATCTCCTCTATATAAAGTGTATCAATAACCTTATCAATCTTTTCTAGATCATTCTCTGCGATTGCTCCTGACGCTTGAGCTACCCGACAATGTCCACGTAGCTGATCAAGATCGCTCTTAATAAGTGGTCCGTTTCTCATCTTTTGATCTAACTCGCCAACAAAACGCAGAAGCTCCAGACCAATGTGTTTTTGGTTTCCATAAATACCATGATGTCCGCCTAAATTTGGCATGGACGTAGTTGTGGCATCGTAAACTATGCGATATATCTGAGCAACCTTGCTATGGTTTTCGCTCATAAAGTTTCTAGTTACTCGCTACAAAAGGCATTAGCGCTAGGTGTCGTGCACGCTTTATCGCTTTTGCTAGTCTTTTCTGTTGTGCTTCGGTTAGACCGGTTTTTTTTCTAGTCTCAATTTGACCATACTGATTTACATACCTCTGTAGAGTCTTAAAATCTTTGTAATCAAAATATGGTACGTCTGTTCTGTGCTTAAATATCTTTGCCATGTCTCTCTCCTTCTAGTCGAGAATTTATCATTTATCATTATTCAATTCTCATTTGAGAACTAAATGAAAAATGGAAATTGTTAAATGAAAAATGTTTTAAAATGGGATGTCGTCTAGGTTTATTGGTTCGTCGCCTATATCTTCGACGACAACGTCTTTATCTTTTTTTGTAGTAGGCTTGATATTAGAACTCGAGTCTTGCGAGCCTTGGCTACTGCCACTATCTCCACCTTCTCCTCTGCCACCTAAGAATGTTACATCCCCGGCAACAACCTCTAGTTTGTTACGCTTTTGCCCATCTTGTTCCCACTGTCGACTTTGTAATCGCCCGCTAACTAGTACTGGTCGACCTTTTGTTACGTACTGAGCAACTCTCTCTCCGAGTGGTCCCCATGCAACAACGTCTACATAATCGGTTGCTTCTTGCCAGTTACCATCACTGCCTTTATAGCTACGGTTCAGTGCTAAGCTAAAGCTACATACACTTTGACCGCTAGGAATCTGCCTGAGATCAGGGTCTCGGGTCAAATTACCCATTAATGTTACTTGGTTAAAACTTCGTGCCATATTGTTATCTCCTTATAAGAACTATGTCTTTTTATATTATCTTTACCCTACGCCGACTTTTGATCAGCGTCAAGAATTAATCTTCGCTTTTTTGATCGTCTGGGCTATCACCGCGTTTTGCTGCTTTTTCTGCTTTATCCTTACGGATCGCCTCAGCTTTTGCCAACGTCTTGTGGTCAACTCGTGACACAAGATACCTAATAACTTCGTCTGTAATATTGAGCGTTGACTCAATCTTTTGCACAGACTCTGCTGGAAGCTCAACTGTATACAGTACATATACGGCGTGATCTTGCTTTGCGATTACATATGCAAGTTTCTTTTTACCCCAATTGTCTGTATTTAAGATCTTACCACCGTTATCTGTGATGATCTTTTCTACTTTAGCCATTGGCTTTGTGAGATCAATCTCAAGCCCCGGGTCAAAAAGTACTACAACTTCATACTCATGCATGCTTACTCCTTTGGTTAACGCCCGTGCACACTAGATGTCACGAACTGAGTTAATAATACCTTCATTATACCAGCGTCACCCCTGTTTGTAAAGTGTTAACTTTTTGCGTATCTTAGACTTAAATGATCCACATAATCACGAAGAGCATGCCGTCTGATCAACTGACGTGTTGCAGAGTATAGCGTTTTGGCTTTTGAACCAGAAATAAATCCTTCCTTTCTAATCTGAGGTTCAGAAAGAGACATTCTTCCAAGTGCTGACTCAATGCTGTACCCCAACACTTCTCGTGCTATCTCTACTTTCTTCACATCGGTCGTTGACTGATGAAGTAACTCCTCAAGTTTAGAGTAGTCAGTCTCCTGTGATGCACAGTATTCTGCATAGAATCTGGCGACTAAAAGTGGTCTCTCGACACGAATTGATCGAGCGATCTTACTATGAGCTTTATCTGTTAGCCCGACAATTCTAAGTGGCTGTCTTGGATCTATGGCTGATCTCGGAGTAAATCCCGCCACAGAAAGTACACTTAGCTTAAATATCTGTTCCTCAGTATCAGGTAGTGGCGCGCCTTCATATAAACGATGGTACTCGTTATGACTGATTAAAGGGGTGGTTTGAATTCTCGACTTGCGCAGTGCCAAGCCAGCAACTGATTGTAAGCGAGGATCGGACTTGGGGTGAAAATGATGGTGAGAGTTGGTATGGTTTAAATTTAAAAGAGCCCCGAATAATCGGGGCTCAAGTGGGAGAACCGGCAGAGGCAAGCCACTCACCTCGCATGTAGGTGTAATTAGCTTATCAACCATTGCTAGTCTCCTCTTTTGCCTGCGCTTTTTGTTTATGCTTTTTACTATATTCTCATTCTGGTTTTTGTCAACAATGCTTGCAAAATCTAGAGAGAAGATCTATAAATACTTTATATGAGTGAAAAATACCCTGGTAGCATACTGAACGATGAGATACTAGACGCCATAAATCTTGATGGCGAACATTATCCGGAACTTGTCGTTAGACAAGAGGCTGAACCTTTTGATCCAAACAAATGGACAGAGGAAATTGACGCTGTCCGCAAAATCGCCCATCGCATTCTCAATCAAGAATAGGTCACTTACTTAAGTCTAATCGAGCCTAGCATTGCATCAAAGCTTTTTGTGATAGTCTGATTATCCTTTGGATACAAAGCAGTAACTTCTACATAACGCTCACCTACCTTTGCTACAGAGTATGCAACGATATAATTAGCGTCGTTTTGAGTGTATTCGCCAGTAGTTTTTTTGGTGCGCACCCCTGCTGTTACAACGTCAGAAGTATCTACGTTATACGGATCGCCCTCAGTAGGAGTCAGTTCAAATACTGCCTCTTCTCCGTCAATAAATTCGGGTTCGTTAGTCGAAACTCGAACATTAATATTGTATGAAGAGTTCTCTTCACTTTCTGCTAGTCCTAGGAACCAACCATCTTCATCTGTCAGTTCTTCATTAATCAGCACTTCTAATTCAGATGAATACCTTATTGAGAATAAAGGTGCATCCTGGTCGCTCAAAGCCACGTCGGTTGTTGGGCCTTCTATGTACTCTTGCTCGACAGAATTTCTTCCACTATTACCCGTATAAGTTGCCACTATCGCTATTAGTACCAGCAAGCTCATTAGTATGCCAACAGTAATTAATAAAATCTTCCGGCGTTTTACACGTGGATCGACAGATGGTGTTATAAACGGTGAGTTTGGGCCTGCTGGAGTCCAATCTGACTGAGGCGAAGACTGCACTGGGGGTAACGATTCATCCGGCTTACGATACTGGTAGGGATCCTGTGGTTCCATGCTCTTATAGTACCATTACCGTGTCTACTTTAGTTCGCCTTCATCGGGCATATCATCGTATACATCGCCTTCGCTAGGAGGGCCGTCACCAAACACATCATCCATACTACTTACTAGTACTTCACGTGGACGAGCACCATCCGCTGGGCCAACTATCCCCTGCTCTTCCATAGTCTCAATCAAACGAGCAGCTCGAGCATATCCTACACGGAGTCGACGTTGCAGTAAACTTGTACTTGCTTTGCGCCCCTCTATAACTACCCGAACAGCATCCTGCCACATATCATCATCTGCAGAAGACCCACCGCCCATATCTACTACAATCCCACCCTTACCATTGAGCTGTACTGGCTGGCTGACAACTTCATCATCATAATTTGGCGCACGTTGTTCACGTACAAAATCAGTAATCTTTAATGTTTCTTCATCGTCTATAAGAGCGGCCTGAACACGTTTAGGCTTGGGCATATCACTAGTAAGGAACAACATATCGCCTCGCCCGAGGAGTTTCTCGGCGCCCATCTGGTCGATGATTGTTCGTGAATCTACTTGGCTGGCTGTTGTAAATGCGATACGAGCAGGAACATTAGCTTTTATTAGGCCCGTGATTACATCCACACTAGGGCGTTGAGTAGCTAGTATTAGGTGGATGCCTACCGCTCGAGCCTTCTGTGCGATTCTTACTATCAAAGCTTCAACGTCTCGGGCGGCCATCATCATAAGGTCGGCCAGCTCGTCGATCACGATCACGATGTACGGCATGCCCTCTTCTTTTTTGAGATTGTTATACTCAATAATATTACGCTTTTTAACTTCTGCCAGCGCTCGGTAACGACGTTCCATCTCTGCGACTGCCCACTTGAGCGCACTAATACACTTTTCTGGTTCTGTTATAACTGGAGTTAGAAGATGAGGAATATCATTATATGGAGTTAACTCAACAGTCTTAGGGTCTACTAGTATTAACTTTAAGTCGGATGGGCTGTTATGGTACAGCATGCTGGTTAAGATGGTATTGATCATAACTGACTTACCAGAACCTGTCTGCCCAGCCACCAAAAGATGTGGCATTCTAGCCAAATCAGCTACTACTGGCTGACCAGCAATGTCTTTACCGATTACAAAACCTAGTGGATGTGCACTCAGGCTTCGCCATTCATTTGACTGCATAAGACTACTGATACGTACGGTCGCTGCTTTAAGGTTAGGCACTTCTATACCAACCAGACGCTTGCCCGGAATTGGAGCTTCCATACGAATAGATGTTGCGGCCAAATCCAATGCTAGGTTATTCTCAAGTGCAGTAATTTTGGTGAGCTTTACACCTGTGGGTGGTTTTAATGTGTACTGTGTTACACGTGGGCCAACGTTAGCCCCTTCCATCTCTACATTAATATTAAAGTTAGTAAATGTCTCTTTAATAACCTGAGCATTGCCTTCTACGTCGCCAGCATTGGCCTTGTCTTGTTTCTGATTAAGCAAGCCGAGCGCTGGAAATTCCCACGCGGAGTCGTTAGCAACAGTTAATGCTTCGTGATCCTCCTCTTTACTTAACTTTTGAGCAGTATTCTTTAGACTACTAAGCCGAGGCTTCTCTTGTATTTGCACATCGCCAGGATGCTCTGTAGGCACGCCTTCATTGAGCTTAAAGTGTCGTTCCTTCAGTTCTGAAATATCGGTATCTGCCGGTTTTTCTTTTCTTTTTAATGGTGCAAACACTTTTGCGATTACTTTTGGAGAAATATTAAATGCTAAAAAGAATGTAAGCATTGCTACTACAAAAAATAGTAGTGATGCTGGTAGCTTGTCTAGCGCTTGCAGTACCGCTCCGCCTATCACAGCGCCAACTGCACCGCCATTACCGGCATTTTGGTCTGCAAGAGAAGTTGCGGTACTAGTGTCGATTACGGCAGTATGGAATAAAACAGATGTTGCAGTCACAAATCCTAGCATAGATAACATCTTTCCTAGAGGTACCTTACGTTCTTCACTCTTAAACTTATGAATTCCAAAATACAGTAAAGCTAAGGGAGATAGATAAGACGCCCATCCAAGAGCCCAATATACGCCCTCGAACATATTAATTGGTAGTGGACCTCCCGTCCCAAAACCACCAAGCAATACAAAGACAGCCATTACTACTAGCAGGATTGCACCTGTTAGTGGCCAAAAAGCAGACCTCTCAGCCGGTGAGGCTGTTTCTGCTTTCTTTTTTCTTGTCTGTTTTTTCCTTTTTGCCATAAAGCTTGTTCTTATTGTCTATTTTACTAACTTCTTATCAGAAGCGCTAGTATCATCTACTATTATCAGCTCCGAGGAGCTGGAAATTTCTTTGACAACCTAGTGGCTATCTCGTGCAAAGTATACTTTACGCCTGGCCATTCCTGAAGAAATGTCCAATAAACTAATTATAGCAAAAATTACTACAAAAGTCAATAAACTAATGCTTAGTCGACGCGGGCATCTTGGTTGAGGAGTTTGGCGCGCATTGCGGCGAACCTTTCCTGAAGATCCGCTGCTTCTTGCTCGGTATTCTTAACTGGCTGTGGCGTATCATTAACTTCGCCTTCTTGTCGCCTACCCCCAGAGTTAGAGCCACCACTTCGGCCACCCACTACATTTACTACAGGTATAACAATAGGACTTCTTCCAGTTTGTTCATAAAGAAAATGCGTGACATGCTCACGAAGCTCTGCCTTAAATCGGTCTAGCTCAATGCGCTTGAACCGCTGTGCAACGGCGCGTTTTAGCTCTGTTCTAAACGTGTTCATTAGCTCTTCTTGGCCCTTCATATAAATAAAGCCACGGCTAATAATATCAGGGCTGGTCATCAGCTGACCTGATTTCTTGTCGATAGTTAATACAACTGCAACTAAACCTTCGTTGGCTAGCATAAGCCTATCTTTAACTACTACATTACTTACTATGGCGCCGGTTTGGTCGACCAATATAGTACCGTTTGGAACACGTCCAATTACTTCCATTTTTTCTGGAGTAAAGGCTATCACTTCGCCGTTTTCTGCGTTAACAGTATTCTTGCGGGGGATCCCTTCTTCTATACCGAGTTCGATATGACGCTGTTTTACACGATAAGCGCCGTAAATTGGCACAAGGAATTTTGGCTGTGTCATTTTAATCATATCTTTGAATTCATCTTGGCTTGCGTGTCCGGATACATGGAGTGGCCCTGTGCCGTCTATCTTGTGATTTCTATGTTCGAACACATGAACATGCTTACGGGTCAGGTCATCAACCATGTTGCCGACTAATGCGTCGTTACCTGATTCAGGAATTGGAGTCGAGCTGAGAACCACAGTATCTTGCTCTTTGAGCTTAATATGCTTGTGGTCACCAGTCGCCATTCTCTGTAATGCAGAGTTAGGCTCTCCTTGGGAACCTGTACATACAACTACTACATCCTCGTCTTTCATACTTGGCACGCTAGCGATCGGCACAATAGTGCCTTTTGGTATCCTTACGAAACCATGCCTAACTGCCATTTCTAAGGTGCTAACCAGACTTCGTCCGTCTAGAGCGATCTTGCGGTTATGATGAGAAGCAGCATTGATGATCATCTGGATGCGGTTAATGTTAGTACTAAACATCGCCATAAAACATCGGCCTGGAGCATTCTCCATAATATCTATAAAGCTTTGTTCAATTGTTGATTCACTAGGTGTTCGGCCAGGACGCTCGCAGGTCGTGCTCTCGCTGAGGAGTGCTAGCACGCCTTCTTTTCCTAACTCTATCAAACGCTCAGTGTCGGTTTTTTCATGGTCTAGCGGATTAGGATCAAGCCTAAAATCACCAGTGTTAATAAGTCGTCCGACTGGCGTATCCAGTACAATACAGGTACTACCAGGTATAGAGTGCGTGACTCGTACTAGCTCTACAAAGAAGCTCCCTACTTTAAGACGCTCATGAGTGTCTTCATTCATAGCTACCGTTCGTAGTTCAAAACCATCGGGCATTGGAAGGCCGAAGTTCTGAAAAATTTCTTCGACTCGACCAATACTGAACTTACTTCCGTATATTGGCGCCGGATAAAGCGGTACAATATGTGGCAAACCACCGATATGATCGAGGTGACCATGGGTTATAACGTACCCTTTTAGTTTGTGTTTAACTGATTCTAAGTAGTTCATATCTGCAATGCCGTAGTTGATACCCGGCAAGTCAACACCAAGATCTGATCCGCAGTCCATAACGATAACATCATCCTTATATTCGACCAAGATACAGTTCTTAGAACCACCACCGTCCATGCCTCCTAGACCAATGACTTTAAGTCTTGGGCTGTCGTCGATAAAGTTAGCGCGAGGCTTTCCTTCTGCCTGTGTTGCGCCTGCGTCAAGATATTGACTGGCAATACGTGTGGCATCTTCTATGTTGCGCTTTTGAGCACGGATAGCTTCACCGCGACTTATTGGTCTACGGTTACTACCTTTTTTTTGATTGTTTGACGGCTGTTTTGCCGTCTTATTTTCGTTGTTATTCATTATTATTCCTCTTAATTTTCTAAATTTAATTTTTTAATAATCTCTGGGACTGCCATAAAATCATCAAATAGTGTTTGGCGTAGTCCTCTGTTATATAATGCCACCGCTGGATGATACAACGGCAGGATGATCACGCTCGTGAAGTCCTGCTTTCGAGCAGAGCTCGAAACACTGCCTTCACTTGTGGCGCGCTTCTGTGTTGCTGAATCCGCTACTTCTTCATCGTACTTTTGGTACGATTCAGTCCGTTGCTCATCAGCGTCTTGCATCGCATCCACAGTGAGACCACCTGCTGTTTGCGTATTACCAAAGTTTATCCTAATGCGCTTTGGCTGACCATGAACGGCGCCTATCTTCTGCCCTGGCAAAAAATACTCCATGCTGTGTCTACCAAGTGTCGCGATAACTTTTGGGCGAATCACATCTAATTCCTTCATTAGGTATGGCCAGAATTCTTTCTTTTCATCTGTAGAAGGATCACGATTACTTGGTGGTCTATATTTTACAATATTGGTAATGTACACGTCGTTTCGTTGCAGATTTATGGTTGTTAGCATTTCATCCAACAACTTACCTGCAGAGCCGACAAATGGTATACCTTGCATATCTTCGTTTTTACCAGGAGCTTCACCTATAAAAACAATATCTGCGCACGGATTACCATGACCCATAACGAGCTGATTAGCCCCTTGAGCCAAATCTGGACAGACATTCTTATTTAGAATATCTGCCTTGATTTGTTCAAGCTTTTTTTCGGCTTCGTTTCTTTGTTTTGTCATGTGATGTACTAGACGTTTTTACAAATACTCCGATGTCCCGAAACCCTATAACAAGTAGTCCAATCGCTATGGCGTAGTGGAGTAGTGATCCCGTGTCTATCGCAAGTGAGGCAAAAGCGTAAAACAGCCCAAGACTTAAAACTCCAAAGAATAAGCTACCTTTATTTGTTCGGCGCCATGCTACCAGGTTTTTAACCATCAAGGTCTCTCTTTCGCATACTAAGCTGTAAACGGCCACGATCATCGATAGCTATTAGTTTTACATCTACTAGATCACCTTCATTAACAACATCGCTCGTTTTCTCCACTCGGTCTTCACTGAGAGCACTGATATGTACAAGCCCGTCCTTGCCAGGCAAGATCTGAACAAAGGCCCCAAAGTCCATAACACTCATTACTGGCACTTGCCGATATACCGTACCGACTTCTGGCTCAGCGGTAATATCACTCACCCACTTCATCGCAGCGTCGATACTTGCCTTATCTGGGCTAGCAATCATGACTGTTCCATCGTCTTTGATATCAATTTCTGCACCGGTTTCAGCAATAATCTTATTGATCATTTCTCCGCCCTTACCTATCACTTCGCGAATCTTATCAGGATTAATCTTCATAGATTCTACGCGAGGCGCAAATGGACTTAATTCATTTCTTGGCTCTGGCAGTACGCTTAACATATGGTCAAGGATATGTGCACGACCTGCCTTGGCTTGCTCAAGAGCACTCTTGAGAATTTCCACTGGCAAACCATGAACTTTCATATCCATCTGCAGTGCGGTGATACCCTCTGTGGTGCCTGTCACCTTAAAGTCCATATCACCAGCAAAATCCTCTGCGTCAGCAATATCACTCATAATAATTGGCCGTTCGCCGTCGAGCATTAAGCCCATAGCGATACCGCTAACAGGTCGTTTTAATGGCACCCCAGCGTCCATTAATGCAAGTGTCGAAGAACAAGTGGCAGCCATAGATGTACTACCGTTCTGACTCATTATTTCAGTTACAGAGCGGATAGCATATGGGAAATCTGCCTCATCTGGGAGTACTGCGCTCAGCGCACGTTCTGCCAAATAACCATGCCCGATCTCTCTACGACCTGGCCCCATTAAGCGCTTTACTTCGCCTACTGTCCAGCCTGGTGCATTGTAATGATGAAGATAACGTCGTTCTTCATCTTTTTCCATAGTATCAACAATTTGAGAGTAACTAAGTGGTGCAAGCGTTACGATGTTCATGGCCTGTGTTACACCTCTTGTGAAGATACTAGAGCCATGTACGCGGGGTAAAAAGCCTGTTTCACTTGATAGCTGACGAATCTCATCCATTTTACGGCCATCAGGTCTTACGCCGTCTTCTACAATCCCTTTACGTACGTCTTTATGTAGCGCGTTGGTAAAAGCGTCGTCATACTCGCGCCTAAGAGCCACGAACTCATCTGCGCCCACTTTGTCTGCAAAATATTGCTCCATCTCATCACGCATCTCACGAATCATCTCGTTACGCTCCGGGTAAGCAGTGCGTAATGCTTCACCTAATTTGCCGTGAACCCATTCGTTAACGTCATTTTGAATTTTTTCGTCCGGTAAACTGAGTTTGTATTCTCGCTTGGTTACACCCACTTTTTGTATAAGTTCTTCCTGAAGAGCGATCGCCGGTTGCATAGCTTCATATGCATAGGCAATAGCATCGACAACTTGATCCTCTGTTACTTCGTTGGCTCCAGCTTCAACCATCATGACACCTTTAGCTGTGCCCGCAACAACAAGATCAAGCTTGCCGTGGTTAAGCTTCTCTGCAGGCAAGAAAGCCTGGTATGTTCCGTCGTCGGCAATACCAATACGCAACCCTGCTACAGGACCCTCGAACGGAGCACCTGTTAAGCAAAACGCAGCGCTTAGTGCGATCATGGCTATTGCGTCAGGCCTAAAGCTCGGGTCCATGCTAAGGACGGTTGCTACCCCTTGAGCTTCATGGCGATAGCCTTTTGGCCATAATGGGCGAATCGGACGATCGATTAGCCTACCGATAAGTATGGCGTCATCGCTAGGTCGACCTTCTCTTTTGATAAAGCGCGAACCACTAATTTTGCCTGCTGCATACATTTTTTCCTCATAGTCGATAGACAGCGGAAAATAATCGAATCCTTCAAGTGCTTTGGTCCCTACCATAGCAGTACCGAGAACTACTGTGTCTCCATAGCGAGCAATAACACTTGCGCTTGAGCGGAAACCTACTCGGTTAACTTCTAGTGTTAGGGTCTTCCCACAAAATTCAGTAGAAACGGTTATTAGATCTTTTCCGTAAGGGTTAATCGTGTTCATATTTTAATTTATTTCCTTCTATTCGTCGGCTCGATGCAGGTATACGCATTCATTGTAATGAATATATCTGTTGTCGATACGACGAACTTAGTTAGTTGTACCTTTATTATAGTGCAAAGCGCGGATACTTGCGCTCTCATTTTTGTTCAGTCGATTATGACTAAACAAAAGGAAAGTACAAATTAGCGACGAATGCCAAGTTTCTTGATTAGCTCAAGATATTTTTTGCTATCCTTATCTGCAATATAACGAAGTAGTCGCTTTCGCTTACCTACCATCTGCAATAACCCGCGTCGGGCTGCAAAATCTTTCTTGTTGCGCTTTAGGTGCTCGGTAAGCTCAGAGATACGAGCGCTTAAAATTCCAACTTGTGCTGCTGGGTCACCACTGTTTTTCTTGTCTTTGCCGAGATCTTTGACAATCTCTGCTTTCTTGTCTGCTGTAATCATGCTCCGTATACTTTAGCACATCTGTTAAACAGTTGCAATACCTGGCGTCAGGCCGGAAGGTACGCATTGTAAGTTGATCAAAGTTTTAAATTTCTCAAAGTTATATTTAATTATAGCAAATTTATACAATTTTGTCAATAGCTAACCTATTTTTACCTCTGTTGATTTGAGCTTGTCAGCAAAATAGCTATCGTGCGAAACATATATAATTGCCCCGCCATAGCCTGCTAGGGCAGTTTCTAGCTCTTCTATACTAGGCAGATCTAAGTGGTTAGTGGGTTCATCCAAGATAAGTACCTGAGGATCGTTAGCCAACATACTGATTAATTGGAACCGTGCTTTTTGACCCCCGCTCAGTCGTTCTATCTTAAGTCCAGCATCGCCCTGGGGATGAAATAAATAATCGCTCATCAGTTGCCTGATACGCTGGTCACTAGCATTAACCTTTTTTTCAAGAAGAACTTTTTCGAGCGCTTCAAACAAAGTCAGATCAAAAATACTCTTATCAATCTCTTGCTCGTATACACCAATTTTTATTTCTTTCTCGACAGCGACATGACCCTCAAACTTTTTGGCTATCGTTTTACTAGCTGTTACCTGAGCTAAAATCGCCTGAATAAGGGTTGTCTTGCCTGCTCCATTGCGACCATGCAAACGTATCCTCTCGCTTTCACGGAGCTGGAAGGATATGTCGCTAAAGAGTGGTTGTTCATAGCCTAGACTAAGCTTGTGGGCTTCAATTAACAATCTCCTAGACTCGGATTCCTTGGTTTTCATTTTGACACGGATGTTGCGAGCTTTGTGTTGGTCATAAGAACTAGTCAGCTTATCGTTTAATCCCTGAAGCGATTCTTGATCAATCCAGAAACTTGGTTTTTGGAGCTTTTGAAGCTGAGCGAGTTCTGCACGAGCACGCTGTTCCTGACCTTTAAAGCGTTTAATTGTGTCTGGGTCTCGAGCGCGTTCTTTAAGCCTTTGGAACCTCACTACATCGTTTTTTAGATTAGCTATACGACTCTGCGTTACCTCATACTCGTTAACCTCAGAAACTATTTTAGAGGTGTTAGTCCTAAGATATGCATCATAGTTGCCATCAAAGCTGAGTGCTCGTCCGTCACGAATTTCGATAATTCTATCGACATTTCTTAGAACATCACGGTCGTGAGTAATCACTAACACAGCTCCCTGCTCCGCCTTAAACCAATCAATAAACATTGCCTTAGCTACATAGTCCATATGGTTGGTCGGCTCGTCGATAAGCACCAGCTCAGCATTGGCGTGCTGAACTTTTACTAACTCTACAAAGCGTTTTTGACCGCCAGATAACTGACCAATTGTGCCATTAATTTGATTCTCGTCTAGTTGATACGCTTCTAAGCTTTGAGTAATCTCGCTTTCTACCTGATAGTAGCCTAGCGATGTAAATTGCTCTAAGGCTTCACTAAACTCGTTCATTTTACGCACATTTTCGCCCATTGTATCAGGATAAGTATCTATAATATGTTTAAGCACAGCGTACTGAGGTAAATCCTGCAGAATATACTCAAGAACTGGCGTGTCTTCAAACGCTTGGTGTTCTTGACGTGATGAAACAACAATCAAATTTTTTCGGAACTGAATCGAACCGGCATAATCTTTGTCGTTGCCCGCCAGCATGTGGAATAAAGTACTCTTACCAGTACCATTACGACCAATAATCCCGACCTTTTCTTTCGGTTGTAGCTGTAGACTTAAATCTTGGTATAAGATCTTTGAGCCAAAAGACTTCTCGTGAATATCAATGTTAACAATCATAAGGAACTATAGTAACACTATGTCGCTCGCAGTTACGGACTCTGGGGAACGAGCGTCGCCAACTTCATAAGCACCTACTGACATACGTCTTAGATCGCTCATGTAAGCACCGGTTTCTAGATACTTCCCTATATCTTCTACTAGACTCCGAATATACGTACCACTCCCTACATCTGCCATAAACCTTACATACGGATATTTATACTCTGTTAATTCTAAACTTTTAATGGAGACTTTACGGGGTTTGATGACAACTTCCTTGCCCTCACGAGCTAATTTGTATGCTCTTTTCCCATCTATTTTAATAGCCGAGTAGATTGGTGGTGTCTGCATGGTCTCGCCAAGAAAACTATCTAGTGCCGTAACAACCTCTATTTTGCTTGGTTTAGTGCTTGCTACCTTTTGCTTTAGGCCTTCTTCGTCTCCAGTCGTGCTTGTCTCGCCTAGTTTCATGGTGACATCGTAGACCTTACTAAGATTAGAAAACTCGCTAGCACGCTTACAGTAGCTCCCAACAACAACAATCATTAGGCCAGTAGCAAGTGGATCAAGTGTTCCGGTATGCCCCACCTTAACTTTAGGAATTAGTAATTTGGAATTAGTAATTAACTGGGCTTCACTGTTTCCTAATTTCTGTTTCCTAATTTCGGTACGGAGTACCCCGCGGACCTTGCCAACAACATCAAAAGAAGACCAGCCTTTCGGTTTGTCGATTAGAAGAATTCCATCAAGCGTATTCACATGAACAAGATTAGCACACTTTACTGAGGCGGAAGCGGTGGGGGTACTGGCGGTGGAGGATTTTGTTCAGATGAATCGTCTGAGTTATTATTTTCTTCGAACTTTAACCCTCGTCCATTAAGATTGTCGCTTAAGTCTTGGGCGCCAAGACTGGCAATTGGTTCTGGACTATAATCTACGGATGCATTAACAGCCCGCTCTACTGCATCACGAGCGTAATCCGCCTCAACGGGTGGGGGTACTTCTGTTTCGTTAATAAGTTTTTGCTGAACATCTGGTTGGCTAGGTGGTTCTGGGGGTGAATCTTCCTGTTGCGCTTCATTTACATGTGCACTATTAAGCGACTTTTCTATGTCTGATAATGTTTGCTCTGGACTTGCTGTTTCCTGATCTGGATTTTCCTGTGGGTCGGGCTTTGTTGGAGTTAAATCCCTCCCTTTCGTGTTATGAGTGACGGGCGGTGTAAAAGAATTGGACGAACCAAGCCTATCCGCACTCATAGGATCTGTTGAATTAGTATATTGCTGGTGTTCTGGAACACTGTTGGCAGTTAACTGACCGCCGAAAGCTGGGGGCTCTAGAGACATAGTCGACGAAGGTGCGTCTTGGGATTCAGGCTCCTGTGCGCTTACTTTGTCTTCTAACTTTTCTTCTTGAAGATCATTATCTTCAGTATTCGGTGTCGATGATTCTTCTTGCTGTTGTAGCAAATCAGCCATCTGTTTGAGACGGCCCGCTTCATCTATATGGATATTATCTTCGGGTTCATGCTCAATCTCGATCATTCCATCATCGTTTTGGGCTTCTCCTTCTACTACTTGTGGAATTTCCTCTGGAGGAGTAACCGGTTCTTCCAGTTTTGTAGCGACTAGCTGTGTGCTTGCGCCAGCAGACATTAGTTCACCCGCAACAGACATAGTGTGAGGATTAGACTTCTCGTTGCGGAACCTGTCGGTTTCTGCAACTATCCCCGTCAAGAAAGCGGTAGCAATCTGTTCATCGAGTAGTGTTTTATCATAAGTCGTCACAATATCACTCACCATTTCTGACACACTGCTAGACCCACTGTCTAGCCAGTTAATCGAACCCAGCTCAGAACCAGGTTCAACATTGACTGACATCACCGTTGCATCGTGCAAAATCCTTCCGTGTGCAACAATAGCTGCGTCGAGTTCTCCTCGATCATGCACCCCTATCGCTATAACTGCATCTACATTAAAGTCGCCCTGGCTAAAATCCAGATCTTCGTCACTAATACTTGTCTTATACGGAGTTATGAATATTTTTACAACTTCATCTTCAACTTTATATCTCAACTTGTCTGCTTTGGCTTTATCCAGTGAAATAATAAAATCGCGTAAGCTATTCGTGTCTTTCTCTAGTGTTTTTTCGGGCTCCAAGAAACCTATGGTCGATGGTACATCGCCACTAAAAACCGCCGTAGCATGTTTACCGGCTTTATTAAGAGCGACAGCTAGCCCAATACATGCAGATAGCTGATCTACTGTAGGATTATTGCGGACCGTCACAAGTACGTTGTTTGCTTGTTTTAGTCGTTCGACTATCTGTGTAAACTGATCCGGACTGTTTTGTTGATTTTCTTCTGGTGGCATAGTGTTTATTTTTAGATGTTTCTAACCATAACCGTATCATATAGTACCCAAAGTTTCAAAGACTTTTTAATGACAAGTCATTATCCCCTACTCCCACATTCCTGTAACACTTTACAAAATGGCTTATTCCGTCTATAGTTTGTCTTTGAATAAACAACAATTAAATAGGAATAGCTATGCCAATCATCAAATCTGCAAAAAAGCGCGTTCGTACTGCTACTAAGGCAGCGACACGTAATGCAAAAACAAAGCGAAATCTTAAGACCGCAGTAAAATCTCTTCACTCTGCAATCAGCTCTGGTAAAAAGAAGACTGATAAAGAACTACAGAAAGCGCAAAGCGCAATTGATACCGCTGTTAAGAAAAACGTCATCCATAAGAACAAAGCCTCACGTAAGAAGAGACAGCTTGCTAAAGCGGCAAAGATTGCTGCGGGTGTAACGCTAGTTGCTGGCGCTACAAAAGTTGCTAAAGATAAAACTAAGTCAGAACCTAAGGCTAAGCCGGCTACTAAGAAAGCGCCTGTTGCTAAAAAGCCGGTAGCAAAGAAGCCAGTAGCGAAAAAGGCTTCACCGACCAAGAAGTCTGCTACAAAGAAACCAACAGCTAAAAAACCTGCTCCAAAGAAAAAATAGTATTTCAACTATCCACTAGTTAAATGCGCTTCACACGAGGCGCATTTTTAGTTATTGACTTGCTAACGTACTAATCGCGTAACGCAGTGCTTCATCATAATCATATGTTTGGTGTTTTGATTTGTAATCGATATCTCGTAATAGACTAAGGAAGCTCTCTATCTTTACACGCCCCATCTTACGGGCTATCCGCTGACTTTTTTCTACGACAAAGGGGTTTAGTTTTGCTTCACTAGCCAGCTCGCGCGCCGGCTTATTTCCGGCAACCACACACATAGCAACCACATGCATCTGCCAAACTAACATCCCGTGGATAGCCTGTGGCTCTACTTTCTGAGCACGTTGCTCATTATATATCCTCATTGCCTGTGCTAAATTACCAGAAAATGCAGAATCTATTAAATTAAACACTGTACTAATCGGAGATTCGGACGTTAGTAAGTTAATAGTATCTCTGGTTATTACACTGTTATAGTCCAACACTTTTGTAAGTTCTGTCGAGAGCATAGCCTGATTAAGCCCGATGCGCTGAACAAAGTACTGAGCATCACTACGCGTGATTGTGCCACTCTCTTTCTTTACCTGCTCTTCTAGCCACTGAACAGCCTTAGCTTCATCAAGCTCATTGAATTCATGGAACCCCTTAAGTTTCTTGAGCGATTTATAATATACACTTCGCTTATCCAGTTTGCCCTCTACGATAACTACATCTGTTGTATCGTCGGATCGTTCTATTATCTCAGGGAGCTTTTCTACAGCATCTGGGTTTTTGGACAGATCATATAGTACAACCATTTTTCTGTTTGTTAGGAAAGGCAAGGATTCGATTGCGCCAATTACTTGGTTGTACTCGACTTCACTACAATCAATTTTTTCTAAAGCTAATTTACTATGAGCAGACGTAAACTCCTCAACAATGCGGTCTAGTTCACTCTTAAGAGCGAACCAATTAACACCAGCTAAAACAACAACCATTACCAACCATTATAGCCATTACTTACCTGTTTCTTCTAAATAAACATCCAAAATATTGTTCTTTTGCATAAGTGATAGCCCTTCAAGTTTTTCTGCCTGCCCTGTCATAGGTATACCTAATGATTTAAAAGTATAAAGGAGTAAGTCGGCATCACATCTGTAACTTTCAACCATGTTCTCACACTCGTCTGCAAAATACTGGAAGCCTACCCATCCTATGCCTTCTCGTCCTGCAACTGTTCGGTAATATTTACCGAGCTCATGGCTTTGAATGATTGAGTTGGAGTAAGCATCAAAAACAGAGTTCGTGAGATCAAACAAATACGGATTTCCTGCAACCCCGTGAGTACCAGTGTTTTGGATAAACTCTATGTAGTTCTGCAGATTAGACACTTCTGTCCTAAAGTTATAATCACCATCTCCATGTTCAAACTCAACTGACAACCCAACTTCTGCAAATACAATGTTCGATTCTGTGATAACACTGCTAAGATTATCAATTGCATAGTAAGGATCATTGTTACATGTAACCACTTCACGATAGGCCTCCACCACAGCATCTTCTAGACGAAGTGGGCGATCATAATAGTAGCTGTCGAGTTCTCTCATGGCGTCTGACACTCCGGGCATATATGAGTACCTCGTCCTGCAATCTTGGATTTCTGGATTATTGTTCCGCATCTATTGCAAGGTAGGTTCTCGCGTCTGAAGACATTCGCATAAGACAAATAGCTACCTGCCTTGCCCTCTGCATTGACGTAGTTCTTGTCAGTAGATCCGCCTTTTTCTATGGCCAATCTAAGTACGATATTTAGCTCTTTGAACAAATTATTGAGTCTATTTCTTTTGAGGTTCTTTACTAATGTGCTCGGATGTATACGGGCTCTCCACAAACTTTCGTCAGCGTAAATATTGCCAACTCCAGCTATTACAGTTTGATCAAGGAGTACAGCTTTTACTGAACTATTCTTGCGTCGTTGTAGTCGCTCAAAAAATGTAGCTTCATCAAGGTCTGGAGCAAATGGTTCTGGACCAAGTTTTTTTATAAAATCCATATGCTCTATTTCCTTCGTTGGAAGTAGTCTCATCCAGCCAAATTTTCTTTGATCGTTAAAGTATAAGTATGCATCTTCTAGCTCTAGAATTACACGCGTTGAACGGTCTGGGAGCTCGCCTATTAGACTACTGCTCGGGTGTCCAGCGCCAAAATTGTTGTTGTTACGCTTACTACGGTAAACGAGCTGTCCTGTCATTTTAAGATGAATAGCCAGTGAATAACCTGTATCAAGATCTATTAGTAATATCTTAGCCCTGCGTCTAATGGTAGTTATTTTTGCACCAATTAAAAAAGCCTCTGCGTCACTACCGGTATTAGGAAATGACTTAGGCCAATCGTTTCTAACACCCAGCACCCTACTGTCTTTTAGCAGTTTTTCAAGTCCTGTACGTACTGTTTCTACTTCAGGCAATTCCGGCATATAATGCGCTCCTTTAGTTAATAGGGTGAGTATATAAAGACTAGCCTAAACGCACGTCTACGACAAACTTCCTATACTCAGGAATTTGTGCTTCAAATAGTGAGTGTATCAAGTCACTATCGCCTAAGAAATTACCTTGTTTTGAGCATGTAGATGACCATAGTTCCTCGCTAGTATTATCCTTGTAGGTAACTCTGTATACAAATTTTTTACCATTAGGGCATGCCGACCTTACGTCCTGAGTATTCTTTGTGTCCTTAGCAGTAAACCCAGCCTGCTCAATAGCTAGAAGGAACGCATCGTAAGCCGGCTGTTTGTTTGGGGTACTCTGCGTTTTAATCACCGAGTCTTCATATCCCTGCAAGATCTCTGCTCGGCGTTCAGACGATGAAATGGTAGTCCGAATAGATCGTCTTTCTTCCTCTCCAACAAGTTCACCTTGTACTATCAAAGTAACACTTTTTGCATCATCAGAAATTTTCTTTGGTTTAGGCGTATCTTTATTTTGCTTCTCTGCGGTTTGCTGAGACTCGTTGCTATCTCCAGTAAAACTACGGATCAAGAAAAATACTGAACTGAATATAACGACAGCAGTCACTACTAATGCAATTAGATAATTCCTCGGCAACATAATACTTATATTATAGCACAAATATTACTTATGCGTCAAGGTTAGGATTGTTTTGATAGAAGCATTTAGCTTCGGTCGGCCTTTCAGGCTAGTCCTCGGATTAATCAGTCGCTCATGTTTTAGTCGTCTTAGTGGTCCATAAAGGATCATTCGCTTGCTGTGATCTTTTAATTCTGAAAATCTAAGATTTTTAGACTACTAACGATGAAATCCGCTTATTCCCAGGCTTTACTAAAACCGATGAAATGTGTTTATACACTCCCTAATGTTCTGAGGACAGCCCTTTAGGGCCGACTGATAAGGAGTTCCGCAAGAACTGATGGAGTGTATAAACACATTTCAATAGTGTTTTTAGTAACTGCCTGTCAGTTTTTGCCTATACTTTTTGCTGATACAAAAAGTATAGAACTTGCTTCTTGGTTGCAAGAAGTTAAAGACTAATTAAATAAAAAACCCTATACTATCCTCTATGAGCGATTCACTCTCCGACATTATGAAAAAGCGTGGCTACGACGAACCGCCTGAAGTTGCTCGCATTAAGGAATTCGTACTCGCCGAGATAGGTATCACCCCTAAGGTTTCCATGAATAATGACGCTTTTTTTGTTTCCTTACCTTCTGCTTCGGCAGTGGGGACAATAAGGTTCAAGCTTTTTCAGTTACAGCGTGAGCTCGGCCACTCTCGCAAAATCATATTGAAAATTGCTGTAGATTAAAGCTCGCCCCAATTCTTGCCAATGTGCGTGTCGACTGTAAGCTTTACTGGTAGTTTATGTACCTGTTCCATAATATCTTTGAGCTTGTCCGCAATCTCTTCTGCCTGATCATCTGGAGCTTCAACTAATATTGAATCATGAATCTGTAGTAGCATGTGTGCTTCTGGTATCTCATCCAAATATTTTTGGACATGGATCATGGCTAGTTTCATGAGGTCTGCTTCCGTACCTTGAATAGGCATGTTGATCGCTGCTCTTTCTGCGCCTTGTCTAACAATAAAGTTAGGAGAGTGGATATCTGGCATAGGGCGTCGTCGGCCAAATAAGGTCTCTACATAGCCTTGTTTCTTGGCTACTTCTTTAAGATTATTCATGTAATCTAGAAGTGGTTTACGGAGTTCAAAATATTTATCAATGAACTGCTTAGCTGCGACAAACGTCATACCTGTAGCAGAGCTCAGCCCATGCGGGCTCATGCCGTAAAGTATGCCAAAGTTAATAACCTTAGCATCGCGTCGCATCTGCTTAGTTACATCCTCCGGATTACGACCGTATACCTGCGATGCAGTAGCTGTATGTATATCCATGTCTTTATTAAACATATCTATGAGTTCTTGATCTTTGGCCAGTACAGACGCTAATCTAAGCTCGAACTGGCTATAATCTGCGCTGATCAAGCTATACCCTTCCCGCGTTGTAAACGCAGTCCTTATGCGGTTGCCTAGCTCTGTGCGGACTGGTATGTTCTGAAGATTTGGATCATTAGAACTCAACCTACCTGTCTGCGCTACTGTAAGACTGAATGTGGTGTGTAAACGGCCATCTTCATCAACTTGTTTTGGGAGTGTCTCCACATAGGTGCTCATAAGCTTAGTTACTTCACGATACTGTGTTATAAGATCAACAATTGGGTGAAGTGGCCGTAATTTATCCAGCTCATTTGCCGCGGTACTAAAACTGGTCTTGCCCTTTTTTACACCGGCAGTTGGCAGAGCAAGTTTAGTAAATAAGATCTCAGAAAGTTGAGCTGGACTAGATATATTAAATTCTTGATCTGCATGACCATAAATCTCTTGCTCTAGATCGCTAATAGTACCTTTCAGCTCCCCCGCAAAGTTGTTTAAATAATCACTATCTAGATGAATACCTCTGTGTTCCATTGATGCAAGGACCGATATAACAGGCCACTCGATCTCTTTTGCAAGACTGGTTAGCTTCGGCATTTCACTAAACTGTTCTAGTTGCTGAGAATGTAACGACCTAATAACAGCTACGATAATTGTGGCACGTGCCATAAATTCTTCTGGGGATATATGCTCAAGCTCCACGCCTTCGTACCCCAGATCAGCTCTTGCTAGCTCAGTTAGTGTTTGCTCACGTCTAAGGCTATTAACCAAAAAACTTCCTATCAGCACATCATGAGCCACAGCTCCAAGTTGCCCGCCACATTCAATAACTAATTGTAGTGAGGACTTTAGGTCGTAGCCGACGAGAGAAAGGTGCTTCATGTTTTTTAGAAAATTGGCTATAGACGCAGAACTCAGCTTCTCGCAGTCCAGAATATACACCGTGTGTGGCTTGAATGAAATAACCAAGTACTTAGGATCACGACCATGTTTTCCTTTGCAGTATGAATGGACGACAACCTCGCCGGATTTCGGCACCAATAAACGGTCAAGCTGATCTCTTTTATCTATAATCACGATCTTAGCTTTATCCATAATTTCACCACTAGCTTGCTGACTTTCATTCGACACTTGCATAACATCTGGCAACTGACGGACTAAACTTCTAAATTCTAGTTTGGTGAGCATGTTCAGCAAGCCTTGTGCATCAATATGTTTGGCATCCATAGCATCTAAATCAAGCTTTATAGGTACATCACACCAAATTTTACCAAGATCACGTGTCATGTATGCCAGCTCTTTACCATCTACTAACTTCTTATGGGTTGACCCGCTTATCAACTCTATATTCTCGTAGATACCGTCTAATGTTTGATAGATCTGCAGTAGTTTAACTGCTCCTTTTTCTCCAATACCTGGTACACCAGGTAAGTTGTCGCTAGCATCACCTTTTAAAGCTTTTAGGTCTACAAACTGATCAACCTTAATTCCATATTTTTGTTCAAAGCTTTCAGGGTTGAATAAATCTATATTAGAAAAACCTTTTTTAAGAGCATACATATGAGTCATTGGCCCTACTAGCTGTAGCATGTCAAGGTCACTGCTGATCAGCATTACATCTAAACCTTGATCGTTAGCCTGATGAGATAATGTCCCCATAATGTCGTCTGCCTCATAGTCATCTATCTCGTATAGAGGCCAATTAAATGCCTTAAGTAGGTCATGGAGTACAGGAATTTGTTCAAAGAAATCAGGTGGAGGTGTTTTACGTCCAGCTTTGTACTCAGGATAAATATTTTTACGTTTGCGAGTGCTAGTTCCCTTCTTGTCCCATGCGACACAAACATAATCAGGTCTGTGTCGCTTAACAAGTTCTAATCCCATAACTGCGAAGCCATACACTCCGCCTGTAGGCTTGCCCTCTTTTGTACTGAGATAAGGCATAGCGTAGTAACCCCGATAAAATACAGAATTACCATCTATAATCGCTAGCTTCTTTCTTTGCTCTGCCATCCTAGCTAACAGTATACGCTAGTAACCAAGTTTCGGGGCCTCTCCTAATACTTTCCGTTCTTTTCGGCGCATCAAAAATGATCCAACCATTAAAGCTCTATGTTCTTGAGGAGAAGGATATGATCGTGCTGTTTCGTATTCGTCGTACCTCTCCATTGCCTTATCTCTCTTTACTGGCCAGTTCTTAACCATATACATAAATAACTCGCTTGGGTCAGTTTCAATATCACTTTGTTTTTCGTGTACTACAGGCCTATATCCGAATCGCCCAATGTGGACTTTTCTTTTAAATAATTTTTCACAATCTTGTTCGAGTTCTTGAGCCATATTCACTGAGTATCTTTCAGCTTTTGGTGGTTCGGTATATCGGTAATACTGCGTGAGTTTAGTACCGTAATGATAACCTTGATCACCAACATCACGCATAAATGAACTAACAACCCATCCATTCCTACATACCCTTAATCTTGTGTGAGCGTAGTAATCTGGGTGTGGTGAGCTAGAGCTTTGTGGGCAACTATAAAGCCATGGGGTGCTACCTGTTTCGTCAACATGAACCCCATAGAGTTCCTCAACAAGTTCATCAACCGTCTCAAGAGAAGGTTCAAGATTTACTATATTGTGTACTACTTCAGGAGAGATCATAACAATACTTATTATATCACATTTGTTAGTATCTTGCTAATTATTCTAGATTTACTTGGTTTTATCTTTTTTTTATAAACTACTAGCGGATCCTTAGATATGCATTCTCCCGTCCAGCCATACATATCGCTGGCCGTTTTTAGAGCGATTCTTTGACGCTTAGGTATGTACCTATATCCATTTTCTGCAATTTCTTGCCACTCATAATAACGCTCGAGCTGGAAGTTTATAAACTCCCGAAACGGCTCATGATGAGATCTAGCGGTCTGTTCACTTAAGTCAATTAACCCGAATTTTCGCAGATCATTGTCAGGGAAATAACTCCTTCCAAGCTCGTTATCTTCTGAAATATCACGAATAAAATTAATCCACTGCATTGCCCTGCCCTGCATTCGTGTTTGCTCATCTGCAATCTCGGAGAGCCCCATAATTCGTGACATCATAAGCCCTATGACTTCCGCAGATCCAAAAACATATTCTAATGAATCATCAAGCGTAAGATAACGCTTCTGTATTAAGTCTGACTGCATAGCATCTAAAAATGCATCAACCCATGTCCAGTCTAAGTTATATTTTTGTTGAAGCCGTATAATATTTTTAACCACTCGATCGTCGACAGATTCACTCGGTTGCTTTGATGTTTCAAACAAAGAGCTTTCTTTTGCTTCTATAAACTTACGACGTAGTCGATAAAAGCCTTCTTTATCTGACGGATTCTGGTCAACGTAGTCATCAGCCACACGGACAAAACTATATAGATCAAACACATCTTGTCTTACATTTTTAGGGAAGAACTTTGAGCTCCAGTAATAAGTTGTGCTCCCCTTACGAAATATTTGTTCTTCTATCACTTTTCTGCCTTGGCTAGTAAGTAATCAATTAGGCCTTTCAGGAACAACACATTAGGTTTATTCCAATGCCCAGGAAATTTATCTAGCGCTCCTTCAGCAGTACTTAAGGCTCTTTTTGCTTCAGCTAAAGCATAGTCCCTCGCTCCACTATTAATCATGATCGATTTACAGCGCTCGAATGCATTAAGAGTAAGTTGTTGATTACCTAATTGTTCTTGCAGGAATATTTTATCAGGATCATCAGCGTGCTTTAGGGCATAGCAACTCAAAAGTGTCATCTTTCCTTCTTTTATATCTTGCTCTGGTTGTTTATCTTGATCACTCGAGAATAACAATAAATCATCAATAATCTGAAATGCACGCCCTACTTCCATCGAATAGCTACGTATTTTTTCTAAGTCTTCTGGCGGTGATCCAGACAAGCACATACCGATTTGCAAAGGATTAAGGATAGTGTAGTGAGCCGTTTTTTGTAATAAAACCTTATCTACATCTTCTATTGTCACCTCGCCACTTACTTCGTTTATTATGTCGCCAGACTGCCCGAACGCTGTTACCACCATAGTTTCATTCATTAATTGTTGCGCTACAGAGGCCGTCTCTGAGGCAACATCTAGACTGGCGAATATATTTTGGGCGCGGTGAGCTCCGTACAACGCAGAGTTAAGAGCCAAAGAAATGCCAGTATGAGCATGATCACCTTCCCATCCTTGAGTGCGACTTTGATACTCGAACATTTTGTGAGCAGTAGGACCACCACGTCTTATGGCGGATCGGTCCTGAATATCATCAATAATAAGAATGTATGCGTGCATCATCTCGACAGCAACAGAAGCTTGCAATGCTAACTCGCGATCATTACCTCCAGCCATCTCATAACCGTTTATAGTCAGCGCCCCACGGATTCGCTTACCTCCCCGCTCAAGAAGCTGCCGGTATACATCTGCTGTTAGCTCATCAGAAAATTCATAGCTACTAATTGCTAAATCAATAGAATCTCTACTCGAGTGTAATCGCTCAATAAATTGCTCACTCATAACTAACGTCTTAGTATAGCGTAGTCTGATACAATGATCTTTATGAGTAAAAATACTGTTATTGCATTTGTGGGCATGCCAGGTAGTGGTAAAGGTACGTGCACTGACTATCTTCAGAAAAAGTATAATTGGTCAGTAATTCATTTTGGCAATATGGTATACGAAGAAGTTCAACGTCGTGGGCTAGACAATGTAAAAGATGAAGTCTTCGTCAGAGAAGATATGCGCAAACAGGAAGGTAAAGCTGTATTAGCTAAACATGTTGGCAGAAAGACACAAGGGTACTTCGATAAAGGACACAACGTTGTGGTGCTAGACGGCCTTTATAGCTGGAGCGAGTATAAATACCTAGAAAAGCTATTTGGAGCAAAGTTAGTTGTGATTGCAACCTGCGCGCCTAAAGCCATCCGACGAAAACGAGTTTTAGATCGTAAGGACAGTCACCGTAAATACACCCTACAAGAACTTATTACTAGAGAAGTTGCAGAGATTGAGAATATAGAAAAGGGCGGACCAATCGCATACGCAGATTACACTATCGTAAATGACGGTGAACAAACTGATCTGATTGCAAAGCTAGATAAGATTATAGATCAGATTACTTAAGATAGTCGTGGAGTTTACGAGCGTCTTTGTGCTTGCGAAGTTTAGCAAGCGCTTTAGCTTCTATCTGCCTAATACGTTCTCGGGTAACGCTAAACTCTTGCCCCACCTCTTCTAGGGTATGGCTTTTACCGTCTTCTAGGCCAAAGCGCAGTTTAAGTATTTTCTGCTCGCGTTCTGTAAGACCAGCCAGCATATCTTTTACATGCTCTTTTAGCAGTTGCGTGGTAGCAGATTCTTCTGGACTTACCGTATCTTCATCTTCGATAAAATCACCCAGCACAGAATCTTCTTCATCGTCGCGCACACTAGCATCAAGCGAATGTATATCCTGCTTAATCTTCATTATATGCTCGACTTTCTCGACTTCCATTTCCATTGCTTTGGCAATCTCTTCGTTTGTCGGCTCCCTATTAAGCTCCTGAGTTAGGCGTCGTTGTGTACGTAATAATTTGTTGATGGTCTCGAACATATGGACAGGAATTCTAATGACACGAGCTTGATCAGCGATCGCTCGAGTGATCGCCTGACGAATCCACCAAGTGGCATATGTCGAGAACTTAAATCCCTTATCAGGATCAAATTTCTCTACCGCTCGTAGCAAGCCAGTGTTTCCTTCTTGGATAAGATCTAGTAAGTCTAGGCCTCGACCAACATAACGTTTTGCAATCGACACGACTAGACGCATGTTGGCTTCTGCCATTTGATCCTTAGCTTCTTTCTCACCTGCTACTACTCGGTGAGCCAATGCCAACTCTTCGTCAGCTTTTAGTAGTGGGATCTTACCAATTTCGCGCAAGTACAGTCTGACCGAATCGTCAGCGATATCGTCCATGTAGGCTTTATCGTCAAGAATAACTTCTTCATCCTCTTCTTCTTCGGCCCATTCATCGCTAAAATCTACCCCTGGTTTTGCAACACCTGGTGTGGACACCACAATCTTTGCCTCTGCTAGCTCCGAGTATAGCGCGTCTAGGATCTCTGTGTTTTCTGGCTTCTCAGGGATTGATGCGAAGATCAACTCTTGATCAATCTTCTTATCTTTTTTTGCTTTAGCAACAAGTGCGTCTTTAGCTTGTAATAGATCTTTTTGGTCTTCTGCCATGGTATGTATTCCTCCTAAAGGACTAGGCGAACTACTCTTTTGTTCGCTTTAATAGTTGATCAAGATCACGAGCTTGAGCCAAAAGTTTATCGCTTAGGGCTTCGTCTGCGCTCTCTAAATCTTTAGTAATTTGTTTTTTTTGATCTTTTACAAAAACTTCTATAAGTCGTGTGCGGAGTCTGGCAGCTTCGTATTGAAGTTCTAGCCCTTCGACGTTCGCATATAGTTCTTCGAACTGTAATGATACTATTTTGACATAATCTTTAATCTCGATCAAGTCTGGGTGCTCACCTATTGCCCCCTCGAAGTCAGGATTGGCTCTAAGAAACAAAAATAACGTCCGTGCATCAGGCTGAACAAACGCTTCTTCTTTTATATCCTGCAAGTAGCCCCTGATACTTGGCATCATCAAAGTAATAGCTAATAACCTATCACCTATTTTTATTGACTCAGAATAATCGTGTGTAACAAGAGTAGTCGTTTTGCTTTGACGCAAGCGAGGTTGATTATCTTGTTTTACACGATCTAGTTTAGCTCTTACTGCTCCTTGGTCAATTTGTGCCCGCCCGGCGACCACCTGGACATAATGGTCTTTTTCGACGTCATCCTGAAGCCCACGAACTACTCCCAGAACCTTGTCTGTGAACAAACGCTTCCCCTTTGCACTGGTCAGATCAAGCGAGTTTTCATATGTCTTGATTAGCCAATCCACAGCATAAACGTGCTGAGTAATAGTCTTTTTCCACGCATCTGGGCTCTGTCGTATCAGCTCGTCAGGATCTTTACCACCTTCGATTGTAATAATACTTAATTCAACCCCAGTTTTTGTAGCAATAGGAATGGCGCGCTCAGTGGCCTCTAGGCCAGCCCTATCCTCATCGAATGCCAACCTAACATCTGGCGAGAAACGACCAAGAACTTTCAATTGCATCTCTGTAAGAGCAGTTCCGGCAGTTGCAACTACGTTTTTTACACCAGCTTGGTGAGATGCTATTACGTCTAAATTACCCTCTGCAAGTACGCTAAATTTCTCTTGTTGGATAGATTTTTTTGCTAGATGGAGCCCATAAACGTGTCTGGATTTATCGTAAAGAACAGTTGAGGGTGTATTAATATATTTTGGCGCTCCCGGTACGTCATGAAGTAGCCTTGCTGTAAAACCAATAGGATTCCCGAACTGATCACATAATGGCACCATGATTCTTCCACGAAACATATCACTTATTCGCCCATTACGCTTAGTTGTTAGCCCAGAAGCAGTTAGCTCGCTTTCTTCGAAGCCTTTTTTACGCAAGTACTGTAGTAGAGCATCACCAGTATCAGGACTATAACCCAGTCCAAAATCTAAAATAGTCTGCCTAGTAAATGCCCGTTTTTTTGCAACGTAATCTAGGGCTGTTTTATTTGCTCCTAGCTGAACCTGGTAGAACTTAACGGCAGAAGCGAGCGCTTCATGTAATCTCTCTTTATTAGGCCCCGACTTACCTCCCTTTGTCTGATACTGCTCTAAGTCAACCCCGGCTTTACGTGCAAGTAGCTCTAAGCTACCCTTAAAGTCCAGACCTTCAACTTCTTGCACAAAACTAAACATATCCCCGCCACGTCCCGAGCTAAAATCATGCCAGATCTGTTTTTCTGGACTGACTACAAAGCTTGGTGTTTTTTCGCTAGTAAAAGGACTCAACCCTTTATAGTTTTTGCCAGTTCTCTTGAGACGCACATATTCACCCACCACATCTTCTATATTTAGCCTGGCCTTTACTTCTTGCACCGCATCCATAATTACCAGTTTACACTGGTAAGCAGTTAGTAACTAGGAAATAATAAATAACAAACGAAATAGTTACACTTTGCAAATTACTAATTCCTAATTGCAAATTCCTGTTAGAATAATGCTTATGCAACCTAACAATCAACAACCCTCAGCTCCACAACCTCAAGATCCTTACGGGTTCATCTTTCAGGCTCCACAAAAAACTGGTACATCTTTTACACCTACCAGCATGAAGACTCGTATCATAATTGTTGTTAGCGGTCTTATACTTCTAATTATATTGGTCGCAGTGATGGCCAGTTTACTTGGCTCGGCTGGAAAAGCTCAACAACAACGCTACATTGAGATCGCCCAGAAACAAACAGAGATAATCAGAATATCTACATTGGCAGAGAGTAAAGCAAAATCATTAAGCGCCCGATCTTTTGCTGTTACCACACAACTCGCAGTAACATCAGACCAAAGAGAAATGACAGACATTTTAGCAAAGAGAGGCATCAACCCTAAGGCACAGTCAAAACTTCTAGGCCTTGGTCAAAATACCAAAACTGATACGACACTTGATGAAGCCGAGAAACGCAACCGGTACGACGAAACACTCCGCAAAGTTCTAGAAACCGAACTGACTAATTACCAAAAACTTCTAAATGCTTCCGCCGAAGGTGCTACAGCATCCGAAAAACCAATTCTTGAATCTGCCTTTAGAGGTGCTAGCCTACTTACCGCAAGCCCAGAGAAAGCCTCACGCTCACTTACAGAAGGTGAGGAGCTACTAGATAAGGAAACATCGATTACTGAGCAACCCGACAGCCCTGATATAGAGTAATTGCCCTAGTTCTCGGTAACCAAGTTATAACTATGTCGTATTAAGCCTTGCACTTCTTCCCAAGGTAACTGACCAGATAAAAGTACGGTGTTCCAATGTCGCTTGTTTAGGTGATAGCCGGGCATAACTGTCTCGTATTTATCCCTCAGCACTACTGCGAGTTGAGGGTCGCACTTTAAGCTGAGATGAACTGGGTCTTTCCCCTCCCTTATTAGTGCAAACATTTTTTCGCCTACTTTATAAACGGCAACGCTCTCGCCAAATGGGTAATCAAGCACCGCATTGGGCATGCTCAGTACATAATCTTCTACGGTTTTATGATCCATCATTACTCCTATTATAACAGTTGACGCTCTAGATGCTATGTTGCATTACTATTGACATAAGCGGTATTTTGTAGTAGTATACAATCATGTTAATCAATATCAAAAACAAGGAAAAATAAAATGAATTCACCAGAAGTACATACAAATGGTAATTTCCCTTCAGCACATGCTGGAGAACAGTTAACTCATCAGCAAATCAGATCTGCACGACTTGCAGGCCTGCAAGCACTTAGTGAAGCAGGAGTCACCTCACTCCGGAGCAAGGACGCTCATAAGCTCCAAAGTAATATAGTTCGTGGCATTTCTAATACCGAGTCAGTAAACCAAATTACTGGCGAGCACCCAGTTGTCGATATCCCAATTGAAGATCAAGGTCAAACAGAACATATTAATGTTCATACCCGAGTAAACTAATTAAGTTTTAGAAGATAGTGTTGTAGCTCGGCTATTGATGCCTGGATATCATCGAAGGCTCTGTGAACTTCTTTTTTCTGAAAATCTATACCGTATTTAGTCTGCATAATAATTTTAAAGCTACTTACATCAAGCATGCGGTAGTGTAGTAAGTCTTCTACCTCAGGCCACCACGACTGAATAAATCCTCTATCATTATGAATTGAGTTGCCAGCGAGTACTGCCGGTTCATCACCAAATTGAGCCTTAATAAACCCGACTAATTCATGTACAACATCCCTTTCATTCTTGCCTTCTGTTTTTATTCGCTCAGTCAGACCGCTGATGGCATGTTGGTTTTTTGACCATTCGTTCATGTTTTCTAGTACATCATTAGGATGAGAAATCACTGCCTCATAACTAGCTAGAGTCTTAAAATCGAAGTCTGTCACCTCACAGGCGACCTCTAATATAACGTCTTTAATTGGGTCGAGACCGGTCATTTCTAGATCAACCCAGAGTAATTTTGTCGGAGCAATGTTTTTGTCTATAGATTCTTTTGCCATGAAATCAGTATACCTGAATGGGTGGCATTTCTGTAACGCGCGGTTGGTGATGAACATAATAAGCGCTCAGTTAGTTTAAATATTACAAAAAGTTCGTGTCCGGACGTGGTATTATCGAGATATGCGAAAACTAATAGTTAGTGTAGTTATCCTCCTTATAGTCATCGGTGTAGGTATTTTTACTTTGAATGAACGCGTTGAAGCTCCTAAAAGCAATAATGCTCCAAGCCAAGAACCAGAAGTTACCAAGAATCCAGACCCCCTGCCCTTCGACCCAACTCGCTTTTCTATTGATGACCTGGCTAGTATTTGGGTGGTAGTTAATAAAAAACGACCTCTACCAAAAAGTTATGAGCCTTCAGACCTCACTGCAATTAGCAATGAACAACTGCGTGCCGAAGCTGTATCAGCACTGAATACTTTGATTGACTCTGCAAAAAAAGAGGGGCATACGCTAAACATTATTAGTGGTTATCGATCTTATGCCCGGCAAGCGTCTTTATACAACAATTATGTAGACCGTGATGGTATCGCCAAAGCAGACACTTATAGCGCACGTCCCGGATATAGTGAGCATCAAACAGGCCTAGCAGTCGACCTCGGCAATGGAACGTGTGATCTAGACGAATGTTTTGGCGAAACTCCAGCAGGACAATGGCTAGCTACTCATGCTCACGAGTATGGATTTATTATTCGTTACGACAAGAATCAGACTAATATTACTGGGTATCAGTATGAGCCTTGGCATCTACGATACGTGGGTAAAGATTTATCTGCCGAACTACATAACAAGAAGCTTACAATGGAGGCATTCTTCGAACTATCTCCAGCACCGAGTTACTAATATTACTTCTTAAATTTGAGGCTGAGGGAGTTAATACAGTAGCGTTTGCCGGTCTTGCCTTTTGGGCCATCATTAAAGACATGGCCAAGATGACCGCCACATTTTTTGCATGTTACTTCTGTGCGCTCCATGCCTAAGCTATCGTCACGGTGTAACTCTACAGAATCGAGCAAGGATACATCATAAAAGCTCGGCCAGCCTGAACCCGAGTCAAATTTGTGCTCGCTACTAAAAAGTTGATTCCCGCATCCGGCACAAACATAACTGCCATCTGCCTTATTCTCTAATAATTCACCAGTGAAGGGTGGCTCTGTACCCTTCTCTCTTAATATCCGGTATTGCTCTGGAGTTAGCTGTGCTTTCCATTGGGAGTCGCTTAGGTTCATTTTTTTTCTAGTCTATCTAAGCGTAGCGCCTTTACTCCATAATAAACAAGTCCCGCTACTGTTATGAAGCTAATCATTACCGACAAAAATGCTCCATACTGAAAATCGGCTATTTTCTCGCCGACAGTAAGAGAAAAAGACTTTTCTGCCAAACTGCCTGTCCCTGGAAGGATAAGCCCGAGTATAGGATTGATAAAGCTTACTACTATTTGGTCAACTACAGCTTTTACCTGGACACCCAGCACAAGTCCTATAGCTAACCCTATAACACCCTGCTTGCGCATGAACTCTGCAAAACCAGCTACCTGATTTTTAGGGCGTAACGCTTCTGCTTTGGCACGAGCTTTTTCGCGGGCGTGCTTCCTGGCAGTAGCTGCGGCTTTGGCGGCAGCTGCCTTAGCTACTTTGGTTTTTGCTGAATCAATTTTTTTAGCGGTTTTCTGCTGATCTGCCATTACGAATCTCCTCTGGCTAAATATTTAGTTATCTGACTGACTTTGTGTGCAGTATAAGTAGGACGGGCTTCCTTAAGCAATAATTCATCCTGGAGTCCCCAGGCAACAGCGATGCTTTTAACTCGGGCCTTGTTCGCTGCTTGGATGTCGCGAATTTCATCACCAACCATCCAGACATTACTTCTGTCATACTTCTTTTTGTTTATAAGGTTTCTTATACTTGCTGACTTGCCGAATAGTGCTGGTCGCTTTAGGATGTGTACGTATTGATCTACCTCGTTACGTTTTAGTATCTCGTGGATTGTAATTACGCTATTATTGCTGAGGATATAAATATGCCAGCCATCTTCGTGTAGTTTTTTTATTACATCTGGGATTTGGTCAAATAAGCTAACCCCGGCACTGTGTTGATGAAATAATGTGCGACCCTGCCTCATTAGCCCCGGTAACTGCCACGACTTTACACCAACCCATTTCATAGCCTGCCTAATCGTACCCTTGCGGAGCATCTTGTAGGCTTCTGGTGTTAGCTCGGGCCAACGACGTTTTAGTGCGAACTCCCCATACAGTTTGCGTATTAACGGCTCTACATCTGCTAAAGTTCCGTCGAAGTCGAAGATTACAACTTTTTGATCTTTCATCTACATTTCCTCTGGCGTCGGTATACCGAGTGTTTGCAGGCCATCACGTAGAGTCTGCTCATATTGAACTACTAGCGGAATACGAATATCTGCCCTTGGGTCATCTACTACTTTGCATTGTTCATAGAACCGATTAAAAATCTGAGAAAGCTCATATAAATATGCGCACAAATCATGAAGCGAGCTACCATCTACAGATTGTTGCAACACTTCAGGATAACGGGTGAGACATACCGCAAGTGCTCGTTCTGGCTGTTCTAAATGGTCAACAGATTGCTGGGTGGCAACTGACACTTTACGCAAAATAGACTTTGCTCGAACTAATGCATACTGGAGATATGGGCCACTATTACCTTCCGTGCTGACTGATTGATCCAGATCAAAGGATATGTCCCCACCTATACTACTTTTTAGGAAAGTGTATTTTATTGCACCTAGTGCAATCTGCTCCTGTAGCTCCTGCGACTTTGCCTTGATAGCCTCTTTTGCAGAGGGGAGCACATCAACTGCCCGTGTCACATTACCTAGTCGTGAGCTCATTTTCTTTCCATCACCAAATTTAACTGTACCGTTTGTAAGACTCTCCTGCTTAGCTCCGAGTACAGGATCAATCAATGATTGTGCCGAGAAAACAACTTGCATATATTGTTTTTGTTCACTGCCCGTCATAATTATTCGCTTGTCATACTCAAACTCTTGAGCTTCCAGCCAAATAACGCCTAGATCTTTTGCTTCATATGTTGGTAACCCTCCTGAGTTAATAAACACTCGTGTATGAAGTCCTGATTTTTCTTCAGATAGAATTACCGCTCCGTCGCTTTCTGTGAATACTTTACCCAAATTATCTCTAACAATCTTAAGCCCCGGCTGAAATGTCTCGCTTTCTCCAATAGAACGATCGAAAGGCTTCACCTGGATTGACTCATAAAATTGATTAAAAGCGTCATAGCTCCACTGTCTGCACGTCCAGTATATTCGAGCAAAATCAGAGGTTTTATCGTTTTCATTATGAAGCTCATAAACACGCTTGTTGCACTGTGTTATTTCTTCTTTAGCTTGCTGGTCTTCTTCGAATGCTTTTGTGCCCATCACGTAGCGTTCTGCTAACCACGTGGCACGCACGTCTTCTGGAATTTCGGCAAGTTTATCTGGATATTCTCCACCTAGTTCGTTAATGATTGACCACATACTCATACCTACATGCCTGCCCACATCACCACCGAAAGTGACTCTATATACAGTCCACCCTAGACGCTCATAAACACGAGCTAAAGAATCTCCCAGGATGGTCTGATAAAAATGACCGACATGTATAGACTTAAAAGCATTTGGGCAAGAATACTCGATGAGTAGACTCCCTTGTTTCTTGGGGACTTCGGTAAATACTGAGGCGTATAGTGCACTATCGTGCAAACGAACATTAATAAAGCCAGGACCAGCTATCGACACCTCGTTTATTGCGTCCTGACTGCGGAGCTCAGTAGCAATCGCTTCGGCGATCTCCCGGGGATTTTTGCCTAATGACTTAGCTAACTGCATAGCAATGTTAGTGGCAAAATCGCCGAACTGTGGGTCGGGGCGTGTTAAAACAGGCGTGGTTTCCACGTTAAATAGTCTATGCACAACTTGTTGTACCTGCCGTGAAATACTCTCGTTCATTGTGGTTATTATAACAGAGGAGGACTATCTACATCACAACAAGAAATTTTGTTTAGATCGCTAGTTCCTGCTTAAGCTTAGTGATTAAATCTACGGGCGTTGGATTTAGACCATTTAAAAGCGCTGTATATAACGACACAAAATCACCAAAAGCTACCCCGTATAACATTTGTTGTAGCTCTGTCTCTCCCTGAAGCTCAACAGTATGCGATGCCGGTCGTTTACCACTAAGTAAGCGGTCGCTAATCTCAAATCTTTTTCGGATCTGGGGATGATCAAGATTACTAACCAGATCAATAACCGTATATGGCTTATCTACAGGATGCGAGCTCCAACCCAAAAATTCATTATGATTAAACTCAGGAATAGCATTACACCACGCAACATTCTTTGCATTCTCGTTAAAGCTGATCTTCCACTTATAGGCTACCGGGAAAAATTGATCACTTGCATAAATTACAGGAGACGTACCGGACACCTCTTGAGCTAATTGTTTAACTGGATTGTTCGCGGTTGGCACATCAGCGCGCCATGCGCTAGTATGCTTTTTCAGCCACTCTGACTGATTCTCTAGCTCATCGATAACCTCTGCCCCCACAAGCTTAGTAGCTACTAGTAACTCAACAATGGCTTTGAGCACATATAACGCCCCGTATCGGGGTTGTGATATCTGTGGAAGTTGTGCAAATAAATAGTTTTTCGAGTGAGCTATCTCGGCTAGTGTGCCTCCACTGGCAATAACAGCAATATGCGCTCCAGCGTCTTGGGCCTTACTAAGCGTAGCTAGTGTCTCTTCTGTGGTACCAGAAAAACTGGCAGAGATAAATAACGTATCCTCGTTCACATATCCTGGGATGTCATAACTTCTACATACCTCAAACGGAACAGTATGCTTAGGCCAACACTGACTAAGTAGTGCACTAAGGCTCGATCCGCCCATGCCCGCATATACAACATTCTTAGGAATAAAATTACTATTCGTCTCAGTGACAGCGAAGCGATGGAGTAACTGCTCATATTGTTTTTCTGCAATACCAAGAGCATCCTGTGCGTCACGCTCGTGAATCATTGAAAGATCGTCTAATACTGACACTTTAACTCCTTGTCGTTTATGCTTACAATCTGCTATTCTACTATTGTAGATTGAAAAATAGTTAATTGAAACAGCTGTTAAATACAGCAATCAGGGGTGGGCATGTTCAACGACCAACAAAACGACCAAACGCAAACAAACACCGACATAGATACGGTTGCGCAAGAAATTAATAATCAAACACCACCGTTAGGTCTGGGTGGTAATCCGACCAACTTTACGCCTCCAAATGACAATGGCGGACCAAACACCACAACTCTCCATACTGCACCCACCGCTAACGATGCACTCGTAGATACCAGCGCGCAAAACTCGTCTCAAACTTCTGCGCCAGCTATTAACACAGCCGGTTCCAGCAGTGGCGACCTAGAATCAATAAAACACGATGCACTGGAACAGTTGTCTCCTCTAGTAGACAAGTTAGATCAGCCACCAGAAGAAAAATACAAAACAATAATGATGCTCATTCAGGCATCCGATAACCCGGCTCTGATAAAAAGTGCCTACGACGCAGCCAACGCCATAACTGACGAGACAGTAAAAGCCGAAGCTTTACTCGCCGTAGTGAACGAGATTAATTACTTAACTCAACAAAAACAGTAAGCCTAACTAGCTTACATGCCCTCATCACCAGTTCGTGGCAACGATTCATCACCTAGTGGCGGAATAGCCTGAGAAGGTGACTCTACAGTTCCTGATCCAGATTGAGGTTGAGGAGTAGACCCATTATTAGAATTATTCTGAGACGAACCATTTGTATCTGAGCCGTCGTTCTGATTCGGAGTAACTTCTTGATCGCCATTTGGTCTAGGATTATTTGTGTCCTTGTTATCCCCATTCCCTACCTGAGTTTGCTCTGTTTGCTTATCATCGAAAAACTGACGATAAACGTAACGACCACCAAAAAATAAACCACCAATTACAAGAACAGTGCTGATTAGGGCAATGATAGCTAAGACTATAGCTACTCCTATCCGTTCTCTTTTCTCTGCCTGGTAATAAGCATTTACCTCTTCTGGTAATACTACTTTTGGCTTGCGCTTAAATCGATCAAATAGTGACATAATTATGCATAACTCCCTATAAGCTTTTGCTTATTTTACTACATAGTAGACTTTTTTGCAACAGACAGTTGTTCTAAACTTGTTTATACTACTGGGTAGAATCAGTAACTAGGAGGGTAAATGGCAGAAATTATTGATGCACCTCGGGTAGCAGAAACCCCGGCAGAGGTAAGAGAACAAATCGAAGAAGTTGGTTATGCTAACATTGCAGTAGGTGTTAATAATTCAGATACACAGGAGTTATTTTCGTCTTTTAAGAACTTTGTGGAGCTAACAGAACAACCGGGTGGAGAACAGCTAAAAAAAGCTGTTGCGTACAAAGCTCGTCCAGAATCTGAGCTACTCGGCAATGAATCGTATTTTATCGATTTACGTATTCCCGGCCAATCAAACACCTACGAAGATAATTCTAGAGGCGCCGGTCAAGATCATAAGTATGTGTTTCATATTGGACCTCAAACTCTAGCTAGAGCATGCGTCAGGATAGGCAAACTCCCAGCTGAGCTAGACATATTGCTTCAACAATCTGCAGAATTTTATTTCGAAGGTCGAAAAGCTTCTAAGTTGGGGGCGGTAGCTCTAGGGCTGAGTGATGTTTTATTCCATAACGATCCTGCACGAGAGGTACATCACCTAAGGCTAATTGACTATATCGCATCAGCCAATAAAGACCACGCTGAAGCACACTTTGATCGAGGAGTGGTAACCATGGCAATTAACGAGAGCCACCCGGGACTGCGAGGACTAGCATCAGATAACGGATACTTACGTCCTTTGGATCGACAATCTAGAGATGAACTGTCAGCCGGCTTAGCGCCTGTTTCTCATCAAGAATACATAGGGAAATTCTTTACTTCAGCAGGACTTAGACGTTTGCCAGAAAATCTAAGAGCAAAAGAAGCTTTAGACCAATTACCAATCTTTGCCCACGACGTTGTTAATGAAAAACCAGGCGTTAACCGCTATGCTGTGGTCCAGTTCTTTAATCCGCATCTAGACTTCCGGGGGTACTCAGTGCCAGGAAAAGACGAGTGTAAAATCGCTAGTTAGTCCTGGTGAGCTTTTTTGATTATTTCCTTTAAGGCTGATACACGGAACACCCCAGAGTATGGGCGTATTTCTATACTGGTAGAGACCAACACCTCATCTGCAAGATTCATATACTTCTCAATATTCTCTACACTTATTCCGCTGGCTACGGCCAAGCGTTGCTCACCTATTGATTGCTTCATAGATGCAATTTTGGCTAGGTTAGGAGCAGAGCCTGTTTCCTCACCGCTAGTAGTGACCACGTCTACATAAGAGGAGGCTTCGCGCGCCAAACGTCCTGCCTTATGAGGGTCATCAGTGAAGTTATACGTATACTTAAATGCTGTTCCACCAAGATATTTAATTCTACTAAGTTCAGGATTATTCTTCCTTTGTTCTAAGAATACTTCTTTTTCAATCGTAGCGTCATCTACCCATAGTCCATCTGGGTACTGATCTATCTCCCCATTTGTTAATGCATTCATTAAAGTCTGCTGTTGATAAGCACCGCCACCATGTAACAAATTAATACCCACAAAACTCTGCGGATTGTCTGAGGAGACCTTATTGAGGGTATGTAGCAACCCCCTGCTGTTTACAAGACCGTGAGAGATGAGATACACCCCGTCTGCACCACTCTCAAGTGCTAGGTTGGACTGAGCGCGCGCTTGGTCTACGCTAGTTACGTGGACAACAGGATAGATCTCTAAAGACATTAATTAATATTATATACTGATAACAGTTATTTATCAATTTCTTGCAGGGCCTGGTCTATACTCTTACCAGCATAAACAAAACAGTCACCTACTTCATCCCGCCAGACTTCTAGGTTATCGACAAGCTCGTTGTCGGTCGCATCTTTATTATTTAAGGCAAAGTCTCTGCCGACTTGCCTTGCTTCTTGTAACATTTCGAGCACTGCATTCCTGGTATACCAACCGAGTTCTTCTAGAGTCGCAACATCTAACACTTGTTCGGCACCAATTACGCGTTTGAGCACTTTTATAGCTTTAGTCGAATCACTTACGGCCTTTTTCACACAGGGGAACGACTGATCCCCTGCTGGCTCAACACTCTTACAGATTTTTTGGTCGAACACACCCATAAAATCTGTGAGGGCCTCGTCAAATTGCTGTCCTTGGGAATATACTTCTGTCCTGCTAGCCGGTTCGCTGTCTTTTAACACTTCTGGACGTGACTCATAAAGAGTTGATATGTCCTCACTACTTTGATCTAGTGCGTCAACTAACGCCAATCTTTTCTCTTCAGAAATAATACCAGGCAAAGACTCCGTGCCATTCCTTAAAACCGACTCAAAGTTTTGTTGTGCGGTAATAACATCTCCGTTCATAACACTAGTGTGGAGAATATCAGTCAGAGAAGGCTGTGATTCAGGCATAAATATCTCCATTTACCGCTGTTCTCTATGGCTTGGCAAGCCAGCTATCTTACCGTCAGTACCTATCCATGTCTCAGGCGGTACTCGGCGATATTTGCGGAAAATATTGGTTAGAGGTGGCATGATCCATTTCTTAGAGTCACTTGCTCCATCGATTTCTTGCTCTGCATTCAAAAATTCTACAGCTCCGGCTATTTCCTTTTCGAAGTCATAGTCAACTGATGAA
Organism: Saccharimonadales bacterium (SeqCode); assembly: GCA_041600715.1. Lineage (GTDB taxonomy): Bacteria > Patescibacteriota > Saccharimonadia > Saccharimonadales > 2-12-FULL-41-12 > JALHOM01. The sequence goes on along the minus strand of JBFIJM010000001.1, from coordinate 664,682 downwards.
TGTGTACCGCTAACGTGCGCAAAGTGATTTCTTATTGTTTCTGCTGTATCGGGTGCATCATGGGCCACAAAATATGCCCGGACTGGTAGTGGGCGACGATCTTCAAGAGCACTTTCCACAGGAAGTCCATGGACAATTCTGTGGGACGGTGAGATTAGTAGATTAACCTCCATACTATCAGCATATCGCCAATACTCAGCATACCTCTCGTCTGTCATAATCATAAAATGCTCATTTCTTATTTGTGCTCCGCTGATTGACCAGTCGTCAGGGTATATCACTTTTGCGTTATCTGGCTCTGCTTCTAAATCCTGTAAACGCCTTACGATCCTGCCAGCGTAAACCTCACGCTCTTGTTCTGTAAAAGTCTGGAGTACTCGTTCAAGAAGAAATGTATCGCTCTGTCTGCGTCCGGTTTTACCAATTTCTGTAATTACACATATTTGATTGTTTGGGCTTAAGTCTAAGTAATGTCTCCAATATGCCCCAAGACCAGTAGCCCCTTCTGTATATTCTTTTTCGCCGATAAAGCTAAGATTTTCTCTAATGCCATGGAGTGTTACTCCGATTTCACGTCCTTCGATAATTTCATGGCTACCTAGTAAGTGTGCAGTATCTCGCAAGAAAGCGTCGAGATAGGTAAGTCCTTCATGCTCGGTCATTTCTACAAGAACATCTTCTTCGGGGTCAGTGTTCCATATTCCCTTCTCTAAAGGAGCATACTGAAAACGATTAGTGCGCGTTGTATCTGCAAGTTGCTCTGATAATCTTGGCGCTTGTTTTACAAAGCCTTGTTCGGCTAACTTTTTTGCAGATTCTGATGCTTCTCGTTCGTTAGTGTGGGCTGACTCAGTATCCAGCTCGCCGTTGTTGTATTTTGTAGCTATGCTACCAAATCCTCGAAATATATCCGGACTTGGCGCAATCTGCATATGGAGTGTCTCGGGATTACGCTTAATCGGATCGATCTCGTGAATAGACATATTGTTTATCTTTATAAAAACCTTACCTTAAAACTAGCACATAATCATACTTTTGTCAATGAGACGATATTAAAATACCCTCTGTGATGAGGGTATTTTAATATCCAGTCAGGTGTCGGTTACATCATGCCCATGCCACCACCCATACCTGACATATCAGGCGTAGATGATTTTGGCTCTGGAACTTCTACTACGAGCGCACCCATAGTCATAGCTGTACCTGCAATGGACGCCGAATTTTGTAAAGCTTCTTTGGTAACGCGTGCTGGATCGATCACTCCGTTGGCCTTGAGATCAACTAGTTTTCCTGGCTCGTTTACGTTAACACCATGCCCTGGCTTGCCATTTTTTACCTGAGGTAGCCACTCATCTGCGTTGAGGCCAGCGTTACTAAGCAAGATACGGAATGGTTGATCGAGAGCCCGAAGAAGTAAGAGCTTGCCAGCTTCGACCGATTGATTCTTATCAGTCCCTGCTTGAACGGCGCTAGCTAGGTTAACTAGAGTTACGCCACCTCCTGGCACAATACCTTCGTCAAGAGCTGCTTTTACTGCAGCGACTGCGTCGTCGACACGGTATTTCTTCTCTTCGATCTCTGTTTCTGTGGCACCTCCAACCTTTATAACTGCAACTTTGCCACCAAGCGCTGCTTTGCGGTTCTCTAGACTTTCGCGGTCATAGCTAGATTTTGCGTTATCTGCTTGGGCCGAAATATGCTCAATACGCGCTTCGATAGATTTTGCTGGAGCAGAGCCTTCGATAATTGTAGTACTGTCTTTGCCTACTATCACCTTGCGAGCACTACCAAACACAGATTCATCCACATTCTCGAATGTCATGCCCTGGTCTTCTGTAATAACCTGAGCTCCAGTAAGCACAGCAATGTCTTGAAGAATCTCTTTTCGCTTGTCGCCAAAGCTTGGTGCCTTAACAGCAACGACATTGATCACGCCTTTTAGCTTATTAAGAACTAATGTACCCAGCGCTTCGCCTTCTAGATCTTCTGCAATTAGTACAATCTCTTTCTTGCCCAGTTGCGCTGCTTTTTCTAGTACTGGTAAGAATTCCTGAATAGAACTGATCTTCTTGTCAGTAATAATTATTTGTGGCTTATCTAGTACAGCTTCCATCCGGGCAGTATCTGTCACCATGTACGGGCTAATAAAGCCGCGGTCCATGGTGAAGCCTTCTACAACTTCTTGTTCGAGGCCTAGTCCTTGACCTTGCTCAACTGTAACAACGCCGTCTTTACCTACTTTGTCGATTACATCAGCGATTAACTCGCCTATGGCCCGATCGCCCGCAGAAATAGTAGCAACTTCAGCTACGCGCTTTTTATCGCCTTTAATATCTTCTGCCAGACCACCTAATTCAGCGATCACTTCTTGGGTAGCTTGCTCTAAACCCTTTCTAAGAAGCATCGGGTTGTGACCCGCTGCGATCAACTTATTGGCTTCATTAAGGATGTGATACGTGAGTACGGTTACTGTAGTAGTACCGTCACCGGCAACATCATTCATTTTATTCGCTGCTTGTTTAATAAGCTCTGCGCCTACCTTATAGCCAAGGGTTTCGTCGTCTACATCTGCGATCTCAACACCCTTTGCAACAGTTACGCCGTCATGAGTTACGGTTGGATTACCATAGCTCTTACTGATCACTACGTTACGACCTTTTGGCCCCATGGTGGTCTTTACAGCGTTATATAAAATCTCGGCGCCAGCTAATACTCGGCGTCTTGCATCGTCATCATAAAATACTTTTTTACTCATTAGTTTCACTCCTTTGTAGTTACTAGTCTCTGGTCTTTTGTCTCTAGTGACTAACGACTAGAGACGGGTGGCTTGGCTACTTAACTGTAGCTAGTACGTCGTCTTCACGGACAAGAATATAATCTTGATCACCAACTTTTACATCGGTGGTACTGTAGCTCTTGTAAACAATTCGGTCGCCAACCTTAACAGTCATAGGGACACGCTCGTTGTCATCGCCGACTTTACCTGGGCCAACGGCTACCACCTTGGCAGTCTTTGGTTTTTCTGTGGCATTATCTGGCAGATATAAACCAGATGCTGTTTTGTTGCTGGCTACTTCTGCTTGAGCCACAACATAGTCTGATAGTGGATTAATAGGTACTGACATTATTCCTCCTGTAGTTAGCTACTTATCTTAGAAGAGCGTACCCCTCGTGCAGTCTCGCAAATCGGCACCAGTTATACGCTCATTAGCACTCACTATACCCGAGTGCTAGTTTACGTGTCAAGCTTGTTGTTACTACTTATGAGTTGGTTTATTCTTGCGCTTTGGGGGGACCCATCTTTTACCAAGAATGGTGCTGGCAGATTTTCTTATAGATCTAGCTTGTTCCTGGGAAGAAGCATTCGCAATTTTATCTAGATAGATTTTTAAATTAGAGTTAAACCCAGCATTTACCTTGGTAGGATTGTCGCTATCATTTGCTATCCTATAGAACTCTTTCCCAGACCTGTTCATTCGCATGCTACTACCATTAGCGAGGTTAAGTTCTTTTCTAATTTGTTTAAGCACTTGTTCCTGGGACATATCTGGTTTTCTTTCGCCACTCACAAAAACAAGTGGCGGTATTTCAATATCAGTAGATTTCTCGGTTGCTATTTCTTGAGGTGTTTTAGGGAGCACGACCACATGAATACCTTGACTTTTGTCGGCCGGATCAAGCGTGAATCCTGCTTTTTCAAGAGTAAGTGAAATACCTGGCTTGCGAATAGTTTCGGTTCTTGTGAGTCTTCGCTTCTCTACGCGCATACGGTCCATAAATTTGTTAATAAGCTCAACTCCTTTACCTTCCCCTCGTAGGGATGGTGAAATATAGAACCCCTCCAAAACTACCTCGCTGGAGCCACGTCTACGAGCATACGAAACAATGGCCTTGTTACCATCACGAACTGCTGTCATCTTGCGACTCTGAAAAATACCTTTTCCGAAAAGTTGTTGAGTTGCTCGACCTTTAGGGTTGTACTCCTTGTCGCTTATATGGACAGCTATGCCTGGTTCAAATTCAAATGTGTCGTGAGCGGTCTCGGGGTATTTTTCGAGAGTGCTTTGAGTAGCTTCTGAATATTCCTTAGCTGAGGCGATACTCTTACTCGTCTGTTGACTAATCAGCCGTTCGGCAATTAAGCTACCAGCGAGTGCGGCAACCTCAATCGTAGCACCAACATCAGGAGCGGCCTCATGTTCTGTTTTGAGATAATCCTGTTCATCCTTAATTAAGACAGGGTCAGAATAGTCACCAAAGACAAACCCTACACCCTGAGGAGGTATGTGAGTGGAAGTTTCTTGCTCTTGTTGACGCATAATGTTTATTTCTAATTTTTGTTATGTATTTAACAAATCCTATTGTAGCATAGAATTGATTTCTTGTAAAGTATTAATTTTAACGATCTTCGATGGCTCGAAGTACTTTGCCTGTGATTATCGAAAGCTCTAAACTTCTACCTTCGACCTGCGCTGCTTCTTTACTATGTGCTAGCTGTTCGCTGATTGGAGTAAGATGATCTGGTATCGTATTCTGTACATGTTCAATCTGCTCATCAATTGCTTCCCGTTCATCACTTAAAATTGCCTTGAGGACACTAATAGAAATGACCGTTGGATCAACGGTCACCGGGGTTACTTCTTGGTTATAAAATGCCTTTTTAGGAAACTCCATTACATTTATTTAAACATATAATGTCCAGTTTTGCTAATGTGAAATCTTACTTAAGTAGTTCACGGGCGATTTGGCGTTCGTCCCAAGGGAGCTTTTTGCCACCCATGTTGCGGTAGTTTTCGTGACCAATGCCAGTTAGTAGTACAACATCGCCTTTTTTTGCTTCTTTGAAGGCAAGCTTTATAGCTTCTAGCCGGTCGTCGACGACCTGTGTTTTATCCTGAGCATTAGCTCGCTTAATGCCAGCGTACACCGCATCGCGGATTGTTACAGGATCTTCGGTGTAAGTCTCGTCATCGGTCAAATATATTCGGTCAGCCAGCTTCCCCGCCACCTTGCCCATGGCTGGGCGTTTGGTGGTGTCGCGGTCGCCGGTGGCGCCAAAAACAATGCTAATTTTGCCTTTGGTAACTTCTTTTAATGTACTAAGTACATTCTGGAGAGCGTCTGGAGTATAAGCAAAGTCCACTACTACATCAAAGTCCTGGCCTTCATTAATTTGCTCCATCCGTCCGGGTACATTTGCGAGACTAGCAATGCCAAGCTTAATAGCCTCTGGATCGAGTTTGAGAGCCAAGCCAACAGAAGTACTAGCAAGTGCATTATAGATATTAAATAGACCAACTAACTGAGTGGTCATGCTGAGTTGATGAGATTTGTATTGCGCCTTAAAAGTCGAGCCCGTTGGTGTTAGTGTGTATTCCTTAAGATGTAGGCTAGAATCTTTTCGCTGACCGTAAGTGATAGTGGGCTGAACTGTCCTGCTCATGAAGAAATCGAACCATTGATCGTCGATATTTAGTACGGCATGTTTAGCCTGATAATCCGTAAACAGCTTAGACTTAGCCTCGGCATAGCGTTCCATAGTACCGTGATAATCTAGATGATCCTGAGTCAGGTTGGTCATGACTGCTACTTCTACATTAACACCGGCGATTCTGCCTTGATCAAGGGCATGAGAAGTTACTTCAAGAATTACATAATCTACCTTTGCGCGTTTTGCTTTAGCAAAAAAAGATTGCACCGACTTCTGGCTGGTCACAGTCATGTGAGTGTGGTTAGGCACTTGAGCGCCAGCAACTTCATAATATGCGGTGGTATAAACTGCTGTCTTTAAATTCCCAGCTCTTAAAACAGAATTTATGTAGCTTGCTGTGGTAGTTTTGCCATTTGTACCCGTTACAGCGATTACTTTTAAGTTTCTTGCAGGATATCCATAAAGTGCTTGCCAGAACACTCCCCTACTTTTACGATAGGTGTTTTCAAGCTTTGTTACAGCATTGGCTGGCACAAGCTTGCGCACTAACTTCTTTGGATTCATATAGGATATGATATCAGTTTTTCTCAGAAATATTCCGGCAATGCTCTAAGGTCATTTCGAGGTTTTTAATCGCATTTGGCGACAGTTTGTCCTCAATTTTGTAGTCTATATTGTCTCTTTCGTAAACCGGCCTAGAAATATATAGCTGATGACGAGGAAAACCATTCCCGTTACGATTTATAGAGTTTCTGTCTATAGAAACTTCGATAGTAAGCTGAACGCTGTCCTCGGCATTAACGACCTCATGGTTAAGCGCCCCATCCACATAGTCAATCTCTAGTATCATACCGGAGTGTTTGTCCACATATATATCAGCCTGGTGGCTAAGATGACCCCTTCTGAATAGATTAATTCCTCTTCGTTCGATAGCCTGTTGCTCGACGCTATCCAAATAGTTATGAAGCCAATCTACATTCTCTTGTATAACTTCCTCGCTGGTGGGAGAGCATTCAGCATTAGTGCCTCCCTCGAGCATACCGGCATTATCGCCATATATTGGTTGTTGCCAACGTAACCGACTTTCGTACCCATGTGCACGTTCTAATTGTAGTCGACCTCGGTCATGGTACTCTGACATAATAACTTTAATAAACCACTATCTTATAAGAATGTCAATTATCACGGTCTTTGGTTATACTTAGATTTACGTATGAAAATTCTTGGCATCGAAACAAGTTGCGACGAAACCTCTGCCTCTGTTGTAGAAAACGGTCAGTTACTGCTATCTAATGTAGTGGCAAGTTCTATGGACCTACATGCAGTTTATGGTGGTGTCGTACCAGAAATCGCTGCCCGTAGCCATATAGAGCACATGATGCCAGTCGTCGAAAAGGCTCTTTCCGAAGCCTTTTATCCAGAAAATAGGAATTTGGAACTAGGAACTAGGAGTAATATTAATTCCCAATTACTAATTACTAATTCCGAGCTTGATCCATGGGATCAAATTGATGCCATTGCTGTTACTCAAGGCCCTGGACTGGGAGGCAGTTTGCTCGCTGGCGTGCTGACCGCCAGGACGCTCGCAATTGCCAAGAAAAAGCCGTTGTACGCTGTTAACCATGTGTCTGCTCACCCTTTCGCCACCTTCCTCACATTGCAGGGTCCATCCTTGCAAGAGTATGTGCTACCTCCTCAAGCACCTGAATTTCCGATGTTAGCGCTTATTGTCAGTGGTGGGCACAGTCAGATTGTGCTTTTTCAGAGTCCGCTTGTGTATGAGTTACTCGGCCAGACACGTGACGATGCTATTGGTGAAGCATTCGATAAAGTAGCCAAGATTCTTGGACTCCCCTACCCTGGCGGGCCCAGTGTTGGCAAAATGGCAGAAAAAGGCGACCCCTTTAAATATCAACTACCTAAAGCCAAGCTTGATAAACCGTATGAATTTAGCTTCTCTGGGCTTAAGACAGCTGTTCTACGCCTTGCTCAAGCGGAAATAGGGGAAGATTACGGCTTTCCGTCAGTGCAACTGTCTGAGCGACTCTCAGAGGCTCAGAAAGCAGACATATCGGCCAGTTTTCAGCGTATTGCTGTGGAAACAGTGGTCGAGAAAACCTTACTGGCGTACCATGAGCACTCCCCTGCTTCCGTTGTGGTAGCCGGTGGCGTAGCTGCCAACCCTGAGCTACGACGCCAGTTAGCCGAAGCTTTGCCGATCATGCCGATCTACACTGACATGAAACTATGCACCGACAACGGCGCCATGATCGCCACCCTTGCCTATCATATGGCCAAGGGAGGAGTAGATCCAGCCGATCCGTATACCTTAGATATCAAGCCCAACTTTCCTATGTAGTTTGCAGAGGTGGTGCGTAGAATTGTTCTACTGAAACTTCCTGGAGATGAGATGGACCAATATCAGCTACTTTTGCAGACACTACTATGCTCCGACTAAGACGAAAACGATGCTCATTGGTGTGCTGTTGGAGTGATTTGTGATCAGTGATGGCCACAACACCTGGCGTGTCGAACACATCCATGTACGGGCGGACCCAGTCTGCATATTCTCTAGTATCAACACCAGAGCGGAGAGAAGGAATCGACTGGAAATCAATCTGTTTTTCTGCCTCAAATGCGTGTCGAAGTTCATGAGCTGACAGAGGTACATCATCAATATAGGGTGTCATGCCCCACTGCGGATCGTGCATCACCCACTTCTCTGCGTCATTGTTCCAGTATTCGATAAATACATGGCCATTAAACTCGTCTTTCTTTGCCTCAAAACCGGCTATTCTCCGAGCTGGGACTCCGTAAGCTGTCAACAGACTACTGGCCATAATTGCATATTCTACGCATCGCATCTTCTCCCCATTTCGCGCCCGTTCTAAGACCGTAAAGGGATCAAGACTCTCTGGCGTATTTAGTCCGTCATGCTCAAAAGCATAGTGAGCGAACTTTAGGATATCTTCTATTGTAGGTTCGGCTCCCAATTCTGGTGTCATGTCCCTTAATCTTTGATCGAGGACCTGATTCATAATTGTCCCATAAGCACATTGTAACAGATAGAGATGTCTGATATGCTTATGGTTGAAAACAAAAAGTTCGTACGTACTATCTTGGTACACGGCCAAGGTTGAACCTACAGAAATAAATTCGGTTATGGGCACTGGTATTGAGGGGTTTCTTTATAGCAAACCTTTGAATTCTATTGCTCAATTTTCACGTGAAAACTCTTTATTTTTACTAATCATAAATCCCGAGCCCGCTCGGATTCCACTTACTCCCAGCATTGCTGAAACACTGATGAAATAGGGGAGTTCATGATGGATGTTTTGAGGACGAGGCTTCAGCCCGACCAAAGGGAGTCCCGCAAAATACTCCCCATAAATGATCCTAATTCAATCATGTGTTTCAGTAGCTGTCGTTTTTTGGGTTCCGTTTTTGTCGACACAAAAATGGAACAACTTGCTTCTTTGTTCAAAGAAGTTAACAGAGGTGATATACTGTTATCTATGAAGTTACCAAAAACATACACACCAAGTGAATACGAAGCAGATATATATGCATTATGGGAGAAGCAAGAAGCATTTAAGCCAAAGAGTCGAGGTAGTGACGAAACATATAGCATAGTCATACCCCCTCCTAACGCTAACGGTGATCTCCATTTAGGGCACGGGTTAACCCTAGGCATTGAGGACATCGCCATGCGATATCATCGTATGACAGGGAAGAAAGTACTATTTGTGCCTGGTGCGGATCATGCCGGCTTCGAAACTCAGAGTGTATATGAAAAACGTTTGGTAGCAGAAGGGAAGAGCCGATTTGATTTCACCCGTGAGGAGCTTTACGCTCAAATTTATAATTTTGTTAGTGAAAACCGCACAAACTACGAGTCTCAGTTTCGCAAAATTGGCGCCAGCCTAGACTGGAGTCGATATACCTACACTCTGGACCAAAAAATTGTCGACCGCGCTTATTCTACATTTAAAAAACTTTGGGATGATGGGCTTGTTTACAGAGGTGAACGCTTGGTTAATTACTGCACATTTCATGGGACTGGCTTTGCCGATATTGAAGTAGAGTACAAGGAAATGACATCGCCTTTGTACTACCTAAAGTATGGGCCGTTTGAGCTAGCTACCACTCGTCCAGAAACAAAGTTTGGCGATACTGCTGTAGCTGTTCATCCAGATGATGAACGCTATAAAGATCTTATTAACACAGTCATAACAGTAGAGGGTCTAAACGGGCCGTTTGAACTGCGCGTAATTGCTGATGAAATGGTTGATCCAGAGTTTGGCACTGGGGCGGTAAAGATAACTCCAGCGCATGATTTTAATGACTATGAAGTAGGGAAGAGACATAATCTACAATCTTTGCGAGTCATCAACCATGATGGAACCATGAACCACCATGCCGGTGAGTTCGAGGGTATGAAGATCCAAGATGCCAGAGAAGCAGTAGCTAAAAAACTAGAAGAGAAGGGGTTATTAGTACACGTAGACAGAGATTACAAAAACAGGGTAGGGACATGCTACAAATGCGGAACTACGATAGAGCCGATGCTTATGGACCAATGGTTTATAAAAATGAAACCACTTGCGACAAAAGCTGTCGAGGCGCTGAACTCTGGAGAGATCACCTTCTATCCCGAAAACAAGCGAGATCAGCTTGTTAAATACCTAGACGGGCTCTATGACTGGAATATTAGTAGACAAATCTCATGGGGGATTCCAATCCCTGCCTTCCAGAATATTAATGATCCTGATGACTGGATTTTTGATACTAATGTTGAGCAAGAGATTATAGAGAGGGAAGGCAAGCAATATCATCGTGATCCGGACGTCTTTGATACCTGGTTTTCTAGCGGGAGCTGGCCTTATGCCACTCTAGACTACCCTGATAGCCAAGATTTTAAGGACTTTTATCCTTTAAGTGTGATGGAAACAGGCGCAGATATTTTATATCCATGGGTTTCTAGGATGCTTATGTTAGGACTTTATATAACAGGTAGAATTCCGTTCGAAAAAGTATATCTTCACGGCTTAATACTAGACCCTAGCGGGGCCAAAATGAGTAAGAGCAAGGGCAACGTAGTAAACCCCATGGAGAAGATAGATGCATACGGGTCAGATGCATTTAGAATGGGTATTATTTCTGTAGAATCACCCGGCACGCCACGACCATATGATGAATCCAAACTAGTTGGTGCGCGCAACTTCTGTAACAAGCTCTGGAATATAGCTCGCTACATTGAGGGTGTGCTCGGTGATGAGTTTGCACATGACAAAAAGCCAGAACCAAAAACTGCTGGAGATCATTGGATAATCAAGCAACTTAACGAGGGTGGCGCGAAGATTGCAGAAAGCATTGAAGCCTACCGCTTCTCAGAAGCCTACAACACGTGTTATCACCTAATATGGGACGATGTGGCGGATTGGTATATAGAGGCAAGTAAAACGGCCCAGAATGAGTCAGTCATGAACTATGTCTTAGAGACAATCCTCAAACTAGCGCATCCATTTGCGCCTTTTGTCACAGAGACAATTTGGCAGACGCTCCATGCGGATGACACCAGCATGGTAGCCATATCTAAGTGGCCAACAGGCGCAGATATGGAAGAAGGTCAAGCTTCTGACTTCGATGAGATAAAGCAGATTGTTACTGAAGTTCGTCAGATTAAAACTATGTTAAATATGCAAAAAGGCACCCTACTAATAGACGAGCAATCATTCGTTGATGACTATTGCGACATAATCGCAAAAATTGCACGACTAGATAAGGTTACTCTAGGGATGGAAGGGGAAGGACTAGAGCTGACCGGCACCACCAAGAATGCAAAGCTACTAGTAGACAAGAAGATAGCACAGGCCTTCGTAGTGAGTCTGGCAGAGAAAGAAGTTAGTCTGACCCAGCAAATCGGCCAGCTTGAGGGGCGTCTAAACAACGAAAGTTACATAGAAAAAGCTCCAGAGCGTCTTGTAGCAGAATCCCGAGACCAATTAACCAAGTTGCAACTAGAATTAACAGCAATTAAAGCGCAAATTTCGCAGTTTAGAACGTAACTTTTAGGTCACGTAGCCTAATCACTCTACGTGGTTGTGGGCCATAGTTATTACGACCTTTTGTGCCGGCTTTAAGACAGAAGAATAAAATTATGAAAACGCTTGCAATATTTAATAAATAAAAATCAGTTAGACGCGCTAATACTTGTAACGAAAAGAATCCTGCAACCCATAGCAAGCCAGGCAAACCCAGATCATGAGCACGCTTAACTAATAGTACAGAAAAATAGAATGCGTATAGCAACACCGGTAAAAGAACACCAAAATACATAACATCAAGCACTGGCGCAATCCTTGAATTCCCAAGCGCTAAGTCTAGAATTGCCACAGGAATAACAATTATCGCACAGAACAACCCAAGTAGTCCTAGACCAACAAGATTGCCTGTTATGTAAGTTTTTCGATTAATTCTGCCTTCTAGCGCTGGTAACATGTAGTTATTCTAACCCAAGTGGCTTAAAACTCGAGGGCTTGTTTTACTCGCTCTACAGATTCTTTTGGTCGATAGTCATCAAACCAGAGCACGCGCCAGCCCAGCTTCTCTGCTGACATTAGATTTGCTCGGGAATCATCTACAAGCAAAATGGCGCTGGGATCGATGTTAGACTTCTGACTAGCAACTCTGTATATTTCGGGCTCTGGTTTAATGGCATGAACTTCTGAGGAATCGATAATAGCGTCGTATCCGAGGTTAGGGATTAGCCCTCTTCTCATCATCTCCTGGAGCATGCCAGGCATGATATTGCTTAATAGACCAACCCGATAATGTTCTGACGCCCACTTGATAAGCTCATGTGTTTCTTTGATTGGTATAAGCGCATCTAGATAGTAAGGTGCCCAGTCAAAATCTGGCACTTTAAACTGTTCTCCAAACGCTTGGCTAAATTCGGCGACTGTCATCTCGCCACGACATACTGCGTCATTATAATGCCAATATACTGTCTCGACTATGTCTGGCGAGACGCCAGTGTCCTTAGCAATTGCGACAAATGCACGGTGAAAAAATTGCACTAAACAGCCGTGAATATCAAAGTAAACAAACTCAATCCCGCTTTTTGAGATTTGCTTTGGGTGTTCTATAACAGCAGAGCTTGCGCCTAGTAGTTCATCTATGCCTAGACCTAGCACCTTTGCTATCTGTTGAATAGTAAAGATAGATGGTGATTTGATGGCTCCACGCTCAATTTTGGCAAGTGTAGAGTAGCTAAGACCTGACTTCTGGCATAGCTCCTGTTGAGTTAGCCCCGCGACTTTACGAGCCTTCTGGAGACGAAGTCCCAACCCCTTTTCGTTCATAGCTCTATGCTCTGTATGCGACTATTCGTTTGCCACATATTTGCGTGCAAGACATGCAACATCTTTTTCTCACTCATAGCCATATAGTACCAGTTATTGGGCTAAATAGGGAAGTGGGCTAGCCACAAAATACTAGGTATTAGCTCTAAAGCGCGCTATCTATAAGAGACATCACAGTGACAACCAAGACAAACCCCATCCCGCCGGCAATTGATGCCGTAATTGTAGATTGTTTGATGTTACCACCTGTTTGGCGCATAACTTTACTGTATACCCAGGCTCCAAAACCTAATCCTAGTAGTACTCCGACTGCGACTGAACTTAACATATTATTTTTAGTATATCACTGATTGCTAATAGCCTATTGTCAATATTACCTTCGACAAGCGAGCTATAGTATTGCAGTATAAGGTCAGATAGAGACTCACCTATGAAACGAAGACAAGAAGCGTTAATTGCTACGGAGTACGTTAGATTCCTTGGTAATCAAGAAGGTAAGTTCGATAAGCGTCCAAGACATACTCGTGACGAAGTATATCTAGCCTCTGCTGGTTTAGGTAGAATTTGCCGAGGGGCTAGAGGTAAAAGCATCAAAGATGATGTGGTCGAACCGAAGGCATTACTAGCTGAAATTGCCCGAAGCGAAAAAGCGACTGCAGAAAAACAACAAAGAGCACGCATGCTTCGGTTAGGAATTCAGTTAGCCGAAAAGCATCATTTGCATCGCCCTATTAATAAGGTACGTAGCGAATTACAGACAGAAACTGCCCTTCAAATGAGATCTATGTTAGGCGGATTAGCTTGTAGGGAACTGAAAAGTAAACATAGTGATTATCTTGGGTATCTTAATGAACTCACAACTATCGCACTTGTAAACCATCCTCAGAATCCTGAGTACCTTGCGCTCCCAGCGCCTCCACATCACGATATCAATGACCGAGATAAAACTCACTTAAATTATGATGTTCTGTTCATGGGAATGCGTGATCAACATGTTTTTGCGCAACCTATTCAGGTCAAAGGAAGGTGCCAAGGGTTTTGCGATAAACCCAATAAGTACGGGAAAAATGATCTGGGCAAATACGCCTACAACGTAGCCCTTATATCTGGTCACTGTGATCTTGATATAGATGCAAACGTATCGAAAGGTAAGTATAAACTCGAGATACCTAATTTGTTAGTGGCTTCTGTACTTGATGCTGAAAATCTTCCCATGGCCGGCATGAGCCGATTGGATAAGCTTAGCGAACAGCTGATTCACACCATAGTGGACGAAGGATGGAATACAAGAGCCGGTCGAGCGACTCGGAGTACGCTACAATAGTGTCATGATGATACTCGTTATGCTTGGCTGGTGGTACGGTCAAGGTTGGTTGTGGGCATTAAGACAAATCGATTGGCAACTAAAGCACATCGGTAGAGTGTTTGCTGTGAGTGTTCTATTAAAGACATTGTTTTCTCCGTGGAAGCAGATTACTTCTCCATCGTCTTTCCATAACTTCTTCCAGGCAACAGCAGATAATGCCGTGTCTCGTATTATTGGCTTCATGGTCCGTAGCACTATGTTATTTATTGCATTGTTTTGGGCGATCATCACTGTTGTTCTGGCTATAATATTTTTACTTATCTGGCCTTTCATACCACTAAGTATCGTTGTCTTCCCTGTATTAGCTGTGATCGGAGTGACGCTATGATTAAAACATCACTAGTGCTGAGCGCTAACCGGGCGTATCGTGCTAAATATAATCGACTCATTGGTAATAAGTGGTTTCTTATTTCCTTGAAAGTTGTCTTTTTAAGCTCGTTCTTTGCAGGCTTGGGGCTTTTGCTAAGAGACAACGCCTTAGGCTGGTTGGTATTAATGTTATTTTCTAGTAGCTTAATGTTACTTGCATGGTGGAAAGGATCATTAAGCAACACCTCATTCGGGGTTATCCAAAAAAGTGGCCAAATACAGCTTCATGAGGCATTAGAATTTGAGCCACTGACACAACTACACACCACAACGCCATCTGCGTTTGAAGTATGGGAAGCCCTGAAGAACAGTGAGGAACGTTACTTTATTGGTAACAGATACCTAATCGATTCTAATTATTTTGAACAACTACTCGATAAAACCCCCGATTCAGCGACTAGCATCTGGGAGGTAGTAGACGGTTACCGAGTTAAGTATGAGTTGAGCGGATATACAAATATGGCAGTTCTAGTAGCATTAGTTGCTAGCGTTCCAAGCCATGATCAAATTCTTACCTCTGTGCGTCTTGGTATAAAGGATGTTGAAACGGCCATCCCTTGGATGCGCGACATACTAGAAAAGCGACGGTTAATACGTGAGCAAAAGAACTTTGGAGGAATTGGTCGCGACTGGGCATTCGGTTACACCCCTATACTCCGTTATATGGGTCAGAATATCAGTGAGAGCATTCAGATACACGGCTTTTTTAGCGACACTTCAATGCACAAGGAGGTCGTAACTAACATGATCCAAACAATGAATAACGGAAACGGCACTGTTACTTTAGTGGGTGAGACTGGAGTCGGGAAGACAACATGTGTGCACGCTTTTGCTGAACAGCTATTAACGGATTCGCGAGCACCCAAATATATCCGTTACAACCAAGTTGTAGAACTAGACGCCCCAACTCTTATTGCTAATGCAAAGAACCATGGCCAGCTGGAAGAATTAATGCTCCGGATTTTAAAAGAAGCCCAGCGTGCTAAAAACATTATCTTGTTTTTTGATGATGCTGAGGCATTTTTTGGGAGCGGTCCAGGGTCTGTTGATCTCTCCCATATACTACAGCCAGCGCTAGAATCTCATAGCGTACGCCTCGTTTTAGCCATGAGCCCACAAGCCTGGCAACGACTGGCCGGCACAAGTGTGTCTGCAAGATTGCAACCGATCACAGTATCACCGGCTGATGAAACTAACACGCTTTCTGTGTTACGTGATTCTATAAGCCTTGCCGAGTATAAAAGTAAGGTGGTTTTTACGTACCAAGCACTGCAAGAAGCATATAAACTTGGAACCCGTTACGTAACAAACCAAGCAATGCCGGGTGCAGCACTTAGCATACTAGAACAATCAGCCGTAACGGCTCAACAACCTCTCATAACACGGGAAGCTGTTCAGGCGTCAGTAGAACAAACCTACGGTATTAAACTACAGACAGCGAGTGGAGGAAGTGAATCTGCAAAGCTATTGTCTCTTGAGCAAGAATTACATAAGTATGTGATCAACCAGAATAGAGCAGTGACAGTCGTTTCTGACGCTCTTAGGCGCTCAAGAAGCGGTGTAGGCAACCCTAATCGACCAGTTGGTACATTTTTATTCCTTGGTCCAACAGGAGTAGGTAAAACAGAATTATCGAAAGCGCTTGCTCGTGTGTACTTTAATGATGAGACCGCACTTATCAGAGTTGATATGAACCAATACGTACAAGCGTCTGCCGTTGAGCGTCTTATTCAGCCGATGGCAGGGAGTGAGCTAGGATTCTTGGGCCAGGTCAGAAAAAATCCTTTTAGTGTTATCCTTCTCGATGAGATTGAAAAAGCTCACGTCTCGGTAGTAAACGCCCTTCTGCAAATGCTAGACGAAGGAGTTATGCGTGATAGCGATAGTAAAAATGTTTCGTTCAAAGATGCCATAATTATTGCAACTTCTAACGCCGGTGCTGATGAGATTCGTAGATTAATAGATGAAGGACAAGAAGTAGATGGCGCCGAGTCAAAATTTGTAGAAACAATTATTAACAGAGGTTTATTTGCTCCAGAATTTATAAACCGATTCGACGAAGTTGTGATCTTTAAGCCACTTACGCAAGACGAGTTAGTGCAGGTGATTGATCTGATATTAGATGACATCAACAGAACACTCGATGCCCAAAAAGTTCGTGTGGAACTAACTCAGCAAGCAAAGAAATGGCTAGTAGAGAAGGGGTACGACTCTAAGCTAGGCGCTCGTCCAATGCGTCGTATGGCACAGCGATATGTCGAGAATACGATCGCTAAAAGACTGCTCGATCAAAGCTTGCAATCTGGCGGTGTGATCAAGCTCGATGTATCTGATTTTGAAGCTTCTTCTTAATTTGCTACAATGTACCTCTGTAAACCGCACACTATGGAAGGGTGTCCGAGTGGTTTAAGGAAACGGTCTTGAAAACCGTCGTGCCGGCAACGGTACCGAGGGTTCGAATCCCTCCCCTTCCGCCAAATTAAAAAGACCTGCATCAGTTAGGTCTTTTTAATTGGAGAACCATAGCGACAGGGGAATACGCGACTCTATACTTTGTTTTTTGGGTAGTCGTGCCAGATTCGGGCAGATACTGTGTCACAAACATGACAAAATGCTCCTAGGGGTCCTTGTACGCGCTTGCCTTGGACGTAGTCTTCATTTTCACCCTCTACATATTTAAGCGCGTTCCATTCTGTGGCGCTCAAGTGAAACCCGTAATGATCTATAAGTTGTTTCTGGAAGTTTTTGTCACTTTTGCCTGGTCGTTTCTTTATCCAAGGAAATGCTTTCAATTGTTGGTCGGTGGCGTTCTTGAATGGTTTTTCGCAGTCATGCAAAAACAATACAAGCAGTGCTGATTCAAGGGTAAACTCAAGAGGTCTGACTTTGTTTAACTGTAAATGCAAAGTAGCACCGATGTTCATCACTTCCTGAACATGGTCTCTGTAGCCTCCATTCCAAGCCTGGTGAGATGCTGTTGAGCCCTTTGCATCTGGTATATGCTTCTCTAAATCGCTCCAGAATGCGATAGAAGCAGTTCTATTTTGCTCATCAAGAAGTCGTAAAAATGTTGGTACCCAAATATCCATTGTTCTCAGTATAATGGATACCATGAGTAAACGTTCCATGGTGGATTTTATCGCAACAGAGCGCAGGGAAGGCAAGACCGATACCGAGATTGTCCACGACCTTTTAGAAGCTGGCTGGCATATGGACATCATCCACAAAACCATGCATGGGGCACCTATCCAGACAAGAGGTTACACGCCTATACTAGACATTAAAAAGCAACCTTTCAGACGTGATGTTATTGCAGTGGTTTTTGCTTTACTGATTGTTTTATTACTACTTGCGGCTTTTGCTTAAGAGAGAGGGATATCGCTTTCCCTCACATAAGCTCGATCGCTCCTCCGCTCAAGCTTTATTAAATACAGCCTACACGACGACACTTTGTTCGTGTCGACAAATCATGCCTTGCAGGGCGGAGAGAGAGGGATATCGCCGACTACGCGGCTCCTCCGCTCAAGCTTTCTCGAAGTAAACTTCTGCGAGAACTTTCGCTACGCCGAACCCTAACTCCTGATGTCGTTGGGTTCTAGCAGCCCGTCGCTCCCGCGGAAACTAAAAAGACCTACAAAAAGTAAGTCTTTTTAGTTTGGCGGAGAGAGAGGGATTCGAACCCTCGCTGGGACTCTCGCCCCACTAACGATTTAGCAAACCGTCCCCTTCAGCCACTTGGGTACCTCTCCTCGTCGAAACGAGTTTTCTGATGTACTTTCCAAACATTTAAACTATTGAAAAGTACATTTATCAAACTGTTTCTCTTCTCAGTTTTACAAGCAATCGAGTCGAACAAGTCTACTCCTTAGTTTATAAAACTGACCATTGCTCTTACGAGAAACTGAAGCTAACAGGGGTCAATTATAACAGATCATGACACGACTATCTACTGCTGTTATGAGAAGTGTTACAATACTGCTTATGGATGAGCAAAAAGATAGCTGGACTTTTACGTCCGAGGAGCCGGCTAGGGGCGATGATTCTAGGGTTTCACCTCATCATGAACCAATCAGCTGGTCTGGATCTGAGTTTATTGCTCAACATAAAACCGGCAGTTGGTACCTAGGACTCTTCGCTTTTATCGCGCTAGTGTGTGTTGTCATTTACCTGCTTAGTAAGGATATTCTGTCGATAGTATTCGTTATTATCATGGGTATTCTATTTGCTATTATCGCTAGCAAGAAACCCCGACAACTCCAATACATGATAGATGATCAAGGGCTTAATATCGGATCACGGCACTACCCATTTAATGATTTTAAGTCGTTTTCTATCATGAGAGACGGTGCTATTGGATATATCAGCTTGCAACCGTTACAACGACTCAGGCCTGAACTGACGATTTATTACGCACCAGAAGACGAGGCAAGAGTGTTTGAAACTCTTTCTACTTATTTACCTCACGAAGAGCGGGCAGAGCGGGCAGTAGACAAACTTGCTCGCAACATCAGGTTCTAACACTAGTAAAATACTAAACTTCATGCTACAATAACCCCTGTTTTTGTAGCGAAAACAATTATGCAAACCAAAGAGTCGACTGTTTGCAAAATTAGAAGGAAGAGCCAAGCAATAAGTTGTAGTTTTGCTGTCACACAGCAGACACAACACTTGCGCAAGCTCTGACGCGCACCCGTAGCTCAGCTGGCGACCGATAGGTCAAAATAACTAAAGAGCGATTGCTCTATCCGGCTGAACACTAAAGTGCGAACTAACAATATACTTGGCTGTAACGCCAAATATGCACCCGTAGCTCAGCTGGATAGAGCGTTGGCTTGCGGAGCCAAAGGTCGTAGGTTCAAATCCTGCCGGGTGTACCAAACTAAAAATCCCACCAAAAAGTGGGATTTTTAGTTTGTACGTTCGCTTAAGCGAGCTTGAACCTACGACGTAGGGTCGTCGTCAATTGCTACGCACAGAAGTTCACTTCGAGCATAGCAAGCAGACGTGCGCCATCCTGCAGATTTGTCAGCCCTTATGCTTGCATAAAGATCAAATGGCTCGTATGATCCTAGTTAATGAAATACCTACTCATTGGAGGAATCTTGATATCACCAGTTATGGTACTGAACTATTTTGTCATGCCAGAACTAGTAAAAATGCAGGATTTTTACAGCAACATTGAGTCTTATAGCCAGCAAGCATCAGACGTCAAGCCTCTGTCTAACTAATCTGTAACCTGGGCGAATACAGAGGCGTCCACTGTTGTAGCCCCTGATTTTTTAGCGAGTTTTGCCAGAGCCTCTATCGTAGCCCCAGACGTAGTTACATCATCAATAATCAGTATTTTATCTGTGTCATCCAGTACTCTTCTAACTTTAAACGAGCTATTAGCCTGCTCGAATCGTTGTTTACGATTAGCACCGAGCTGTCTTGTGCTCGAAACCCTCTCGAATACTGATATAAATTTTAAGCCTTTTAGCCTAGCTAGTTCTTTGGCAATAAGCTTACTCTGGTCAAACCCGCGCTTTCTTATACGACTGTGAGCCGTTGGCGCATAGGTTACTACTGTATCGCAGGGCAATATAGGAACTATGCCGGCTAAATATCGGGCGATGTCCTTACTGGCTGACGAGGCTCTATGAAATTTCATGGTTTCCAGTACCTCCTTTGCCAGTTCACCGTACTGAGTCGCAACCCAGACGTGATGTATGCCAGTCGTTTTGCGACATCCAAGGCAAGTTTGGCTTTGATTCGTAGATTTATGACACCTATAACACCTCGATGGAGAGGGGATGAGAGCCGAAACTTCGCAATCGTCGCACAGGACAAACCCCTTTCTACCACAACCCAAACATCGGTGAGGAGCAATAGTTGATAACAATGATTCTAAGATATTCATAAACTGTGGTAATTTTTGTGTTGTAAATAAGTGTCCTAGTTGCTTGCTTACGGTGATTGTTAGGATATACTATTAATAACATAAAAATACTTCGACACGAGAACACTTGTTCTAAAACAATCTAACTGACAACCGGAGGGTACTAAAGATGGCGCGACGTAACCGCGACGAAGATTTATTGATGGAAGATGAACTAACCGCGGCTTTTTTGGGAGACGATGATTTAGTATCGAGTACACCAGAACCAGCACCCGCAGATGATCCTACCACAGCAGTAGCGGAAGAGTGGGAAGAAGATGACGCAGTACCAGGACAACTAGCTGTTGATGTATACGAAACAAAAGAGCGCCTTGTAGTTAAAGCTCGCACAGCAGGCGTTAACAAGAACGATCTAGATGTTAGCATTTCGGACAATACACTTAGTATTCGTGGCACACTAAGCGCCGGCAACGAAGAAGATGTAGAAAATTACTTTGTTCAAGAATGCTACTGGGGTGAGTTTAGTCGAAGTATTGCATTGCCAGTGCCAGTAAAAGAAGAAGAGATTGAAGCAGTTCTAAAAGACGGTGTATTAACCGTTAGCTTCACAAAAGTTAAACAAGATACAGTTAAGAAGATTCAGATCCTATAAATAGCTTCTGACCAAAAAAACCCCGGGGTAATCCGGGGTTTTATTATGAGTAGTAATATATCTAATCTGTCAGTTTGATCACATACCGCACAATTGTCTGTGCTAATGCGACGATGACCAATCCAACTAACGCGTAAATTACAGTATTCTTAGCGCTACCGATCTTAGCTGGGTCACCAGCAGACGTAACGTACTTTAACCCACCGATGATAATCATGATTATGGCAACTACACCAACAATTATGGATAGCAGATTGACCACGGTGGCAATAACATCGTTAAGGCCCTTCTGGGGGTTCCCGTCTCCTCCTACCGGGTTAGAGCAACTCCTGTTCAACCCATCGGCCTGACTTCCTCCCTCAGACAGAGAAAGGTTGGCGCCACCACACACATTCTTCTTTAAATCTTCGTTGCCAGTTGCTCCTAGAACAGGGGAGGATACAACAAAGACCAATACGAAAAGAGTAAAGATTTGAGAGAGCCTAGTAATAAAAGGTAATACCAATTTGGGTCTCTTGATTTCTGTCTATGTAAGGCTTGTAGACTGGCTAAGTACGAACTTAACGATGAACTGAGCTAATGCGACGATGACTAAGCCGACGATTGCATACAGAATTGTATTCTTGGCGCCAGTTACATTGCCTGAATCGCCACCAGAGGTTATGTATCTAAAGCCACCGATGATGATCATAATCACAGCTACGATACCGACGATTACAGAAAAGATATTAACGATATTCTCAATCAGGGTGTTCAGCTCGTTTTCAGAGGCATTTGTTTTACAGTTACCGCCACTACCGAACTGCAACTCAGCGCCTTGACAGAGACCTTTCTCGATATTAGGATCTGCGGCGTACGCAGTACCGGCTACAGCCAATGGGGTAGCAAGTAAAGCAAGTGCCATTACAGAAGTTAAGATTGTCTTTAATTTTTTAATCATTTTATTATTACCTTTCTTATATTCTTACTTTTTTATACCACAGATATACCTCTTGTGACAATGGGGCTCTTCGCTAGGCGGTTTTCCCAACTACAAAACGTATAATCACTTGTGCTAGTGCAACAATAATAAGGCCTACGATCGAATATATAACCCCATTTCGGGCTGAGGTAATGGAGTTCGAATCCCCGCCAGAAGTTATGAACCTTAAACCGTTAATGATCAGCATAATTACGGCTATAACACCTACAACGATACTTAGAATATTAATTATAGACTTGATCAAAGAATCTACTTCTCGAGATGCACCACTACAATTTGTAGCAGATTGAGTGAGCTGAGAACCTTTACAAGCGTCGCTTTTTGCGGCGTCAAATAATCCTTGGGCGCTTGAAGTGATAGGGGTGAGAGCTAGAGAAAATGATGAAGCCAGAGCAATCACTGCGGTTAATAAGTATAATTTTGCGCGTTTCATGTTCATTATTATTACCCAATTTTCTCCAAAAACAAACGTACAATTAACTGAGCAGTCACTGCGAGTACCGCACCGACCACTGCATAGATGACCATTTCACGGGCATTACCGACGTCTTGAGGGTTACTACCAGAGGTAACCATCTTTAGTCCACCAAGAATAATCATAATGACGGATGCTATTCCGACAATCGCCGACATAAGGTTAATAATGAATGTAATAACACCATCAGGACCGAATAATGGGTTCTTGTTACCTGATTCTTGAGCTTTTACTTCTTTACACACGGTACTATTTGGCGCTTTACTACACACATCATTAAACACTTGAGCGTTTGCTATCGTTGGCGCAACAATCACCAATGAGAATAGAGCTAAGACTGAGAGTAGGGGAAGGGTTAAAAATCTATTCATAAAATTAAATCCTATTTAATATTGTCAGCACGATGATCTCGGCTGATACCGCAATTGCTAAACCGACAAGCGCTAAAATAATTGTTTTTTTGCCTCTAGAAATTTTGTCAGGATCACCTCCACCAGTAGCGATATTGAGCGAGGCGACAATTATCACCAGTATTGCTATTGCTGCGGCCGCACCAAAAACGATTGTTAAAATTGACTCAACTTGTGATGTTCCGGCTTTTACTTGCGGTAAGCTAAAGTCGTTACTTTTTGGAGCTTTCACTCCTTGTGCCATAAAACTAAGCATGTTCATGAAATACTCCCTGCTATAAAGCTAACTACAGCAGTGGCAACAATAGCTATAACCAAGCCTATAAGTGCGTCCTGTACGGTGTTACGTGCTTGTTGGATTTTATCCGGGTTCGCTCTTGAAGTAATCATCTTTATACCCCCTAGAACGACGTATACAATCGCCACGATAATTGCTATGCGGAGCAGGATTTCGATGATCGCCAGTACAATTAGCCATATATCGTCGAGCCCAGTAAGTTTTGGTGAGCAGTTTTCTTTGCTTCCTTCGCCCTCAAGGTATTTGTACCAAGTTGGTAGCCCCAAAAAACTTCCTCCGCTACATGAAGCGCCAAAATAAAGCATCTTTTCTACGATAAAGTCTGGAACTGAAGAAAATATATTCATGGTGCTATTCTACCTTGCTTGCTACGGAGCAAACAATCCTCCTGGCACGAGGTACTGAACAAGCGCGAAGATAAACATATAGAAGATCAGTCCCGCCACGGCGTTCTGGACACGTTTCTTGGCAGAAGCAGTAGCTTCTGGGCTTCCCTCGGAAGAACTGTACATAATACCCGCATATATTATGGAGGCCACCAGAACTATACCAACGCCAATTGATAAGAATCTAATAATAGTATAGGCCACATCCTGGATAGGGTTACCGGTACCCGAGCATCCAAAGTCGAAATTAGTCTCTACGGCATTGTCTCCCGTGCCACATTTACCGTTTTTTTCAGTCTTTGGAAATCCTGTCCCAGAGTTTTGACCGGTATTAGTGGATGCGCCTGCTGATCGGCCTGCTAGTGGTTGAGCAGTTTTCTTCTTGCATGACTCTAATGCTGATCCTCGTTTATCTGCACAGCCTGACTTTAATTTGGAGTGACATGACTGGGGGTCTTCCTTAGATCTACAAGCTTTGTAAACATCGTCTTTTTTTGCTGTAGCCTTGCGCTTACATGTGGTTCGTTCATTTGCCGGTTTACTGTCACAAGCTTTTAGTAGTTTTTCGCAACCGCTCTTGTCTATCTTTATCCGGCAATTTGTCGCAGGCGTTCCTGCAGATACGGTTTTTTCTGAATATACAACCGTTAAAGAGGTTAAGAATATGCTTAACAAAATAGTTAAAATTATGGATGGCTTATTAGCCTTATGTATTTGTAGTAGCATTTTTTATATTTTATTCTTGAGTTAATATCCAATCATTATTATTTAGTATGCATTGTAGCCCCTGTTTTTTCAAGAGAGGGGTCACTGCTTATGTTTCTATTTAACTTCTGATGATAATTGTTTTATGATAAGAGAAGGAATTCAAATACTTTATGATCAAAAAGAAATTTAGTCTCGTTTTGCATCGCATTGTGCTAATAGCTGGCATTATGTTGCTTTCACTAAGCTTTTTAGTCCCTCCTGCTGCGGTTAATGCAGGTAGCCCTAAACTACAAAGTATTCTTGATGCACTCACTAGTGAGTGCAAAGAAATGAACAGAAACAGTGGTACATGGAAAAAGTGCGAAGGTTATCAAGGTCAACTAAATACATATGCAAACTGTACGGACAAGATGTTTGCGGAGGGATCAAATAAAAAATGGAACGCTAAAAAGACAGGTATCGATGATTGTCAAACGAAAATAAATAATAATACTGAGGTCGCAAGACGCGCGCAAGCACATCTAGATAAAATCACAGTGAACTGTAATGAGGTTAAGGGGATTGAATTTAAAATTTGCGAGTCATTACAGAACTACCTTTCTCCTCTCGGGTGCAGTTCAACAATGTTCGAGGAAGTAGGAGGAGGTAAGTGGAGCTTTAAGCAAGCGGATGTTGACTCTTGTCAGAAGACAATAGATTCCATAAAAACAAGCCAACCTACTAAGTCTGGTGAAGGAGCTTCAGCCACTGCTAATGACCCTAGCACAAAAGAAGATCCGTGTCGCGCCACTGGAACACCGCTTACTTGGATCATTTGCCCTATGCTGGAACTTGGCATGAATATGACGGATTTTGTGTTTAAGGATCTTGTTCAGCCACTGCTTTCTGATGTGCCTGTTAGCACCAATTCCAATGATGACTCATATAAAGCCTGGAAACAATTTAGGATTCTTGGGAATATTATATTGATAGGTACGCTGTTGGCAGTTGTTTATGCGCAGGCTAGGAGCGATCAATAATGTTGGACGCATATACAATTCGTAAGGCTGTTCCGCGCATTGTGTTAGCGGTTATTGGAATAAATCTTTCTATATACCTCTGTGCTATTGCTCTAGACCTTACGAACATTCTAGGACAAGGATTGGGCGATCTACTGTATTCGCCGTTTGCACCAGAGAGTGGCAAGATTATGGTTGATACACAGGAAATATCAACGGCTACAAGCAATATTGTTATGGGTGGATTTTTAACTATAGCCGTCCTGGCCTTGCTTAAGACCACTCTAGCTGGAGCCGGTGTATTAGCGCTCCTTGGTTCGCTTTTCCCACTACTTATGATTATTGCACTTGTAGCTCTAGCGGTGCTCTTCACTTTGATTATACGACAAGGTCTCATTGTATTTCTAACCATTATTTCTCCTGTTGCGATTGCATGCTTCGTACTGCCTGGTACAGAAAAATACTTTAAGCAATGGTGGGATCTGTTCCTTAAAACACTAATGGTGTACCCAATCATTGCTTCTATCTTTGCTATGAGTAATGTCATGGGGACAATACTGCTCGGTGGTGCTACTGGTAGCGCCAGTATGTTGAACCCCTCAGCTCTAATACATTTCGCCCAAGCTGGATCCGAACCAAGCAATTCTCAGGCAGGTCTGCAGATTATAGCCGGCATTCTTGTCGTCTACGCACCACTCGTACTTATTCCTTTCGCTTTTAAACTAGCTGGTGGAGCAATCGGAGCTGTCTTTAATGCCGCCCATGGCGCCACAGCACGTAGCAGAGACAGTATTCAGAAGAAGCGTGGAGCAGGATTACAACAAGCAACCGCAGATCGCAGATCAAAGTTTGATAGGGGCGGGTTTAAAAACAGGGGACTTGGCAGAGCCTACAATTCATTCGGACGGAGGAGGGCAGTCGGTGCTCAAGGGAGGTATGGTTTTGGAGACCAAGGAAAAGCAGCACTTGGGATAGCAACAGGAGCTAATGTAAACGAAACTCTTAAAGCTAACCCTGGGCTTTATGAACTGAGAAACAACGATGACGCTAACAACCTGCTCGCTTTGAGCGGAGGAACTAAGTCAGGAGCCAGAGATGCTGCAAGAGATTTGTTTACTGACTCTGCTGGAAACTACAATGCAGTCAGGGCTGAAAGAGCGATGTCTGCTGCTTCAGCAGTAGGATTTAGTCGTGAGAACGCCGCTGCAGCGTTACAAACTTCGGCTCAAAACAAGTGGCGAGCCGTTGATGCTAATAGAGCAGATATCGTACAGACAGGTATTACACGACTTGCTGGCAGTAATGAGTCAGAAGCAAGAGGGCTTGCATATAGCAATCAGTACTTTTCTCGTGAAGGAGGTCGCGCAGATTTAGGTGGAAATTACATGGATATTAGCACTCAAGACATCGCTAACTACTCGGCTCGACATGGTGTCGGTCTAACTGAGGCACGCAATGATCTAACTACTATTGATGGTATGGGAAGAACCGAGGTGCCTAAAATGCTTCAAGGTCACACCGCTCAAGTTGCGAGTCAACTCGATACTGCAGAACGCCTCTTAAACAGTTCTGATTCTAACGAACGAGTACTTGGTGCTACAAGATTACTTGAGTTTCAAAAGAATAAGACAAGTGCTAGTGGTGATAATCAACGTCAAATAAACACTCGCCTTGAGGCGCTAGGCGTTCAGTTTGATAGCCCAGCTTCAATAGATGAACAGCTCGCCAACCTTGCAAGCGGTCGACCTGTTACTGGAGGGCCAGCACCTCCTGGTGCTGCTACGGTAGCTACTAATATATCTGGTAATGAGCTTTCTCGACTAGCGCGCGTTTACGATCAAGATGTACCTCAGGGCGCACGTGGCGGACCAGCGCCTGGACCTGGACCAGCGCCTGGACCTGGTGGCCCCCCGGCTGGCGGCCCTCCTCCAACCGGACCATAGCCGTAAACCATGGCTTGACTTTACTCAGCTTTTATGATAGTATTTAGTCATGGAAAATCCTTTTCGTCGAAGTAATCCCGAAATTCCGCCAGCAACCGAAGGGCTCGGTAGCAAGGCTCTGGACGATGAACTATCGGCACTCGCTCAGCAAGCTGAAAGGTCTCTTGAAAGGCTTGATAGGCACGACGCAACGATAAGTGATATCGACAACCTGGAAGCCCAAAGAGTTCAAGGATTAATTGACACATCTGAGGTATCTGGCCGTAGGGTTGTAACAGACCCCGAAGCCGAGGAACCGGGGATTCGGCCTCGCGAAAGTTTTACCGCTAAGCTTACTGTAGTTCCACTTATGGGTAAATTAGCCAGAAAAAATGCTGGGAAAATTGAAGATGCAGTTGAGAGAGCGGATGAAAACGACAGCTCAGTTGAGTTCGATATTGCTAGCGCTGGTATCATGACCCATATAAGGGATTCACTATCAGCGCGTCGCTTAATGCGCCAAGATAAGCGTCAGAAAAAATCAGAGTATGCCGAGAAAACATACGGAGTGAATATTGGCTTAGGGAAAAAAGCCGGTATTGCTACTCGAGTAAACCGAGTAAAGCGATGGAGTGCCACCCGTCACCAATATAAAGATGGCGATATTTCAGCTGTTGAAAGACGCCAAATGATTAATGATAGAAGCGCTTTAAGTCGCGACGAACGTAATGAAGCAGTCGAGGCATATAAATCGGGAGCCATAACTACCGAACAATATGTAGAGATTATGAAAAAAGACACAGAATATACTACACCAAAGGCTGTACGTAAAAGAGTGCGTCGTGAGCGCACTGGCTCAGCCTATAACTCTGTGCGTGCGCAACAGCCAGTATCTGAAATAGTTCGTAAAACCCGTAGAACTGTCGCGGAAAAACGAGAAGAGAGAGAAGAGCTCCGTTTAGAACGGATCGATAGCCGAATAGCTGAACTAGAGGCCGAGAGGCGTCGTCGCGAAGAAGCTGACGATTAACCAAATTCGAATGCTATAATAACCACAAGGGTTAATGATAACCTTGTGGTTTTTTATTATGGCGACGTATAAAGTAATTCAGGATATTGAGGCAGAGGACAAGTTCCTAGGGCCGTTGACACTCAAACAATTTATATTTGGGGCTATCGGCATATTCTTTGGCTACTTAAGCTTCTTTGCGGTTGTACGCGGTTTCCCGGTAGCTTTAGTAATTTTTGCTCCACCGATGATACTTGGCTTATTTTTAGCTATACCCTGGAGTAAAGAACAGTCTACTGAGGTGTGGGTTCTAGCTAAACTAAGATTTAGATTGATGCCAAAAAAACGTATTTGGGATCAGAGCGGGATGGAAGAACTGGTGACTATCACCGCTCCCAAAAAAGAAGAAAAAATGCTCACAGATGGACTTGATCAAACAGAAGTTAAGAGCCGACTTAAAGCACTTGCAGAAACAATAGACAGCCGGGGATGGGCTGTAAAACATGCAGAGATGGGCGCTAGTGCACCTGTGCTAACCAGTGATAGATTGGTCAATGCATCGTCATTACCGCAAGCAGTTCCAATTATTGACCTCAATACCGTCCCTGATGTTATGGACGGGACATCGTCTACTGGGCTGGAAATTATGCTTCAACAAAGTACAGACATGAGGAAGCAACAGAACCTAGAAAAACTCGACAGAATACGCCATGGAGAGCCTCTCGAGGCAATAAGGCAACCTGCGCTTCGTTTTACACCTCCACCTATTGCTCAAAGCGATGATCTGCTGATTGATGAAGACGAATTAACAGAGAAGCTAAAGGCCCAAAAGACAAACACCGCTACAAATCGTATGCATACTATTCAGCCAACGAATCCTTACGCCGTAGATCTTGACCCAAACTATACGGACGAAAATAAGCAACAGGATAATCAAGCACAAGCATCTATGCCAACTGCTACTACCCCTGCTATACTAGATTATGCAAGTAACGATGATTTAGATGTTGCTACAATCGCTCGCCAAGCTCAAAAAGACAGTCAAAAAGACAGTGGCGAAGTAGTTATATCACTACGTTAATACGGAAATTATCGCATTAAAGGTGGGAACCTAAAACATTTATCTATGAATCCTTCAGGTCAGCAACAACCAACTCAAGGGCAGTCAGCTCAATCTCCTAGTCAGATTCCTGGCACACAAGGTGCAGTCTATGCTGATCCACAGCCTCAAGGGTACTCTCCACAGCCCGGGCAACAACCAGCCCAGCCCCAAACTCGCGGAACATTTGCTCCAGATATGTCACCTGGAACCTTTATACCCGCAGATCCAAACCAAGCCATACGGCCGGGTAGTGCACCTAAACCAAAAGTAAATCCTAATAGCACGCAGAATAACTTACAGATCGCTGAGATCAGAGACGGCATAGTCATAATGAACGACGGCAGTTTTAGGTCGGTTGTAATGGTAAAGTCTATTAACTTTGACCTAATGAGCCCCCAAGAGCGTGAAGCAGTAGAATACAGTTACCAGTCTTTTCTTAACTCCTTATATTTTCCAGTTCAGATATTTATCCGCTCCCAAAAGGTAGATATTGGTCCTTACATTGCCAAGTTAGAGAAAGTTCGTGCAGAGCACGACAATATGCTCCTAGCGGTTCTTATGGATGATTATATTGATTTTATTGATCAAACAGCAGCACAGACCAACATTATGGACAAGAGATTTTATGTGGTTATTCCTTACTTTCCGCACGAACAGTCAACTAAGCCATTAGCCCAAAGTAAGGGGCTACTAGATGGAGTATTCAGTCTGTTTAACAGCTCAAAAACACATATTGTGATAAATGAGCAACACTTAGCGGAGGCTAAAGATGAGCTACGCAATAGAGTACAGGCTACACTTGGTGGGTTATTGCAGTGTGGCGTACAAGGACTGCCTTTAGATACTCAGGAGTTGATTGAGTTATATTACGATAGTTACAACCCCGATACAGCTACCCGTCAGCAACTAAAGAATTTTAATGATTTAACAGCCCCTGTTGTAACTAAAGGTGACGGCATAGCGCCGCAACCTAATCTAGATAGGCATATACAATGATCCTAGTAATTAGTAATTGGGAATTAGTAATTGGGAATTTGCTATTTTCTGGGAGAACATTCTGATGGCTTTTGGAAAAAACAAAAAACAACCCCTTGATCCAATAGCAATCGCCCAGGCCCAACAAATGCGTGAGCAACAAGAAGTGGACGCGGCGTTTAATAAGGGTATAACAGCGCTTCGTGACTTTATAGCTCCCAGCTCGATAGAGTTTAGTGCTTCGCATTTCCAGCTCGGAACACGTTTTGCACGAAGTTATTATGTGTATGGATACCCACGACAATTAACCACTGGCTGGCTGTCTAGCATGGTAAATCTTGATGAGGTTATTGATCTGTCTATATACATTTATCCTGTAGAAAGCCAGGTTGTGTTAAAGAACCTACAGAAAAAAGTGGCACAATTAGAAGCTCAAACCATGATTAATGCAGAGAAGGGCAGGGTTCGTGATCCTGCCACCCAGTCTGCCATCATGGACGCTGAGGAGATGCGAGACAAGCTACAGGTTGGCGAAGAACGATTCTTCCGAATGGGTCTGTACTTTACCGTTTACGCAGGGTCGATGGATGAGCTAGAGTTTGTGTCTCATAAAATCGAGTCGATATTAGGGCAACAGCTTGTTTATAGTAAGCCGGCCAGTAGCCAACAGGAGCAAGGCCTAAACGGCACTATTCCGCAGTTTACTGATCAATTACAGATTAGACGCAACATGAATACTGGCGCAGTGAGTACCAGCTTCCCGTTTACCAGTGCTGATCTCACCCAAGAAAACGGCCTTATGTATGGCATTAACATGCATAACTCAGGGTTGGTTATCTTCGACAGATTCAGTCTGGAAAATGGCAACTCAGTCGTGTTCGCTAAGTCTGGAGCCGGTAAGAGCTTTACCGTTAAGTTAGAGGCTCTTCGTAGCATGATGCTCGGCACAGAAGTATTTATTATCGACCCAGAAAATGAATATCAACGAATGTGCGAAGCTGTTGGTGGCGCATATGTTCGATTAAGCCTCAACTCTCAGACACGAATTAATCCATTCGACCTACCGCAGGTAATCGACACAGAAGAAGCCGATAATGCACTTCGGAGCAATCTCATTACACTTCATGGACTCCTAAGACTTATGATGGGAGGCGCGCAGGCCCAGATGAGCAATAATGGCGCCATGATGGCACCAGCTCTTAGCCCCACAGAAGAAGCCGACCTAGACGCAGCGCTGATAGAAACCTACGCCAAAGCAGGAATTACCAATGATCCGCTGACTCACAGCTCTACACCACCAACAGTAACCGACCTGTACGAAACGTTGCTACATATGGGTGGAAGCGGTCCTCAACTGGCGCAACGTTTACGCAAGTATACAAGCGGTACTTTTGCAGGTATCTTCTCTCAGCAAAGTAACATAAATATTAACAACCCGATGGTTGTTTTCAATATTCGTGATCTTGAGGATGAGCTTAGACCAGTAGCAATGTTTATTGTGCTTAATTATATCTGGAACAAAACTAAGTCTGACCAGAAGCGCCGTATTCTAATCGTGGATGAGGCTTGGCAACTTATGAAGTACGAGGATAGCGCCAGCTTTATTTTTAGTTTAGCTAAGCGTGCTCGTAAATATAACTTGGGTATTACTACCATTAGCCAAGACGTAGAAGACTTTATGGGCTCACGTATGGGCAGAGCGATTGTAGCAAACTCTAGTATGCAGATCTTGCTTAAGCAGTCTGCGTCAGCAGTTGACGTTTTATCTGATGTCTTTAAACTTACCAGCGAGGAACGTAAGCGTTTGAGCCAGTTCCCCGTAGGGCAGGGTTTGTTTTTTGCTGGACAAAATCATGTTCATATTCAGATTGTGGCAAGCCCAACAGAGCAAAACTTGATCACGACTAATCCACAGCAAGTACAACAGATTCAACAAGCAGGAGAAATTGCGGGCGGGCAAGGAACGATCGACCTGAGTAACCGATTATACCCGGGAGTATAGAGCATGGAACTTGGGATTAGGAATTGGAAATTAGGAGTTTGGCTACTTCCTAGTTGCTACTTCCTAGTTGCTGAATTTTCTGGGAGAAAATTCTGATGGCATTAAGAACGCCTAGTAAAGGTGACGAAGAAACGAGTTATGGCGCACCCAACCAAACACCAAATGGCGTATCAGCTGAGGAACTAGAAAGAATCCCTACCGCTTCCCAGGAAGGCATAGATCACCTAAGGTCAAGCCATCGACCAGGAATGGTTTATAAGCCGCTTGGTAGTGAGGGTGTCTATGACCAAGATAAGCCCAGCACTCCGACAGGATCAGTTAACCACAATCCTGTCGACCGAGCCTCTGAATCAAAAAAAATCAACTCAGAGACTTTAGGGGAACGGGAAAGGAGTGGGGATACAGCTAAGACTGGCTTCGCTGGTCAGGACGAAACAGCTTCCCTAGGTTTTGGTACTAATGATTCAGAAACTAATGGGTTGTTTAGCGGAAACGAAGATGAAAGCCGTTTTGGTAAATTTCGTGGCAAATTCACTAGGCGCAAAACTATAATCGGAGGACTACTCGGAGCCGTCGTCACAGGTGGAGTGTTTGGTTTTAGTATTATCCAAGGCCCCCTGCAGTTTATTCATTTGGCGCAGAGCCTACAGAATTTCCATATGAAAAGTAACAATGATTTTTCTAACCGTAGATCTATTAAGTTACTGCAGTATGTTCTGTCGGACGATAGGGCAGAGCGAACAAGATTAGGCGTAGCAACAAACGCGGTAGCCGACAAATGGGAGGCGCGCATAACAAAGGACACTGGTCTTCGGCCAGTTTATACAAAAACAACCGGACGTTTTGCTGGTTTTGAAATTGTCGACAGAGATAAAGCACAGAGTATTATTTCTGAGTGGGAAGCAAACAACGGTAAGGTCACCCAGGTGTCACAAGCGGGAGGCCAAGGTGTTCAGGGTACTAAGAAAAATAGAGCAGTGTCAGATGACCACTTCTTCCTTGATGCTCGAGATAGTAATCCAAGAGCAACACGCGCCATGGTGAACTCTGTAAGCAAGTCGACTAAGACATTTAATATAGCTGGGACATTAGGCGCCAGATTACTAAAGAAAAGAGGTGGCGTGGACTTTGCTCCACTAAAGAATAAGTCTCGAGAAAAGCTAGACAGCGCGGCAGCTAAACGCGCAGAGAAACAACGGATAAAAGAAGAAACCGCAAAACGAGATAAGACAGGCGTTGAACCTGCCGAAGCAGGAAGAGTTGACCCTATAGGTAAAGATGCGGACGGGAATGACGTAGTCGATCCCACCGCCGAAGTAGCTTCCAAAGAAGCAAAAGAAGCAATCGACAAAGCCAACCAAGAGCTGTCGACTCCTGGAGAGAAAAGTAGCATGACTATACGTCAAGGATTGGTTAAGGGTCTTGGGGTGACAGCAGCGGTTGGTGTCTTATGTACTGTTAAAGGGTTTGGGGATAACATTGAGGACTATAAATATGTAAATAACGTTGCACCAATGATTAGAATGGGCATGAGGGCTATGACTATTGGTAACCAGGTTATGAGTGGTAATAATGTAAATCCGGACGAACTAAGTGCTTTTTATGATTCATTCTACGATCCAGAGACTAAAACTTCATGGGCAAATGCCAGCACTATGCAGGCAGAGTTTGGCCAAAAGAGAACCGGACCGGATGTGCCCAGTGAGGCTTCGTTAAAAAATATAGGTAGTAAACCCGAGGTATTTAATGCTGTTGATAGCATCCCAGGGATTAGTTCTGCATGTGGGGCAATGGATTTTGTTGCCAAGATTCCTGTCCTTCAACATGCGAGTAAATTTGTGTCAGATGCAACAGCATTAATTGCAGATACTGGTCTTAGCGCCTTTGGGACTAGTACGGCAGACCTCATGGAAAGAGCCTTAGCGGCAGCGTCCGGTAACAGCGTAAATGTTTATGCAACAGGCGCAGAGTGGGGCAACCTGGTTAATGTAGGTGCTTTTATGGCTGGTAACGACGATGCAATCTCCGGCGGGGGAGGCAGACTCACAAGCCAGCAAACAGCAGAGATAAAACAAATGCAGTTTGAGGACCAGCTATACGATAATTCAAAGAAGAGCTTTTATGCCCGTTACCTCGATGTATATGACAGCACATCGCTCGCTTCTACAGCCATAGGAAGAACTCCAAGCTCTTTTGCTCAGGCTTCTCAAAGTTTTACTAACCCTATAAAGACGGTTGGTTCGTTATTTAGTGGGTCAGTTAGCAATTTTATGCCGAGAGCTTATGCCCAAGGCTTTGCAGATCCAGAAAGTGTTTATGGAGTGCCGAAGTACGGATTTTCTAATGAGCTTGAGTCCAGCCCTGTTTTTGATAACCCAATAGACGGCGCCCTGAAGGTAGAAGCTGAGATAGATAATCTTAACGAGAAATACAGCGAATGCTTCAATATGAAGGTTAATTTAACAGATAATGGCCCTAGACTAGAGAGTACAGACAAAACCGTAAATACCTTTCAACTAGAAAAGAAAAGTGAGCTAAAAGAAAAATGCGATCCGAATATAAATAGAGACAATTTATTTAATCAATATCGGTTCTATATTAATGACGTCAAAAACTCTACTGCCCTCAACTGTTACGAAGGTAATGAAGACGCGTGTGGAGACCTTGGAGTGGGTGGGAGTACGGGTGTCAGCTCCCAGGCAAGTGCTGGCACAAGCACCACCGAAGAAGTTGATGGTGATTTTAAGATCAATAAGATAAAACCGGTCCTCAAAGGAGCTAGTTCTGGAGGTAATATCGACCCTAAGGGCATTACTCTTCATTGGTGGGGCGGACAATTCGACAAAGGGATTGACGGCTTAGTTAGTATCTTTAAGAGTAATGGTTTGTCTGTTCAGATTGGAATAACTTCAGATGGAGGGGTTTATCAACTTACAGAAAGCTTAACAACAAAAACTTCTCATGCTATTGGCGCTAATTCTTCTACTATCGGGATAGAGATAGAGGGGGGTCCTGAGCAATTCGGCAAAGAGGGTATAGAAAAGTATCCAGAAAAATTTAATGCGGTCGTAAATACAGTTAAGTACCTTGTTAAGAAATATAATATACCTCTAGAAAAAAATATTGATTGCAATAATGTCAGTGGAGTTATAACCCATAAAGACCTCAATAAGTGTAGCCCTATCGGTAAATCAGATATTGACGATTACTACTATAACGAGGTGATGAAGAAGGTCCGTGGTGAGTAATTTTATGAAAAGTATCTGCTACGGCCTGTTCTCTCTAATAATGATGCTTAGCATTATTATCCAGCCTTATACAGTAAACGCTCTTTCGGATAAACAACGAAACCTCCTAAATAGCGGTATCTACTATTACGATATTGACGCGTGCACTATCAATGAAGGCGGAGACAAATCAGAAAGCTCGGAAGTTATTTCAGGAACAACTCAAGAGTTAGCAAAAAAAGTGTTAGAAAATGCTAATATCGATATTGCCAACGGGAGAGTAGTTAAAGAAGACTTAGAAGAGGCTGCGAACGGTAAGCCTTCCGCAGACGGCGCTGTTTTAAATCCTGCAATACTTTCTGCTCTATTAGAGATTGCTAAGAATCACAAACTAAGTATCAGTTCCATAACAGGCAACGGCTCTGGACACAGCTCAGGCAGTAAGCACTACACAGGTAATGCCGTCTATATACAATCTTTAGACGGCAAGGCCACTAACGGTAGCGACCAGTTGGCACAAACAATCGTGACTATCGCCGGGAAGGTTCTTCCTAAAGGAACATCCTTTGGGTTGGGCAGTAATAAAAATGCAATTAACTTGCCTGATGGAATGACATCCTTCAGCGATGCACCCAACCATGTTCATATCCAGGTGCCTGACGGCACTGGAGGAACAACAGAAGGAGACGAGGATGTCACAAGTAGTTTATACATGGTTGGGGATTCAATATCTGTAGGGGCGAGTGCAGATTTAGAGCGAGAATTTAAATCTAGAGGGATTAATGCTTACATAAACGGCTCAGTAAGTAGGTCAATAACAGGAAAAGGAACTACTGCTGGCTCAAAAACAAGCGGGCTCGAAGCAGTTGAGCAGGATAAAAAGCGTATTGAAACAGCAGATTATGTAGTAGTGCAACTAGGAACAAACCAAAATAATAACTTTGAGAAAACTATTCAAGACTTAATTAAGAAAGTTAAATCCTATAATAATGAAGTAACTAT
This sequence comes from Saccharimonadales bacterium (SeqCode), assembly GCA_041600715.1. Taxonomy (GTDB): domain Bacteria; phylum Patescibacteriota; class Saccharimonadia; order Saccharimonadales; family 2-12-FULL-41-12; genus JALHOM01. The sequence goes on along the minus strand of JBFIJM010000001.1, from coordinate 628,126 downwards.
ATATTGGGTAGATGTGTTTTCTAAGGGTAGTGTAGATGGTGATAAGATTAACTCATCTATACGAAAACTATCGGATAGCGAAGGATACAGCGTAATAAAAACGGCTGATAAATCCATACAACTAAGTGGTGACTCGGTGCACCCAACAAAAGACGGCGCTAAAACTTTTGCCGAAGCAGTTGCTACAGGCGTAAAGCAAATTAACTCTGAGGGTACGTCCAAGAAACTCTCTGACGGATGTACTTGTGGTGGCCAGTCTGACGGAACCGAAACCACAACTCTTACTGGAAGCGATAATGCCGAGAAAGTGTGGAATTACTTTATCGGTAAGGGACTGAGGCCTCCTCAAGTAGCAGGGATAATGGGCAACATGTCACAGGAATCAAATTTTAATCCTACCATTGCACAAACAGGGGGCGAAGTAAAAGATCCGTCCGGCTTTGGTACAGGTGTTGGAGTTGGCAAGGCTTGGGGGCTAATTCAATGGGATGCCGGAGGTCGAGCTATTGGATATGCTAAAGCAGCCGGAGTAAAAACACCCATCCACGAACTCAGAACTCAGCTAGACATTGTATGGTGGCATATGACCGATGGAACGACGCCAACAGGAGCAAAGTTTGATATGGGTAAATATAAAAAAATCACTGACTACAAAGAAGCTACCGCTTTCTGGGAAAAAACTGTTGAAGGGGCGGGCACACCCGTCATGGAAAACCGATGGAAAGCTGCCCAAGAATCTTTAACAAAGTTCGGCTCAAGCTCTTCGGCAGGATCTGGTAGCTCGTCTGGGTCTGTTGCATGTGAAACGTCCGCTTCAGACGGGTCTGGAGAAGTAACAGGAGAATACGGCCTTCCGCTTCAGAAGAAGTGGTACGAACGCCAAAAGGACTGGTTCACAAAAGCTCACCACACATATCCAGCGTCAGATATACCAGTGCCAGTTGGCACAAGCGTATATTCAATGACTGACGGTAAAGTAGTTAAAGCTCCTGTTGGTGGGGCATGTGGACTTGGCGTGTTAATAGTTAGTAGTTCTGGTGCTGAGTATATTTATTGCCACGGAACCGATGGAGGCACAGTGTCAGGAGCAAAACAAGGCGATAAAGTTAAGCCAGGTCAGAGAATAATGACATCAGGGAACACTGGTCGCTCATCTGGACCGCATCTTCATGTCCAAATAAAATCCGGTGGTCAACTGAGATGTCCGCAAAGTTTATTTGTTGGCATAGCGGAAGGTAAGCCAAAAGCAGAGTCGACCCTGCCAACTTCGGGGTGTGTAAATTAATGAAAGGCAGATCATGGAACAATTAAGTACATACCTTCAGCGATTATCTAACGATCCAGCCAAATTAAGACGCTTTGGCCTGTTATTAATCATGGCGTTCTTGGTGGTCATAGTTGCTATGTGGGTATTTAATCAATCGGTGATAGTAATAAATCAACCTGATAATGAAGCTTCTAACACTCATACTAGAATAATAAACTCATCTGGTAAAAATGTTTTTGAGGTTGTAAGTAGTGAATCTACACTCCAAACTAGAGTGCCAAGAGGTAATTATGAGGTCATCATTAAAAAGGGTGAAGAAAGCTATTATCAAAATATTAAGACAAAACCTTTACTACAGAAAACAATAGTAGCATCTACATATAAAAAGGAGGCAAAAAGAGAGTTTATAGGCAACAATCCAGGGCCATGTGGACTCTACTCTGATGTACTTATTACTTATAGTTGTGACGGGCTGTTTTCTGACACCTTTTTACACACTCCTGCTGACGCGTCATCGCCAACAACAACTATTAATGACAGCTCTGACCTCGGCGACAGTTCTATGGGTGGAATACTCGATATAAAAGGGCAGAAGTATGCATTCCTAGAAGGTTCGTTTGACCCAGAGAGCGAGCGCGTGGGACATGCCCTGTTCAAAATCGGAAATAATTTGTCTTTGGACGGAGGTAGCAACCTAGACAGTCTAGCTGGCGAGAATTTTTATAAGACTAAAAAATATAAAGACGGTTTTATTGTCTATAGCGCCACATATGATCTTATCTACTACTATAGTTCTCTAGTTTCAGACCCAGAAGAAATATCGATTGACAGTCCTGCAGGCTCAAACTTCATAGCCAGAGGCATTGCTACAGACAATAATAGAATTGCTGTTTTTTATAGCGCAGAGAAGGCCACAAACCGAGCCGATCTAGATAGTGAACACACACATAACGGAAAGACAGTTGTTCAAATATTTGAAGACGGGGAAACGTCTTCTCACGAATTCGACTTAAACTACACTCAGATTGATTTATGTGACCTTAATAAGCTTTGCTATCTAGCCTCAGACATTTTATACGTTTATGATGTGGCCGGAAAGAAAAAACTACTCTATGTAATTAGTGATGTATCTTCGTTTGACATTAACGGCGATGAGCTAGCTGTCGCAAAGAGTGACGGCGTAGTTGCTATAAACATCAACACTAAATCTGGACATTATATATACACGAATGGCGAGTACCAAAACTGTGGTTTTATCAAAAGCAACAGCGGGTTTGTCATATGTATTATCAGCCCACTAAATGAAAGAAGTGCTCTTTACCTCGATCTTGCAAAAGACAACACAGACAGTATTGATAAAAAAATAATTAACTTATCACTAAGACCGTTTGTAGAAAATGTTTCTGTCTATAAAAACTACATTCATATTGCTCCAAATGTTGGTGAACCTATTTACGACCCTTCGCTTGGCGGGAGCGGTGGTTTTACAAGTGACCCTGTTTTAGTACAGCAGACTGCTCAACAGATAAATGAGGCTGTTAAGGACATCGGAATTAACAACACTCTTTACACAATAATCAACACTCAATTATAGCTAGCTAGCCTGGACGGGGATAACTGTATAATCGTCGGAGAAATGCTCGATGACGGCGTCGGCGTCAGTCGTAGTTATTATGGTTTGGTAGTTTTTTAAGAAACCCGTTAGGGCCCGTCTTCTGACACCGTCTAACTCGCTAAAAACATCATCTAGAAGCAAAAGTGGGCGTTTATTTGTTTTTTCTTCTAGTAGTTGTAGCTCTATAATTTTAATTGCTAACAAAAGTGTACGGATCTCACCTCTGGACGCCGAATCAACCATCGAAACATCACCACAATATGCCACGATATCATCGCGGTGCGGACCACGTGTCGTAAAGCCACGCTCTATGTCTATATCTTGGTTTTCTTCGAGTGTTGCTAGGAGCGAACTGCCATAAGTGTCTAGTCTAGTTTTAGATTCGTATACTAATTTTATATTTAGTTTTTTATGAGCGATAACTTCGTAAACTTGAGCAATATCTTGTTGCAAACGTTCAATAAGTAATAACCTAGCAGTGACTATCTTATCTGCCAACTCTGCCATTCTGATGTTCCATGCAAACATTTGCGAGGATCCACGAGAACCTTCTTTTAATAATGCATTCCTCTGAGACACTACACGCCTGTAAGAAGCTCGCAACGTACTAAAACCGGGTGTGTACTGCTCGATCATGTTATCGATATAGTCACGACGCTCTGAAGGTTCCTCATGTAATAAGAAAAGGTTATTTGGCTCAAATAATACTACTGGGTGCTTATGTTGTTGCGATAGTCGCAGGTATGGCTTTTCTTCAAACTCGAACGATATTTTTGCAACGTCATTATCTTGCTTTATCTTGACGACCCGAGTTTGGTTGGTGGAGGTATGGACATCTATGCGCGCCCAGTCAGTATTATGTCGAATTAATACGTCTTTTTTTGCTCGGTATGAGGCCCCTATTGAACTCACCATTATGGCTTCCAGTAGGTTGGTTTTGCCAGCAGCATTTGGGCCAACAACTATATTAACCCCCGAGCCGAGATCGAATGATGCATCAGAATAAGATCGATAGTTTTGAAGACGGATATCAGTAAAAATCATACATTTTTAGAAATTAGGAATTGGTAAATAGGAAATAGTATCATAGCTTCAACCTCTCAATGATCTTATAAGACCATGTAAAAGTTTTATTGAATCGACTGACTTATTAAGAAGCTCGACAAACTCTTCTTGGGTAATATCGGCAATGTCACGCGCCACAAACAACTGACTCTGAACCTCAAAGGCAGAACCTCTGGCCATTACGTAAAAGTGGTCTTTATCTTTTTGTGAACTTCGCCCAAAACCCTCTGCTATATTTGAAGTTACGGAGAGGCTGGATCGTTCAATCTGAGATCGAAGATTGTTATTCTTTGCTGATTTAAAGATCTTAAATACTGCGACCGTAAGCTCGTGTGACTTCTGCCAAGCCAACAGATCTGTGAACGAGTTAATTTTATCAGTAGACATCTTTAAGTAATTATACTAATTCCTAATTACTATTTACTAATTACTATTGTCTAGGACTTAAGTGGCATGATGATGTGTGTGTAGTCTTTGTCGGCTCCCTGTAGTAGGCACGGTTCAAGCTTACCGTTGAAACTTACCGACACTGTGTCGTCACCGATAACACCTAGAGAATCAATTATGTATCGTGAGTTAAGTGTAATAGCTCCATCACCAGAAACTTCAGCACTAGCCGTTGCAGTATTTTCTCCAAGTTGAGAAGCTACCGATTGTATACTTATCTGTTTATCACCTTCGCTTACGTTGAGGGTAACACTTCCAGCACTTTCTCTGGCGAAAAGGCTTGACACTTTAGTAATGTTTGACAGCTCAGCACGCGGTAAAGTAGCACTTGTCGCAAACGATCCGGGAATTAACTTTCTATAGTCTGGGTATGATCCGTCGATTAAACGAGTTACAAGCTCTATGTCGCCTATAGTGAACAACACTTGTTGTTCATCGTGTTTTACTACAACCTCTTTGTCGCTGTCAGTCATAATACGAAGCAAGTCATTGATAGCGGTAGCCGGGATAAGTAAAGATACTTGTTCTTTAAGCTTCATTATTTTTCGCTCTGCAAGTCGGTAGCTATCCGTTGAAACTACATATAAATAACCTTCGTGAGTATGGAAGTAAACCCCAGTCAGAACCGGTCGAGTGTCGTCGTTGCTGGACGCGATAACTACTTGTTGTAGTGCTTTTTTAAGACTAGCTGACGGCACACTCCAGGTTGTGCCTTGTTTAATCTGAGGCATAACAGGGTAATCATCGGCTGGAGCTCCATTAATTGTAGAGTTGTAAGAGTCGGTCTTTATGTGTAGTTTTGTTCCGTCAACCACAATATCTATTACTCCACTAGATAAACTAGCTACAAAATCCTGGGTTAAACGAGCGGGGACGGTTACTGAGCCTGGTTCTGAAACTTTTGAACCTATGTAGTGAGTAATCGCAATATTTAAATTTGTCGCAGCGATACACACACGGTTGTCTACGGTTTTTATAAGTACGTTAGATAAGATAGGTAGGGCATTACGACCACTAGCTACCCTAGCCACATTACTTAGTGCTCGGTTTAGGTTTTCTTGAGTTACTTGAAGCTTCATATAAGCAGACCTTTGTTTATTAAATAAGTATTTATATAAGTAGTAGGAGTAGTAGTAAGGGGTGTGGAAAATAGGGAAAAGTAAAGTCTGAAAGAAGTAAATATTGAATAAATTCTGTGTACGGAAGCGGTGGAAAATAACGCCTTACCTGCGTATAAAGACGTATTTATAACAAGGCTTACTTTTGTAAAACTGTGATAATGGGATAAGTCGACTGAGTAACAAGCGACTTTACCCAGGCCATCCACGGCTTTTACACAGGTATTAAACATATAAACGCTCCTTTATTTCTGACAAAGCAGTACGAACATCATTGTCGAAAGCTTTTTCTTTCTCGATTTTTTCTACAGAATGGATGGCCGTAGTGTGGTCCTTGCGACCAAGCTCACGTGCAATTTTGGGAAAACTAAGATGAAGCTCACTACGGAGCATATACATAGCGATCTGACGGGGCACCACAATCTCTTTATCTCGCTTTGGGCCCAATATCTCATCGATACTTATATGGAAGTGCTTAGCTGTCCTCTCTACTACTTGTCTTGGTGTTATGTGTTTTGGCCGGGATTTGGTATTTCCAAGCAATGCCACGGCAACTTCGAGAGAAGGTTCTAATGCTCGCATTTCACAGAAGGCAATTAGCTGATTGAGTGCTCCTTCAAGTTCGCGAATGTTGTTTTGAACATGACCAGCTAGGTGTTCCACGACGTTATGAGGCAATTCTACATTATGTTGAGATGCCTTTGTTTGGATAATTGCACAGCGCGTCTCAAAATCCGGAGCCTGCATATCGATAGCCATGCCCCACTCAAACCTTGATCGTAGGCGGTCGGTAAGAGTTGGGATATCTTTTGGACGCGTGTCACTAGTGATGATTATTTGCTTATTGGCCTGGTGGAGTGCATTAAAAGTATGGAAGAACTCTTCTTGAGTCTTTTCTTTCCCAGCAATAAACTGGATATCGTCAATTATAAGTACGTCAGCACTGCGGTAGTAACCAGCAAAGTCAGTATTTTTCTTGTATCTAATAGCATCTAGAAATTCTTGTACAAATTGCTCCGTGGAGACATAAACAATATGAGCGTTTTTACGATTACCGACCACTGTATTACCTACGGCTTGGATAAGATGCGTTTTGCCAATACCCACACCTCCGTACAAGAAAAGAGGATTATATTTGGTGCCGGGATTCTGAGCCACGGCCTGACAAGCAGCGTATGCAAGCTCATTACCAGAACCCACAATGAAATTCTCGAAGGTGTAACGTTCGTTGATGCCTTGTCGATATGTGTGAGTAAGGCTACTGGTGATTGTTGGTGCCGATTCCAAGGCTTCTTGTTTAAATGATTGAGTCTGGCTTTGGTCGAGTATCACAGTTTCGTCATCTATCTTGCGGTGCAGGGAGGAAGTTGGGAGTATTTTATATTCGACACTAACAATAGAATCATCATTCTTTTTTAATGTATCTTCGATTAGTGTATTAAACTTACGTTCTAGCTGTTGTTTCACAAAAACATTAGGTGCACCTACCACAGCACATCCATCTTTAAGTTTTAATAAACGAGTGTTTTTAAACCAGGTGACATAGTTACCATGAGAAACTCCAAGTTCAATCTCTCCAAGTACTGACTGCCACAAAGTCGTTGTCTCCACGCTGTTTTGTCCCTCCGACGGTCGTTTTAATAAACGTTGTTACTAATAAGATTAACTCAGATTGAAAAACTTTTCCACAGTCTTATACAAAATCACTACACGAACCATCAAAATGTAGGCCAACAGATTAAAACTTATACACACGATATTTCTACATCTGTTAAAATTGTGGAAAAAACTTGGTCAAGAGTGGAAAACTTGCTAGAATTTAGGGGAATAGCATTGTTAAAACTACGTTATAAGGACACTAATCTTGAGCTATGTGCACAACGGGAGGTGCCTGGCATAACTAGTAGTTTGAGCGTTAAGACGCTATAATAATGTGAAATACAATTACTAATTGTCGTTTATCAATATACTGACACGATACTAATAAAGGATTTTTCATGCCAAAGCGAACATATCAACCAAAAAAGCGTAAACGCTCTCGCGTTCACGGTTTTATCAAGCGTATGGCGACCAAAGCCGGTCGTAACGTTATCAAAAGACGTCGCATCAAAGGTCGCGCGCGTCTTACTCACTAGGCAGTAATTATATGATTAGCCGAGCACATCGGTTTCATGGCCACAATTCTCTTAACTACGTATACCGGCACGGTAATTCTTGCCGGGTTGAGTTTATGGCACTACGAGTCGCCCCTAATAAACGGCCAGACTATAGAATGGCGGTAGTGGTTAGTAAGAAAGTCAGTAAATCCGCTGTGGTCCGTAATCGTATTCGGCGCAGATTGTACGAGATTATTCGAACTATCAAGAAAGACGCCGATAAAGAATGGCCATATGATCTAGTCCTGACAGTTCACGACGAACGAATTGCCACAGAAGATGCGTCGATACTACACACTCAAGTTGTTCGATTACTGCAAAAAAGCAATGTAATCTAGAACTTGACCACTGATAATGCTAGAGTAGAAGGAAGAAAGCGAAGGAACCTGCATGTTTCGGACATTTATCGAACAACCAATCTTTAATTTACTTGAAGTAATTTATGCTCTCATTCCAGGTCACGACCTTGGCATAGCTATTATTGTTTTCACGGCTATAATTCGCCTCGCTCTATGGCCGTTAGTACGCAAGCAGTTGCATCATGCTAAAGCAATGCGTAAGCTTCAGCCCGAGCTAAAGAAGTTAAAAAAGGCAGCGGGTGGAGATCGCCAAAAAGAAGCGCGAATGCAAATGGAGCTCTATAAAGAGCACGAGATCAAACCCTTTGCTACAATCGGCACATTAATCATTCAGATACCGATCTTTATCGGCTTGTATCATGCCGTATTAAAACTAATTAATGATCCTAATATTCTTCAGACATTCTCATACTCTTGGGTACGCGACTTACCTTGGGTTAGAAAAATTGCCGAAGATACTAGTAATTTTGACGCCACATTCTTAAATGTGTTTGATCTGACTAGAAAAGGATTAGAGTCCGGAGGCGGGCTATATTTCGCAGCGATCCTACTGGCATTTGTAGCATGTGTTATGCAGTATTATCAGAGTAAATTGATGCTATCTGACCAGCAAGACGCCCGGAAATTATCGGTAATATTAAAAGAAGCAGCGTCAGGTAAGGAAGCAGATCAAGCAGAAGTAACAGCAGCTGTAAGTAGGGGAATGTTGTATTTTCTCCCTGTCATTACATTCTTGTTTGCGATCAACGTTCCGTCTGCGCTTTCATTATATTTCTTAACAAGCAGTGGCATGGGTTATCTACAGCAATGGTTAACGTTCCGTGAAGACAAGATTGAAATGGCTAAAATAGCAGATGAGCCAACAATTAAAAAAGCTACACCAACTAAAAAACCAAAAACTAACAAGGCTAAAAAAACCTCGTCTACTAAGAAAAAGAAGAGGAGATAGTGAGCATGCTTGATTTTTCATCTAAAGGAACAAGAACGAAAAACGCGTCAGCGAAGGATTGTTTGAGGCGAGAAGGCGCATCCTCTGCGATACGTTGCCGAGTCAAAACAATGCTACAGCAAGAGGTTTTTGTATGTAGTTATAGAGGAAAGGTTTAGGATGTACTAATGGAAGAGTCTATTATTTATGCTAAAAAATACCTCGAGGATATGCTGTCTTTCTTTGGCCTGAACACAGATGTAAGGGCGTCAAACAGCGAGGATGAGGTCATTGAACTTAATATTCCTTCTACTCATCTTAACGGCTTTCTTATTGGTCAGAGGGGTGAGACAATGCACGCTATGCAGTTCTTGGTTAGTAGCGCACTAAAGAGTAATGGATATGAGATTACACGAGTGAATGTTGATGTCGCAGAGTATAAGGCTCAGCGAGCTACAAGACTTGCTGAGCAGGTTGAGAAATGGGTGCAAGAAGTTAAACAATCAGGAGAATCGAAGGAATTAGAGCCTATGAATGCCGCAGATCGTCGCACGGTGCACAAAACAGCAAGCGACCACGGCATATTAACCGAGTCTGTTGGCGAAGGTCGTGATCGACATATTGTGTTGAAGCCAGCCGAAGCCACCCAAGAATAACCCCCCGCTAACTACTAACTACTACCTACCACCTAATTACTAATTCCTAATTCCTACTCAATGATGATGTGCTTTCTTCTTTTTCTTTTTTGCCTTTGATTTCTTGACACGTTTTGGCTTTTCGATAATTTCTTTTGACGTCTTTTCAATAGAAACTTCAATAGGTATATTCGATCTTTTATTATTCGTGCGTGAATATATATAGAGACTGGTGACTAACCCTAAAATACTTAATAATGCTAGGATACGCCAAGTACTTTGATTTGTTTTGGTAGTTTGCCCAGGCGTATTTGTGGTGTCTTTGCTTGCGTTTACTGTTACGTCAGGCTTTGCTTGGGTTGGACTCGATACTACGCTAAGTGAACCGGGTTGTGTCTGGGTAAGCAAACCGCCACTGTTATTTGTCTGTAGAGGAGCCGTTTGATTCTGTAAACGCCCGGTATCTTGTGTTTGCCCAGTGCGTTGCTGGAGGTTGGCTTGTCCATCCTGAAGATTTTGCGCATTAGAATGACCGGCAGAACCGAGAGTCCCCACCGCAGTAACGCAAAGAATTAATAACAGACGTCTCATAATAGAGCTATTATATACTGCGCTTAATCTGATAGCTACGCCAGAAAACAAAACCAAACCCAAGAATCACGAGAGTCCCTACTGTATACAACGCGCCAGATTTAGATCTAACTGACTTGATTCCTGCTGTGGTAGCTACCGAGCTAGTCACGCCATTGTTTGCGTCAGATCCCAGAACCCTAGCTGGTTCATGGGGTGGGGTAGTGGGCGGTACTATTTCTGGAGATGACGAATCCTCGCCCGCTGTTCTTATAGTGCGAGTGGGCGTATTAGTGCTAGTTACTGCAACCGCAGGCGTAGTTATAGGTGAAATTTCTTCATTTCCGGCTACTGTTTCACCATATGACTGTGATTTTTTATCTTCATTGACCACGCTCGGAGGCTGGGGAGTCTCTTCGCTTTCAACCTCTTCTGGCTCATCAGGAGGTTCTGAAATTAAACTATCACAAGCGTCGTCTATTCCGTCTCGGTCATAGTCGATCTCACTGTCGGGCACAAAACCGCAATCTTCTTGATCGTCTGGTATGCTATTGCCATTAAGATCGCCTTCTTCTCCTGTCAGATAAATGCTCTCGTAGTAATGTATCGGTTCGTTGGATAGGTTAGTTCCGTATACATGGACCGTGTGGTAGCCAGGCGCGACCGTATCGGGTATTGTGATCTCTTGCGTAAGTTCGCCATTAGCATCGGTCGTAAATTCGCCTAATGGTGTAGGCGTGGAGTGGATTTCTGCTGTAACAGTACTACTGCTAGAAAGCCTGGTTAAATCCAGATAAAGACTGTTTGGTTTAGAAGTTTGTCGAAGGAACTCCTCTTTTCTTGGAACCGACTCTAGCCTCAAAGGCGCGAAGCCGTTCAGGGTACTTATGTAGTCAGATGCAGCCCTTGTAAAATACGCACCTGGACTCGGATATACAGGTTTTAGAAAGCCACAGACTTTTTTAGATACATCTGCACAAACAGGATAATTTACCGGGTCTCCGTCTAGTTCAGAAAGTATGGCTTGTTTCATAAGCTCATGGCCGTTCTGGTTTGGGTGATAACTCTCGTTTCCTATACCAACATCACCTTTAATTACCATCTTGCTCGGCAGGACTGCATTAGCGCCCGCAATCACATACCAAGGGATTGAAACATCATCACCCCTGGTTAACCCATTAACCGTCATGGCGTCTTTTGGCGTGTCTGTACATAGGTTACGACCCGCTAAGGTGTTTTCGATATCTACGTAATACACCCCAGCTGATTTAGATGCCTCTTCTATTACATCATTAGCATATTGAACCGATTCGTGAATGAATCTTCTTTCTTCAGCGTCCAATCGAACATTAACTCCACATCTTGAGGTGTCCGCATGGTCTATGAATTGAGGATAACCAATGACATATATCTTTGTACGTCCATCTGTTTTTTCGATAATATTTGAGTAGGTATCACGTAGTGGCATAAGCTGGGATGCTATTTCCATAGCCACTTTCTTCTTAGAGTCGGGGTTATTTGCATAATGACATGTTTCAATAGTAAAGATGCACTCCTTTAACTTCTCACTAAACCCCAGATCGTTACCGCCGATGGAGATAGTTATAAAATCAGGATTAAAACCCGCGTCTTTTACTAATAACAATTGAGCCTGCAGGCCTGGTATCAAGTTTTTAAGAAAAGTTTCATCAGAGGAGTTTGAGTACTGAGAAACGTTTAATAAATGGTGTTGTTTAGCGCCCGAACAGGCGAAACTGTTGAAATTATTTAACTCCAGGTGCTCCCTGATTAAGTAGGGGTAGCTACGCTTACTTAAATGACAAAGGTTTTGACCTTTAGTGTTCGTTCCTTCCTCATACCAGCTATCGTCCATATCGCCCTCGCCACTAGCAAAAGAGTCACCTAATGCTATATAGCCTTTCTGTTCGTCATCGATTGTGTCGAGAGACAGTGTAGCTCGGTAAGGATTTATCGTACCTGCTTCTTGGGTCCTTAAAACACCATCAACCCTGCGACCGTCATTACTAAATTGCATCGTAGTCAATGACACATAGCTTCCAGGCACAGAGGTTTTGACTGTATCTGTAACAATCTTCTCCTTGCATCCTGTAATATTTTTACTAAATGTCTTAAATGGCCTGCCTGCTTCACACCCCGAAAGATCATAAGCATAGATAGGCGACGAGCCTAGTCCGCCGATTGATGAGCTAATTACAGTATTACCATCATTCGAGATAGCTAGGCTCATCGCCTCAGTTATCCCGTAGTTGTAGGTGAACGAGCGGTGGCTAAATAATGTCATCTCTCCAGTTTCTAGCTCTATCCGGACAAGTCCTTCCCGTACCCATTCGGCAACCATCCATTTTCCATTGTTAGAGAATGAATACTCCTTAATTCCTATAGGCGTACCGTCAGATAACTTTAATGGGCTTACATTATCATTGTTACGGTACTGATACACAACTCCTTTATATAGGTTTGAATTAATGTTCACAAAATCCCCCGCAGAACGTATATTTTTGTGCACGTAGATGTTTTTGCTAATATCACTTCCGGCTACGTTATTGAATCTTATAAAGTTTTGAGCATTTGGCGCTGTTGTGAACGAGCTTCCATTACCTATGCTATCTATTTTGTATCCATAAACACCGCCCACGGGCCTGATGTAGCCTGCTCCAATCTGGGCAATACCTCCCTTAACAGCACAAACGTCCTTAGGAACTTTTGTCGGGGTGTAGTCCGTACCTTTAAACTCAAGTAAATGGAATGTGGTATCCATACATGGGACGTTTTTGTGTAGGCTTGAGCCTGTAAAAGGAGCCCCAATCTTTACATACAACTGATTTGAGCTTGTCCAGCCGTTTTCTATCGCTAAACCTTTAGTAGAGGAGAGAAGAATGCATATTAGAGCAGTCTGAGAAACGATAATCCCAACCCAAAACGCGTACTTTCGTAAGGACTCCACCTGACTTTACTCCTCAAAGTGTTATGTATAGTGTAGCTTACCAGTCCTTCTCTCGCCAGATTTTTGTAAAACCTTTTACATCGGCTACAATCTATAGTAGTTATGCCTAAATCGAAAAAAGTTAAACAAGCCAAAAGTTGGCAAAAAAATAACATATTATTTATAATTTTTGCTTCTACAGTAGCTATCGTTTTATTTTTCTTCATTCAGTATTACAATCAGTCGTCTTTGGAAAATAAGTTCTATGATGTTGAGCAGAGACTTAAAGAAGTCCAAAACCTACTTAACACGCAAAAGGATGCAGAACTTACAATAGAGAAGGAGTGTTATAGAAACGCGGGTAAATTCTCAGACGGGCCTTTGGAGTGCGCGATTAGGCTCGTTCAAGATGATAGTCTTGATTCCGAGATAAATGAGATAATCGAGCTGTTACAGAGTAGTGGCTTTGTTGCACAGGATAACATTTCAACAAAAGATAATATTATAGACTTTGAAAATAAGAATATAGGCCTAGAATGTAGATTATTTTATTCTCCTAGATTTGAATTATTTTGTGCAAATGAATCTAAAAAAGCTTTCTACCCTCACAGGGACTAGGTTTCGTTATATATTTTGAGTGTTTCTTTGGCCATTTTGCTCCAGCTGTATTTTTGGAGTTGTTTTTTACCTGCTGAGCGAAGGTGTTTCTGCAGACTTTCCGAGTTTATGACATCTTCTATCGCTCTTGCCATGTCTTGCACGTTAGTTGGGTCAAAATAATGCGCTGCATCCCCGTAAACTTCTGGAAGACAAGTCGCATCACTACTAACTACCGGACATCCGTGAGCCATCGCTTCTAAACCAGGTAGCCCAAACCCCTCACTTAATGAGGGCAAGGCATAACATTCGGCGCTTTGGTACAACCATTTGAGCTCAGCATCACTCACAAAGCCAGTGAAGAGGATGTTTTTATAAGATTGTCGCTCTCGTGCCCAGTCTTCTAGTTGCTCAAAGTAATACTCTCTCTTGCCTGCCAACACTAGCTGGAGCTCTGGTTTATGTTGTAGAACTATCTCGAATGCTTCTATTAAATGCTCTAAGTTCTTATGAGGAAATGGGCTCCCCACGTGCATAATAAAAGGTTTTGTAGCACTGCTCACTGGCTCAGCTTCTACGTCAAGCGGCGGTTCGCTAGATTCATAGGTTACTACTGTTTTGTCTGCAGTAAATCCATATCGCGCTCGCAGATCATCAGCTACAAACTTTGTTGGTACAATAACGTGTTTGGCCTTGCGATGCGCGCTCCAAAACAACATGCGGTATCCAGCCATACGCACCCAATGCAGTACAATCGGAAGTTTGCCAGCGCGGGTATATCGTAGCATTGTGAGATCATGTGTCGTGGTGATCCGGGAGCCAAAGTACAGCAGTGGTTCCTGTGGTGTCATCGCAAAATGCACTAGATCTGGACGTAGATCTTTTAGAAACCGCGCAAACTTAATCTGATCTAGTGGATTAAATGAAAACTGCTTGTACGGACATACTGCGGTCGAAAAGTTCTTTGCTGTTGATTGCCATTCGTCCTTTGGTCGAAGTAAAACGGTGTATGTATTCTCTGTATCTAGCGTCTGCAAATGCTGGAGCAAGCGGTCAACATAACGTCCTGTACTAGAAGGGCGACTGCGCGCATCAATAACGATATGTTTGCTCATGTGTAACAGTATAGTTTTAATTACCGGCCTCGCAAACTAGTACTTAACATAGGGCTATAACTAAAGAGAAGTTGCTACAATATAGGGAAGTGAAGAAGCTATCTACTGTTCAACTGTTAATTCCGAGTCTATTACAGAAGTTAACACTCGCTTTGTTTGCGTACATGCCGTTTCATATTTTGTTGAGTCAATGGCTAAGTACGTATACCGGCGGACTGGAAGTCTGGAAACTAGCCAAAGATGGCATTACCGTTTTAGTCACTATACTTTGTATAGCGACTGTATTTTGGGCTGGGAAGCAGACTCGTACGTATCTGTTACTGCTTTGTGGCGTGGCTGTGTATGCGTTGTTGCACATTGCGTTATTGCTACTTAAGGACACGTTGCCAGACGCTGAGATTTTGGCGTTTATTTATAACTTACGTGTATTTGCATATGTGATTGTTGGCTTCAGTTTAGTCTTATTGTTGCCAAAGGCTGGTTTGCCGCGGCTGTATCTACGCCTGCTTATACTCCTAAGCACCATTGTTTGCTTGGTAGCACTCGCACAGTGGGTCTTGCCTAAGGATATAATGACTAACTTTGGCTACAGCATAGAGCGCGGCGTAAAGCCCAACTTCTTTATAGACGACAAGCCAGACCTGCCCAGAGTATTTTCTACCTTACGCGACCCTAACTCCCTCGGCGCATTCTTACTACTACCAATAGTGCTACTAGCGCAGCGACTTGTAGCAGGCTGGAAGACCGAGCGCCGGATGTTCTTATCAGGCCTATTATTACTGCACCTACTAGCATTGTTCCTGACGTTTTCCCGGAGCACACTACTAGCAACTATATTAGCTATTACGGTGTTGTTTGCGCTCCAAAACCGTGTACTTATCCGGAAGCACGCGTCTAGATTGTTGCTAGCCGGCACAGCGTTACTTTTGGTGTTGTTCGGTACTGTCTTCATGCTAGGGGACAATTATTTGGTATCAAACTTAGTGTTTCATGCAGATGAAAGCACGGAGCTCGCAGACCCTAATGAATTACGCGTTGATCTGTTCCAGCGCGGAGTAAACGGGGTGATAGACGAGCCGTTGGGCAACGGTCCCGGCACAGCCGGTCTGCCGTCTACGCGTATACCTAACGGCATCCTGACAGAGAATTACTTCTTGCAAATCGCCTACGAGGTAGGTGTCTTTGGCTTGTTAGTTTTCTTGAGCTTACTGTACTTGATCGTGTCCAAACTTTGGCAACTGCGCAAAGACCCGTTTGCTCAGGCGCTTCTGGCCAGTTTCGCCGGCCTGGTATTCGCCAACCTGCTATTCCACACCTGGGCCAACGAAGCCGTAGCCATATCATGGTTCCTGCTCGCCGGCCTATTTCTAAGAGAATAATTAACGACTATTACCGGCTTATAAATCTAGGTCTTTTTAAGTAGTTTAATCTGTTATAATTGACTAACACAC
The DNA here is from genome assembly GCA_041600715.1 of Saccharimonadales bacterium (SeqCode). Lineage (GTDB taxonomy): Bacteria > Patescibacteriota > Saccharimonadia > Saccharimonadales > 2-12-FULL-41-12 > JALHOM01. Next base: position 611,859 of record JBFIJM010000001.1, on the reverse strand, counting down.
ACAGACTAATAGAGAGGACTTCACCTAAATGGCGAAAAGAGCGCTTATTACAGGAATTAATGGTCAAGATGCTGGCCACTTAGCTAAACTTCTTCATGAAAAAGGCTACGAGGTTTATGCTACTATTCGTGGTCAAATGGAAGCTAGTCATCCTCGTTACCAGAAGGTCAAAGCTGAGTTCCCCTACGTTAATCTTGTTATGGCAGATAATCTCGATCTGTCAGCGCTAACTCGTGCGATGCAGGACATCAAGCCAGAGGAGGTATACAACCTTGCTGGCATAAGTCATGTTGGCTATTCGTTCCGCGATCCTGTGCTGACGCTCAACCTCACTGGCGGAGGTGTACTTAACTGCTTAGAGGCCATACGTCTTGCAGGGCTCGAGAAAACTACTCGTTTTTATCAAGCATCAACTTCAGAAATGTTTGGTGGCTTAGACTACAACAGACCAGGCGAGGGTTACGACGAAGAAGCAGCTTTCCATCCTCGTAGTCCGTATGGGGTTGCAAAACTGTACGGCCACTGGATAACAAAGAACTACCGTGAAAGTTATGGGATGCACGCTAGTTGCGGTATCTTGTTTAACCATGAAGGTGAGCGTCGCGGTCCAGAATTTGTAACCCGTAAGATTAGTATTGCTGTAGCACGCATCAAGCACGGTAAGCAAGATATACTCGAGCTAGGTAACCTGGATGCTAAACGAGACTGGGGATATGCTGGTGATTACGTAGAAGGAATGTGGCGAATGTTGCAACAAGATCAACCAGATGACTATGTACTTGCATCTGGTGAGACACATACGATTCGTGAGTTTGTAGAACTGGCCTTTAAAGCAGTTGATGTAGAGATCGAATGGCAAGGTGCAAGTATTGATGAGGTTGGTGTCGACAAGGCAACAGGCAAACCTTTGATTAAGATTAACCCAGACTTCTTCCGGCCTGCAGAGGTAGACATACTTCTCGGTAACCCTGGCAAAGCTGAGCAAAAGCTTGGCTGGGAGCGCAAAGTCGACTTCCCAGGGCTAGTTACGCTCATGGTAGAACACGACCTCAAACTAGAAGCTTAGAATAAGTCAGCCTCTAAAAATAGACACCAGAAGATCTGTCTATTTTTTTGACGTAATAATATCTTTTATAGTTTTATCCAGAGAAATTTTAGGCAACCACCCAGTGTCGGTGCTGAGGAGAGAATTATCACCTACTATTCTAGGTGGGTCAGTTGGTCTAATGAGCTTGTCGTTTACATTAATGACTAGTTTATTACTGTCTATCTCAAGTTCTTCGCATAGATCTTTTACCATATCATTTCCAGAGTGGCCCCTGCCAGAACAAACGTTATATAGATGGTTCTCTAGTGAGTCGATTATGGCCAAGTCGGCATATGCCCGTGCGATATCTCTTACATCAGTGTAGTCACGGATAGTCTTTAGGTTGCCAGCGCTTACGGACGGGTTTTCCCGATTGGTTTCTAATAGTTGCCTGGTAAGGTCAGGAAGTAAGAATCCGGTTCCTTGCCCGGGGCCAATATGATTAAAAGGTCGAACTACAATGCAATCTAGTCCTCTGTCTCTTAGCTCCTTTGCGGCTTGTTCCATAGCAAGTTTACTCAATGCATATGGAGAGCCGTCCTTAATTACTCTAGACTGTTCGCTTAGTGGCATAGACTGATTAGGGTCATATAGCGCCCCCGTGCTTACTGCAATCATCCGGGCGCTAGGGTTTGCCGTGAGTAACTCATCGCCTAGTACTGAAAGTACTTTTACATTAATTTTCATATATAAATCAGGGTTATCGAACGACGCACCAACATTAGCTAGACCAGCAAGGTTTATAATGCAGTCAACTAGACTTAGTGGCAGTTTGCTTGTTGATGCGCTGTCGGTAACATCACATTGATAATAGCAATTCAGTAGATCTGCAATTTCAGCATCGGCTGTATTTTCCCGATGCCCTACGCCAATAACTTTGATGTCTCGTGACACCAGCTCTCTAGTAAGATGTTTTCCAACAAAGCCATTAATTCCAGTTACCAGTACGGTGTGCATATATAAATTATATCAGTTATGGTCTGACTCGATTATTGGCGTTTGCTAATAAGTAGAGTATGAAGTTCTTTGGTGGCCTTATGCCATGAAAACTTTCTATTCTGAGCAGTACCCTTCTTAACAAGCAATGAACGAAGCTTCTCGTCACTAAGCAGTAGTTTAATTTGAGAGGTCAGTTCAGAAGGATCGTGCGCATTAAATGTAAGTGTAGCATCGCCAGCAACCTCGTCTAGAGATGAACCACGGGCATTTATCACAGGAGTCCCGGACGCCATTGCTTCTAATATAGAAAACCCGAAACCTTCGTATTCAGAAGCAAAAATAAAAGCATGCGCATTAGCGTATAGATTTGGAAGCTCCTTATCGGGAACATAGCCAAGTTCAATAACGTTTGAGCTTGGTATGTTCAATTGCCTATTGTGCCATCTACCCCCAGCAATAAGTAGTTTATATTTTGACTGGATAGACATAGGTAACATAGAGTATGCATCTATTACTGTTTGGACATTCTTCCTAGGTTCGCTTCCGCCTATGGTGAGCATGTATTGGTCTGCTGAATCATTAGACTCCTTTGATCTCTCTATATTAAATGCATCGTCTGACGCAAGATAAATTACAGATACCCTACCTCTATCTACCCTTAATGTTTTACAAAGTTCATCCTTAGAAAAATTTGATATAGAAACGAAATGATCTGCTGTACGTGCAGTTCGTAGTATCTCTTGTTGTAGACTTAAATCTTTGTCACCATATTCCTTAAATCTAAGAGGTATCAGATCTAGGTTGCTAGCTATGGTTCTTTTTGCTAGACGAAACCTCGGTAGTCTCATGTTATGAACGCTGTAGTAAACGTCCGCTTTTTGACAGTAAACAATTACAGGGAGAAAAGATCGCCATATCTTATTAATAATTCGTTGCCCGAGGCTGAGATTTATTATAGGTGGACAAATAACGCGAAAATTACTAGATGATATAGCAGACTTTGTATACTCTTCTCCTGAGCAGATAATAAGATATTGATTTAAGGTATCTGTTTGTTGTAAGCCTTTTAAAAGATTGTACGCCATTCTGTCCGTGCCAGTTATTGAGGGGCTGTATTGGTAAGCGTTAATTACTATTCTCATTACTACATAGACTACACTACCTCTGTTTATTTCTAAAGCAATCCTTGCTCTAGTATGAGAAAAAAGCTAAAATGTAAGAAAGTGATAAATAATTTACTCAACAAGTATCGTTACTCAACAATACTTCTTAACCAGCTAGTAAAGACTGATTTTAAGCTTCGCTATCAAGGGTCTGTTCTTGGTTATGTGTGGTCTTTACTCAAACCCCTTTTTCTTTTCTTAATAACTTATGTTGTTTTTGTTAAGATTCTTCGTGTGAACTTTGGAGTAGATAATTCAGGTGCTTATCTACTTCTTGGTATCGTTCTTTATTCTTTCTTCGCTGAACTTACAGGGGGGAGTATAGGGGCTGTAGTAGGTAAAGGTGACTTACTCCGTAAGTTGAATTTCCCGCGATATGTTGTTGTACTGGCTAGCTGTCTGTCTGCGCTTATTAACTTAATTCTTAGTTTAATTATTGTGGCAGTGTTCCTTGTGGTGGGTGGCTTAGAGATTAGACTAGATGTTATTTTAGTGCCTTTATTGCTACTTCAGTTGTTTATTCTAGGTACTGGTCTTGCCTTCTTCCTGAGTGCGTTATTCGTTAAGCTTAGAGATGTAGGGCATATTTGGGACGTGATTTTACAAGCCCTCTTTTATGCAAGCCCTATCTTATTCCCATTGGCTCTAGCGCCCCTATGGCTACAGAAGATATTAATACTCAGCCCTTTAGCACAAACCATACAAGACCTCAGATACTTACTTGTTTCACCTAATACGCCTACAATCGATGACGTATATGGTAATGAGTGGGTAAGAATTATACCGATTACAATAACCATAATAATTGCAGTGCTGGCGGCTTTATACTTCAGGCGACGATCAAAATACTTTGCGGAGGAAATCTAAGTGTCTAAAAATATAGTTATTTCTGTTACTGACCTCCATAAGGAGTTCAAGTTGCCTCACCAAAAAGTTGAATCAATAAAAACGATCTTTACTAGTAGATTTTCATTAGGCCGTAGCACATACGAGACGCAAGTTGCCTTGTCAAATATTAGCTTCGATATTAAGAGAGGTGAGTTCTTCGGGATAGTTGGTAGGAACGGCTCAGGTAAAAGTACCTTACTGAAATTACTTGCAGGCATCTATCAACCTACTAAGGGCGCTGTCGACGTCTCAGGAAGAATCGTCCCGTTTATTGAACTGGGCGTTGGGTTCAACGGAGATCTAACAGGACGTGAGAATGTATATCTCAACGGTGCTTTAATGGGTTTTAGTGAAAAAGAGATAGCATTAAAGTATAACGACATTGTTGAGTTTGCAGAATTAGAGCGGTTTATGGATCAGAAGCTAAAAAACTATAGTAGCGGTATGCAGGTTAGATTGGCTTTTTCTGTCGCAACACGTTTGGCCGAATCGGACATTCTCCTTATTGACGAAGTTCTTGCAGTGGGAGATGCAGACTTTCAACGAAAGTGCTTTAACTATTTCAAACAACTTAAAAAAGAGAAAAAGACAGTTGTATTCGTAACTCACGACATGAATGCAGTAAGAGAATATTGCGACAGAGCTGTCCTTATTGACTCCAGTAAACTTGTGAGTGAAGGTGATCCAGAAAAAATTGCTACAAAGTATACACGCATGTTTATGAAAGAATTAGATACTCAGGCTGATGAAGAAATGAGATGGGGCGAAGGCAAACTTAAATACGAGTCTGTGACAGTTATGCCTAAAAAAATAGATAGTTCTATTAAGAAAATAACAATAACAGCAACCTATAAAGTTACTGAGAGTGTCAGCGATCCAATCCTAGGGTTTTCTATAAAGAATTCTGCAGGCACGACTCTGCTAGGGACTAACACAAAGCTCCAAATGAAGAATATACCACTTTTAACGCCAGATGAAGTACATCAAATTGTTTGGAGCGTAGACAATATATTCGAGGATGGGGACTATTCGGTAAGTGTCGCAGCAGTATACCCAGATGGTGTGACTTCACATGACTGGTGGGATGACGCAAAAGTATTCAGAGTCTTCAAAGATGTCAAATCTCCCTATATAGTTGCTCCAAACATTAATGTAAAGGTAGATTAAATGCCAAGCCAACCATATACAGTTTCATACTCTCAAAACTTTGAAGATAGAATAATCGAAGCCTTTTTCCCCGGCTTAAAAGATGGTTTCTACGTTGATGTTGGTGCTAATCATCCCTTCTATCATTCGGTCACCAAGATTTTCTATGACAAGGGATGGCGGGGTATTAATCTTGAGCCTAATCCCATGCTCTTTAAACAGATTGAACAAAACAGAAAACGTGATATTAACTTAAGGTTTGGGGTTGGGGACCAGGCTGGTGAATTTGATTTGAGAGTATATCATTCTTCTGACGGCCTTGAAGGAATATCAACTCTATCTTCAAGTATGAAACAAGATTATCTAGAAAATACTAATAAGGAAACAGAAAAGTTTAGTGATGTAAAAATAGAGGTAAAAACGCTTGAGCAGATTTTTAAAAAACAGAACGTAAAAACCATAAACTTTATGAAGGTTGACGTTGAGGGGTTTGAGTATGAAGTTCTGAAGGGTAATAACTGGAAGAAGTATCGCCCCGAGCTAATTTGTATTGAAGCAAACCATATAATGAAGGATTGGCGACCTATTGTTAGCGAGGCAGGCTATTCCCTCGTTTTTAATGATGGGTTAAACGATTACTACTTAGCATCAGAAGCCATGCATAGAAGTGCAAACTTTGATTACGCGAAGCTTTTCTTAAGCAACGAGCCCATTATTGCTTTTGAAATTTATGAGAAAATACGCTCATTAAGTCAGGCTTACGATGAGTCAAGCGCGCAAGCTGAGAGTTTAGTTAAAGAACTCGCAAAGTGTCAGAAATGGCTAAAGACAGCTCACAGTGATTTAGCTGAAAAAAATGCCTTGATCAACGAAATAACTCCATTAAGAAAACATATAAAGCGACAGGTTAAGGCAAGAGCAGCTAAGCACCTTCCTGGCAGTAAAGATCTATGACAGATAAGCAATTAGTAATTGATTGCCAGATTCTTCAAACACCTGCATTCGATCGCGGTATGGGTAAGTATACTCTTAGCCTTTTGATTGAATTCTTAAAGCAGAATCAGGAGTCAAAACAGTACAATAAAATAGAAATTATACTCAGTAAAAACCTCATTATAGATAAAGAAAGACTCACCTTGATCAAAACGAGGTTAAATGGCGCTTCGATAAGTTTACTTGACTTGCCAACAAACATTGCTGAAGGAACAGAAAGTAAATACAGTCAAGCAAAAAAGGTTATAACACAGCATGTTTCAAAAAAGGCGGAAGGCCAGGTTGATTTTTTGATGATGGCCCCATTCTTCGTTGGTTTCCCATCCGTCTTCCCGGACATAGATGCAGTTCGCAAGTTTACCGTGGTATACGACTTAATACCACAAAAAATCTGGTTTTTACAGAAAATATTCCCAGATGATCTATACTTTAGACATTTTGATCTTTTCATTGAAGCAGACGGGATACTTACGATTTCTAATGCTGTGAGAGATGACTTGCTCGCTCTGGGCTTACCAGAAGATAGGCTTGCGAGTATAGATGGGGCCCCTTTCAATAGGGCCTTAAAGCCCTCATATAAGTCTTTGAGCAACTATTCAAAGCCTTATATACTAATGCCATCAGCCCCTATTGTTCATAAAAACAACAAAAGAACCGTACAAGCATTCGCTCTATTTAATAAACGAAATAGTGGTAAGTATCGGCTATATATAACTTCAAGCTTTGATGATAAAACAAAGGCTGATTTAGGCGGTATCGCAGATAACGTATACTTTACTGGCAATATCTCAGATGAAGAGCTTGCATCTGCGTATCATGAAGCTAGTGCAGTACTCTTCCCGTCGTTGAGCGAGGGACTTGGGATGCCAGTTCTTGAAGCATCTCTTTATGATGTACCGGTGGCTTGTTCGGATATACCGGTTCTTACAGAGTTGTCTAAAAAAGGCTTTTATCAATTTGACCCAACAAACAAGTTGGCGATAGCAAACTCGATCGACGATGCTGTAAACAAGAAAAATTGGTCCACTCATAGGGATGCATGCAGGAGGACAACTAAAAAATACACTTGGGATCGTTCTGCTAAGCTGTTGGCCCATAAACTTAACCGGCCGGTAGCTAACACACTGAGCCCACTATTACCTCTTCACATAATAATGCCACAACCAAACGGTGGAACTCCAGCTGGGCAACTCGGAGAGCAGTTATATATGTTACTACAGAAAAAATCTAGTGTATCGGTCGAGTTCAATAAAAAGCATAAGACTTCGACACCTTCTTACGTCGCCCATCTTATGGAGACAGATAGCAAGATCAGGAATACATTAGAGCTGATCGATAGAGTGAGCATTCTTAAAAGAGGTACTCGCTCCCTTAAGCTAGTCTATAAGACGGAGGATGGCACAAGTGCGACAATTTGCTTAAGGGCCCAGATTAAAGTCAAAGAAAAAGGACTTGGGATAAAAAGCTGGACTTTTAAAAACAACAAAGGCAGGGTGTTAAGCCTACAAGACATTTCTGAACTAATTGAAGGAAAGGATCGAAAATGACTAGAGTACTCGTAGTAGCAACGTACCCAATAAAGAATGCACAACATGGTGGTCAGAGACGGGTATCAGCAATAGTAGAGGCTTACAGAAACATTTTTACTGAAGCTAGGTTCGTTTCTGTTTTCCCTCCAGATTATTATCAGCATTATTCAAAGACAGATATCGCTGTTAGGGGCAAAACCCGTAAGCAAAGCACAGATTCGCCATATACTGGCGATATTACCTGTGGACTGGCAATCTACGAAGACCCATACGTTAAGCAAAGATTTACAAAACTTCTGAAAGAATACCAGCCGGACATACTGCAGATAGAGCAGGTTTTTCCATATTTAGGTATAAAGCCACTACTTAAAGAACTCGGTATGAGTCCTAAGATAATTCTAAGCTCGCATAATATTGAGTATACCCAAAAACTTGAAATACTAGAGAACTCAGGATTTGCCCATGAAGCAAAAGACGCTAGTAAAATCATTAAAGTATGCGAAACAGATATGGCTAAGAATGCGGATTTAACCGTTGCGGTAAGTCAAGATGATGCGGATAAGTTAATCCAGCTTGGAGGGAAAAACGTCGTCGTCGCACCTAATGGGATTGAAAAACTTCAACTTAGTGAAAGCAGTAAAGACTACTGGAGCATCTATAAGCAAAAACATGCATTACGTAATTTTGTTACATTCGTTGGTAGCGCTCACCCTCCAAACTGGCATGGATTTCTAGCCATGGTGGGGGAAGCCGTAGGCTTTGTACCGCCGGATACCAGGCTTGTCCTTGCCGGTAGTATTTCAGATTATTTTAAAGACAATATTAAAGACTTAACACCAGAACATGCTACATTCTGGAACCGAGTAATTGCAGCAGGCCGTTTGAGCGACGATAGATTGACTGGTTTAATTAATTCAAGTGAAGTATTGTTGTTGCCAATCACAGAAGGTGGTGGTTCCAACCTTAAAACTGCGGAAGCGATCCTTTCAGGTAAAAAGATTGTCGCTACATCCTATGCCTTTCGTTCCTTTGAACAGTATCTAGATTTACCAAATATCTATATGTCAGACAGTCCAGATGAGTACAAGAAGTTAATAGTGAAAGCTGTACACGCGCCATACGAAGAGCGTACAATTGAGCAAATTAAGCTTGCTGAGCAAGTACAGTGGAAATATTGCTTGAAGCCAATGCTGGAAGGGGCAAAAGGATTATGAATAAAATCTGGATAGATCTTACAGATATCAGTGTCTGGAACGGGCATCATACTGGTACGCAGCGAGTTGTGTACGAACTAGCTAAACGTTACTACGGTCGCAAAGATGTAGAATATTTTGTTTTTAACCCAAAAAAGAATACTTTTCACTCATATGATTTTACAAGTGTACTAGACCGTGTCGAGGCACCAGTCAAAGTAGAGCCTGACGAAGCCGTTCCGGAGCGCCCCCCAGTGCTGAGGCACTTAGTGGCTCGTGCCTATCATAGATCACCAGAAACGATAAAGAAGTATGCCACTAAACATCGCCGCGAACAGATTAAACGGATCTACAGAAAAGGGAAGAGCGTAATCAGGAAAAACAAATCAGTTTTCATCCAACCCGACACGCCCTCGTTGTCCTTTACGAGCTCAGACACGCTTCTTGTAATGGGTAAGCCTTGGGACCACCCTTCATTTATGGAGACGGTGCGCCGAGAGAAGCCAGTGCAAGGCTATAAATTAATACAGGTCGTGTATGATCTTATACCGGTATTCTTCCCACATCTTTTTGGGTTGCCTTTATTCCGACCTTACACACAGCATATGTTTGAGACTGCAGCGATTTCTGATGGCTTATTAGCGATATCTAAATCAAGTATGCGCGATATGGAGAGGTTTTGCGATAAGCTACTCATCGATTGCCCACCAATAGAAGTCATACGACTCGGAGATGATTTTACTGGAAAAGTTTCACGCAAGCCTTTGCTTAGTTCGTTAGAGCCGGGTAACTTTATTCTTTGTGTAGGGACAGTAGAGGTGCGCAAGAACCATCAATTGCTCTACATGGCTTACAAGCAAGGAATCGCAGAAGGTAAAAGAATGCCTAAATTGGTTATTGTTGGTGGAAAGGGCTGGTATACAGGTGATGTAATGTATGCATTTGAGCATGACCCAGACATGAAAGACCTGGTTTATATAGGCGGGCGAACTGACGAGGAGTTGGAGTGGCTTTACCAGAATTGCTTGTTTACTATATATCCATCTGTGTATGAGGGCTGGGGATTGCCTATTGCTGAATCATTAGCAAGAGGTAAGTTATGTATTTCATCTAATACATCATCAATGACGGAAATTTCCGGTAAGCTTATTGATTACTTTTCTCCATATGACTCACGGGAGTGTCTAAATGCTATTATGAGATACACAAATACTGAGGTGTTAGAGTCTAAAGAGCTAGAAATAAAAAATGAATACAAACTTCACACCTGGGATCAGACGTATAATCAAGTTGATAAAATATTAGCAAAGAGGAACATATGAAAAACCAAGGTGAATTAACTTATACTCATAAGTCGACAGGGCCCGTTCCGTTGTCGTGTAAAAATAGAAAGGGTAAACAGTGATAAAAAGCCATACACTAGTTTTTTCTGACTTTGAATCAGATTGGTATAAACGGAACGCTACGTTACTCAAGCAAGACTCAAAACATTTAGACAATCATTCACTTAATGCAAATAAGTTTTGGCAAAATGCAATTATTGCTGAAGTAGTTTTTAATAAGTTTAAAGATAATAAAAACATCATAGGCATAGGTTTTGGAGTTGGTCAGGAGAGGCTCCCGTCTCTTTTTGCTTCAAAAGGTTATCGTATTCTGGCGACTGATCAAGATTTTAAAACCGACAAAGCGAAGTATTGGAGTAAATATGAACTCGCTCAAGGTCCCAACAGTCTTAATAGGTTAAAGATTTGTCCACCAGCAACATTCAAAAAAAATGTTAACTACATGGCTATCGACATGAAAAAAATACCGAAGAAATTAACCGACAGTTACAACTTCTTATGGTCTAATTGCGCATTAGGACACCTTGGCTCTATAGAAGCAGGATTAGAATATATAGAAGAAAGTTTAAAATGCTTGAAACCTGGGGGATTGGCAGTCCATACTACAGAGTTAAATGTTTTGTCAGATAAGTATACTTCTACAAGCGGAGATACGGTCATTTTTAGACCACGAGACATTAAGAAACTATTTAGAAAACTTGCGAACCAGGGCTATATCTGTGAGACGCTGAAGTATACTCTAGGCGACTCAGCTATGGACAGTCGCGTTAGCATGAGGCCACAGTTTGGTAACGATTATTCAAAAATTCAAGTTAACGGGCATCTTGCTACGCAAGGTTTGATTATTATACATAAACCTTTACAGTTAAATGTCTCCTTTGCGTTCCGATTAAAACAAAACGCTAAACATCAGAAAGCCTATCTACAAAACCTTAACGCTATACGTACATTCAGAAATAGGCCTTCCATAAAACAAATATTGAGAAGCCAAAAATTTACTCCAAGCAGTCTTCACTTTAAAGCTAAAAGTAAAGTTATAAACGTAAAAATAGAACAAGGCAAAACTAAAGAAGTATTTATTCCATACTTTAACAAATCTCATATTCCTGTGTTTGGTTTGTACAGTCGTCTTGGTAAGTCTAAGCCTATAGTTTTGGCGACTTCAAATCCAAAGGACAGAAGATCGGAATTCGTAGATAGATCATGGGCAGGGAGTGACGCTAATAGACCTGGATATGATCTAAGAGAAGAAAAAAACGGTGAATATGCAATTCTTGATTTTGTACTGCCGAAACAAGAGTTTGGCTTTTTGATTACTATGAACAGCAATAAATTGCCAAAAGGAAACTATATTGAAGAAATGTCTATTGTTCAGGAGTTGGCTGGTTGGGTAGAAGGAAGTGAAGTAACGTTGAAAATAACTGTGGTTTAGCGTGTAACATTTACTGACTGCCACGCGTAACCGCCAGATGTCCACCAGTTACGAATACCATCTTGTACCACTTCAAAGTTCTCCTTATAGGCACCGTCGTTTATTCCTCCATCGGGGTACTGAACTACGAACTCAAACCGTGCAATTTGCCCTGGATGAACAGTGTGTTGATCCGAAGAAAGAGTTGTCCCATCTGATTGAAATACTTTGCTGAAGAGGTAAGTAGGACGATTAGGACTATACCACGTTGGATGCACGAACTTACTTGATCTATTTATCGGCCATGTACCCGCAAGCCGGGTGATAGGATAACCAGGCAGTCTGCTGGCTTCATCTTTCCAGAAGTGAGTTCCTGTATTTTTAAAATCGAAGCTTATTTTTCCAACCTGTCCAGGTTTTATATTAGCCGGCGGGCTGACCTTCTTAAACTCAGCTTTAAATGGTTCGGGTACTAGCACGTTTTGCCAAGCATATCCTCCATGCATTTGCCAGCCAATAATCCCATCTTGTACAACCTCAAAGTTTTCTCTGTAGATCCCCCCAGGCATACTTATAGGTTGTTTTACTTTAAGTTCAAACCGTGCAATTTGCCCTGGATGAACAGTGTGTTGATCCGAAGAAAGAGTTGTCCCGTCAGATTGAAATACTTTACGAAAAACATATGTTGGACGACTCTCGTTATACCATGTTGGGTGAGCAAAACTACTTACCCTATTTATCGGCCATGTACCCGCAAGCCGGGTGATAGGATAACCAGGCAGTCTGCTGGCTTCATCTTTCCAGAAGTTTACACCCGTATTCTGAAAGTCAAACCACACCGTACCTTCTACAGTAGGGCCTAGGATCGGTGCATTACTTACTCGTTTGAATGAAGCGCTGTATGGTAGCGACAACGGGTTGCCGAACCAATCATTAAAAAGTCTCCAGAAATTACGGTTTCCGTAGGCGCTACATCTATCACCAGTACCGTATAGATTGTTTAAAGCAGAAGCATTTGGTTGGTAGGGCGTGTATACATACAGACCTGAGGTTGCTTGATTTTGTATATACACATTTGTCCCGCCGCATGCAGGGGTGCCGTCCAGTGTTGTGTCGTCAGGATTATATTGAATGTAGTTGTTTCGATAAGCTCTGTACTGTGTAAAAATGTGACTGTCTTTTGCATATCGTTTAAATTGACGAGCCCCATAGTAAACTTGATTTAAGAATCCCTCGGTTTCGTCGTAACAGCCATTTTGGTTTGCATCTACACTGATATTTAACGCTGAATCCGGACATCCATAGCCAGTTGCCTTTGTATATTGCAAACTCCAAGGCCAATCGTCAGTAATAAGCGATTGTTCTTTTTGCAGAGTTATCAGTATTATTTTCTGGTTAATCCCGCAACTAAGACCAACTTCGTATATGATTTGAGCAGCTGTTTTACTGCCGCCTGTGAACCCATTACAATATGCGTCGGGTCCAATACTGTAGGTCATCATACTGAAGTCTTTTAAACATGTGTATGGCGGTGGGTACCCTTTTGAGCTCCCGTATGCACCTGTTGTTGTGCCTGCGTATGGTTTTGAACCTTGTGAATCACATGCAGACAACTTGCTATTTAAAAAGGACTGTACTTGCGTACTGGACATATCATTTCCATTGAAAAATACACCATCGTCTATAATTCTCCCTGGCTGAAATTCATACCCATTAAGTGCACTTACACCTGCGCTTGGCCAGAAAATTAAATTTGAAGAAATGATACTTAAGAATAAAGTGAAGAGTTTAAGCTTCGTCATGCTATTTCACCACTATCTTTCGACTGTCCGATTTCCCGAAGCTAAACTCTGAATTATATTCAACAGTTACTTCCCACTCACCACTAGAAGTAAAATCGGCCCTCGGCAAGACTATAAGCGGACAATATACATTAGCGCCTTCTTTTACAGCCATGACACTTTTGGTTAATGAGTTATTGTCTTTCACAAATAGAGCTACACACTCTCCATTGTCTTCAAATATGCCAGGAACGTAAGATCCCAGCTCTATATTGCCATTGTTTAGTTCCACGAAGTTTATTTGTGGCTTTACTTGATTTTTGCCATCCGTAGTGTTTTGCGCCTTTGTAATGTCCTTTTTCTCATCCACAATTCTTTGCTTATTATCTATCACATCTTGCTTTTCTTGATCTGTAGCTGGGCTCATATTGATGCCGTCGACAAATGTTGGTGCCACTCCTGACTCTTCATGATTATCCTTGAGTAGTAAAGTCATAGTTACCAAAGCCAGCGCCAAGACTATTGCTATTAGTGAAAGAAGTTTTTTATTTTTTAACATATATAATTATTATAGCAAAAGATAAGCGCTTTGTCTAGATGTAGACAAGCATGAAAAGTAAATATAACGTCAAGTAATGAGATTTATTGGTACTATATCAGTAAGTGTTTTTTAAACAATATAGCTGTATCCTGAGATTTATTAATCAGCGCGAAACCTTCGTCGTGTCTATTATGTGTATCGCCTTTTTTTCTATACTGTTTCTTAACGGTCTCCAATTTTCTGGGCCAGTTTATTTGGCAGATGAGACGGGCTATCTGACTAAAGCAGCCGCGCTGGCTGGTCATGTTACGGATACTGCATCAAGCTACCATTTTGGCTATTCTCTTTTTCTAGCGCCGGCTTTCTATGTATTGAGCCCTAGTAATGTGTGGGCTGGAGTTATGTTTATGAACGCTCTTGCGTGGGGAGCTTCATTATTCCTATTGTTTAGGCTGATCAAGAATCTATTTCCGAGTACTGCGCCCTACAAAGTAGTTTTGGCCTGCGCTGCTTCCGCGATATACCCTAGTTGGATAATTACAAGTAGCTACGCTTTTAGTAGCAGTTTATTCGTACTGATCTTAATTGTTGTATTAAATCTATTTGTCATCAAACGCCCCCATAACAGCCGTGTTTCTTTTCTTCTAGGTGGCTCGCTAGGATTTCTATATTGGGTTCATCCTCTAGCCATTGCCTTATATCCCGGTATTTTTCTCGTTTTATTATACAGATCATATTTACGCCATACATATCGTCCTCTTATTGTTTTGTTCGGTACATTAGCCGTAATGATTATTGTCTACAAATTTGCACTGCACCCGCTTCTTAATAATATTATGACACCTGATGGTTATGAAGTATGGAATCATTACGATGACGTTGCAGGCGGGAATATAAGTGCTTTTGAATACGCACGGTCAGAGAAATTCTGGCTTGCGTTCTTCTCGATGGTCCTGGGGCAGGTATCTCAAATTATCATAGCGACATTTGGCATCGCGCTCTTCCCAGTATTGGAGCTTGTGCGCAAGCTATATAAAATCAAGGGGTCCATTCTCGTAAAGGCAAAGATGTTAATTGAAGATCAAATGCTTATTATTGTCTTTTTACTATGGACGGCTGTTGTGTGTGCATCGATTATGGGTTCGCTTACTTTCTTGATGTACTGGGGGTTAAACGGAGAGTTACAATATCATCACTGGATATATGGCAGATATACGGAACTGTATATTTGGCCACTTCTAGTTTTTGGCCTCTTATCTTCTTGGCGAGTAAAAGATGTCGGCATGATTTTGCCTGCACTAGTTGCCGTCGGTGTAATGCTTAACTTTATAACTATGAAATTAGTAAGTGATGATTTTCTAAATTTCCCTGTTATACCTTCCTTTTGGCCGTCTGTACTGAATGATGAAATTAATTATTTAGTATGGTTTATTTTTGGAACGACAGTATTTTCTATAATAGTGGTGTTAGTAAGATGTATCGGGAAGTTGGCTCTAGTACTACTAATACCAACTATTTTTTTGACAGTAAATTTCCAAAATAATTTTCATCATGTGCTAGAAAGAGCTGTGAGTGTGGACGAAATTGTGTTCAGTAAAAATTTATTTAGATCGAATACCTGTATAGGTTTTGAGTATAACAAAGGACAGTCGATTGGTAATGGCAAATCAAACGTGGCCTTACGTTTGATAGCGTATGAAAACTATAATCATTCGATGCAACGTATGTCGTTGAGAGAATGGGCCCAAGAATGCGAAGGTCCATTTATTACACACAAAATTTATTCTGAAAGTGAGCTTGCCGGAGCAAAATATGTTGCCCACGACCAAAATTCCGGTCTTTATTTAATTACTAAATAAGGGTCATTTAATGATTTTTAGTAGTAATTAAGGTAAAATAACTCAATGCCAAAACTCAAACTAAAAGCGACACCCGAAGTTGAAGATTTCGCGCATAAATACACAGAGGAGGGCCAAGGTAAAATTGGCTCAAAACTTCTTGATGGTTACTTTGATAATGTGATGATGCTTCTTAATGAAGCACAACAACTTTCTGATAAATCGAAGCTTAAGACTATTGAAATAGGTTGCGGAGAAGGATTTTCTACGCAGAGACTTAAAGATTTTTTACCTAAGGGGGCTACTATCGAAGCCTCAGAGTATGTTAAGAGACTTGTGCCAAAAGCTCGTAAGCTTAACCCAGGAATCAAGGTGATAGAAGAAAGCGTCTATGAGCTAAAACACAAGGATAACACATTCGATGTGGTTTTCTTTTTGGAAGTATTGGAGCATCTAGACTACCCTGACCTTGCTCTCAAAGAGCTCAGAAGAGTAATCAAACCAGGAGGATATTTGATACTTGGAGTTCCGCGAGAGCCATTATGGAGAGTGCTGAACATGGCTCGCGGTAAGTACCTCAAAGACTTTGGCAATACGACAGGACATCTTAATCACTGGTCTGCTGGAGCTTTAACAGACTTTATTAACACTAAGTTTGGTACTGTTGTTTCGAGGAAAAATCCTTTGCCATGGACAATTGTGTTGGCTAAAAAAGACTAGATATCGTTATAATTGATACGAAAGAAAGGGTAACTAATTGTCTGACAATCACTCACATTCACAAGAAAAGCAAGGGCTATTATCTCCCTTCTTAGCCCAAAAGCGTTATAGCAATATTAGTAAGTTTATATCTAAGAATGATATTGTGCTTGATCTCGGCTGTGGTTCCGGTGAGCTCAAGAAGCACCTAAAATCTAAAACCCAATACTATGGCTTGGATTCTGAAAAACAATGGAATGGTAGTCCAGACCACTTATTCAAAGTTCAGGTAGGTGGTAATCTTCCAAAAGCAATTGAGAAAAAGAAGTTTAATGTTGTAACTGCTTTAGCACTTATTGAGCACCTTAAGAAGCCTGTAACACTTTTCGATGACGCTAGTAAGGTCTTGGGAAAAGGTGGTCGCTTTATGTTGACTACGCCCCACCCCCTGGGCCGTAAAGCGCATGATCTTGGCGCGTCTATAGGTGTATTCAGTAATCATGCGCGTGATGAACATGAAACATTCTTAGACCGAAAGGGCCTCGAGAATCTTGCAAACCAAGCTGGTTTCAAGCTTGTGGCATACAAAAGATTTCTTTTTGGCATGAATCAAGTTGCTGTATTTGAAAAGAAGTAATGTCTATAGCTTATAAACTATACCGAGTTGTTAGTCCGATACTGACGGTTGTATTGCTTGCTTTTGCTTATTTATATATAAGTAACCTTGTTTCACAAATAGATATTGACTCATTATCTTTGAATTGGGGATGGGTGATATTGTCGGCTTTGCTGTTCATTATATTTTATGGAATTGTCTCGCTGAACTGGCTTGTAAGTACTCGAATATTTAACAAAAAAAGTAGCGACAAACAGCTTCTGGTTTTTTTTGCCTCGCAACCCTATAAGTACCTGCCAACTAGTTTGTTCATATTTTCTTCAAGGACTGTCTATGCCAAGAAATTAGGTCTAGGGCTTAAGGAAAGTTCATTAGCTCAGCTCTTAGAGAACATGAGCCTGTTTGCCTCAAATTTTGCTTTGTTTGGACTTTTTTACTTAGGCTCAATGCACTTTGGGATTATGGCAGCAGTTGCTACGGCCTTAGTACTTGCGATAACCGTTCTTTATAAGAAGTATCCTAAAGTAAACCTTAGACTAAAGTCTAATTCGATATCAATCGAGTCTAAAAAACTATTACAGATGTTTATGATCGCCACGCTGGGATGGTTTGTGTGCGGTTTGTCGTTTCTGTCGCTAAACTATGTTCTCGGTATAAATGTCGATGTCTTGACACTACTTGCAGCCAATACGATTGCCTTTTCGCTTAGTATGCTCGCTGTATTCGCCCCAGGGGGTATCGGTGTTCGCGAGGCAGTATATGGGTTCTTTGCTGTAAGTGCTGCGGCCATTATCTACTGGAGAATATTGGTCTTTATTGTAGACATGGTTGTTGGTTTTATAAGTATCGCCATAATCAATAGTATTAGCTCAAGAAAACGTAAAACTACTTAGGGTACTGTTGGCGTTTGATTCGCTCGAGGGTTTCGTCATGAAGGGTTCGGTTGGTACGTATGAGGTCCGCTATTACTCCGAGAGCGAAACAAAGTAGAGAGGCAAGAATCAGGATAGAACCGAGGAGCAAAGACTGGATATGGTCGCCCTTATTACCGCTTGCAAGCAAGTACGCATAGCGAGCAAATGGTATCAAACCGAGCGCAAGAAGGAGAAGGCCTAGACTAGCAAATACGGCGTACGGCTTGAACATAATAAAGCTACGGAAGATGGCTATACCTGATTTATAAATATGCTGCCACATGTTTTTGAACAGTCGGGATTCGCGCGTTTTTGCATTGGTCTCTACAGGGATGCTCTCTATGGGTATGTGCTTATTGCCCGCCTGGATAATAGTCTCCATGCAGTAGCTAAACTGAGTGATGATGGTGAGTTGATATAATGATTCGCGTGAGTATGCTCGGAAACCACTTGCTGCATCAGGGAGATTAGTGCCTGAAGCCTTGTTGACTACATAGCTACCAGCTCGCTGAAAGAGCTTCTTGAGAGGAGAAAAATGCGAGATAGTATGCGTCTGACGATCGGCAATGACGATCTCGGCTTTACCCTCCAGGATAGGACGAACAAGATCTCCTATACGGTTTTGAGGGTACTGGTTGTCACCGTCGGTATTGACCACAATGTCTGCACCGATACTAAGGGCATAATTAACTCCGTCTTGAAAGGAGCGAGCAAGCCCCATGTTTTTTTTATGGCGTACGAAATGTTTGACGCCGTGTTGCTTGGCAATCTTGAAAGTATCGTCTGTCGAGCCGTCATCGATAACTAGCACGATAATCTCATCAATGCCACTGATTTTCTTTGGTATAGATTCCAAAACAAGAGGTAAAGTCTCGGCTTCGTTGAGGCATGGTATTTGTACGATTAGCTTCACTACTGTTATTTTACCTTAACTGGCGTAATATTTACAGAGACAGCGACTGAAAGCCTACGTGCTGTTATCATGTATGTATGATTGTAGTAATTATCGCGGGAGGGTCTGGTACGCGTTTGTGGCCATTGTCTACTCCTAAATATCCAAAACATTTACTAAAAATTAATGGCGACGATAAGTCTCTGGTTCAAAAAACTTATGATCGTGCAAAAGCGATATCGAACAATGTTTATGTACTTACTGAGGCGAGTCACGCACATCATGTAAAAGAGCAAATACCTGATTTGGGTGATGATGGATTTATTATCGAGCCAGCACGTAGAGGTACCGCGAGCTGTATTATTGCTGCGCTTGAGGTAATTCAAAAAAGGCATGATACCGACGAGCCTATCGCATTCTTATCAGCCGACCATTATGTGCGAGATATTGAGGGTTTTGCTCATAGCTTTAAGATTGCAGGAGAAATTTCCCGAAGCGAAGGCCGTATTGTGTTGGTGGGTATTGAGCCTGACCATCCAGCTACAGGCTTTGGATATATACAAAAGGACGGTGTGTTCGATGAAGAGTCATTTGTTTTTGATGTACACTCATTTAAGGAGAAGCCTGATTATGAAACGGCTAGAGAATACATCGCGACAGGTAAGTACTTATGGAACAGTGGTTACTTTGTAGGGTCTGTAGAAACGTTCAGAAGCGCAATGCAGGCGAGTGCGCCTGATCTACTAAAGAATCTTGATGACTTAATAGTATCTGGTGATAAATATGAAGAAACTTATCTTGGATTTGAGAACAATACAATTGACTATGCTCTAATCGAGCATGTAGATGACCTTTTAGTCGTCCCGGCAAGTTTTGACTGGATGGACTTAGGATCGTTTGGCGATCTCCATAAGGCTGCTGGGTCTGATCAGACGGGCAATCATTGGCACGGCGATGTAGAAATAGAAGGTGTAGAGAACTCATTTATACAGAACCATGATACTGATAAGCCGGTCGCTGTGATTGGTCTTGATAACGTCGTAGTAATCAACACTAAAGACGGGATCCTCGTCGCACGCAAAGATTTAGCGCAAAAAGTAGGCGAAGTTAGTAAACGTATTAACTCAAGGAAGAACTAATATGGCAAAGAAACTTATAGCTTTTGACCTGGATGATACGTTAGCAGTGACTAAGTCACCGATAAGCGATAGGATGGCAGAGCTACTCGGAAAGCTAGTAGAAAAGTATGAAGTTTGTATAATCTCTGGCGGTAAATATGAGCAGTTTAAGAAACAAGTTATTGATCGTCTTGAAATAGAGAAGCATTTTCTTCAGAGATTTCACCTCATGCCCTCTTGCGGTACGAGGTACTATCGTTATGATCTAACGAGTAGTGAGTGGAAACAATTATACGCCGAAGATTTAACCGAGGAACAGAAAAGTAAAATCATCAGTGTATTAAAGGCTGGCGCTAAAGAGTTGGGCATCTGGGAAGAGAAGCCATACGGGGAGATAATTGAAGATAGGGGAAGCCAGATTACCTATTCTGCGCTTGGCCAGCAAGCCCCTCCAGAAAAGAAGTATGCATGGGATCCTGACAAAAAGAAAAAGAGCGCCCTAAGAGATTACGTTGCTGAACGTTTAGATGATTTAGAAGTAAGAGTTGGGGGCACGACTTCCGTAGACATTACCCGTATTGGCGTGGATAAGGCTTACGGAATGCGTAAACTTATGGAGGCGCTTGAGATAGGCAAAGACGAGATACTGTTCTTTGGAGATAGCCTGCAAGAAGGTGGTAATGATTATCCGGTTAAAGCGATAGGAATTGATAGCGTTGCCGTCGAGTCATGGCAAGAAACAGCAGTAGCTCTAGACGCTATTCTTTGCATTTCTGACTAATGGAAAAAAACGAAGAGAAAGAACTAGTTAAACTTCTTTCAAAGTTAGACCCTGGGTTTCTACCGTACGAGGTTTTTAAGTCAGTCGCAAGACTCGTAGTAACACCTATTATCGAGTTTGTTCCACTAAGGGTTCGTGACGGTAGAGTAGAGGTTCTGCTTATTAGAAGGTCAAAGCATGATGACATATGGCCAGGAGAACTGCATACTCCAGGAACAGTTGTTAGATCGACGGATAATTACGGCGAAATGCACGGAGCATACAAAAGGATTATTGTTGAAGAACTAAAAGGTCTAGAAATTTCAAACCCGCATTATGTAGGAAGTTTATTCCACGAAGGTAAGCGTGGCGCCGAACAGGCACAGATATTTTGGGTAGAAGTTAAAGAAGACGGGGACAAGTTTAAATTTTATAACGCAGATCGACTGCCTGCTGACATGATGCAACAACAGAAAAAATTTGTAGCTCAAGCTGTAAAAAGCTATAAAGAATTTAAGGGTTTGTAGTTTCTGAGGTATTTATCTGGGTGGTTGAATGTAGGGCATCTAGACTGATACTGCCAAGCTCTGCAAGTTTTTGTCGATGTGATGTGAGCTCCTTAGTATAAGCACTAAATGTTTCTGTCTGTGCTGGGTCTAGGCCTCGCGAACTCGCAAAAGAATTCACTGAACCTATTGATTCGAGTGCTTGGTTGATAATTTCCATATTACCTTGCTCCTTATTAAATGTTAGTTACGCCCGTAATTATCCTGAAGACGCACGATGTCATCTTCGTCTGAAGGTAGAGAAGGATTGGTATGTTGCCATATTTCTGCAACAACACCCCAGTCATTACCGCCGACCAGCCTGTGGCGGACACCGGCATCATGTTTTATTAACGCGTCGTTCTCATAAAATACAGTATCGGTAATAGCGTCTGAACTACTTTGGACTACACCTATAGGTCCTCGGACGACTTTCCATAGCTCTGCTCGTCTGTGATGGTACTGCCACGATAGTTCTTGATTTGGGGCTACGATAAGTATTTTAGGACTAATGTTCTCTCCATACTTGTAGATTTCTGATTTCTCAACATCACTAAAGTAGGTGTTGATAAAAGACGACTCCGACTCTTTTGCTATGACAAAAAAAGCGCCCCATGGCCGTGCGCTGTCTTCTGTTTCAATTTGGAAGTTTTGCTCGGTTAAGTGAATTCTTGTTTCTTCTATAATACGATTTTTATCGCCTGGCATATTTTGTTCTGCGCTCATTTAAAAAAATCTCCTATTTACCTAGTATTGTCGCAAAAATCATGGATTATGTCTGTTGTTTTTTGCGTAAACTTTTCTATTGAAAACTCTTTAGCTTTTGATTTGATTATGGTCTGGTCGTATTTTTTTGAGTCAAACGACTGGAGCGCTGTTTTGAGTGAGTCTACGGTTTGTTCGGTGAAGAATTCGCCGGTTTTACCTGGTATTACGTAGTCCAGCGCTCCGCCAGCTTTGTAGACGATGACTGGCGTCCCAGATGCAAGTGCTTCTACCGGAGCGATACCAAAATCATCGAGACCGGGGAAGATGAATGCTTCGGCTGAACTCACGTAGCGCACAACCTCTTCGTTGCTTACAGCGCCAACAAAAGTAATAGATGGGCCAGCTAGCTTCTTAAGGCTCTGGTGCTCTGGGCCGTCCCCGACTACGGTTAGAGGAAGGTCTAGTTCTGTGCAAGCACGGACTGCGAGGTCTATGCGCTTATAAGGCACCTGTCGTCCTGTAATAACGAAACCGGAACGTTGGGAACTAGGAACTAGGAACTTGGAACTAGCAAAACGATCCGTATTGACGGGTGGGTGGATAACAGTGCTATCGCGGTTATAATACTTTTTGATTTCTGCCTGAGTGTGGGTGGAATTTGCGATCAGTCGGTCTGGGCGCTGAGAAGCTTTATAGTCCCATTTTCGCAAAGGGGAAACCAATAGTTTAAGACCTAGGCGCGCTAGCGGATTAAATACGCCAAATCCTGGATTTTTGAGATAATCATTATACCTACTCCAGTAATAATGCGTAGGGGCGTGAATATAAGCAATATGTAATGGTTTGGTAGATTTCTGTCGCCTCCTATTTCCTAGCTTCAATTTCCTAGTTCCTAATATGACGCCTTTTGCCTCTGCGCCGGAACTGCTAATCACAAGGTCATAATCGTCGAGCTTGAGTGACTGGAACCACCAGATACGCAAGAAAGGGATGAATTTACGAACCTTACCAAGATGCTGTAAATACCCCGTAACAACTTTATTATCTAGCCGTTCCCGCCACTCTGGCGTGCAGTAAGAAGTATAAATAGGGGCATATGGATAAATTTTATGAAGTTGCTCAACTACAAGCTCTGCACCACCGCCAACTAACCAGTCATGAACCAGAGCAACCTTTAAAGGTTGCTCATTTTTCATTTTACGTTTTTCATTTGTCATTACTGTCTTTCATTGTGGTCACAATTTTCTGAAATATCAACAATAGTTGTCGAGATTCGTCAGCTAAAGTTGTAAAATCTTCTTTTGGTAGAAGTCTAGACAGGACCTTTATCCAATACTCAGTTTCTGCGGTTTCTTTCTTCGAGATAAATATTTTGTTTCTAAAGTCAGCTCTTGAACTAGCATTGTTTGCCTCATGGTAATTTGCACCAATGCTCGTTGCTGAACGGATGACTTGATCTATCAGCGGTCTCAGCTCTGGATGATTAGAATATCTTCCAAGAGTGGATATAACTAATACACTGAATTGAACTGTTCTTTCTTCTAGTTGCTGGGACTTATTTTCCATAAAAGTTTATTGATAAATGTTAAATGAAAATTGCTTACTTGGCGCCGATGCCGTTGATGACTGCACGGAGCGTTTTGAGCAAGATCGTGATGTCGAGCCAGAAGCTCCAGTTCTGAACGTAGTATAGGTCTAATTTACGTCTTTCATCGAAGCTAATATCGCGCCGTCCTGAGACCTGAGCCAAACCAGTAATGCCGGATTTTATACTCATAATATGGTGTTTTTGTTGATAGTTATTTAGCTCCTCGGGGACGAGTGCACGAGGGCCCACCAAACTAATATCGCCCTTTAAGACATTGAATAGTTGCGGGAGCTCATCAAGGCTTGTGACGCGCAAAATTCGACCCATACGAGTAATGCGCGGATCATTTGGGATCTGATCTCCTCTTTGGCGATAGGCTTGAGCAACCTCGGGCTTGCCCATTTTAATGAATGCTTGTTCTGGGCTCATGCCGTTAAACTCAGGCTTAAAACTACGGAACTTATAGACTGTAAATTTACGATCGAACTGGGTTAGTCGGGTCTGCTTAAGGAGTACTGGAGCTTTGGGGCTAGTAAGCTTCTGTAATATAGCTACCAGTAATAAAAGAGGACTGACAATAATAATAAGAACACCGCTGACAATGAAGTCGAATATACGCTTTACGATACTTCCCCAACCAATAAGCGGTGTCTGGTGTACTGTCACAACAGGCGTACCACGAAATAGCTCTACCTCTATATTGCCTACAAACAACTCGTTATTGCCAGGTATAAATCTGTACGCAATGTGATGCTTCTGAGCATATTCCATGATGGCGTCGTTTTCTTCTGTATCCCGATAGAGCTCGGTTTGGATAATGCTATGGATTATCCTAGGACCAAGTTTGTTTTTTGCTGTCTCGAAATCTGGAAACATCCGAAAATCAGTCGCTTTATTACTGACAATACCAACAATTCTATGGCCAGAATGACGCGTGTCCCTGAGCTCCTCTACTATAGAATCAATAGAACCCCCACTTCCGATAATTAAAACATTATTAACTCCATACCCAAATGCAAAGAATAACGAGCGTATACTACGGGCAAACATCCTAAATATTACGAGGAAGCTGAAGCTAAGGGCTAATCCGTATACGGCTACAAGACGCGCTGGAAAGAGCTCGTCTTCTATTACGAATTCGTAACCGATAATGACTAGTATACCGATGGCACTACCAATGATAAGGCGCCCAAACTCACGAAAGCGATTATCGTATGTGTCGTGTCTGTATAAGCCAATAAAGCCGTGAACAAGAATCCATAAAGGTAAAACTGCCAAGAAACCATAAATGTATGTCTCTGCTGGGATCTGCTCTAGTAAGGGGCGAGTGTCGTATTTGACCCGCAATATGTAGGCAACGCTAAAGGCTGCTACTAGCGCCAAGAAATCACCAATAATTAATAAAACAGAATAGATTATGGTGGCGTTATGCTTCATTAGAAATCACATACCTTCCGCTAAGCAGTAAAAATCGGCATCTAAATGAGTAGCTTCTGTTCATAGATTCTAGCGTTAGTATACCACTGATTAGGTGCTATACTGGTAGGCAGTAATAGGTACGTATATGGCCAAAAAACCAAAATCTAAGAAAAAAATCAGACAACGTAGCAAATCAGAACTCCAGCGGTTTGTTGAATACTTCGTAAGCGGAGGTGTTTGGTTTTGGAGTGGCTACATAATTATCGTTACATTTGACGGTATTATTGGGTTATTTTTAGCAAATCTCATAGGTAATGCTGTAGGTATCAGCTTGAACTTTTTGCTTGAACGATATTGGGTGTTTAAGACTAAGAAGCCAGCAAAATTAGCAATTGCGGCGAAGAGATACGTTGTATACACCGCTCTTAACGCGTTTTTATTAAACTATTTGATCCTGCTCGGTCTAAGAGACGGGCTAGGAATCCAGCCAGAGTTTGGGCAGTTTATAGCCTCTGCATTCTTTACCGGGTGGAACTACTTTTGGTATAAGGTTTATGTCTTTAAGGGCATGGAAGATAAAAAAACAAGAAGGACCAGACACCATGCGTAAACTTATGAGCAATAATTTAAACAGTCGCTAATATATTGAGAATTGAAAAATGCCAATTGAAAATTCCCCCCAAGTCAGGCCTACAAAGAAGCAACAAGAACTACTGTTGTATATCCAAGAGTTCGTGATCGCCCATGGTTATGGGCCAAGCTACCGTGAAATTATGAGGGGCTGTAATTACACTTCAGTAGCTACGGTTGCACTACATGTAAATAATTTGGTAGCCAGAGGACATCTAATTAAAAAAGGTCGTTCGGCACGGTCTCTTGAAGTGGTGAACGCTCCCGAGCTACCAGAAAAGTTGCACACCAACGACATAAAACCTGCAGATGAAAAGTGGCTGACTGATAAAATTGATTACAAGTTTAAACAGGCTGAAGACTCTATAGAGATATTGCCAACAACCATAGAGGAACTACAAGTTTTAATTGCGTCATTAAAGGTTCTTGGCCTCGAAGGAGCAAGTAGTTCATTTGCACTACGTCTAACAAAGTTAAAAAAGAAATTTGAATAGAACAAGCGTTATAATTGTTATTAGATGGAAATATTACAAGCGATTCTATTGGGCGTAGTAGAGGGTTTTACTGAGTTTTTGCCTATTTCTAGCACTGGGCATCTGATAGTTGCCTCAGAGGTTATGGGCTATAAAGATACTGCCAAGATATTTACAGTAGTTATCCAGGCTGGGGCTATCGGAGCGGTTATCTGGAACTATAGACGAGATTTGTTGGAGCGGACGTTAGGCATGTTTCGTAGAGAGAAAAAGCACGTGCATTTCTGGAAGATATGGATACTAGCCACAATTCCCGGTGGTATCGCTGGATTTTTGTTACGTGATTTAGTGAATGTTTACGCTGTTTCGTTGACGGTGGCAACAGCTCTCATCATTGGTGGGATAATTATTTTACTTATAGAGACCTACCATAAGTCAGCAAGTAATCGTGGCGGAGAAGCCAATATAGACGGTATAGGGATCAAGCAGGCACTCAAAATAGGATTGTTTCAGATGCTGGCCTTAATCCCCGGGGTTTCACGATCGGGCGCCACGATAATGGGCGGGCTACTTATGGGTCTTGATCGAGTGACATCGGCTGCGTTTTCTTTTTACTTAAGCATCCCAATAATTGTCTTGGCTAGCGCCTATCAGTTGTCGCACGGTACAAACGGATTTGATAGTGTCTCAGGTGGTTTACCGGCAATAATTGCCGGGACTGTTTCGGCATTTATTGTAGCGCTAGTAGTAATAAAATGGCTACTACGCTATGTTTCAAAACATGATTTTAAAATCTTTGCATACTACCGGATTGTCTTAGGGCTTATTATCATAGTCGCACTTATATCCTGAGTAATAGGTAGCAGGGAAGCGCATTGTTAACTCCCAATAGTCACATAATACTCACGATCGTGAGTATTATGTGATAGAAATGGTTGCTTGAACACGCTACAGCTGGTGTATTTTTTAGTGTAAGGAAGGAAAACCGATGAATCCCAGGTTTTCCCTCCTTAGCTCACTTTGCTCGGATCCTCCCTTTCAAGGATGATCCTATCGATAGATAAATGATCGATAGGATCTGTATACACTACAGCTGGTGTATTTTTTACGGCTAGTACACCACTGCTAGCGTGGTATGCTAGATACAATCTTTAATAATTCAATGCTGGAATCCCGTGTAAATCGGGAACTGTGCCGCAACGGTAAACTTTCTTTATTAATAAAGATGGAAGTCCGATACAGCAAATACGTAAGTCTCTCGAGCTAAGAGCACACCCTGACATGTGGTAAGGGCTTCTTAGCTCCTAGAGAACCAAAAGGGTGAAAATTTTGAGCGAAACGCTTCCAAATCAAAGACTAGAACAATTTAATCCTGAAATTAGAAATAGGGAAGATATTTCTACGTGGCTTGCTGAAGTTTTAGACGGGTCTATGCGTAGCGAAGTGCGCTATTGGTACGACGGCCAGGATTTGCGTGCAGAGGATGGTAGCCAACTCGCTCCGATTTTTGAGGACGCTCTAGCAGTTGCAGGAGAGATCGCTGATAAGCGACCAGATTTGGCATTTGAGCTCCGTCGTCGAAAAGAAGAAATGAGTGAATACCAAGATATGCTAGCCATGGCGAGGGGCGATGCCATGAATACTATGATTGTGGTTTCTGACTTTCCAGAGGAGCTTATGGATTCGAGGACTGATGTAGGTGGGTACAATGTAGCGCGTAAACAAACCATGTTAAGAGTTATTACTAGAAACGAAGAAACAAACGAAATATCTATGATTACTCAGAGCTTAGATCGTAGCGATAGAGTGGCACTAGAAAGAATCTATAATTACATGGGTATGAGTCCGCGTCCAGGCGAGCTCCTCGGGCAACGTATCTATGCAAAGTTACAGCAAGGTCAGCAAGAAGAGCTTGTAGATCGTTTAACTGAAGTATACGATCAGTCCCTGCAAGACCGTCTTGGGGGCGACTGGCACACCGGTAGAAGCTCTGACGATAAACGCAATACGCTAGGGTTTGTAAGAATGCAGAAAGATTTGTTGTCGGCATATTTGCTTGGCGAGGCTACAGAGCATAACCAGCTTAACTTAGCGGCAGCAATGACATATCGCTTTAAGCAGAAAAATCAAAACAGAAGCATATACATCTCCGAAGTATCCAGGACTTCAGTTCCCCTGGCTGTTGCTATAGAGCTGGAGCTAGCAGGGAGACAAGCAGTAGCTGAAGGTATGGTGTTTAGCGGATGCGGGGCCTCTATTGGAGGAAGTAGTGGGCTAGATAGCTTAATTGCTGGTGGATACGGTAATAAAACTGATATAGAGACTGTTGGTCCTACAGACCAATATGGTCCTTTAAGCTTTGAGTGTCCTAAAGGTCACAGGAACACACGACCAAAAGGTAAGTTGATCGACTGTTGCAAGACCTGTGGCGCAAGCGTCAAGTGCTAACTATATATGGTCGTTGCTGGTAAGGTGTGATTTAAGTGTATGGATGTGTTTTTCGCGGTGCTTCAAAAATTCGTCGCGGTCAACACCAGTACGCTTGATAAAGGCACTCATTTTTTCACTACCAATATGATGGGGGATCATGACGTAGCTGGCGCCGGCGTCGTATAACTCTGTGGCTTGCCCTATATTGTCCGCGTGTACCACCGTAACGACCGACGGGTTTATCTTTTGCAAGGAACTAATGATAAATAAATTAGCATCGTGATCGACGATTGTAGAGACTATAAGCTTTGTTTTATCGATACCGGCCTCCTGTAATAACTCTAGGTCGGTTGCGTCACCATATAAAAAGTCGACTTTTTGATGTTCTAGAATATCAATAACCTCTGGGTCGTAATCGATTACTAAGAACCGTTTCTTCATAGATTGGAATGTTTTTATAAATTCATGACCGCCATGATGATATCCGAGCAATACGTATTGATATGGAGCAGGACCGCGTTTTTCTTTGTACACTACCTCTTTCTCAAAGACGCGTATTCGGATTTTATCAAACTTACTAAACAGCTCATCGTCGTATTTCATTAGATATGTAGAAATGGCGATGGTTATTACGGCAACTAAGGTGATTACGGCACCGAGTTCTGGCCTGACCATTTCTGCACTGGTGGCTAAGACCACTAAGATAATAGAGAATTCACTTATTTGCGATAAGTTAATGCCAGTCTTAAAGCTTACTCTTTTGGTGTAGCCCATAAGTCCCATAGTGGTTGTGATGATGAACGGCTTTCCAATTACAACTATTGCCGACAAAATGAGGGCGGGGACAATTGCCGATGAAACATTGGTAAGATTCATGCTCTCTCCGAGGGTAATGAAGAATAGCACCACGAAAAAGTCTCGCAGAGGACGTAGACGGGCGGCGATCTCTTGGACGTAAGGAGATGATGCTAGGGCGACACCAGCGAACAATGCCCCAACTTCTATAGAAAATCCTGCAAGCTCGAATAGTGTAGCAATACCGAAGCCCCAGGCGATTGCCGACAAGAATAGTAGCTCCTGAGTACTAGCCATGTATTTGGACACATGAGGAAGAATCCGGGTGCTACAAATGATGAGTAGCGCCACTAGTAGAATGCCTTTGCCGATTAATAACGCAATTTGCTCTAGATCTAATCCCCCACCACGGCCAGTAGCTATGAAAAGAAGCGCAAACGTAGCAATAATATCCTCGACCAAGATAACACCTATGGCTACCTGACCATGAAGTCTGGTCTGCTCTTTTTTATCAGACAAAATCTTGATGATAATAATGGTACTACTAAAGAACATGGCGAGGCCGATGATGAAGGCCTCAGTCTTGTTGAAACCAAGTGCTGAGCTGGCGGTAAAACCAATCGTCGTTATGCTTATCAGAGAAGCTGTAGCCACATAAACCGATACTCTACCAAGTTTACGTAGCTCGGAAACGTTCATACCAAGCCCGATAATAAATAACAGCAGAGCAATGCCAAGAGCTGAGAATGCCTCAAATAGATCCTTGGAATGAATAAGATTAAGTGCCGATGGGCCAACAATTAGTCCTGCGAGAATATAGCCTAAAATAAGGGGCTGTTTTATTGCCTTCATAAGCAATGACACCCCCGCGGTGACGACTATAACTAAACTAAGTTCGCTGAATATTGAATCGTGCATTTTTGAATGTTTGTGAGTTGAAGCGTATACTAACTCTTACTATTACAGTGTAACGTAACAATAAGCTTAAGCAAAAACATGCAACAACTCTTTAGAAAATTCGCAACTCGTACTTCATCCATCGCTGGAAGTGCAGTTGTATTCTTGGGCGCGTTTGTTGTTGTAGGCGTTTGGGCATCCACTGGACCTTTGTTTAACTTCTCTGACACATGGCAACTGGTCATAAATACGGGTACAACCATAGTGACGTTTCTAATGGTTTTTTTGATCCAGAATACTCAAAACCGTGACAGTAAAGCGATGCAACTAAAGCTTGATGAGCTTATTCGTTCAACAACAGCGCGTAACGCATTTGTTGACCTAGAAGATTTAAGCGACGAAGAGCTAACAGAGTTAGATAGAGAGTTTCACGATATTCGTGAAAAGCAGAACAATAGCCCAGTAATGAAAAAGCTTCACGTTTCTATACAAGCCGAGCATGATCGCAGAAAAGGTAGATTGTCTGCCAGCAGAATCAACGAACTTCTTCATAAAAAAGTTAAGTAAAACAAAGTATTTGCTTGACCGCAAACACTAGCGTTATGTAGAATAGACTTACTGCGATAACGTGCATTGACCACGTATCAAACAAAAAGAGCAAACATAACAAAAAGGTGAAGTAAAAGGGATGTCAGTAAAAGTTATGGTCGTATCGTCAAGATATGAGGTGATTAAAGTAAAAGTAGTTAAGCCAGCTTGGCGTCAATACTTGCAGTATTAACGTTAATTATTCGTTAACTTTGGCGATTTCTTCGTCTATAAGTTTCTTGAAATCTTCAAAACTTCGCGGATTCTCATCGATTTTGCGTCCATTTATAGCAAATGTTGGAGTAGAGTTAGCCCCCAGAGCCTGACCGGCCTTAACGTCTGCATTAATAACGGATGCGGTTTCTGCACTAGCCATATCAGCTCTAAACTGGTCCATGTTCAGCCCTAGCTGAGTAGCGTAAGTCTCTAGGATAGCAGTTGGGTTGCTCCCAGCAGACCACGATTCTTGCTGTTCGTACAACAAATCATGCATTTCAAAGAACTTGCCTTGCTTGCCGGCGGCTTCTGCGGCACGGCTACCAATAAAGGCATTAGGATGAATTTGATTAAGAGGATAATGACGGAACTGAAAGGTTATTTCATCTCCGTAAGTGTCTTTTATTTCTTTTACTATAGGGTGGTAGCTCTTACATGCGGGACATTGAAAATCGCCATATTCCACAAGTGTAACTTTCTTCTCACCAGCTCCAACGGTGTGATTTGAAGGCTCGGCACTCTTAGTCGATCCGCCTCCAGTGTCTTCTTTGTCTTTGGTTAAGGTGAAGATACCGAATAGCCCTAGGACTATAACTACTACTACAATAAAAAACTCTTTAGTCATCCATACTCCCTCGTTAGCTCATGTTGAGTGCTATTTGTATTACATATCATACCAAATTATCAGGATTAACTGTTACCTAGAGTGTTTTGTCGCAACACGACTATGGAGTACTATTAGGATATGGTGGCACTGATTACGTTTGTAAGTTTAGTAGTGCTGATGGTTCTTGTTGCTCTGGCGTCAATCTATGGAGAGCGCCCTATCATCGAACTGAAGCGCGCCTCAAGAGCAGGAGATAACCGCGCCCACTTTATTCACGAAGTAGCGAGACATGGCAGGACAGCACTGTTATTGTTGCGGATACCGGCATTAATTATTTATGCCTGTACCGCCGTATTATTTGCCAATAATCTTTCATTTGTGTCGGCTGTTGGTTTAATTATTGTGACTTCATTTTTAGTTTTTGCAGTCCATTTGCGTTATTTTAAGTTTTTTAGGGGCATGGCAGTAAAGATAGCACCTTATTACGCCAAGATTCTTGTAAAAGTTCGACCCTATACTAACGGTATTGCTCAAGCGATATCTAGGTTTAAACCCTCTACTCAGAGCACTGATATTTATGAGATGGAAGATCTGATTGCGCTACTTGAACATCAAAAGACTGTCCATAATAATCGAATCGAGAAAGCTGAAATTGACATGGCTATTAACACCCTAAAGTTTGGCGATAAAAAAGTAGCTGATCATATGGTGCCTCGTAGTGTGGTGAGGTTTGTTCGTGCCGAAGAACCAGTCGGCCCAATTTTACTAGCAGAACTGCACGACAGTGGTTTTTCGCGGTTCCCGGTAAGAAAAGAAGACGAGGAGATTGTCGGGACACTATACCTCAAAGATTTAGTAGAAAAGCGTGTTAGCGGGATTGTAAGCAATGTGATGAGCCCAGACGTTTTTTATGTACATGCTGATGAGCCACTCAATCGGGTGCTCGCGAAGTTCCTCAGTACGAAACATCACTTATTCATTGTAAGAAATGAGTTTTCTGAGGTAGTGGGGATTATTACTATAGAAGATGTCATAGAACAGATCGTAGGGCAAAGGATTGTTGATGAGTCAGACGTATATGAAGACATGCGTGACCATGCTACAAGTCTAGGTGACGAACTAGAGCAGTAGTCTTAGTTCTAGCACTGTTAAAGAGTATCTTTAATTTTGCTACTATCTACTTTTATAATAACAAAAAATTCTAAATTTGTCAATAGCTCCTCTCTGTTAGTGTGATATAATAATTGATAATTATGATGTGTCATCAACAAGATAATAATCCTAGGATCGAAACACACGCTTAAGTTCAGTCTTTTCGAGCGTGTGGTGCAAAGATCCTAACCTAGAAGACAAATAATAATGAGGTAAATAGTATGAGAGTTTTAAGTTCTGAACTAAAAGAACACATAGGCAAAGAAGCCATGATTCAAGGATGGTTACATAAGAAGCGACTGCTTGGTGGCCTTAATTTTTTGACTATTCGTGATCGTCGCGGGCTAGTACAGGTGCTGGTAGAAAATAAAGATGAGATCGAAAAATTGCGTGGCCTACAAATAGGCACGGTGTTAGAAATAACAGGCAATGTTATAGAAGAAGAGCGTGCACCTGGTGGCGCCGAGATCCATGAGCCGGCGTTGAGCGTAATGGTGCCTGTGACGGATGAACCAGCTATAGAAATCGATAAACCAATTAGTCATAAATCTGAGCATTTAGACACACTATTTGAACACCGTGTTTTAAATATTCGTAACATTCAAGAACAAAAGATCTTTAGAATTCGTGCAAGCTTAACTCGCTACATTCGTGAGTATTTGAATCAAAACGAATTCATAGAAATTGATACACCTAAGTTACTAGCTGAAGCCACAGAAGGTGGCGCTGAAGTATTCACGCTCGATTATTTTGGGAAGACTGCAACGCTTGCTCAGAGTCCCCAATTTTATAAACAAATCATGGTCGGAGCATTTGAGAGAGTGTATGAAATAGGCCACTCGTACAGAGCAGAACCGAGTGCTACAACAAGGCATCTGACAGAATTAACGATGCTTGATATAGAAATGGGATTCGTAATAGATCACGACGAAGTTTTAGACATGGTCGGCAATATGACTAAACATGTACTTAAAGCGGTTTATGATGAGCACTCCGCTGACTTAAAAAGCTTGAATGCTCCTGAGCTAAAGCTGGAAGAAGCTGTAGTGCCTAGATTTACAATTGCCGAGATCCATGAGATGTACACTAAGGCCACTAAGACCGATACAACAAGTGAGAAAGATTTAACCCCTGACGAAGAACGTTGGATATCGGATTATGCACGTAAACAGCTCGGCACAGACCTAGTTTATGCTGTGAAATTCCCAGCTGAAGCCGGCAAATTTTATCATAAATTTGACGATGAAGGCACAGTGCTATGGGGCGACTTGCTGTTTAGAGGCCTAGAAATCGCTACAGTCCCTTTACGTGAAAATAACTACCAAAAGATGATTGACCAAATGAAGTCAGCTGGGTTAGATACTGAACATGAAGGTTTCAGGGCTTACTTGAGCGCGTTTAAGTATGGTCTACCAATACACGGCGGATGCGGGTTTGGAATTGATAGGTTAGTCCAAAAGACAGTAGGCTTGGCCAACGTTAAAGAAGCGACTCTGTTCCCAAGAGACATTAACCGCTTAGCTCCATAATTTCTATTGTGACAATGCGTACCCAGGAGTACACTACCTAGCAAGAGTATAACGAGGGCAGGCATGCACACTAAAAAAACAATTCTATGGACAGTAATTGCGGTAGGTTTGGTAGGTGTTTTATTACTGGTTAGTAACGCTACATCGAAAGACTTTAAAGATAAAAAAGCTAGTAAAACTTCAGCATCATCATTCGTGGTCGCAACGGCCTGCGAGCTGTTCGATATAAATGACGCCAAACAAGTTCTGGGTGAAACAGCAGAACAGCCTGAGGAGCTACCTGGAGCCAATGCCTCTAGTGACGATATTGACGTGACTCAGTGCTTGTATCAAACATCAGTCGAGCTAGGAGATATAGCAAAGCAGAAACACGCTAGCTTGCTGGCTAGAAGTGCCAAAACAGAAAGTGGTGCAGATAGTAATAACCAAGTATTTAACGGCCCGGCAAAACCCGATAATGTTCAGGATGTAGAAGGATATGGCGATGCGTCATTTTGGAACTCCGAATTTGGGCAATTAAACATCTTGAAAGATAATAACTGGTATATCTTGCAGACAGGTGGGAGCGTACCTACGGAACGAACTCTTGAAGAAACAAAAAAATTTGCTGACGTGATAATCAGCCGACTATAACTAATAGACAATTTTTGCTATACTGCTAACACTTATTTATATAAAATAAAAACAGTTATGGCAAAATCCAACACTCCAGAAGAAAGTCAGCCCCTTAGTTACCGCGGAGAGCAGGTAGATCCTGAGCTCGAGAAAAAAGTAGAGGACTATATGGAGGAATCTCCCCAAGATTCTAAGGTAAAGCCGGATACTAAGTCTGATAATTCAGATGACTCCCCGGATGGGGAGACTGACACTCCGCTTCTCCCCTCAGACAAACTACCTATATCTATCAGTGTGGTAGATCATAAGGATGACGTAGAGGATACCCCAGAAGAAATAGTCGAAACAGAGGCAGTAGGATCAGCACCAGAACTCCCAACAGAGGACGCTGAAGTTGCCGAGGAAGAAACACCAGACGCAGAAGAAGCAACCAATGAAGTTGAAGAAGTCGAGCCAGAGGTAGTTGATGATGTCGCTGAAACCGATAGTGAACCTGAGGACGTAGACGCTGAAACGTTAGAGGATTCAGAGCCTGAAATAGAACCTACAGAGCAGACAACTGATCTAGAGCCGATCGAGGCAGAACCCGAAATCGTCGCTAAGGAACTAGACTTGCCCGAGCCTGAGGTAAATGAGAACGATGATGAGCTAGGTCTAGAAACCGTGCAAACAGCTCATGCTGTTGAGGCTATTATAGCTAATGAAGCAGATGAGATATTGGCTGCAGAGGATGAGAAAAAAGCAGTAGCACCTCTTGTTAAAACATCCAAAAAGAACCAGAAGAAAAACAAAGGACTTGGAGCGTTTTTTAGGGCATGGGCAACTAAGTCAAAATACCGATGGGCAACTGCATTTGTCGTACTGGCAGGTGTAGGGGCTGTTGTTGCTGTACCATCTAACAGATATTACCTGCTTAATTATGCGGGGGTACGTGCATCTACTTCTCTACGGGTTATTGACGCCAAAACAAGTCAGCCACTAAAAAATGTTGAGTTATCGGTAGACGGGCAGTCGGCTAAAACTGACGCAGAAGGTTATGTAACCGTTGGTAACATTAGGTTGGGTGAACAGCAAATGACTGTAAAGAAGCCAGCATTTGCCGAACAAGTAAGAACGGTTACATTTGGTTGGGGCAGTAATCCTCTAGATGAAGTAAAGCTAACTCCTACAGGCACTCAGTATCAATTTGTTGTAAAGAACTTTTTATCTGATCTACCTATACTTGATAGTGTTGTGACTTTCGGAGAGGCTAGCGCTAGAGTGAATGAAAAAGGCGAAGCTGTGTTAACTATCCCTAGGATTGAAGAAGAGAAAATTATTGTAGAGGTGCAGGCAGAAAGCTACAAAACAAAAAAAGTTGAATTAGTAACCTCTAGCCAAGAGCTAATCACTGTCTCTATGGTCCCTGCGAGGACGCATGCCTTTGTATCAAAACGTGGCGGTACATTTGATCTGTACAAAACTGATATTGATGGAGGTAGCGAAACCAAAATTCTTGCTGGAACTGGGTTAGAACGCGAGGATGCATTAGCTGTTGCGTCACATGGTACAAAAAATATTGTGGCGTTTCTATCTACAAGAGAAAATAAAAGGAATAAAGAAGGGCTTTTGCTCTCTACATTACTAATTGTTGATCTCGATACAAACGAGTCAACAAAGGTAACGCAATCGGAACGGATCCAGATTATAGATTGGATTGGCGATAGGCTGGTATATGTGAAAGCAACAGAAGGTGCTAGCCAGGAGAGTACGGATCGACATAAAATAATGAGCTACGATATACGTGGAGGGGGCGAACGTGAGTTGGCCAGCACAAATTACTTCAATGATGTGCTGAGTGTAAACGGTGCCATCTACTATAGTCCAGCACAATATAACGTTAATGGATCTGTAGGTTTGTATAAGATCAATCCTGACGCTACGGACAGGAAAACCATTTATCAAAAAGAGGTATGGAACTTATTTAGGACAAGCTACGACACAGTTAGTGTGTCTGTCGGTCAGGATTGGTTTGATCTCGAGCTAGCAACCGATGCCTTGTCTAAAGCGCCTGGCCCGCCTTCTGTGTTGAAATCACGCGTATATGTTGCTAGCCCTGGTAATAAGCAAAGTCTGTGGATTGATGAGCGAGATGGTAAGGGTGTTTTGATCTCTTATAATCATGCAACTAGAAAAGAGACTGTAGTTAGATCTGGGGCGGGTATTAAAACACCAATGCGCTGGCTTGATGAAGAGCATATTTTGTACAGAGTAGCCAACGGTGATGAAACCGCAGACTACGTTATGAGTCTAAAAGGCGGTGAACCTAAGAAAATCACTGATGTTACCAATACAATCGGTGTTGACCGCTGGTACTATTACTAGAAATTAGTATAAGGACGACTTTTCATACAATTGAGTTAAAAAACCGAGAAGCCTTAAGTTAAATATATTGCTTATGCTACAATCTAGCTATGCAGAACGATATAGTTAGCACCCCTATTAAAGGAGCGGAGACACCATCTTCTACCTCAGAGAGTGTAGCGTCAAATAATCAGTCACAGGTACCAGCGTCCCCTCCAATACCCCCTGTAATGGACGTGGTTACAAAAGCTAAGCCACAGTCTGACCAGGCTATGGTCGCGCAAGATCCAAGCAAGAATGAACAGGCCATTACTAGCAATCCTCCAGTGGAGGAACCTGCTAAACCTAAAAAACGCTCAGCAGGCACTACTGGTGCTATAGTTTTCGCGTTATTTGTATGCACAGCGCTTATTGGCGTGGCCGTATACGTACAGATTTTGCCTCGCTAAGGCTACTTTTTTGCTTGATGAACTGTTATTTGAGGGTATGGGATGCTAATGTTAGCTTTTCTTAATTCTTTAATGAGGCTCTTATAGAAAGCGCCTTTTATCTCCCAGGAATCATTACTGCCAGTAGTGCCGTTTATCTTTACTTCTATGCCATCACTCGCAAAACCTACAACTCGAGTGAAACTGGGCGGTTCCTTAATCTTATTCTTGTAGGCGGGATCTTTAGCTAGATTTAAGCCCACTCTGTTTATTAATAGAATAAGTTTCTCTATATCTACATCGCCTGGAAAGACGATATTCTCATCGATACCGGCGTAGCTCATTGTCATATTTGCAGTCCACTCGATGGAGCCATTAGGTATGTGGAATAGTTTACCGTCTAAGTTTCTGAGTGCTGTAGTGCGTATGGTGATGCTTTCTACTTTTCCACTAATGTCGTTACCTACCTGAATATAGTCACCGACGCGATATTGATTATCTATAATGATAAATATACCGCTAGTAAAGTCTTTTATAAGACTCTGAGCACCAAAGCCGAGAGCCACTCCAATAAGCCCAGCACTAGCTAGTAGAGGCGTTGTATTAACACCAATCTCCGTAACAATCATAATGACTGCAACAATATAAATTCCGATTCTTACTACAGCATTGATTAAGCTGTCTAGAGTCCTTATTCTCTTCTCGCGGTCAGATTTGGTGGGGTATAGGTCGGGTCGGACAGTACCGCGGAGTAACCTTGTTATTAAGCGTGATCCATACTTGTGAACCAGCCATGCAAAAAAAAGTATCGTCCCGATTTCTAAGCCGTGCTCACCGAGCCAAACACCTATATTATCGATAAACCGAATAAAAAGTTTCTCTATATTCTCGAAGATTATTCTGTCCATTTCCCACCTGAGTTGTTACATCGGTTACAATTATAGTAGCAGAGAAGACCAAA
Organism: Saccharimonadales bacterium (SeqCode); assembly: GCA_041600715.1. Lineage (GTDB taxonomy): Bacteria > Patescibacteriota > Saccharimonadia > Saccharimonadales > 2-12-FULL-41-12 > JALHOM01. The sequence goes on along the minus strand of JBFIJM010000001.1, from coordinate 573,084 downwards.
GCGCGCATAAAGATAAAGGGATTTATATGAATTTTAGTGAATATCAAGCTCAAGCTATAACTACATTAACGAAGGATCATACCTATGGCGATGTGAGCTCTGAGTTAATGGCTCAAGTACTCGGTTTGGTAGGGGAAAGTGGTGAAGTGGCTGAGAAATTCAAAAAAATAATTCGTGATAAATCCGGTCGAATATCAGAAGACGATAAAACGGAACTAGTCAAAGAGTTGGGCGATATTTTATGGTATGTTAACGCTGTCTCTGTGCTTATCGGGTCAGATTTAAATGAAGTAGCCGAAACAAACATTCAGAAAGTTCTAAGCAGAAAAACACGAGGGGTTACTAAGGGCGGGGGTGATAATAGATGAAATATGATATCGCTACACCGTACGGGGCCAGCTATCTTATATTTGAAAATGAAGCTGGGCAGACGGCTCTTTTACTACGAACGGGTGATCGCTGGATGAGCGGTTTTTATACTGTACCAGCCGGAAAATTAGAGCACGATGAGCCTTATAGTATTAGTGCTGTAAGAGAGGCATATGAAGAAGTGGGGGTGACAATTAACCCTGAAGATTTAATATTAGTGCACGTGGCGCATCGTCGCCAGGACGGTAACGACTGGGTAGATATGTATTTCAAAGTCACTGACTGGAGCGGTGAGCTTTCTAATAATGAACCAGATGCTCATAGCGAACTTGTCTGGGTGCATCCAGATGATTACAAGTCTGTACGGATCATAGATTCCCAGAAAGCCGTTCTCTTAAAGATTATCGATGGTGTTACATATAGCGAGTTTGGTTGGTCTAACTGAAGTTAAAGCGGAGCCATTCATCGAGACTGTTACCGCCCCCACCGGATAGGCAGACCACCGTATCCCCGGCATCTAGATGTGATTGAATGATATTTTTTAGTTTACCGTTGAGTTCTACAGGTTCGGCAATATCTTTATTACTCATGTATTTTATAAGTTCTGATGGTGTAAGGACGTGCTGGTTAGGATCCTCTCGCGCGAGGTAGCTTGGGGCCCAATAAAGTCGCTTCACACCGTCAAATAAATGTGCGTAGTCGCTTAAGATATAGTGTTGGCGTCGGTTAGTTAAGGGTTCGTAAACTACAACTACATTTTCTGAGACTTCATGCGCCAGCTGAAGGCAACCAGCTATTTTAGGGGGGGTATGAGCGTAATCGCTGTATAAGTTGTAGTGATTAATCTTCTCGAATCGTCTACTAAGACCCGGGAATGTTTCTATTAGCTTAGACAGTTGTTCCGTAGGTTTATTTGTTAATTTATGTACTGCTTGAACCACCTGCCATGCATTTCTGCGGTTCACTTCACCGATCAAACTTAGTGAGTTGAGGGCTGGGTCACTGTCGTTAATGATTGTATTAGAATCATTAATATTAATTTTGCATGAATCAACATCACTCTGCCAGATAATACTATGAGTGGATTGTCCTATAAACTGCTTAAAAGCTTGCCTGTAATCATCGAGCGTAGGAAATATTTCATGGTGGTCATAATCAATCCCGGTTATCAAGCTAAGGTATGGATAAAAAGCTAAAAAGTTACGGTCAAATTCGTCGCATTCGTACACAAAATACTCGGACGACTCGTCATAATGACCCATGTCGCCGAACGGGATTTTAGCGCCCACAGAATAACTGACAGGCATCTCAAGTTTCTTGAGTAGCCAGATGAGCATAGCCGTTGTTGTGGTTTTGCCGTGTGTGCCAGCGATTGCTATGAGTTTTTTTTGATTTAGGGTTATGATCTCGTTTAAAAGATCGTCTCTTTTACTGACTTTTATATTGTTTTGTTTAGCGAATAGTAATTCGGGGTGATCTGGGTGCTCAATTGTCACAGCTGATGAAAAAACAATCCAGTCGATTGGACCAGCTGAATGAACTGCCTCTATTGACTCAGTATTTTGACCAATATGGATATTATCTATACCATTCTTCTGTAAGTATTGGACATATTCAGAATCTTGTTTGTCAGAACCTGACACTTTATAACCTGCCTGCTTCGCAATGAGCGCCAAAGGACCAATTGCAGTGCCCCCTATGCCTGAAAAGTAGATATGCATAAAAGATAGTATAGCTTCTCTTGTGGTATGATGTAAAAAACCACAAACAAAAATATGCTAAAAAGATTAATTTATCGCTTAACGCACCGCCATCATTATTGGCGAACTATTGGCTTTGATGAGCTAAGCGAGTTATACGCCAGCATGATGCTAAGGAGTTTAGCTGGCAGTTTGGTTGGTATATTTATACCTATCTATCTTTATACTCTCGGATTTACGATACAGGAAATACTGACATTCTTTACTGTTCTGATGACAGCCTGGGGTTTATTCGCCCTTGTGAACGGACTCATAGTGGCTCGTATAGGCCCAAAGCACAGCATGCTATTAAGTTACATGATCCAAATAATCACAATGGCGCAGTTTGCTGGGATGAGCTATAGCTGGGTCGCTCTCGCACTTGCTGGTTTAACAATGGCATTTGGTCACTCAATGTTTTTTGTAGCATTTCATGTTGATTTTTCTAAGGTAAAACATAGTGATCATGGTGGCAAAGAACTTGGCTGGCTAAGTATTATGGAGAAGGGAGGGAATGCGATCGGCCCAGTTGCAGGTGGATTAATCGCATACTTTATAGACCCTAAATATATCTTCGTAGTAGGCGGGGTTATTTTGCTTATGGGGGCTGTTCCCCTGTTCTTTACCGCCGAACCAACTAGAACCAACCAGAAGATTTCTTTTAAAGACCTTAGGATGAGGTCTTTATGGAGAGACTATGTGTCATACATCGCAATTGATATAGAACACAGCACTCACATAGTGATATGGCCACTGTTTGCTGCAGTTTTTATTCTTATTGATAATCCATATATAAAGCTCGGTAGCCTTGCGTCTGTATCTATTATTATGGCTATATTAGTGGCTAGATTTTACGGAAAAGTAGTCGATGACCATAAGGGAAGAGCCTTGCTTAAGTCTGGGATAACAGCCAATGTATTTTTATTCCTCATAAGACCATTCGTTGGTTCTTATTCAGGAGTTCTAGCGGTAAATATTGCTCATGAGGGGGTTTCCGCTGCGTATAGGATGCCTTACTATAAAGGGTTCTATGACAGATGTGACGACTTACCAGGTAGAAGAATAGTATATATTGCTTCGATGGAAGCTTTTGGGGTGCTAGGAAGAGCCTTATTTTATGGACTAGGAGTTGGACTACTTTATTTTGTGAACGACAAGACAGGGCTTTCTATACTTTTTGTCGTAGCTTCGCTCGTCTCCCTGCTAGTATTGTTGGAGAAATTTAAGGCCTTAGACGTTAAAATATAAATATATGAAAAACACCTACCATTATTCGCTTAGGAAACTACACCATGTTAAGCCGGTGTATTTATTGATACCAACCATTATATTCTTTGGGCTGAGCGTCTACGGATTGCGGGATAATAACTTTAAAATGATAGAACTAAGACAAGCGGTAATCACTGCTGACGAGCAGAACGGAGACGTTGAGACCGCTCTTCAAAACCTGAGAGGCCACGTACATGGGCATATGAACACAAACCTTAATAGCGGAAACTTTGCTATAAAACCTCCCATACAGCTAAAAGGCCGTTATGAACGACTGATGAAATCAGAGGAAGCAAGGATAAAGTCCCTCAATGAGGAGGTGACACGTCAAGCTGAAGCACAGTGTGGTTCTCAGTTCCCAGGACAAGGGTTTAATGCTCCCAGAGTTAGTTGTATCCAAGACTACGTAGCAAGAAATGCGTCACAAACTAACGATATAGCTCAAGATTTGTATAAATTTGATTTTGTATCACCTCGCTGGTCGCCAGATCTAGCAGGCATTAGCATTGTACTGGGTGCATTGTTCGGGTTGGCATCTATTATCAGATTGGCTCTAGCAAAGATAAGATAAAAAAGAACCGCCGGGTTTCCCCGACGGTTCTTTTTTATTGTTCACTAATTTAACTAAGGATTCTGTGTTTGAGAATTATTAGTGGTGCCATTTGATGGCGTAGTTGAATTGTTGGTGCTGTTGTTTGTGCCGTTAGTATTGTTCTGGCTAGAGTTACTAGGAACGTTGGTGTTAGTGTTGTTACTCCCTGATGAAGCAGTATCACACTTTTGACCTTCTGGGTTCTGCTTTTTATACTCCTCAACAGCCTTAGCTACTTGACCGTCATTCTTTAGGTTCTCCCAGAAGATAATCTGATCGCGATTGATAAGCATTTCGTCCTGTGGTCCGTGAAGCTCACAGCCTAGCTTTACTAGGGAAATATCATTCTGTTGTGAGGCATTGCCGTCTGGCTGAACTTGCTGATTGACACGTAGGTAGTAAATGTTGCCGACACGCATGTACTTATTGTTAAGGTCTGAGATATTACCGAAGTAAACTTGTCCACCGTTTAGGAACACTGCTTGCATCTGCTTATCATCAACATATTGTTTTTCGCCTGATCCTTTACCAAGACCTATGGATAAAACAGTCGCTGAGACTAATACAACTATAGCGACTAAGAATCCTACACTCCCGATTTTGTTCCAAGAAAGATTACCTTTATTAAATCTACCTGGTTTTTGATTGTTTTCAGGCGCAGAACTGCCTAGATGTCCTGGCTGTTGGGTTTGGGCTTGATTGGTACGAACACCTCGGTTCATAAAATCCATATGCGTTATCCACCTTCATTTTAAATGTTACTGAAACTAGTGTAATACATAACCGTAATCAGGCGCAAGAACAATGCGTTTTAATTGGTTAGTCTGTGAGTGTTGATTGCCAAAGGGGTTGACAACTAAATCGCCTCAGGAGTATGGTAGGGATACCATTAGTAATCTAACAGAGGGAGATAAGAGACAATGGGTTATAGTCATACAAACAGCAAAGGTGTTAAGTACTACCTAAACTCAAAGAACGTTGTACTTCGTGGTGGTAAAGAGCAGAGAATCTTTTACTTCTCAAAAGATGACAGAAAAGATACCGCAACTGATCTACCAGATGGTATGAGCGTAAACGAGAATCCACGTAATGGTTTCCTAACTGTAAAGCGCGGGAAGTAGTTTAACTTACTCCAAATAAGTAATGAGCGTCCATTGGCTTCGGCTGATGGACGCTTTTGCTATACTTACCAGCAGTATGAAGGTATTAGTCGAAGTTACAGACCTAGTGAAGAAATATGACGGCAAAAAAGTGGTCAAGGGGATATCTTTTTTCGTAAAAGAAGGAGAAATATTCGGTATCTTAGGGCCAAACGGAGCCGGGAAAACCACAACCCTTGAAATGCTGGAAACGCTTCGCCCTATCGACGGTGGAGTGGCCACACTAGGTGGTGTGGATATCTCGAAAAACCCCCATAAGATAAAGTCTTTGATCGGCGTACAGCCACAAACTCCAAATTTTGAGGAAAAGACAAAATTAACGGAACATATTGAGTTTTTTGCGTCTACTTACGGTGAGAAAGTAGACGCACGGAAGTTTCTAGCAGATGTCCAGCTACTAGATAAGGCTAATAGCTACCCAGAGCAATTATCAGGCGGGCAGAGACAACGCTTTAGTATTGCAACTGCACTTGTCCATAGTCCGAAGGTATTCTTTCTTGACGAACCTACTACAGGACTCGATCCTCAAGCTCGTCGGAATTTGTGGGGTCTAATTAGGAATGTTCAAAAACGTGGGGTGACAGTTATTATGACGACTCATTATATGGACGAAGCAGAGCTGTTATGCGACAGGGTTGCGGTCATGGACAACGGTAGAATAATTGCTATCGATACACCTAAGAACTTGATAAAGAGCTTATTAAAGAAAGGTTTTAAAAAGTCTCAACATGTCGAGCAAGCAAATCTAGAGGATGTGTTTATTGATCTAACTGGTAAGGCACTCAGAGACTAGCATGATAAATCTTAAGCATTCACTTTTACCGGTAATAACTTTTATAAAAATCGATGTACGTCGACTGTTTAGGGATAAGGTGGCCATCTTCTTTGTTTTCTTCTTTCCTTTTATATTCTTGATTATTTTTGGAACTATTTTTAGTGGGAGTAATGATATTTCATTCAAGGTCGCTTTAATCAATGACTCTAAGACAGAATTCTCTAAGAAATTTTCACAGGATCTGCGCGATAACGAAGTTTTTGATATTGATGCAGGTGAGGTGACTTTAAATGAAGCTCGTGAGAAAATGAGGCGCGGGCAGATAGACACAATTGTGTCGCTACCAGAAAACTTTGGTGAAGTAGATGGCTCTAATAGTCCAGCTGGCCAAGCTATTATTTTATACGACCAAAACAATGAGCAAGCATCCAGGACCGTAGCATCAATAATGGAAGCGATCTTTAAGGATATTAATGCAGAATTTAATCCTTCAGTAGAATCATTTAGTGTTAAAACGGAATCTACTTCCCAAAAAGGCCTTCGTCAGTTTGATTATACTTTTGCGGGTATTCTCGGGTTCACGCTCCTTAGTTTAGGTGTATTTGGTCCTACTACGGTCTTCCCACGGTTAAAGCAACGGGGGGTACTTCGTAGATACCGTACCACGCCTCTTAAAGTGTGGCAGTACTTTGTTGGCAACGTTGTCTCGAACTCTATTATTGGATTGATTGCAGTTGGGTTGATGTTTATTAGTGCTGTTGTTTTGTTCGATCTAGAAATGAGAGGTAACTATTTAAATCTAGCTCTTGTGGTAGTGATGGGCACAGTACTGATGTTTGGTATCGGGCTATCGCTAGGAGGATGGGCAAAAAATGAGAATCAAGCTGCACCGTTAGCACAGTTAGTGGCTTTACCAATGATGTTTTTATCTGGGGTATTCTTTCCTACATTCTTAATGCCGGACTTGCTCCAAAACATTACCCGCTACATCCCACTTACTCCTATCGTTGATTCGGTGCGACTTATAATTACGGAAGGGGCTACTTTAGTCTCGTTAATGCCTCAATTGACCATAATCGCAGGCTGGACAGTAATCATATATATAATCGCCTTTAAGTTATTCCGTTGGGAATAGACAACAAGCGCCCATCCATTAAAGTAATGTTAATATAGTACTCATATGGAAGAGTCAGTATTCACAAAAATTATTAAAGGCGATATCCCTTGTCATAAGGTGTATGAAGACGAAAAGACAATCGCATTTTTGACAATTAGACCTGTACGAGAAGGCCATACGTTGGTAGTTACAAAACTACAGGTTGACCAATATATTGATTTGCCTGATGAAGAGTATCAAGCTTTGTGGAAAACTGTGAAAAAGGTAGCATCACATATCCGTGAAGTTACTGGGAAACAACGCGTTGGATTGGTGATTAAAGGCGAGGAAGTACCGCACGTTCACGTGCATTTAATTCCCTTCGACGAAGGCGAGTCTTTAAAAGCAGATGGACCAGATGGAGATTCTCCTGGGCACGATGAGCTTGAAAGAATCGCTAAGAAATTAGCGTTTTGATTGGTTCGCAAGAAGTATCGTTAACAATTCGTTTGTATGCAAGCTCTGCACTGATTAAACACATTGGTAGACCTATGCCCGGGACGGTATTGGCCCCCACATATAGTAAATTATGAATATTTTTATGTTGGTTTCGTGGCCGGAAGATAGCTGTTTGGCGTAATGTGTGAGCGAGACCCAAAGCCGAACCCTTAAAAGTGTTATATGTAGTTTCAAAATCATTGACGCAAAATGATTTTTTATAAACAATCTTCTCACGTAAATTTGTCATATGCATGCTTGTCTCGAGTGTCTCGAGTGTTTGATCGATAAAAGATTCTAATTGAACGTCGTTATAGTGGACTCCAGGTGCGATTGGCACAAGAACGAATAAATTCTCGTGACCTTTTGGCGCTACAGTTGGATCGGTTTTATTAGGGTTACAAACGTACATCGAAGGATCTTTAGGAAATTTTTTACCCCCAAATATTGACTTAAAATTAGCATCCCAATTTTTCGAAAAAAGTAGGTTATGATGTTCTAGATGAGGGAATGTGCCTTTTGCGCCTAAGTAAAGTAACAATGCGCTCGGAGCTAGGGTGCGACTATCCCAATATCGTTTTGAGTATTGGCGATCAATCGGGTGAAGTAATTTCGTTTCAGTATAGTGTATATCTGCGTTGCTGATTACAACATCAGCTTCGTGTAATTTACCGTCTACAATAACACCAGTAGCACGGTTTTCTGAAGTAACAATGCGCTCTACTTCAGTGTTAAGGTGAAGTTTCGTGCCACTTTTCTCTGCCAGCAGTATTAGTGATTTAGTAACAGAGTAAATACCTCCCATTGGGTAAAAAACACCTTGTTTAAAATCAATGTGACTCATGATGTTATAAAGAGCTGGTGCATTCTTAGGACTAGCGCCCAGAAACACAAGAGGATATTGTAAAATTTTTTGTATTTCGGGACTTGAAAATCTTTTGGAAACGTAACTCTGCATACTGCTAAAGACGTTAAGCCGTAGGCCGTCGCGCATCATTTTTAAGCTAAAGAAGTCTAAGATTGAATCGTAGTTTTTGTAGAGAAACTGAGAGATAGCAATATTGTACTGGTGGCTGGACTGCTCGAGATAGGTGATCATTCTGTTATGCGCACCTGGTTCAATGGATTCTAGGGTAGGCCCATCTTTTTTTAGATCCCCGTAAATTTTTGTACTTCCGAGAAACGTGTCTTTAAACATGACTTGATAACTTGGACTGAGGCGCTTGAGATCGAGCTGATCATGAACATCTTCGCCAATAAGTTTATAAAAATGTTCGAAGATGTCAGGCATTAAGTACCAACTTGGACCAGTATCAAATTTGAAACTTTGTTTGCTTCTAGGAGAGGCATCTTCGCCCCAAGTACCGTCTTTTTGTTTTTTAACAGTAATTAAACCAGCTCGACCCCCGTGCCAGCTATTTTTCTCGAAGACCTCTACATCATAACCAGCCTGACCCAAGATGCATGCAGTCCCCAACCCACCAATGCCAGAGCCGATAATTATTACTTTTTTCTTGCTCATTACCTCTATAATAACAATAAGATGATGCAATATTACTATTTGGTATTACTGTTATGTTCCATCTTGGGATTAATATATGCAGATTGGATATATAAATTAGCATGGTTTCGTAACCCCCACCAAGCGGGAGCATGCTTTGCTTTTGCATTAGTTTTCTTCTTAGTTTGGGATATTGTAGGAATTCTTCTGGGTGTATTTTCTACTAACCAAGCATTAGTGAGTGGTCTATACATCGGCAGTCCTGACCTCCCGATAGAAGAGTTTTTATTTCTAGGCCTGCTAACTTATAACGTTGTAATCGTCTGGAGGCTAGTATGTTTACGTATGTCTTAATGGGCCTACCTTTCATTTTGCTCACAATTGTTTTAGACATGTGGATACTCAAAACGCATGTTATTAAGACTAGGCAATGTTGGGGAGTGATGGTTTTCTTAATGGTGCTCACTGCAATTTTCGATCAGTTCCTCACTGGGGCGCCAGTCGTGACGTATAATGAGGCTACAATGACAAACATCAGGCTAGGATATGCTCCAATAGAAGATTTTATGTATACCTTCTCAGCAGTTATTGGCATTGGAAGTGTGTGGAGTTTTTATGAAAAGGAATAGGCTAAGTCTTACTGATATTCTAGTGATTAGTCGACCATTTTGGTGGATTACAACCACGGTACCGTTTGTGATTGGGGCGTTATTAACACAAGGTTTTGTTGACTATCGAGTTGTTCTCGGCGCGTTATACTTCTTGATCCCGTATAACCTAATGCTGTACGGCGTAAATGATATTTTTGACTACGAATCTGACATTAAGAACCCTAGAAAAAACGGTAGCATACACGGATCTGTTCTATCTAAACTTAAGCATCCGTACCTTTGGCGTGCTATTGCCTGGACTAATGTTCCGTTCGTTTTATTTTTGCTGGTCACTGGTAACTTTATTGCTAACTTCTTTTTGATCATTATGATTTACCTGGTGTTCGCATATAGCGTGAATGGTTTGCGATTTAAAGAAACGGCATTTTTGGATTCGCTAACTTCTGCGTTCCATTACACTTCGCCGTTTATTTTCGCTATTTTGTATTTTGGCGGTGAGGATATGTGGGTTGGCGCGTTCATGGCTTTTTATTTATGGGCTACAGCTCAGCATGCGCTTGGTGCAATTCGTGACATAAAGCCTGATCGTGAAACCGGTACATCGACTATCGCTACAAGGCTTGGCGCCAAGCGAACGCTATATTTTTGTTTAATTATGTACCTACTAGGGGCAACAGCTTTGTTTCTTGAACACGGCAGAGACTCGATTTTTGGCATTATTGCTTTAGTGCCATATGCCTTAGTAATAATTAGCTGCCTCGGGGTTACTTCTGAAACTTCACCTAGATACGCGAGAGCATGGAATCGTTTTATGTTCCTTAATTACACAGTAGGTGGCGCCATATCCGTAACGCTTCTATATCTGTATAATAGTTAAGAAGTGAATAATGTTTTAAGTAATTTACCCAAACCTTTTTTTGTATTGGCGCCAATGGATGATGTCACAGAGACTGTATTTAGGCGGGTAGTAGCAGAATGCTCTGCTCCAGATTTGTACTTTACAGAATTTGTAAACGTCGACGCCCTGCAATCGCCAGGGCGTACAGCAGCACTGCGACGTCTGAAGTTTACGGATGCGGAGCATCCGCTGATCGCTCAAATTTGGGGTAAAACACCAGAGAATTTCAGGAAAACAGCCATTGAGCTAGTAGATATGGGCTTTGATGGGGTTGATATAAATTTTGGATGTCCAGACAAGGCAGTGGTAAAAAACGGTTGTTGTGGTGGCATGATCCAGTTTCCAGACCGGGCCGTAGAGATTATTCAGGCAACAAAAGAAGGGCTGAATGGACAACTGCCACTAAGCGTAAAAACACGTATTGGGTTTCGGGAGTTTGATGAAGGGTGGCTCAGAACTGTTTTTGAACAACAATTGGCGATGGTAAGTGTGCACATGCGCACGGTTCGTGAGATGTCTAAGGTTCCAGCGCACTGGGAACTGGCAAGTAGAGTGCGAGAGCTACGTGATGAAATAGCCCCAAATACATTACTAGTCGGGAACGGTGATGTGATGAGCCATGCTCAGGGTCTTGAGCTCGTAGCTTCGAGTGGCGTGGACGGGATTATGATTGGGAGAGGTATCTTTCAGGATCCATATGCATTTGCACAGAAGTCGCCTTGGGATACTTTGTCTCCAAAGGAGAAGCTCATGATTTTTCAAAGACATGTTCAATTATTTTCAGAAACCTGGGAAGAAGGTGAGCGACCGATCGCTCCTTTAAATAAGTTCTGTAAGATATACGTGAATGGGTTTCCGAATGCCAAGGAATATCGGATACAACTGATGTCTGCTGACTCTATTTCTAACCTACTGCAATTAGTGAGCGACTGCATATCTAAAGAAAGCTAAGCTGAGTATTTCTTACCCCAGTCAGCCATCCGGGCAAGGATTCCGCGCAGGTCGTGACCTTTTTTGGTTAGAGAATACTTATATCTGGGAGGGTGTTCGCAATATAGCTTCTTAGTAAGTATTAATTCAGCCTCCAACTTGTCCAGTCTGGAACTAAGCGTTCTGGGGCTAACGCCTTTCAGAGCAAGCTCAAGCTCCCCGAATGTTTTATCGGCACTTACGAGCTGTCCGAGTAGAACAGGTGACCATTTATCACCCAGGATATCCAGAGAAGCCTGGATGCTTCCAGGCTCATCCTCGATTTGGTTGCAGATGGGCGGAGGAGTTGTATCTATGAGCTTTTTATTCATATTATCTTCAGTTTATCATAGCGTACCCAGTCACTATACAAAGTATAGCGAGCATACGACATCATTACTCAATTGCTACTCTGCTAACAGGAGTGTATAGTACTTTCTAAAGAGCTAAGTATAAGCATGATCTGGGATTTCAAAAAAACATTCGTCGCAACACAAACCTACTTTATCACTGCAGTGGCTATTGCATTATTTATCTTTTTCATCGAATTTAGCCCGGCAATCTTGAGTGTTTTAGGTAGAGACACTGGGACCATTAACCTTTCACAAGGTTTAGTGAGTACTATTTTACTAAAAATTAGCGAAACGCCTCGTGCTGCAGACTTGATCACTGTATTTATATGGGGTTTTGCTGGTCTGGGTGTGTATATGCTTTATTTATTTGTTGCTAACATTAAAGTTAAAGCACAAAACGAACTTATTATGGCGACGGACAACAGTCAGCGAGGTATTAGCCCCCGTATCGTACAGCAAAGAGCACGAAATAAAATTATTGGGGTGATAGGCTATACATTGCTGGCTGTTCTTACTGTGGTTTTATTTTTTGGAGTATGGATGGACCTGCTAAGAATTTTTGTAATATCAGGCATGGAACTTGCTAAGACCGGTTATTTTATTAGCGGAATATTAGCGCTAATTATTAATATTTATGCGATGATTACTTTAGGGTTACTTTTGTGGAGATATGTTAATACTACGTATCAATATTATTAGGATGACATATAAATTATGATGCCGACTTATAGCCCTGCACTGAAAGCTCCTATTAGGTTCAGTAGGACGTTTGCTATTATCTGGGTGCTTATTATGAGTACTGCTGGTGCAAAAGCTTTATTCTTTTCCTCTGCCTCAACTAACTCGGGTTCTATAAAAATTACCTCCTATGTATTTATTAACGGCGTACAAACGCCGATTGGAAATGTAAATATTGCCGTCGAGGCTGTTGGAGGGCCTCAAAGCTGTACTTCAAATACAGGAACAACAAACGCCTCAGGTGATAATTCTGTAACGCTTACTGGGTGTCAGGTCGCCAATAATGGCTCGGCCAAAATGTATAGATTAACTACTGCCGATAGAGCAGGATATGCATTTAGAAGTCTGCATTCGAACCATGGACCAGGTCGTCCTATAGAAGCAGGAAATAGTTTTAAGGTTGTAAAGGGTGACACAACTTCATTACAAGTATGGATGGAGGATTTAACGCCTCCTGCGCCTGCACCACCTACTCCAGCGCCTGCGCCTGCACCACCTACTCCGTCCCCGACAGTTTCATCTGCAACAGGTAAGCTAAGAATAATTACCTATGAATACGAAAATGGTGATTTTACTAAGCCAAAACGACGAGGTAATATAAAGATCAGTCTACAGTCTGTTCCGGCACCAAGCGGGGCGACGTTTAGCTGTGAGCGCATGGAAGCCGAAAGTATTAGTGAACCTACGCGTCCAAGAGAACACGATGAGTATGCCACTGTCTTGCTTAATTCGTGTCAAGTGAGTGAATCAACTGGTAAAAAGCAGTATCAAATAAGTGGTTCACATCCAGAATACGACCTGGCTAGTATAAGAGATATTGATGCGGGGGGGTCTTCTTGGCCAGTATTGCCAGATGGTAAATTCGATATCGATAAAGATAAGATCCGGTCAGTAGCTGTGTTTATGAAGCCAAAATCTGTTGCATCTACCCCAGTACAGCCCCTGGCTACACCAAGTAGTCCAGCTCCTGCAGGGCAAAAAAATGGCAAGATACGAATAATTAGCTATGACTACAATGGGGGTAGTAAAATTCGCCAAGGTAACGTGACAGTGCATGTTAAAGCCTCAGGAAGCCAATATCAGATATCTGATGTGTCAAGAAATTGTGATGAGTACAATAAAACCACTGATACAAATGGGAGCGACAACCCTAGCTCTAATTATGCCAAAGCCCATTTTAACAGGTGTTGGACATCATCCGACGGATCAAAAACATATGAGATAAGCTATCTTTCCATACCTGCCAACTATAGTTTCAGGAGCTTCAGAATTACTAGTGGAGGTACATTCCACGGCACTGGTGAATCTGTCGCATCGACTACTGCAGGCAAGCAGTTCGTGGTGAAAGATAATGAAGAAACCCAGTTAGAAATCTGGATGGATAAGTCTGCGCCATTGCCAGTTATTTCCCAAAGCGTCTCTACAGATGATGCTGTCACTGAATCAGATTCTCAAGCGCCCCAAGATACCAAGCCTCCTGCAGTTCGACAGGTTATAACTCAATCAGGTGTTAGATTCGTGGCAGGAGGAAAAGAACGAGAAGTTTCTAAGGAGCTTGCGGTCCAGCTTAATGCAATCCCTGCGCCTGTTAGGAAGGATAACCCCAACGTAACACTACTGGAGCTAATGAGACTAGCGCTTGACTCTGGCCACACTAACCCCAATTTTGAGCTTCTAACAAGTGGATCAGGGAGTAGCGTGGTAGCTAAGACAAGTATTGCAACTGACTGCAACCCAGAGACTAATGAGGATGAGGATGGAGATCCTTTAATGTGTCCAGCACTGCCACCATCACCCCCGGGTAATGTTACCGCTATTCAGGACGATGCGGGTAACATACAAATTACATGGCAAGCTTCATCAGTGCCCCCGATTGCTGGTGATGTTACATATGACGTATATAGAACCAACGGCGGTACTAAGGTAATTATTGAGAGCTGTGAGGACACAGAAGCTACATTGCCAACTAATGCTGATCCTAATAACCCTACTGATCCGTCTAATGGCTTAAACTGTGAAGATGATGGAACCACAACTAATGGCGTATCTGGAGGTCCAGAATTCCCACTTGCCTATCCATCAACTTATACATACGAAGTTTATGCTAAAACTGGAGATGATGACGAGCGAGCAATAGGGATATCAACGCCAGGTCTAGTTCAAATCACTACCACTCCATTAACCCCTGACGTGATCGCTGAACTAAGTAGTGATGGGGCTACAGAAGAGGAAACTGAAGAGGAAGTCGACTCTACTGAGGACGACGATCCTGAAGAACTTGTTGATGAAGAGGCTGATCTTGATAAGGAAGAAGTTCCTAAGGTTATAATAAAAGCTCAGGAAAGTGGAGCGGTGGTGAGTATTCCTGTATCAGCGCATAAGAAAAACATGGCCTGCGCCCTTAACGAATATTCTGATGATTATGATGACATGCTCGATGAGTATGGTGACGCAGAAAAGGTGTATGGTCTAACTTGTCGCGAAGAGGATGGGGATATGGTTGACCAGTTTGATGAAGAGGTAGAATACGAATTTGAGTTTGATGAGAGCGAATTTGACGAAGATGACGGGCTGTATGCATTCGATGGAGTAGACTGGGAGGAAGTTTCTACTGACGGCACTAAGAGTAAGGGGCGAGTAAAGTACGCCAGTGCTAAACGCGTTAAGGGTGACAAGACGACGAAATTTACTATGCGATCAAAATCTCCCCTACGCCTAGCGATTATGGGAAATAATGACGACAGACGCATCCCATTGATTGTGTATGTAGCTGTTCCACTTGCTGTTTCTGCAGTGGCAGGGGCATTGATTGTTAGTCGGCGTCAGCAAAGAAATGCTATGAAGGTAGCGTATATGAGTGACGTTGATCTTCAGCCTCTACCATCAAGTGAACCCGTGATTCATACTCCGGAGACTATGGATAAAAAAGATGAATAAATATATAAAGAACCCCAAGCTAATGATTATTGCTGGCGTATTGTTAGCAGGCATGGTTGCGCCATTAATTGTCCTTGCCCAAGAAAAGAATGAAACGCCAGAGATCGTTTTGGATGACGCATCGTGCTCACAGCGTATCGGTGTTCTTAATTATAGATCCCAACTACTTACATCCTATAAAGACACCGAAGAAAGGCGATATGAGTCATACAGAAAAAAATGGTCTACAAGAATTGCCTATGCCGGACAATGGGTTAAAGAGGACGCAGAATCTATGCGAAGCAATCTTTATGAGATGGATAGATATCATAAGGTATTTATTAGTGAGGTGGATAAACAAGCAGAAGACTATAGGTACTTAGAAACAGCGCCACTAAACTGTAGTGCAGAAATGCGCGAGCAAGTGCTTGCCAAGCTTACAGAAGTTCAAGGCGCGCCAAAAGGTAAGCCTATAGGTGGGCATGCATTAATACAAAAGAAAAAGCGTGAATTTGTACAACTACAAAAAAATAAGTTTGAGCCCGGAGCAGAGAGCCTAATAGAACAACTACATAAAGCTAAAAGAAAAACCCCTAACCCTAAAACAGAACAGATCGAGATACTAAAATACTAACAGCTACAAATTAAATATGAATATGTAAGTATCCACAAAGTGAGATAGTTATATATTGGTGGGGGTGGCTGGACTTGAACCAGCGACCAATCGGTTATGAGCCGACTGCTCTAACCACTGAGCTACACCCCCTCGGTGGTACTTAACAGATTGAGTATATCAGATTATTTGCCTACTGGCTTCTTTGTTGGGTCACTAAACTTAAGATACGTCATGGTAAGTGCCATAATAAGCGTAGCGGTAACAGATAAGAACACAATGATCCTACCTGCGGTATCACTATCACCAAATGTGGAAGATGAACGAATGAGGCTGTACACTGCAACTAATACGCCACCAAATAAAAGCCCCTCTCCTATCACTTCGTTTTTACGAACGGCCCATATACCAATAATGTAAAAGATTACTCCGGAGAAGAGGGCAACGATAGCAACAGAATTAGCGTATGTTTTCTGGTCTATATCGTACTGGTCGAATCTTTTATTATATTCGTCTTCCTTTGCTTTGCCTGCAGTATCTAGTTGTCCATTTGCTGAGTAGTTTAGGCTTAAGTCCGGATAGCTATCAGTAGGATATTGTGGTTCTGGGTATACTGCCCATATGCTAAAGCCAACGAATAGTGCGACAGCAATGCCTATAATTCCCGAGTAAATAAATTCGATCAGTGATTTCACGTGTTAACTCCTTCAGTGATGAGATTACTCCTAAAGTTATTGTATGTAAAGCCATGTACTCGTGCCTAAAGAGGCTAAATATTGTATACTTATCTTTAGCACTATGAATAAAAAAATAAAAAGTATCTCAGATAAACTACAGATGCTCACCGACACAAGGGTTTTGAGCTTACTTGCATTTGGGGTTGTGGCGATTTTAGTAACCTGGAGTGGTGTTAAGGTTGTGCAGACTAATTATGAGCTAGAAAAGAAAATCTCTATCGCTAGACAGGAAAATGCGATCAATAAATTAGAGAACCAGAATTTAAAGCTACGTAATACTTACTATCAAACTAGCCAATTTTTAGAGCTTGCCTCGCGTCGCCAGTTTGGGAAGGCATCACCTGGGGAGAAGCTTTACACGGTGCCGGAAGAAGTGGCTTTACGATATGTAACTACAAGAACCGTACCAGAAGAGTATTCGCCTGAAGCATCAGGCTCTAGTAATAAATTCCAGAGGAATTTAAATGCCTGGTCTAAGTTTCTACTGCGTTAGAATAGGGTAATGATAGAACGAAAACGGCGGACTACAGTATTACTAGTGGCTATTGTTTTGTCATTTGCTGTTGCCCTAATAGGTGATCTAAATCGACCCCAAAAAACCACTGAAAAGGTTGCCGGCACAAGTGTTTTAGAGAATAAACCTTCATCCAAAAAGGCGTTAGAAGTGCTTGCCACAATAGAAGTGAAAGGTCGAGCACCTAAGACAGGCTATAGTCGGTCTCAGTTTGGTCAAGGATGGGGGATGTTAGATGGGTGTGATGTACGTAATTATATTCTTATGCGTGATCTAACAAATGTGCAGACTCGTAGTGCAGAAGACTGTACAGTCATCTCTGGCATCCTAGATGATCCTTATACAGGCAATCAACAAGCTTTTATTCGCGGTCCAGGAACAAGTGATGATGTCCAAATAGACCATGTGGTGGCTCTTTCTGATGCGTGGCAAAAAGGCGCCCAGAATCTAGATAAAGAGCGTCGAATAGAACTATCAAACGATGGGCTTAACCTACTGGCTGTAAACGGAAAAGCAAATACGCAAAAGAGTGACAGTGACTCGGCTTCGTGGCTTCCTCCAAACAAGGCATATCGATGTATGTATGTTGCCCGACAGATTGCTGTAAAACAGAAATACGAGTTATGGGTTACAGAAGCAGAACACAACGCAATGAAAAGAGTATTAGCTAGTTGCCCAGATCAGCAATTACCGTACGTCGATCAAATTCTCTAGCCGAAATATACAAGAACTGAGATACTGAGCACATGAAAATGTGGTGGATGGAGCACCTGCATAGCTCATCGTATATCACGACTGTCGCAGGGGCGACTATCTTAGGAGTAGTCGCTTCATCTTTTATTAACGAGGGCACATTCAATAGTATTGTATGGCTCTACGGGGCGTGTATTTTATTGGCTTGTTTATTTATTCGAAAGCTAAGGATTGGAATCGTTGGAGTTGTACTGGCTGGATTATTAATAGGTTTATGGCGTGGAAGTGCTATGCAGACAAGCCTTAATGAGTACGATCAGTTCTATAACACTAAAGTGATAATGGAAGGAGTGGTTTCAGAGGATACTTCGCTAGGAAAGAAAGGCGAAACAAGACTACGTCTGCACAAAGTCCAAATAGAAGATGACTATGTAGGCGGAGAGGTATGGGTAACTTTAAGGGACAAGACGGTATCAATAAATCGTAGCGATACAATTCGGATAGAAGGAACACTGATGCCAGGGTTCGGAAATTTTGTAGCCACAATGTTTAAAGCAGAAATAATAGACGTGACCAGAACAAGCCAAAATGATTTGGGGCTCATTTTACGAGATGCATTTTCCGGACGAGTATCTAACGTTATCGCAGAACCAGAACTAAGTTTAGGACTAGGGTACTTACTAGGTCTAAAAAGTGCCTTGCCAGAAAATTTATCTCAACAAATTCAGATACTTGGGCTCACTCACGTAGTTGTTGCTAGCGGATATAATCTTACAATTTTAGTTAGCTTTGCCAGACGAATTTTTTCTGCTGTGTCCAAATATCTTGCGGGGGTGATTGGGAGTGGAATGATAATAGGCTTTATGAGTATAACCGGCCTTAGCCCCTCGATGTCACGTGCTGGACTGGTCGCATCGCTAAGTCTTCTTGCTTGGTACTATGGAAGAAAGTTTCACCCAGTATCATTGCTTATATTTTCAGCTACGTGCACTGTTCTCTATAAGCCCTCATACGTTTGGGGGGATATAGGTTGGTATTTATCATTCGGTGCTTTTTTCGGTGTTTTGGTTTTAGCTCCACTAATACATCATTATTTCTGGGGTTCACAGTCAAGGCCCGGTATTATCAGGGAACTCCTAATCGCTACCTTGTCTGCACAATTAATGACACTGCCAATTATACTTTCGTCTTTCGGTGCATATTCGATGTTCGCTTTGTTAGCTAATGTACTAGTATTGCCTGTCGTCCCACTAGCTATGCTAGCAACTTTCATAGCGGGGCTCGCCTCATTAGTAGTACCTTTTTGGGCTACATTTTTTGCTATACCAGCAGAAGTACTTCTCCATTACTGCACGTTTATTATCGGACTAATTGCTGGTTTGCCTAATGCTAAAACCGAATACGAACTAAGTGGATTAGGTGTCGGGGTAAGCTATGTAATCTTACTAGTTTTTGTATTATTTTTACTCAAAAAGACAAATCATAACTTCATGAAGGATAAAACTATTATTGATTAAGGTTATGCTTTGACTATAATTAAGTCATGACGAGCATGATGATGAGGTGGAGCATCGTTTGCATTACTCTTCTTGCTTTAATTTGTCTAAGTCCCTTGGCAACAGCCTCTGTTGTTATATCAGAGTTTCAGGGCAAGGGCATCACTGACGCCAAAGAAGAATTTATCTCTGTTTATAATAATAGTGATAGCCCTGTGGACGTAACAAACTGGTGCATTGAATATTCATCAGCAAGTGATGCTACGAAGACACGGTTGCTTTGTTTGGTACCTCCAAACGCAAATACGTTATTGATTTTAGAGCCGTTCACACACGCTAGATTCGCATCTCCTGAATTTAATAACACTCACAATTTTATTCCTGACAAAGTATTTACTGCCGGGATGAACGAAAAAGAAGGCCACTTACGCGTGTATGATTCGTCCAACAGAATAGTTGACACGCTAGGCTGGGGGAGTGCAAAAAACCCTGAAGGCGATGCTTCAGTTGCGCACGGAGCTGGACAACTCCTGAGCAGAAAGTCTGACGCCGATAATACCCGTCGGATAGATACCAGTAACAATAGTTACGATTTTGAAGTCAAGATACTTGAGCTCATCCCGCCTTCCGGGATTGTAGAAGAAGTTACGATAGTTGATCATTGCTCTAACATTGAAGGATTGCAACCGGAGATACCCTACGGATTCCTGCTAGATCAGAACACAGAATGCCAACAAGATATGTGTCTGAATTTAGAAGGCTTGCAAATTAGTGTTCCAACTAATTTTGTATCTAACAACGATAATGTGTGCACAGAAGTAAAAGAAAACGCTACCATTACGGTTACTGAATTATTGCCGAACGTCACTGGAAGTGATACTGGTAAAGAATATATCGAACTATATAACCCTAACAACAGAGAAGTGAATCTAAAAGGGTATAAGTTAGAGCTGTGGCCGTTGTACGTTAAATCGTATACAGTGCTAGATCAACTTTTAGCCCCTTTTTCATACGTTGCTTTACCCGATAGTCTAACGGGTCTGGTGCTCCCTAACACTACTGCAAGCGTCAGGCTTACTGCCCCAGCAGGGAACGTGGTCAGTGAAACCGATGCATACAACGACCCTAAAGACGACGCGGTTTGGGCATTAATTGATGAGATATGGCAATATTCAACGATTCCTACTCCTGGGGCACCCAATCTTAAGGCAGTTATAAGTGCTGTTGGCGGTGGAAACGACATTGAATTATGTCCAGAAGGTAAGTTTAGAAATCCAGAAACAAACAGATGTAAGAATATCGAGTCCGGATCTACTGAGCTCACTCCGTGTAAAGCCAGTCAAGAACGAAACCCCGAGACAAACCGTTGCCGGTCCGTCGTGACTAATGCAGGAACACCCACTCCATGCAAAGCAGGCCAAGAACGTAACCCTGAGACTAATCGATGCAGAAGTGTACTCTCGTCCGCTTCAACCTTAGCTCCATGTAAAACAGGCCAGGAGCGTAATCCAGAGACCAATCGTTGCCGAAGTATAGCTGGAGCATCAGATGTGGTGAAGGCTAAAGTGCACGATATACCATCAGAGACTCTAAATGGGAGTAACTGGCTAATTATAGGCGGTTTAACAACTGGCGCATTGAGCTATGCTGTATATGAGTGGCGTCATGAAATTATTAAGAGACTCTCTCTACTAAATAAAATTAAGATTGGCTCTCGCTAGACTCAAGATTAAGCACAAGCTATACTGTTTATAAGTATGGATCTAGATAAATATGCCGATGTAATTGTTCGATGTCCAGTCCCTGGTGTTGCCGATGGAGAGCAATTGACTATCGGAGAGTTTGCCAATACTGAGCAAGGACAGCAATTTCTTGCCCCTGCATTAGAGAATATAAAAATACTAGAACAAAGCGGTATCGAAGAAGAAAAAGCTTTCATAATTGCCTTAGGTGGTGCTGCAGTTACAAATACAGAAGGCGCATTAATGCGCCTTGAACATGTTGCTACCGAGTTACCAAAAAAAAAATTGAATTAGAGACAGATAATGCAACCGAAGTAGTGGCAGAAGAAAAACCAGCCACAGAATCTTCTGGTGCAATAAACAGAGAGGAAAAAAAGATAACAATGAGACAAGATGAACCCGAAGTGCATGTAGAAAAGAGCTCAATTAATGAGCAAAACGTAGATACTCAAAATTCTGACCACCCATCTTTAGATATAGTCAAAGAAGCAAAAGCTATTAAGGTAGTTTTCGAGGATAATGACGAAATAAATTTTATTAAGTCTACTGTTGACCAAGAATCAACCGCTACCATTAAGGGTCAAGAGATAGCTCAGGCTGAAGCAACCGAACAGGAAGATTCAACATACGATCAATCTCAAAGTTTAGACATTGAGGATAAGAAAGATATTATCCCTATGGCTGAGTCTCAACATGCCGAAGTAAGGCCAGATGAGCCGATAAAAAATATTATCTTACCTTCTGAACCGACGGTCATCGTAGATGAGGCTAATTATGGAGACGAAAAAATAGCAATTACCCCAGAAAATAATCTATCAGAGGATACCAAAAGTGAACCTGAGGACAGAGTTCATTCAGAGTTAGAAATACATACAGAAATGTTGACAGTAGTTGAGCAGACCGAAGTACCGCAAGAGAACATAGACCGAGCATACATAGACCACGCCACAGAAGAGAGCCCTGTCGCTGAGCATCAAGGCAACAGCGAACTACCTGAAACTGTTATTTTGGAAGGTTCTACCGAGGCTCAAGAACCCTCAATTTCTATCGATGAGAGAAGTGAGGAACTCCCAGTATCTTTATCATATTACCCTGAGGTTAATGAACCAATCGAAGTTGAGCCAAATGAAAACCCGTTAGAAGTAAAACGAGCAGTGGAGACTCTTTCAAGTTTTGAAAAATTTATAATTAGTATGGAAGAATTAGATGCCGATGAAGCTCAGTCAGAAGTATTCCATGAAAAAGTAGTGAAAATTCATGAACTAACTAAGCAGATCGAAGAATCTGAATTACTCGGCACAATACAAGAAAAAACAAAACTTGAAGCCGAATTAATAAAAGAATTTTGTGGTGTTCTTGAACTGATGTGGATACCATACGACGAAGCAGATATTAAAAAAATAGCCACTATTTGGATAGAAAAAGACATCCTAACCTCACATGAGTTCTCAGATCTTCGCGATGAGCTTTATGCTGAAGATGGGATGCATGAAATTATCCAAAAATTTGTTGCGAGTTTAACGATTGTTAAACGACTACTTATGAGAACTCATGAAGAGATTGGAAAGCTAGTAGTCAGCTCGCTTCACAAAAGACATGCAATCCCAGTAACTGTAGAAGATTAGACGTATTTATATCTGTAGTAGTTTATTATGAATTAATCATGGTGGTATGCTAGTTACAAGATGACCAAACCAAAAATTCTTAAAAAAATTATTCCAGCTAGGTTAACGCCACTATTCAACTTGTTCTATAAGGACGAAGCAGCGAGTGGAAGGCTGATAGTACTATTCGCACTCTTAGCTGTGATTGTAGCTAATTCACCACTGGCAAATCTGTATAACGCATTCTGGCAAACTACATTTACGATTGGGTTTGGAAGTGGTGCAATGACCGACTCGCTACGTTACTGGGTGAATGATGGGCTTATGGCTGTGTTCTTTTTTGTGGTTGGGATAGAGATAAAACGAGAGTTTACTAAAGGCGAGCTAAAAAATCGTAGCCAAGCAATATTACCAATCACCGCGGCTCTGGGCGGGATGCTTCTTCCAGCTACAATATATGGATTATTTAATTATGGAAGCCCAACAATAGGTGGCTGGGGGATACCAATCGCAACTGATATTGCCTTTGCTGTTGGAGTTTTGGCATTACTAGGTACACGGGTACCGCCTTTTGTAAAAATATTCTTACTTACTCTTGCAATAGTCGACGACATGTTAGCGATATTCGTCATTGGCGTATTTTACTCATCTGCTATAAATTTTGGACCGTTGCTTGTTGCAGTATTTGTATTACTACTGACCTACCTTGCAAGTAAGTTCAGGCCTAATAGTGCAACGTTATATATCATTATAGCCTTACTACTCTGGCTGGCGATTAAAAGCACTGGTATACATGCTAGTATTGCGGGAGCAATCTCTGGAATTATGGCTCCAATTGCTCTGTCTTCACGGAGAGACTATATGGCAGAACGACTAGAAAAAGGTTTGCTTCCTTTCTCTACCTTCTTCGTAATCCCTATCTTCGTCTTTGCTAATGCCGGAGTAGTGTTAACGCTTGATTCAATTGACGAGCCTGGCGTGCTACCAATAATGTTAGGCATTATATTCGGTCTTGTCCTGGGTAAGTCATTAGGAGTGCTTGGAGCTTCTTGGCTAGTAGTGAAATTAGGATTTGCTCAGTTGCCAAAAGGGCTTAGCTGGTTGCATATATTCGGCTTAGGGTTACTGGCAGGAATCGGCTTTACGGTTTCTATCTTTATAACAACGCTAGCTTTCAGTGATAACGAGACATATATTAATGCATCAAAAGTTGCCATTTTCATAGCATCTATTCTCACGGCTACTGCAGGCCTTGCAGTACTTAAATTCGCGTCCCGAAAACATCACCTCAACTAAAAGCTCAGTTAATTATTTAACAGCTCTACTGATTTATAGTTCGTATCATTTTAGTAGGAGGCCACAGTTATGTCAGAAATTACAAGAGAAACACGTACAGTAGAAACATCAAATGATAATACCGAGGTGCGCGATGATAGTCAGGTGCCAGAGAGCACAGTTGTAGCACGGATTGTCTATATAATCACGTCGATAATAGCGACATTATTAGCCTTTAGGGTATTACTATCTTTGCTTGGCGCTAACAGGGAGAATGCTTTCGCTGATTTGATATACACACTAAGTTATCCTTTCGCGGCACCATTCTTCGGGCTGTTCAGCTACGAGCCACAATACGGTCAGTCTAGATTCGAGCTGGAAACAATATTCGCTATCTTCATCTATCTTCTAGTAGGCGGGCTTATCGCAAGATTACTTACTATTAAGCATAAAGAACCTGTCTAGTAGGTAAGTTATCTAGAATAGTCCAAATTAAGAACAACCAATAGACTCTATATTTGCTCGGTATTCTGATTCGTAAAGCTCTGTACGTTCTTTATGGTCTTGTTCATATTGTTGTATCTGAGAATCACGTTCCTTCTTATTCTTGAAGCCATTACTCCCATGGTAGATATTGGAGTACGACTGCATCCTATACTTAGTAACTTCAGACTCTCTTATTTTATTATTTTTCTGTTGCTTTAAATGATCCATACTACGTTTATCGCAAGTTTTTTTAGTAGTGCTGTTCGGCGTTGCATCTACCTCTGGCTGTGGTGCTTGAGGAGGAGGCGTATTGATTGCAAGTCCTTCGTTAAGACTAACAATTGATCTAGGGGTCGTCTCAGGTATGTTTGTGGCTGGTACAACAGAGACGTCATTAGGGTCATTCTGTTTATCTTCTATCGTTTGAGCGAAGCTTGCATTGTTGTTGGCAAAATGAGTAAATCCGATGTATGAAAAACTAATCAGTGCGATTACGCAAAGACCAATTGCGATTACGCCTTCCCAGGTTTTTAATAGCGATAGATTTTTATTTGGCATGTAGGCTAATTATGATTAAATTTACTGAGGTTGCAGTGAAGTATTTTACATAAACTTTATGCCTTCATCTCTTATTTCGCCTACTAGTTCTTCAAGTACATCTTCTAAGGCTATAATTCCAACAGTTGTTTTATTTGAGTCCACAACCTTTGCTAGATGAGTCTCGGATTGTTGCATAATGTATAAGCTACGTCGAAGCGATGTATCAGGAGCTACTTCTACAAGTGGACGGATGTATTTTTTTGACAGAGGTTTGTTACAGTCGGCGTCGCTAACATTAATAACATCTTTTATGTGGACATAACCTTTAAGGTCACCAGCTTTATCAACTACTGGATACCGCGAAAAACCTGCTCTTGAGGCTAGTGATTCAATATCTTGGGCAGACGCGCCAAGATCGGCGCAGACTACGTTTTTAATTGGCATGATAACCGATTTGATACTACGCGCATCGAACTCAAGAGCACCTGATAATAGTTGTTCTTCGTCCTCACTCAAGAATCCTTCACGGTGGGATTCTTTTACAAAGCCCGCTACCTCATCTCGACTAAAACTGCTGGTAACTTCTTCGTTAGGAGCTATCCCTATCAACCGCAAGCATGCATTTGCAACTGCGTTTAGAGCATATACGATCGGCCTTGTTATTTTGACGAAGAAGACAAGAGGTGGGGCAAGTATCAGTGCTGATTTTGTAGGACTAGTTAGTGAGATATTCTTTGGGATCATTTCTCCTATAACTACGTGAAGATAGACCATAAGGGTTAGGGCCACTGTTAGTGAGATGGGATGAAGAAAGACATCAGAAACCCCTAATGTGTGGAGATGGCCTTCTAATAGATGGGCGACTAGCGGTTCTCCGACAGCACCAAAAACAAGCGTACACACTGTAATCCCCAGTTGGGCACCGGCTAACATTGTGGAAACTTGCTCCATTGCCGACAGCGTAATCCTTGCTGAGCGTGATCCTTCTAGGGCGAATAGTTCTATATTGCTTCTACGAGCCGAGATAATAGCGAATTCTGCGCCTACGAAAAACGCGTTTCCTAGTAACATCAGTATCGAGATAACAAGACCTAACTCAAAGCTCATGATCCATCTCCTGTATCTTTGCCAGGCATAATCTTGAGCCTTATACGGTCTACTCTGTGACCATCCATTCGTTCAATTTTGAGTTCAATATTCAGACTCCTGCCACTTCGATCGACGGCTTTTGAGTAGGTTACATCTCCTCGTTCTGGCACATGCTCTAGTAAGTGCGAAGCTAGCCCTGCCACAGTTTCGAATTCTTCTTCGTCAGGTAAAAATATTCCCAAATCTTCGCCTATTTCATCAGGTCGTAGTAGCCCAGAGACGGACCATGCATTTTTACTGATGACCTTGATTGAATGCGATGAGGTGTCGTGTTCGTCATGAACTTCACCAACTAACTCCTCCATTAAGTCTTCGATAGTTACCACTCCATCGACACCGCCGAATTCATCTATGACTATTGCCATATGCATTCCGTTGCCCTTTAGAGCTTCTAGAAGGGACTCGAGCAAGATACTGGACGGGATTAGTACAGGTGGCTTCATTATTTGGTCAGCGGTAACTTGGGCCCGCTTATGTCTTGGGACACCAACAGCTTGTTTTATATGCACAATGCCCTTAATATCATCTGACGTTTCTCCAATGACAGGGAATCTCGAATGACCGGTTTCTTTTGCTAGCACTAAAACCTCGCTGATGGTTGTAGTAACTTGAATAAAATCAACTTGCACGCGAGGTGTCATCGCATCGAGGGCTGTTAACTCCCCAAAATTAAGAGATCGCTCTACCATTCGAGCAGTTTCCTTGGGTAATGTGCCTTTCTCTGCAGAACGTTTTACTAGAGATAGAAGTTCATCAGCTGTTCTTGCAGAGGCTAATTCTTCCTTTGGAGAGATGCCAAATCTTCTTAGGGCAAAATTTGCACTACCGTTAAGTATGTGAATTGGGCCTCGCATGACACTACTAAATAGCAGTTGTGGTTTTTGTATAAACTTTGCCGTTGCAAGTGGCTTTGATATTGCGAAGTTTTTAGGAATTAACTCACCAAAAAGCATAGTAAAAATGGTCGCTATAGCTATGCCAAGTCCTAGGGCAAGCGGAGAAATTATATAGTGGGGGACCCCGCTACTTATTAGTCCAGGTCGTATCAAAGAGGCGATAGCAGGTTCTGCCAAGAACCCGATAATAAGATTTGTTATAGTTATCCCAACTTGAGCGCCAGATAGTTGCGTAGACAAGGTTTTTAGTGCTTTAGAAACACCTAATGCTCGACGATCTCCCTTTTTTACGAGCTCATCAACTGTATTGCGATTTACGGCAATAAGAGAGAACTCGGAAGCAACGAATATCCCGCATGCGCCGACCATAAGTAGAGAAATAAATATAAGAATTAGTTCTATCATCAACTAGCGTACACTACCGCGCTCGACTACTGTTCATGTACATATAGTAGCAAACTGCACTATCTAGAGCTACTTCTAGCCTATTCGGGTCATTAACTGCAGATTAGCAATGTAATGACGGGGGTTCGTTGAGGGGTGGGTACTAAGATAATTCATATGCTTGTCCACGAAAGGAATAAGATTGTCTGGGTACTGCTCGCTATTGGCGCTATAGGTTGACGAGGTCTTATAGCTATTACTGGTAGTCATTTGTGTAAGTGTTTTTTTGATTTCAATTGCTTCTTCGCTCAGGAAGAAACTTGATCTTTTCTTTACAGCCATAACTATTCTTTCGCTTTCTTCGGTTTTTTGGTTTCTTTTCTACCTCTATCTTTTGACATACCCTACTCCATGTTTAATGCATCTATACACTAAGTATACTCCTCTAACACCTACCAGCCTAATTACAGACTTGCCACACGGTGTTTATTTGTGATCACTTGTTTGGTAGGAATGATACGCGATCTAATCTTTTTATCAGTGGGCAAGCCAGTTAAAAGCAAGTATCCTTGCCACTGATTTTCGCCTGTCTCGAGCTCTAGATGCTCAAGATCTGTTAGGGATGATTCCTCCTTAACTTTATATAATTTATACCTTCCTGAGCTTAAAATAGCGTCAGCTCTATGAGGATTATGCGATGTAACAAGCATTTCGCCATACGCTTTTGTCTCAGGCCATGCAAAAACCTGGCTGTCATCTAATTTTAGTATTTTAATATTTTTTTTAGTCTCGATTAGCTCATACCTGCCTTCTCTTGTAATCTGTATCATCATCTTCCCCCATATTAATAAATTACCTCGATATTTATAATTTTCGCATGATATATCTCACAAGTGGTCGGTGATTAATATCACATAACTACTAAATTGTTTTTAGTGAGTGACAGGTAAATAAAAGCTAAAAATCTTGTCCGAGTTTTTGTTCCAGTATACTTACATTAGTAATATGTATACCGCCTCTTTTTACAGAAATAAGACCTTCGGCTTTCAGCTTTGCAACTTCTCTGCTAACCGTTTCTCGAGATAATCCTGCATGAGCTCCTAGATCTTTCTCTCGTATTTTAAGAGACGAGCCTATGCCTGTACGGTCTATCTCTCCAAATCGTCTTGCTTCAAGTAGGAGCTCATATATTAATCTGCTTTTAGCACTACCTGACATTAGTTGAGTAATTCGACCGAGAAGTTGATCTGTTCCTATGTATACTCGTGAAAGAAGATCCAAAGTAACATCAGGATTTTGCTTCAAAAAGTCCAAAACATCGTTTGTAGGAGCTTGCCTAACTTCAATACCTGTCTCTGCCTCGTAGGTGTACGGATTAGCTCCTTTATTAATAGCAAGAGACATGGGGAAAAACGCACGAGGTTTAAATGTATTGAGGATAATCTCATCTCCACGATATGTAGTATCTGTTTGTTTTACTCTTCCATTAATTAAATAAAAAATATACTCCGGTAAATCTCCGTGGAGAATTAATATGTGGCCATGATGGTAGTTACGAGATTTGTATCTACTAAAAAACTCTTCTATCTTTTTGGATACTACAGCATTCATATGTCACCTAGCTTTCAAAGTAAACTATATATCCTTAAATGAAGGGTAGCAACGTAAGTGACCAGTATCACAATGTATATGTGTTACTACTCAATTTATTATTGACGCTCATAGCCGATACTTATAAGTGCTAATAAGGAGTTAGATATGTTAAAAAATAAACGAATTTCTAAGCATGAGGCACGTAAAACACACGCGGAACAGTCATTAAGATCTGAAATATTAGATATACCTTATAGATCATGGGTAGAGCTTGAGAGACGGCTTCATAGAGTACATCAGGTCCAGAGCATGAAGCATAAAAACCAATACAGGTGGTAGTTGTATGAATACTAGCTTATTTGTACGCAGGCATCAAATAAAGTGGGGGTTCAAGTATGTAAGTGCGTTGTTTGGGCAAAAAGACATCAAAATGAACGATACAACCATAGATTTTATCGAAACTTCATAAATAATTTACTACCAATCTTTAAATAGGTTGAGTAGATCAGACTATTTGCTTGATATAACTATCGTTAATATCTGACTTTAGTTCTTGGTATTCAGCGAATTGGGCATAGTTCGGAGTTAGCTTTAAGATCATCCAGTCACCCTGATGAACTTTTATGACAGGTGGTAGCCAATTGATGTCGTCTTTAGGGCGTATCGAAGCTAGTTTCTTAAAAACGATGTCGATAATATCTTTGCTCGGTACTTTAGAGATAGCGCCACTTGCTTGCACAGTAGTTTGTGTTTCGGGGTCAGCAATTGTGAGTGACACAAAAGGGTTATGATCAATATTTTTAAATTTTTCTGTCTTAGCGCGTGTAACAAAAAAGAAATTAAAATCATCATCTGCCACATAGTAAATTGCAGCCCCCCATGGTTTATCGTTTGCTACCGTAGATAGCACTCCCATAGGATGTTTTTTAATAAAGTCGTGAGCTTTTTTTATAAGCGAATGGTCTGCTTTTGGATAATTCATACAGCTATTTTAGCATTTATAAAGAAAGTACTGGCTATTCTTTTATTTTAGTAAATGTCTCTACGCTTGAATGCGTAAACAGATACTGCGCCTAATAGAACGATGGAGCTTGCTAATATAGAAAGGTTCATCCAGCTGAAGCTACCTAGTAACAAAGATTCTGGCTGATAATAATTGAAGGGGAATAACTTTGCGGGGGTAGCTAGCCAACTTACTGTTCCAGCCAGCGAGCTTACTAAGTAACCTCCTAGTGCAATTACTGAAGTTACGCTAAGGCTGATAGTTCTAGATCTGCCTGAGGCTGTTAGGGCGTAAGAAATTGCTCCCAAACTTAGCGCTAACAAGAAGCATAACAGTGTAGCTATAGCAATTCTTGCCGGGCCTACCTCTAATTCCACAATTCTTGCCGTAATTATGATAGTTATAAGCCCAGTCGTCGTTGCAATGCCTAAAATGATGATCCCTGATAACATCTTAGAAGCTAGTAGTCTTGAACGACTAATAGGGCGAGACAGCAGTAAGTCAATTGTTTTGTCTTGTTCTTCTTTAGCTAGTAGACTACTACCTAAAGAAATCGCCAAGATACTTAATAGTAGGGGGAGCATAAGGAAGAATATCTGGCTATTCAAGAAACCAACTGGCGAAAAGAAGTCGGTACTACCGCCAAAAAGTTGTACTGCTACATCGGGCAAGTTCTCGAAGCCTTTTTGGAGTTCCTCAGCCTGATTCTTAAAGCTAGGGTAAAAGATCATATTTATAAAGACGAACATAGATACACCAACAGACCACCACACTGTGCTCCATCGTCGTTGCCATATTGTCCACTTAATTATTGTCTTCATGAAGATGTTTCCTCATTCTGATAAAAGTGCAAAAAAGACTCCTCTAAGTCTAGAGTTCTGGCGTTTATTTTGGACACATTGTAACGAGCAAGGACTGAAAAAAGCGGAGACAGGTTGCCCTTTGTGTGAATAACAGCCGTGTCAGTTGTATACGACTGGATAGTTATACCTGGCACTTTCCGTAATGCCATAACAGGAACTTTTTTAGCAAATACAATTTCCATAGTCTGTGATGCTTCTACCGCGAGTTCACTAATTATACTTTCGCTAATTAATTTTCCGTCTTTTATTATTCCTACACGGTCGCATACTTTCTGCACTTCACTTAGAACATGGCTACTCATAAAAACACAGGCATTTCGTTGTTTTGCCTCTTCGACTAGCTCTAAGAATGTATCCTGCACTAATGGATCAAGGCCACTTGTAGGTTCATCTAGAATTAGTACGTTAGGGTCGTGCATAAAAGCCTGTATTATACCTATCTTCTGCCGGTTACCACGGGATAGTTCATCTATAGGTTTTGAAAGGTTCGCCCTAAGTCGTACTGCTAGATTATCGATAATTTTCTGACTAACTGGTATTGAGAGCAGGCTATTCATATAAGACAGGAACTGTAGCCCGTTCATTTTGGGATACAATGCTAAATCCCCAGATAAATAGCCAATAGAACTACGTATTTTTAAACTATCTTTTCCTATCTCTCTGCCTCTAACCGTAGCATAACCACTGCTAGGTACAATAAAGTCCATTAACATTCTTATGGCTGTTGATTTACCTGCACCATTAGGGCCAATAAAACCGTACGCCTCGCCGGCGTGGACTTTAATTGATAGTTTATCAAGCGCCGGTATAGATGACCCAGGATATATTTTAGTAAGACTATAAGTAGCTATTACTGGTTCACCTAGAGACTTGATCCTAGTCATGCTACTAATTATAAACCTCTTTCAAACTATTGCTGAATAACAAAGGCTGTAGCAATTATATGGCCTGTAGCTTTTGTGAGCTGATGGACTATGTTTTGCATGTCATTCTAGAGTAAAGATAAAGAGTGTTCAGCAGTAGCTGACTAATCCGCACGAGTGCCATTTGGTTGGATGACCCACCAAAGTCCTCCGTGTGTACTTACATTGTGACATTTTACTTCTCCAGCTCCCTCATGTGCGTAGTAGTACAGGGGATGGCCGTTGTAGGTGACTTGGGTACTACCGTCGGTGCGTGTGGTCGTACCGAGAAGATCATCAATGACGCTTCCAGTTGCATGAGGCGTTCCATCGGTAAGCACTGGAGGCCAAGCCTCTGCACAGTCCCCATAGCATTCTGCATTAGCAGACTCTTCAAGTTCCCAGATGTATATAGCCTGGCCTTTGTCATTAAATAGCATCGGTCCAAATTCACTATCTCCGCTCGTTATTGTTGTTCCCATTGCACCTTTTTGTGATTTTGGATTATTTTCTGCCTGAGGCGTATTTCTTTTTTGAGTGCTTGTATAGTCATTTTCATTAGAGTTAGATTGATATAAGAGGTAAATAAAGCTCGAAGCACCTATAATGGCGATAGATATAATTAACCCAGCTAGTTTGAGCCCGTATTTACTCTTAATTACCATAAACCTTACTATATCAAACTTTATATTAATTACTTGTTATGGTAGGGGGCAGGACAGCGGACTTCGTCCTTTTCCGCTACGGTTGTGCTCGATGCAAGCATCTGTGCGCAACCTTGCTTCACCGAACCTCGGCTATGCCTTACGGTTCTCGTCCTTCTCCGACAATGAAAAAAGCTCCACCAAATGGTGAAGCTGTTTTCATGGTAGCGGGGGCAGGACTCGAACCTGCGACCTTGTGGTTATGAGCCACACGAGCTGCCACTGCTCTACCCCGCGTCATTTATGGGAATTGTTGAATATGCTCCCATGGCTGTTTAGCTAATATATATTATCAAACAGAGGTGGGTTTTGTCAATTGATTGTCAAGAAACTGTTCGTAGAACTTCAACTCATCGGCTGTCCGCTGTTTTGATAGCTGTATTTTCTCGCATTGAGATTTTGTATATGTGCCATACAACAAAATATAATCTTTCCAGCGCTGGCTTCGGTTTTGGTTGGATCCATACCGATATAGTTGACTTGTTATGGCACGGTGAAGGCCATTAATAGCGGTTATCGAAATATCTTGGTTAATTGTCGATGTTTCAACCGTATCATGCAACATCTCATCGAATATTTTCCGTTTTTTATCTAAGTTTTTTGCTTTAAAACGAGCATCCCAAGGTCTATTGCTTAAATTACGTAGAGTTTCTCTATACAAGGGGATAAGTACACTTGAACGTATAGAGAGAAGCTCGTTCTCGTAGCTGTTCATAGCCGACATTTTACTCTTTAATGCGTGGCCTGCAGATCTTCCAACTGATGCATCGATAACTACTCGGTCAGCTTTATCATCTTTAGCTTTCCTTGTTTTGTTCATTACATGCTCGGCTAAATTAGCAGGACTTCGAGCGACCGTAGCATAATGCTGGCTCGGGAATACGACGCCTGGCGAGAACCAATCACCTTTAGCACGTAATCGTACAAGCTGTTCTGTTGAAGGATGGTTGTACCGTGGATCGTCGGGGTATATGTATAGACCAGACTCTATTTTTTTGGGTTCTGCCAGTTCAAAATCTGTAGTCTCAAGTTCTAATAAACTATCGTGATCCTGAGTGACTGCGTGTCGTGATCCTAATAAATCGCCGTAATAACCTGTAAGTCGTCCAAGTGTAATCTTTTTTTCTGGGTCTACGGTAGGTAGTGCCACTATATCCGCACCAATAACTCCTCTAGAGTCATTAAGTTCAGAAGCAACCGGGAACAATGGCATAGGCTCTTGATAAAAAGAGGGTAGTTTGGGCACGGGTTATTTACGGCCTTCTTGGGCGCGTATATGTTTAGGAGGTTCGTCTGCCTGCAGAAGTTCTTTGGGGGACAGCCCCTTGCGAGTACGTCTATCGTTTTTCCAGCCACGTCTGTCGGGGTTCTGTAGTTTAGTAGGATTAGCAACTGTGTTAGACAGTGCTGGTGCGCTAATAGCTTGAGGTGAGGTGCCAAGCACGCGTAAACGTGCTTCTGTGTAATTCAATCCGCCATTATCTACTAGCTTATCAATCTCAATCTCTTGTTGTGTTGGCTCATTAGGTTCGCCTAATGCTGGTGGACTATTCAGATATTGACCCCCATCTATTATGTGAATGTATTGGGGTTCACCCTGGGTATTATCCTGAACGGTATCAGGGTTAAGCAGCTGAGATTGAGGAGAAGAGTTAAGTCTATCCATACTTTTTATTATATCACAAAATGTCAGATAATGAAAGAACTTTTTTGCTTATGGTTAGAGTTTTTAAAATATTTATTTTTTTGTTGGCAACAACAGTGAAAATGCTTATACTAGAACCAGTCCTGACAAAACAAAAACAGACTAAACATTGACAAAAAAGCAAATGTACGGTATACTGTAGTTGTTAGTCGACTAAAACAAAAACTATCAAAAACAAATAAACGAAAGGGTAAGCAGTGAAGTCAGCTGTCATGGCTTACGAGTTTTCTGAATCAGAAGACCCGGCTATTCAGCGTATCGATGTCCTGTTAAAAAGACTCTAAATACGCAAAGAAAAAGTCCGATTTAAAACTCGGGCTTTTTTAATGCTTAAAAATACTTGATAGTATCAAGTATAATGGTGATATGACTGAAACTAGTGAATTATACCGAGGAACAATATTATTGTCGCTACGAATGCGGTGTAGTCTGGCAAAGGTTTGCGACCCGTTTAACTTAACACCTGTACAAGGAATGGTGTTGATTATGCTAGAGCCTGAGCAAAGTATGACGATGAACAAGCTAACCTGCATGCTTGGTTGTGATGCGTCTAACACTACTGGCTTGGTCGACAGATTAGAGTCTCAAGACATGATCACACGCAGCAAGGATCCATCTGACAAACGCGTATCGATGATCTCGCTGAGCGATAACGGAGTAAATACGCGTGAAGAATTATTAAAAGAACTGTCACATAAAGATAAACTAAATTTAGGAAGTTTAAGTGAAGAACAGCACTCAGTCATGAAGACTATAATGACTGTGTGTCATCATGGCTAGTTTGTCAGGCTAACGCCACTTATTAAGTATATATAATCTTGGTAGCAGAGACAGGGTTTGAGCCTGCGGACAAATCAGGATCTGCAAAAATAACACAACATGAGTCAAAAAATTTAGAACATTTATTGGTAGCGGTAACTAGATTTGAACTAGTGACCTCCGGCTTATGAGTCCGGCGCTCTAACCAACTGAGCTATACCGCCATACCAGTAAAGGTTATAAATTGTTGATCGCTCTAACCAACTGAGCTTACGCTACCTAGTGAATTTTTAGCACTAAATCTTGGCATGAAGATCGACAACAGGTGCTAATATAGCATGTTTTACATCTGTTATCTAGCCCTAGTAGTACTGAATGCACAAGCCTATAACAGCACTGACGCCAATAGCTATAACTACTATCCGAATGGTGTGCGATGTGAAACGTTGAGCAAAATGCGCTCCGTAGTAACCGCCTATAGAAGCACCTGACGCCATGATCAACCCTTTGGCCCAATCGATAAGACCAGAGTCTAATAGAACAAGTGTTGCGGTAAGTAATATAGATAAAACGGCAATATTCTTGAGGGCATTAATCTTGTGCATGCTATGTAGCTGGGTAAAACCTAGAAACGCTAGAACCACGAAGCCAAACCCGACACCGAAGTATCCTCCATAAATTGATAAAGGAAAAAGCGCGATACCGATTAATACTATTGGAAGTAGTCGTTTAGTCTTCTTACTTAAGTGTCTGTGAAAATGAAAATGAATAAATGGTTGCACGATAAATAAGAAAACTGCCAATGCTAGTAGGGCTGGTATGTATTTTTCAAATGTCTCAAAGGACGTCCTGCTGAGGAGGAGAGCACCTATGCTGGCTCCAATAACGCAAGGTATGAGCAAAAGCCAATATACGCGAGGTACTTTACGAAGATACTTTCTATAGCTAATAAGTGCGCCAATAATGCCGGGAATAGTTATTACGTATGCGGTAGCAGTAGCAACTATTGGCGGAGTTCCTGTGGCTACCATTGCAGGGAAGCCGATTAGCATACCACCGCCTGCTATAGCGTTCATTGAGCCAACCAAAATACCGACGAAAAAAAGAAAAACAGGTTCTAGCATAACCATAATTGAACCATGTTCCGCTTCTCCGAGCTAGCAATGAACCTGGACTGCTCAATAGTTTCTATATAGTTACAAATAGGATTGCAATAGTTACAGTATTTGTTACTATTAGGTTTTAGATGGCAGTAGATCTAAAAGCAAGTCAATTTGAACAGTTTGAAAGAACGCACTTGGGGCGTTCTTTTTCTATAGAAGACCACGAAAGAACAAGGCTTCACAATCTTACATCTGAGCTATTTGAACACTCAGCCGATTTGCGAGAAAATGACACAATTAATTTTGGAGCAGTGGGCGTAGTTGAAAACGAATCACCAACTGTTTTTAAGACGTCTGTAGTAGAGAAAGAAAATAGTCATGCCTGGCAAATATTAATGGGTTTTGGGCAGGGAGACATACATCTCTTGGACGGAATTGTTGCTAAAGAATATACAGAATTTACTCATGTAGAAGTTGATCATCAGGGAGCGTTAAGACAAAAAGCAAAAATAACAGAAGACAATGATGTGATAGTTGATTTCCTTCTACGCCAATACGAAGGCAAGAAACCGTTCCAAAAAATTGGAGAACTTTTAACTGCCAAAGCACAGCTAACCCATGCCCTTCAAGAAGTAAAAGATGTTAAAGGTATTTTTAAACCACGGAATGAAGCAGAGGCGTGTCTTCGTGGGATAAAGTTGTTTGGACTTAAACCACGGGGTCTCAAAAATGTAGATACTTTGTCAGGGTATAAACAAGTTAGTTTTGTAGATATGGAAGACAGGCTAGTGGAACCCATTAGGAGCTTTGACGTGCAGATGGCCATAGAGTACCGCCCTAAAGACTTGTCTAAAATACAAGAAGTAGCCGAAAAGTTACTGTTACTCAAATAGCTCAGGTTTTGCTACTCTAAGATTTTTCCAGCATGGCTCGAACAAGGGGCTTGGTAGTGTCTGGAATGTCTCCCAAGAGAAACTTACCCTCTTTCCAGATGAATACGCCGACTCCTACTCGAGCTTGTTTGTCGCTCATATAAATCTCACTATCTCGGCATTTGCAAATACATGGCCACGATGGGTGATCGGTTCCTGGTTGATACTTCGACGAAGTGCTCTGCCAAATGCGCCATGTCCCACAACTAGAATATTGTCATACTTCATTGAACGAACTTTCAGCAAAAATCTGTCTGCTCTTTTTTGTAAATCCGCAACTGTCTCCACTCCATCGTATTTGTCTATAGCTGATTCGCGGAGAATGTATTTGGTAGTGGCGACTAGATCTTTACGGCCTTCAAGTATCCCAAAATCTCTCTCAATGAGCATTTTATCTATGATTATGTCTTTTTGAGGAAAATCTATTTGATCTGCCACATGTTTAGCAGTCTGCAGGGCGCGTTCTAAGGGAGAGCTAATAATAGCATCGAACATCAATCCATCTTCAAGGGCTCTTTTACCAGCCTTTATTGCTTGATCATGCCCTTCTGGAGCGAGTGGAGTATCGCTTGAACCGGCCCAGACATGAGCTTTATTGAACTCGCTAAGCCCGTGTCGAATAAAATAAAGTCGCTTCACGATGCATGCTCCTTATACCAGTCTGCAAAATCGTGCCAGACTTTAATGGTTTGTTCTCCGGAGTAGTGCGTCTTGCCTTCCATTATCTCTGAGATACTTTTACCGCCATCATTATCGAAAGAAACTACTTTTTGAATACTAACCCCGACTGATCCTTGTGGCTTGGTGAGCAGTTTCCCTTGGGATTTTCTAACGAATATTTTTTGAGTATTTTCGTCCTGATACACAAGAGTTTGCACAAGGTAAATTCTACGGTCCTCAAGGTCTTTGGTGAGCTGGACATAGTCTTCCGGCTTAAACCACGTATTGACGGACTTGGCATATGTGCCAGGAAAACCATTAAGTCCTGGAATTTCCCAGGCGTCATCGCTTATAACAATAGGCCTTTGAGCAACTGCGTATGAAGCGTT
Source organism: Saccharimonadales bacterium (SeqCode) (assembly GCA_041600715.1). Taxonomy (GTDB): domain Bacteria; phylum Patescibacteriota; class Saccharimonadia; order Saccharimonadales; family 2-12-FULL-41-12; genus JALHOM01. The sequence continues at coordinate 534,858 of JBFIJM010000001.1, read as the reverse complement.
GGCTTTCTGACGTGCTACATATTCAGTATCTTCTGATTGAACTTCATCAACGTTCAGATCACGCTGGATAAGCGTAATGTCGTGCTGACGACAAATAGACATGCCTTTATTGAATTTCTGGGCGTTCCCAGTACAAAAGAGTAGTTCCATAACTGCTACTATTATAAGATGGATATTACTTTAGAGCCAGGTAAGTATGTTGTTGCTGTTTCGGGCGGCCTGGACTCGGTAGCTCTTTTGCATAAGCTATTTCAAAAGTATGGGTCGCCAGAAAAAGCTGGAGACCAGAGACTAGAGACCAGAGACCGTGTGCAACTTATAGTTGCGCATTTTAACCATGGGATCCGCCCAGAGTCTGCGCTGGATGCTAAATTTGTAGAGGAATTAGCGACTAAATATGGCCTAGCGTATTTATCAAAGCGTGAAGAATTGGGCACAAACGCTAGCGAACAACTTGCAAGAGAAAGAAGGTATAAATTCTTAACATCTGTCATGAAAGGCCAAGAAGCTAAGGCTATAATCACTGCTCATCATAAAGATGATGTGGTAGAAACAGCTTATTTAAACACGGCTCGAGGTACGGGCAGAAGGGGTTTAACTTCTCTTAACTCTAGCGAAAGAATAATCCGACCCCTGTTGCATATATCAAAGCGCACCATAAAGGATTATGCGAAGTCAAAAGGCTTGAAATGGCGCGAGGACTCATCTAACAGTGATCAACGGTATCTGCGGAATAAAATACGACTTTTACTTTCTAATGCTGGTCTCGAGAAAACCGATCAAATGTACGGGATTATTCAGAATATGAGATTAATTAATGAAGAAATCGATAATATTATTGAGGAATTATGGGGAAAAGCACTTTTGAACGATAGTTTACAAAGGTCATTGTTTATTAACGTTCCGTATGGAGTTGCCTGCGAGCTTATGGCATCGTGGTTACGAAAGCACGACCTGACATTCGATAAAAGATTAATACACCGATTGGTAATTGCTTCTCGTACAGCTCGACCCGGTACTCAATACGACATAGACAAGAATTATTATATGAAACTAGAGTTAAAACAGATTCGCATGCAACCCCGTTCCTCTGTATAATGTATCCAGCGTTTAGGATGAAATTTTGATAGTTGGAAGTAATCAGTAAAGGGCACTATGGACAAGAAACCGTTTAAGATGAACCAGAAAAAGGGTAATAAAAAAGGTAAAGGCAACGGAAACCGTAGCTTTAAGAATGCCGTCTTTGTTTCTTTGCTTGTGCTGATTGGGCTTGTGTTGTTTTCATCTATGAATCAGCCCCAAAATCTTAATCAAGTGCCTTTGTCTGATGTCGTAAAACGAGCCAACAACGGTGAAATTAAGAAGATAGAGATCAAAGGAGCTGAACTGTTAATCACTAAACAAGGCGAAGAACAGGCTAGCGAAAAATCCAGAAAAGAAGAGTCATCTAGTATTTATGAGCAGGGACTTAAAACCGATGCTTCAGTAGAGGTTGTAAATGAAAAACCATCAAATACCAGTAACTTTTGGTCTAGTTTATTGATCGGGCTATTACCGGTAATTCTTATAGGCTTTTTATTATTCTATATGCTCAAAAGTGCCCAAGGACAGGGCAACCAGGCAATGAGTTTCGGTAAGAGTCGCGCCAAATTGTACGGCAGTGATAAGAGTAAGACTACATTTAAGGATATTGCCGGTAGCCATGAAGCAAAGCAGGACTTGGAAGAAGTAGTAGAATTCCTCAAATATCCAAAGAAATTTGAGGAAGTCGGAGCACGTATTCCAAAAGGCGTGTTATTAGTGGGCCCTCCGGGAACAGGAAAGACAATGCTTGCACGAGCCGCCGCCGGGGAGGCTAATGCACCGTTCTTTAGTATTTCTGGTTCTGAGTTCGTGGAAATGTTTGTTGGTGTCGGAGCATCACGTGTGCGCGATTTGTTCGCAAAGGCAAAAAAGAATGCGCCGTGTATCATTTTCGTTGACGAGATTGACGCCGTCGGTCGTAGACGAGGCTCTGGCATGGGTGGTGGGCATGACGAAAGGGAGCAAACACTAAACCAAATTTTGGTAGAGATGGATGGTTTTGAACAAGGAGAGAATGTGATTGTACTAGCTGCGACAAACCGCGCAGACGTACTTGATCCAGCGTTGCTACGTCCAGGTCGTTTTGATCGTCGGGTAAATATTAGTCTTCCGGATCGTAAAGACCGCGAAGCTATACTAAAGGTTCACTTTGCTAAAAAACCACTAGATACTACTGTTAGCCTGGACTCATTAGCAGCTAAGACTGCAGGGAGTTCTGGTGCAGATCTAGCTAATATTGCAAATGAATCTGCAATTTTGTCTGCTAGAAAAAACTCTAAAACTATTACTAATGCGATCGTCACTGAAGCTTTTGAGAAAGTAGCAATTGGTCCAGAGCGTAAGAGTAAGATAATGAGTGATTTTGAAAAGGAACTCACTGCCTACCATGAAGCAGGGCATGCAATTGTTGGTCATGTTCTACCCGACAGTGATCTAGTCCACAAGGTAACAATAATTCCTCGTGGCGGAACAGGTGGAGTTACATGGTTTATACCTCCAGAGGATAAGAGCTATCACAGTATTATCGAATATAAGGATGTACTAGCAAGAATGCTTGGTGGTCGTATAGCAGAAGAGATCGTGTATGGCAAAGACCGTGTAACTACTGGCGCTGGTTCTGATCTTCAAAAAGCAGCGGAGTTAGCGCGCGAAATGATTATCAATCAGGGTATGGGCGATAAGCTCCGTGACCAAGTTTTCCATGTTGAGTCTGGCATGATGTTTGAGCGAATGACCCATGAGAAGCAATATTCCGAGGATACCGCCAAGATAATTGATCAAGAAGTAGAAGCATTGATCAGCGAAGCTGCTGTAAGAGCCCGAGAAGTGATAAAAGCCAATATGAAATACTTAGAAGCACTCAAGGATGTACTACTAGAAAACGAAACAGTTGAAGCAGAAGAAGTTATAAAAATCTTTGAAGGTACTCACCTTCCAAAGAACGCTTCGTTGTACTAATTTTCTATCTGTTAATTATCGGCCTTCAGGCCTATAATAAAATCAGTGAGTCAACCAAAACGTTTCTTAAACCGCGCAAATAAGCGGATTTCTTTGGGCAATGCTGCAGCGTTGCTCATTTTTGCGTCATTGATGGGGCAATTGCTTGGATTTTTCCGTACCAGGCTAGTAAATGCTAACTATCCTGCAATTGGTCCAGAAAGCACTGACGCATATTTTGCTGCTTTCAAAATTCCTGATTTATTCTTTTTCACATTAGCTGCGGGGGCTCTAGGGGTTGCATTTATGCCTTTTCTTGCGGATAGGCTCAGTAAGGGTGACAAAAGGGGCGTTTGGGAATTAAGTAACAGTCTTATGAATCTGCTTGCCATAGTCATGGCAGTGGTGGGCGTAATTATTTTTGTATTTGCTGAGCCGTTACTACACTATGTTGTTGCTCCAAACTTGAGCGATCAACAGATGCATAACGCCTCAACAATTATGCGATTGATTGCTTTTAACCCGTTGATATTTACGATAGCTGGAATTCTAACAAGCGTTCAGCAGGTTTTTGGCAGATTCTTTTTCTTTGCTGTGGCTCCGCTGTTTTATAACGCGTCGATCATCGCAAGTGTATATATTTTTGATAGTATGGGGTTAATTGGTCTTGGTGTAGGCGCTTTGGTTGGTGCAATATTGCAACTACTTGTTGCTCTCCTTGGATTCTTCGGAATGCGCTATAAATACCAAGCAACGATTAGCTGGCGTAATAATAATTTCAAACAAATTTTAAGACAACTTCCGCCACGTTCACTAGACCAAGGGATAGATTCCGTAAACAGCGTTGTGGAGACAAACCTGGCTCGTCGACTTGGTGATGGCAAGCTTAGTTACTACGAAAATGCATACGTCCTGCATACCGCGCCGACGCTTTTAATAGGCACGACTATATCTACAGCTGCGTTTCCGCGTTTGACTGATCGTTTAGCACAAAATCGTAAAGATCTTTTCAGAAAAGAATTCCTAGAAATTCTAAGAGTCATTATTTGGATTATTGTACCCGTTGCCGTCATATCTTATTTCACTCGAGCGTATTTGGCGCGTTTAATATTCGCTAATGACGCACCACAGATTGCATTAATTTTTGGCTTTTTTACAGGAGCTATATTATTTAGAACCATATATGCATTAGTGTCCCGTTGGTTTTATGCGCAAAAGGATAGTAGGACACCGCTTTATGTATCGTTGTTTGCTATTGGACTTAACATTGTTCTGGCATATATTCTTTCGCGACCAACGGCTTATGATGTTGCGGGTCTCGCCATGGCGCAGTCCATAGTTGCGGCATCAGAGGTAGCTATACTTTTTAGTATCATGGTACTGCGCGATCGAAAGCTTATGAATGCCGAGTTCTGGGGAGGTATATACAGGATAATGTCTGTCGCAGGTTTCGCTGTGATATCTGCTTATATTATGATTACTCTTTTCCCGCTTAGTACTTCTGACAGGGGCTTCTTCACACTTGGCGGTAAATTACTCGGCATAACATCAGTAACTCTAGCAACTTACTTAGGAATGTCTCTTTTGTTTGGGCTAGAAGAAGCCAAAGCTGTGACGAGTAAGGCTAAACAGTTAATCCTTAAACCGATAAAAATGTAATGGAACATATTAGAAACTTTTGCATTATTGCTCATATTGATCACGGTAAGTCCACTTTAGCTGACAGGCTTTTAGAGCTAACTAATACTGTAAAGAAACGAGACATGAAAGCTCAGTTACTAGACAGAATGGATCTGGAGCGCGAAAAAGGGATTACAATTAAACTCGCTCCTGTTAGGATGAATTATCATAATTATCAATTGAACCTTATTGATACGCCAGGACATGTTGATTTTAGTTATGAGGTGTCGCGAAGTTTAGAAGCATGCGAGGGTGCAATTCTGGTTGTAGATGCTTCTCAAGGGATACAAGCTCAGACTCTTGCAAATGTTTACTTGGCGATGGGCGCTGACCTAACAATTATTCCAGTACTAAATAAAATTGACTTACCCGCTGCGGATGTACCCAAAGTCACCAAAGAAGTTGTGAGCTTACTAGGTTGCAAGTCAGAAGATATATTACACATAAGTGCCAAAACGGGGGAGGGAGTACCAGAAGTTTTAGACGCTGTTATAGAGCGGATTGGTTCGCCTAAGCCTTTAGACATAACTCAGAGTCGAGCTCTCATTTTTGACAGCTATTACGACGATTACAGAGGGGTTATTCTGTATGTTAGAGCGATGGATGGCACGATCAATAAGGGTGAGTCTATTAAAATGATGGCAACTGGTGCTGAAGGTATTGCTCTTGAAGTAGGTTGTTTGAGCCCTCAAATGGATCCAAGAGACAAGATTGAAACTGGAGAAATAGGCTATATTGTCACAAATCTCCGTAGCACCAGAGAGGCAAAAGTAGGTGATACTGTGACACTCAGCAAGGCTCCTGCCACTGTCGCTTTACCTGGGTATAAAGATGTTAAGCCTTTCGTGTATGCTGGCTTCTTTCCAGAAAGTAATGAGTTCTATCAAGAACTTAAAGATGCAATTGAGAAACTGTCCCTAAGCGACTCAGCTCTACAGTACGAATTAGAGAACTCGCCAGTTCTTGGGTTTGGTGTGAGAATTGGATTCTTAGGACTGCTTCACATGGACATTGTTCGTGAACGGCTTGAACGTGAATATAATCTAGATCTTATTGTTACAAATCCAAGCACTGATTATCAGGTAAAGATGGTTAACGGCGAAGTAGTTGATATTAAGAGCGCGGCTGACCTGCCAGATCCAGGTAAGATTGAAGAAATTGCCGAACCTTGGATCAAGGGAGAAATTGTAGTCCCCAAAGACTATGTAGGCGCAGTTATTCAGCTTATAGCAAGCAAACGAGGTGTACATAAGAATCTGAGTTATGTTGACGAACAGCTTGCGCTGGTATCTTTTGACGCACCGCTTGCTAATTTATTGACCGATTTTTATGATCAGTTAAAAAGTGTTACAAGTGGGTATGGTAGCTTTAATTATGAACTAGACGATTACCGCGTAGAACAACTTGTAAGGTTAGATTTTTATGTGGCTAGTGAGATCGTGAACGCGTTAAGTATTATGGTCCACAAAACAGAAGCCGATAGCCTAGGAAGAGAAATTGTCAGTAAGTTAAAAGAAGTTATACCTCGTCAAAACTTTCAAATACCCCTCCAGGCTGCAATCGGAGGTAGATTTATTGCTAGGGAAGACGTTAAAGCTTATCGTAAAGACGTAACGGCTAAGCTTTATGGGGGCGATGTATCTAGGCGTAAAAAACTACTCGCTAAACAGAAGAAGGGCAAGGCTAAAGCAAAAAGATTCGGCAATGTGGATATTCCGGCCGAGGCATTTACTGTACTATTAAAACGAGATTAGTTATGTCAGAAAAATTACGATTACTTACCCAAGAAGAAGCAGACGAATATCGTGGTTTTCTTGAAACATATCAGCCCAGTGCCGAGACTGTTTACAAGTTTGCGCGAAGTCGTTTTGGAGTAATTGCTGGTCCTACAGGGGTTGGAAAAGACACATTACGAAATAATATTACCTCGTCTGTAGGGTTTGTCAGTATTTTGTCGACAACTACACGCCCGATTAGGTCTGGCGAGCAGGACGGGGTGCAATACCATTTTCGTGATATTTCGTTTGTTGACCAAGGATTCGAGGAGCGCCGATTTTTACAAGCAGAGGTGGTTCATGATCAACAGATATCATTTTTGGATATCGCTGAGATAGATAAACTTAACGACCAGCAAGTTGGTCTTAGTATTTTAATTGTACAAACAGAAATGAAATTACGAAATCTGAACCGAGATATTATGACAGCATTTGTTGCACCCCCAAGTCTAGAAGAACTTGAGAGACGTATAACATCTTCACGAGAGATGGCTGATGATGAAATTGCTCGTCGTATGCATGCTGCCAAAACAGAGTTAGAAATAGCACTAAAACAACCAAGTTATCAATGTGTAGTCAATGACAGCGTTGAACGTGCGTCCGCCGTCATGGTAGATTTTTTCACTAATGCTAAACGAAACGAAGCCGAGGACGAATCTGCGAGATCAACTATAGCAAGCGTAATTAATGAAATGAATCAGAAAGGGTTTTATGCCTAAAAAAGACCTACTCCCATTCACTAAAGCGGAAGAAAAATTTATTGAGAGAATGATACAGAAACGTGATCATGCAGAGCTTAAATTCCCGCTATTTACTGCACTCGCAGCAACGTTTGGTTTCGTATCTGTGTTATACGGCTTTGAGAAAATGATCGATAACGTCAAACTGTTCTCTGACAATCCATCAATCTTGCTCTTCACCGGCCTACTGATTTTAGTGTTGACCGGAACTGTATATAAAAAACTTAACTAATCTTATAATTCTCGCTTTGAACGTAGACTGCTAAGGTTAAACGACCTTTTTGCTGGTCGTATTGTGCTATAGTTTTTAAACATGGTTCCAAAACTAGAGAATAAATTAAAAGCATACCGTACTCCTGAAGATGTGAGAGAGTTGATCAGAAAAACTGATGTAGTTTTTTTGGTTGGCGTTACGGCAGCTGGCAAGGACACTATTCTTCGAAAATTAATTGAAAGTCCTGAATATCACCATATTGTATCGCATACTACCAGACCCCCCCGAGAAAATCATGGCGTTCTCGAACAAGACGGTCTTGATTATCACTTCATAGATCTACAGACAGCTGAAAGCATGATAGACAGGGGTGGTTTTGTAGAAGCAAAGATGTTTAGTGGTAACGTGTATGGTACGAGTGTAGCCGAAATACAAATGGCCCACGATGAAGCAAAGATTGCGATAACAGATATTGAAGTGCAGGGGGTTGCTGAGTATCGATCATTTGCTGATAATATAATTCCTATATTTTTACTGCCACCAGATTTTACTACCTGGCAGGAGCGTTTAAAAGGCCGTTACGCAGACAGTCACATGAACCCAGACGATATTAGAAAAAGATTGGAATCTGCGAGGTTGGAGTTAAGAGAGGCTTTGGATAAACCTTACTTTGAATATGTAGTTAATGATAACCTTGAGCACGCAATTGAGATTGTAGATGAAATCGCTCATGGAAGTTTTTCAAGTAAAAAGAACGATCAATCACGAATTGTTGCCCAGAAACTCTTAAATGACCTCGATGAATACTTGGCATAAGCAATTTATTTATAAGTAGATAATCATTATTATGAGATTATGATTTCACCTACACAGCTGGTCAAAAGACACTACGCGAGCAGGATAGAGCAAGAAGTCAGCGATATCCCAACAGGTCACTGGGATTTAAGAGACGTAAAAGGTGATGGATATAATATTTATCGATTCGCAAGTAGATTAGAATCGAACAGGAAGGTTAATGATGAACTGGCTCTTTTTGAAGAGCAAGTAGTTGTAAACACAGGAGCTGGCTACGTAGCTCTGAGAGAAACGATGAGCGCTCACGATGGTGCTCCGATCTCTGAGACTGTGAAATGCGGACACTACTCTGACTTGTCACTTTTAGCACTCCGAAAAGTGGCATTAGTTGTTCGTAGCGCAAGGGACAATGTGGTTATTCAGTAATCTAGTAGTTTCTAGCACTCTTGCTATTCAAGTGCTAGTTTCGTATAATTACATTTATTATGACAGAGCGTCAATCACTTATTCTTAAGGCTATTGTAGAGCAGTACGCTGAGGTAGCGGCACCTGTTGGAAGTACTCTTTTATCTAAAGTTTTTAATGTTTCTTCAGCAACGATACGATCTGAAATGGCAGACCTTGAACGCCATGGGTTTATAGCCCAGCCACATACTAGTGCAGGCAGGGTTCCTACTGATAAAGGATATAGATTTTATGTTAATCAAGTTAACGAATCCGAGCCTCTTGCAATAGATCGTCGTGCAGAAAGAGCGTTGTCAGCGCGCGTGGATGACGGGGGTATGCCTGAGCGTACAATACGTAATGCTGTGGATACCTTAGTAGAACTAACTCATAATCTTGGCATTGCTACCATTGGCAATCAGTTGTATATGTCAGGCTTAACTAATCTTTTTGCCCAGCCAGAATTTGCCAGTGGACAGCATGTTCAGGAGGTTGCTAGATTGCTAGATAATTTGGAACCTTGGTTGCATGAAGCTGCTCCTAATGAGCCCCTTAGTGTATACATAGGCGCAGAAAATCCGATTGGCAGAAACAGTGGATGTAGCTTGATTATAAGTAGATTCAGGAGTCCTTATAGTGATAGGAGTTATATTGGTGTTCTTGGTCCCACTAGACAGAGCTATAGCAATGTCATGAACTTGGTTAGTAAGACCGGACAAGCACTAGAAGGAGCTTTGCATGGCCGATAAGCCAAAAAAACTAAACCAGAAACAAATTAATGAAGAACTAGCTCAAGAAGTTGCCCAGCTTACTGAAGCACTACAGCGGGAAAGGGCAGATGCCATGAACGTTAGGCGTCGTCATGATGAACAGACCAAGGGGCTTAAAAACACAATTAAAGCACAAATAATACGAGAGTTACTGCCCACAATCGATAACCTTGAACGAGCGCTTAAACATACACCAGACGATATTGCCGAACACGACTATGTCAAAGGCGTATCAGGCGTAGTAAAACAGTTTGAGAAAACGCTCAGCGACCTTGGAGTTGAGAAGATTAAGACTGTCGGAGAGCCGTTTAATGCTAATCTTCATGAAGCTGTCATGATGGAAGCAGGGGACGGTAAACATGAACTCGTCAGTGAAGAATTACAACCAGGGTACACCTTAGGAGATGAAGTTCTTCGTCACGCAATGGTAAAAGTTAAGCACTAAAAATACCCAAGAACTAAACGCTTTTGTTTAGAAATGATGCATTTGGTAGAATACTTTTTAAATGTCAGAACTATACCCCGTGCAAGACTCAAACCCGTTTGAAAGTATCGCTATAGAGGCGGCTAGTTCTCACTGGCGAGAATATTATGGTCAGCCTGAAAACAGTCGTTTGGGAGATGAGCATGCTTGGGATTCTGTTGTGGTTGAAGCTATTGCTCAAATAGGCATAGAAGTTGCAACAGCACGTGAGCTCAATGAATGCGCTAAATTAGACGCACAATTTCCCTATTAGCACTCTTGACACGTGAGTGCTAATTATATTAAACTGGCAGTATGTATGTAAGACTGCCAGTTTAAAAGTAAGCGAAAGGGTATAAACAATGGGCAAAATTATTGGAATCGATCTAGGAACAACTAATTCGGCGATGGCTGTGATGCAGTCAGGTAAGCCAGAAATCATTGCTAATAGCGAAGGGAATCGTACTACACCTTCAGTCGTAGCTATCAATAAGAACGGCGAACGTCTTGTTGGACAAGTTGCTAATCGCCAACGTGTAACTAATCCAACAAATACTATTTTCGGAGTAAAACGTCTTGTTGGTCGTAAATATACTGATAAAGAAGTCCAGAAAGACATCGAGTTGATGCCGTATAAGATTTCTAAAAAAGGAACAGGTGTTAGCGTAGAAATGGTAGACAAGGCTCACAGCCCTGAAGAAGTGTCTGCAATGATTCTGAGCAAGCTAAAAGCTGATGCCGAGGCCTTTTTAGGCGAGCCTGTTACAGAAGCAGTGATTACCGTACCGGCATATTTCGATGATTCTCAACGACAAGCAACTAAAGACGCTGGTAAGATTGCAGGTCTTGAGGTGAAAAGAATTATCAACGAGCCAACAGCAGCAGCGTTAGCTTACGGACTAGATAAAGGCAAAGAAGAAAAGATAGCCGTATTTGACCTTGGTGGAGGTACATTTGACGTATCTATTCTTCAACTCGGAGATGGCGTATTTGAGGTACTTAGCACAAATGGTGACACTCACCTTGGTGGTGAAGACTTCGACCTTAGAATCGTTAACCACTTCGTTGACGAGTTTAAGAAAGAGTCTGGTATTAATGTAAAAGACGATAAAGCAGCGATGCAACGTCTTAAAGAAGAAGCCGAGAAAGCAAAGAAAGAACTTTCTACTACTGAAGTAGCAGACATTAACTTGCCATTCTTAACTGCTGACGCTGACGGGCCTAAGCATTTTGAGTACAAGCTAACTAGATCGAAGCTTATCGATCTAGTGTCAGATCTTATTGATGGCACGGCCACACCTGTGGAAAAAGCACTTAAAGACGCCAAACTAAAACCAGCAGACATAAATGAAATTATTCTAGTTGGTGGTATGACACGCATGCCTGCTGTCATCGAAAAGGTAAAGAGTATTTTTGGCAAGGATCCAAAACAAGGAGTTAACCCTGATGAGGTAGTAGCGATTGGCGCAGCGATCCAAGGCGGAGTATTACAAGGAGACGTTAAGGATGTATTGCTACTTGATGTAACCCCACTGTCATTAGGTATTGAGACTATGGGCGGTATTGCGACAAAGCTGATAGAGAGAAATACCACAATCCCGACAAGTAAAAGCGAGACATTTAGCACCGCAGCGGATAATCAGCCACAGGTAGAGATTCATGTTGTTCAAGGCGAGCGAGAAATGGTAGCTGATAATAAATCACTTGGCAGGTTCACGCTAGATGGTATCCCTTCTGCGCCACGAGGCGTTCCTCAAATCGAGGTGACATTTAATCTAGACGCCAACGGTATTCTTAATGTATCAGCAAAAGATAAAGGCTCAGGCAAAGAACAAAGTATAACCATTCAGAATAGTGGCAATTTGAGCAAGGATGAGGTAGAAAAAGCAGCTAAAGAAGCAGAGGCTCATGCAGAAGAAGACAAGAAAAAACGTGAAAGCATCGAGCTACGCAACACATTAGAGAATGCAGTTTACCAAGCAGAGAAAATGAAGACCGAGCACAAAGACAAGCTGTCTGAAGATGATGTAAAGACGCTTGATGAAGCGATTGAAACTGCCAAAAAAGTTCAGTCGGATGAAAAAGCAGACAAAGAAACTCTAGAAACTGCTAACAAGGAGTTGTCAGAGAAAATTATGCCAATCGGTGCCAAAATGTATGAAGAAGCGGCTAAAGCCGAAGAATCATCTGGCGAAAAGACAGACAAAAAAGACGAGCCAGTAGAAGGTGAAGTTGTAGACGAAAAAGATAACAAGAAAGAGAAGTAATGATCGAGAGGCTTAAGAGAGAGATTCTTGAGTCAAAGATACCGAGCTCAATGCCCTTAAGACTTATTGCAATAGACGGGCATGGTGGTGCTGGAAAGACGACGCTTGCAAAACTTCTGTCAAAAGAGCTTAATGCTGAAGTGTTACACACTGATGATTTTGCATCGTACGATAAGCCAATGGATTGGTGGCGTCGGTTGGTTGATGAAGTATTCAGACCAATCCAGAATGGCACGAAGTTATTGAATTATTCGCGTGGTGCTTGGTATAAAGATCATCAGCCAGATCCGGTAGACGATCAACAAGTAACTTCAATCATGATCTTAGAAGGCGTTAGTTCAAGTCGGAAAGAGTTTCGCGAATATTTAGCATATTCGATCTGGGTAGAAACACCCAAAGAGCTTTGTCTTGCAAGGGGCATAGCTCGTGATCTGGCTGACAACGAAGCTTGTAAAACTAAAAATGAGATAGTAAACGACTGGGAAAAGTGGCATGCATACGAAGACGCATATGTTGCTGAGCACAGTCCACTTGAATATGTAGACACAGTCATTGACGGTACGATACAGTTACAATAATGTCATTTCACTTTCATAAACATCATTTTAATAAAAAGGAAAAAACATCTATTGATCGGGCAATGATGGTCGTGGCTGTAATACATCCACTAACTGCTTTACCTCAAGCGCTCCAGATTTTTGTTAACCAAAGCGCAGAAAATGTGTCTCTAATAACTTGGCTAAGTTTCATGGCTATAGGCTTTATATTTACTCTATACGCTCTTGTCCATCGATTAAAACCTATGCTTCTGAACCAGATAATCTGGTTTATTGTCGATTCACTAGTTGTATTCGGTATCCTTTTGTATCAGTGATAAAATATATCAGTGGACATTTTAAAGAGCTATACTGCGAGTATTCCTAAATTCACGATTCGCCAATCTATACCCTATATTTTAATTATTACAGCACTTGCAGGTTTTTATGCTTCTTTTACTCTTACCCTTGAACATATAGCTGTATATAAAGATCCTTCACATCAGCTAAGCTGTAGTATCGATCCGGTACTGGCGTGTGGCCCGATCATGCAGTCGAAGGAGGCGACCGTTTTCGGCTTTCCAAATCCTTTATTGGGAATTGGTATTTTTGCAGTACAGGCAATGATAGGGGTAGTATTGCTCGCTGGAGCTCGTATGAAGGCCTGGTTTTGGAGGCTCTATTTACTGGCGTTTATAGGTGGTCTTGGATTTACGGCATGGTTAGTATGGCACAGCTTGTATGTGATAGGAGCAATATGTATTTATTGTTTTGTTGTTTGGGTAGCAATGATTATGTCTAGTTGGTATTTGCTCCAATATATGTTGGCAGAAAATTATATTAACCTAAAATCGAAGCGATTAAAGCTATATTTACGCAAACACCACGGTGATCTATTGCTTGTATTCTATATATTATTATTTGCACTTATTCTACAGCGTTTTTGGTACTACTACGGGCCAAAGCTAGGATTTTAGTAACAATAACTACACCCAACTCTAGCACTCTAATGCTCTAAGTGCTAAAATAGTAAATATGGCTAAACGTGATTACTATGAAGTCCTTGGTGTTGCAAAAGGCGCCAGCGACGATGAAATTAAAAAGGCTTTTAGGCGCAAAGCCGTAGAGCATCACCCTGATAAGACTGGTGGTGATGATAGTGCTTTCAAAGAAATAAACGAAGCTTATGAGATCTTGAAAGATCAGCAAAAACGCCAGCGTTATGATCAGTTTGGGCATGCTGGTGTAGACGGAGCTTCTGGTGGGGGCAATCCTTTCGCGGGCTTTGGTGGTCAGGGTCAGGATATGCATTTTGATTTTGGCGATATCTTAGGTAGTTTTTTTGGAGGTGGTAGTTCGCGAGGCCAACGCGAGGTTCGTGGAAACGACGTAGAAACGGCTGTAGAGCTAAGCTTTGAAGAAGCAGTATTTGGAGTTGAACATGAACTTAAGGTTACTCTTGCAGACGAGTGTAGTCATTGTAAGGGGACCACTGCAGAGCCTGGCTATGAACTAAAAATATGTAGCACATGTGGCGGTAGTGGCCAGGTGGTTCAAGAAATGCGCACTATTTTTGGAAACATTCAGCAAGCTGTAGCGTGTAAAGACTGTCGAGCAACCGGTAAAGTGCCCGAGAAGGTGTGTAGTGTATGTAATGGCAAAGGGACAGAAAGACGAGCCCAGAAGATCAAGCTAAACGTTCCTGCAGGTATAGACGATGGGGCTACTATGCGTCTACGTGAACGAGGAGAGGCCATAGCTAATGGTCCAAAGGGAGACTTGTATGTTCATATACGTGTAAAACCTCACAAACAGTTCACCCGGGAAGGCAACCTGATCCTTAGTAGCGAGCATGTTGATATGATTGACGCAACGCTTGGGACAGAAATAGAAGTTAAAACAGTAGACGGGCCAATCAAAATGAAAATTCCAGCCGGTACACAAAGTGGTACAGATTTTAAACTATCTGGTCATGGAGTGCCGAGTCTGCGCAGTGAAAAGCGGGGAGCGCACATCGTGACAATAATAGTCGACACCCCAAATAAAATTAGTAAACAGCAGAGAGAGCTACTCGAAAAATTTAAAACTGCAAGCAAGAGTCGCTTCGGTCTTTAGAAGTAGTGTAGAACTGGCATACTGATCAAATGTAGGTAAATAGTCTAATAGTTTTGAATAAGGTTAACAACGGTCTGATTTTTTCCTGCTTCTTTTGCTTGTTGCATGGCAAGAGCTGCGGGGGATATAGCATCGTTGTACGGCAGGCTAGTATTAATCTCAGTAATCCCTACGCTAAATGTCAGTCGGCCTATTTCAGGAGCAAAAGGCACTCCATCAAGAACTTCAACAAATGATTCCGCCACAGTGCGGGCTTGTTCGACTGGAGTGTGGGGTAAGAGTAGTAGAATCTCGTCACCTCCATGTCTGCCTACGATGTCAAAGTTGGATCTTGTTCTTTCTTTAATTGCTGTGCCAAGCGGTCTTAAGACCTCCTTATCTACCAGTGGATGTCCAAGCCTAGAATTGATCTCTTTAAAGTTATCAATATCTATGTAGACCGCGCTCATAACTGAGCACTCGTTTTTTATTGCTTCATAACCCTCTTTTAGTCCCCTTGGGCTTAGTAAGCCAGTTTTAACATCAGTCCTAGCCTTTTTGTGAGCAACACTAAGTTGTTCAGACTGCTCAACTGCAATGTCTTGAAGTCTTAGGAGTTCTTGACGGGCTAATTTTTCACTTCTATATGCTCTCGCAACAGCTTGTTGTAACTGAAAAAGCTTATAATCACTTAATCTCAGCCTATCTTCTAGAAACTGGCTCTTTCCCTCATAGTTCCCTGGGCCGTATATTTTTGCCAACTCAAAGCTGACAGGTCGTTTCTCCATAGTACAAGTGTAGCTGTTAATGGTAATACTGCAGTAAGCAATTTCATAGAGCGTATAGTAGAATAATAATTATGAAACTCAACAAAAACCAAAATGGCTTCTTCACTATGATTGTTATGATGTTACTTATTATTATTGTAGTTATAGCACTCTCGTACTTAAGAGTCCGGTCAAATCAGGGGTAGGGTATTGACAAAATAGGTATTACCGTGCTATAATAATAAAATGTATTACCTTAAAACAGAAAATGTATCTGTATGAGCCCGAGCATAAAAATTGTTGGGGCGTTTGAGCCTGTTGTTTTTCCGGAGTTTTCTGAAGTGGAAGTTACAGCTAAGATTGATACAGGTGCGTATACAGGAGCATTGCACTGCAGTAGGATCGAAGAGCGTCAGATGGATGATGGTAAAACATTAGCGTTCTGTCCGCTTGAAAGTGGGATCGAGATTGTTCGTGACGACTTTGTGATTAAATACGTGCGTAGTTCTAATGGCAAACGTGAAAAGCGGTATTTTATTACCACAAAAGTGGTAATTTCTGGTAAGACACTCCCAATATCTATTAGCCTAACTGACCGCAGTGACATGAAGTGGCCGGTGCTTATTGGGCGTCGATTTCTTCGACAACATAAATTTTTGGTTGACCCAAATAAGAATAAACATTAAGGTTCAGTTGGGAATATTATGAAAATCGCTATTTTATCAAAAGGTAACGCTAATTACTCGACGTTACGCCTCAAAGAAGAGGCTATTTCCCGAGGTCATGAAGTGCGTGTTATTAACTATGCTAAGTGCTATGTAACCATTCAGCGCGACACTCCGGTTGTACGCTATAAAGGCGAAGATCTAAGCGAGTTTGATGTCATAATTCCGCGTATCGCTACTAACTTAACTAAATATGGTACTTCAATTGTCCGGCAGTTCGAAACACAGGGAGCGTTTACGACAGCCAGCTCTATCGCAATAGTACGCTCTAGAGATAAGCTACGTAGTATGCAACTTTTAGCACGGTATGGTGTAGGAATACCTAAGACTGTGTTCGCTCGTGAGACTGCTGATCTTGAGGATGTTATAGAACAAGCTGGTGGTACACCATTAATTATTAAGGTGGCTCGTGGCACTCATGGTAACGGGGTCGTGTTGGCTGAAACCAAGAAAGCAGCACAGGCTGTGATGCAAGCTTTTTACGTAGAGGGAGTGAGTTTCCTTGTGCAAGAATTT
Source organism: Saccharimonadales bacterium (SeqCode) (assembly GCA_041600715.1). GTDB lineage: Bacteria > Patescibacteriota > Saccharimonadia > Saccharimonadales > 2-12-FULL-41-12 > JALHOM01. The sequence continues at coordinate 518,051 of JBFIJM010000001.1, read as the reverse complement.
ATAAAAGAATCGGCTGGAACAGATATTAGGGCTGTAGTTGTGGGTGGTAAGGTTGTTGCTAGTATGCAACGACAGAGCCTGGACGACGACTTTCGCTCGAATCTTCATCAGGGCGGAGAGGGAAAAGCAGTTAAGCTTACCGACATTGAACGCAAAACTGCCCAAAAAGCAGCAAAAGCTATGGGCCTGCCTGTATGTGGGGTAGATATGATGCGATCAGACCACGGTCCGCTAGTGCTAGAGGTTAACGCAAGCCCAGGCTTTAATATCGAAAAAGTCACGGGTCGTAACGTTGCTGGTAAGATAATAGAGTATGTCGAACAAAACGCCCGAGGCAAAAGACGCAAAGATCGAGTCGGCGCGTAAATATCCGGTAAGAATAGTACTAGCACTGGTTATTTTAGTCTTAGTCCTGATTGTATCCGTACGTTTGTTTGTATATCAGAATCCGCCGAGCCCTATAGTAAAGAGTGATCCTGACACAATATTGGTGTGTTTTGACCATGAGCAACGCGATTGTGTTACAGCCTTTATTGCTGATACTGATCCTGAGCGCACACGAGGGCTATCTGACACCGAGTTTTTGTTAGCAAATCAAGGTATGCTGTTTGTTTTCGATAGCTCTAGCAATGAATGTTTTTGGATGAAAGACATGAATTTTTCGATCGATATGATCTTTATGGATGCTAGTAAAAAAGTTACAAAAATATATGACAATGTTGACCCTGATACATACCCAAGTTCGTTCTGTAATGACCAGACAAAATATGTATTAGAGGTAAACGCAGGTTTGGCTCGTCGAGCAAAATTAGCCGAAGGACAGGTGATTGACTTCTAGCGTGATAAACTAAGCATATGCAAATTGAAGCGATGATTCTAGTTGGTATTCTGATTGGTTTATGGGTATTAATTCTTGTGCTTCGAGTGCCGGCTTTCGCTGCTTTTTTTAGCGTGTTAGTAGGGCAACTACTAAGTAGCGAGGCTAGTAGCGACGCATACGGTTTCATTGCCGGGTTAGCTGGAATTGATCAGCTAGAATATGTGCAAGTAGCTTTATTAACCTTACCATTCGTACTTACACTGATATTTCTTAAAGGCAGAGCTCCGAAGTCTAGATTAGCAGTTGAGTTCTTGCCTGCGTTGTTTGTTGCGTCAGCTTTATTGATACTGGCTTATCCGTTAATCCCGGGGTTAAGAACCCTGGTAGAGATCGGAACTAACGGTGAGATAGCCAGATATCAAACGATTATTATCATCTCAGCTGCGATCTCGGGACTGGTTAGCGCATGGCTTAGCTTTCCTAAAGCACATGGTTCAAAGAAGAGTAAAAAACACTAGTAGGGTAAGAATTTATAGTGCTTGCGTAGATGCCGGAGGAGGTACTGGTCCTTCTGGCTGTTCTGATGGAGTAGGTGTAACTGGAACTTGATTAGGGTCAGGAGCCGGGACTACTGGTTCTTGAGATGGCTCGACAACCTGTGTTTCAGCAACCTGAGTAGTTGGCTGAGCCACTTCTGAGGTAGGTTGATTAACGACTGGAGTTGATGCAGGGTTAAAGTCCCCTACAGCAGGCTCTGCTGGCAATACAACGGAGTCAGTAGCAGGATTTTGCTCTGGAGTTACTGAGTTTGGGGCGGTTGACTCAACTGGCGCCACAGAAGGGGGTACATCTGCCGGTGCAGAATCTGTAGGGTCAGTAGCAACCGGCTGTGCTGGAGCAACATTATCTTTTTTGCCAAATAATTTACCTAAAAACATACAAAAATTCCTTGGTTCTTACTTTATATAGTTACCATAAGCGTACTGGTTTTGTTGACGCCATGCAAGTAATTGATTGACTTATGTCCTAAAATATCGATAATGTAAGGAGTTATTTCTTCTTGTTTGCGGTTACTTACGGCACCAATTATTCAAATCAAGGAGTTTGTCGACTGCTTGAATAATTAAGAGGAAGAACAGCGCTAAGCTGGGCACGCGTTGTGAGCAAACTTGTTTTGTCACAACGCCAGGCCAGCTTTCTTAGCTGAATCTGACGGGGGACCATAGCTCAGCTGGTTAGAGCACCTGCCTTTTAAGCAGGGTGTCCTGGGTTCGAGTCCCAGTGGTCCCTCCAAATAAAAACACCTACCTCGCCGTAGGTGTTTTTATTTGGTATGAATTACTCGAGAACCCAGATCTTTTGCCATAGCAAAAGTGGGTTCGGCGTAGCAAAGCCACGCACACGAGCTTGCTCGGAGCATGGCAGAGCTGGGAGTCGCGTAGGCGACGATATCCCAGTAGCCCTAAAACAGATGGACTCGACGCTAGCGAGCCAGGAACGTAGATTACCTGCTATAATTAACACACTCACTCATGCTTCTAAGTATTCTTCTAATTATTGCTGGGCTCGTAATTCTTATTATTGGAGCCGAAGGACTTGTTCGTGGTGCGTCATCACTAGCAAGTAAACTGCGCATATCACCTTTGGTGATTGGGTTGACGGTAGTGTCGTTCGGTACTTCTGCTCCTGAGCTAACAGTTAACGTTATATCTGCATTCAGCGGATCTCCTGATCTTGCAGTGGGCAATGTAATTGGCAGTAATATTGCGAATATTCTGTTAATTCTGGGAATTAGCGCATTGATTATTCCGTTACGGGTAAAATCTTCTACTGTATGGAAAGAAATACCACTGGCCTCGTTGGGGGTTATTTTAGTTTTTATAATGGCTAATGATCGATTATTCGACGGTGTCCCTGTAAATGCTTTGACTCGAACAGACGGTATAGCCTTACTAGCTCTAATGGTCATCTTTATGTACTACGTCTTTGGATTAGCAAAAGGCGACAGACACAAGGCTAAGGAGTTGAAAGTTGTCGGTGATGAGGTAGCTAACTTCCCTATTATTAATTCGGTTGCTATGACAATCGGCGGACTCATTGGTCTGGTTGTCGGTGGTCGAATGCTTGTGACGGGGGCGGTTAGCGTCGCTGAAGCAGCTGGATTGTCAGAAGCTCTGATTGGCCTAACTGTAGTTGCCATCGGCACATCACTTCCAGAGCTTGCTACTTCTGTGGTTGCGGCGCTCAGGAAACATACAGACATTGCTGTTGGAAACGTAGTAGGCTCTAACATTTTTAATGTGTTTTTTGTACTAGGGACCACCAGCGTCATCACACCACTGCCAATCAATAATTTACTAAATATCGATATAGCATTTTCAATATTCGCAAGTGTTTTGTTATTTGTTTTCATGTTTTACGGCGGGAAAAGAAGACTGGTCAGAGCAGAAGGAGCTATATTCTTGGCACTTTATGCTGGTTATCTAGTATATCTTGTTTTGAGAGGATAAGGTTTAGACCGCAACGTGTACGAGTATTGGGGCGTGGTCAGAAATGCCCTTTGGTAGAGTAAGCACTCTCTCTATTTCCGCGTTGATGCTAGTAGCTAGATCGAAGTGAGCTCTCATAAACTTATTAAGATAATAAGTTGGATGATCACTAAGATTCATCTGATAGCCACTTTCTTCTATGCACACCTTGAGACCCCGCTTAAAAAGAGGGTAGTTGTAGTCCCCGACCATAATTGCCGATGACTTGCCAGATATATCTGCTAATAAGTCATGTGCGTCTTTGATTTGTGAGCGCCTAAGGTAGTTTGAAGCAATAAGATGAGTAGCGTGGAATGACCCGATAGAAAATTCTCGTCTAGTGATACAGTCATATATTTTGGTGACAAGTAAGCGTTCCATCTGGGGCATGTATATACGTTCTAGTACTGAGTTCTTTAAAACATGACTTGACGTGTCTGTAGCAAAAAACCGACCCATACGGTAGTAAATAGCAAGATTAAACTTTCCTGAGGCTGTTTTCTCTCCTAGCGTTAGGTGGGCAATACGATCTGGTAGTTTTTCGGCATGACATTCCTGTATGCATAAAATATCAGCGTCGTAATTTATTGCGAGACTTTCTAGCTCTTTATTAGCTCTATGGTATTTCAGGTTGTAGCTAATAATTTTTAGAGAAGTTTTAGGATTTTGTTTCATTTACCACTGTATTATGACACAAGCGTAATAATAATGTAAGCACGTTCCTACCCCTGTAAGCGTGGTATAATATAGCTAACTAAAGGAGTATGCTAGTGGCAGGACACAGTAAATGGGCCAAAATACACAGAGGTAAGGCTATTGAAGACGCAAAGCGTGGCGCTATATTTACCAGACTAGGTAATAATATTGCTGTTGCCGCCAAGGGTGGCGCTGATCCTGATCTCAATTTTGCACTGAGGCTAGCTATAGATAAAGCAAAAGCATCCAACATGCCAGCAAATAACATACAGCGTGCGATTGATCGGGGTTCAGGTAAGCTGGGGGGTGAGCAGATACAAGAAGTGTTGTACGAAGGCTATGGTCCGGCAGGGGTCGCGATCTTAGTGGAATGTGCTACAGATAATATAAACCGCACCTATCCTGATGTTCGCCTAGCTTTCAGTAAGCATGGAGGAAATATTGCAGAAAAAGGTGCAGTTGCTTTTCAGTTTGATCAAAAAGGGATGATCACTATAAAGGGGTCTGGAGAAGACTTGCTCTTAGAAGTGCTAGATCTTGGAGCAGAGGATGCCGAAGAAGACGAGGGCGAAATGATCGTATATACCGAACAATCACAGTTAGCTAAAGTGAGAGACGCTCTGAAAGAAGCTGGGAAAGATGTGCTTGAAGCAGAGTTAACGTATGTCCCTAAGAGTACAGTCCAGATATCAGACGAAGTAGCCCTAGGTAAGATCCAGCGATTAATGGATGCGCTTGATGAACTTGATGATGTTACTAAAACACACGGTAACTTTGATATTGCTGAAGAATTAATAAAGTAGTTGATGTGAGAATATTAGGTATTGATCCCGGCACCGGAATACTCGGGTTTGGCGTGATTGATGCTACTGCGTCAAATAAAGTAAGTCTTGTTGACGCTGGAGTAATTCGTACACCAGTAAAGCAAGCAGATAGTATTCGTCTTAAAACAATCTATGATGAACTAAGAGACATCATTGCAGTGAATAAGCCTGATGTTATGTCTGTCGAAAAACTATTTTTTGCCCAGAATGTGACCACAGCAATGACCGTGTCTCAAGCCCGGGGTGTAGTTTTGTTATGTGGTGAGCAAAGTGGTCTTAATTTATTCGAGTATACACCCCTTCAGATAAAACAAGCAGTTACCGGCTATGGCAGAGCTGACAAGAAACAGATGCAAGAAATGGTGAAGGTGATATTAGGTTTGAGCGAAGTGCCCAAACCTGATGACTGCGCAGACGCACTGGCTACTGCCATTTGCCACAGTATGACTGCAAGGTTCGCGTAGGTTATACTCTTAAGTAGGTATGATAAATTATCTCTCAGGTGAAGTAGTGAGCAAAGACTTAAATTCCGTAACACTTGATGTTGCTGGGATCGGCTATGGCGTCGCTGTGTCGTTAAATGATTACGATCAGTTGGCTCAAGGAGACCGCGTTAAGTTGTTTATTTATGAGCATATTCGTGAAGATTCATATGATTTATACGGATTTTTAACGTTAGCTAGTAAAAAGTTATATGACCAGTTATTAAGTGTAAAGAATGTAGGCCCTAAAGTCGCATTATCAGTACTTAGTATAGGCCCTGATAACGTTGTTCGTCAGGCGATTGCAGGCGGAAATGTGAGAGTGCTTCAGTCGGCTAAAGGTGTTGGTAAGCGAGCCGCAGAACAGATGGTTGTTGAACTTAGAGATAAGGTTGGCTTAGTAAGTACGGTCGATGCAGAGGGGATTGTAAGCCGAGGCTCAATCGATCTTGCAGATGATGCTGTGCATGGCCTGGTAGCACTTGGGTATAACGAGTTTGATGCACAGAGTGCGCTTAAAGGAGTAGATAAAACTCTTTCGACAGAAGAGCGCATTAAACAAGCTCTCAGGAGTAGAACGTAGTGGCAGTAGAACGCATAATGCAACCAGACCCAGCGGGCAGTGATGACACAGAACAGCTGATTGAAGTAACCCTTAGGCCAAAAGATTTTGCTAGCTACATAGGCCAAGAACGACTCAAAAAAGCATTAAAGTTGGCAATAGACGCCTCAAAGAAGAGAAAAGAACCTATTGATCATGTGCTTTTGTATGGTCCTCCAGGGCTGGGAAAGACAACTATGGCGAGTGTTATCGCTCATGAGATGGGTGCGAATATTCGTATAACGAGTGGTCCTGCAATAGAGCGCGCTGGAGATCTCGCAAGCCTACTTACTAATTTACAGGATGGTGACATTTTGTTTATCGATGAAATACACAGACTGCACAGAAGCGTAGAAGAAGTTCTTTATAGCGCTATGGAGGATTTCAAGCTGGATATTATGCTCGGGAAAGGACCTAGTGCAAGAAGTTTAAGATTAGATTTACCGAAGTTCACAATTATTGGTGCCACCACACGCACTGGATCCTTAGCCGCTCCGCTGAGAGATCGTTTTGGGATTCAGCATCGATTAGAATTTTATAATGATCAAGAAATTGCCCAAATAATAAGAAGAGCAGCGGAGATATTAGAGACGGAAGTACGTGAAGATGCAGCCGAGCATCTAGCTAAACGTGCTCGTTTGACACCACGAATAGCCAACCGTTTGCTTAAGCGAGTGCGCGACTATGCTGACGTAAACGGTGATGGAATTATAGATACAAAGATTACTCACGATGCAATGCAGTTACTAGAAATTGATGAATTAGGCCTTGATCCGGCAGATAGACGAGTTCTTGAAGCTATTATCGAACATCATGACGGTGGTCCAGTAGGTGTAGAAACATTAGCCGCTTTGACAGGGGATGAACGAGCTACACTAGAAGATTTTTTTGAGCCCTACCTTATGCAGATTGGTCTACTTGAACGAACCCCACGGGGACGTAAAGCAACCAATAAGGCCTACAAACATCTCGGTAGAGAACCTCGAGCTAATACAGACCAGACCAAGCTGGTATAATCATAGCAATGCAACCGGACGATCAGAACCAAGTCAAAAAAGATGAGCCACAACAAAGCTCAATAATGCCTAAAGCAGAGGAGCAGAGAGCCCCTGTATTCGACCCCACGGGTCGTGTAGAGCAAATTAATCAGGACGAAGTAAGAATAGCAGACGTTCGAAGACACCCAATAGGCTTGTTTTTTATCTATCTACAGGTATTAGTTGGACTAGGCTTGAGCTTCATTCTAATATTTGCATTTTTACCAGATTTGCTCAAAGTTTTGAGCGTTTCCACAGCCTCGGGAAATGCTGTTGCAGGATTTTTTGCGGTCTTTACTGCTATGCTTGGTTTCATCTTTATAATCTTAGCTACTCGTATTTATCAGACCAGCCAGCTAATAATTACTACAGAAAACGTTACTCAGATAATTCAGGTCGGTCTGTTTCATCGCAAAGTCTCAGAAGTATCCATGGGTAATGTGGAAGACGTTACCGCGCATCAAAAAGGGGTATTCCAGACTATCTTTAATTATGGTCGAGTCCATATAGAGACGGCCGGCGAGCAGAATAATTATGATTTTATATATTGTCCTAATCCTAACGCATATGCCAAAGCTATCCAGGACGCACGGGTTGAGTTTATCAAACAGCACGGTAACTAGATTTACTGACCCTGGAACGGGTTTTGACGGGCCTCATTAAATAGCGCCTGCACTCCTACGCTTTGATCCTCTAATTGTTGAATCTTCGTAACTGACTCTTGATCAATCTTAAGCCGTTTAATGTTACCCTCTGATTGAGCTGAAGTTAACTCTTCACTTGGTGTTTGCTGGGTTGCATTACTTATTTGCAGGATTAAGAATACATATACTGCGACTATGCCTATAATTGTGATAATCGGAGCGAATCTTTTTATTTTAACCAGACTACTTCGTCCGAAGATTACTAGATTATCTGTACTAAGTTCTATATTTTTCATGGTTTTACGTATGCGTTTAAGGTTAATGTAAATGTTAGTTTCCTACCCCCACCACTCGGTGTAATAGAAATCTGGTCAACATGAGCAGTTCGTCGGTTGGATTCAAGTCTTTGCAGAAAATCCAGGAAGTTTTGGTATGAAACTGGAGCATCATCAGGGGTGCTTATTGTTATAGGTAAACTGAATACCCCAGGGATTCCCTCTACTGGCACTACTTGGCTTATAGTTGGCACTGCAGGCGAAGTTGGTTGTTTGGTTTTGTCATCAGAGTTTGCTTCTGGTTTTGGCGCAGGCGTTGGTGTTTGTCCGAGATTGGAATTTTGAAAAGCTATGGTCTTTAACTCAATACCACTTTCGTTAGCAATTTTTGTAATTTCTCGTACTGTTCTAGCCTGGTCTTTGTCCTGAGGGACTATAGATTTAGTGATGGTGTTAAGCTCGTCATACTGCTGAATATCTTTTTTAGCCCGCACTAATGATGCCTGCTGGGTCTCAATAGATGCGCTCTCTGCCTTGAGGTTAGATAATTTTCTGCCTTGACTGCCTATCAGCTGACTGCCACCGTACGCAGAACTAGCAATCGCGATAGATAGTATAGCTATACAAGCGATCATAATATAAAATACGCGCTTTGAGGTCATGGCGTGGCTCCTTGTGTTATAGGCAGGGTCGGCGTGATGTAAAGGAATGGATTGTCTTTTGCGAATAATGCTCGTATCTGTACTGTGCATGGATATAGTTGATCTGGCGTTGGTTCGGTGCAATCAATACTTTCTATGTCTGCCTTTTCAAATATTTTATTTGTCGGATCTTGAAGGTTAACCTGAATCTGAGTAGCTGACGTGATGTCAGAAGCAGTAGCAGTCAGGGTGATACCTCCCTGTACTTGGTCTATCTTTAATTGAGTTAAAGCTGTATTCGCAGGCAATGTTGCGCCCAGTTGCCGTAATAGGTCAGAGAATAGTACTTCCTTGGAAAGTACTTGAGTAGCTAGCTTAGTGTTGGTGGATATTTCTTCTACTTTCTTTTGTGTTTCCACAAGTTCCTTGGCGTTGAGGTTAGATCTAGCGACTTCTACTGCTTGACGTTGGTTACTGATAGACCTCTCTAGGTATAAAAATCCAACAATAGTGATTAATAACGCCCCAAATAAAGCAACCAACAGGGCAGTAGCCCATCCGGATAGTTTGGTGTTGCGGTGCGCATACTGGAAGTCTTCTTTAACCTGAGTGGGGAGTAGGTTTATCATGTGAATAACTCCTTGGAATTTATCAGAGACAGCCCAGCTACCGTAACGTACAATGACCTCTCATAAGAATTAGGGGACTTAAGATTACCTAGCTTTAAGTTGTGCCATGGCTCACAGGTTCGTACTGGCAAGCGAATAGTGTCTGTTAAAAGTTCGCTAAGACCTGGCATGTTTGCTCCGCCACCCATAGTGATAATTTGACCTATCTTTTGTTCTGACCCAGACCGTTCTTCGTGATAACGGATCATGCGTCTAATTTCTTTAGTGAGCTGTTCGATAGGAGGCCCTACTACCTCTAATATTTCGGCTTGCTTCTTACTTATACCTATACCATATTTAGACTTTATGACGTGAGCTTCCTCGGCGGAAACTTTCAGTTTTTTAGCAATAAGTTCTGTAAATGTATCGCCACCCTGGGGAATTGTACCGGTAACGATGACAGTCTTGTCATGGACAGTAATGTCGGCTGAAACAGAGCCAAAATCTATCAATACCGCAGGTATATCTTCATGTTCATTTTGTCGTTCGAACAATCTGGTAGCAGCAAGAATACTTGTATCGACACCAACAGTCTCTAACCCGAGAATTCTGGTAAGTTCTATTTGTGAATCAACAATTTTACGAGGGGCAGCGACGGCGAGGATTTCCATACCTTCTTTATCCTTGGATATAATCGTGTAATCAAGATATAGTTCTTCGATTGGCATCGGAATGTACTGCTCTGCTTCCATGCGGACTGCTTCGTTGATTTCTTCATCTTCCACTATTGGCAAGGTGATTGTTCTTGTATAAGTACGCGATGCTGGGATGGCTAGAGCGACGCGTCTTGTGTTAATTTCTCCCACTATATTGTGGTCAAACAAATGCTTTGTCGCTTCTGCAATAGACTCGTGGTCAACAATCACTCCATCTTTAATTGCAGAGCTATCGAAGCCACCAACTCCGTATCCAGCGATATGATAATTTTTGCCACGAGGCTCAACTTGCATGACTTTTATGGTACTGAAGCCAATGTCAAGACCAAAAACTGGTTTATCGTGATAAAAAAACTTAGAATTCATGCCACCCTATTTACTATTTGTACTCTATAGATATCTGGATACAAGTATATACCATAAGCGAAATTGCTAGAAGGTTCTTCTGTAGTTGTCAATCAACCAGATTTGATCCCCAAAACCGGTGATACTTGTTCCTAATGTGATAGCTAGGCTATTTCTAAGCTCAACAGTTTGGCCTGCGAGTGCACCCACGCTACCTGAGTTTCCGGCACTTAACTTAGACCACCTCGCATAAAATTCGGTCCGTGGAGCACTTGAGACATTGTCAATGTTTACAGTTAAGAGTGACTGACTGTTTTTTAAGTCTACCCCAGTAACATCTACACATTCTGGAGTGCAGGAAGCTGTGCTAGCAAAGGTAATAACGCGCATTCCCTTACCATCTGAGTTAGGGTTCATTGCAGAACCATTGCGCATTCGTACTCCGCTCTGCCCATCAATCATGACAACTGGTGGTGTCTCAAGATTCTCTTTAACAACAAGCTGGCCCGAATTTCTCATTGTTAAGCTACCTGTAATCCAAACATTACCTTCAAGTGTGATGGTGCAGTTCCCTGATATATCGACATCGCCGTTTATTTTTAGATTTGCTGGCCAAGTTTTGGTTGGCTGTGATGAGCACTCTGCGGAGCTTCCTGACATTTGCGATGCTACTGCATTTTTGTGTGGTGTTCGGTCGTATGTAGGTAGGGCTACTGGAGGAACAGAACTACCTGGTACTAAACCGGTATTCGACATACCCGATCCGTTAGTCTGGTTGGTAGCTTCTACTTTACCGTAAATGTGCGCAGGGTTAGAAATGCTTATAGGCTGTCCATTCTCGCCAGAGTTACATACTCTTGGAAAGGTCGCATTAGCTGGATTAGGACATGCCTGGTGGGCTACCTTCACGTTTACAGGAACGATACTCTCAGAGCCAATTTGTGCCGAATTAGACAATGATAATGTGCCATTTACATACACACTTCCATTGATGATTTTAGAGCTATTTTGCATTATAAGCCCACCAACACCAGTGACCACACTATAATCTCCTGTTTGGATAGCGCGTAATTTTACTTCAACTTTAACCGATGAGCTAGGGTTAGTGCTCGCTCCTTGGTATGACCTTCCTATCGATGTAATGACTTTTTGGGTGCTACTTACGCTATTAACTGTTATATCGTAGGTCGTTCTGACATTATTGACATTCTGCACTTCAATTTGCCCTGCCGTACCTGTCCACGTATTCGTTTGGTTTATTTGCCACACAGCTTTATCTACACCCCCATCGGCTGCAAGTTGAGCGTGTGTTCTTAACTGGTCTTTTCTGGACAACTGAATACTCGATATCGTCAGTTCGGTGTATGAAGCTACGATCATTATCAAAAACGGTAGCATTATCACTATGGCGAGAAGAACTCCACCTCTTTGATTAAGTTTTATCGATTTCAAATTATTCACGGGTAGTTATTCCTTAAAGTGACACGAATATTATTCTGGAGAAGTAGTGGATCACCGAAAGTGTCACGCTTCATAAATAAATCAATTTTCACAGATCTCGCCAGAGCTGTATTTGTAGTTGGTGCATCATCTTGATCGTAAAGCGTGAAAACCATATCATCAAGATATTCTATAAGCTTACTGTCAGCCGGACACGATGCTGAAGCGCTTGTAGCGGGGCAGGTAGTACGGCTTGAGTTATCGGGAGCACTACTATTGGCAAGAGTTCTTCTATATAGAGTAGCGCCTTGCTTAAAATAAACTAACTCATTAATGTATGGAACCCCTGTTAAGGGGTTGATGATATAGTTTCTACTACTGTCTTCGGCTGGCTTAGCTATGATTATTACAAAGGCGCTATTACTAGTATTCCAACCGCCTCCTGGGCCGTTTGGGTCAGATATTGTGTTAGTTTGGCGGACTCCTGCACTGTAGCGAAGCTCATCAACTGTTGATCTTAGCAGATTCTGAGAGTTAACGGTCATATCTATACTTGCGTTGTTTCTAGTAATATTCGCAAAATATATAGTTATAGCCCCAAGGAATGTAACAGAAATTATTCCGAACAAACTGATTGTTATCAGTAGTTCTACCAGGGTAAAGCCTTTTTGATTATTGCCCAGCACCTAGTTCTCCGACATAAGTTGTGTAAGTTTCCTGTAGGTTCTTGCCCTGACTGTTGTATGAGATAGCAATTACTACTTTCTTCATCCCATTACTTTGGTTAGTTACTGTCATGCTAGCATTACGGGGTGGGTTAAGTTCGGTTGGTAATTCTGAGGTAATGTCAGTGACTCCATTATTGACCTGAAGATAACCGGCGCTTCTAAGTGACTCAATTTTTCCTTCTGCATAAGCGTTGGCCTGTGATCGATCTCGAGCATTTTGCGATAGGTATACCTGATTCATGTAAATCACATTAACCGACCCTAAAAGTATTGTCCCTACAATCATTGCAACAATTAGTTCAACAATTGTTAAACCATCTTCAGTCTTTAAAATACCACTCATGCTTAATTTGTATTATAAACAAAAAACCGAGGGATAAACACCCTCGGTTTAGAGTACTGCTAAAAAACTAAACTAATTTAAGCTATTCTTGCTGTACGTTGCATTTTCGCCTTGTGCACTTAGTACGTAAGCTGTACATGTCTTTGCAGCGGTGTCACAACTTCCAGGTGTTGTTAGGTACTGGTACTGATTGATTGTAGCTGCGCTTGCACCTGGTGTAGTGCTACTCCCTGGAGGGGTTAGTGCGCCAGCATCAAGACCTTTTAGGGTCGTAGTATTGAGGTCAGCTAAGGCTGGATATGCTCCATTTTGTGCGTAGTATGCCTCGAGCTGGCTGTGTAGAGCCTTTATGTCTGTTTCACGCTCTGTGTTTCGAGCACGTTGCTGTATCCCTGTGAATGTTGTAATGACAAGTGCTGCCAAAATACCGATTACGACTATCACAATCAATAGTTCGATGATTGTGAAACCTTTTTCTTTACGTTGTAGTGAAGTCATAAGGACCCACCCTCCTTGAATTTTACTTTTATTGTTTAGTAATACTGATTCCTATGACGGATATCTGTTAATGATTATTAAGCATAAGTATTAACAAATCAAGTTTTTGTTCGCTTAAACCTGTGGACTAGTTGCCAACATTCTTACTTAGTGATGATATTGGCCCCATAACACTAGCAGCGATAACCCCTACCATTGCGCCTAACACTACGATCATCAAAGGCTCAATTAAAGAGCTAATCCCATCAATTACGGCATCAACTTCTTCTTCGTAAAAATCAGCTACTTTAATAAGAACAGTATCTACTTGTCCTGTTTCTTCACCAATGGAGAGCATCTGACTAACAATTGCAGGGAAGTACTTACTCTTAGATAAGGGCTCGGACAACTGCTTGCCGTTCTTAACTTCTTTTGCGGCCATGTGTAACTCTTCTTCAATAACTTTATTCCCCATAGCCCCACCCGTTGCTTCTAGTGCGTCAAGGACGCTCACTCCTGCTGACATTAGTGAGGCAAAAGTTCTGGAGAACCTGGCTATGGCTATTTTTATAATAATTGTTTTAAGAATAGGGGTGCGCAGTAGTAAAGCATGGAATTGATACTTTCCTTTTGGCGTTTTTATATATCTTCGGAGCAAATATATAAAAAGGAATGTTGCTACTGCAATAAATATTGCGTTTTTTTGCATAAATTCACTCATGGATAACATAACTTCTGTATATATAGGGAGTCTTGCGTCTTCACCGCCAAGATCTTTAATTATTTTTCCAAGCCTAGGAATTACCGCAATCATAATGCCGAAAAAGGCTAAAATAGTGATTCCAAAAACAACTGTCGGATAGGTAGACGCACTCTTTATTTTTTTCCGGATTGAAGCATCTTTTTCTACCTGAGTTGCGATACGCTTGAGAATTTCTTCTAGAATACCCCCAGACTCACCGGCTCGAACCATGTTAACGTATACGTCACTAAAAACGTTAGGGTGTTTCCCGAGTGCGTCAGCAAGAGCACTTCCACCCTCTATGTCATGGGCGATAATGCTTATTACTTCTTTAAAGTATTTGTTAGTGGTTTGCTCCTGAAGCGTAGCGAAGCATCGGTTGAGGGGCACTCCAGCAGAAATCATAGTAGATAACTGACGGGTGAATACGACTATATCTTTGCCTTTTACCTTGCCTCGTAACTTCTTTTGTTTGGCTGACGACTGTTTTAGGACTATTGGTCTAATGCCTTGTCGCTCAAGGGTAGCTTGTGCCACTTCCTTGGTACTGGCAGTTATAGTGCCCTTTATTGTTTTGCCGTTTCTGGATGCTGTATATATGAATTGAGCCATGTTTTTAATCCTCAGAGGTCACGCGTAAGATTTCTTCTATGCTAGTTTGGCCACGAAGGGCTTTTATGAATCCGTCCATTTGCATAGTTACCATACCATCATCAATTGCTTGTTTTTGAATTTCGTCACTTGTAGCATTGCCAACTATTTGGTGCTGGACTGACTCAGAGTTACCGAGCACTTCGTATATACCAATGCGTCCTTTGTATCCTGTGTGACTACATGCATCACAACCATTTTTCTTTGGTTTCCATAGCGAGTTAATTTTGGTTTCGGTGGTAGATAGATTAGCGGTATCAGCTTTATTAATCTTACTAGTATTACTCTTTCCGATACCTCCTTTTAGAGCAACTTCTTCTAGATGGTGAATAGCTTTCATGTGAGCCAGATCGCTGACATGGAATATGGCATCTAGGCGCTTGAGGTCGGCTTCATCTGGCGTGTAAGACTCACGGCAGTCAACACATAGTCGCCTAACTAATCGTTGGCCAACAACTGCCCGAACAGTAGAAGCGATGAGAAACGGTTCAATGCCCATGTCCAGCAATCGTGGAAGACAGGTAGCTGCGTTATTTGTATGTAGTGTGGCAAAGACTAAATGTCCTGTTAGTGCCGCCTGCACAGCTAAACCAGACGTCTCGCTGTCACGGATTTCTCCTACCATGATGATGTTAGGATCTTGCCTGAGTAATGCACGGAGGCCATTGACAAACGTCATGCCTGCCTTAGGGTTTACTTGTGTCTGATTAGCACCTGGTATGCGGTACTCGACCGGATCTTCTACAGTAGAAATATTTACGGAGGGTTTATTGAGCGAGCTGAGCACGCTGAATAAACTCGTTGATTTACCAGAACCTGTAGGGCCTGTCACTAGTATCATCCCGTGAGGCTGGACAATCGCTTGGTTAATAGTGTTTAGCGATGGTCCCCAATAGCCTAGCTCCTCGAGAGTAATTGCCTTACTTGATTCATTAAGAATACGCATAACGACTTTTTCGCCTTCGTTGATAGGAAGGGTAGATACTCGTAGTGCGAACACACCCTCACCAACTTGTATCTTGAACCTGCCGTCTTGCGGAGCTCTACGTTCATCAATCTTTAGGTTACTTAATATTTTAATTCTACTTACTAAGGCGTTATGAACTTTTTTAGGCAGTTTGTTTGCTTCTTTAAGAATACCGTCCACACGGTAGCGAACTAGTACATGATCTTCGCGTGGCTCTATATGGATATCACTGGCGCCAGATTTTATGGCGTATTCAATCACTAAATTCACTGTCTGTGCGATTGGAGAATCTTCTGCAATATCTTCATCACTTATACCGTCATCAGCTTCCTCATTGTCGACCTCTGAGTCAAGAACCTTAGTAAGCTCGGTAGCAGAACTGCCTCTGTACTGATCGAGACCGGAAGATATGTTGCTACTGGTTGTAACGTGTACCTTAATGTCGGTTCCTAGTTGTTTTTGTAGGAAGTTGAGCGCCTGAATATCGTCAGGATCTTCCATGGCTAGAAGTTTTGAGCCGTCGTCCTCTACTGAAAACAATATAACTTTATATTGACGGGCAATTCTTTCAGGGATGAGACGTAATATTTCTCTCGGAATTTCCTTAGCGTTTAGCTCTATATAGGGGATATCGATAGCTTCAGAATAAAGTTTCGTGAGATCTTTTTCGTTGATAATGCCGTTACGAACCACTAGATCTTGTAACGGCTTTTTTTCTGTCTTTTCCTGATCACGCAGGCTCACTAACTGATCCTCAGTGACCTTTTGCGCGTCACGGAGTAATTGTTCCACCAGACTATCAGATATACGCATACTTGGCATTAGTATACAGCAAATCATAAGCATATTCTAAGTACTTATGACTATGAAATTCCGACAGTCCGCCCCAGGTGGTATACTTAGATGAGAAAGTAATACAGAGCATTTAGAGGGGATAACTATGGCAGATAAACCGGCGACTACTGGCGATAAGAAGAGCGAGCAAGAGGGTAAATCCAAGGCTCTAGGATTAGCTTTAGAATCTATCGAAAAACAATTCGGTAAAGGCTCTATCATGAAACTTGGTGAGGCTCATAAGGTGAATGTAGAGACAGTGTCAACCGGCTCTCTAAGTCTTGATCTAGCATTAGGCGGAGGAATACCAAAGGGCAGAATTATCGAAGTATATGGTCCAGAAAGCTCTGGTAAGACTACTCTAACCCTTCATGCTATTGCAGAAGTACAAAGACAGGGTGGTACTGCAGCGTTTATTGACGCAGAGCACGCACTTGATCCTGCCTACGCTAAGAGACTAGGCGTAGATACAGATAATCTACTTATTTCCCAGCCAGACAACGGCGAGCAGGCGCTCGAAATTGCAGAAACATTGGTGCGTAGCAGTGCGGTCGATCTTGTAGTGGTTGACTCAGTCGCTGCGCTAGTGCCTAGAGCTGAAATAGAAGGCGATATGGGAGACAGCCACATGGGTCTCCAGGCACGTCTAATGAGTCAGGCCCTCCGTAAGTTAACAGGTATTATTAATCGCTCTAACACTACGGTAATATTCATCAATCAGATTCGTATGAAGATCGGTGTTATGTTCGGCAACCCAGAAACTACAACTGGCGGTAATGCGCTTAAGTTTTACGCTTCAGTACGCATCGACATCCGGCGTATTTCGCAGATTAAGCAGGGAGACGAGATAATAGGTAACCGCACAAGGGTTAAAGTGGTGAAGAACAAGATTGCACCCCCGTTCCGTCAGGCAGAATTCGACATTATGTATAATAAAGGAATTTCACGTTCTGGTGACGTGCTCGACCTCGCTGTACAGCACAACATAGTAGAAAAAGCCGGAGCTTGGTTTGCATATGGTGAGGGCAAGATCGGCCAAGGCAGAGAAGCAACAAAAACTTATCTCGAGGAAAATCCAAAAGTGCTCGAAGAAATAGCTAAAAAAGTCGAAAAAGCCGCTAGCGCAGAGTAGACAATGACACTTGCTGAGTACCAAGAGCTAATCGCTAAACTTGCCAAAGAACGAGGCTATGATTCGGAAACTCCCAGCGAAGCATTTCTGCTTCTCGTAGAGGAAGTAGGTGAGCTTGGTAAAGCGATCAGAAAATCAACAGGTATGAAAATTTCTGACCATTCTAAAAAACACGCAATAGAGCATGAATTAGCAGACGTATTTTGGTTAGTCGTTGATATAGCAAATAAATTTGATATAGATCTAGATAAAGCATTTGCAGATAAAGAAGAAATAAATCAGAGTCGGGATTACAAAGTCGACGTATGATGGCGACGAGTCACGCTGTGTGTGGTGCAGTGATAGCGATAGCGGTCAAGGAGCCAATTTTGGCATTACCGTTGGCGCTTGCATCGCACTTTGCGTGTGATGCGTTGCCTCATATTGGGCTAGACGAGTACGGCGGTCATAATAAGAAGCCGGGTTTATTTCATAAAATATTGATAATTGACGCCGTCTTACTTACTCTATTTGTCGTATTTCTGCTAGCATCGGGTGCTTCTTGGCTGGTCTTTGCTTGCCTGTTCTTAGCAGGGGCACCAGATTTTGTATGGGCGTATCAGTATGTGATTATAGAGAAAATCAAGAAAACCAAAATTGCCACTCAAAATACATTTAATCAATTTCATACTGATATCCAGTGGTATCAAAAGCTCCGTGGAGCCTACTTTGAACTCCCCTTCACTGTCACTTTACTTTATATAGTGACTAAGAACTTATGAAAATTACTGATATTCAAAAACAAGTTAAAACAGAGGGGCGCTACTCTGTATTTGTTGACGGCAAGTTCTCTTTTGGTCTGAGTGAGCTTGGGTTAATCGATTCTGGTATAAAGGTCGGGCTAGAGATCGACGATGCAGAGCTCGTTCGTCTGAAAGAAGAAGCTAACACCGACAAAGCCTACAATATGGCACTTGGCTTGTTGGCGCGAAGACCACGCAGTGAATGGGAGCTAAAAGAATATTTAAAGCGCAAAAAACTGGAACTTCACAAAATCGAAACTATTCTTGATAAGTTACGTGCTCGCGGTTACGTAGATGACGTTGCTTTTGCAAAGGCCTGGGTGAGTAATCGCAGATTGCTAAAAAATATGAGCGCACGCAAGCTTACGATGGAACTAAGATCTAAAAGGCTGGCCGATGAAGTCATCCAAGCCGTAATGGCTGAAGATGAAACTGATGAACTTGACGTACTGCGGACAGAAATAGCTAGACGACGAACTCAATCAAGATACCAGGATAATCAGAAACTCATGCAGTATTTGGCGCGCCAGGGTTATAGCTACGGCGATATAAAGACAGTACTATCAGAAGAGTCTATCCAACAGGACTAGGCGAGGGTACTGCATTTTTGGATTTTTCTGTTGGGTCTTCTATGATGATTCGACGATTTGTAATCTCGATAATCTGTGATCTATCAACACTTAAAGTCCCACCTGAGAATGCGCGTAGTGAAGGTGCGACATACAATTTTTGAACAAAGAAGTTCTGTGTTTCAAAGGCGAAGTCACTTACCTTGCCGTAACGCTTACCGCTTTGTGATTGGACTTTTAATTTAAGCAGTTCGAAATCAAGATCTAAAATCTTCTGGAGTCTCACTAGGTCTTCTATCGGGCTAAGAGCATCCACATCATTAATTACTAGACCCTGGGACATAACATCTCGTATCTCTTGACTGAGGAGTATTAGATCTTCTCCGCTTCGGTTATCGACAACATGCCACCCCTCTATATATAGATTATTCGGGTTGATGATAGGAGAGACTACTCGAGCAACTGGACCTCCAATTCTGAGGGACAAGACACTCACACTCTGAAAGGATTCATACAGCTTAAGCATTGTTTGTTTATTATACCTGGTATTATGGATGAAAATGGAAAAACAATTTTTAACCAACGATAGCCAAGAGACAGAATCACTTGGACGCGACATAGGGTCTAAGCTAAAGGGTGGAGAAGTAATTCAGCTTATTGGCGATTTGGGGTCTGGTAAAACAACTTTTGTTCGTGGATTGGCTGTGGGTGCAGGTTCAACCACGGCAGTATCGAGCCCAACATTCACTATTAGTCAGGTTTACCCAGGTCGGGTAACTGTTAGGCACTTTGACTTTTATAGGTTGCAAGGTGATGAAATGATCCGTCATGAGCTTGCTGACAGCACTGACGAGAATGACGTAATTGTAATGGAATGGGCCGACGACGTAACTAACGTTATTGAAAAAGACATCTTATCACTGACTTTTACATATATTGACGACACTAAACGTAAGATCGTTACTAGCGGTGACTTAAATTATGAGTACTTAATAAGATGATTATTTTGACGATTAGGACAGATAAGCCTGTTGCGGAGATTGGCTTATATCGTGGTAACGATAGACTGGAATATCACACCTGGGAGGCTCACAGGCAACTTAGCGAGACCATACATAAAAAAATAGATATGGTCTTAGAGGCTCAACCCATCTCATTAGTCAATATTGAGGGAATTATATTCTATGAAGGGTCAGGCAGTTTCACAGGCCTAAGGATTGGCGCTTCGGTTGCAAACGCCCTTGGGTACTCGTGTACTGCCCCGATAGTTTCTATGGGCGGTCAGGACTGGATTAATCAAGGCATCCAGGCACTGCATTCAGGAGTTAGTGCTTCTGCAGTGCCAAAATATAGTGAGCCACCACGCGTTACCCAACCCAAAAAATAATTGAATACGGCTTTAATAAGTAGCTAGACCTAAAGCAGATGGGGTAGTTTGCATATATATAATGATTAATACTATTGCCGGACTTGCTTAAAACATCGTATTATTTATATTAAGTCAGCCATTACTGTCGCAATGTTTAACTACGCACAGGCTGATGATGAAAACCAATGTAACTATTTCGATTACTGCTCGATCATGTCTCGGTTATTGCTAAAGAAGTGATAGTGATGCAAAGCTAAGATAGAACGAAAACGAACAGTCTCCGATACAAAGAAGGGGAGTAAGATGGATCCAATTACCATAGTACTGGCTATTGCTGGTATTGTAGCTGGTTATGGCGCAAGCACTACTGTAACAAAGCGCAAGCTAGGAACTGCAGAGGCTCAGGCCGAAAAAGAGCTTTCTAAGGCCAAGAAAGAGGCTGAAAAGCTGGTGCAAAAAGCTCGCGATGAAGCCAACGAGTTGGCAGAAACTGCACGAAAAGAAGATAAGACCAGACGTAATGAATATAAAGACATCGAGTCTCGTTTACTGGCTCGTGAAGAGAATTTAGATCGTAAGCTAGACGATATAGATAAACGCGCTGATAAACTACGCAAGAGTGAAGTAGAAGTTGATGCACTAAAAAACGAGATTCGTGAGATCAGGACTCGTCAGCAAGAAAAACTAGAAAAGATTGCAAAATTAAGCAAAAGCGACGCTGCCGACAAATTAATGCAGATGACTGAGCGTGATATCCGTAACGATCTTACTGGTCTGATTGCTAAGATCCAAAACGAAGCTCGCGATCAAGCCGACGAGAAAGCAGCTGTGATTATTACAGAAGCAATGGAGCGCATGGCAAGCGAAGTTACTGCTGAGCGAACCGTCACATCTGTAAAGCTAGAGGATGAAGAAATGAAGGGTCGTATAATCGGCAAAGAAGGCAGAAATATTCAGGCCTTACAGCGTGCTACTGGTGTTGATATTATGGTTGATGACACACCGGGCATGATCATTCTTAGCTCATTTGATCCAGTTCGACGTGAAGTTGCGAGAGTTGCTATGGAAATGTTGCTCAAGGACGGTCGGGTGCATCCAGGTCGCATTGAGGAAGTTGTAGAAAAAGCCCAAAAACAAGTCCAAAAAGATGTTATGCGAACAGCAGAAGACGCAGCGCGAGAAGTCGGAATTGTAGGTATTCCTAAAGAAATCTTGCAGTATCTTGGTGAGCTAAAATTCCGCACAAGTTACGGGCAGAATGTGTTGAAGCACAGCACAGAAATGGCGCACATGGCTGGGGTGATCGCTGAGCAAATCGGGGCAGATACCAAGACAGTAAAGTACGCTGCATTACTTCATGACATGGGCAAGGCTCTAACCCACAAGATGGAAGGTAAGCACCACCATATTAGCGCAGAGATTGCTCGAAAATACGGAGTGCCCGAGGCAATTTGTCACGCCGTTGAAGCCCACCATGATGACATTGAGGCAACTACACTTGAGGCATTGGTAGTGCGAGTTGTAGATGCGATTAGCGCTGCGCGACCAGGTGCACGCAATGTTAGTGCAGAAAACTTTGCAGAACGTATGCGCGATCTAGAAAACGTAGCCTCAGGCTTTAAGGGTGTTGAAAAAGTTTATGCCATTAGCGCCGGACGTGAAGTTCGCGTATTTGTGAAGCCAACCGCACTTGATGACTTAGGTGCTATAAAGCTCGCTCGTGATGTCGCAACTAAGATCGAATCAACCATGCAGTATCCGGGCACAATCAAAGTAAATGTCATCCGCGAGACCCGCGCCATAGAGTTCGCCAAGTAACACTCATGAACCTACTTCTTACTTCTGGTGGACTTAGGAATGACGAACTACGGCGAAACTTTGTAAGCCTCTTAAGCAAAGCGCCTTCAGAAACTAAGGTTGCCGTAATTCCGACTGCTTCAAAGAATATGGAGGGTAGGGATTGGTTTGATAGAGATATTGCAGATCTTAAAAGCACTGGCGTGGGTGATGTACGGACAGTAGAAATATCCGAGCTGGAAAAGTCTGAATGGCTACCCCAACTTGAGACTTGCGACGTAATATTTGTGCCGGGTGGTGATGTGTACTATCTCAGAGATCAGGTAGTGAGGTCAGGTTTAGGCAATGAATTGCCGAGGTTATTGCAAAGCAAGATATATGTAGGAATAAGTGCTGGGAGTCGCTTACTTAACCCTGATATTAGTATCGCGGCACTTCATTACGATCCATCTAAAAATCCAGAAGGATTGCGTATAACTGATTTCTGCATTGTTCCTCATATGAATTCAGAGCGTTTCAAGGATAGAACCCCAGAGATTATTGGTGGCAAAGTAAAGGATTTTCCTTACACCACGTATTTAATAGATGATAATACGGCTGTGTTGGTTCAGGGAAGTATGATGCAATTTGTTGGTGGCGGAGATCATGTGGAGTTCCGGTCATGAATATACTCTATGTTGGCGACGTGATGGCAGAGCCAGGGAGGGGTGTTGTTGACGCCTTACTACCTAGTATAAAAAAATCTTACTCAGTGGATTTCGTTATTGCCCAGGCAGAAAATAGTGATGATACTGGCAAAGGCCCTGGCCTTCAACACCTGGAACAAATGCGCGTTGCTGGCGTCGATTTTTTCACTGGAGGTAATCATAGCTTACTAGGTAGTGGCTCGTCAGATGTATATAGCGACGACTTAATGCCAATAATTAGACCTGCTAATTTAGCTAATACTCAGGGGCATGGATATAAGATAGTTAGTACTCCAAAAGGCAAAATTCTTGTAGCTAGTATTTTGGGGCAAACTGTAGGGTCACGTAAGCATGATTTAGTGAACCCGCTCACGGTAATTGATGAAATTTTAGAGCATACTTCAGAAACAAATTTAGTAGCCCGAATTGTTAATTTTCATGGAGATTATTCTAGCGAAAAACGTGTCTTTGGGTACTATCTAGACGGTCGAGTAAGCGCCGTTGTGGGCGACCACTGGCATGTGCCAACTGCAGACGCAATGATTCTTCCTAGGGGGACCGCGCATGTTACAGATGTTGGCATGTGTGGAGCGTTACACAGCTCCTTAGGTGTAAAGACGAGTGTGATTATAGAGAGGTGGAAGTCAGGAAAAGTTAGTAAGAACGAGATAGAATTTAACCCACCGTTTCAATTTAATGCGCTACTTGTTGCAGTAGATGAGATAACGGGTTTGGCTACAAACGTTGAACATATCCATCAAGTCATTGAATCTGTCTAAGAAATATCGTATACTTACCCCTGTTGTTGAATATGGCTTAGCCATAATGCTCCGACGACGGGGTGTGGCGCAGTTGATAGCGCGCTCGGTTTGGGACCGAGAGGTCGAAGGTTTGAGTCCTTTCACCCCGACCAATTAATATAGCTTAGCTTTGCTAGGCTATATTAATTTTTCCGAAGTGACAATAACCTGATGAGTGAGCAAAGCGAACGGAAGGTTTGGCGTAGCGAAATCGCGCGCAAAAGCTTGCATTGAGCACGATTGAGCGGAGGAGCACAAAGTGCAATGTCCTTTCACCCCGACTATTAAAAATACCCAGGTTTACCCCGGGTATTTTAAATAAGTCTCCAAATAACTACCGACTATTCACAGTGTTTCTTAAATCTTTCCAATCGTCCTGAAAGTCTTTAGGCATAGACTTGAACTGTTCTGTTGCAATCTTATCCCAATTTCTTTGCTTCATATATCTGACTCCTGGTTAACATATGTAACTATACGCACTTCTACAGTTAAAGGCTGTAACATTTCCTACATAAAACGGGTCATTTGAATGTCTCAAGCTGTTACAATATTCACATGAACGCACTAGATTATTACTTGGTTACTGTAGTGGCAGTAATACTTTACTTTACCTTATGGTTTGGCCTAGCGCAGGTTAAAAATCGATTAGATCTGGTTGACATCGCTTGGGGCGGAGGTTTTATAGTTGCGGTGATGGTCTTGGCTTATGCTAATCAGGGCGATCTATCCTATGCTCAAGTTTTGACTACTACTCTTGTAATAGTATGGGGGATGCGTCTTAGTTATCATATTTTATCTAGAAACTGGAATAAGCCAGAAGATGCTAGGTATGTAGCGATGCGAAAAAAATGGAGACGTATGCCTGTTCTTCAAGCCTTCTTAAGGGTTTATATGCTCCAGGCTATCCTACTGACTGTGATTGCTCTTCCGTTGGTGGCGATCGCATCCTCCAAAGATCCTTTTAACTCTGATTTTCTGCTCGGGCTTGGTTTTGCAGTGTGGCTTACAGGTATCACGATTGAGGCGATTGCAGACAAGCAACTCGCAGACTTCCTAAAAAAGAAAAGCGGGAAGGTAATGAATAAAGGTCTATGGGCCTATAGCCGACACCCGAACTACTTTGGGGAAGTAACCCTCTGGTGGGGAATATGGCTTATTAGTCTGAGTATTAACCCCGTATGGTGGTCGATCGTAGGACCTTTAACGATTACTTATTTAATTTTGTTCGTTTCTGGAGTGCCCCTACTTGAAGAGCGCTATAAAAAGAATAAAACTTACCAAGAATATGCAAAGCAAACTAGTAAATTCGTGCCCTTACCTCCCAAAAATCTATGATTGAATTAATACTTGTATGTCTATGCATACTATTTCTTATTATGTTCGCAGAGATCTTGTGGCGCCGTAAAATAGTGCAAGTTGAACTCAGTCGTAAACTAATACATATGGGGACAGGCGTGATTGTGGCGTTTTGCCCATTTTTTTTATCATGGACTTATATACAGCTACTCAGCGTTGGCTTTTTAGTGGTCATACTAGCATCTTATAAACTCAATATATTTAGCTCTATACACGACGTTAATCGTATTACGAGAGGCGAAGTACTGTATCCGATCGGTATTGGCATATGCGCATTACTTGAGCCAGCTCCCTGGATCTTTACAGCATCCATATTGCATCTCGCGATTGCAGATGCACTGGCAGCAATCGTTGGGCTCAAATGGGGTAAGAGAACCCGTTACATGTTACTCAGCCACGGTAAAACCCTACTCGGGTCAATGACATTTTTCTATACATCTATGGCTATTTTTGCGGGCGCGTTGTACTTTGTTGCACCAGAGAACAGGCCAAACTTACTTACTTTACTAGTAATGTTTCCGTTAATACTTACACTGCTCGAAAATATTTCATGGTTTGGTTCGGACAATATCACAGTCCCGGTAGCTGTAATTATTTTATTAAGCGTAATTTAAAAAAGCCAAGCAACTCTTGACTTCTCTTGAATGGGGTGGCTAATGGGAATTGAACCCACGACCTCCGGAACCACAACCCGGCGCTCTAACCAACTGAGCTATAGCCACCAAATATTTGTACTGAAATGGTCAGTAAAACAGGGGTGATTATAGCGTAAAGTTACGTCTATAGCAACTACTGTAATAAATAAGATCTAAGGAGGCGTAGAGTGGGTGATGATCAATCGGGAGGGGTAGCGCACGCCTGCAGTCATGCTCGGAATTCATTCTTGTGCGTGACTTGGGCGACCGAACCTGTGGTTCGATGCCCGCTTCAGCTAGCTGTCAAAATAAAACACCTATCAAATAATAGGTGTTTTATTTTGGTACCCCGGGAGGGACTCGAACCCCCGACCTGTGGGATAGAAGCCCATTGCTCTAATCCACTGAGCTACCGGGGCACACAAGCGTTCATTTAACAGTCAACATTTTTCATTTATATAATGTGAAATGCGGTTTGATAAATGATTGTGGTGCGGGATGGGGGAATCGAACCCCCGTCCTAAGTTTGGAAAACTTATATATTAGCCGTTATACGAATCCCGCAGACTAACGCAAATTATAACAGATGGTGACCTCTATTTATAGATCGTTGATAATTTCTATCTGAGCACCGATTTGATTTAGTCTTTCGGCAAGATCCTCGTATCCACGATTGATAGAATAGACATTACGTAGGATAGAAGTACCAGGTGCTGCTAGCATACCAATGAGCAGTAGGACCGCTGGACGAAGGGCGGGAGGGCATACTACGTCTGCAACGCTCCATTTTGTTGGCCCATCTATGTAAGCTCTATGAGGATCAGCTAGCGTGACATTCACTCCAAGTTTGCGCATCTCGGTATAATAAAGTGCTCTTTCTTCATACACCCAGTCGTGTATAAGAGTGCGACCTTTCGCTACTGCAGAAATCGGCACGAAATACGGTAGATTGTCGATGTTTAGGCCAGGGAATGGACGAGCATAAATTTTTTCCTCTAAAGCTGTAAGTTTACCGTCATGTTTATGGATAGTAATATCGGCAAGGTCTGTGTACCCATTGTTAGCCTTGTAATGAGGGCTGACATCAAAAGAAAGACCCATTTTTTTAAGTTTTAAAAGTTCTAACTCCACAAACTCTATCGGTGCACGCTTAACTGTAATACTGGAGTTTGTAGTAACCGCTGCTGCTATAAATGTCATTGACTCTATTGGGTCTTCAGATGGATGATAAGTAACGTTCTTTCGAATATTTTTTACGCCACGAATAACAAGAGTACTGGTGCCTATTCCTGAAATCTTAACGCCAAGTTTTTTTAAGAAATAACAGAGATCCTGAACCATATAATTAGCACTAGCCATCTTAATTGTTACCTCTCCGTCTACGCGGGATGCTGCCATGATGACGTTCTCTGTGGTTGTATCGCCAGATTCGTATAATATTATTGTTTCAGGAATTTTGTGTTTGGCGACAACATGATAATGACCGGTCTTAGCAGTAATGTTAACTCCAAATTCTTCAAGAGCGAAGAGATGTGGCTGAACAGTCCTGCTCCCAAGTTTACACCCCCCTGCATAGGGGATTTTGAACTCATCAAACAGATGCATTAGAGGACCTAGCATCATGATCACACTACGTGTTTTTCGGGCAGCGGTTTTATCCATCTTGTCGAGTAGCAGGACTTCTGGTGGTCGAATCTCTAAGTCGTTATTAGCCATCCATCGGACTTTTACTCCTATGCTTGTCAGTACTTCTATAAGTCGGTTTACTTCTTCTATTCTCGGCATACGCTTAAGTCTTGTGGTGCCTTTGTTTAGAAGCGCAGCGAATAACAAACAAACCGCAGCATTTTTAGAAACCTTAGTTTCTATGCTCCCTTTGAGTTCATGTCCGCCTTCTATCCTTAGGTTTACCGCACCTCCACCGAGGCTAATGATCTGCTTATTGAGTACGTCGCTAATTCTACCTAATGTCTCTAGACTGAGGTTCTGTCGACCTTTTTCGATACGGTTTACGGCTGATTGACTGGTGCCAAGTCTTCTTGCAAACTCAGCTTGTGTAAAACCACGCTCTTGCCTGATCTGATAAATTAACTGTCCTATTTTTTCGTTTGTGTTGGTCATGATCACAATAATATACCACTCATGATATGTGAATCAAGTCAGATTTTTTTGCTAAAATCAGCTACAATATGAGTATGATTTAGTTATGATCGTTACTACTGAGCCAACTGATTACATCTAACAAGGAGACCGAAATTATGAACGACACTATTATTGCGAACCTAATATCTGCAGAAGAACAAAGACAACGCGAAGGATTAGAGCTTATTCCAAGCGAGAATCATGTTTCTAGAGACGTGCTAACTGCTAACGGGAGTATTTTTACCAATAAATACTCCGAGGGATTTCCTGGTAAGAGGTATTATGGTGGTCAAGAAAACACTGATCAAGTTGAACAGTTAGCAATTGACCGAGCAAAGGAACTTTTTGGAGCAGACCATGCAAACGTTCAGCCTCATTCTGGAGCTCAAGCAAACGAAGCAGTCTATCATTCTTGGCTTGATCCAGGAGATACGGTTTTAGCAATGGATCTTAGTCACGGTGGTCATTTAACGCACGGTGCGCCGGTTACTGTTCTCGCAAGAATATATAACTTTGTCAGATATAAAATGAAGGATCCCAAGACTGGCGAGATCGACTATGAAGAGCTCAGAGAGTTGGCTTTAAAGCATAAACCAAAGATTATTCTGGCAGGTTTTAGTGCTTACCCAAGAGAATTAGACTATGGTAAGTTTGCAGAAATCGGGAATGAAGTAGGGGCGCTTTTAGTTGCTGATATGGCTCATATCGCTGGACTTATTGTTGGTGGGGTAGCTGAAAATCCTTTTGATCATGGCTTTCATGTAATCACGACAACTACACATAAAACCCTTCGTGGACCGAGGGGTGGTTTAATTCTTAGTAAAGGGACTGTTAGTACACCTCTACGTGCGCCAGAAAAAACCATTGATAATATTCCTACTCTCATAGATCGTACGGTTTTCCCTGGAGTTCAAGGTGGCCCACTAATGCATGTAATCGCAGGAAAGGCAGTGGCATTTGGCGAAGCGCTAAAACCAGAGTTCAAAGATTATGCTAAACAAGTTGTGGACAATGCCTCAGAACTCGCTGATCAACTTCAGAAACGTGGTTTTAAGCTCATAACTGGCGGAACTAGTAATCATCTAATCTTGTGTGACGTGCATAGTAGTTTTGGGATTGACGGCGATATTGCAGAAAAAGCGTTGGATAAGATTGGATTAACTCTCAATAAAAATGCTATTGCAGACGACCCACTACCGCCGTTTCGACCAAGCGGAATTCGTCTAGGAACACCGGCAATAACTTCACGCGGGATGAAGCAACAGCATATGGAAAAAATAGCCGAATGGATGCTCCAAGCTATTACTCACCGTGAAGATAATTCAAAACTTAGCGACTTGAACGATGAAGTTAAGAAATTTGCAATACAGTTTCCCTTACCAAGTGATGAGTAATACCTAGAATGTTAAGTGCTCATGGTTAAAGTGAATTCTCAAGCTAGAATAACTAAATGGATAACAGAGAAAAGTTACGCAATGATTTAGGTAGAATGAACGTGGAACTAAGTTCATTTCAGTCAATATTCCATGAACGTACAGGAACTGATGAATACGAAGCTCTTATTGGTGATGGGTTGGTTGACTCCTATGAGTTTATGCTTAGGGGCATTGAGGCTGACGTCGCATTAGCTTACGAAAGTAATTCGTATATGCCACATATTAGGAAAGAAACAGTGGCCTGGATTAATGGGGTGCCTGCTAGCTATAAATATGACTTTATAGCAAATCGTGGTAAGCCAGATTATGTAGACGCATACTATCATAACCGCTCAATGGCTTATTCTGCAATAATGAAAAAATCATTGAATCAATCAAATTTTGATACGTTCTTTAGTGTGATGGAAACAATGAACGATCCTTGGTTCGCAGAAAAGTTCAACAATACGTACTACGGCAAAAAGCAGAACTATCCTCACTTGATCGCGGGGGATGTGAAAAGTGTGTTAGCACGCATCGATTCATGGAATATGAAGATTGACAACCTAAGAAGGGCTTTTGACATGTATGCAGAAGACAAGAATATGGCTCGTCTCAAAAAGCAGTTACACGACGATAAGGTCGGTACTCTTGGTGCGCTGGCAATAGGGTTAAAGGCAAAGTTAAATGCAGGAAAAAAAGCCACAAAGGCAGAGTTGCTCGATCGCGTAGAAGCTATTGCAGGTTTGCCTCGTATAGAAATGCAACTTGTTTACAAGGCGCAACACGGGCAAAGCATTTTAGAAGATTAAATTAGTTCCGGTTCTTGTATTAGTGTTATTCCGTATTTTTCCTGGACAGACTTAATTATCGCATCTCTAAAGGCTAGCAAATGCGCAGTGCTTGGAGCGTGTTCGTTAACTAAGACCAAAGCTTGCTTGTCCCAAATTGCCATGCCTGTGTTAGGTTCGTGGTAACCCTTGAGACCCAGTTGCTCTAGAAGCCAGCCGGCCGAAACTTTGGCTTGATCATCTCCAACAGTCCAGTAGACAACACCAGGATAGTTGCCACGAATTTCGTCTAGTTGATATAAGGGAATGATCGGATTATGAAAGAATGAACCACAGTTAGCTACTTGCGACGGGTCTGGTAATTTTTCGCTACGAATTGCTATTACGATATCTCGAATAGCTTGAGCCGTAATCTGATTATTATTTAACCCCTTTGCTCTAATACGCGCTTCAACACTTGCGTAATAAGGCGGGGTGGGTAAGCCTCTTGATAACGAAACAGTTAGTGAGGTAATAAAGAATCGACCCTTATCTTCAGACTTAAATCGGCTATTTCTGTAACTAAATCCACAGTCGGACTTAGGGATAACAACCATTTTCTTCTCTGTACGATCATAAGCTTGTACGCACACCAGTACGTTGGCTATCTCGCTACCGTAAGCTCCCACGTTCTGTATAGGTGTTGCACCGGCCGTTCCTGGGATAAGTGATAATGATTCTAGACCAGAAAGCCCACTAGCTACACTTCGCTCTACAACTGAGTCCCATTCTTCTCCAGCGCCGATCATTAAGTACTGTTGCTCTCCCTGGTCTTGCAAGTCATAACCGGGTATTTTATTGACCAGCACTACGCCCGGAAATCCTTCATCGCTCCAGACTATATTACTCCCACTGCCGATCATTATGATAGGAAGGTTGTTCTTTGTAGCCCATTCATCGATTAAGGTAATGTCGTGATAATCCTGGATTTCACATAAGTATCGCGCCGGTCCACCAAGACGCATGGTTGAATAGTTTTTTAAGGACATGTTTTCTTTTAATCCAGGAAGCATAACCGTTAGTATAACAAGTTTTATCTTCGTAGATGTTGTTATATATAGCGCTATAACTTGAATCCATCACAAACCGGCGTACAATATAGTCTGTATGGGAAATCAGAACGACCAACCTTATTCTGCCTTTGGGGCTCGCATAAAGTTCCTGCGAGAGCAATGGCAACAATCTGTTGATGAAGTATCAGGAACTCTTGAGATAGATCAGAGTGCACTTCATTCTATTGAATCTGGTAAGCAACTCCCTTCTGCAGAAATGCTAGATATGTTGATTAGTCATTTCTTACTTACTGAAGACCAAGCAGATGATCTAAGAGAACTTGCAGAAGGAAGTCAGGATACAGCAGACGTTGTATCTAGCGTCTTAGAAGATATTATTAATAAGCAAGTTGTTATGTATATGCCGGTTGATAATCGTGTTGTATACAGCGATTCCATGCAGGCTAATGTAAATGATCACGGCGTTATACTTCAGTTCTTACAGCAAGCCCCTGGTATGCAACAACCAGCGGTAGTGAGTAGAATAGGGATGAGTCGTGAACATGCCCAAAGTATGATCAATGTCCTTACCCAAACTCTTAAAGCCCACGAAGAAAATAAGCCTCAAAAACGCTTGCAAGCACCAGATTCCGATAAGTAGTCTAATTTAATTGCTGTGGATCTAGATTAAAAACACCCAAGGAGGGGCAAGCGCACGACTTTGTCGACCGAACCGCTCGATAACTGTATTTTCTGAAGAAAATCCAAGTCTCAGGTTTGAGTCCGCCCAAAACACCAAACTAAAATACCCTACGGCAAGGTAGGGTATTTTAGTTTGGAGGGCCAGGAGGGACTCGGTCACATTCTGCGACCCCGTCGCAACATCTCTGCAAACCAGTTTGCAAGAGTTGTCTCCCTTGCAGATTGCCACAGGCAATCCTCACCCTCTCCACCCTTTGGCGTGTCATGAATTCGTGACCCCAAAGATCAATCACGAAAAAACCGCCCAGAAGGACGGTTCTTGCGTGGAGGGCCAGGAGGGACTCGAACCCTCGACACCCTGCTTAAGAGGCAGGTGCTCTAACCAGCTGAGCTACTGGCCCTAATATTACTAACCAAGCGATAATAGCAGATTACCCCTGTTGTAGCAAGTGCTTTAATCTGTTAAAATGAGCAGATGTTGCAATATGCACCCGTAGCTCAGCGGATTAGAGCATCTGTCTTCGGAACAGAGGGTCGGCGGTTCGAATCCGTCCGGGTGTACCATACTTGATAATCGTCTGCTGAGAAGATTTTTTTACTTGCCTTTATTTATATTAGCTAGGTCTTATCTGTTTACCAGAATAGGTGAGACAGAGTATGATAGACGTTGATGAAAATACTTAATGGGTCAGAACTAGCTGGATTTATAAAAGAGCGACAGTCACGCGCTGTGCGTGGGCTAAGACAGGCCTATGGAGTAGACCCTAAGTTGGCGATCGTGCAAGTAAAAGATGATCCAGTTATTAATACCTATGTGGGTTTAAAGCAACGATATGGTTCCGATATATTAATTGATGTAGATGTTCATAACATTGCTCAAGCAGATGCGCGTCAGTGCATAGAGCAATTAAATAAGGACGCATCTGTCCACGGTATTATTTTGCAACTCCCTCTAGAAGACCCGAAAGAGACTGATGAGTTATGTAATTTGGTAGCGCCAGAAAAGGATGTTGACGCACTGGGGGTTAATGCAATTCACGATCCAGCAACGCCAATGGCGATCATGTGGTTACTTGCAGGATATAACATAGATATCCAAGGGAAGAAGATAGTTCTTATTGGAAACGGTAAACTAGTGGGACAACCCTTATCTAAACAGCTTATATCTGCTGGCCATGACGTGACCGTTGCAGATCGAAGTACAGCAGATCTCGCATCCCTCACCCTTTCTGCAGACATTATAATTACATGCGCGGGCAGTCCAGCGCTTTTATTCCCAGATATGATAAAGCGGGGAGCGGTAGTCGTTGACGCAGGAGTTGCCAGTGAAGACGGGAAAACGGTAGGGGATGTTGCGCCTGAGGTTTATGAACGTGACGATCTAACAATTACACCTGTAAAAGGTGGTGTTGGTCCGTTAACTGTCACTGCACTATTCGAGAATGTGATCTCAGCTTCACGGAAATCTAGCAAGGATGAGTAAATGAAGATAGGGGTATTTGATTCTGGCGCAGGGGGTCGTTCGGTAGCTAATGCAATAAAAAAAGCCGTTCCTGAACATGAGGTCGTTTATCGACAAGACAAAAAGAATCTGCCATATGGTAATAAAACTGAAGACCAACTATACGAGTTGGTCGTACCTATTTTACAAGGACTTGAAGCCGAGGGGTGCAAAGTAATTGTGGTTGCGTGTAATACTGTCACAACAACCATTATTCAGAAGCTTCGGCGGGTGATCTCTGTACCACTTATTGGTATTGAGCCAATGATTAAGCCAGCCGTTCAACTATCTAAGACAAAAGTGATAACAGTATGTGCTACACCTACAACATTAAAAAGTGCCCGATATCTGGAACTAAAGAATAAATACGCAAGTAACACAAGAGTGATTGAACCTGACTGTAGTACATGGGCTACCATGATAGAGGATGACAGAATTGATCAAGAGCATTTAAATGAAATTATTGAAGATTCGTTGTCTAAAAAAAGTGATGTTATTGTCATGGGATGCACCCATTATCATTGGATTGAGGAAAAACTAGAAAAGTTCACCAGAGGTAAGGCAATTATCTTGCAACCTGAACAGGCTGTTATTACTCGGTTGGTGCGAGTCCTTTCACAGCTTGATTAAATTGATCCCCGCGATCTTTGTAATTTTCAAACATTCCAAAACTTGCTGAGCCAGTAGACAATAGGACGATATCTCCTGTGTCTGCTTCTTTTTGGGCAAGTTCGACCGCTTCTTGCATAGACGGCGGATTCTCGATGATCTTTATGGATTTTGACTGCGATTTAACTAATTCTGCAATTACTTTACCAGTTATGCCGATGGTTATGAGAGTCTTTACGTTATTTGATGCTATAACCTGTGCAAGTTCGGTATAGGAAGCGCTCTTGTCTGATCCGCCCGCAATTAGTATTTTAGGCTTATCAAAGGCTTGAATTGCTACAATTGCTGTTTCTGGAGTTGTGCCAAAACTATCATTGTAATAGCTAACACCGTCGAGTTCGCGTATTAATTCTAAGCGGTATTCCATGCCACTAAAGTTAACAATCGCCTGTTTTATAGCGCTCACATTAGGGCTCACTTGCCAGACGGCAGTTATAGCGGAGCAAATATTTTGCAAATTGTGTTTGCCTAGCAATTTTATATCATTAATGACACAAATCTTCTTGTCGTTTATGACCACAGTGTCGTCT
Organism: Saccharimonadales bacterium (SeqCode); assembly: GCA_041600715.1. Classification (GTDB taxonomy): domain Bacteria; phylum Patescibacteriota; class Saccharimonadia; order Saccharimonadales; family 2-12-FULL-41-12; genus JALHOM01. The sequence goes on along the minus strand of JBFIJM010000001.1, from coordinate 483,745 downwards.
ACTACGTATGCACCAGGCTTTTCCATGTATGGAATCTGCTTTGCCTTACTGACAGATGCTATGTCGCGAGAATTCTGGTCAAATGCATAATATATAGCATAGTCATCTTGAGTTTGGTGAGTAAATAGTTGTTGCTTCGCACGAGTGTACTCATTAAAATCAGTGTGCCAGTCTTGATGTTCGCTTGTGATCATTAGACACACTGCTATATGTGGAGAATACAGCAGGTCTATAAGCTGGAAATTCGCTAATTCTAAGACCACCCAATCATCAGGCTTAATATCATTCTTAAGCATTTCCAGAGGAGGGGTGCCGATATTACCACCTAGATGCACGCGGTATCCAGACGCTTCAAGCATTTTAGTGATAAGGGTAGAAGTTGTTCCTTTACCCTTGGTTCCTGTTACTCCAATAATATTTTTTGTTGGGCATACTCGAAAGAATTCGTTTGTGTTAGTAGTAACTTTACTTTGTATAGTAACATCAGGGTTAGCAGATATAATGTTTTTAGGGTGTATGGATGGACTGCGGACGATTAAATCGTATTTATCCAGATTCTTTAAATAATCTTCGCCGAGCTGAGTCGATGCTCCTTCTGGGATCATTACGTCACGATTGCTGTCACAAATTGTGATAGAGTTTTCTGAATCCTGCCAATAGTTGTATGCAGATGCGCCTTGGCTACCGTAGCCGATAATTGCTATGTTCATTATTAACCTATTTTATATGGTACTTCTGTTAAGCGAAAGTTTATATTAGAAAACACATCTGAAGATACGATGATGAGTAAACCCAATGATCTGCGCCACTAAATTAAGTAGAAGCTGGAAGAAGCTTATACGATAGGTTCACTATAAACCAAGTTGCACTTTGACTAGGTCGGCAACTTGGCGTGGGGTCATATCCGCCTTTAAAATAAAAGCGCTCACATTGAGCGCCCGTACAGATTCTGGGACTTCTTGTTCTCCCATGTTAGTAAGGATGATGACTTTTATATCTGCACCCCACTCACTTGCCCGCAACTTGGCGAGCATTTCATCTCCTGACATTTCAGGCATCATAAGATCCAACAGAATAATATCTGGTTTCATAGTTTCTGCGAGAGCTAGGCCAAGCTTACCGTTTTCTGCTGTTTCTACCTGGAACCCTTCAGCCTCAAACTTAATACGGTACATCTGAGATATAGCGAGATCATCTTCGATAATTGCGACTTTAGGAGCGTTATCAACCATAGTTAACCCCTATTGTAGACTATTACACACAGGTGAGCCAACCGTGGTTTGTCCATTATTTCTTCCAGCCGACAGGTTGAAAAACTGCAACAGTCATTGCGCAGATGGGTTTGTCTAAGCATGTGCCTCCAACAACCTGCATCTTAATCTCTCCAAAATTCATATTTCTGTTGCTCATGAGAGCATTAAGAGAGTTCTCGATATCTGCTCTTACTTCTTGTTCACTATGACCTTCGTGCTCTACAAACAAACCTTTTTTGGTTTCAGGATCTTGAACCCATCCAATGCCAGCCCACACTTGCTGGTTAGGAATACTAGTCCTCTGCTGAGCCATTACAACATAAAGTTTGTCCCCCCACTCAGATCCTGTAACTTCTGCTTTTTTAGTTGGGATGATGGTACTGTTAGGCGGAATAACAGAGCTGAGATACAGAAGATTGAAGTTAGCAATTCCTGATTGGACTAATGCATGGTCAAATGATGCAAGTTCTGTTGGTCCTTCTCCTACTGCAGTGGTGAGGTAAATATTCATTTTATGCTTTTTGTTCGTTGTATGTAAGAATTAGGTTATACTAATTTTAAGGATAAAGCAACATACATGGAATGGATTTTACCGGCATTATTGGCGCCACTTTTGTGGGCAATTGTAAATTTATTAGACGATAATTTAGTAAGGCATGTTTACAAAGGTGCGCTTGCAGGATCGGTAATATCAGGATTATTTGGTCTAATACCTGCAATTTTAATTTTAGTTTTTGCTAGAGTCGATATATACATTGATCCTAGGTTAATCTTGATAATATCAACCGCAGGTTTTTTAAATGTAGTTTCTTTCTTCTTTTACTTTAAGGCACTACAGCGTGCTGATCCGTCAGTAGTAGTAGCTTTATTCGCCTTAACTCCTGCCATCCTTCCGCTATTGGCATATTTTATAGTGGACGAGCGTTTGTCTACATGGCAGATTATTGGGTTTAGTACAATAATTCTGGCATCTATTATCTATTCCATGACAGATGTAAAACGTTTCAAGTTTTCTCCAGCACTGATTCCAGCATTAATAGCAGCGGGAATTTTTGATGTTGTTTCACTCGCAAACAAGTTTGTTTTTGATAGGGTAGACTTCTATCAAGCATATCTATATTTTTCTTTTGGAATGTTTTTGGCTGGATTGTATTTTATGTATCTTCTGATATTCCAGAACAATGGCAAAGATTTGAAAGGAATCATCCGAAAAAATTCAAAATTATTATTGCTCCTCCTTGCGCTCGTGGAAGTTATTGGTCTATCTGCTGACTATGTGCGTAACTACGCTTTAAGTATAGGTCCCTTGTCCCTGGTAAAAGCGTTTGAAAATACCCAGATACTATATGTACTAGTAATATCTGTGCTGTTATATCCATTAGTTCCTAAGTGGTTTCCAGAAGCAAAAGCAGGCAAAATGACTCTTAAGATTTGTATGGGCTTAGTAATTATAGCGGGTGTGTATATGTCCACACTAGATTATTAGATATTTTTTGAGCATTTTCATAGGCTTGTAAGATTGCTTAAGTTGTCTCAACCCATCGATACCTAAATCCTGTTCCCAATTGATATACATACAGCCTTCGTCGACAAGTTGCTGTGCAACGTAGTTGGTGAAGAAAATATCAATGTTGGTATAGTTGGTTAAACATTTTTGAAAATGACAATTTGCCATCTTCCCGGGCAATACTTCGTTGAGAGAAAAACCGACAAGCTTGCCATCGATTAATATTTCGTAACATCGATTTTCGAAGGCTGATGCATGTTCTAAAAAGCGTACAATTGCGATTCTTTCATTCTCTATATCGGTATTGTCTCTTTGTTTTTCATGTGCCCACTGCAAGAATACGTGCTCAAGTGTGTCTAAATTATCATGGTTGCTTAGATCGACTGATCTTACATGTACTCGGTGGCCATAGTCTTTAACAAAACGACTCAAATGTTTGCGTTTCGTCTTGAACTGACTGCCACTAAAGGTCACATGATCTTGAAGGTCAAATATATAGTCGTGATTGTCAGGATCTTCTTGAATGTCGAAAGTAGCAGGCTCGGTAATGTTATGGACTGTATTTTCAGGTACAAGTTTCAATAGGGTAGTTTTCTCGAGGAGTGTTTCGATTGTGCTTGTTATCTCGTTATTGCCGAGTACAGAAATGACAGGTTCCCCCGTTAAATAATCGGGCACTTGTATAACTAGATTACTGTTAAACATAGCAACTTGAGTTGAACCGTCAATATTCCAGCAGAATAAGCTTATAAAGTTAAAGTCCGAGTACGGCTCAAATTGTGCTACGAACTCTTGGATAGCAGGTTTGTGTTCAATCGATAACTTGGTAAGGACAGGGTAATTTGAGATCATGTTTGTGTATTGAAGTTACGTTCATACATCATAACCCACCCAAGTGGTGTTGGCTACCTTTGCTTGACATCGTATTGCACGATGGCGATAATTAAGGATAAGTATTATCATGAAACAAAATAATCCTGAAAAATTATCACTCATTACTGCTACCTTACTTTCAATAGGTTTTGCTGGATGGTGGCTCTACAATAATCTTTTCCTAGATCCTGAAGCCAAGTCCTTTGAATTGTACAGCGATTCATACTGGGTTATTGCGCTAGTTGGCGCAGTCATAGGTTTGTTTGTTTCAAGACGCTGGGGCGGTGTAAAAAGTCTCTTTGGGAGATCGCTCATATTTTTGAGCTTAGGTTTGGTTGCCCAAGTATTTGGACAGGTCACCTATTCTTATTTTGCTTTTGTCAAAGGAGTAGAAGCTCCTTATCCATCGCTTGGGGATGTTGGTTTCTTTGGTAGTATCATCTTTTATATTCTTGGGCTAATACAGCTTAAAAAAGCTTTGGGTATTAAATTGTCAGCTCTTTCTTCTGGAGTAAAACTGTTAAGTTTGGTAGTTCCTGCGCTTCTACTTGGGTGCTCTTACTATGTATTCCTAAACGGCTACGAAGGTGGGGGTAACTGGGTTGTTGCTTTTCTAGACTTTGGCTATCCTCTTGGTCAAGCAGTCTATATATCGCTCGCTCTCATGATCTACCTTCTGTCCTTCAAAGCTCTTGGGGGTGTCATGCGTACTAAGGTTCTCTTGCTTCTTTGCGCTTTGGTAATTCAATATATTGCGGACTTTGCGTTCTTATACCGTTTTTCTCGTGATCAATGGGTTACAGGAGGTTTTACCGACTTGATTTATCAGCTGTCATATTTCGTAATGGTACTAGCTATGGTAAGTATTGGAACTGTTGCATTTAGGCTCAAGTCCAGGAGCTCTAAATAAATATGGATCAAGAGGTTTACAACCAGATTGCAGAAGCTATTATTTTGCAACAAGAACAGATCATTGGCCCGATCGCTATTGATCAAGCAGAATTAGTGAATGGGTTAACGATCGATTGGTCAAAGCATAATGTAGATATAGCCGGAAATGGTGCTCAAGCTATCGATAGTCTTGTCGAGCAATACCGCGAGCTATTCGGAGAAATTGCAGTTCAGGCATGCAAAGATTCTGCGTCGCGGTACCTGTCTGAGCTACAGCCAGAACAAATACCTAAATTACTTAGTTAGGTAATGGGAACAGGTGGAAAATACTAACTCATCCAAAAATCGAAGTATTTTTGGCCGTAAAAAGAATCTCAAAGCGTTATATGCCCAGGCAACTGAGGATATGTACAAGCGCAATCTTGAATTAGCTGAAACTAATCAGACGCTACAGTTATTAAGGAATATTGATAAGCTTGTTCTAGAATCTCACAACAAACTTGATAAACTATGTCAGGCTATAGCGAAAACAATAATTGATAACTCTAATATATCAACAGTGGGCATAATGGCTATTCCTGCTAGGAAAGATAAACTTGAGCTACTGGGGTTTTCTAGTACGCTCGAGTCTTTAAGCAAAATCAATTATCAAGTGACTCTAGATGATCACCATCCTTGGATTGTGAGTCCAGAAGTTAATAGAATAATCGACATCTCTGCCTTGTCAGACGAGACACTCGCTAGCGTTATTAATATCGGTCCTGCTAAGGTTGCGTCTCTAAGAGAGATGAGCCCGCTAAAGTCTGTAATGGTCGTAAAGCTTCTGGCTCGTCACCGAATAGTTGGTGTTCTAGTCGCAGGGTTTATTGAAGATTCGGCTCATATAACCGAAAAACAGCGCGAGGCAGTAACGCGTCTTTGTGAGGCCGTTGGCATAGCGATTGAAAACAGTCTACTCTTCGAAGAAAATCAGTATGTTTTGAGAAAACTCCAAAAAACTAATGAAAAACTGAAATCAATGGACGAGACTAAAGACGAATTCATTAGTATGGCTTCTCATCAACTTAGAACACCACTTACTAGTGTTAAGGGTTATTTGAGTATGGTAATAGAGGGCGACGCCGGTGATGTAACAGATACGCAACGAAAACTTCTAGATCAGGCATTTGTTAGTTCACAGCGTATGGTTTATCTGATAGCAGATCTTCTTAATGTCTCACGACTTAAGACAGGTAAATTTATAATTGACGCGCATCCTACTAATCTGGCAGATGTTGTAGAGGGTGAAGTAAAGCAACTTACTGAACAAGCTAAGATCAAGAGTCTGACACTGTCATATGATAAACCTAAGGATTTCCCTAAGCTTATGATAGACGAGACTAAGCTTAGACAAGTCATAATGAATTTTATAGATAACGCTATGTATTACACTCCAAGCGGAGGTAGGATAGATATCAATTTAACCTCGGATAAGAACCACATATATTTTAGAGTTAAAGATAATGGACTAGGTGTCCCAGCAGACGAGCAAAAGAGGCTATTCACTAAATTTTATAGAGCAAGAAATGCTAGAAAAGCTCGTCCTGATGGTACCGGGTTAGGCTTATTTATGGCTAAAAAGGTCATTACTGCTCAAGGGGGTAATTTGTTATTTGAAAGCGAAGAAGGCAGAGGAAGTACATTCGGCTTTTCATTTAGTAAAAAGAACCTTGCAGTACCAGATTCGCAACCTGAACCAACATCTTAGAGTGATGGTTAATTTACTTAGCTCATCTTTACGTCAAATTATTGCAAAATGCTAATAACTATTAGTATTCAATATACTTGACAATATAGAACTGTTGTGATATATTGTACCTAGAACACATTTTGAGCTGTAAAGCACAAGAGGTGTGGGAATAAGGAACTAAGATCCTAGAGATTTCTAGGGGAGGAATAAACTACGATGACTAATCCAAACCAAGACCCAAACCAAGGTCGTCCAGCAGAAACACCAGAGATGCGTGATGAAGCGTTGGCGATGAAGCGTAATATTGATGTGCAGAAGCTTGTTGACGGTGGTACTGCTGAGCCGGTTGCTGAGCAACTTGTAGATATGAAAGAACAGATCGCAACATCAAATGAAAATAATAACGAATTAAGAAAGCGTGTTGGTTCTTTGACAGGTGAAGTTGCTCAACTAGAGAGCGAGTCTACTCATCTAAAAGATAAGCTACGTAGATCACGCCGTCTTAACAAAGTACTTGGCGGTGTCGCTGTGGCTCTTTCTGCAGTTGCAGTTTGGAGCCCGTTTGGTGACAGAACTGTTGAGCGTGTTGGCACACCAGCTAATTCTGCTCAAACAAATAATGATAATAGTAAGAGTAATCAGAGTACAGTGCAACAATCACAGTTTGGTGCTCAGACAAGTCTTGGTGCAGTTCCTAGCCCAACTACTAAGAGTAAAGAAAATGACCCTTCTGCTTCAACAACACAGAAGCAAAAAATAACTATTGGTAATTCAAGCAACGTTGCTAGCGCAGTAAAGAGCTTAAATATTGACTCTAGCGACAGACGCGCAGAAGTTCTTAAGCACTATGCAAATGGCAATATTAATCTTGAATTAAATAATATTCATAACAAGATGAACGCTATGTCTGCAGAAGGTACTGGTATTAACAAGAAGCTTACAGCAGTTGGTCTTGCTATGTTCAGTGACACTACTGAAGGTAACCAATACGGAAAAGCATCGATTAACTTTAATACTAAGAATAATCGATCGATCAATGCAGAAACTGGCATGTCAGCTAAAGAGCAAGAAGCTTTTAATGCTAAGTTCATGACAGCCGATAACGCTAAGAACTACGAGAAGTCTTATACCGGATATGTTTATAACGGATACATGGAAGATGGTGGAGAAATAAACGAACAGCTAGAGTACTTCGACGGTGAAACAGTGCTTGTTCGTGAAGTAAAAGGAATGGGTACCCTTATGTGGAAAGTAACAAAAGATAGTGATGGCAAAATCTGCCTTAACCTTATCCGTAAAGCTCCAACTCCAAAAGTATCTCAGCCAGGCGGTGGAGAAAGAGTAACTCCTCCTACAACTACTACCACAGAAACTCCTACACCAGGCAAGAATAAAATAGAGAATCCAGCTCCAGAAAAACCTGTTCAGCCGACACAGCCAAAACCAGGCGAGAACGAAACAGAGCGTCCAGCTCCAGAAAAACCACCTGTTAAGCCCCCTAAAACAAGCGACGGCAAAATACCAGGCCCCAACAAAGCTCCTAGCGCAGGCGGTACTGGTGATGCGGTTCGTCCACAAGCCGGTAGTTCTCCAATAGAAGTTCCTAAACAAGGACAGACTCCTAAGCCAGCACTAGTCACTGCTGATCCTCACACACCAGAAACTCAAGGTCCTGCAGATTCAAATCCTGTTCCTGTATTACCTGAGCCTGCAATTAACGCAGATCCTGAAACTATCAATAAACCAGCAACAACGCTACCAGCGAAGCCTTAATCTAAGAAATGAATAGAGGAGAAATTACTATGAATATTTTAAATAAAATCCGTTCTCTTAGCAGTAAGGCTAAGTTGGCGGTTGCAGTAGCGGTAGTCGGCATAGCCGTTGCTCCGTTCGCAGTAAGCGCAGGGTTCTTCCCAGCTGATAGGCCAACATTTGACTACAATAAAGGTAGCGATAGTAGTAACTGTAACGACCCTAACGATCCAGGCGCACAGAATGGTCGCTGTGGCTCATTAAATGGTCCTGTATTTAACTCATTTGTTAATACTCCAGGTTACGGAGACGAACGAGCCTTCTTTGACGGCCGTCGTGCTGATCAGCCAGGTGTTGCATATGATGTAGTAACAGATGTTACTGAAGGTACTAAAGAAGTTGTATTGCGAATGTATGTTCACAACAATGCAAACCAAACAACCAATGCAAGTGGACTTGGTGTTGCCAAGAACACACGAGTAAGCGTAGAGCTACCAACAAACACAGGTAGCGCACTTCGTGCAGTAGCTTCAATCACTGCTGACAATGCTACTCCAAGAGAAGTGGTTGACTCAGTTGATATGACCGCTAGCCGACCTTTCAATGTTCAATTCGTTCCAGGTTCAGCTACCTTCTATAACAACGGGCCATTTGCTGGCGGAGTACAACTTAGCGACTCTATTGTTAGCGGTGGTACTCAGATCGGATGGGATTCACTCAACGGTAACCTTCCTGGCTGTTTCGAGTACGAAGGTGTTGTCGAGTTACGATTGAAAATTACCCCAGAACAAAGCAATGAACTTCAACTTGTAAAAGAAGTAAGAAAAGCTGGTGAAACAGACTGGAAGCGAGAAGTTCAGACAAAGCCAGGTGATCGAGTTCAATGGCTACTTTCTACCAAAAACCTTGGCCTTGATACTATAGATGAGGTTGCAGTACGCGATGTTCTTCCTCCTCATGTAAGTTTAGTTAACGGCTCAGTAAGAGTTATTGATGAGAATGGCGATCGAGTACAAGCAGATGCGCCGGTATTCAGTAACGGCGGTATAGGTCTCGGGACTTATAACTCGGGTGGCGGACGATACGTAATCTTCGACACTACAGTATCTGGCGATTTTGAGGAATGTCAGAAGCGAGTGCGAAATATTGCACTAGCTCGTTCTAAGCAAACACCTACTGAAGTAAGAGATACTGCAGACGTGGTTATCACTCGTGAAGATTGCGATGAAGACATAACTCCAGAATATAGCTGTGACTCATTAACAGCAGAAAAAATTGGCGGGCGAAAAATACGATTTACCGCTAACGCAAGTGCTATCAATGGTGCAACTATCCAGCGTTATATCTTTAACTACGGTGATGGTAGCGAAGAATTCGTTACTGACCAGAGAGTTGTTGAGCATACATATGCACGTGATGGTCAGTATGCTACTCGACTCAAAGTTCAGATCGCAGTAGATAACGAGACATTCATAGTAGATGGAAACCAGTGTGCTACATCAATTACATTTACGACTCCTGGAACTCCAACTACTCCTGTATCAACAACCCCAGGTAAATTGCCTGAGACAGGTGCTGGAAGTGCAGTACTTACGTTCTTAGCAGTAACAACTGCGAGTACTATGGCTTACTACTATGTTGTAGCCCGACGTTCAGTCGCCTAAAACAACATTAGACATATCACTGACTGATCGCTCTAAAAACTGCCCACTGTAAATTAATTCACAGTGGGCAGTTTGCATTGGGAGTACATTTAGATCTGCAACAGTAACTAAAGTAGTCTCTTTAGGCACAGAACGTTCCTGATACGAGAATATATTTTGTTATTTGGTGGAGAAAACTAGAGTAAACTCGGTGTGTCCGAGAAGGGGTCGACCATGACAAGAACGCTAGAAACAATGGCTATGCCTGACATCGGGCTTGAGGAGACTATACAACCTCCCTATAACCAGGATATTTCCTCCAGAGATTTTGCTGGTCATCAAATACCGCCAAGCGATATCGGAGAACAGGGTACCTCGTCATTATTTGATGACATTAAACATAATCGTGCTACACGGCTTATGACTATCGGTGTGGCGACTTTAGCCCTAAGTTCGGCTGTAAAAGGGTCTATTAATACCGAGAAGGCGGAAGCTCAGCAACCATCGACAGAGATCACTAGCCTAAACAACAAGTTCGAGTTCAGGATTGCTGGTAGTAAAGCTTCTGAAGAAACTATCAGCAAGGCCACCGTGCTAGGCAATTACCGTACAGTATCTACTCAAAGGCTAAAGAGCGCTGAAAAACAGAATCGTTGCAGAGTGATTGATGGCAAAAAAGTAAATATATGGACTCAGGGTCGCCAAGAATCCGGCAGACCTTATGGCAGGGATACCAGGAGATCTGTTTTTTGTAAGATTAAAACATCCAAAGGTTGGCAATGGTATAGAAAAGCGTGCGGTAACGCAGCTCGTTTAAAGATGCCAAAACACGCTATTAGGGGCAAAGTATTTTGGGTTAACGACTACCGGAAGGCTCATTTAAGCGTGGTAGCCAGGTCTGAAGCCACGGCAAGAGCAGAGTGTAGAACCGCTGGAACTTCTGCTTTTGGTTATGGGAGAGGTGAGGGTTACGCAAAAGCCACTATGAACCTAAAAAGCGGGTTGAAAAAGCTTAGATCACGCATTAGTTCTTTGAAATCTAACGGAAGTCTAAAAGCTAGTGGTGAAGCACGGTCAAAGGCTATAGCGTTAGCTAGTGCATACTGTTCAGAATCTAGCACAATAAGCCCTGCTCCTGCTCCTTCGCCGTCACCATCACCAACGCCTCAGCCGAGTCCAGGTCCTAGTCCTTCGCCTCAGCCTACCCCAGAAAGGAATTCTCCCCCGCAAGGAGAAATGGTGGTTCCACAGCATATGTATGTCAATGGCATAGGGAAGATTTGCGTTAAAAACCTCTATGATCCTGACGGCGATCAAGTTACAGCGCGCAATTTTAGACTCCGTGATAATAATGGCAATGCTATAGGGCAGGTTACAAGCGATGTTTATGCCGAGTCTGCAACTACTAGGTGCGTACAAGTGAAGGCACCGTCAAGTCCAGGAAGTGTAGTTGCCTCGGCAGAATTGCTCGATGGAGTAACTATAGTCAATAGTAAACGAACATCAGATAACTCAACAGACGTGATTGTACAGGACACATTTCCAGTTTTAGCTGATCAGTTTTAACAGATGAAGTAAAGGAGAATAAAATGAGGGTCCAAGCATCAATCAAAAGTTTTATGGCGGTCCTCGGGCTGGCAGTGTTAATTACCGCTATGCCGGCACAGACTTTTGCGGCGCCATATGCAGAGGGTGGAGATATCTATAGGGTTCGTAATGTTACAAAAGGTACCGATTTTAGTGACCCAGCCTTGGCTGATAAATGCGATATTCTGCAATATAAAGTACGAATACATAATCCTGGGCCAGACGAGGCTTTAACCGGTGTGACAGTTCAGGCAGTGTTTGGGACAGCTTCATCTGCGCAAAATATTTCATCTATTGTGATTAGAGCAAGCAACGCTAGTCCGTCAAATACGTCTGACACTGCCACTGTTAATCTCTCTACACCCCAAAAGATTGCTTATATTCCAGGAAGTAGTCAGTTGCTTGGGCCAAACAGTGAGTTTATTCGTGGTATCTCAGACGTAACTAGTGGATCAGGGGTACCAATAGGCGACGTTGGCGTATCGGTTAACGAAAAACGATTTGTCCAATTTAAAGCAAAGGTAGATTGTCCTCAGCCACCAGTGACGCCACCAGAACAACCTCCTGTAACCCCACCAGTAACTCCTCCGCCCACTCCTTCGACACCAATAAAACCTACAGATAGAACAAGTCCGTCATCGCAGTCATCCCAGCCGAGTGTACTGCCGGAAGCTGGTGCGGGAGGAGTCTTTGTACTTTTTGCTAGTACTGTCACTCTTGCGACAGCTGGTCACCACTTATTTACTCGGCGTCTGAGTAGGATATAAGAAAGCTGTGCATAACCACTAGCAAAAATGTAGTAAATATGCTAGGATAACGCTAGTTGTACGAGCATGACTGACCGCTCTAGAAACTAAAAAATAATCAGAAAAAATAATAAATCCTTACAAAAGGTCTTTTTTGCTGGGAATATTTTATTGACCTCACGGAATCCGTTGTCGCTTAGCGACAACCATTTCCCCTCACATGCTCGGAGTAAACTCCTGTGCGTGATCGTCATGAACGAACCACTGCGGGTTTCGGGCTGGCTCGAGTGAGCCTGCCAATCTAAAAACCCCAGACGAAGCTGGGGTTTTTAGATTGGTGACCTCACGGGGAATCGAACCCCGATTGCCAGGATGAAAACCTGGTGTCCTAACCGTTAGACGATGAGGCCATTATCTGAGTAAGGCGGGCTCATATGGTTTTGTAGGATCCATATGTGTTAGGTGCTGGCTAGCTTGTTCTCGTAGAGATAAAGCTAGCGGGCGTACCGTATGTCTTGAACTAACTCATTTTTGAAGATAGTAACAAGTTAATGCAACGATTACGTAGTTTTAGTAACCGAATCATTGTATCATAACAGAGGTAATTATGGAAGTAGATAACTCGATATTAAATGCCGAATTTTTCCGGCAAGAAGCGCTTGGACTTACCCAGACACTGCTAGGATGTGAACTAGTACACGAGACCTCCGAAGGAGTTACCTCTGGAATAATCGTAGAAACAGAAGCCTACACACAGGACGATCCTGCTAGTCACAGCCACCGGGGCATTACAGAGCGTAATAAGGTGATGTTTGGCCCTGGAGGTTTTGCTTATATTTATTTTACTTATGGCATGCACTATTGTTTCAACGTCGTTTCTGGCCGTGAAGGACATGGAGAGGGCGTCCTAATAAGGGCTTTAGAGCCGGTTAAAGGTATAGATATTATGAGACAAAGGCGGGGCCAAAATGACGTAAGAAATCTATGCAGTGGTCCAGCAAAATTAGTTCAGGCAATGGGAATCACAAAATCTGATTACGGCAAACCTTTGGACGGAGGTAACTTATATATTATTAATCGCCAAGACGTCCCAAAAATACAGACTGGAAAAAGGATTGGAATAACAAAAGAGGTGGATAAACCCTGGCGGTTCTGGATAGAGGACAACCCTCATGTCTCAAAATAACTTGCCCGTAGTTAGTATAAACATATAGACTAAAGGTAAATGGTGGGCACTACGAATAAAATTCCAAATATTCCGATAGAATCTTTTAAGCGTACAAAGATTGTTGCTACAGTTGGTCCTTCGACCAATTCTTATACTGGGGTAAAATCTTTAATCGAAGCTGGAGCTAATGGCCTGCGGTTGAATTTTAGTCATGGAACTCACGCAGAACGTGAAGAACAAATTAAATGGATTCGTAAGGCTTCTTTGGAATATGGCAAGCCAGTAGCAATCATACAGGACTTGCAAGGACCAAAGATCAGGCTTGGAGACTTCGAGGGAATTATTAATGTTATTGCCGGTCAACATCTAGTTTTTGGCTTCAAATCAGACTATTCGAATACCGGCGTTATCCCTACTCAGTACGATCTAAGTAAAAAGGTGAAACGAGGCGAAGCACTATATCTATATGACGGAAAGATTAAGACGATAGTTAGTTCAGTAAGCAGTGGCTTAGTTCATGTTAGAGCTGAAAACGACGGAATTCTGATCAAACGCAAAGGAATCAATGTACCTGACACAGACTTTGGTGGAGATATCATAACTACCAAGGACAAAAAGGATATAACTTTCGGTTCAACCGCAGATATTGATTATGTGGCACTTAGTTTTGTGCAAACAGCACAAGATATTGTAAAACTACGGCGAATGCTCAAAAATCTCGGGTCTAATGCTAAGATCATAGCTAAAATCGAGACAAAACGAGGTGTGGAAGAGCTAGAGTCTATCGCTAAAGAAACAGATGCACTAATGGTTGCCAGGGGCGATCTTGCTATTGAGACAACTCCTGAATCAGTGCCTATAATTCAGCGTCAAATTATTGAGTTAGGGTTAAAATACGCTAAGCCAACAATAGTAGCCACTCAGATGCTTGCCAGTATGACCGAAGCACCCGAACCGACCAGAGCTGAGGTATCAGATGTTGCTACGGCAGTGCTTTTAGGGGCAGATGCGGTAATGTTGAGCGACGAGACAGCAAATGGTCGGTATCCAATTGAGTCAGTTAATGTCATGAAAAGAGTAGTGAATTATACTCAGCAACACGCACTTCATTCGCCAAGTGTAATCGAGATAGAGGATACTGAGCTTCGTTCGCGGTCAATTTCTAGTGTAGTTATAGAACTCGCCGAAAAAATGCGAGCAGTTGCAATTGTGGCAGAGACTAAATCTGGCTCGACAGCCCTACATGTTGCATCGAGTAGACCTAATATGCCGGTAATTGCGGTGACATCCACGCCACGAGTTGCTCAACAACTTGCTCTTGTTTATGGGACAAAGAGCTATGTTCGACCAGATGATAAACTGCAAGCAACAAAACTTACAAACTGGCTCCATCGGTCTAATGTTCTTAAGAAAGGCGATGTAGTGGTTACTGCCTCTGGGAAGTATCCAGGAGTCATCGGCACCACTGACACAATAAAAGTTAGAGTACTCTAGTGCTTATAGTAAAAATACTATAAAATGTGAAGCAAGATAGGGTGGCAAACTTAGACAATGTTTCACAAGCAGACAATTAGAGATATCGATGTTCAAGGTAAGACTGTACTGGTACGAGCTGACTATAATGTTCCTCTAAAAGACGGGCTTATTACTGATGATTATCGAATCCAAAAATCCCTACCTACTATCCGGTATCTTCTAGATCAAAATTGTAAAGTTGTAATTTGTAGTCATTTGGGTCGCCCTGAAGGAACAATAAATAAAGATTATTCGCTTGCCAGTGTGGCTATACGTCTAGGAGAACTACTGCATAGGCAAGTCGGGTTTGCTACTAATTGTATTGGCCAAGAAAGCCGTGAAAAAATACAAAACTTACAGCATGGGGAGGTTTTACTCCTAGAAAATTTGCGTTTTTACGCCGAAGAGGAAGAAAATAACGATGACTTCGCTAGGCAACTTGCCGAAGGTATCGAGCTATTTGTGCAGGATGGGTTTGGAGTAGTTCATAGGTCGCACGCAAGCACTGACGCGATAACTCGTCACATACATAGCGTGGCAGGATTATTGCTAGAACAGGAAGTTTCAGCTATCAACAACGCAATGGAACAACCGAAGAGACCATTAATGGCAGTCGTTGGTGGCGCAAAAATTAGCGATAAGATGGAAATGATAAAAAGATTTATCGATATTGCTGACGTAGTTGCAGTAGGTGGGGCCATGAGTAATACGTTTCTTCTTGCTAGTGGGCGAGAAATAGGTGCAAGTATGGCAGATAAGGATGACGTTCCGCTCGCAAAAGAGATAATTGCCCTCGCCCAAGAAAAGGCTAAAAACGGCCATTTTGTATTTTATATTCCGCAGGATGGAGTTGTTGCGACAGATGTAAGTTCTGGGGCAAAAACCAGAATTGTTGACTGGGGCACTCATGCGATAGCAGATATAGAGCATTACCCAAAAACTCCACCGCATGAAGCTAGTTCAGTCGGAACAAACGAAAAGATCTTGGATATCGGTCCTTTTTCAGGAGCTTTCATTGCAGGAAGTATGCAACTTGCAAATACTGTTATCTGGAACGGAGCGATGGGCGTCACTGAGGTAGATGGAATACAGCACAGTACTGGCCCATTTTCTCATGGTACAGAATTAATAGTAGAAGCAATGTTAGGTCAGTTTGGACACCGACCTTACACCATATTAGGTGGAGGCGATACAGTGGGATATATCGAGCACAAAAAACTTACTGAGCATTTTGATCATGTATCTACCGGCGGTGGAGCAAGTATGGAGCTGATGAGTGGCAAGACACTACCAGGCGTAGAATCTTTAGTAGGTAAGGAGTAATATGCACACATCTAGAACATTGGTAGTAGCTAACTGGAAAATGCATCTTACTACTGGCCAAGCAAGCTTATTGAGTGCGCGAATGCACAAACATATCGCCGGACACAAAGATATAGAAGTAGTTTTAGCACCAAGTACGCTATCGCTTCAGCCTTTGAGTCACGAGATAGACAGACGTCGTTTTAGGTTAGCTTCCCAAAATGCTTACCACAAGGACGAAGGAGGATTCACCGGTGAAGTATCTTTCGCTATGCTCAGAGACCTCGTTCATTATGTGATTATCGGTCACTCTGAACGACGAATCTTTTTTAATGAATCACTCGAAACTGTGAGAGATAAAGTAGCTTCATGTGTTAGGAATGGTTTAACCCCGATACTTTGTGTAGGAGAAACGTCAGCAGAACGGCGAGACGGTCAAACAAGACAAGTTTTACACGATCAGGTAGTGAGTGCGCTTAGCAATCTTACCGCTGATGATGTGGCTACGATGGCTATTGCCTACGAGCCAGTATGGGCAATAAGTAATTTTGGAGGTGAGCTGGCAAAACCAAACGATGTACTAAAAAGTCTAGCTTATATCAGAGAACAAGTGCGTGATCTCTACGGCGATAATGCATCTAAAAGTGTCAGAATCCTCTATGGGGGCAGTGTTGACGATCAGATTGTGCGAGGCTACATAACCTTAGATGGGTGTGATGGTGTGTTGGTAGGAAGCGCAAGCCTAAATTATCATAAGTTTGCTGGCATAGTTGACGCGGTGTATCGTTATAACAGAGAGAAAAAGACAAATGGCTGATAAGCGATCACAAAAACCTAAGGTATTTGATGTTACTAAACCTGGTCAAACCCCAGCTGATGCAACATCTAGGCCTATCATTGTAGGTCACAAAAAAACTATAGATGACCCAATGGTTGTAGTAGAGGATGTTGACACAAACCAAGGAGAAGCGCCTCCGAGTAAGAAATCTAAGCCTGAATTTGTTATTAACCCTTCAAATGAAGAGATAGAAACACCTGATTCGCCAACTGATACAGTCCCAGAAGAAGATACTATTATTGAGCCTGCCTCTGAAGAAAATGTTGGAGCTAATAGCGCAGTTGTAAACGATTTGGTAGGCGATGTGGGTACTAAAAATGATCAAAAAATTGCTGATCAAGAAGCACGAAAATACGCAGAAAAGATTAATGGCTTAGTTAATTCTAAAAAATACTTTGTAAAAACACGCGTACCTAAAAGCAAGAGACATCTGAGGTTAGTAGTATTACTAATTCTTTTAGTAGCCACGTTGTTAGCATGGTATTTATTAGCAGGTCCAGGCAAGGATATGATCAGTCCTAATAGTGATCAACCTGCACTGGTCAACTCTGCTAGCAAGGATCAGCCTGATAAAATTGTCCAGAAAACAGACTCCGCCAGTGGTTTGGTCGATTATAAAAACGAGGAACTTGGGATAGCTTTTCAGCATCCTGCTGATTGGAAAGTTTTTTCTGCTAAGGATGAGCTAAGATCTGGAGTAAATGTAGTGACAATCGATGCTCCGACACAAAAAATTACTACCAGTTTTAAAGATGTGCCAGAAGTTGAGTCAGAGGTATTTATGCGAACAAAGATATTCGTCCAGAATATAACCACAACAGAAAAATACCCCACCCTACTTACTGGAGTGCAGACATGCTCAAGCGAAGACATTACTCTAGATTCTCAATCTTTAAGACTATTGTTTATTTCTGTGCAGGAACAAGCGGGTAGTATCACTAGCGTTAATGTATCACCCGACAATTGCATTAAAGAGGGAGACATATTCACCCCGGGCGATCAATTCCAGCTTGCAACAAAGACTGGATTTTACAGGGCTCAAGCAGAATATATATTCAGTGAAGCACACCTTAAAAGCATAGGTACTACTAATCAAGACAGTATTAAAATCGCTCAGGCCAGTGGTGTAGTCATTACAAAAGAACGCTTTAAATCTACAGATTCTTACCGTTCATTTGTGTCAATTTTACAGTCACTCAAAGAGCTCTAGACTGATATAATTAATTGGTGACTGACCTACTTTCCCAACTTAATCCTGAGCAAGCACGCGCTGTTGTAACCACCGAAGGCCCCCTTTTGATACAAGCAGGTGCAGGGAGTGGTAAGACTAAAACACTTACCCATCGGATAGCATATATCTTGAGTCAGCAGAAGGCTACTCCATACCAGATTCTAGCTGTAACTTTCACTAATAAGGCAGCTAAGGAGATGCGCGAAAGGCTTGGCACAATGTTAGGTCACAGTGCGCAAGATCGCACATTCTTGCCGTTCATGGGAACTTTCCACGGTATATGCGTTCGTCTACTTAGGTCAGATGGTAATCGTATTGGCGTCCCCGCAAATTTTGTTATCTTCGATGAGTCCGACAGGTTATCTGCCATCAAGCAGATATGTCGTGAGCTGATGATTGACGAGAAATTATATCCTCCAAGACAGATTAGTTCAATGATTAGTAGCGCTAAAAATGAGCTCATGACTAGCTCTAACTATGTATCTATGAGCACTAACCCGTTATCAAAGGTGGTTGGGCAAATTTTCCCTAGATACGAACGCTCATTACATGACGCAGGGGCGCTTGACTTTGATGATCTGATCGCCAAAACAGTGCAATTATTCGATACTAATCCAGAGGTACGAAGCAGGTGGCAGGCACAGTTCCGGTATATAATGATCGACGAGTATCAGGACACTAACTCAGCTCAGTATCGACTAATAAAATTGCTAGTTAATGAACAACAAAATATCGCTGTCGTCGGAGATGATTGGCAGAGTATATATTCGTGGCGTGGTGCTGATTTTCGAAATATTTTAAAGTTTGAAAAAGATTACAAAAATGCGACTGTAATTAAACTCGAGCAAAACTATCGTAGTACGAAACATATACTAAACGCAGCTCACGCAGTAATCACAAAAAACAGTAAACGCTCAGATAAAAAACTATGGACCGATGCTGGCGATGGAGCACCTGTACAGATAATGCAGTTATCTAACGAGCGTGCTGAGGGCGAGGCAATCATCAGGCGTATTCAGAATCAGCTTGATTTTGGGCTACGAGGCTATAATCACTTTGCAGTTTTATATCGCACAAACGCACAGAGTAGATCATTAGAAGAAGCGTGTATTCGGTACGGAGTACCCTATAGGATTGTGGGCGGTCAGCGATTTTATGATCGCAAAGAGATCAAAGATTTGATGGCATATGTTAGGTTGCTATTCCAGCCTGAGGACAGGATCAGTTTCGAGAGAATTATCAATGTTCCTGCTCGTGGTGTTGGGGCAAAATCTGTTCAAACATTTCTGTCATGGCAGGCTACAAGTGGGCTGACTCTTCAGTTCGCATTAGAGAGAGCGGGAGAATGCTCTGAACTAACACCAAGGGCTAGAAAAAGCCTCGTAGAGTTTAGTAATTTGGTTTCAGGTATTCGTAGCTTAATAAATGAGGCTCCCCCGGCCACATTAATAGACGCATTGATTAGAAAGTTAGAGTATATGGCGTATCTTGATGACAGGACACCTCAAGGAGAAGCCCGGCAAGAAAATGTTAGAGAACTACTAACCGTAGCAAAGGAGTACCAGGACGAAGGTCTTGAGTCGTTCTTGGAAGAGGTCGCATTAGTCAGTGATGTGGAGTCAAAACAATCACATGGACAAGCCGTTACTTTAATGACTCTACACTCAGCTAAAGGCTTAGAGTTCCCAGTTGTATTCATGCCAGGACTTGAGGAAACCTTACTACCTCATTCCAGGGCATTATACGATCAGTCAGAAATGGAAGAAGAGCGGAGACTTTGTTATGTGGGTATGACACGAGCTAGAGAAGAGCTTTACATGACTCACTGCGTGTCAAGAATGCTTTATGGAGGCGTTCAACACAACCCCCCGAGTCGGTTTCTGTCAGAGATAGAACCGAGCTCCACTCATATCCCAGAGCCACAACCTTTTGGCTCTGCATTTGTTGATTCGCTTAAAGCATCTACTCCTGCTAGTGAGCCCCGCTATGTTCCTGATCTGTCTGAGGGTGACGGTGTTAAGCACCAACTATTTGGCAAGGGGACAGTTCTTGAAATCTCCGAAGACATTGCTGTTATATATTTTAAAGGTGTAGGAACAAAAAAACTTAGCATTTCACTAGCCCCGTTGGAGAAACTTTGAAGTTAATATCAACCATCGTTTACTGGTTGTCTTGGCCGTTCATTTATCTGGTGATCAACAATACTCGACGAACACGTGTGGTTATCAGGCATAAAAATGAAATTTTACTGGTTCGTCCTATCTTAAACAATGGCAGGTGGGATTTACCAGGTGGCGGTATAAACAGTGGAGAAGATCCTGCAGTTTCTGCTTGTCGAGAAGTGTCTGAAGAGTTGAGTATTACCATAAAGCCTAAGGAGCTGAGATTCATAAAAGAGATTCAGCTAGTTTCGCGTTTTGTGAAAATGCAGGCTATTGTTTATGAAGTACAACTAAAATCCAAACCTAGTATAAAAATTCAGAGAAAAGAACTTACTGGAGCACAATGGGCTAATACAAAAACCTTGTCGTCTATCAGCAAATCAGATACTCTCACCGATGTTCTTGACGTTGTGGAATTAGACTAAAAATGCTATAGTGGATTAACATGCATCTGGGAATTTAGTAGCCTAACTGTACTCTCAGCCTGCTTAAATATTCAATTTGCGCCACATCTATGAAACAGCAATCCAACAAAGATTCATCTATTAGAAATCGACTATCCTTTAATGATAGGCACCCTTTTGTAGTACCCGTCGTTACATTGTTCGGGCTACTCGTCATATCGCTTTTTGGTTTTTTATTTTTGGGAGGTAGTACAGTTGAACCCAACGATACTAAGGTTTTGCAACTACATGTAGACGGGCGCAAACAGTCTATACCGAGTCGTGCAAAAACCGTCGGCGAAGCTTTAAAGCGTATTGACGTACGATTAAGCCCTGAAGATATAGTTGAACCATCGGTAGATACGCCAATCGTCGAGCAAGAATTTAGTATAAACGTGTATCGAGCGCGTCCGGTGACTATAGTCGACGAAAAGGGTCAGAAGACTCAGATTAAAACTGCTGAGACAGTCACAAATATTGTCGCAAAAGAAGCTGGGTACGATTTATATCCAGAGGATAAAATAGATGTTATAACCCCAGCTCAGAGTCTGCAAGAGGGCATTATAGGGGTTCAGATGGTAATAGATCGAGCGATTCCTGTAAAGATGAACTTGTACGGGACTACTTACGAGATTCGCACTCATGCCGAAACAGTCGGAGAATTAGCAAAAGAGCGGAGTGTAAGCTTTGATGAAGCCTCAATTCTGCCTGCACCTGAAACTCCCATAGAAAAAGATCAAGTGGTGTTTGTTACAGAGCCAGGAAAGCAGATCGCAACTTCAGAGGAAGAGATTCCATTTGAAACAGAGAAGTCTGACGACCCTGGATTAACCTCTGGAGAAACTCAGGTACGAGTAGAAGGTTCTGCTGGTCGAAAAGCCATAGTTTATGAGATTGGACCGAATGGAGATAAAACAGTGCTTCAGGAAGTTGTTATAACTGCGCCTGTAAAACGTGTGATTGTTCGTGGAACAAAATCTGCCACTCCGAATGTAAGTGTTGCTTCAGATAAAGCACGTTTACTGGCTCAAGCTGGCATACCGGCAGATCAGCATAGCTCTGCAGATTATATTATTTCCAAAGAGTCTGGCTGGCGTCCAGGAGCAAGAAGCGCAAATAACTGTATTGGTCTTGGGCAGAGATGCAACGCCCAGATACTTATTTCGGCTTGTCCATCCTGGGAAACAGACGCGGTGTGCCAGTTAAACCATTTTAATTCTTACGCTGTTGGTCGTTATGGTAGCTGGAACGAGGCTTACAATTTTTGGTCTGTGAATCACTGGTGGTAATATCCAGATGAATTCACCTGTCCCTAAAAAAACTCTAGGACAACATTGGCTACATGACGCCACTACACTTGAACATATCGTCAATCTAGCAAGTATAAAGTCCGAGGATACAGTTGTTGAAGTTGGTCCTGGTTTGGGTACATTAACTCAACGCTTGCTTAAAAGTGGAGCTAGAGTCACATCGATTGAGTTTGACAGAGAATTATATAATTATTTAAAAAAAGAATCTAATAAACTTTTTACAAACGATACTAAGAGTTTAACTCTAGTTCAGCACGATATTCTGACCTTTAATTTTTCTAATCTTCCAGCAGATTATAAAGTGGTGGCCAACATACCTTACTATCTTACAAGCAATTTAATTCGGGTTTTATCAGAAACGCCCAATCCGCCTGTCTCAGTAACCTTACTTATACAAAAGGAAGTAGCAGAACGTTTATGTGCGGGACCAGGCAATATGTCACTTCTTAGTGTGTGGGCTCAAATGTATTTTGACTGTAGTCTGGGAGATGTGGTGCCGGCAGTCTTATTCACACCTCCACCAAAAGTTGATTCTCAGGTTGTTCACATGCGAAGGCGAGACCAACCAGTATTTGGGAGTACTGATCATAAAAAATTGAAAAGGATAATAAAAGCAGGCTTTAGTAATAAACGTAAAACACTACATAATTCTTTGGCTTCAGGACTTCATATGAGCAAGTCTGATGTTGCCGATATATTACAGTTATCTCAGATATCTTTAACCGCAAGACCGCAAGAACTTTCTTTGGAGGATTGGCTCAAATTAACTAATAAATTAACCAAGTCATTTGTCTGATTGATCAGTAAATTGCAGGTTAACTCTACTTGATCGTTCTCCGTTGTCCTCTTCGTCAAAAAGAAAAACTTCTGTTGGTGCGTCTTCTTGATCTGAGCGAATAGTTAACACCCCTAGCAGAGCGTTTGTCTTCTCTACACGGCCTCTTATTGGCGAAATGGTGTCTTCTGAGCTTACGGATACGCATTTTCCGACAATTAACTTACCAAGTTCTGCGTCTGCACGCTCACCAATAAGACCTACTCGTTCTTCATTTACTATCGCATTTCTTTCGCTGATAACCCACTGCCTGTGAATCATGCTGGGGTGCCCGTTCTTAAGGCCATTCTCAACCCGATCTACTCCAGATTGGAGTAATTCGCGTACAACTAGCCGGAATTGCTCCCGGGCATTATCGTTATGTCCATTTGCAATCTTGTCGACTTCTTGTGCCACAGATTCATAAATAGAAAACACCTGGTTTTCTAATGTTTCCTGACCACTGGAATTATTTGATTCATTCTGTAACATTGCATACCATCCCATTTATATAATGACCGATAAGACTAAAGTTCACGGTGATTTATGTCACTTAGTAACCGGACTTCTTAATGGTTTCTGGGGTTATTGCCCGTAAATGAGATTAGGAAATATTAATTCGATCGCTAGAATCTTTTCGTACTTCGTCGAGTAATGTTAGGCAATAGTTACCCAAGACTTGGTTGGAATTAAAATATGCTGTGTGGAGCATAACGTTGCCGAGCAAACGTGTATCCTCAGGGTTGAAAAGTAGTCTATCGTCAATTGTCACGTCTAAGTTACTGTACATTCCAGAGTAGAACCTATCTACGTGTGGTCTTAATCGCTCACGAATTCTTAGTAATGATAGCTCGTCTCCGAGCCATGACTCACCTTTATCATATGGATTATCTTGTTGTTCATGTAGATAAAACTCTACCGCATCAAAGACGGCTACTTTCTCTAGAGAGTTGATAGGAAAAAGAGCGCCATTCTTTGTAGTCCTCATTGTCTAGTATTCTGCTACATTCCTACCGAGGGGGCAATAGATCAAAATATTCTACAACATTAGTTCCACTAGTAAATATTTGTGTAATATATATCACACTCTAACTGCTAACTGAGCGTTATAGTAGGGGTGTAAGAGGGGGTCTTATGACGGGATTATACAGGTACTACATAAGGGATTCGGAAACATTTGAACTATGGCGATTCGATAGTCGCCTGATAGGCGGAATCAAGAAGAAGCGTAAATAACTACATTAAGTAACAAAAAAACACCAATGCTTGTTGGTGTTTTTTTTGGTGGAGCTGGCGGAGCACTGCCCTCCGCGTCCATCGACTATACATTGATAAATATTCTACGTGCGTAGTTTGCTTGAAATTTCTTTTGACCCTATACGGTAAACAAACAAAAATACAGAATCAGCAGTTTTCAAAGTCTTAGGTAAATTCCGGAAAACATACGGGACTTACAGCAACCAGATGATATAACACCTGCTACTTCTATCTGGTGTCGTAGTAGTAGGTGGCACTAAGAATTAACTTAGGCTGTTGCAAATGCAAAGTTACTGCGCTCAAAGAGGTTAGCTACTGCTGCACGTGCGTCTTTAAATGTTGCATTTAAAGGGTTTGTCCTATAACGCTGGACAAGCGACACGCGGATTTATCTGTAAAGGTTCAATGTCGAGCTTAAAGTCAGCCCCATCCTTTTATTATACCACTAATGTCTATAAACTTCAATACGCTCATGGTTAGTGTATAGTTAAAGAAATAATGGAATTAACTGTACCTATTTATTTGATTGCTGGTTTTTTCGCGATTGGAATATCTTTTCCTTCTGTCACAAAATTACTACGAGTAAAATCCTCACATGAGTTCAGTATGACTAGCTGGACTGGCTGACTAGCGTATCAAATTGTGGCACTTATTTACGGCATATACATCTGGGTTATCCCTTATATTATTATCAATCTTCTTTGGATAATTTTCTATACAACATGCTGTACCTTATATGGCATTACCGCCCGCATCGTGTAGCTAGACGCAAGAAAAAACAAAAAACGGAAAGGACGATGATCTAGTAGCTTACTAAATCTTGTATACTAATAGATAATGACCGCTAGACAGGCATCTTTATGGCGTATTTACGCCTTTTCTACCATTGTGTCCCTCGGACTCATTGTATTTGCTGGTATCGAAACTGGGCTAAAAGGCCTTTTCTTGGTGCTTGCTCTTGCCGTACTCGAGATAAGTCTCAGTTTTGACAACGCTGTTATAAACGCGAAGATTCTCAAAAGAATGAGTCCAGCTTGGCAACAAGTATTTTTGACGGTGGGTATTTTAATCGCTGTATTTGGTGTTCGAGTCCTGCTCCCAGTCTTATTAGTAGCAGTTGCCATCAACAAGAGCTTTAGCAGTGTCGTAGATCTAGCGCTCAATAATCCGACTGAATATGGCCATCAACTAGAGCTTGCCCATCCTATGATTGCATCATTCGGTGGTATGTTTTTACTTTTGATTGCCCTGGATTACTTTTTTGAGAAACGCAAAATATTATGGCTCACACCAATCGAAAGACCACTCCAAAGAGTAAAAGACTATTTTCGTCCTGCGAGTGTAGTGATTGCATTGGTTGCTTTACTGTTAGCATCTCGAGCAGTCCACGGGGAAGAGGTTAGTACCGTGATTACAGCTGGATTGGCTGGCATGGGCGTATATCTTGCCATACATACAGCTGATCGATTGCTACACAGAGTAGGTATAGAAAAGAATCTCTCTGCAAGCGGTAAGGCAACATTTAGAGCGGGGCTTATTGGTTTCATCTATCTTGAAGTTATAGACGCCAGTTTCAGTCTCGATGGTGTAATAGGTGCCTTTGCGATCACCAATCAAATATTACTTATTGCTATTGGCTTGGGCATAGGAGCCTTGTACGTTCGCACCATTACCATTCATATGCTTCGTCGGGGAATTCTGGATCAATACAAATATCTGGAACATGGAGCGCATTATGCAATCTTAGCTCTAGGGGTGATTATGTTAACTTCATTGAAATTTGAGGTACCCGAAATCATTACCGGGCTAATTGGACTTTCAATTATTATTACTGCTTTGGCACAGTCTTGGGCAGAAAATAGAACTAGTCATGCCGAGCCTAAGTAATAATATGGATTCCGAACAGTTGGAATGTGCAGATAAGTTGCGATTCGCAACTCAGAAAGAAGCACAGGCTGTTGCTACTACAATCAAACATCAACGTGGAATTGTCCTCAAGACGTACGAGTGTCGACAATGTGAGTGGTGGCACTTGTCCTCAAGTTGATCTGCTATACTATTAGTATGATTATAAGTGTTAATAACTTTGGTCGCAGGATGCCTGACTGGGCATAATTTCTTAGTCTGCACATAGTAAATTATTAACCAATCGAAAGTAACCTAATGAATCAAGAAAAATTTTATATAACTACGTCCATACCGTACATTAACGGCGATCCTCATATAGGGCATACTTATGAGTTGTTGACGGCTGATGTGCTGGCCAGATACGCACGTTCTCAGGGTAAGAATGTGCTACTGAGCACCGGCACAGACGAACACGGAGGCAAGGTAGAAGAAAAGGCTAATGAGCTAGGTAAGCCTGTTAAAGAATACGCTAAAGAAATGAGTGATCGTTGGCGTGAGCTTGGTCCACTGATAAACATGAGCAACGACCGATTTATTAGGACAACCGACCCTGGGCATGAACAGAGGGCTTCTTTGATATGGAAAGCTCTATCGAAACATATTTACAAGAAAAACTATGAAGGTTGGTACTGTACGGGTTGTGAAGCCTTTGTTACAGAGGCTGTAGTAAAAGAGAACAATAATGTATGCCCACAACATAACCGCTCATACGAAAAGCTGTTAGAAGAAAACTACTTCTTCAAGCTGAGTGCTTTTTCTGACACTATTTGTGCGTCTATCATGAAGGGTGAATTTAAAATTATTCCCACCAGCCGAAAGAATGAAATCCTCAGTGTTGTAAAAGAGGGATTGCATGACATCAGTATTTCTCGACCGAAGGATAAGATTACCTGGGGTGTACCGGTGCCTGATGACGAAACTCAGGTTATGTATGTATGGTTTGAAGCGTTGATGAACTACATAACAGTACTTGGCTACCCAGAACACCAGGACTTTAAGACATTTTGGCCGGCAGATGTGCAAGTAGTTGGTAAGGACATTTCTCGTTTTCATGCTGCGATTTGGCCAGGAATGTTACTAGGCCTGGGATTGCCATTGCCCAAAACTTTGTATGTCCACGGGTTCTTGAATATTGACGGACAAAAGGTGAGCAAGTCATTAGATAATGGAATTCATCCTAAAGAAATTGTAGATAAGTATGGAATAGATGCATTACGTTATTACTTGCTTCGGCATATGCCAAGTTATGATGACGGTGATTTTACATGGGAAAGGTTTGAAGCGGTCTACAACAATGAACTAGCAAACGAGCTAGGTAATGCTGTTAGTCGTACCACTGCAATGATAACTAAGTATCAAGACGGTGTCATAGGTGATATTCCTGGCGCAGAACATGATGTTGCTAAGTATCATTCTGCGCTTTCTGAATGTCGATTCGATAAAGCTCTTGAAGAAGTGTGGGAACAGGTACGTGGGTTAAATCAATACATAGAAGAAGAAAAGCCGTGGGTGCTAGCAAAGAATAATGAGGAAGATCACTTGCGAGAAGTGTTGGCCTACATGTCGAGCTGTTTGCTAGAAATAGCTCAGTTATTACAGCCATTTATGCCCGATACTGCAAAGAAAATTAACAATACATTTTCTGCAGGGGTAGTCCAAAAACTAGATGACACGTTGTTCCCTAAGCACGATCAGCCCGAGTAAGAACTAGAGCCGAGACCATTTTTTAAGATGGCCATATGCGCGCCTGTAGGTTGGGTTGCTAGGCGTCTGATAATAAAAACATACATTGGCCCATTCGTTTACATATGCCCATGCTTTTACAATTTCCTCGGATAGTTTTTTGCCCGTCACATCACCGTACTTCTCGAGACTCGGAGCAAGAAGACGCTCGTCAGTCATGAATAATTTACGAAAGTCCTGGTGTGGATCACCAATTTCCAGTTCGCTAAAATCGATTACTCCCACCAACTGCTTGGTTTTAGAGTCAATAACCATATTTAATCCATGAAGATCGCCGTGAACTACAGTGTGGGCTACAGCAGGATGACCAATTATTTGGTCAAGATCTTGGCAGGCTTTTTTATAAAACTCAGATTTTTTGCCGTGATTAATCCTTTGACAGTAGTAGTTAAGCAAGCTCATAGTTTGTTTTGTCATCTTTTCTTCAATAATTTTGGTGCTCACTCCATGTAATTGGGCGAGGAAAAGCCCTAGGTCATGACCCAGATTTGCGGTCTCGTTATCGCTAAGAAGCCGGGCTACTTTACTGTCTACTACTGACCCAGGGATATAATCGTAAACAGAATATTGGTTAGTATGATGGCGTAAGAAAGGTATACGAACCGTCCATTCAGACTGATTTAGCGTTCTTAAGAGAGCAACCTCGTCTGCAAGCTTATTTGATGCGTCCTGATGGCGTGGATAGCGGTAAACAAGCCCGTTAGGCTCGTCAATAATTACATGTTGCTCCCATCCATGCTCAACAATCTTAAGTCCGTCGGCTAATGCACGTTGCTTGGCTTGATTCCAACAAATCTGAAAAGGAGTTTTGGGCATATATCAAAGGGTATCACAGCAAAGGTATGGGATAATAGGGAGTAATGGAATTTTTTGATACCCATGCGCATATTCATTTTGCTGATTATTCTCTAAACGCTGACGAAGTATGGGAGGCATCTGTAAAAGCAGGTGTTACACGTATGCTGGCTGTAGGCTGTGATGTCGATAGTAGCGTTAGGGCTGTAGAATTTGCTTCAAAGCACGACAATGTGTGGGCTGTGGTCGGCGTTCATCCTCACGAAGCATCTAGTTTTCTTGCAGATGCTTTGAACGAGGCTAAACTAAGAGACTTACTGAATGAACAATCAAAGAATAAGATCGTGGCAATCGGGGAATTTGGGCTGGATTATTACTACGAACACTCGACAAAAGAAGACCAGCTTAAATTACTAAAGCTACACTTTCAATTAGCACAAGAAACAAATTTGCCAATAGTGTTGCATATAAGAGAAGCCTACAATGACTTTTGGCCAATATTTGATCAGTTTAACACTAGTCAAAGTCTCAAGGGTGTGGTACACTGCTTTACTGGTACGCGTGTAGATCTATCACATGCGCTTGCGAGAAATTTGTACGTAGCCTTGAATGGCATCATGACGTTTACAAAAGACGAAGAACAACTTCTAGCTGCAAAAGAAGTGCCCCTAGAAAAACTTCTGTTGGAAACGGACGCCCCGTACTTGACTCCAAAGCCATTTCGTGGTAAGATATGTAGGCCCGAACATATCGTTCTTACCGCTAAGTTTCTAAGTGAACTACGGAAAGAAGAGATCGGGTTACTAGCGCGTACGACCACAGGCAATGCATGTAGTTTATTTAACGTGAAGTAAGAGGAAAGAGTTTTATGATAGATGGTAGTTTAGATGGTTCTGGTGAGATTCTACGCGCACAGCGTGAGATTCGTGGCTTTTCACCAGAGGTAGGTAGTACCATAAATGATCGAGTACGGACAGTTCAGTTTGGGGCTAATAATGTTAGACGCGCTGTAAGTGATATTGATAAAAGGGTGGCAGAGGCAATAAAAGTCAAACGAGAGATTGATGACCGAAGGCAGTATGACGCTGAGCTAATTGCAAATATGCCTGGCGTAGTGGCGCCGGTAGAGCATCAAGATAATTCTCCTGTTGATCCGGTTACCTTCGTTGAGTCCGCCCAAGCCCTCGTAGCGAAGGCATTAGAGAATAAATAGTTTAATCATAATTTAATTATGTTAAAAAAAATCTTACATGTCGCGAAAGTAACCAAAACACCACAAGAACGTGCTGATAAATTACAGCGTGATCTTTTGCGACATGAGGCTAAGATTGGCGGACAGTTATTTGGGCCTGTTCCAAAAGGCGGTCGAAGAGATTTTTTTTGTTTGGATGAGCACACATGGGTATGGTACGAAGAGTGGACTGACACAAAAGGGAATAAACAATCACGAACAACCCGTTATGATATACGACCAAATGGTATTGTGAAAGCGCAGGATGGACGTGCTTATCAGTCTATTTCTGATCAAGAGGCATTAAGAATCCGTGATGCTGTAAATGCATACGAGCGTCGGGTCATGGCCGAAATCTACGAACCAATTTATAATCGGTAGCATGTCGGTACCATCAGGATATTTTGATTATGCGGCTGCAACGCCTCTGGACACAGATGTGATTAACGCAATGACACCTTTTTTAGAAGGTTGTTTTTTTAATCCTTCAGCAATATACGAGTCAGCTAGAAAATCAAAAAGCGTGCTTGAAGATTCGCGAAAAACTGTAGCTGAAGTAATTGGAGTTAAGCCGGTCGACATAATATTTACAGCAGGGGCTACCGAGGCAAACAACTTAGCGATTAGAGGAGTAATGAGCCAGTTTCCATCTGGGAATATTGTAATATCGGCCATAGAGCATGAGTCGATAAGCGCTCCTGCGGAAAAGTATCAAGTTAAAACTGCAGATGTAGACGATAAAGGCCTTGTAGATATTGAGTCTTTGATAGGTAAAATCGATGAAGAGACTGTGTTGATCAGTATAATACTCGCAAGTAACGAAGTAGGGACAGTCCAACCAATCGCTAAGATTGCTAAAGAGCTAGAAATTATACGTAAACAGCGTAAAGAAGTCGGAAATCCTACTCCGCTATATTTTCATACTGATGGTGCCCAAGCGTCTAATTATCTAGATATTCATGCACATAGATTGGGCGTAGATATGTTAACCCTGAACGGGGGTAAAATGTACGGCCCAAAGCAATCAGGAATACTTTATGTAAAGTCGGGTTTGCAACTGGAGCCAATTTTATACGGAGGTGGCCAGGAGAGAGGTTTAAGAAGCGGGAGCGAGAACTTAGCACAAATTGTTGGTTTTAGTGTTGCACTACAAAAGGCCCAAGCGCTAAGAAGTATTGAAGTCGACAGACTTCAGATTTTGCAACATTTATTTTTTGATCAGTTAATAAGCCGTATTCCAGGAGCAAAAATTAATGGCCACAGGAAGCACCGTTTGCCAAACAATTTACATATTACTCTTGAGGGGCAGGATAACGAGCGAATAATTATGATGCTCGATGAGATGGGTTTTAGTGCATCAACCGGTTCTGCATGTAGCGCCAGTAGTGATGTTCCGTCACATGTTCTGAAGGCTATGAACCTAAGCGACCAGCAAATATCAGGGTCGCTTAGGTTTACAATGGGTCGCCAGACTAGCCAACAGGATGTTGAGAGATTAGTGGCTTCGATTGCTGAGACACTTGCCCAAAACTAAACTACAGCGCTATACTATGCATAAGATTGCAACACTATGCCAAAAATAAACACATCTGTTAAAAGAAGAGTATATAGCCAGCGGGGTCTAGCTTTTGGTGCGCTAGTAATATTGATAATGATGAGCGTTGTCCTGCCGGGATCTGCTCAGACCGTACTTCAGGGTTATGCCTCAGATGAAAAACTCCAAAGGGGTATGTTGGTAGTAGGAGTAGAAGGCGACGAGACCAAAGTTAGTGCACTAACAAAAGAGTCCGCTGAGAGGTTCAAGGGAGTGGTTGCAGAACAGAATGATTCCCCAGTAACTATAAGTAGTGAAGATCGTCGTATATTTGTTGCTAGTGCGGGCCCTTACGAGGTTCTAGTAAGCAATGAAAATGGGTCTATTAAACGAGGCGATTACATTAGCGTGTCGTCCTCCCCTGGTATAGGCGCAAAAGCTACAGAGAAGTCGCCCTATGTTATTGGTGTCGCAGCGGGTGACTTTAAGGGAGGTGGCGACTCTATTGGCGAAGTTGACGGAAAAAATAATAAAAAAGTACAAATAGGACGTATTCAAGTAGATGTGGCTTTTGGGAAGAACCCCTCTCTCAAAATTCCTGAAAAAGACAAAGTACCTGATGCTTTACAGAAATTCGCCGAAGATGTGGCGGATAAACCTGTTAGTAGCACTAAACTATTTATTGGTTTAGCCGTTTTTGCGGGGGCATCGATTATTGCTGGCACCATGCTGTATAGCGGGGTTAGAAGCAGTGTGATCTCTGTTGGACGTAATCCACTTTCTAAAGCATCCATCTACCGAGGACTATTTCAAGTGGTAATAATGAGCTTAATAGTTTTCATTACAGGCATTTTTGGGGTATATTTACTACTAAAGCTTTAACGTTTTGCTCGTTTTGTAGCAACAGAACAATCTAGGGGGTGCGGACAAATGGAATCATGGATACAGACAGGGCTGATCGTCGGATCGTTACTGTCTGCAACTTTCGCATTTATTTGGGTTGCAGTAAGACTAGGTAAGGGTACTGCTACTCCAATAGAAGACCCAGACTATGCAAAAGTAGCAGAAACCGATATTGAGCATATATTCAACGACGAGTTTAGAGAAGAACTTAGAAACAGGGGAAGATTGCACTTCGAGAAAATTATTGGCGAAAATGCCATGTTTCTACAACAGGATCTTCGGCTTACTACTTCACAGATTAATGATTACATGAAGACAGAGATAACAAAAACTCTGACAGAAGCTTTCACTAAGTATGAAGAATCGATTAATGACGCTAAACAACTTGCACTAGAGTCCATAGAAAAGACCCAGGCTACAGTAGAGCAACAACGTGAGTTGATGGGTCAACAGCTAGAACACCAGATGGGCGCTGAGAAACAGCGTTTGACCGAGCAGTTTAGTACCAATATGGCTGCCATTGTTAACCACTATGTGTTAAGTGCAATTGGAAACCAGATAAGCCTTGAAGATCAACTTGAGTTTATCATGGCCGAATTAGAGAGGAATAAGCAGGCGATAATTGATGATATTAATTTAGGAACTTAAAACAACAAATATTATGAGCGACCAACACAAACAAGAAGGGCTAAAGCTTCCATCGCGACTAGTGAGTTCGGTTGATCTTTCTCGTGTAATACGGGAGCTAAAAAACCTAGATGATTGGCTAAATCAGGCGTCATTACGATCTGGCGGTAAGGCGGTTACGATGCCTAAAACCAGTGTATCTTTAGAGGAGGTCGCATCTATAAATGGCGTTTCACTTCTTGATGCGTCACATCGTACACAGTTACTGAACGCTCTTACTGGGTTTAGTGTTCACGCGCCCCGGATACACATGAGTTTTGCTGTTGAGCCATCAGCTCAGTTTCTTCTACAGACGGTGTCGTGGCTTAGAAGTAATATCAATCCAGTATTGTTACTTGAGGTAGGATTACAGCCAACCATCGCTGCGGGATGCACAGTCCGCACTACAAATAAATTGTTCGATATGAGCCTGAGGCACCGTTTTGTGGAAAGCAGGGCAGAGTTAATCAAGAGTATAGCTGAGGTTACTAGAGCTAAGACCGAGGAATCCAATGGATAATAACCAACATTTCGATAAAATGGTTGCTAGTGGTCAGCCGGTTGGCGAAGTTGTAGCTGTAGATAAGTTCTTGATAAACGTTAAAGGACTTCACCCGGTAAGCGTGCAGGCGCTAATCATGTTTGAGGATGGAAGTAAGGGTTTTGTACAGGAAGTTACTGAAGAGTTGGTAATTATTTTGCATCTCGGGAGTAAAAACCTTCGCGTTGGCATGCTCGCTGTTGTTCAGCATCAGGAGCTAGTCTGCAAAGTTGGTAAAGACTTTGTCGGTAGAGTAATCTCTGTGAATGGTGAACCGCTAGACGGAAAGGGCTCTATAGCCCCAGACGGCACACGTAAGGTGTTTAATGTTGCCCCACCTTTATATGAGCGTAAATTGTTAGAATCTCAGCTAGAGAGTGGCATAACAGCGATAGATGCTATCTTCCCAGTGGTTCGCGGTCAGCGTATCGCTGCTCTTGGGGATGGAAAGTCTGGGAAAAGTACCCTTGCAACTCAGCTTACGATCAATCAGAAGAACACAGATCAACTTGTGGTCTACTGCTTGATAGCAAAGCGACGAAGCGATATAGATGACCTGCTATCAAAATTACAAGAGACCGGGTCTCTAGAGACGGCTGTGGTGGTTGTATCTACTATGTTTGAATCTTTGGTTATGAGCTATCTTGCGCCATATGTGGCCTGTGCAATGGCAGAGTACTTCTGGCAAGAATGCGATAACGATACGATTATTATTTATGACGATCTGACCTCACATGCCCATGCGGTTCGAGAGATGGCCCTAATGGTGGGTACTAGTCCTGGTCGTGATTCATACCCTGGTGATATGTTCTTCGCTCACTCTAGCTTGCTAGAGCGAGCTGGCCGTCTGGATAGTACCGGAAAATGCTTAACTAGCGTGCCACTAGTTCATGCTGCGAATGGCGATATCACTGCTTACTTACCGACAAACATTATGTCTATCACTGATGGTCAGTGGATTCTTGATATGGACTTATTCCGTGGCGGAATTAGACCTGCGATTAATACTGGGCTGAGTGTGACGCGTATTGGTGGAGTAGGCCACAACAAGCGACAAAAGGGTCTAGCCGCAAAAACATTAAAGACCTTAGCTGCTTATCGTGAAGCAGAAGAATTCTCTCATTTTGGATCAGAGTTAGCTCTAGAAGGAAAAATTGCCCTAGAGAAAGGAAAGAATATTTTTAAAGTTCTTAACCAGGGCCCGTCAGAAACTTTTTCGTTATACGAGCAACAACTCATGATGGATATTGTGCTTAATTCTGATGATAGTTTAAAACTGGACATCGATGCCTTGAAGGCGAACATTAAAGAATACGGTGCAAAAATCAAAAAAGAAGAGGACTTTGACGCGGTTCGTGACGAACTGAGGACCAAGTGTGTGGTGGAGCTTAAAAGATGAGCAGACTACAAGAGCTTGAAAAGAAACGCGCCGGCGTGTCTGCCATGGTTCAGATGAGTAGCGTATTTGAAGGAATTGCCAGCATGAAGATTGCCAAAATCAAGAACCAGGTACTTCAAGCTACCGAGTTTTTTGATGCTCTTTGGGCTATATACACCCAACTCCGAGTAGATAGCTTATTTAGATTTGGTCGAAGTACTAGTGACACGGATGTTATTGATAAAGAGTTATTTATAGTAATCACAGCAGAGGGTGGTTTTAGTGGCGATATTGACCAAAAACTTATTCGTTACATGCTAGAAACTTATGATGCAAATAAGCAAGACATTATTGTTATTGGACATCATGGTGCTATACAGCTAAGTCAAAAAGGCATTAGTTTTGAGAAATATTTCAAACTACCAGAAAAAGATCAGAATATTAACGTGACTCCAATTATCAAATATGTTCAGAAGTACAAGACGGCATCAGTATATTACCAGCAGTACATATCATTGATGGTGCAGGACGTAAAGCGTATAGAGCTAAGTAAAGCAGTGTCTGAACAGGGTAAGAAGTCTGATCAGGGGGAAGATATTATTAGTGAAGCTAACTTTATATTTGAACCTAGTGCGTATGCTGTAGTAGACCACCTGGAAAGATCAATGATGCAAATTATGATCGAGCAGTTGATTCTAGACTCTAAACTAGCACAATACGCTAGTAGATTTCGTGCTATGTCAGCGTCTCACCAGATGGCTGACGAGCAGTATGATGAAGTCCAGCTGGCATATAACCGTGCGCGTCGAGGAATTAAAGATGAACGACTGAAAGAAATGATAAACGGTCTTAGAAAGGCGGCAAAAACACGATGAGTAACGGTGTTGTTAGCTCGATAAAAGATCTGATTGTGCAAGTTGTATTTGATGAGGACGGTCCTGAGATTGGTGAACTTATAGTCGTAGATAATCAAGCTAAAACCGAACTTTTAGTTGAACGTCTTGAGAACCATGGTCAAGTAATGTGCCTAAACCTTCGCTCTGATCGGTCCATCCAACGGGGCATGCCAGTGCTCAGAACTCATCATGGGGTAGAAATTGTAGTAGGCGAGGAGACTATTGGACGTATTTTTGATGCCCTGGGTAAACCACTAGACGGATTGCCAGATGTTGACCGCGAGAAAATGGTAAAGAAAGACATCCTTAAGCTACCAGCTAAAAGTACTAACTTTGAAGTACAGAAACCAGAGATTCTAGAGACAGGTATCAAGGTTATCGACTTTATGACTCCACTTGTAAAAGGTCGGAAAATTGGCATCATCGGTGGTGCTGGTGTTGGTAAAACCGTACTTACTATGGAGCTTATAAATAACATTGCTTCTAGTGGATCCGGGCTATCGTTCTTCACAGGTATCGGTGAGCGTATTCGCGAAGGTCATGAGCTTTACGACACGTTAAGAGAAGCTGATCTTCTTAAAAACACCTGCATGTTCTTTGGACAGATGAATGAAAATCCAATACAGCGTGCGCTTGTGGGCATTTCGTCGGTTGCCCTAGCTGAGTATTTCCGAGATGAGAAAAAAATGAACATTCTGTTTTTTGCTGACAATATGTTCCGTTATATTCAGGCAAGGAATGAGCTGGCAACAATTCTTGGACAAATTCCAAACGAAGGTGGGTATGAGCCCACAATATTCTCTGATGTTAAGGTATTGCAGGATCGCCTGAGTTCTAATGAGAATGGCTCAATCACCTCTATGCAGACCATTTATGTACCTGCGGATGATATCTCTGATCCAGCCGTGCAGATGATTCAGCACGAACTTGACGCTACAATGGTACTTTCGCGTAGTGTGGCAGAACAAGGTATCAGGCCAGCTGTCGATCTTAACAAGACCTCGTCTTCGCTTTTAACCCCAGAAATTGTTGGAGAACGTCACTACATGTTGAGCGTTCAGGTCCAAGCATTACTACAGAAATACGAGTCGCTTAAGAGTATTATTGCAATTATTGGAGAAAATGAGTTAAGTCCAGTTGACCGCGCAGACTTTGCTAAGGCTAAGAAACTAATTCAGAACTTCACTCAGGACATGCACGTTATGGAGAAACATAATGGCGTGCCAGGACAGAGCTTTACTCGCGACGAGACCTTAGCTAGCATAGAAGAAATCATTGCTTAAAGAGGAATATATATGACCCAAAAAGACCCAGAGACAGATGCTTCACCTCCTCCTGATACAGCTGTAGAAAACACTCAAACGAAAGATACCAAAAAACAAAAACCAGAAG
Organism: Saccharimonadales bacterium (SeqCode); assembly: GCA_041600715.1. Lineage (GTDB taxonomy): Bacteria > Patescibacteriota > Saccharimonadia > Saccharimonadales > 2-12-FULL-41-12 > JALHOM01. The sequence goes on along the minus strand of JBFIJM010000001.1, from coordinate 446,737 downwards.
ATACTGCAACCACCATCCACATCAAGGTCTATTCGCCTTATCAGGTGTATTACGATGACGATGCCGAGAGTATCTCAGCCGAAAATCTTACCGGACCATTTGATATACTTCCGCGTCATCATAATTTTATAACGCTATTATCACCTTGCGAGCTAGCAATTAAGTCATCGAGCACTGGAGACAAGCGCATCAAAATATCACGCGGTGTCATGTATGTTCACAGCAACAAGGTGACTATTTTTCTTGATGTGTAATCATTAATCAATCGATAACTATATAGTCAAAAGCAAAGTTCTGACCAACAGGAGCAGGGTTTGCTGTACAAATACTAAAACCGCTCGAGTTACGATTTATGTAATAGTTCAGGACGCCTCCTGCCGGTCCAACCGGTGTAATTACAACATGAGGCGTTTGGCCGAAATTTCGTACGAAGTTAATGGTGACAAAACACCCAGGCGCTGTTCCGCCCCCGGTGTTGATGTTTACTGTGCCTGCAGTATCGGTCCCGCTGACTGAGCTTGTGCCACCAGCACCTAGCGCACCTCCATCAGACTTACCTGGCGTACCGCCTCCGGCGTCAATATGGCCGTTTATCTGTAAGTCTTGATTAATCAGGAGGACTTGTATATTGAGACTCGAAGCTGATATTGTTCCCCCGACAGTAAGCGAGCCAGCCACTCCAAGGTTATTTTGGACGTTTAACTGCCCCTGGATAGTGGCGTTACCTGCAATCTGAAGATTGTTTATGGATACCTGATCGAACGTACTAGCTCCAGAAACACTTATCCCAGGTAAAGTTAACGGGCCGCCTACCTTTATTTCTCCAGCTACTTCTAAGCTGTCACGAATTAAGACTTTCCCAGCAAATATTGCGTTTGATTCAACAGTTAAGATTTGTTTAGGGTCACCGACTTTTACGTCGGTTTGACGAAGTTGCTCAAGAGCTTCATCGCTTAATGGCTCAGTTGAAACGCTCCCGGCTGGATCACTCGCCTTCTGGCTACGCTGGTAACTTACGAAAGTCACAATTCCGGCAATAAGCAGTACGAAAACGAAAAGTAAAAGATAAATATTAAACTTACCAGCTAGCCCCTTTACTCCGCGAGATTTGTTCTTTTTTTTATCCTCAGTTGTTGCCGGGGCTGGTTCGCCAGTATTTTTTGATGCGTCTAGAGTATCACCGTCAGAATCGTTTATTATTTGAGTCTGTTGGTCTGTTGAGTCAAGACTATCCTGAGAGGCATCAAGCTGTTCACCCGAATTTTGTTCTTTATTATCTTCCATAACCACCAATGACTAAATGTCTATTATATATATCATACTATGTCTTAAGCATGTCAGCCATATTAACGTTAACGGTTTGCCTATTTTGACATATATGTCACAATGTGCAGAGGGACGGTACTAGTTATTGTATGGTTAGCGTAAATATAACTGTGGTATGAAGTATAACAACCACTTAAATTATAGGGATAGAAGAAGGTACTTACTTAAAGTACGCTTAGTGCTAATACTTGTTTTTGGTAGTATTTTAACTCTCATCGGCTACATGTTTTACTCAGTAATGAATGATGATTCTTCTAATACCGCACAGACCACAACTTCTGAATCAACCAATAGTTATTTTGCACCATCTATTAATGTTTTTAAAACTCCTTATTTTCAGTTTCAAGCAGATAAGACATGGGGAGAGGTACCTGCAGAATCTACCCAATCTAAATTTGTATATCGTAGTTTAAGATCCAGCCTTATTGAGCACGAGCTGGTTATTTATGTGAACCAGGTGCCTGCTAATTTAGAAACAACCCGAGTACTACCAGTTAATTTAAAGTCTAATAACTCAGAGATGCTACCACTAAACATTTCTAATCATTGTTCTGAAGCTTTGGGAGGCAAGACTAGTAATCGCGCCCAAGAAGTATTAATTGAAAAGGTGACTATCATGTGCGACTCTGACAGTACCATGTATACAGTAATGGCAGGGTTGGTTGATAGCTCCACAAATATTAGGTTAGATCGGCCTGACGGAACTAGCGCCGTTTATGCACTCCGGTATAACAACTTAAGAGCTACCCCAGATAGCTCGCAGTTTACACAGATCCTTAATACGTTTCAGTCTAGATAATAAGCGCAGTCGTTATGCTATAATTTCGAGTAAATATGAGCGTTATTAAAAGTGTATTGACTGGTGTGAGTATAGCTACGCTATGTGGGGTTTTGTTGCCTTTAGCAGTGCTGGCACAGTCTTCATCTCCAAACTACCGCCTAGAAGAGTCGTACTTCGGAACGGGAGGCGAAGTAGACGCAAGTTCCCCAAATTATCGTTCACGACAATCTAGCGGTGCCCTGGGAACTGGCCAGGGGTCTAGTAATAACTATGAAGTTGTAGCAGGGTCTAATACTCCGTCTGAGCCTTTTCTAGAGATGGTTGTCTCCGGTGCAGATGTCAATTTTGGCACACTGTCACCCAATACAACCGCATATTCTGATGCAGTAGGCGGTGACTGTAGCTGTACCTTTTATGTTCGAAGCTATCTTTCATCGGAGTATTCTGTCATAACTGCCTCGCAAACATTGACTAGTGAAAATGGCGACACAATAGATGCAAAGTCTACTCAAGGTGCCCCGTCTAACGACGATGGAATAGAGGAGTTCGGTATTAATCTAGTCGCTAACACTGTTCCTGGTTCGATGGGGGCGAATCCTCAAAATGTACCTGATAATACTTTTGCAAATGGAGAGCCAGCAACAGGATATGAGCTTTCCAACCAGTATAAGTATGCCAATGGAGACATTATTGCAGTCGCAAATGCCGTACAAGGAAACCAAGGTGTAGGCCAGACGAACTATACTATTAGCTATATAGCAAAGATTGCTAATTTAACCGAGGCAGGTCAATACACAATGCGCCATGTGCTTGTTGTCGTAGCATCATTCTAATTAGGTACATACATCCCTGTGGATAACTTGTTGCTATAAGTATAGTGCTCATGGTATAAACAGAGGCGTACATACAAAAAACAAAAACAATAAAAAGGAGAAATTATGTTACGTATGTTTCAACTAGAAGCTCTCCGCGAAAAAGCGCGTGATGCTTCGTTTATAGTTGTGGCATCGGTCATGGCAGTGTCTGGAGCGGCTCCGTTCCTGCTACAGAGCCAGGCAAGTGCAGAGACACTTGCTAGTAGACGTGTCACAATAAGTACATCACAAGCTGGTGCAACGGGAGTAAGTTATGCTTTTGCATTTACTATTCCTTCTGGCGCAACACCAGCACCGGTTCAATCAATTGCGTTAAGCTTTTGTGAGACACCTTTAGGTACTTGTACGCTACCAACAGGGATGGTAGTAGGCCACGCCACTACATCAACAGATGGGGGTACAAGTTTTACTAATGCAACAGCATTTACAGAGTACACGGGTGCTACTGCTGGTGGATGTACAGACCATGATAATGGTGGGGCATCAACGCAGTACTGTGTTACTCGAACAGAAGCTACTAACGAGGCCGTTAACGACGAGAAGTTAATACAGGTAAATTCAGTAACAAACCCAACTATTCCTTCAGGCAACTACACACCTGTATATGTAAGAATAGTGCTTTATAGTACTGCTACATTCACAACCCCCATACATGACGGAACTGTTGCCGCAGCTATTGTAAATCAGCTTACTGTAACAGGCCGAGTCCAGGAACGTCTTGTATTCTGTGTGTTTGCACTTGATGATGCTGCTGGATCAAATACAGCTTCAATTGGCTCTGCTGATGGCGATATGCCGACCAATTGTACTGCAACAGAAGCAAACGAGAGTAGTAACGTTGATATTGGCGTGATTGATAACTTAGGCATAGCTCGATCCCCAGTAGATAATAGCCCTCCAGGATCGATCGGAAACGACAGGTTCGGTGCTGCTATGATTAATACAAATGCCTCAAACGGCGTATCATTAACCTACTACGCTTCTGAAGCCACGACTGGAACAGAAGAACTGCGAGCCTTCCGTGTGCCAGGAGCTACATGTAACGCTAGTGGCACTAATCTAACTGATCAGTGTTTTATTAGCGCTGATGACTCTGCTGGTGAAACATTTACGGCAGGTACAGAACGATTTGGTATCCAGATTGCATGTATTGCCAACTCAACCAGCACAACTAGTGGAATTGGTTCAACGTCAAACCTAGGTGCAGGTGGAACTGGTTCAGGTACTGGTGGAACATATAACACTGTATATAGTAATGTCGATGATGATGTTGCTGATGACGGTAGTAGTGACTGTGAAAACAGTGATGCTGGTTATAAGTTCGGCTGGAGAGATTCTGGTACGGCTCAAGCTTTAGTTAGCTCAGCTTCTGTTGTTGATGATGAGTTAGTAAAGCTACGATTTGGCTCAACAGCCAATGCTACTACCCCGACCGGTACGTACACTGTAGCTACAACCTTTATTGCAACTCCTACATTCTAAAAATTAGAAAATTGCTACATAGATAGTTTAAAATAACCATATGCGGAAAGTATGGCTAAGGTCAACCCTCGTACTAGTGGCGTCGCTGATAACAGCGACGCCACTGCTTTGGTTTAATATTGTGTCAGCCTCGTCTCTGACAGGTCGTTCAGTTCGTATTCGCTCATCCTCACCTGGAGCCACGACCAATCATCTCTTTAGCTTTACCTTTCCTAGTACTACATCAATCGGTTCATTATCCTTTGAATACTGCTCTAACAGCCCACAAATTGGCGCACCGTGTGTGGCTCCAGTAGGACTTGACGCCTCTGGTGTAGTACTTGATAGTCAGACAGGGGAAGTTGGTTTTAGTAAAGACGGCTCCTCGACTGCAAATAGAATTGTACTAACAAGACTGCCTGGTCTTACGTCAGCTATCCCTGCAACATATAATTTTTCGAATATTATTAATCAATCCACTCCTAACAGTACTGCATATGTCAGAATCGCATCATATTCTAGTAGTGATGGAACTGGTGCAACTGTTGATGATGGTGCTGTTGCATACTCCACCGCAAGTCCACTAAATGTAAGTGGATTTGTACCGCCCTATCTTAGCTTTTGCGTAGGGGTTGTTGTAGCGATTGATTGCAGTAATGCTACTGGCACACGACTAAATTTTGGTGAATTATCTACCAAAGAGCCTAGATATCTATCTTCTCAGTTCTCTGTTGCGACCAATGACCCTACTGGTTATGTAACAAGCGTTATTGGTACAACCATGACATCTGGCAATAATGTTATTCCGGCGTTGGCTGTGCCATTACCTAGTCAGGCTGGAGTAAGCCAGTTTGGCATGAATTTACGTGCTAATTCAGTACCTCCAATAGGAGCCAACCCAGCAGGAATAGGTACCGGAGTAGTTGCGTCGAATTATGCTAATCCAAATCATTTTTTCTTTAAAAACGGAGCAATGGCTAGTTCGCCATTGCCGTCTAACTACACAGCTTTTACGGTTAGCTACATAGTCAATGTCAATCAGACTCAACCCCCGGGTATCTACACCACAACACTTACATATGTTGCTTCAGTAGCTTTTTAAACTTAAACGCAATTGACATGCTATCAGTAAGGCACGTATACTTTTAGGTAAAATAACGTCGGAGGTACTATACGTGTTAATTCGTAAACCTGCACTTATGCTTGTAGCTTTTGCTTTCATCATGAGTGCAACCTTAATACCATTTGTAAGCGCACAGAATGCAACACAACAAACTGGAGGCAGTGGTTTGCAACTTTCTCCTACAAGAACAGAGCTAAACGCACAGCCAGGTGAGCAGAAAACCTTTTCTATCATTTTAAAGAACATTACCCAGGCTGATGTCACTGCTAAAGTGTTTCTAAATGACTTCGAATCTGATGGACAAAGCGGAACCCCGCAAATAGTTGTTGATGAGAAACGCGAACGCAGTCCATACACTCTTAATAAAATGCTTAGAGATTTGGCCGATGTAGATCTTAAGGCAAATGAAACAAAAGAAATTAAATTAACTGTTGATGTGCCAGTAGATACGGCTCCTGGCGCTTATTTCGGGGCTGTACGGTACGCTTCCCTACCCAAAGGCCAAGAATTAACTGAAGCCCAACGACAAGTTGCGCTAACAGCTAGCGTTGCGCATCTTGTGTTTGTAGAAATACCAGGTGATGTCAACGAACAAATTCAAATACAGCGCCTTGAAGCCACTCGTGATGGCAAGGGTGGTAAATTCTTCTTCAAAGCTCCTGGCCAGTCATCGGCAACCGTCAAGAATCTTGGTAACGGATTCTCCCGACCTTTTGGACAGGTTGAACTAAAGAATATGACAGGAAAAGAAGTCGCAAAGTATGAGCTTAATAATACCGAGCCAAAAGGTATAATATTGCCTAATTCATCTAGAACATTTACAGATGATATAAGTAATATTAAAATCCCCGGTAAATATACACTTAGTGCATCTGTTGCCTATGGTAACGGTGGAGAAGTAGTGACCTACAAGTCAAGCTTCTGGTATCTTCCAATTTGGTTCGTAATTATATTCGTAGTATTACTGGGTGCACTCATCACAGGCAGTTATGTTCTGTACAAGAAAAAATTCGCCAAGACTACTAAGCGTCGATAACACAAAATAACAGAGAAAACATAAACACCGCTTATGGTAGTATGAATACATAATTATGAGCGTTCATACAAAATCCATCACGGCACTTTTTCTCGGGATTGCAATCAGCCTAATATTTATAGCGTTTGCATCTCCACTCCGTATAAATGCTCAGACAGAAGAAAGCGGATCTGTTGGCTTAGAAGGACGAATTAGTTCGCCCCCACCCACCACGCCTGCAGTAATATCTTTCCCTAACGATGGTGCAGTTATTAGCACTATGCCAGTTACAGTCACTGGTATTTGTCCAACTGGATTGCTTGTGAAAATATTTAAAAACAACGTATTTGCAGGCGCCCAACAGTGCGTAAACGGTAGTTTTTCAATTCAGATAGATCTTTTTAGTGGTAGAAATGAACTTGTTGCTCGTGTATACGATGATTTAGATCAAGCTGGGCCTGACTCAAATGTGGTTGTAGTTACTTTTCCAGTAACAGGTTTTAATCAAGGCAATCGAATATCATTAACAAGCAGTTTTGCTAAAAAAGGTACTAATCCAGGCCAAAAACTTGTCTGGCCCATTACTCTAACCGGCGGTAATGGTCCGTATGCTATCACTGTAGACTGGGGTGACGGCAAGACAGCTGATATTATTAGCCAGCAGTTTCCAGGAACCTTTAATATCGAGCATATTTACGACAGCCCTGGTGTGTACAATGTGATTGTGAGAGCTAGTGACAGAGATGGAAACGTAGCATTCCTACAGTTGGTCGGAGTGGCTAACGGTCCATTAACCCAGAATGTGGGTGAGGGGCAATCTGGGGATCAAGCTGGGCAAACTCGCGAGACGGTTAAGATTTTGTGGCAACCAGCAGCCATCAGCATCCCATTGATACTTAGTACATTTTATCTTGGGCGAAAGTACGAACTCTTCACTCTTCGTAAGCGCCTCGAGCAACGCGAAGATATCAGATAAGAATATTTTGTTATAATACGCTATCGATGAGTCAAACTGTATATGTTGGTTTAAGTGGGGGAGTTGATAGTTCGCTATCCGCGGTCTTACTAAAAGAACAAGGCTACAATGTCGTGGGCGTGTATATGAAGAACTGGACACAGGATCTTCCCGGTTTTGCATGCCCATGGAAAGAAGATTTCCAAGATGCTAAACGACTTGCTGTGCGACTAAATATACCGTTTGAGGTGTTTGACTTCGAAGCAGAGTATAAGCAAAAAGTTGTGGACTATATGATCGATGAATACAAAAGAGGGCGAACACCTAATCCTGATATTATGTGTAACCAAGAGGTAAAGTTTAAGCTTTTCCTTGAAACCTCGCTAGAAAAAGGTGCCGAAAAAGTAGCAACAGGCCACTACGCAAGAACTAGCACCGGTCAATTATTAAAAGCAGTTAACTCTGCCAAAGATCAAACCTACTTCTTATGCAGAGTCACGAGCGAGGCGCTTGAGAAAACAATTTTTCCTATTGGTGAATTTGCAACAAAGGACGAAGTTCGTGCCATGGCTGAGCGGTTCGGACTAGATACAGCTCACAAGAAAGACAGCCAAGGAATATGTTTTGTAGGGAAGGTAGGAATCAAAGACTTCTTAAAACAATATGTTCAAACAAAATCCGGACCGATCATCGACCAGAATGGCCGTCAAATTGGCGAGCATGACGGATCTATTTTTTATACCATTGGTCAAAGACACGGTCTTAATGTGGGGGGCGGTCTACCTTACTACGTCACAGGTAAAGACATGGATGAAAATAAAGTATTTGTTACTAATGACATCAACGATTCTTCGTTATGGTCAAAGACAGTTGGGCTGGAATCGATTCACTGGATTAATGATCCGCCTAGTGACGAAAAAAGTTATGACGTTCAGCTACGCTATAGGGGTGCGCTAATAAAATCAAAAATTAAAAGCAGTACGCTTTATCTAGATCAGGAGCAAAGAGCTGTGTCAGTTGGGCAGTCGGCAGTAATTTATGACCAAGACCGTGTTGTTGGCAGTGGTATCATCTCGACTACTCAGTAGACGTACAATAACGACTGCATTGTGGAGTGAAAAAAATAGCAAACTTCTCTATTGATGCTCAATAGAGAAGTTAATCTGTTAAAATGATCTAGTATGAACGCACAGGAAATAAGAAAAGCTTATATTGATTATTACAAAGAACGGGGACACGCCCATATCCCACGTGCGCTTTTGGTACCACAAAATGATCCTAGTACTTTATTTACTGGCTCGGGCATGCAACCACTTGTCCCATATTTGCTAGGGGAAGAACATCCATTGGGCAAGCGTCTTGTTGATAGCCAGACTTGCCTAAGGTCTCAGGATATAGAAGAAGTAGGCGACAATCGACACACTACCTTTTTTGAAATGTTAGGCAACTGGAGTCTGGGAGACTACTTTAAGTCAGAACAGCTACCTTGGATTTTCGAGTTTTTGACCAAAAAAGTCGGGCTTGACCCGAGTAAATTATACGTTTCGGTTTTTATTGGTGATAAAACTTACGGCATACCGAAGGATACCGATAGCGGGAATATTTGGCAGATATTATTTGCTAATGAGGGTATTGAAGCTAAGGAGATCGAGCTTGGCTCAGAAGCAGATGGCTCAGAAAAGGGCATGCAAGACGGAAGAATTTTTTATTACGATGCATCCAAAAACTGGTGGTGTCGAAACGGAAAAATAAAAGATATGCCTATAGGTGAGCCTGGGGGGCCATCTACGGAAATATTTTACGAATTCGATTTTGTAACGCATAACCCTGAGTACGGCACACACTGTCACCCTAATTGTGACTGTGGCAGGTTTGTAGAGATTGGCAACAACGTGCTTATGGAGTATGTGCGTACAGAGAATGGCTTCGATCAACTACCATCTAAAAATATTGATTTTGGTGGTGGATTAGAGAGAATTGCCATGGCTTCGCTTAATGACCCTGATGCATTTAAGATTAGTGTTTTATTGCCAATTATTCAGAAGTTAGAGGAGCTTAGTGTCAAAAAATACGACAGCCATACCGAAAGTATGAGAGTGATTGCCGATCACCTTCGAGGAGCGACTTTCTTAGCTGTTGACGGTGTGGTACCGAGTAATAAAGAGCAAGGTTATGTGATGCGTAGACTACTGCGTAGAGCAATAAGACAAGCATTTGAAATAGGGATAGAGCAAAACTTTTTGGAAGAAGTTATACCTATTATCGCAGAGATGTATGAAAGCGATTTTCCAGAGGTTGCAGAGCACAAACAGAAAGTGATAGAAGTTCTTTGTAAAGAAGAAAAGGCTTTCAGACATACTCTTCGTAAGGGGTTAAGAGAGCTAAACAATATATATAACCGCAATAACGGATCTTTCAGTGGAGAAGATATGTTCATTCTGTCTGATACATTTGGGTTCCCTCTTGAACTATCCCTCGAAGTTATTGGAACAACACTTGAAAATGCCAACCTAGACCCTAATTGGCGCCAGCAATATGAAGATAAGCTACAACAGCAACGGGAGCGGTCTCAAACAGCCAGTAAAGGCGTGTTTAAGGGTGGTTTAGCTGATCATTCAGAAGAAACTACTAAACTACATACAGCTACTCATTTAATGTATGAGGCGTTACGCAGAGTACTAGGTCAGCATGTTATTCAGCGCGGTAGTAACGTCACAGCAGAGCGAACTCGTTTCGACTTTAGTCATGACAGTAAGGTGACTCGTGAGCAATTAGACGAAGTAGAAAATATTGTGAATGAGCAAATCGATGCAGACTTATCTGTAAACTGGAAAGAATATCCTACGGAGAAAGCTTTTGAACTAGGCGCTAAAGGTGCGTTTGGCGATAAGTACGGTGATAACGTAAAGGTTTATGTAATGAGTGCAGAAAACCAGCCTGCGTTTAGCATAGAGATTTGTGGAGGTCCACACGTAGAGCGTACGGGTGTATTGGCGGAAAATGGAAAGCGCTTCAAGATCGTAAAAGAAGAGGCTTCAAGCGCCGGGGTTCGTCGAATCAAAGCTATATTAGGGTAGATGGCAGTCACCCCCTTGTTTGAAGGAAGTTATAACTTTATGATTTGTGATCTGACCCTGTTGTATAGACGTGCCTATACTCTATACAAATAGCTACAAACAAGAGTACTCACATCAGTTGGTCGTGCTATAATAATGAGCATATGCTTAATAAAATTAAACAGGCCAAAGAGCTTGCAACCAAGCGTGCACAGTCTGTTCGCAGTAATAACGAACAATATATTGTCGGGCTTGATGTGGGTACTGAGTTTGTAAAAGCTTTGATTGCTAGAATAGATGGAACAAAGCTTGAAATAGTTGGTGTCGGTCGTGCACATCAACAACTCTCTGATATGCAAGCGGGGGCAATAGCTGATATTGGTGCTGTAGTCCAGAACTGTAATCAAGCACTTGCAACAGCAGAAGAACAAGCTGGAGTAAGTGTAAGAACAGCAATTTTAGGTATTGCTGGAGAACTTGTTAAAGGGACCACCTCTACCATTAGGTGTACTCGCAAGGAGCCAGACATAGAAATTGATGTTGCTGAGATGGAGCAGATCATACAGTTAGTACAGGAGCGGGCTAGTACGGAAGCGAAAAAAAATCTTATTCTCGAGCTGGGGGGGAAACATCTTGATGTTAGATTAGTAAACAGTGCTCTAGTCAGTATTACTATTGATGGCTATGTGGTAACTAATCCTATTGGCTTTAAAGGGCGAGACGTTGTTGTCCAGCTCTATACTGCTTTTGCTCCAATGATCCATATATCTGCACTAGAACGCGTTGCAACAGAGCTTGACCTAGACTTACTAGCAGTTGCCGCGGAGCCATTTGCTGTTGCTCGTTCTGTTATCGGCGATAATCCTAATGCAACCATGAGTGCAGTACTTATGGATGTGGGAGGCGGGACTACTGATATTGCCGTGATAAATGATGGTGGAGTACAAGGTACTAAGATGTTTGGTATTGGCGGACGTGCATTTACGCGTGCTATTGAAAGAGATCTATCGGTGGATTTCGACCTTGCCGAAAAATATAAGCTCAACGCTTCTAATGGCACTCTGCCACCAAAGAAAAATGACGAAGTGCATACTGCGCTAGATAAAACTTGTGATGTGTGGGTTTCAGGAGTGGAGCTAGCACTAAGTGAATTCACAGAGTTAGATAATGTTCCACACCGAATTCTTTTATGTGGCGGTGGTGCAAGTCTTGAGAATATTCAACACGCCTTAACAGAGACAAACTGGTATCGTGACGTACCTTTTACCCGAAAACCAACAATAGATTTTATTACTCCTGATAAAGTGGTGGGTATTAAGGACTCTAGCGGAAAAGTAACAGACCATACATTTGTAACAGCCATGGGACTACTCAGAGTTGGTCTTGATACTCTTGACCAGAGTGAAATACCCGAAAATGCAAGTTTAAAAAGTAGGTTTGATAAACTATTAAGAGTATGAAGCCAGAAAAACCAAACAAAAAAACAGTATACGTAGATGTCGACGAGGAAATTACCGGCATTATTGATAAGGTTCGCTCATCAAATGACTCGATTGTTGCTCTGGTCCTTCCCAAGCGCGCAACTATGTTCCAGTCCATTGTAAACATGAAACTTCTTAAGCGCGCAGCCAACCAAGATAATAAAAAAGTCGTTTTGATTACCTCTGAGCCTGGGCTTATGCCTCTTGCAGGTGCTGTTGGGTTACATGTTGCACCAAACCTTATGAGTAAACCGTATATACCGAAAGCGCCCGAACTACCTGCTACAAAGAAAGAACTTAATACCGAAGATAACGAGCCGGAGATAGACAGGAACTCCCCTTTAGGAGCAGTATTGCCGGGAGTTTTTGATTCTGGATCAAAGGCTGAGAGCAATGAAGCAATCGAGATAGACAATACACCAAAGACGGAAACAGCAGGAAGTATCTCCGCTGCTGCAAAACAAGCCAAAAAGAAGAAAAATGGCAATAAAATGAAAGTTCCCGACTTCAAAAAGTTCCGTACACTAATGATTGCTGGTGGCTTGCTACTCTTATTATTGATCGCTTTTGGGTACTGGGCGATTGCAATTGCTCCAAAAGCAACCATAACTTTGCGAGGTGAGACAAGTGACGCTCAACTCTCCTTCAGTGTTGTTGCTGATACTTCCGCCTCAAATCTAGACGAAGAAGACCTGATTGTGCCAGCAAAACAACTCGAAAATAAAAAAAGTGAAACAGAAAAAGTTCCTGCTACCGGACAGAAAGATAATGGAACTAAGGCAGGAGGAACTGTAACCTTCCGGAATTGTAGCGATGATAAAGTTACGATACCTGCAGGCACAGGAATTAGTAGCGGAAACTCTACGTACATAACTCAATCTTCACTTCGGCTGGATGATGGTGAATTTTCAAGTCCAGGAAGCGGAGGTCAATGTCGAAGCAATGGTGACCACACCGGTACGGTCTCTGTTGTAGCTCAGAATAATGGTGATCAATATAACGCTCCAGCTAGGAGTTATAGCGTAGCTGGATTTTCTCAAGTTACCGCTGAAGGTGACGCCATGACTGGAGGTAGCAGTAAGATTAGTAAGGTTGTATCTCAGCAAGATGTCGATACTGCCAAGCAACGAATAATTGATCGCCAGCAAACTGCCAAAAACGAAATGATCGCCAGTCTTGAAAGAGACGGTTTTATACCGCTAGCAGAGACTTTTGTAGCAGAGGTGCCGGCTTTTTCGCCTTCACCAGCAGTTGACGGTGAAGCAAGTGAAGTTACTGTAACAGCAGAAACAACTTACCGTATGCTCGGTCTTGATAAATCAGATCTAGAAAAAACTGTTCAGTTACAAGCTGATAAAGAAGACTCTATAGACACATCTAAGCAGGCAATACTGGATAACGGACTGGGTAATGCCGTTTATGTTATTGGGGCAAAAAGAGGCACAGAAACAGATGTGACTGTCCAGACAAAAGTTGTGGCAGGGCCAGAGATAGATGAACAGAAAATTAGTGAAGAAATTGCTGGTAAAAAGCGTGGTGAAGCAGAACAAGTCTTAAAATCCCGTCCTGGTATCAGCGAAGCCAGAGTAGACACTAGTCCATTTTGGAACTATTCTGTACCAAAGAAACACACCAAAATTAAGTATGTTATTGAAGAGGCTGACGGCAGTGTTATTACCCGCTAGCGGGCGTGTGCTAGGCCTAGATATTGGTGATGCAAGAACGGGACTTGCAAGCGCTAGTGTAATTGCGCGTCTCCCTGAACCTATCGAGACACTTCTATCATTGGATTCATTATTTGAACAGTTATTGCTGATAATCGAAAGAGAACAAGCTGAACTGATTGTTATAGGCTTGCCTCGTAATATGCAAGGTGAGGAAACTCAACAAAGCAAGAAAATACGAACAGTAGGAGACAAGATAGCAAAAGTTTCTGGTAAGCCTATAGTGTTTGTTGACGAGTCGTTAAGTTCGAGGCGCGCCGATGAGCTACTGAAAACTTACAAGGGCGCTTCCCAGGATTCGATCTCTGCTTGTTTTATACTAAAGGAATTTTTCGATACAATGGAGGAATTATGAAGTTTGACCACGTAAAGGGAAAAACCCGAATCAGATCAGTAGTTCTGGGAATATTACTGTTCTTGCTAGTTGCAGTAGTCGGTGGCGCTACTTACTTATATAAAACATATCAGAGTAATCTGGAGCCAGTTAGCGCAGTTGAGGTAACTCATGTATTTACAGTTGAGCCAGGTGCTACAACAGGTCAAATTGCTGACAAGCTCAAAGCCAAAGGTGTAATAAAGAGCGATTGGGCTTTTGAATGGTATGTACGTAACAATCAACTACGAGACAAAATAAAAGCCGGAACTTATATTCTTAGTGAATCCCAAAGTGTCCCAGAAATAATCGATGTGATTGTAGAGGGTAAGGTGGCTACAGACTTGGTTACGATTTTACCTGGCAAGAGAATAGACCAGATTAAGGATGATTTTATAGAGCAGGGATTCACGTCTGAAGATGTAGATCGTGCATTTAGCCCAGATCTATATGCAGATCATCCAGCTCTTTCAGAAAAACCAAAAGACGCTTCACTCGAGGGGTATATATATCCGGAGAGTTTCCTAAAAGTTGCCTCCACAACACCTGAAGAGATAATAAGACTAGCTTTGGATGAAACAGAGTTACGTCTTACAGCAGAGTTACGCCAGGCAATTACAAAACAGGGAATGACCCTACACCAGGGTATTACCTTAGCATCGATAATTGAACGAGAAGTCCATAATGATGATGATCGTGCCCAGGTAGCTCAAGTTTTTATTAAGCGATTACGTGAGGGTATGAAACTAGAGTCCAATGCTACTGATGATTACGCTAAATTAGATCCAAGTTATAACACCTATGATATCACCTCGTTACCGCCCGGACCTATCAGTAACGTATCAGAGAGTTCACTACGTGCAGTAGCATTTCCAGCTAGCACTGATTGGACATATTTTGTCTCAGGCGACGATAAGACAACTCATTTTTCACGTACTTTACAAGAACACGAAGCTAATATAGAGAAATACTGCACTACTTTATGTGGTAGATAAACAATTTTAATAAAATTATTATAGTTAATTACAGTGGTAGCAGTCTCTAAAAACACTTGCATTTTAGTGTAAAATTTGTTACAATGTATCTTACGGTATCAAAAAATATACATTATCTAATTGATAATTATTTATTTGTTAATGGTATCGTCCTTATATTGCAGACAGTTAACTTTAGTAAAAAAACAGAATGAGCAACTCTTATTTGGGTGCAATACAGTCTGTAAATAACAAATTAAACCTGCGTATATAAGGCTTTAGGCAACGGTCGCCTCACAAGTTCATTGAAGCGCCACGCCAGGAGATTATTTATTCGTAATTCAACAGTACTCACAGGCCTTCGACCCAAAACTTCTCAGCCTACGAGAAAAACTACGAAATCTAAAAGTATTTTCACACGGATCAACCGTCGTTCTAAGCGTCGACTCACGAAATTCGGGATAATCGGCGCTAATTTTGTATTGGTTGCTTCTGTAAGCGCGTTTGTTGTTAGCGCACAAAGCACGTCTTCACCAACATCATATCAGTCTTCTGGTGCTCCTTTAGCTGTCTCAGAAGTTACAAAACCTCTGGATAGTGTTTCTTCAGCAGATGTTGCTGTACATGTAGCTAGGCTCACTGGCTTACAGGAATCAACGGCTGTTGTTAACAAAGCCGACAGCGTAAACGCACAACTTGCTGTTGCAAGCACTGGTGATATGGTTTCTGTAAAGCCACAAATTATTGGAGCCGGTCTTAAGTCTAAGAAAGATATCAAAAACTATATTGTGGTAGAAGGTGATACAGTTACTTCTTTAGCAACAAAATTTGGCATTTCTGCCGATACCATTAGGATGTCTAATGGTCTCAGCGGTGATTCCATACCTGTCGGCAAGCAACTTACTATAAGTCCAGTAAATGGTCTCATTTACACAGTAAAGGCGGGCGATACTCCAGAGTCAATTGCCACCAGGTACTTTGCCAACAAAGAAATTCTAATAGCCTTTAACGACGCAGAATTGACCGGAGGATTTACAGTAGGAGAGCGAATTGTAATACCTGACGGTGTACAGCCCACAGTGGCCCCGATCTCACGGTCTACGTCATCGGGATATTCTGCTGGCTTCTCGTTTGGTTCTGCACCATCATACGGCTCTAATGGTTATGATTATGGCTGGTGTACTTGGCACGCAGCCAATCGACGTAATGAGATTGGACGACCGATTCCAAATAACCTAGGTAATGCGATCACATGGCTGAGCGTATCACGACGAGCAGGATTGCCAACCGGCGGTGAGCCACAGGCCGGCGCAGTCTTATACCATAAAAACATTGGAGGTCTAGGACACGTAGCATTCGTAGAGAAGCTTAACGACGATGGCTCAGCCCTTGTATCTGATATGAACTATCCGTCATGGGGTCGTGTAACGTATCGTACGATCACTCCTGCCGAGTTTGGTAATTACGCTTTTATTTATTAACGGTTAGTGTAAGGAATCAACAATTAATAATTACACCCTAGTTACTAATTGCTAATTCCTATATCCTAGTATTAGATGTTTGTCGATAAAGTTTCTGTATTAATGCGTGCTGGTGCCGGTGGCAACGGTGTGGTTAGTTTTAGACACGAAAAATTTATCGATAAAGGTGGTCCTGATGGAGGGGACGGTGGCAAAGGAGGGGACATAATACTGGTAGGTAGTACAAGACAGAATACCTTAGCTGCTTTTCGCTACAACAAAGAAATAACCGCAAAGGACGGTTCTCCTGGCTCTAAGAGGAAGCGTCACGGTAAATCAGCAGTTGATCTAGAGGTAATGGTACCTGTGGGAACGGTTGTGTATAACCAAGACGGAGAGTTACTTGGAGACATTACATCAGATGGCCAGAGAGTTATCGTTGCAAAAGGCGGTAAGGGTGGCTTCGGTAATGCTCATTTTACAAGTAGTGTAAGGCAAGTCCCCAGAGTTGCAGAAAAGGGCGAGCCTGGCCAAGAATTTACGGCTACCTTAGAGCTAAAAATGATCGCAGAAGTGGGCCTTGTCGGGTTACCTAATGCTGGTAAGTCGACTCTTTTATCCCGAATAACGAACGCTAAACCAGAAATTGCAAACTATCCGTTTACGACTCTGAAGCCAAACCTGGGTGTAGCAGATGTTGGCCAGAACCGAGCCTTATTAGTAGCAGATATACCAGGTCTCATAGAGGGCGCTTGTGAGGGCAAAGGTCTTGGTGTCGACTTCTTAAGACATGTGGAGCGAACAAGAGTGTTGATACATTTGATCGACGCTTATTCAAATGACATCGCAAAAGACTACAAAATCATAAGAGATGAATTATCTGCGTACCGTGTGGATTTATCAGTACGTCCAGAAATTGTAGCGATCAACAAAACCGAAGGGTTAGACGATGATATTGTTGAGGATCATATAAACTCAGTCAAAAAGGTGGCCCCGAAGTCTAGTATTGTCATGGCAATATCTGCAATGAGTGGAGCCGGACTTAAAGATTTATTAGGGCAGGCTGTTATATTCGCGGATAAAGAAGCTGAGATTGCACTAGAAGCAGAGGAAGATGCGATTCCGATTATATCTCTTGAGGATAGCGAAGATTATTGGAGAGTTACAAAACAAGAAGATCATTATGAAGTAGTCGGTCCAAAGATAGAACGATTTGCTATTAGGACTGATTTCGAAAGTCGTGATGGGCTTCAGAGACTGCGTGACATTATGCGAAAAATGGGTATTATGCATGAACTTGAGCGCCAGAAAATAAATCCAGATGATTTAATTATCATTGGTAAAAATGGCAAATCTGGACAATTTAAATACTAACCAACTGCTCCAAACTCGTGCCAAAAAGCTTGGTAAGGGTAGCGGTGACGGCAAGTGTGTTTTGTATATTATGTCCCGTGATCAGAGGGTCAACGATAATCACGCTCTTGTTCTGGCGCAAAATTGTGCAATAGAAAAGAAACTGCCCCTGGCGGTGATTTTTTGTTTGTATCCAACGACAGGGCATCGTAGTCGTGAGCAGTATGTATGGATGATAGAAGGCCTAAAACAGGTTGAGTTGTCACTATGGGACTACAGAATACCTTTCATCATGCTTCTAGGAGATCCCAGGAGACGTCTAGTTAATTGTTTTAAGCACCTTACACCAGCTTCTGTGTACTTTGATTTTAATCCTCTCAGAGGGCCAAGGAACTTGCAGATGTATTTAGCGAAACATACCAATTGTGAGTCGTTTGTTGTTGATACTCATAACGCCATACCGGTGTGGACAGCTAGTAACAAACAGGAACATTCTGCTAGGACCTTGCGTCCGAAATTATTTGGTCATCTTGATAAATATTTAGAAGAACCACAGCAAGTCGTTGTTCATCCGTATGGTTGGAGTGGAAAGGTTATGAAAATAACGGAACTAAAAGATCAAATAAATAATATGCTTGCCAAGCTTGATACAAATAAAGAAAGTAGATTGTCAGAGTATTATCCTAGTGGTGAGAAAATTTCAAGTGACCGCTTATCAGAGTTTATTAATAGTCGTCTTGCAAACTATTCAGAAAAACGTAACGATCTATCATCGGACTCGGGATTAGGGCTCAGCCCTTATCTGCATTTTGGGCAGATCTCATCACTTCGAATTTTACTAGAAGTTACAAAAGAGGCTTCTAATGACTTTGCTCTGCAAAAAAATATAGATGCTCTAACAGAAGAGTTGGTGATACGTAAGGAGTTAAGTGATAACTTTTGTTATTACAATTCAGACTATGATAATTTAGACGGGGCTCCACTGTGGGCACAAAAAACATTGAGTGACCACGCTAATGACGTACGTGAGCATATATATACACTAGAGCAACTTAAACTATCTGAAACCCATGATCCAGCCTGGAATGCTTCTCAAAAACAGATGGTAGTAACAGGTAAGATGAATAGCTATATGCGAATGTATTGGGCAAAAAAGGTGCTTGAATGGAGTGAATCACCAACTCAAGCAATTGAGCGACTTATATATCTTAATGATTTTTATTCTATTGACGGAGGCGATCCTAATGGTTACACAGGTATCATGTGGTCAATTTCAGGAGTCCATGATCGACCATGGAAAGAGAGGTCTGTATATGGCACAATTCGATCAATGGTTTATAGTGGGCTTAAGCGTAAGTTCGATATCGCCGAATATGAAAAGGAGTGGTCATGAGTCAAAGTTTTTATTTTTACGATTTAGAAACAAGCGGGGTTAATCCGCGCTCAGCCCGAATTATGCAGTTTGCTGGTCAACGAACTGACATGAACCTCAACCCAAATGATGAGCCACATAATCTACTAATCAAACTCACTGATGATATCTTGCCTGAACCAGACGCAATTATGGTGACTGGTATTACACCACAACAGACCGTATCTGATGGTATTACAGAAGCAGAATTCATAAAAATATTCGATAAGGAGATTAATAAGCAAGGAACTATTTTTACGGGTTTCAATTCTGTAAGATTTGACGATGAGTTTATGAGGTTTATGCTTTACCGCAACTTCTACGATCCTTATGAATGGCAATGGAAGAACAAGAGAAGTCGATGGGATATTTTAGATGTGGTAAGGCTGACCAGGGCATTACGGCCAGAGGGAATTAATTGGCCGTTTGCTTCTGACGGAAAGCCGACTAATCGTTTAGAGCTTTTAACTTCGCTCAATAAATTGAATCATAGTAGCGCTCATGACGCTATGAGCGATGTACGTGCAACAATTGCTGTAGCTAAAATGATACGAGATAAACAGCCTAAGCTTTTTGATTATCTACTCGGCATGCGAGATAAAAAACGTGTTGAGGAATTAGCGGTTACCAACCAGCCATTCCTATACGTAAGCGGTAAATACAGCGCAACGTATGAAAAGCTGGCCGTTGTTTCAAGTTTAGGCAAGCATCCGGGGCATAAAGGTTATTTGGTGTACGATTTACGTCATGATCCGTCTCAATTCATCAGTATGTCACCAGAGAAGTTGGCTGAGATTTGGCGATATAACAAAGACCCAGACGCGTTAAGATTACCAGTGAAGGCTATGCAACTCAATCGTTGTCCAGCCGTTGCTCCACTAGGAGTGCTAAACAATGAAAACAAGGATCGACTAAAAATTGATCTAGCCCAATGTATGGCTCATAAAAAACAGCTTGATACTGCGCCAGAGTTTATAAAACATCTCCACAAAGCCATTGAGATACTAGATAACGAGCGTGCTGATCAGGGAGCTTTATTTGCGAACGATAAAGACGTTGACTCCCAGCTATATGATGGATTTATACCAGACTCAGATAAGCGAACAAGTGAGGACATACGACAACAGCCACCAGATAAAATCAATGATTTTATGAACAAACTTAAAGATCAGCGACTTAAGAATCTCCTCCCGCTGTATAAGGCCAGGAATTATCCCGCTGACTTAACCGCAGAAGAGCGTGTTCTGTGGGAGGAGTATAGGACAAACGCACTACAAAGAAGTATGCCTGCGTTTATGCAACGTTTACAAGCTTTAGCCGTGCGAGAAGGTATCACTGCTTCGCAGACTTATTTGTTGGAGGAGCTCCAACTTTACGCAGAAAGCATTTCGCCTGCTATTGATTAAAGTGAAGTGTCGAAGATTTGTTGTAACCGCTGTTTATAATTACGAAAAAGAAGAGTGTTTTTGTATATAAAAGCAAATACAGAGGATAACGATATTACTACAAGAAGTAATGTTATACCAAAAGGTAAATATATCTCAAAACCTGGGACTTTTCCTAAAACAATAAATTCTAACATTGTTGACCTTACGTAAACTAATAGTTAATTTAAGATCAATTCTATAGAAAATTGTCAAAAAGTCAATATTATTTCTTATTCTTCTTATGTTTGTTTAACCAGGACTGCAGTCTATTCCGATTTGAAAATAATAGAACTATTCCTGCTGTGAATAACCCAACGCCAATTAATCTAGGTGGCGTTGATGCAGATGTGATTATTAAGTAAACTCCGGTAGTAATTAATAATCCGCTCACTAAATCTACAGAAAGAGAAACTCTAGGGTTGTTAACAAGATACTTTGCAGTCAGTTCTTTCCGTGTTCGATCAAAGCTTTTAAGGATACGCTCAGGCCATTCATAATTTAGTGACAACACTCCAAGCCCAGCGAGGAATAACGGAACTCCTCCAGGCCCAGGAAGCCAACCGAGAAACGGCGACGCAATGATCATCGTGAACCCGGCAATATCGATAGCAATGCGTTTAACTAATCCATGGTTTCGTTGTTTGGCCATGACACTAGTATAAACTAGTCGTTTTAACGTATAATATATTGGTTAATTTGTAGGTGATAATTTGGAATATATTTCGGTACGAGGTGCTCGTGAGCATAATTTAAAAAACATTGACGTCGATATACCTCGAGGTAAATTAGTCGTGATTACGGGACTAAGTGGGTCAGGCAAATCTAGCCTTGCCTTTGACACAATATATGCAGAAGGACAACGTCGTTATGTCGAGAGTTTGAGCGCGTATGCTAGGCAATTCCTTGGTCTGATGGAAAAGCCGGATGTTGACCAAATTGACGGTCTAAGCCCAGCTATATCGATAGATCAGAAATCTACCAGTCGAAATCCTCGAAGCACTGTTGCTACAGTGACTGAGACATATGATTACTTACGTCTTTTATATGCACGTGTGGGAATTCCTCATTGTCCAATTTGTAGTAAATCTGTTAGTCGCCAAACGCCAAACATGATTGTGGATCAGGTCGTGAATGCAACCAATAAGGCTCGTTTGTTACTTTTAGCTCCAATTGTTAGTGGAAAAAAGGGTCAATTTGAACATATTCCAGAGCAGTATGCACGAAGCGGTTTCGCTCGAGCGCGAGTTGATGGTGTTGTATACGCTCTCGATGAGTGGCCAGAACTCGATAAAAATCATAAACACACCATTGAAATAGTAGTAGATAGACTTGTGAATGATGAGGACAGTCGAGGGAGACTTGTACAAAGCATCGAACAGGCGCTCGACTTGGCTGATGGCAAACTTTTGGTTGTTAATGCTGATAATAAAGAAGAGCATCTGTACAGCCTGATGTACGCTTGTATTGATCACCCGGATGTGTCGATTCCAGAGCTTGAGCCACGTACATTCAGTTTTAATAGCCCCTTTGGTGCATGTCCTGTATGTACAGGCTTGGGTAACAGATTAGAGGTGGATCCGGAATTGGTAATTCCTAACGGTAAGCTGACCATTGCTGAAGGTGCGATACGGCCATTTAATCGTGTCAGTACTGATACGTGGTACATGAAAAAAATGCAAGCCGTAGCGGAGAAGTATAACTTTAGTTTACATACTCCAACGGGCGATCTAAAACCTGCTGATATAGAGAAAATATTGTATGGAACTGGGAATGAAACTTATCAAGTACGCCTCGGGAGTGGTCGGCATTTTGACACCACTTACGAAGGGGTGGTACCTAATCTTGAACGGCGCCACAAAGAAACTGACAGTGAATTTATGCGAAAAGATATTGAGCGTTTCATGCAAGAGCGCCCTTGTCACGCTTGTCACGGTAAGCGTCTAAAACCTGAGGTGCTAGCTATCACGATAGATGATCAATCAATTATGGATGTATGTTCTTTATCTATAGATGATGCAGTAGGGTTTTTTGACAGCCTTAAGCTTTCAGATAGTGATGCAATGATTGCGTCCCAGATTTTTAAGGAGATAAAAGCCCGACTTAAATTCCTTCAAGATGTCGGTTTAAATTATCTTAACCTTCTTCGAAGCGCCGCGTCACTTAGTGGCGGAGAAGCCCAGCGTATTAGACTTGCTACCCAAATTGGTAGCGGTCTCCAAGGTGTGCTTTACGTCTTAGACGAGCCCAGTATCGGATTGCATCAACGTGATAATGAAAGATTAATAACTACGCTTAAACATTTGAGGGACTTGGGTAATACAGTTTTGGTAGTGGAGCATGATGAAGACACTATCCGTGTTGCTGATTATGTGCTTGATATAGGACCAGGTGCCGGAGTTCATGGTGGTCGAGTTACAGCGTCTGGGACGCCTATCGAAATAATCAAAAATCCAAAGAGTATCACTGGGCAGTACTTAGCTGGTAAGAAAAGTATTGCCGTACCTAAAAAACGCAGAGAAGGCAACGGTAAAAATATTACCATCGTAAACGCTCGTGAAAATAACTTACAGAACATAACCGTTACTATTCCTCTTGGCGAACTAGTTGTGGTAAGTGGTGTTTCTGGTTCGGGTAAATCAAGTCTAATCAACGACATACTCGCCAAAGAACTTTCAGCGCGACTTATGCGTGCACACGTTAATCCTGGTCGCCATGACGAAGTACAGGGGATTAACAACCTCGATAAAGTGATTGTCATAGATCAGTCACCGATTGGTCGTACTCCACGCAGTAATCCTGCTACTTATACAGGTCTGTTCACTCCAATAAGAGAGTTATTTGCGGGCTTGCCTGAAGCAAAACTTCGAGGTTATAGCGCCGGAAGATTTAGCTTTAATGTTAAGGGTGGTCGTTGCGAAAACTGTTCTGGCGACGGAATCATAAAGATCGAGATGCACTTCTTACCTGACGTCTATGTCGCCTGTGAAGTCTGTAAAGGTAAACGTTACAACCGTGAAGCTTTAGAAATCCATTACAAGGGAAAAAGTATCAGCGACATCCTAGCTATGACTTGCGAGCAGGCTCTGGATTTCTTCGCAAATATTCCTAGCATCGCACGCAAACTACAGACATTGGTTGATGTCGGTCTAGGTTATATAAGTTTAGGACAGTCTGCAACAACACTAAGTGGGGGAGAAGCACAGCGTATTAAACTCGCAACCGAACTTTCTCGTCGACCAACAGGCAGGACGTTGTACATCTTAGATGAACCCACAACCGGACTTCATATGGCAGATGTTGACAAGCTTTTACATGTACTACACGCACTGGTTGATACTGGCAATAGTATGGTGGTGATTGAGCATAATCTTGACGTTATCAAATCCGCAGATCACGTTATCGATATGGGGCCAGAAGGTGGTGCTGGAGGAGGCCAGATCGTCGCCGAAGGTACTCCAGAACAGATAGCAAAAAATAAGAACAGCTACACTGGAAAATTTCTAAAAAATATGCAATAGTATACTAATGAAACGATCTTCTTTGCGTGAATTAGATAGTGTTTTTGAATCTACCCCATATGAAACTGTGGTTGAAGGTATTGAAACGAGAATGCACGATGCATTAACAAGGTTAAGCGAGAGCTTCCGGGATGAGGAACTCAAAGATACAAGACCAGATTGCATCAGGCAGGTGGGGCTCTATGCAGTTGCACTGGATGAACTGACTACGGAAGAAGCCGTCATTCATCCTTTTGCAACCCCTAGATGGATAGAACTAGCCAGGAGGTCCATTAATGAGTTTGTGTTAGAAGATCCATCCTCAGAAGTGCTACAAAGAACTGCATTTTTCTGGAAGGGATATGAGCGTCAACAAGATTTAACACACTTTATTTACCCCGCTATAAAAGAGCCACAGACACGCAATTATACAGGTAAGCAATTTGGAGCTGCGGTATTAGCTGGAGTTGTGTCTATTGATAAAACTAGATCTAGTGTTTCCTAAGTTTCTTTAAGAGTTTCTTTCTGGTTGAAGGGTTACCTATTACATGGTACAGGCTAGGACCGAAACTTAGCGTCATAGCAAGCAATATGATCGGTAGTATGTAAGCGTCAATATTTGGTATGAGGTTGCCAAAGTAATAACCTGCCAGCGTAACTCCCACGCCCCAGATTAAACTTCCTAAGACATTATAAAACGTAAATAACTTAATATTCATTTTGGCAATTCCTGCAACAACTGGAGCGAAAGTACGAACTATAGGTACAAACCGCGCTAGAATAATGGTTTTGCCCCCGTGTTTTTCATAGAATATTTCCGCTTGCTCTATGTATTCAGCACGAAAGACTATTCCATCCTTCTTTGTAAAAAGGCGAGGTCCAGATCTTTTACCTATTTCATAGCCAACGGCATTGCCAGCAATAGCGCTTGCGACGATAGTCACTATTAACCACAAGAGGCTGACTTGACCCTGGGACGCAAAAAATCCCGCAGCGAACAGTAAGGTATCCCCAGGAAAGAAAAATCCGAACAACAGGCCACATTCGGCAAAAATAATAAAAGCTATTAACAATAACCCCCCGCTAGTAAGAATCGTTTCTGGATCAAGAAAATTGAAGGCACCGAGTAGTTCCATAGAGGATTAGTATAACATCGTGGTATAATAATAAATACGAAAATCTGAAATCTGGAGGTATGGAATGGGTTCTGAAACACTGACTCTCGTTGCAAAAAAACGAAATTTACAAGGGGCTAAACCAAATGCACTGCGTGCAGAAGGTAATGTGCCAGCTGTTATACATGATCATGGTAAGGAATCGCATCATATTGTGATTGATGAACCAGAATTGGTAAAAGTTTACCGTAAGGCTGGAATGCACCACACTGTTGATCTTGATGTTGAAGGAAAGAAATTCACGACTCTTATCAAAGAAGTGACTCACAAGCCAGGGAGTGCGAAAGTTTATCATTCTGTGTTTCAGGCTGTGAAAGCCAATGAGACTGTAACGGCTCAGATCCCTGTAAAACTAGTTGGCGAGATACCTGCTGAACGGGCGAACCTATTAGTTGTAAATGGACTAGACAGCGTAGAAGTGGAAGCCCTACCAAAAGATCTTGTTGATGTGATTGAAGTAGACGCAACCGTACTAGCTGAGGCAGGGGATAAGCTAACTGTTGCAGACATCAAAGCACCTTCTGGAATGACGATAAAAACAGATACCGAGCAATTAGTAGCTTCAGTAGAAATGCCACGTGACCAGATTGCAGACGCAGACGCTGCTCTTAAAGAGCAAGATGAAGCTGACGGGGTTATAGCAGAAGCCAATGAAGAAGAATCTGTGACAGATGCCACCGAAGAAGAGTAAATGGCTACAGCAGAATCATTTGACGGTATCTCTAACGATTT
The DNA here is from genome assembly GCA_041600715.1 of Saccharimonadales bacterium (SeqCode). Classification (GTDB taxonomy): domain Bacteria; phylum Patescibacteriota; class Saccharimonadia; order Saccharimonadales; family 2-12-FULL-41-12; genus JALHOM01. The sequence continues at coordinate 420,538 of JBFIJM010000001.1, read as the reverse complement.
CCTAAATTACAGCGAACATACCAGAGGAGCTATACGCTACACACTAGCTCATGAAAACCTAAGTCCTTATATCGAGTCAAAGAATGTAAGAACCGTGCTTGATGTCTGTGGGGGGAGTGGTATTGATACAGCCTGGTTAGCAAGTAAAGGTATGCTGGTGACAATGGTTGAGCCTTCATTAGAGCAAGTAAATCTTGCTAGGAATCGGTTTATAGCCCTCGAACCGGGTATCAGAGCACGCATAACAGATCCGTTACAAATGAATTTCACAGACTACCAGACAGAGAGACGTTTTGATTTAGTCACCATGCACGGAGTTGCAATGTATCAGTCAGAGCCTTCTGATTATTTTAAAAAGGCAATGTCTCACGTACGTAGTGGCGGGTATTTATCGGTACTTGAAAAGGGCTGGGGCGCTGCCGCTGAGAGAGTTGTAGCAAGTGGTGATATTAGCGCGATTGAGTATTTTAAAAATACAGGGCGTTTTATTAATCGTCATAATAGAGAAGTAACTGCATTTAAACCCGACGAGCTACAGGATTTGCTTCGTTCTTTAGGTTCGGAGGTTACATTGTTAGCTGGGGTAAGGGTGGTTTCAGACCGCATTAACGAACCAGTGAAAGACTTCGGTGAACGAGACCTGAAGGTCTTACTTGATATTGAACGAGAAGCTGGAAAAGACCCATCTTGTGTTGGTATGGCGCAAATGCTCCACCTCATTGTCCGTAAAAACTAAGTATAAATCTTATTAAGTCTTGGGGTTTCGAGCTGGGGGACCGCCTTTTCTACCGTGTTTCGGTATGCATTCACTCCTCTTGTGGCCCCAGCCTAAATTTCCATCTACATCACGAGTTCTTACTACGGCAGATTTTATTTGCTTACCATGCCAGCTTGCCGGTGACTTAACCTCAAAACGGTAAAAGACATTTTTCACATTAGTATTCTCGCTCCTAAGTCGGCTAAAAGGATGTTTCACCTTTTTACCCAGAACATTCAGTACGCTTTTTCTGCTCGGTATAAATAACCCATATAGACGACGCTTTGCTCCTGTGCAAGACTCTTTTATTGCAATTTCCTTGCCGTCACTACAACTATCCCGCGATGTGCCTTTAATTAACTTACAATTATGGTCTGTGAAATAGCTGTTCCGGTTTTCTAGTCTTGGTTGTGCCCTGACACAATAGGATCCGACGGTTTTCGGAAGATTGGATTTAGGCTTATGATCAAGGACATCGTTGCCGTAACCGCACATATAAATGCCTTGATGTTTTATATAAAAAACCCCATATGGTCTGTCTTCATATTTTTGTTCACCGATTGGAGTAAATTTATCACCGCCACTTTTACAGGCAAGACCATAATATCGACCATCTTTTGAATCCCTGATAGACGTGCAACCATACTCGCTTGGTTTCTGCTCCCTATGTTCTGGTTTAGGGGGATTATATGTCGGTGTAGGAGCAAATGGCTCCGGTGATGGACTTTCTGGAACGGGAGCTTGATCGGTTGGTGGATTTGTTTCCTGAGTATCATGTAAAAACGGCAGAAAATTTCGTTCTGAAGCCCTTGATTGAGCACTAAATCCGACATTTGCTAAGGCTAAAGCACCGCTCAAGGTCGCTACTAATGTTAATTGATGACGTGCGTAAAAATGACGTGTTTGATGTTCTGGGGAATTGTGAGGCTTCTCCATTATTCTATCTATTGTTTAGTGTTGACCGGGAGCTGTCAAAAATTATCCAAGGTCAAATCTACAGCAGGGCAGTGGATAGTAGAAACATCTAAACGACATGAATAAAAATGTGGTATAATAACAGTAGTGAAAAAGGTAATACTCTACTATAAATTCGTGCCCGTGCATGACCCGAAAATGACTATGCTATGGCAACGCGAATTATGTCAGCGTCTTGGTCTTAAGGGTCGTATTATTGTAAGTAAACATGGCATCAATGGTACGCTTGGTGGCAACATCGAATCTTTAAGGCAGTACAAACGTGACATGAACGCGTCTGAGGTATTTAGAGGGATCACTTACAAATGGAGCGACGGCGCCGATGAAGATTTCCCTAGGCTAAGTATCAAGGTGCGTCCAGAGCTAGTAGCATTTGAGAGGCCAGATGAAATAAAAGTGGACACTAAAGGCGTTATTGGCGGTGGGAAACATTTGAAACCTCATCAGGTCCATGAGCTTGTTGAAAAGCACGGAGACGATGTGGTGTTTTTCGATGGACGTAATGCTTATGAGGCGAAAGTAGGCAAGTTTAAGAATGCGGTTGTGCCAGATACCAACACAACTCGTGACTTCATTAAAGAACTAGAGAGTGACAAATACGACAAGATAAAAGACAAGCCTGTTGTTACCTATTGCACGGGCGGTATTCGTTGCGAGGCTCTAAGCGTGCTCATGAAAAACCGAGGGTTTAAGGATGTATACCAGATGGACGGGGGCATTGTTAAATACGGCGAAAAGTACGGTGACGAAGGATTGTGGGAAGGTTCATTATATATTTTTGACAAACGTATGAACCAAAAATTCTCGGATAAAAGCGTTGATATTGGTGAGTGCGTTCATTGCAAAGGAAAGACAAGCAATTATGAAAACTGCGCAGACAAGCTATGTAATAAATTGATCTTAATTTGCAAAGCTTGCATTGGCCATAAAACACATTGTGGCAATTGTACCAACCAGCCAAAAGCTCAGCAGGTTTAGGCGTGGAACAAACTCTCTCAGAGAAGTTGAAACAGCTACCTAGGGAACCCGGGGTTTATTTTCATAAAAATTCTAAAGGACAGATTATTTATGTCGGGAAGGCGTCCAAACTAAATAATCGCGTCCGGCAGTATTTTCAAAAATCACGTAGCCGTGATCCCAAGACAGAAGCCCTAGTCGCAGAAATTACAGATACAGATTGGATGGTCGTTGAGAGTGAGCTTGAGGCGCTTTTTCTTGAAGCCGAGATGATCCGCCGTTATATGCCTCAGTACAATATATTGCTACGAGATGATAAGTCGATGGCTTATATTCGTATAGATTTTGACAGTGACTATCCCACCGTTAGTACAACACGACGTCCACTGGATGATGGAGCACGCTACTTCGGCCCCTATCTGAGTACAATGAGCGTTCGGCAGGCACTAAAAATTCTGCGTAAAATATTCCCGTATGCTACTCGCAAAATGCCACATCAAAAGCGTGCGACACTTCATTATCATCTAGGTCTTGACCCAGGTTTAGAAGAAGGCAAAACCACACTAAGCGAGTATCGGTCAAACCTTAGAAAGATGATTGCAGTCATAGAAGGCAAACGGTCTGCGGTGATCAAAGAGTTAGAGAAAGAAATGAAGCAAGCTGCTAAGGAGCATCTTTTTGAGTTAGCAGCTAAGCGTAGAAATCAGGTAGCACACCTTAAGAACCTTAATAAACAAGTGGTCTTTAGTGACAAAGAATTTATGGACATCAGCAAAGACCACGCATTGAGCGAGCTTGTTGACCTGCTAAGCCTGTCTGCATATCCGCGCAGGATCGAAGGTTATGATGTCAGTCATATGCAGGGCACAGACGTGGTAGCCAGTATGGTGGTGTTCACTAATGGAGTGAGTAACAAGGGCGAATATCGTAAGTTTAAGACTAAAAAGGATCATAATAACGACTTTTACAATATGAACGAAACAATCCGTCGTCGCTTTAGTGAAAAAAACGTCAAGCTGTGGGGTCTTCCTGATCTAGTGCTAATCGACGGTGGTAAAGGACAGCTCGATGTAGCACTGACAGCAAGAGATGAACTCGGTAATACTCGGTCGTTCATAGGGCTGGCTAAGCGCGAAGAGCAAATTGTAATTGCTAAGGGTCGTTCAGGTGTCGAGCTTAATAAAAAAATGCTAAATACCTTAGGTGGATATTGTACCGAATCAGAAGATTATATTCTGGTAAATATTCCTCACAATACTAATTTAGTAAAACTCTTACAGCGAATTCGAGATGAAAGTCACCGTTTTGCTGTTAGCTACCACTCAACACTACGGAGAAATAGACAGTCAACCAGCGTCTTAGATGAAATACCGACAATTGGTCCGAGCACTAAGAAAAAACTATTAAAAACTTTCGGTAGTTTACGTGGCGTAATGCAAGCACGAGATTGGGAATTAGAGAAGGTAATTGGCGCCAAAAAAACAGTAATACTGAAACAGTACCTGCGACCGATTAAGCGTGATCTGAAATATGGCGATAGCAAGGATGCTGTATTATGAAGATACAAAGGGGTGTCGCGCAAATGAACGAAAACATACGAACAGTACTGAGTGGAGTTGTAATCGTCGTCGTTACTCTAATTTTACTATGGGCAATAAGTTTGATAGAACTCTACAGCCAACTTTCACGGTACAAGAATCATTGGACAGTGCAGAATGCGTCAGCAGATTTAAGTAAGAAGTCATATGTAGCTTTTGGAGACTCTGCGGGGCAAAGTATTGGCGCAACTCAACCTGAGAAGGGATATGTGGGAATAGTTGGCGCACATCTTTCAGAGCAGTTAGGCCAAGACGTCCAGACAATCAATCTAAGCAAAAGTGGCGCAAAACTAAAAGATGTTATTGACACCCAACTACCAGCATTCCAAAAGTTAAATTTTGATTCTGAACCATATGTAACAGTTGAAATTGGCGCAAATGATATGCTCGTTTTTGAGCCAGAAAAGTTTGAAAAAGAGATGGATGAAATAATGAGTAAACTTCCTCCTCAATCGGTGATATCAGATGTCCCATATTTTGGAGGTACTAGATTTAGGAAGGTTCAGCCAAAGGTTGAGATAGCTAACGAAATCATGTATCGACTGGCTAAAAAGCACGGGTTTAAACTAGTCCCACTACACGACAAAGTTAAATCTAACTCTGGTCTGCTCACCATGGCGTCGGATATTTTTCATCCTTCTAACAAAGCCTATAAAGAAAACTGGGCACCAACGTTTATAAGTGGCTTGAAGTTGGACATCCAAGACTAGCAATGGATGTGAATTCGCAGACAATAAAAAAAGAGATAGGCATTACTTCTCGATTTTTTACAGAAAACCGAAAACGACTGTGCCATGCAAGAAAAAGTGAAGGACCGATTGTAATTGCTGGTAATTCATTAATCCAAAAAAGTGCCGATTCCAGTTATCCATTCAAGCAAGATTCAAATTTTTGGTACCTGACTGGTCTCAAAAGCCCTAGCCTGGTGCTGGTTATAGACGGAGATGACGAATATATAATCTGCCCAGAAACAGACCCTATCCGAGATCTATTTGATGGTTCAGTATCATCTGATGAGCTAAGAAGTATATCTGGCATTGAAACAATCTATTCTGCCAAAGAAGGTTGGAGTCGATTAAAGAAACTGCTCTTAAAAAGTAAGCGGATAGCAACGTTAGAGTCTCCACCAGAATATATACCACAAATGCATATGTTTACTTCTCCTTCTCGAGCACACCTAAAATCAATAATATTAGAGCTGAGAAGTGATTTAATCCTAGATGATTTACGTGAAGTGATGGCAGAATTACGTAGAGTAAAGCAGGAAGCCGAAATTCGGGCTATTCGGTCGGCCATTAATAGTACCCATTCTGTATTAGTCGAACTGGATAGAATATTCGACGAGGCAATCAATGAAGCTGATGTACTCGCAGAGCTTCACAAACAAGCGATTTTAAAGGGCCTAAACTTTGGTTATGAACCGATCATAGCCAACGGCGACAATGCAATGACGTTACATTACGACCGTAATAATAGTCCGCTTGATCATGAAAAACTTACTTTACTTGATGTAGGACTGGGAGACGGTGAATACTCCGCAGATATTACGCGTACTATTGTGCGTAATCCATCTGCACGGCAACAACAGGTATACGACGCTGTTATAGATGTTTATAACTATGCTTACTCACAATTGAAACCAGGATTAGACTTGGCTACCTACGAAAAGGCGGTCTTTAATTATATGGGTAAAGCTCTGCAGAAACTCGGGCTGATAAAAGTAGTTTCACAGAAATCTGTACGTAAGTACTTTCCTCACTCCACCTCTCACTATTTAGGAATTGATGTTCATGATGTAGGTGACTACAAAACCAAACTTGAAGCAGGCGTGGTGCTAACTGTGGAGCCGGGAATTTATATTCCAGAAGAAGGAATTGGAATAAGAATTGAGGATAATATACTAATAACTAGTGATGGCGCAGAGAATTTGTCTAAGGCTATCCCAAAAAATATTAAGGTAATTTCTTAACTAATGAGCAAAAAGATCTTACGACATATTCTAATAAAGTGGACTATAGCAAGTCTGGGGTTATGGGTAGCTTCTGGGTTACTTGGTGGTCATATTCAATACGGTGACCGTCTAGGGGTAATAGTCGTTGCTGGCCTAATCCTCACTTTGGTAAATATGTTAGTAAAGCCTTTGGTTATATTTTTATCATTGCCAGCATTATTTTTAACACTAGGACTATTCATGGTTGTCATAAACGGACTAATGGTATTACTGGTGAGCGTGCTCTATAGTTCTTTAGAAGTGACTAACTTTTGGTTTGCAATGCTTGCAGGTATGATCATAGGACTGGTAAACTATCTGGTAGTTACAATCTTGGAGGATTCATGACAATATTTGGATATATTACAATCGCATCAATGGTCATAATGACTATACTTATCTTATTGCAGACTCGAGGGGCTGGACTAGGAGCAGGCCTTGGCGGTGGTGGCGGTGAGATGAATATAGTCCGTCGTGGTACAGACAAAACAATCCACCAAATTACAGTTATCATGGCAGTAATTTTTGCCTTCTCACTGTTATTCGGCGTGATGGCCTAGGGAAGGAGAAGGACGTGGAAATACGCAAAACGCGACTAAAGTTGCGCCGTGTTTTCAAGAAACGTCGCAAACAGGTTGCTTTAGTTAGCGAGTCAACCGACAGCGGTATCGAACGTTATGTCTTTAAAAGGTTAATAAGATTAGTAGGAGTACAGCGATTTGTTTTTGGCTGGCTTGGGCTTGCTGTTCTCTTAATTCTTGGTGTAGTTCTACAAACTCGCGCCTTGTCTTCCCACTACCAGCAGGTAATGCCAGTAGCAGGAGGTACGCTACGCGAAGGCATAGTCGGGACGTTTACTAATGCTAATCCCTTGTATGCTCAAAATAGCGTAGATGGAGCTGTTTCCAGAATCGTGTTTTCGGGGCTATTAAAATACGATAAAAGCGGAGAGATTGTCCCTGATCTTGCTAGAGAAGTATCTGTAGATGACACAGAGTCCGTATACACAGTCCGACTAAAAGATAATGTTTATTGGCATGATGGAAAGCCTATTACTTCAGAAGACGTCGCGTTCACTTTTAATACAATTAAGAACCCTGACGCTCGGTCGTATTTAATATCAGGCTGGAAAAACATCACAATAACTATTATTGATGAAAAAACTATTAGTTTTACACTACCCACAGCACTAAGTGGTTTTAATCAGTCTCTGACAACCGGTATTATTCCTAAACACATATTGGATGAAGTGCCTGTAAGTCAACTGCGTGCTAGTAGTTTTAATAACGAACTTCCGATAGGTAGCGGACCATTCGCTTTTAAAACAGTCGAAGTAGAGGGGTTGGCTGACAATAAAAGTGAGCGCATAGCCTTTGTTGCAAACACTCAGTACCATCTGGGCACACCAAAGTTAGAGCGAATTATAATTAGAACATACTCAAATGCCGATAAGCTGGTCCAGGCATTTCAAAATAAAGAAGTGGATACTATGTCAGGTCTGAGTGCCCCCCCTGAAGACATCGACGAATCTCGCTCTGAACAATATGATATTCCAGTCACTAGCCAAGTAATGGTTTTCTTTAAGACAACTCAGGAAACACTTAAAGATCCAGTAATAAGAAAAGCTTTAGTACTCTCAGCTAATAAAAGTGAAATTTTTGAAAGACTAGATTATCCGCTTAAGCCAGTGGATCAGCCATTACTCAAGTCGCAGATAGGGTACGACAAGACCTATGCACAAATTACTAACAATCAGACTGAGGCTAACGCGCTACTTGACTCAGCAGGATGGGTGCGCGATCCGGTTACAAAAACACGCAGTAAGGATGGAAAAAAGCTTGGCTTTAAACTCTTCAGTGCCTCTACAAGCGAATTTACTAGTGTCAGTGGCGTTCTTCAGAAGCAATGGAGAGACTTAGGTGTAGAAGTAGAGGTCGTGTTACAGTCTGATGAAGAATTGCAAGCAAGTGTCACGACTCATAATTACGATGCCCTTTTGTACGGTATCTCACTTGGGTTAGACCCTGATGTGTATCCGTATTGGCATAGCACCCAGTTTGATCCTCGGGCAGAGACGCGACTCAATTTGAGTGAGTATTCATCGCCAACCGCTGATAGAGCGCTCGAAGCTGGTCGAACTCGTTCTGATGAGGCTCTCCGTAGCATAAAGTACCGCCCATTCTTGGAATCCTGGCAGAAAGATACTCCAGCATTGGCTTTGTATCAACCGCGATATTTATACATTGCTAATAACTCTTTAAGAGGGTTCGAACCTAAAGTAGTACACAGTCAAGCAGATAGATACAGCGAAGTTCACAAATGGACAGTTCGTCGAGCGCCTCAAAGCCAGTAGCTACTGATGAACAGCTCTAGATGAGCATAAGCGACGTGTGGTACTATATGATCAAGAAAACGAGGGTATAAAAACAAACTTACGATGAATAAAGTTGCACACTATTTGCAAGAGCACCTAGTCGGTGAAGTTATGACTGGCGAGGATGCACGACGTTATTTTTCGACTGACAGTAGTGTTTTTACAATAGCACCAGCAATCATCGCCTATCCACGCAATGAAAATGATGTCCGCAAGACTGCGCGTTTTACATGGCAACTTGCAGAACGAGGACGAGTCATACCTTTGACTGCCCGTGGTGCAGGCACGGATCAATCTGGTGCAGCTATCGGCAAGGGTGTACTCATGGTGTTTCCAGCACACATGAATAAAATTCTGGAGTTAGATACCAAAACAGGTTCAGTGACAGTTGAGCCTGGGCTTAATTATGCTAAGTTGCAACAAACGCTTCATACTCATGGAAGATTTTTGCCACCATTCCCTGCTTCCATAGAATACTGTACTCTCGGTGGTGCAGTAGCTAACAATGCTGGTGGTGAAAAAAGCGTAAAATACGGAACAACAAAGGATTACGTGAGTAGTTTGCGAGTAGTCCTCGCTAACGGTGAAGCGATTGTTACAAAGCGAATAAGCAAGCGTGAGCTCAATAAGAAAATGGGCTTAGCCACTTTTGAGGGCGAAGTATATCGTGCTCTTGATACTCTAATCGAGGAAAATCAAGATTTAGTTTCTGCAACGGAGCTTGATGTTACCAAAAATGCATCTGGATATAACCTGGTCGCAATAAAGGGTAAAGACGGATCATTTGATTTAACGCCTTTATTTATCGGTTCACAAGGTACATTGGGGGTAATTACCGAGATTACACTTTCTACTAAACAGTACAATCCGGCAAGTACTTTAATTGCAGCCTTTTGTGATGATGCCGAAATTTTACAGGATGTCGTATCAGATCTTAGGAAACTATCTAAACCTCCTAGCGCTATAGAAGTGGTAGATGACAACTTACTCCGTTATGTTAATCAGTTCAATCCTAATCAACTTCGTGGAATTGTAAAGCAACCATTCCCTAGATTCGTGCTTTTAATAGAATTTGATGACTTATCTACCAAGACTCAGGCCAAAATGGCTAAAAAAGCGTCTAAGATTCTTGAGAAACAACAGCTGACTTACAAAATCGAGACTGATGAGATTGAAGTAGAGCAGTTGTGGAAGATACGCCACAGTGTTGCATCTGTACTTTCGCATGGTCGTGATAGTGCCGAGGCCGTACCTATTATCGATGATGCGATCGTGCCTACTGACCGTACTGCTGAGTACATTAAGCGGGTTTATAAGCTTTTTGAAGGCTATAAAATGCCTGTAACCATGTGGGGTCATTTAGGTAACGCAAATCTACATGTACAGCCTTTTCTAGATTTAGCCCAAGTAGGAGACAGACAAAAAGTATTTAGAATTATCGACGATTATTATAATCTTGTCATCGAACTAGGCGGTAGCACTACCGCTCAACATAATGATGGTAGGATCAGGGGTCCATACCTAGAGAAGTTATATGGACCTGATGTTTATCAACTTCTTCGTAAGGTGAAAACTGTATTTGATCCTTATGGCACACTCAACGAAGGAGTAAAGATTGACGTTACTCTGGATGATGTTAAGCCTTATCTACGTCACGAGTTCTCGTTCGAGCATTTATACAACCATATGCCGAGGACTTAGAAACTTGAGTTTCGCGGAGTTATAGCGTAGTCTATACTCTGTTATTCCTACCTACGCGGACGTGGCGGAATTGGTAGACGCGCTAGCTTGAGGGGCTAGTGGGAGCAATCCTGTGGAAGTTCAAGTCTTCTCGTCCGCACCAAACTATGACCCCGATTTGTCGGGGTTTTAGTTTGGTTTGAGTGCCTTGAACTTCCAATGCGAAGTTAGTCAGGCGCGAAGCCCTGGCGCTGTCTTCTCGTCAGTATTCACGTCTTGTATTATTGTCAATATTGTTAAACTTGTGCTTTATGTCAAATTTATATCAAAAACGGTATATATTTGATCATATGTAAGTATGAAAATACTATTTTGCTATAAAACCCCAAGCATTATTGAAGTATAAGCATCACAGGAATATAGTAATTATTAGATATAAGATTATATAGATTAAAGTAAAAGTATCAATAATTACAAATACTAAATTACGACAAAAGGAAACAAAATGAGTCACCACTACGCATATCCAAAAGTAACATGGATAAATCACAATGCTCCAACTCCACATTGTGATTCTGCTATAAGACAAGAAACAAGGATTACTGAGCAAGTTGCGCCTGTTTCTGAGGTTAGCGCTCAAACTCAAGGAGTAGAGCAAATCGCATCATTTGTAGGTCAGCAGGCAACAGAACAAAATGCTGTCGTAGCATAACTGATTGAGTTTTAATCATTAACCTGCTATATTACCCTTGTTAAATACTTTATTAGGATGATTAACTCAGCTGGTGCAGTTTACTGCAATATTAAACAAGTGCACCTCGTGCTCTCTAGCTAGTAGAAATAATCACTAAATCAAGATAGTATAATTACACGATATCAATGGGTGATTAGCTCAGCTGGCTAGAGCACCTCGTTTACACCGAGGGGGTCGGGGGTTCGAGTCCCTCATCACCCACCATATTAAGAACCGGTCCTTTGACCGGTTTTTAATATGTATGAACGACTCGAAGTATGGATTGACGTAGTTGTAGTTTAGCTTAGTTTAGATAATAGATACATTAAGAAAATAGAGTATTATAAATATAGCAAAATAACCTTGGAGAAAATATGGAATTCTTTACATTTTTACTACTGGTAATAGTGGTGATAATAATTAGCGGAATTAAGATTGTTAATCAGTACGAGCGTGGGGTAGTATTAACTCTAGGTAAATTTACTGGTGTTAAACAGCCAGGTCTTCGTATCGTAATTCCTGTAGTGCAAAGGATGATAAAGGTAGACGTCCGATCTACTCCAATAGACGTAACCAAACAAGAAGTCATTACTAAAGACAACGTGACTTTAGGAGTAGATGCTGTAGTCTATCTTCGAGTAATCGACCCTGCAAAAGCTGTACTAGAAACTACCAACTACATATATGCAACAAGTCAATTTGCACAAGCGGCGCTACGTGATGTTACCGGTAGTGTAGAGATGGATGATTTACTAAGTAAGCGTGAAGAAATCAGCTTACAGATTAAAGAAATTGTTGATAGGCAGACCGACCAATGGGGGATTGATGTAGGGAGTGTCAAAGTCCAAAATATAGAATTGCCTCAGGATATGAAGCGCGCAATGAGCAAGCAAGCTGAAGCTGAGCGAGAAAAGCGTGCCAATGTCATAAATTCAGACGGAGAAAAATTAGCAGCTCAAACCCTTGCAGATGCTGCCAAAATACTATCATCTACTCCTGGAGCTATAAATCTACGTACGCTTAATACACTAGAACGCATATCCACTGAGCCATCACAAAAAACAATGATGCTTTTCCCTGTGGAGCTCGTCGATGCTCTTAGAGGTCGTAAATAAGCCCTCAAACTTGTCGTAGCGACCGATCTGAGGTAAAATACATCGGTCGCTAGCGATTTTTGCTCTTTAGCGTTAGTCCAGTGAGCGACGGATTGAAGCTCCGTGTGTCTCTACACCGAACATAAACAATTTATCGCATAGGTTTGGCTCTTTAGCTCAGTTGGTAGAGCAACGGATTGAAGCTCCGTGTGTCCCCAGTTCGAGTCTGGGAGGAGCCACCATAAAACTTTTGTAGCCTCTAGGCTAGATAAAGTTTTATTATGGCAGTGTCTGGGCGACGAGAACTGGATGCGAGAGCCTTTGGTGAACCAGCAGTTCGGTGAAGCAAGACCACGCACAGAAGTTTACTTCGAGCATGGTCACAGCGGAAAAGGACGAAGTCCGCTGTCTGGATTAAAATATGCTGGCATAGCTCAGTTGCGCAACTCGTTGCAAAAATGATAATGTAGCGCGAGCGCTCGATCTACTGAGCGAAATTAAAAATTAAATTATTCATGCGGGCATAGCTCAGTTGATAGAGCGCTTCCTTGCCAAGGAAGAGGCCAGGAGTTTGAGTCTCCTTGCCCGCACCAATGAAAGTCCCGGCCTCAGAGCCGGGTTTTTCATTGGTTTGTGTCGCGGTGTCTCAAACTCCGTAGCCGTAGGGTGAGTTTGATAATTGGAGGCTCTCACAGGAGCTCGCTCCGAGAAAGCTGAACAATTTCCGGCTTGTCTCCTTGCCCGCACCAATTGTTTCTAGCCAATTTACTCCTGTAATTCGCCATTAAAAGTGGCATTTGTTGTTGCACAGAAACAGGACTCACTTCTCAGCTTACAAAATGGTGAAAAAAGATATGTTTGTGTGATTGTAATCAATGAAGGATTCAGCACGACAGGACTACAATAAGAGTATGGATAGTGCTAAATTGTCCAAGTGGCAAATAATCTCAACCGCAGTAATGTCTTTCCTAGTAACATTAGCAAGTCTAGCTGGGCTTTTTAGCTCGTCGCCTTATGTTAAGGAAACTGAAAACTGGGTATTACAAGCACAAGGTCAGGACATAGGAAATCTTGTTGCCGTGGTAGTTTTACTGCTAAGTGCGTACAAGGCAACTAAAGGGTCATCAAAGGCGTTTTTTGTATGGTTGGGTATGCTATTCTATCTACTCTATGCTTACATAATCTATGCCGTTGCAGTTCATTTCAACAGTCTATTTCTCGTATATGTAGCAGTTTTAGGATTAACATTTTACACGATAGTAACGGCTGTATCTTTAAAAAGTGTCCAAGCTAAATTACCTAAGGTAAATAAGTTTGCTAGCTACACCTTAATAATAATTGGTATTCTTTTTACACTTTTGTGGCTAAGCGAAATCATTCCAGCATTAGCAACTGGAAAAACCCCGCAAGGAACAATAGACGCTGGACTATCGGTCAATCCTATACACGTTCTTGATTTAGCAATTGTATTGCCTGGATTCATAGCTACTGGCTATCTATCTCTTAAAGGCAGAAAAATCGGGACTTATCTACTAGCTCCTTGGCTTACTTTTTCTGCACTAATGGGAAGTAGTATCGTAGCATCGATGATGCTAATGATGGTTAATGATTTCAGCAGTAAATTATTGCCAGCAGTCATAATCGTTTCAGTTGTAGTAATTGGAAGCATTTCTGCTCTCGTTAGTTTTATGAGAGCTGTACATTTTGAATAGTTTAGGCAACCAAGAAAACTCAGCAGAACTTTACTGGATACCATTAGGTGCAGGTGCGCATATTGTGCGCCTAAGCGGAAGGGCTTTTGAAGCTGTTGCTTCTAGAATGCAACATCGTTCACGTGAGAAATTGTTCCATTCAGCCTTACAGTTATTTACGCCAAATGGCAGATATGTAATTGAGCAAGCTCCAGTTGTTAACAAAGACGACGCTGAACGGGGAGTTGTAGCAGAAGGACCCGTTGGCATGCGTATTCTAGGTGGGCTGGCTATATTTAGGTATGAAGTACGATGCTGGAAAGAAGGCAATATACCAGACCTTGATACGGCTGTTGGACAGCCAATTACCGTTACTCGTAACGAAGCACAAATGGAAAGGATACTTAAAGGTATAGGTGATATTCCTACTCCTGTCTGGGGGCGTGATGAAAATGATACGGGTGAAATGTGGAACTCTAATTCGGTCATTTCTTGGGTGCTGGAACAAAGTGGAATAGACGCAAATAGTTTTCACCCCCCAGAAGGTGGCAGGGCGCCAGGTTGGCAAGCAGGTATCAAGGTTGCAAATCACTAGACAATCGAGGCGCAATTAGTAGATGATATTTGACTCTATCCTAACGGCTATCATTATCTTTGGAGTGGTAAAAGGATTACCTTTGACTATCCATTCAAATAGTTTGAGAAGATTCCGTAAATGCGCACTACGAAAAACGCCTCACTTTTGTGGGGCTTTTTTCATGGTCTGAGCCGGGGTTAACTCCTGGCCTCTTTAAAAATAATCAATTGGCCAGGTAGCTCCCTAGACCGTCCGGTCGGGAGCTTTTGAGTCTCCTTGCCCGCACCAAATATTAGAATTAGAGCCTGAAAGAACTTTTTTCTTTGTCTCAACGCTGGTTTTAAAGGGGTCGTTTAGTATATATTGCAACTTTTTATCGTTCAGTTCAATCCTTGAAAGTACGTATTCCAAATTGTTAATTTACGTTTCGTAAACTAAAAAACATCCATCTGGGTGCAAAGGAGTAACGCTTTGACGGTGTGCCAGTAGTTTACTGACCACAGTCCCGTGTTTATGGGTAGCCGAGAGTGGCGCACATACGCCTACTAGGTTACCAATCGCGATTATCCCGCGATAAAGCATTGCAAAAAATATAAAAATGGTATACCCTAGGGGGGTATAAGTTTACAGTAAAGTTTTTAAGTAAGGGAGTATGTTTCTATGACTGACAATAATCATAGTCACGCTGAACATAACATAAATTCTATGGCCGTAAGCGCAACACTGCACTGTTTAACAGGTTGTGCGATCGGAGAGGTTTTAGGTTTAATTATAGGTCTAGCTTTAGGCCTGAGTATTGGATTCACAATTCTACTAGCAGTCGTTCTTGCGTTCATATTCGGGTTTAGCTTGTCTACTTTGCCACTGGTCAAAGCAGGAGTTGGTTTTACGACTGCATTATCGGTTGTACTCGCTGCGGACACGCTATCTATCACTACTATGGAAGTTGTAGACAATCTAGTAATGGTAAGTATACCCGGAGCATTACACGCCGGTATTGTTGACCCGTTATTCTGGATCAGTATGCCAGTAGCGTTGACTGTGGCGTTTTTTGTCGCTTTGCCAGTCAATAAGTATTTGCTTGTGCGTAACAAAGGACATGCTTTGACGATGGATATGCTCGACAAACACGGACATGGCCATAAACATTAAGGAGATAAGATGACTAAATATGGATATGCAGATACTAAACCAGAGTTACGCAAAAGACTGAGTCGTATAGAGGGACAAGTAAGAGGGGTATCAAAAATGGTTGATGAGGATAAATATTGCATTGATATACTGACCCAGGTAAGCGCAGTAAAAGCAGGATTAGATAAGGTAGCGCTCGAGTTACTGCGCGATCATGCAAAACACTGTTTAAACAATGACGAAATACATACACACAATGAGCAAAACAAAGCCGACGAGTTAGTCGGTGCAATAAGCAGAATGCTATAAGGAGAATTAACATGGAAACAAAACCACTACTTTACGGATTAATAGGGTTCTTTCTGGGGGGTTTTATAGTGTCAATCGCTTCAACTACATTAGACAAGCCCGTGGCCGAAGATAAACCCACAGATAAATCTGCAATAATGGACACTATCTCAATGAGTGAGATGGTTGCATCGCTTGAGAATAAGACAGGTGACGACTATGATGAGGCGTTTATTAACGAAATGATCGCTCATCACCAGAGCGCGGTTGATATGGCTAAGTTATCATCTGCTAATGCAAAACATGATGAGATCAAAGAATTATCTGACGAAATTATAAATGCCCAAGAAAAAGAGATCACTAAAATGAAACAGTGGCAAATGGAC
This sequence comes from Saccharimonadales bacterium (SeqCode), assembly GCA_041600715.1. Taxonomy (GTDB): domain Bacteria; phylum Patescibacteriota; class Saccharimonadia; order Saccharimonadales; family 2-12-FULL-41-12; genus JALHOM01. The sequence continues at coordinate 404,307 of JBFIJM010000001.1, read as the reverse complement.
TGGGGCTACTCTAGCTCGCCTGAACACGACAGCTCAGAGCATTAAATAATCCGAGAGCCTGCGATTCTGTCTAGCTTTGCCAGAATGAGATATAATGACTTGTAGTCTTAACTAAGCTTGACTGGGAGAATATTCATGAATACGCTTATTGTAGGTGGCACATCAGGTTTGGGTTTAGAGATTGCAAGAGGATTTAGTGAGCTAGGTGGAGATATATATGTTACCGGTAGACGCGAGCTTGAAGAACCAGGATTACAGTACGAGCGATTTGACCTGTCTGAACCTAATCTTCCTCAACGAGTCGGCGAACTAGTAATTAAATTACCAGAGATTAGTACTTTAGTTTATGCTGCTGGTTATTTCCAAGAAGGTAGAGTTACTGATTTAAGCGATGAGCAAATTGAGGAAATGATTGATGTCGGCGGACGTGGACTCATTTACTTTACTCGTGCGCTACTGGAGAAACAGGGCAAGTTGGACGAACTAGTAACGATAACTTCCACCTCGCAGTGGACGCCACGAAAACTTGAACCGATTTATAATTTTGCCAAAGCGGGTGCTGCACATTTCAGTAACGCAATGTCAGTAGACGGTCGTGTAGGAAAAGTCTTAGTAGCTGGACCAGCAGGAATGAATACTGCCTTTTGGGAAGGTATAGAGAGGGACGATTTTGATGAAATGCTTGACCCTTCTTGGGTTGCTGGCGAAGTCTTAAATCTAAGAGGCGATGATTACAAGTATCGCTTTGCCAAAATTATGCGGGAACCTGCTCGTGTTGAAGTCGTAGAGACAAGATAACCTCTAACTAAGCAAGCTGCCTGATAGATTAAATAGCCGTACAAGACCTTTTAGCTTGTATTCATCAACATTGCTGGGATTAACAGTTAGAAATAAGTGAGCTATCTGGCGCCAAATTACAGCTCGGACGAAAATCCAGCCCCCTCTCGATTGATATATGATTAAAATTAAGATATGACTGATTGTTATCAGTATCGGTGAGGAATATTACCAATTATTTTTAGAGACTACATTGCTAAAATTAGTATTTTGTTAATATTAAAGCATGACGAAAACTTTTCTAGCTTTACTAGCAGATGGTGGCAAAACTAATTCTCTAGGAAGATCAGGCGAAGTTATATCGGCAGTTCTTCAAGATAGAACTAAACTAAGCGAGCTTTATGATTGCTTGTTTGTTGACGATGCTTGGGTCAGAATGCGTGCAATTGATGCAATTGAGAAAATTGGTCGCGTAAAACCCGAATGGCTACTGCCATATATAGATAAAATTCAGTCTGAACTACACTCATTCACTCAACCGTCGATACAGTGGCACATTGCTCAAATATATAGAGAAACTGACTTAAATAAAAATCAAAAGACGAATGCTATATTTTGGCTTAAACATTTACTTAAAACCACTGATGTGGACTGGATTGTTTCTGTAAATGTTATGAAAACAATTATGAAATTTACGAATGACGGGACAATATCCGGCGAAGAGGCTACTTCACTATTTAAAACACAGCAAGGCCATAAGTCAAAAACCGTTAAAAGGATTGCAAGTAAATTATTAATAGAACTGCAAACCAAATGAATAATTCCAGCAAATTAACGACATAACTCTTTGGAGTCATTTTTGCTAACTATAAACGAACAGGAGCCATAAAAACCGGAATAATCGGTGAGTATGAGGTTAGTTAGAAAAGTAATTAAACATAGTATTATGGGGTTATGAGAACAGTATTTTTAGATAGAGACGGGACTATAATACAGGATCCTGTAGATGAGCGAGTCGACACGCTCGAGAAAATTGAATTATTCCCTGACACATTAGAAGCTTTAAAATTGTTAGCTGATAATAACTTTAATATTGTAATAATAACCAATCAAGCAGGAATCGCTGAAGGTAGAATTACAGAGTCAGACTTCTGGAGAATCCATAACGAAGTGCTGAAGCGACTTACTCCAAGCGGAGTGCAGGTTTTGAAAACTTATATGAACGGAGAAAGTGGAGAACAAGCTAGTGACTGGCGTAAACCAGGCCCGAAGATGCTAAATAAAGCATCGGAAGAACTTAAACTTAATTTGTGTGACGTGTACATGGTTGGAGATAACCAGTCTGACATCATGGCTGGAATTAATGCCAAGTGCAAAGGTAGCATTTTGGTTAAGACTGCACGAAACAAAACGGTCGTATCCCCTGAAGCTGTCTATTCTGCTCCGAATTTGCTGGATGCTGTTCGATATATTGTAACTAATAATTAAGGAGCCCATCTGCTGACGGTAGACTTTTTTACTCCTTAGGGGTTACAATACATTGGTATCTGGCGCCTTGGCCGAGAAGTTAGGCAGCGGTCTGCAAAACCGCGTAGACGGGAGCGTTACCCGTAGGTGCCTCCATACATAATTGTACGTTGACAATTTAATAACGTTTACCATATCATTCGTGTATGCCACAACGAAGATCCTGGACTGATGAGCAACTTATTTTGGCTGTAAAAGAGTCTTACAGCACAAGATCTGTTATAAGGACCTTAGGTTTAGTGCCAGCCGGTGGAAATTATCGCCAAGTTAAAGCTCGAATTGAGCAACTGAAACTAAACACTGAACACTTTCGAGGTAAGGGCTGGAACATTGGATGGAAGTTTGACCCTAGAGTCCCGCGACAAACACTGGAAGACTTGCTGGTCGATGGTAAGCTTACTCAAAGTCACAAGCTGAGAAAAAGATTAATAAAAGAGGGTGTTAAAAAGCCAGAATGTGAACTATGTGGGTGGAGTCGAGTCTCGGTTGACGGCCGTTTACCGTTAGAACTTGATCACATTAATGGCCGACCGGAAGATAATAGAATAGAGAATCTAAGGATACTTTGTCCAAATTGTCATAGCCTACAACCCACACATCGTGGTAAAAATAAGAAAGTAAGATTAACAAAATCGACAATTAGCGCGGGTGTTGTAATTGGTAGCCAAGGTTGACTTAAAATCAGCTGTCGAAAGACGTGCGGGTTCGATTCCCGCCCCGCGCACCAAATAAAAAACCCATTTTTGTGGGTTTTTTATTTGGTGCCAGGTTCGAGCTAAGAGGATATGTGATTAATATTAACTAGCTATGCGCACTCAAGATTTGCTATAATATTAAGTACAAATATAACAAAGGGAATTAAGATGGTAACCTGGATAATTTTGGGGATTTTAGCAGTCGTAATACTAGCTATTATCGTAATTTATAACAGTCTAGTAAACGCGAAGGTTCGTGTTGAAGAAGCATGGAGCGACATAACAGTCCAGCTTAAGCGTCGTTATGATCTTATTCCGAATCTTGTGAATACTGTAAAAGGTTATGCCACGCATGAGAAAGGTGTGTTTCAGGAAGTAACTGAGGCACGATCTAATGCGATGCATGCGGAAGGTCCTAAAGAGCAAGCTAAGGCTGAAAACGCATTCTCAGAAACACTTAAGAGCCTTTTTGCTGTAGCAGAAGCATATCCTGACTTGAAAGCTGACCAGAATTTCAAGCACCTGCAAGAAGAGCTTGTTGATACAGAAGATAAAATACAGGCTGCTCGTCGGTTCTATAACGGCTCTGCTCGTGATCTTAATATCAAAATTAAAACCTTTCCAAACATTATTTTTGCTGGTGTACTCGGATTTAAAGAATACGAGTTCTTTGACGTTGATGAGTCAGAGTCTGCAAGTGTACAGAAACCAACAGAAGTTAAATTCTAAGTACGAAAGAGGTAGGAGTACGTGTACTCACAAATTGCCAAAAACAAGCGTAAAACGTTTTATATATTTTTTGCCTTTATCCTTCTCATAGCAGGTCTAGGTTATGTAGTGGCGGAGTTCCTGGGGCATCCAATAATTACTCCGTATGTAATGATAGGTGCTTTGATTTATGCTTTCTTCACTTACTATGCGGGGTCTAAAATGGCACTCGCGGTTAATGGAGCCAAAGAGATCAGTAAACGAGACAACCCGCGGTTATACAGAATTGTAGAAAACCTAGCTATCACTAACGGAATGCCTATGCCAAAGGTTTATATCATGGATGATCCTGCTCCTAACGCTTTCGCAACTGGTAGAGACCCTAAGCACGCTTCGGTATGTGCAACAACAGGACTTATGGATATGATGACTGACACAGAACTTGAGGGTGTCATGGCTCATGAAATGGGGCATGTAAAGAACTACGACATAAGAGTTACTATGTACGCTTTTGCTCTAGTCTCGGTTGTGTCGATTATTGCTGACTTAATATTACACATGACCCTTTTCTCAAACAGAGATAACCGTCACCCGTTCGAGTTCATTCTAGCAATCGCGGCTATTGTCATCGCACCTATCGCTGCGGGGCTTATACAGGCAGCTATATCACGACAGCGCGAATATTTAGCAGATGCTACGGGAGCTCTTACTACTAGACACCCAGAGGGTTTGGCGAGCGCTCTTGAGAAAATTGGTCAATATGGCAGTGCACTACAAAAACCTAACGCATCGACGGCTCACTTATTTTTTGCAAACCCCCTTAAAGGCAATTCATTATCCAGCCTTTTTAGTACCCACCCACCTATAAAAGAGCGTGTGAGGATTCTGCGAGAAATCGGCACTCGTCAGTAGGGTGTTCTGGTTCTTAACGACAGAGGAAAAGTATGAGCAAACAAAAAAAACAGACTGGTAAAACATTAGAAAAACAACAGACCTCATCAAATAAGCGAAAAAGAGAATTATCTACACACAAATCTTTTAAGCTCACAAAAACACGTATTCGCTCTCCTAAATCTTTACCAAGGATCCGGGATATTCTGCGCCAGACAAACCTGCTCATCAAACAGAATAAGAGGATATTCTTTGGGTTAACTTTTATTTATTTATTGCTGAACTTTGTATTGGTGCAAGGGCTGGGCTCTACATTTAGTATTGTTCAGACTAAGCAAGAGTTCGAGTCCGTACTTGGAGATAATGCCGGACTTGGAGGCTCGTTTGCACTATTTGGATATTTGGTAGGATCATTTAACGGTCAACTTAGCGAAGTGGCTGGTTTATATCAACTATTCTTTTCTTTGATAACAATCCTTGCTACTGTTTGGTTAACGCGTTTGATTTTGAGCGGTGAGTCACCATCACTTCGAGACGGTTATTATAAGGGGGTTTATCCTTTAGTGCCGTTCATACTAATTATGTTAGTGGTGGGGCTTCAACTAATACCAGCACTGATAGGTAATTTCTTATATGCCAATGTTGTTGCTCAGGGACTGTCAGTAACAGCTTTAGAGACAACTGCATGGTTAATATTGTTTGTGTTACTGATGATACTATCGTTTTACATGATTACATCTTCGATTTTTGCTTTATACATAGTCACCTTGCCTGACGTTAGGCCATTCCAAGCTTTGCGATCTGCAAGAGACTTAGTTCTGCACAGAAGATTAGGTGTAATTGCTCGTTTGTTGGTGTTGCCTATTATTATCACTGTGATACTTTCTGCGATTTTTATCCCTTTAATTATTTTTACACCTGCACTCGTAGAACCACTGTTTCTTGTAGCGACCTCTATGATACTGGTGTATAGCGTAATTTATGGGTATAACTTATATAGAGGACTGCTTTGAATTTTGAAGAAGCAAAAAAACGAGCTATAAAACTTCGGGAATTAATAAACGACTACCGATATCAATACCATGTCTTAGACCGCTCTACCATGAGTGAAGGCGCATCAGACAGTCTGAAGCATGAATTATCTGAAATAGAAGCGAAGTATCCAGAATTAATAACACCCGATAGCCCTACTCAGAGAGTTGCAGGGGAAGTATCTAAAGCGTTTAGGTCTGTAGCTCATAGCAGTAGAATGTTGAGTCTAAACGATGTTTTTAATTCTGATGAATTATTTGCGTGGGAAGCTAGAATTAAGAAGCTTGCAAAAAATGAGATATTTAACTTTTTTGCTGACTTAAAATTAGATGGACTTGCTTGTGCGCTAAGGTATGAACAGGGATTATTGACACTTGCACTAACAAGGGGTGATGGTGTCCGTGGAGAAGATGTCACCATTAATGTAAGGACTATCGAAAGCGTTCCTTTAAAACTCAATGACATGCCGGATGGTGTAGTTGAGGTTCGTGGTGAAATAGTGATGTACAAGGAAAAATTCGAGCAATTAAACGCAGAGAGAAAAGCCAATAACCTGCCGTTATTCGCGAATCCTCGTAATACTGCTTCGGGTACAATCAGGCAACTTGATCCACGATTAGTCGCAAAACGACCATTAACATTCCATGCTTACGATATTATTCAGCATCCCAAAATGCCTAAAACTCACATGGAAGTTTACGCAGAACTTAACCGACTAGGATTCATCACCAATAAAATGGCTAAAGATTTTAAGTCGCTGACTGAAATAACTAGTTTTATTAAGAAGTGGGAAATGGACCGCACTTCACTACCTTACAACACCGACGGGATGGTAATTAAAATAAACGACAAGTCTCTATACAAAAAGTTGGGAGTTGTCGGAAAAGCTCCAAGAGGAGCGGTGGCTTATAAATACCCCGCGGAGGAGGCTACAACAGTGGTCAAAGACATTGTTATTAGTATTGGAAGAACAGGCGCAGCGACTCCTGTTGCAGTTTTTGATCCAGTGGTTGTATCTGGTAGTACTGTCAAACATGCTAGTCTGCATAATGCCGATGAAATAGAGCGCAAAGATGTAAGAGTTGGCGACACTGTAATAATTTATAAGGCTGGAGATATCATACCCCAGGTAGAGAGGGTGCTAAAAGAGTTAAGGCCGGACAAAACTCGTAGGTATAATTTTGAAGCAGAACTAGAAGCTCAATACCCAGACATGGAGTTCTATAGACCCGAGGGCGAGGCAGTTTACCGAGCTAAAGGAACTAGTGATCCGTTACTGTTAAAAAGAGCTTTACAACATTTTGCTAGCAAGTCAGCATTGGACATTGATACTTTAGGCGAAAAAAACGTCAACGCATTAGTAGAATCAGGGATGGTAAAGGATCTGGCCGATATATATACCTTAACCAATGAGCAATTGCTTAAATTAGACAGGTTTGCAGAGGTGTCAGCCCAAAAATTAATAGATTCTATTGCAAGCACTAAAACTCCACAATTGTCTCGTTTTCTTTATGCTCTTGGGATAAGGCATGTTGGCGTGCAGACAGCCATCGATATAGCACAACACTTCAAGAAGTTGGACAATGTTGGAACTGCCACCCTGGAAGAATTAAAAGCGATCGATGGTGTAGGCGACATCGTTGCAGATTCGTTATATTTATGGTTTGACGAAGAAGACAACCACCAGCTACTAGCCAAATTTAGGTCGCTAGGGGTATGGCCTGCTGATGCTGTCCAGTTGGGCGGGGTGTTAACGGGAAAAAGTTTTGTCATAACGGGCAGTCTGAAAACTATGAGTCGCGACGAAGCTGCCAATAAAACTAGATCTCTAGGGGGGATATATCAGACCAGTGTGGGAAAAACGACTGACTACCTTGTAGCAGGTGCAAACACTGGAATGTCGAAGTTAGAAAAGGCATCAAAATACAACACGAAAGTAATAGACGAAAAGACTTTTCTTAAACTTATCGGATAAGGTATAATGCTTATGTACTCGTGCGCATGCGGCGCTGTAAAATAAAAATAATTCAAAACAAAAAACACCGCCGCGCGGTGGGCGCGCACGACAGTTACTCGTCATCATTTTGGTGACGAGTTTTATGTTACAATAACGGCATTGATATGGGGATATAGCTCAGTTGACGTAGCTGGCTGCAAAATTAATATATGCGCATGCGCTCTAATCAACTGAGGAAAAATAGTCATACCAATGTTATTAATGCGGGGATATAGCTCAGTTGATTAGAGCGCAGCGCTGGCAGCGCTGAGGTCCAGGGTTTGAGTCCCTGTATCTCCACCAATGATTGACCGCACCCATAAGGTAGTGTTCAATCATTAATGGATACAGCGAAAACCCGAGTAAGTGAGCAAAGCGAACGAGGGTTTGGCGTAGCGAGGAAACGCACAGATATGCATATCGAGCATTTTTGAGCGAAGAAGGCGTAGCCGATGTCCCTGTATCTCCACCACTATTTATACGGAGAACAACATGTTAAAACAGTTTAAATTAAAGAAACCGGTAGTAAAGATTAGTCGCGCATCACTAAGAAAGTTTGTAACTTCTACAAAATTTTTAATCACAGCACCAATAGTAGTTGGCTTAGGTCTCTATCTTCTTGGAAGCTATGTTTGGTATAACCAAGTATTTGTCGACGAAGATCAAGTTTTCTATGGAATGGTTGAGAAAGGACTTGAAACTGACAGCATCGCAAGAAGCGTTATTCAAACTGAAGGCGCGCGAAACGTAAAGCAAACATTTTTTGTGAGATTTAGTCCAGAAACCGCGGTTCAATCTAAATCGACCATTGATCAAATTGATGCCAATCGAGAAAAATCATCGATTACTACAGAAACTCTTGGCACAAATGACGTCGATTATGTTCGTTACAGTAGTATATCCCTGCCACCTAGCCAAGCAGGGGGTCAAAATTTTGATGAAGTGATTGGTAAATGGGCTACAAGAAGTGGAGATGAGGGCGGTGACCCACAGCTTTTAAATGAAGCAATCTTTACATTTATTCCGATGGGTAATTTTAGCGAAGAGAACCGAGAGAATCTCATGAGAATGATACGTGATAGGGGAGTTTATACAATATCTCAACCTGATCTTACTTATCAAAATCTAAGACCAGTGATGACTATGGACATAAGTATTAAACCTCAAGCGTTAGTAGAAGTACTTCGTGAGTATGCAGAAGTAAGTGGTGTAGGCAATAAGGACTTACTTGATCCAGCGCAGTACGAAAAATCAGCAAACATCGGGATACGGGTTAAAATAGACGTCATTAGTCGTCATTTAATGGAAATTGAGTTCCCAGGTCAGTCTAGAAAAGAAGTGTTTTCAGCCTATGGATTAACGAGGTCAATAGAAGAACCGACCGATGTCATCTCTCTTACTGAGTTACAGTCAAGAATCAACGAATAATCAACCCACTAAACATGAGTTATCACGCCAAATTTGTCGATATGGGGCGGTGATTGAAAGGAGAGCTGTAAATGAAAATCAAGCAACATTCAGTGACAGCTCTGTGGTACCTCTGGTATGCCAGAATCTAAGCAAATAATTACTCTCCGCAGGTTAGGTGGCTTATACCATTACCGTATGCCTCGTGCTTTAGTAGGTTTACTTGATGCATCAAAATATAACAATGATGTTTTTTTGGATAGCTTTTGCAAGTTACCAAGTATGCATCAGTACTCAAAGCGCACTTTATATAAACCACGTTTAGCAAAACTTTTAGTTGTATGGTCTTATTATGTCTGGACTCTCTATCTGGTATCAGCGATTGTATTGATGACTCAGAGTGTCCTTGGTAGCTTGATAGTATTATTGTTCCTGCCTTTGATAGTGGCCGGTCTTTTATACATAATAGTGTACTTCTATCATCTGATAAAAAATCCATCAATAAAAGGATTGGCCGGGTTTGGGCATCAAGCAAAGAATAAAAAAGCTAATAGCGACGACTCAAAAAAAGCCTCAAAATCATGAACTTGGTATAATAATCGTATGGCGAAGAAGATTTTAAAGTATGCGGTTACTGCCGTACTGGGCTGGCAAGTGCGGAGACTTCGCCAAAAAAACAGCTTTACAGTCATTGGGGTGGTTGGTAGTTATGGTAAAACCAGCACAAAACTGGCCATCGCAGAGGTTCTGGAACACACGCATAATGTTAGATATCAAAAGGGGAATTATAATGATATCGTAAGTGTTCCTTTGATTTTTTTTGGTCTAGAACTGCCTTCCCTATTTAACCCTTTGGCTTGGTTGTTGACATTTATTAAGATCGAACAACAACTAAGACACCCTTTCCCATGTGATGTTGTAGTTGTTGAGCTTGGCACTGACGGGCCAGGCCAGATTTCGCAGTTTAAAAAATATTTATACCTAGATATCGGAGTGGTTACATCGATTGGTCCAGAACACATGCAGTATTTCGACAGTCTAGAGGCGGTAGCTAAGGAAGAATTAGCTGTTCGTAAGTTCAGCAAAAAACTTATTGTTAACGGCGACTTGTGTGCACCAGGCTATTTAAAGAGAATACGAACAGAAGACATATATAAAGTGCACTTGTCCCAGAAACGACCAATAACCGATTGGCAGATCAAATTAGGGGATAAAAATTACCGCGTTAAGTCCTCTGTAATAAGTGAAGCACAAGTTTTTTCAAGGACATCAGCCTTCCTGGTCGGGATATTAGTTGGCGAGCCCGCAGATAAACTCGAAATACGACTTGGAAGCGTACATTCCGCACCAGGGAGACTACAATTACTAAAGGGACATAAGCTCAGCACTATAATTGATGATACATATAACGCTAGTCCAGAAGCTACAAAAATTGCTTTGGATACTTTATATTCTTTTCCGGCAAAGCAAAGGATTGCATTATTGGGGATGATGAACGAACTGGGCGATGATTCTGTACGTCATCATCGTTCGGTGGGGAGATACTGCGATCCAGAAAAAATTGACTATGTAATAACTCTAGGAAAAGACGCGAATACATACATTGCTCATGAGGCTGAGAAAAGAGGATGCAAGGTTTATCGTGCCAATAATCCAAAAGACGCGGGAGAATATATTATAAGCGTACTTTCCCGAGACGCAGTAATCCTAGCAAAAGGATCACAAAACGGTGTGTTTGCTGAGGAGGCTGTAAAGTTACTTCTCGCAAATCCGGATCATGCTCGAAAACTTGTGCGTCAGTCAAGCGAGTGGCGCACCAAGAAACGAAAGCTAAATTTAGTATAAATGGCTAAGCCAAAAATTATAGTTCTTGGCGGTGGAATTTCTGATGAGCGAGAGGTGTCGCTTCGTTCGAGTCGTTCTGTTTACGAAGGGTTATTTAAGGCTGGCTACAACGCAGAATTTATTGACCCAGGAGAGAGCCAAGAATACATTCAGACCGAGAAACAAAACATAGTACTGCCAATTCTGCACGGTACATTTGGTGAAGATGGGCAAGTGCAGAAGCTTCTTGAAAAAAATAAAATCCCCTACCTCGGATCAGACTCAAAAGCATCAAAAAACAGTTTTGATAAGTGGCTAGCCCGGCGGATATTAGTGTCCAAACTTATACCAATGCCAAAAGCAGACTATATATCTTTAAAAGATTATAAGGGGCATTATTTGGCAAAAAAGCCACACGTCCTTAAGACTGTAGATGGTGGTTCGAGCTTGGGTACACATATAATTAGGGATATTTCACGAAAAATAAACGCAGAAGAAGCTTTTGCTGGCCGTAAAATGATAATAGAAGAACTGATAACAGGTATTGAGATAACCGTGCCGATACTTGACGGGGTGGCTCTACCGGTCGTCGAGATACATCCTCCTCCAAAGGGCGAATTTGATTACGAAAACAAGTATAACGGCAAATCTCAGGAGCTATGTCCCCCTACTTTAGTGAGTAGTACTGAGCAAGAGTACGCGCAAACACTCGCTAAACATGTTAATAGCGTCATGAACTGCCGACACTTGTCGAGAGTGGATATAATGATCGACCAGTCGGGCTCAATGCACGTTCTAGAAATAAACACTATGCCAGGTCTTACTGAACAAAGCTTATTCCCGTTGTCGGCCGAATATGCCGGCATGAAAATGTCAGAGCTATCTGAGCGTTTTATAGAGTTAGTTGCACGCGATTATTCTCTTGATATAACCTCTTAGGTTATACTGTTAATCAATGAAGCGATATAATCCAAAAGAGATCGAGCCTAAATGGCAAGCATGGTGGGATGAGAACCATACCTATGTAGCCGATTTGCATAGCGACAAAACGAAGTATGTAGGTATGAGTATGTTTAATTATCCGAGCGGTAACTTACACATTGGGCATGCCATGAACTACACCATAAGTGATGTTAAGGCTCGATATAAGCGTCAGCAAGGTTACGAAAGTTATCACCCTGTAGGCTGGGACTCTTTTGGGTTACCGGCAGAAAACCGCGCAATCAAAGAAGGCATGAGCCCGCAACAGAGCATGAAGTCACTGATACCCGGCTATCATAAAGCTTATAAAGCAATGGGCTGGAGTAACGATTGGACTAAGGAGATCGCCACACATACTCCTGAGTACTACAAATGGACCCAGTGGATCTTCTCAGAAATGTATCGGAATGGCTTAGCCTATCAGGACGCCCGAATGCAGTGGTGGTGTGAAAAATGCCAAACTGTTCTTGCTAATGAACAAGTTATTGACGGCAAGTGTTGGCGCCATGACAATCCTGATGATCCAATAGTTAAACAAAAGGAAGTCAAGCAATGGTTCTTTAAGATAACTGATTACGCAGAAGAGCTACTTGAAGCCATTGATGACCTTGACTGGACAGAAAGTGTTAAATTAGCTCAAAAAAACTGGATAGGCAAGTCAAAAGGTGCTGAGATCAACTTTCTAGTTACTAATACTGACGAGCATGTTAAAGTCTTTACCACGAGACCAGACACATTGTATGGTGTTACATTTTTGGTACTGGCACCAGAACACCACCTTGTCAAAACATTAACTAGTGATGAGCAAAGAAGTACAGTAGAGGAATACGTAAAGGCTACACAGCTAAAAACAGAATTAGAGCGTCAAGCCAGCAAGGGGAAAACAGGCGTATTTACTGGGGCATACGCTATTAATCCTGCAAATAATGAGCAAATACCAATTTGGACCGCCGACTATGTATTAACAGGCTATGGGACAGGCGCAATCATGGCAGTCCCAGCACATGACGAGCGGGATCATGAGTTTGCAAAAAAATATAATCTCCCAATCATTAGGGTTATACAAAATGAAGCTACTGACGACGAGTGTACAAATAGCGAAGGGGTAATGATTAACTCTGGAAAATATGATGGCATAGCTTCATCTGATATTCGTGAGCAAATTGTGTCTGATCTCTCTGACGTTGCGGTGGCATCAGAAAAAATTAACTACAAAATGCGAGATTGGAGTGTCAGTCGTCAGCGATATTGGGGAGCCCCTATCCCTATTGTTAATTGTAAAGAGTGTGGAGAGGTGCTTTTGCCGGACGATCATCTCCCTGTAATTCTTCCAGAATTAGATGACTTTCAGCCTAGCGGTGATGGACGCAGTGCTTTGGCACGTGCGGTAGACTGGATAGAAGTCGATTGTCCACAGTGTGGAGGCAAGGCTGAGCGAGAGACAGATACTCTAGATACTTATATCTGTAGTAGTTGGTATATGCTTCGTTACTTTGATCCCTCTAACTCAAATCAGATATTTGAGAAGGATGTTGTTAATAAGTGGATGCCTATTGATTTTTATAATGGTGGCGACCATGCAACCGCTCATTTGCTTTATGCAAGGTTTGTTACTAGGTTTTTCTATAAACTAGGCCTGGTGAACAGCCCGGAGCCATTTAAGCAGTTTTTATTCAATGGGAAGGTCACTGCAAGCGACGGCACCATGTTTAGTAAGTCAAAAGGCAATGGGGTTGATCCGCTGGAAATAATTGACCAAGGGTACGGTGCTGATGCTCTACGTACATATTTAATGTTTGCCGCCCCGCTTGAGATATGGGCACGATGGGATGAGCAAGGAGTGCCAGGAGCTCATCGGTTTTTAACCAGAATGTGGACCCTTGTACAGGAATATAATGATTCAGATAACGTCGTGTTGAATGAAGATCAAATTAAGAAGCTACAATATATCGAGCACTCAATGATTAAAAAAATGTCTATAGATATCGAAGAAAACCGGTACAACACGGCTATTTCTGCAGGGATGACATGCGTGAATGAGTTGTTTAAGCTCAAGGTTGTTTGCATGGGTCAGAACGAGGTATGGAAGAGCGCTCTAGAGAGTTTAGTAATGTGTGTGGCGCCATTTGCGCCTCATATTAGCGAAGAATTGTGGCATCAGCTAGGAAACGAAGATAGTGTAAATAAAGATAACTGGCCAACTCATAATGAGGACTATCTAAAAACTGACGATATAACGATAGTAGTGCAAATAAACGGCAAGTTGCGAGGTAATGTCTCTGTCCCGGCGAATGCTAGCGAAGAAGAGGTTATTGCAATGGTGAAATCCGATGAAAAGATTGCTTCACATTTGCATGAAAAAGAGCTACGTAAAACTATTTACGTAGCTCACAAACTCGTTAATTTTGTGGTTTAGACCGTTTACTTACAGGTTACAGGCATAGTAACTACATCACCAGGAGTAATAAGGGCAGTTTTAGCCAGGTTAGTTACAGTTCCATCCATGTTTATTCGTTCTACACTGTAATCAATCTGTCTTAGATCAACATAACCATCGGGTGCTTGTACATGGTTAGATAATAAGCCGGCCACAGTGTTGCCAGGTTGAACGTTTACTTTTTTAGAGCCTTCACAACTGGGGCTTGTGTCATATGTGAAATGCGCAAAGGCAAGTCCCGCAAGCCCAGCTGTGGTCCAGCGCGCAATCCTTGGGAAGCGCGATGTCGAATACGTCTTAGAAGTGCGTCGTTCGGAAATCTCTTGGGGCGTCAATGGTTCAGGGCTTTGGGCGAACTTGTCCACGGCTCGATTGAATGATGAAACGTATGAATCTTTTTTCATGTAATACATTATAGCACTTATGCTATAGATTGTCAATATATATTTTGACGCATACCTCTGTTAAAGAATATCGCTAACTCTTGTGTTTTAGAGGTAAACACGGTACAATAGGGCCTAACTACTTAATAAGATCTGTAACACAGAGAGGATTATCTATGGGTAAACCAAAGAAACGAACAAGTCATAGACGAACAGGAACACGCAGGAGTCATCTTGTGATAAAGCTAGCTCGTGCCGTAAATGGCAAAAGCCCAGTAAAAGCATTTACAACCCGTAAAGAGTCCGGTAAGGACAAATAATCGTAATTATTTTTACACGCTTTTTATGGCGTAGTCCGCTATACTTAGCATCAGCACAACGATAATTAACAACTTGAGAACATATGGCATCAAATAGACACCTTGGTCGGATCATCGTATTACAAAGTCTCTACGAGATTACCATTAGGAGTGCATGCGAAGACAAGACTCTTGATCGTAAGGCAGTAGTAGTTCGGAATATGAACCGTTATAAGGCGGCAAAAAACGACCATAACTTTATTGCTAAGTATGTAACTGGAGTATTGGACCAGAGTGAGGGCTTAGACGAGAAATTACAGCCTTTAGCACCAGAGTGGCCACTTGCCCACATTGCAAGAATTGATCATTTACTTCTAAGGATGGGTGCATACGAGCTAGAATCACAGCCAGATGTTCCTCCAAAGGTAGTGATAAACGAATGTGTTGAGCTTGCGAAAGCTTATGGTGGAGATAATTCATCCAAATTTATTAACGGTGTGTTGGGGTCATTCTTGAGACAGATTAATCCAGATCTTGCTTCCGAACTAGACACCGCGAACAAGAAAGAAGCAAAACAATGAAACGACCAAAA
Source organism: Saccharimonadales bacterium (SeqCode) (assembly GCA_041600715.1). GTDB lineage: Bacteria > Patescibacteriota > Saccharimonadia > Saccharimonadales > 2-12-FULL-41-12 > JALHOM01. The sequence continues at coordinate 388,758 of JBFIJM010000001.1, read as the reverse complement.
CCAATGCAAGGTATAAAAAAGTTTATGCCTCGCCGAAAGCCAGCAATAAACGAGGTTGTAAGAGAGCCCACTAGTGGTGGAATGGTGTTTAGGCGAAATAAAAAAAATAATGAGATAGAAATACTATTGATACAAGACGCTAAAAACAGATGGACTATACCCAAAGGACATATCGAGGAAGGTGAGTCAGCACGACAAACTGCCGAACGGGAGATACGTGAAGAGACTGGATTACAGGAGATGAAAGTATTGAATTGGCTTGGTAAAATCAACTTCCGTTATCGACGAGTGACTAGTTTGGTATTAATGACAACTGAAATTTTTTTGGTGCAAGCTCAAGGTGATACTGACAAGCTAAAACCAGAAGATTGGATGAACGGAATTGGTTGGTTTAGCGCCAATGAAGCACTTGATAAGATTGAATATGAAGATATAAGTAAATTGTTTTTATTGGGTCTAAAAAATATAAGACAGGCTGGTTTGTAAGCAGTATTACAATAAACTAAATTTAACAGATGGATATAAAGAAATACACTGAGTTTGCACAAAACACATTAAACGTAGAGTTCAATGATGTAGATTTACTGGTTACTGCCTTTACGCACCGTTCTTATGTAAACGAACATAAGAAAACAGCTCGGGTGCATAATGAGCGTCTTGAGTTTCTTGGCGACGCTGTTTTGGAGCTGGTAGTGACTGAGTATCTGTATAAAACATATGAAGAGCCAGAAGGGATACTTACTAACTGGAGAAGTGCGCTGGTAAGAACAGAGAGTATTGGTGCCGCAGCATCAGACCACGACTTTGAACCGCTTCTAAGGTTAAGTCGTGGAGAAAAAAGAGGCACTCCACGGGCAAGACTGCAGATTTTGGCAAACTGCTATGAAGCAGTTATAGGCGCCATCTATCTTGATTGTGGCTATGAGGCATCTAAAGAATTTATTGTAAAATCACTTCTTAGCACGCTACCAGCTATTTTACAGTCTGGATCATGGATGGACGCAAAAAGTCATCTGCAAGAGCTTTCACAGAGTGTAGAAGGCTTTACACCGGTATATAAAGTTTTAGAAGAAGTAGGACCTGATCATGATAAAGTGTTTACTATCGGTGTCTTTGTGAACGGCAAAATTAGAGGTAAAGGACAGGGCCCTAGCAAACAGATGGGACAGCAGGAAGCAGCCGGCGAAGCCCTCGATTATTATAAGGCTAAAAAGAAACAGATTGACAACAGAGACGATAATCTGTAGAATAGTACAGAATTGATTTTAGAAAACCGTCTTGATGTTCGAAGACGACATGGATTGATAAGAAAGAGAGAATCGTTACTATATGTTAGCAATTAGAATGCAACGTTTGGGCCGTAAAGGTCATCCAACCTACCGTGTGGTAGTACAAGACAGTCGACAGACGCCTACTAGCGGTAAGTATGTCGCGCTACTTGGAAGTTATGATCCACACACTAAAACGACCACGTTAGTGAAAGAAAAAGCAACATTCTACCTTGATCATGGCGCACAGCCTTCTCCGCGCGTCGTGCGCCTACTCCAGAGCGAAGGGGTTAAATTGCCATCTTGGGTGAAGACAGAGGCATCAACCAAAACTCGAACTATCCGTAACCCAGAGAAGTTACGTAAAAATAACCCAGTCGAAGCTGTGGCAGAAGAGATATCAGAGCCAGAAGCAGAAACAACTGAACCAACCGTCGAGGTAGCTGAGAAAGCACCTGAAGCTGATGCGCCTGTCGAAGCTGACGAAACCGAAACTACTAAATAAGCATAGAGTAGAATTGTCTAACCAGACTGCTATTAATTAATATAATTATCCTGGTAGCGTGCCGGGATATTTTGCTATACTGGTAGTGTTAAGCAACTAATAAAGGGGATAAACTTGTGAGTATTGACCAGCAATTTGTTGAATTTGTAATTAAATCATTAGTGACGAAGCCTGAGGCGGTAGTCGTAGAGCGGAGAATAGATGAGAAAGGTGTATTGCTAGAGCTGACTGTTGATCCAGAAGATCTCGGTCGTGTTATCGGCAAGCGCGGAGCAACCGCACAAAGTGTAAGGACATTGCTACGAGCATTAGGGACAAAAAATGACGCTAGATATAACCTAAAAATTGTTGATAACGGAGTAGGAAGCAATAATAACGGGCCTGCTGACGAACCGAAAGCAGTATGGGGTGGAGACGATGATGCGAAACCGACAGAAAACAGTCCGCAGGTAGAAGTTAGTGACGATCAAGAGCAGGAAAGTGACGCAGTTGCAAAAGCAAGACGAGAATTGGCTGATCTTGACGATCTTGACGTTTAGTAGGTAAGTTTATTAGTAACTTGCGTGACTTTATTTCATTTGCTACAATCAATCTAGTCTAGTGACTAAAGATAAAAAATACAGCTCAATGCGAGCAATTCAAAAATTGAATTGGAGCTTTATGTGATAAAACGCCCCGGGTTATGCCCGGGTTGTTTTATTTTATGAGACAATAGGTAGTAATGAAAATTCAGTTTATATCACTTTTCCCGGAAATGTTCCCTCCGATGCTTGAAACAAGCATGTTGTTTAAGGCGAAAGATAAGGGCATAACAAACTATAGTTACATTAATCTAAGAGACTTTGGAATTGGCCCACGAAAAACTGTAGACGACACGCCTTACGGCGGAGGAGATGGGATGTTACTTAAGCCTGAACCGTTATTTAACGCAGTCGAACATGCTAAGTCAATTGATCCGACTGCAAGAGTGTATTTTATGGGACCCAGAGGAACTAGATTAACCCAGGCTATGTCTCAAAAGGTAGCTGATGAGAATATGGGAATGATTATAGTTTGTGGGCGATATGAAGGTATTGATGAGCGAGTGATGAAGCTTGTAGACCATACGGTCTCGATTGGAGATTATGTCTTAACTGGCGGGGAGCTACCCGCAATGGTGTTCGTGGACAGTGTAGTAAGATTGCTCCCTGGAGTATTGGGAGGTGAAACCAGCGCACTGAAAGAAAGCTTTAGCGACGGTAGAACGCTAGAGCACCCACACTATACGCGTCCAGAAAATTTTAGAGGTATGAATGTACCAGACGTGCTACTAAGTGGTAACCATGCAGAAATCGAGGCTTGGCGCCAAAAAAACTCAGAAAGGGCGTCCTAATATGAGTACCAACAAAGAGAGTATTGATTGGTATAACAATAATGCAAGTAATTATACTGATCATGTCCGAAATCATCACGAGTCGGTCTACCATTCTTTGTATGAGAAGCCGGCAATGTATTCATTGCTACCAGACTTAACCAACAAAACAGTCCTTAGTCTTGGGTGTGGAAGTGGTGAGGATAGTTATCACATGAAGAAAAGTGGCGCAAAAGAATCAGTAGGTATTGATATTTCGTCAGCCATGATAAAGATAGCATCACAAAGCCATCCAGACTGCCATTTTATGACAATGGATATGGAGAAGTTAACTTTTTCGGACGAAACTTTTAGTTTTGCTTACGCTAGCCTTTCTATTCATTATATTGAAGACTGGACTAAAACAGCGTCAGAAGTATATAGGGTGTTAAAGCCTGGCTCTCGGTTTTTATTATCGTTTAATCATCCTGTTAACGCCGGAATTAACGAGTCTGAGAATACTGACAAACAACGGGTTGAAAAAATCGAGATTATCAAAGATAAAATAAGTAATAGCTATCAGATTAGTGGTGATCTTATGAAGCGTCGGTCATCAAGTGATGCCCTGGGGAAGGGTACTGTCACTACTTGGTTTAAGCCTATAGCTGAGATTTCGTCAGAGCTCACAAGCCCAGGATTTTTGATAGAGAGTATTGTTGAGCCTGTACCAGCAGTGAAAATGCGAGAAATATCACTGAAAGATTATCAGAAACTGAGTAAAATACCAGAATTTATGATTATTATGTTATATAAACCCAAAGGAGAATAATATGTTTACATTACCAAAGATTACGTATGAGTATAGTGATCTTGAGCCTTATATCGACTCACAGACCATGGAACTCCATCATAGTAAGCATCACCAAACTTATGTTGATAAACTTAATGATGCAATTAAGAATACAGAATGGGCGGATACAGATATCGAAACTCTTCTGTCTGATCTAAATAGTCTTCCAGACAATATTAGAAACGTAGTTAGGAATAATGGTGGGGGTCACTGGAACCATTCATTTTTTTGGGAATGCATGGCTCCAAACACTGGCGGTTTGCCCCAAGGTAGACTTCATGATATGTTTGTTGATTCATTCGGAAGCTTCGAGCAGTTTAAGGAAGATTTCGGTAAAGAAGCAGTTGCTCGTTTTGGAAGTGGCTGGGTTTGGTTATTAAAAGAATCCGACAAACTTAAAATAACTAGTACTCCTAACCAAGACACCCCTATTATGGAAGGAATAAGGCCTATTCTTGGATTAGACGTGTGGGAGCACGCCTACTATCTAAAATATCAGAATCGTCGTCCAGAGTATGTTACAAACTGGTGGGAAGTAGTAGATTGGTCGGCTGTAGAAGCTAGGCTATAAAAACTGAGTCATCGTGATTGATAAAACAAGGCAATGTGATTAATGTTTTGTAGACTATTTCTTGTAACGTTTCGTAGCTAAACCTGTAGCTATTAACAATCCAAGCCCGCCTACTGCCAGAGCTAAGTTTGCTCTAACGTTACTAGCGCTAGGCACGGCCGGAGCTGTAGTGGCTGCAACATCAAAGTCGTCAATAACTTTGGTAACTGAATAGGGCTTTGAATCTTCGCTATGACCACCAACTTTAGGCTCTTGATCCCAGGCTACCACTTTGCCGTCTGAATATGTTTCGTATGCTTTCCATCCTAACTCACTAGTTTTGGATGGAGCCTTCGCCTGAAATAGGAAATCGTCCCGTTGTCCTTGCGGTATCGAACCACCACTCCAAATTATTTCTGTAATTTTAGCATCATCGCCTGAATCCAATTTCTTGATCTCTATGGTCCATCCGGGCTTAGTGTTGGGCACAACTGATTCAAGGTTCTCAGGTATAACTAAACGAACATTAATTACTTGGGCTGTATCACTTTCGTTAGGAACTCCTACAGAAAAAACCTGTCGCTTACCGACAACTACTTGATTGGGAGAAACAACAATATGAGCAGATGCCATTGCCGGTAGTACAAAAATACTCACTAACGCTAACATTAATGTGCTTGATATTTTATAAAACTTAGGCATAGCAGAGGACTCCATTACTTAATACTATGAACTATTTTATAACGTATAAAGATAAAAAGAAAGAGACTAGCAATAACGCCTGTTAGGACAAATGGGATTCGATTGGATATGTTAACCTTTTCGGTATTCTTGCCAACCCCCCTCTCGACTCTTATATTATAACTTAACTCAAATGGGGTAAATGTGTTACCGGAAATAGGCTCGCCTACCGCACTAACGGAGTATACTCCTCGCTCAGGAAACGAAAATGTGCCTCCCCCTGATCGATTGAATAATTCTTCGTAGATGACTATATCAGATTGTTTTACTATCAACTTACATTTACAGTTACTTTCTTGGAATCTGCCAGATTTATCCTTTATATCAAAGAAAAATGTGGACTTCTCACCAGCTATTGGATCGTCGTCTGGGTCAATATGGAGCACTGCCCCGATAGATTTATCAGACTTAACTACATGTGCTGTAACTAAACTCGGAAAAATAATAATAGAAAACGCATAAACTAGACTTAAGATCTTTAGTAAAAAACTCATTGGGTAATTTCCAAGTTGAATGGTACGGTTGACACCTGGCCAGAACGTTCAAGCCTGAGGTATATGGTATAAAAACCCGGTTGAGGAGGATTTGTGTCGCCTATAGGTAGGCACTCTACTCCGTTTTCATTTATTTTTGCAAACCCGTGAGTATAGAGATATGTTTCTTGGTTTACAAGAAAACAGCTTACCTTGTTTAAGTCAGCATAATTTGGGGTAATATCAAACTGAAGCGTTTTTCCAGCTATTAATGATTCCTGCGAAAGTTGTTTTTGACTGATTCTAATGGCCCTGTCGTCTAGATTTGCAACTGGGTCGAAGCTGACATACTCTTCGCCATGTTGAGATGTTTCACCATGTGATGAGTGGGTCTTTTCGCCAGATAGATCAACTTGATTATTGCCAACTATGACTCCTGCTCCTAAGATTAATAGATACAGTAATGCTAAGAGCATCGATCCAGTAAGAGGCTTAGCTTTCATTCGAGTACCCAAGTTCATATTGATTCTGGTAAGTTCGAACAAGGCTAAAATAAATACCCCAACTATAGATATGTATGATACTGGGCTCGCGCCGTAAGCGAAGTGGGTGCCTATCAAAGCAACATGGATTATTAGTAAGAAGCTAGCTAGATAAATGAAACGATGTAATTTTTTCCAATTAGAAAAGCCCATCTTGTCGATAACTTTGTCGAAGGATGTTAACGCCATGAGGAAGAGGATTAATAATGCGATACACCCCAAAAATAATGAAAGCTGGTATAGTCCAGTTAGATAAGATATGTTTGATAGACCCCCCAGTTGTCCAAATAAGACTATGCCTGTATGAAGGGAAGAAAAGTAGAATGCACTAACACCGATGGCCCTGCGGGCATGAAGGTAAGTTTCTCTGCCTGGGAAATTTACAAAAACTTTAGTAAGGGGAGTGGCAAGAATGGCAATGTAGATGAACACTATTCCTATGAAACCATATAGCTGTTGAAGGCGTATTAAGCGAAGATTATCACCACCTGGAATAAGCGACCACACACTGACAAAAACTAATACTGAGAGAAACCCACCGAACAGTAGAATCCAGAAACGATTATTAGACAGTAAATTGTGATGTGTTTTTGAAGTAGTTGTTGTCATATTGCTAATAATTATTACAGAAGATGCCAAGCTTGTGTCTTATCATCATACTAAAATTTTTATGAGGCTAGACCAGTTCAGGAAGTCATTAATCGGACATCTGATCCTATATACAGCCCAGGGTTGCTTCTTCTAAATATTTAGTATAGCAGAAACTTTACAATATGAAGTATGTTAATCTGAGATAATGTTAGAATCAGCAAAATCAATGATCAATCAAGCTTCAGACAGGTTACAGCTAAGCGAAGAAAACAGGAAAGCCTTGCTTTCTGCAAACTATAAACATAGCTCAACAATAACCGTGGACGGACAAGATTACAGCGCGTTCAGAGTACAACATAGTAATAAACGAGGGCCTTACAAAGGCGGAATTCGCTTTCATCATGAAGTTGACTTTGATGAAGTTGAAGCACTAGCTACACTTATGAGCTTTAAAACGGCGGTGGTGGATATTCCTTTAGGTGGCGGGAAGGGTGGTGTGGTGATTGATGCCAAGAGTCACACGAAAGAGCATCTCGAAAAAGTAGCAAGGGCTTATGTACAAGCTTTGCATAAGCATCTCGGCCCCAATAAGGACATACCTGCTCCAGATGTAAATACTAATGCAGAAATAATCGACTGGATGGTTGACGAGTACCAGTCAATTACTGGAGATGCAACGAGGGCTAGTTTTACAGGTAAGTCACTGTCAAATGGTGGTAGTGAAGGACGAGAGGAAGCTACAGGAAGGGGAGGGGTTATTGTGCTCCGAGAGGTATTAAAAAGACTAAGAAAAAGCCCTAAAAACATTACAGTAGCTGTTCAAGGTATCGGTAACGTAGGTTATTATTTCTCAAAGATAGCACATGAAGAATTAGGTGTTAGTATTGTTGCTGTATCAAACTCCAAGCAGACTTTATTATCAGCGGACGGGTTTAATTTTACAAACACTCAGTACTCGAGAGATATTATTAGTTTGCTTGAAGAACAGTCAGATTATCAGACTGATAGCGATGCCATCATACGCGAAGAAGTTGATGTTCTCGTATGCGCTGCTTTGGATGGATCGGTGCGCAAGGATAATGAAAGCACAGTACATGCTGGCATAATTTTAGAGTTGGCTAATGGTCCAGTAACGCACCAAGCCCACGAGCTTTTGCATAAGAAGGGAACTATAATAATTCCTGATATTGTCGCAAACGCTGGGGGCGTAATAGTAAGCTATTATGAGTGGTTACAGAATAATAATAATGAACATTGGTCGGTTGACGAAGTACGTAAAAAATTGGATGAATCTCTAACCACTTCCACAAGAAGTATGATTGATTACGCCGAGAAACACAGTATTTCTCTAAAGCAGGCAGGGTTTGAAATAGCTATCCAACGACTTATTTAAGAATAAGCGACGTGATTCCAGCAAAAATTGATATTACTATGCTTATTGCTGTAGCCTGAATAGTTATGCTCACAGCCTTCTTCTTATCCTTGGCACGGTCTTGTGGGCTCATCACCCGTTGTGTTTTGCCTATTTGTGTACTGAAATTGTATATTCCTTCCGCCCCAAATCCCGCGCAAAATCGATACCTAGATTGCAGATAAGCGGTTGTAGCCACAAATGCAGGTAATGCAATGAGAACATACGTGAAAACAGGCGCTTTTAGTACCAGAAATGAGCCCCAAACGAAAATTGTTAACAGAGAAGCGTTTATCGCCATTTTACGACGATTTATAGCTTCTACGCTTCCAATATTACACACGCCTGGCACATACTCACTTTGGCCTACCTTAGACATGAACTATATCGCTCCTGTGGTTTACTATGTTGTATATCAAAGTGCTCTACAAATTAGTATATCAGGCTACTTAAACTTCGCCACGTTCTATTGCATGGATTCTTTTATGATCTAGGCCATAATAATGAGCTATCTCATGCCAAAGTGTGTGCTTTACTTGCTTAGCGAAGTCCTCACGGGTACGGGAGACTCTAAGGATAGAATTTTTGAATATAGTTATCTTATCTGGAAGGCGCATTACATTACTTGAAAGCATACTGTCAGAGGAGGGGCGTTTTGTTAGAGGTATTCCCTCATATAAACCAAATAGTGATTGGTTGCACCTAAGTTGAAGCTGAACTCTCTGTTCCTGTGAAGGTTCATTCTCATAGGTGATAACAACGTTATTTAATCCTTGTATGAATTTTTGAGGCAACTCATCTAATGCACTTGATATAATCTCATCAAATTCTTTGTCAGAAATGTTCATTTGATGTGTTCCAGTCGTCGTTCTTCTCGTAATATAAAACCTATCAGAAAAAGTATAATCAAGCTGGCCCCGAATCCATAAAGTGCTTCGAATTGAATTCTTGAAAATGCAAAAAACTGGGTAAGATATATGTTAATGAGAGTTGCTCTTCTGAACTGCTCAAACGCCTGAAGACGAGATCTAGGCAGGCGAATAAGACCGTAAATAACGAATCCAATCGACACGATAGACGCCATGATCTGGCCTATAATTAATTCTTCTCCGTACGAAACGTGCTGATCAAAAAGCAGGTTTATGTCATCTACATTTGAATAGTTAGCTACAAGAAGTCCTATGAATATACCAACTGCCTGTACGGTGAAGAATGCTCTGACATACGTGTTTGAGCGTTTCTTCTGCCAGAATCGAGCGTAGCTTTTATCAATTTTTCTTAATAATACGTGCAATTTCCTATGGTGTTCTTCGGGGCTTACTTCCACACTTTGTAAAAGTCTTATTAATTCTTTGGTTACTTTACTTCTTGAGTCCGCTTTTTTTAAAAGGTCATAAACTTCCTTTTTTTCACCTTTATCCATGTCTAGTGCCACCGCTTCTTCTAATTGAGCTAAAGCATTAAGCTGGTATTCACGAGAACTCAATGTTTGTTCTTTTGTCAGGAAATTAAATGCAAGATACAAGACAACAAATAATGCGTAAATTAGGCCAATTGTAGGCTCAAAAAAGTAGTTATTGTCTTTGGTTATAAACTTCCCAAGCTCATCTATGAACACGCCAAATCCAATCCCGCCAACTACAGCGCTCAGTTGTCGGGTTCGATTACCGAGCAAAGTAAAATTCATGACTAAAGCAAACATCATCAAGAATCCACCAGGTAACATGTGTGCGATATGAAGAGTATCACCTCCCACTTGTGGGTAGTCAGCTAATTCGAGGTATAATCTCACGCTTAGAAGACTTGTAATGGCGCTTATCAAAAAAAGATCAAGATGTTCTCTTGCCCGTATGTTTCGATAGATGGGTAGTTTCATGTAATTAATTTTCTAAACTGTCGATGAATGATTTAATTTCGCTAAAGTCCTCAAGGCCCGCAGAAGGTATTAGAGCAGATTGCCCAAAGGGTGTTTGATAGCCGGTAAGCAGGTTAATGCCTCCGTCTGCCTCTCTCAGGTTTACAGGCTGTAGGCCTCCTTCTGGGATTGATTTAAAAAGCCGGAAGAGAGGTAGGACTTCTGACAACTCTAGGTTAGTCTCTATGTTGCTCGAGGCAGAATCAAATACCTTTCCGTTAGTCCTCGGGTCAAGAATAAGCTTCCATGACAACTCGTCTTTAATAGCAGAAAACACCTTTTGTTGATTAGCTGTTCTGTTAAAGTCTGACTGAGGGAACCCGTACGAGCCGAATGTTGCACCGCGAGCTCTGCTGAAACGTAGGGCAGTTTGACCGTCTAGTTCCTGCATTCCGTTAACGAGAGTTAGTGGGCCACCTTCTTCTGGGAGGAAGTTTGGGTCGTGAATTCCGCGCGGGTCGGGACTTTCAACGTTAACAGTAACTCCTCCCAGGGCGTCAACTGTTCCCCTGACTGCACCGTAATTAACCAGAGCGTAGTAATGAAGCTCTATCCCAAAATTATCGCTGACTAACCTTCTAAGCAGTTCCATTCCACCACCAAAACTCCCAGGTTCAGAAAATGTTTGTTGCTCTCCAGCCTGGTATGCTTCGTTAATCTTCCCAGCGCCATAATCTGGTATGTCAACATATAGATCCCGTGGAACACTAAGAGTGAATCCTTTCTTAGACTCTTTATCCAGACTGGCGATCATTATTGAGTCAGTCAGTAATGCGCCTCCATGGTTTGGCTGGTCCGCCGAATAGCCTACAATCAGTACGTTTGTCCTGCCATTTGAGTCGGTCTTAAGAGTACTGGGGAGCAATAGCTCAGCAGGATTACTAGAGCCGAATACTTTATCGCTCGCTTTTGTAAAATTTCGATAATCCCACACACCAATGATTAAAACTGGAATTAAGATAATTAGGAGCACTACCAGTAAAAACCTCTTCCAGCCTACTTTTCGTTTTGGTTTAGTTTTGTTTTTAGTAGGCTCTTTAGTAAGTACTCGAGGAGAAAGTTCTGCACCAGGCTGTAAGGCTGTACTTGAGTTTTTTGAAGAAGCAATAACCTTGGCCGAACTAGGCGATGTCAGGGTCCTGTGTATATCAAATGCTTTAGGCTGAGTGGTTTTTCTTGGTTGTCGGTTCATAATTCTATTACTTACTAGTATCTCATGAAGGTCAATATCAAGGAAACCGTGTTATAATTACTGATTGAAATCGAACTGTTAAAGGGTTGAGAGTATGAGTAAAAACGACGTTGTTATTGTAGCCAAGGGTCTTACTAAGGCTTATGGTAAAAATAAAGTGTTGAGAGGCATTGATCTCGAGGTAAAACGAGGTACAATGCTCGCTCTGCTTGGGCCAAACGGAGCCGGAAAAACAACTACGGTTAAAATATTGAGCACTCTTATTAAATCTGACAAAGGCCAGGTAAAAATTGAAGGCTTCGATTTGCACAATGAACCGGATAAGGTAAGAAGTGTCATAGGTCTTACCGGACAATCTGCTGCGGTTGATGAACTTCTAACAGGTAGAGAAAACCTAGTTATGATGGGTAGATTGTATAGGCTTACAAAGTCTAGTGCCAAGGCGCGTTCTCAGGAGTTATTAGAACAGTTTGATCTAGTAGAAGCATCTGATAGATCAGCAAAAACTTATTCTGGAGGCATGCGTCGTCGCTTAGACCTAGCTGTAAGTCTTATTGCAAAACCTCCCGTAATCTTTTTGGATGAGCCAACAACTGGTCTTGACCCAAGATCACGACTTGCGATGTGGGAAATTATCAAAAATCTTATGGCGGATGGGACGACGATTTTACTGACTACACAGTACCTAGAAGAAGCTGATCAACTTGCAGATCAGATTATGGTTATTGACGGTGGTAAGGTAATTGCTGAGGGCACGGCGAAACAACTCAAAAGTAAAGTTGGTAAAGATCGGCTAGAGCTAATGTTCAATAATGGTAAAGATTATGAGAAAGCATCAAAACTGCTTCATAAATCCTTAGTCGATCATAACGAAAAGGAACGATCCGTCACAACAGTAATTACTGATACGAATAAGGACGTCAAAAATGTACTCGACAAGCTAGATAAAGCAACTATAAATCTTGCAAGTATGGCGGTACATAAACCAACATTAGACGATGTATTTTTGGCTTTAACTAACAAAACTAGAGGAGTCAAAAAATAATGTCTGTTGAATTAGAATTTGAAACCAAGCCAAAATTGATTCAGACTATGTCTGACTCGTTGATAATGATTGGCAGGAGCTCAAGGCACATAATTAGAAACACAGACCAACTACTTGGAACATTCTTTCAGCCTATAATGTTTCTTGTGCTCTTTTCTGCTGTGTTCGGCGGGGCGATTGTACTGGCTTTACCCGATGGGATTAGTTATTTAAATTTTCTTCTTGCTGGGATCATAGTGCAAACAGTTGCGTTTGGCTCAACGACCACCGCTATAGCTGTATGTAATGATATGCAAAAGGGTATTGTTGACCGCTTCAGGTCTTTGCCTATGGGCAACCTAGCAGTTCTTAACGGACATGTAATCTCTGATTTGTTCAGAAATGGTCTATCTACCATCGTTATGATCATTGCTGGAATCGTCATGGGCTTCCGTAGCAGTGCTGGGTTTTTCGACTGGCTAACTATCGCTGGAATACTTATTCTCTTTACCTTGGCATTCTCATGGGTAGCAGCAATAATGGGAGTTTTAGCCAAAAGTGTTGAAGGTGTTCAATGGCTGACGTTTGTTTTAGTGTTTCCTCTAACTTTTGCCAGTAGTGCTTTTGTTCCGACAGAAGGAATGAATGCATTCCTTAGAGCATTTGCAGAAAATCAGCCAATTACTCACATCATCGAGGCTATCCGCGCTCTAATGCTGGGAACATCTACAGGAAATCACGTAGTTCTGGCGGTAGTATGGTCTATTATAATTCTAGCATTGGCTATACCGCTTGCATCATTTCTGTTTAAGCGAAAAACTGCTGAATAGCTGAGTAATTTACTTAAAAAATAATAACATATATTGTTATGTTTTAGATTGATTATGCGACGTAAATAGAAGAGTCTGAAGGGGGTTAATTATTTTGCTGAGCAGAGTGAATAACTGATTTGTCGTTACCTGTGACAGCAAACCAGGCATCACCACGGTTAAGAGGTATCTCAAGATCTTGCTCGTCTGTTAATACGATTCGATCTTCGTAGCGCTGTTTTATCCATGAGCCTTTTGTCACAGTACCATTCTTATATACTAGAGCTTCGCCGTTTCCTAGGGCTTGAACACTACTTCCTGATACGGCAGTCTTTAAGACTATTAAGTTTTTAACAGAAATTGGCTTGCCTGTTGCTTTATCGATATGAGGTTCGCCACCTAGAAACCTAACGTAAGTATTTGTCGACGGGTCATAGCGAAATTCTACACCAAATATAGGGGCTGAGTATTCAATAGTTATATTTGTTGCATCAGGTGTCGGCGATGCTACATTATCGCTTCTTGGAATAGTGCTCATATTGCTTTTCTTATGCTTAAGTTCGTCCTGCAGTTCCCTCAGACCTTCTGTGCGTACATACATATTGTGTGGTGCTTCACGGCTTTGATCACGGTAATACGGTTCGTCGTACTTGAACTGATTTAAACTACGAGTGTTCCGCGTGTCTGCAAGTTCTAGTGCTTCGGCACTGCCACCTACATGAGCGATCGATGCGTCGAAGCCCATGAGCCAGTCAAGAAAATGCGTACGTATACTTCGGGCTGGCCCAACGATTTCTGGATGATCTTCCTGGTAAAGAGCAAGATATCTTGTTATTCCGCCTTCTGTCACTGCCTCGAATACAACCCCTGCTGAGTCAAGCCCTGTTTGCGGGCGTGCTTCCTCTGAGTTTTCTACCATGATGCCTAGAATTGGACGTTCTGAGTCTTCTTTAGATACTTCAAGCCCAGTTAACTGAGAAAAGTATTGCCGTTTTGTTTCAGAAGATTTTTCTTCCTTGGGGTTTTTGTGGATTATTAGGACCGCGACAGCTACTAGCGAGAATATGATTGCAATTACTAGTATCTTTTTTCTGGTCATGCGTATTTTCTTCATGTTTCCCCTCCATTTACTAGCGTATATAAATCTACACTATCACCCGTAGTCCATGACAACAAGTCGTTAGCATAGGTAAAACCGGGTAGATGGGATGGGTTGAAATTAATTACGTAACATATTTTACATACTACGAAATTCCTACAATATATACTTCGATTCATAAAGTTAGGGAGGTAAATGACATGAGTAGACTTATTCAGCTAGCATCGTTCGCTTGCCTTATTGTTCTATTGGCCGGTTTTTATATTATGCCCAGTAATCAGGCTCTTTTGATGGCTTCTGGGGATAGTGTTCACCAAATCACAAGAGCTATACTTGCGTCAGTAATTATGGTTCAAATTCTTACTAAACCGCCTAGGCAACTATGGTTTAGAGCTAGTGCCTACATACTTTCAGGGCTAGCTATAACATGGACTATTTATCAGACATATAACTACAACATGATGCCACTAGATACATTAAGTATATTAGCGGGTTCATTTGCAATATTAGTTAGCTCTGTTGAGCGAAGCATTGTATCCAAAGAAGAAAGTTCTGAGCGCAAGACTATACTTGTTCATAGTAGATAATTAACTTGTACGTAGTTTTCGTTGATTGACACGTGGCTTCTTGGAACCGTTTCGTTGGAAATTCTTACCAGTGGTTTTTGTAGTCAGCTTATCGCTCTTTGATCGACGATGAATATCATAAAGTTTTACGTGGCGAAACAGGGCGTATGACCCCCAGCCGATCGCAAAGCCACCAATAATATCGAGAGGTGCATGCACCCCGAGATAGATTCGAGATAAGCCTACACCGAGAATCCAAACGGCTATTAACCAGTGATACTTTTTGGGGACATAATGGCCGACAGTAAGTGCAAGGGCAACAGCTAGTGCCATATGGCCAGATGGAAAACCAGCACCCCTCGCATAATCGAGATGTACTACTCCTGCAAGCAACTCATCAGGACGAGCACGACCCCAAATATCTTTCATGAACCCAGCCATTAAATATGCCAGTGTACCATTCATAACTACATGTAAAAGGATATGATAGCTTCTTTTTATCATGTATAACGCAAGAAGTATCCCTAAAATATAAATACTTCCCAGTTGGGTAACTATATAAAATATCGGAAAGAGTG
Source organism: Saccharimonadales bacterium (SeqCode) (assembly GCA_041600715.1). GTDB lineage: Bacteria > Patescibacteriota > Saccharimonadia > Saccharimonadales > 2-12-FULL-41-12 > JALHOM01. The sequence goes on along the minus strand of JBFIJM010000001.1, from coordinate 373,314 downwards.
AGTCATGCAACCCGTATATAGCCTGAAACACAAATACTTCCCAGGCTCGCATTTCATCACCTCTCGATGCGACAGTCGCAAGAACAAGTAGAAGAACAGCAATAGCCAGCTGTTTAGAGGGGTGTATATTAGTATATTTTAGTCGTCGTGTTTTATGTTTGCTCACGATAGGTGTGTTTATTTTAAGTTTAATGTACTCCTAATAAGTATATCGTACTTAGAAGAATTTTTATGGATTTAGTTTTTGGATGCTTTTAGCTTTTTAAGTGATCCACTGATTGCGTCATAATAGTTTGTCTCTAAATAATCGGCGATAGTATAAATAACCAGAACATTTGCGAACAATTCAAAAGACTCCTCTATGGCTACGTAAATGCCTTGGTTCAAGAACATTTCTCTCGGACTAACACTTGTTATGAGATCTATCACAACAGCGCCCGTCATAAAGGTTACGCCTGCTGTTATGAATAGCAATAAGGTACGCTTGGGTAGATAGATATACATTTTCCATGCTATTAATCCTGCTATTAATAAGACAAATGGCGCTACAACCACCCAAGCATTAGCTAGTAAGCCAGAGGAAGCATCTTTAAAAAATAATACGTGCAAGGTTTGCAGAAAGTATTCATGAAGCGTAGCAACCTCGTCTATGGACATTATAAGCCCGATAGTGGCGATTAGGCCCCAAAGTCGTTGTTTGCCACGATCTGACTGGAAATACGCTGTTAGCAAGGCGAGAACGCTAATTCCAAGCATAGTAAACTGAGAAAACCACGTTGGCACACTTGATTCGTCATCTAGATCGAATCTGTTAGACAGTTCGTATATCTGTCCTTGCTGTTGATAGAATACTTCTAAGTTAAGGTACTGCAATACTAAATGAGCGATAATTATTAATAGCGTTGCACCGCCCAGGATCCCAAGTATGCGCTTTGAGTACGGTCTGTGAGCAGGTTTTTCCATTGATAAACTTTCAGCGATCTTAGGTCGCACTATTTAGTAGCTCATATAATACCAAGAAAGCTTGGCATACGCACTTTCATCAAATTTTAGTTTTGTTCGAGCTAGTACTTATATGAATATTTATCTAACTTTTAGATCGACATTGTATCCGCAAATATCACAAAAGGTATGTTTATTTAAAAGCAATGTATAAAAATGATGTAAATAATCCACACTTAATTAACTTCTTATGATTTGACTTTCAAAAAAATGTCTGTAGGATTAAACCTTGTGTCGTCTGTTTGAGCGTGGAGGCACAAGAAGCAAATTAATATTTTGCTTCCATAAAATCGCAATTGAGAGGGAGATTTTAAATATGCGTATAGCCGTATTATCGGTTCTGTTTGCATGTGTGGTAGTGCCAGTTAGTGGTAGTGCCTCGGCAAGTGCAGAATCACAAAGTTTACTAGTACAAGATAGGCCTTTAAACAGTTCTGTAGAGATAGCAATGCTTGTCGCTACAGAAACAAAAGTTGAGCCTGCTAAACCAGAGCCAGAAGCTGTACCTAAGGTGCACATAGTTCAGGAAAATGAAAGTCTGACCGCAATAGCAAAACAATATGAAACAACTTGGAATCGTTTGTACGATAAAAACTTACACATTGCCAACCCAGATGTTTTAAATGTAGGTGAAAAAGTAACAATCCCACTTGAGGGAGAAAAGTTAGTGTCTCGTCCGCTACCTGAACCTCCAGTAGTTGTTGAGCAACCGCGTGCGCAAAGTCAGCCAGCTACTAGGCAGGTAGCTAGGTCAAGCAATGTTAAGGTTAAGCAGCCTCGTCCTGCGGCCGTTACATACCGCGGATCATCATCTGGTAATACATATACGGCAGGTTATTGTACTTGGTACGTAAAAAATCGCCGGGCAGATCTGCCAAACAACCTTGGTAATGCTAACACTTGGGCGTCACGAGCAGCGGCACAAGGGCTTGCTACGGGCAGAACCCCGCGAGCTGGCGCTGTTGGACAGCAAGGAATGCATGTAGTGTATGTAGAAAGCGTTAACGGCAATGGTACGGTTACGATAAGTGAAATGAATTACCGCGGGCTCTATGTAGTGAGCACCCGTACTGTTCCTGCGAGCAACTTCATATATATTTATTAGATAAACGTACTAGATCTGAAGCATTTGGAATACTCGGTGCAATAGCAGAGCCGGCCACACCATAGCTTGCAAGAATGCTAGCAAGATTTCGCCGACTCCGTCAGCTTTGTTTAAAAAGTAAACAAGTGTACCTACAAACGTTAAAAAGTAAAAACCCCCAGCTGGTCCGTTTTTATTCACCACTTTAATATTGTTCTTTTCAAGTTTTGTCATAACTATATATCTCCATACTGATTATGGTTATATAGTACACCCGTGTGTAAATTTTCAATAGAGGATAAAATATTAAATGCTCCATGAGGAGATTAGATCAAGACTTATTTGCTGTAAAGTATATATATGAGTAAAGACGAGAAAGTTAGTACAGTAGGGAGAAGTTTTGTGACTATGTTTACTTTGTTGATTATCGCAGGGATGTTAAGTATTGCTGGCGTTATTGCCGGAGCGTACTTCATAGTGAATAGATATCACCAATATGTTTACTGGTCTTCATCTGAGTTGACGGCTAAAGATACAAATCCGCCATCAACAGCCGTCGTTTTAGGTAGTGGTATAACACCAGAAGGCGAGCCAAGACCTATTCTTAAAAAACGACTCGACGCCACATTGGAACTATATAATGAAGGGCTTCTCGATCGTATTATCGTTTCTGGCTACCATCCTTACAAAACATATAATGAGCCTGTCGCGATGATGAAGTATCTAGCAAAAGCAGGCGTTTCAGAAAGGATGATCACTAAAGATACTAGCGGGAATAACACCTTCGCTACATGCTATCAAGCAAAGAACGAATTCAACGTCGATCGAGTGATTATTGTATCTCAACCAAGTCATTTAGATAGAGCTATATTTTTATGCCGATCACTTGGGGTTGAAGCTTACGGGTATCCAGCAGAATTAAAAGTCAGCCGTAGTTCTGACATGATGCAATCAGCACGCGAGTCCATTAGTAATGTAAAAGCAGTATACGAGATAGCAATATATAAATTAAAGAATCGTTAGTATCAGGCCAACTGAATTTGACCAGTAAAGGATTAAGCTAAGAGTCTATCTTGGCTTAGGGATTATTTAAAAAAGCTGACTATAAGCAGTAACAGTACTATTAGACCAAGCGATCTTCGAAAGTAATTGACTCCCTGAGTAAGTTCTAAGAATGCCCATGTAAATAAGAATGCATCTCCTAGAGATCTTATACCAGGCACATATTGCGAACCGCTCATTACTCGTGACAAGATGCTTGTAAGCAATAACCCATAGAGTGGCAAGTTGGGCCATTGCCATAAAACTACCCGACCTTCACTGTCTTTAAAAAAACGAAGCTTGGGATTTTCTTGTTTAGAGACCATAGGAGTAGCTTATCAGACATCGGGGTGCCGATTAGTAAGAAAATGTACATGTGTACATATAGTATTCACTAAATGTACGCCAAGCCAATATTAACCCTAAGTATAGCAATCAGATCTCGGTCAATTAGTTTGAAAGCCTGGAATAGGTGCGGTAGACAGGGGGTGTTAACTATAGGGTTTTTTCAAACGCAAAAGTAATTTTTGATGCAAATGCTAGGACAAATATATTCCAACTTAAGCCAATCCAACTAAGAATAAAATAGTGTAGACTTGAAAGTTCAAAACCAGTGTTAGCAGATAAACCAGCGTATTTGTTCCACATTGGGAAAAGCCATAAGAAACTTATAATAGCGAATGAGAAAAATACAAATAATACAAAAATTTTCATACCCATATGCTTTATTATGTAATGTTTTGAACGATTATAATCCTGAGAGTCCAGAGCTACTTCATTGCGCACTAGTATAAGTGCGTTAGCCAGCGATAGATAAGATACATAAACTATTATAGCGATTAGAATCCATATAATTCCAAGAATAACCGTGTTCATGTAAGGAAGACTACTTAATAGCTGTAAAAATTCAAAAATAGCTTGGGTTAATACTTGGTCAACTAAATAATCATTTGGTTCAGAGCCCGCAAAAAGAACCCGTAATACATGAGAGCTATATTGTATAAGTAAGATCACCATCGCGACTACAAAAGAGATAATAAGTAGGAGCTGTGACTGCAATAGCATGTTTTTATTTTTCATCGAGTAGTTTTTCTGTTGCCTATTGACACTATATCATGCTTGTGTGATTATCATAATAAGCAAGTAATAGAAAATAAATATTAATATCAAACATAAACATGAAGAAGTCAAGAGTAGCAAGTAATCGCAATAGAAATTTTCTTTTATCTTACAAAAAATTCTCTCGTAAAAAATCCGGAATTCTTACTATTGCGATGGCCCTGGTTGGTATATCTTCTCTATTTGTAAGCTTCGCAGCTGAACAATACAATCTTGTGGTGCAGGCTGAAAAATTAAAATATGATAAGGCAGTAATTGTAAATGATAATAAAAATCAAGTAGCAGAACTCAAGTGGAATACTAATGGCACAGGTAGCTTTACACTAAAAGAGAGCGTTACTAAGCTGGATATTCTTGCCAAAGCAAGCCAATGTGATGGAGCGCCCATGCTTAACATCTTAGTAGATGACAAGCCTGTATTAAATCAAGCGATAGCTAGTGCCTCATACAAGGTATACAGTGCCAAGGTTAGTCTCGACAAGGGAGTGCATAATTTATCTGTTAGTTTCCGAAATGACCTTCATAAACCTGGAGTTTGCGATCGAAACATTTCGTTAGATAGCTTTAAATTTATAGGAAAATCTCTCTTTACTAGTCCTAAACCTCCTGTATCAGCCTGTGCAGTCGGAATCAACGTAATAGAATCTGGTGGGAATACTGACGCTGAGCGCTCAAAAACTATTGAGCTCATTAAGCAAACTGATGCAAGCTGGGTGAGGATAAATATTGTATGGCCTCAGATCCAGCCAAAATCTAAGAATGATTATGATAAAAAGGCACTTATGCGATACGACGATTTTGTAAATAAACTGCGAGCATCTGGGATTAATATTCTTGCAACTCAATCAGATGTTCCAGAATGGGCCAAAGACCCAAATGCAAAGTACGCTCCCAGAGCTGAAGCTTACGCTGAATATATGAAGTTTTTGTCGAGTCATTTCAAAGGCAGGATATCAGCCTACCAGGTATTAAATGAGGTTAACAGCTCTTGGCCTGCTGACACAGGACCGGTATCTTACGCAAAAATATTAAAGGCAAGTTATCCTAAAATTAAAAAAGAAGATCCTAAGGCAAAAGTTTATTACGCCGGTTTGGCATATAGTCACCAATCCGCTCCAGCTTTCTTGCAAGCGACCTATGAACAAGGCGCCAAGGATAGTTTTGACGTACTTGGTATGCACTTTTACCCACAACCTAGTCATGATCACAATCAGTACATAGACTCAATAAGACAGGTCATGGTAAACAACGGGGATGTTGATAAAAAAATATCAGTGACCGAGACAGGATCAACTACAGCCCGTGATGCACGTGGGAATCCTGTAACCGGAGCAGTAAATGAAGCAGAGCAAGTAGCAACTGCAAAACGGAACTATGCAAGCTTGTTATCCCATGATTTTATCCTTAAAAATGTGTTCTATTATGAGCTAATTGACCATGACAGACGAGATTATAAGCAACTGCAAAATGATAGCGAGAAGGAGTATCGTTTTGGTGCATTTAAGACTAACTATACCCCCAAACCAGTAGTGGGTGCCTTTAAAGAAATACAGGTTTGCCCAGCACCAAAACCTCAAAAACCAGCAATTATAAAAAAACCTCTATATCAATTATGGAATGCTACTAAGTCTGATCATTTATATACAACCGACGATAATGAAAAGAAAAATATAAGTAGTCAATCGATTAGGGAAGATGAACGATATGAGTTTCAAGGTATTGCAGGCTATGTATCTTCGCAACACATCGCTGGGAGTACTCCACTGTACAGACTATATTCCACTAACTCAACAGATCATTTTTACACAATCGATGAAGGGCAACGAGCAGGGGCAAAAGCATCTTTTCGTAATTATGTTGACCAAGGAATCATCGGTTATGTGTTGACCGCACAGTCGCCTGATACAACGCCACTTTATCAGCTATGGAGCAACACTTATCCTGATCATTTTTACACAATCGATGAAGGGCAACGAGCAGGGGCAAAAGCATCTTTTCGTAATTATGTTGACCAAGGCAATGCTGGGTTTGTCTATAAAAATTGACTATATCTATAAGCTTGTAATGCATGCTTGACCAGCTTAAATAATAAATGTCATAACCTACTTACTGTTTCGTAGTGTTTTACTTTTCATCACTCATATTCAAGAAAGAAAACATATAATTATTACATAACTTGCATACTAATATCATGACAAGTAGTTGCCTGGACAATGGTCATTAGTTATTGTAATTGTATGACTGGTTCACGTGAGTATATAGACTGGGTTGAAGTTTCCTCGTCGGATCAAGAAAACTAGATATATTTTACGAGGCCTCGAGGGAATTATATGGTCTCTCGATATAATTGAAGCAGTCGCCACGTCGCGCTTTATCGATACTTCCATGCAAAGACTTGGGAGCTTATTGGTTGTTCGAATATTAAGATTCTATGGCTGGGGATAGTTGACGAGGTCAGAACACTGCTAATCAAATTGTTGTGCGGAGTCGAAATGTAAACTACGGTTTTCTAAAAATGTAATTCGCAGCAGTCTTTGTGTACCCGAAGCCACGCATGATTTCTCTAAGCTCAACAACACTATCAGGTTTGCCGTTCTTAGGTATGAAATAGTCATCTAGATTTTCTGTAGATATGCGCCATTTGTCACTTGTGTGATTCGAAACAGCAATTAACTCATAATCATCATCTAAGTGAGTCATACTTGCATCGCCATGGCTGTTATTTGCAACTAGGATACCCCCAGATTTCAGATATTTTTTTCCAGCTTGGGACACAAATCCGGCATATTGCGAGATCAGTAGGTCGAAATCACTGTTGATACTCAATTCTTTGTCGTAGTTACGATAAATAAACTCGATAGTGCTTTTCTCTTCGTATTTTTTGTTCTTTTCAACGTATTCAGCGAGCTGTTTATCTTGAAATAGCTTCGCTGCTCTTTTATACGAGTCTACATATACAACTGTTGGATAAACCAAGCTTGGCGCAATATGAATATGACTACCGAGGTATAGGGCTTTGCTGCCTCCATATTCTTTCCTGAGCAGTTCAAAAAGATGTATTCTTTCAAAGTCTTTATCAACAAATTCTTGATTGTAAGATTCCAGAAAATTTGCCATGCAATAATTATCTCACAAATCAAAAAACACTAACTTGCGTTAGTGCTTATGCTTGGCTGGGGATGAGGGATTCGAACCCCCGATCCCGGGACCAGAACCCGGTGCCTTACCACTTGGCCAATCCCCATTACATCTGGTTTACAGGGGTTAATTGTACTGGCTTTTTACTTAAAACTCAACCACTGACAAATCGTGAATGAGTTTAGAAGTTTCTAAGTTTATTAGATCTAAAACAAAAAACCAATTTAAAGTGACTCATGATCCTCAGGTAGTTAATAGACGGATGGTTGATACTCAATAGTTAATAATGTAAAGTATCATTATGAGAAAAACGAGGAGCGAAAAGTTTCTAACACCTGTAAATGCAGTTATGGGAGGGTATGATCGAGAGGACAACATTTCTTACGGCGACCACCCAGCCATGGTGTATGATGAGTTTCCTGTTAATGATAATAAGTCTCCAATCGTCATGTTTTGGCATGGGGGAGGCTGGACAACCGGCAATAAAGATATGTACCGTTTCATGGGTCATATGCTCCAAAAACTTGGTGCGCACACTTTAATTATTGGTCATCCATTATACTCTGAACAAACGTTTCCTGGATTTATAAAAGATGCACACCTAGCAATAGGGCACGTTCAAAAAAAGTATCCTGGGAGAAAAATCTTTGGAATGGGGCACTCAGCAGGTGGGCATACAGCGGTTATTTCATCTTTAACAATGAAAGAAGGTCTTGATGGAGTAATATCAATATCAACTCCATGCACATTATCTGAGCGTCATTGGAAGCATGTTTTTGGATCTAGTTTTAACGATAAATTACATGATCCAAGGACGTATATACGAGTAGCTAAAAATCGGCCTAAATTCATGCTACTTCACGGCGCGTTAGACTATACAGTTTCAATCAAAGACAGCATATCGCTGAACAGAAAGTTAGAAAAATCTGGTTTTGAATCACAATTACAAATCTTAAAATTTGTTGATCATTTTACAATACTACCTCTGCTTGCCTTCGGTCCACTTTATGCAACAAGACGTAGAATAAAACACTTTTTGTTTGCAAACCATTAATATGACTGCTATATTTTGTAAACGTTAACAATTTAAAAAAATATAAAGAAGTAGCGAGAGATCTAGCTCGTCGACCTACTAGCAACCTACATATGTGTAAGGTGCTCCATCTAGTTCCTGGTTAATTTCCACGGATAAGATATTTTGAATTCTCAAGATCCTTTTTCTGGAACAGTCCAGGGGAAGGATATTTTTATGTCAAAAAAACTAACACAATTTGCAAGCGAGTCGGTAGCTTCTGGCCATCCAGACAAGGTAGCAGATGCAATAAGTGATGCAGTGCTAGACAGAGCCCTAGAGCAAGACAAACAGGCGCGCGTAGCGATAGAAACGTTAGTAGCCCACGAGTCGATAACGCTGGCAGGCGAGCTTACCACTACAGCAAAGCTGGACTTAGAGGCTATCGCCAGACAAACGGTTAAAAAACTAGGCTATATCGACCCGACATGGGGATTTTCTGATAAGTCTAAGTTCGTCAGTCATGTGCACCAGCAGTCACCAGAAATTGCGATTGGTGTCGATAATGAAGGGGCAGGCGACCAGGGAATATTATTTGGTTATGCTACTAATGAAACCCCAGAATACTTGCCACTTCCAATTGTTATGGCGCACAAACTCACGAAAGGGCTGGATAACTCACGAGAAACTGGGCTGTTACCCCATCTTAGACCTGACGGCAAAGCACAGGTTGTGGTTAATTATGTGGATGGTAAACCGGCAGGTGTCGATCACGTTACAATTGCTGTACCTCACCATGAGTCACTTTCATTAGAGCGGATTAAACAAGATATATATAAGAGTGTGGTATCTCCTGCGCTTGAGGAATATGGTTATCATATCGGCGAAAAACACCTAATAGTTAATGGCACAGGCGCATGGCATATCCCAGGACCTAGCAGTGATGCAGGGCTTACTGGTCGTAAAATTGTAGTTGATGGTTACGGTGGCTTTGCACGAGTAGGTGGAGGTGCGTTCTCTGGCAAAGACCCAAGTAAAGTTGATCGATCTGGAGCTTACGCATCGCGCTATATTGCAAAGAATATTGTCGCTAAAGGCTACGCAGAACAAGCAGAAGTGCGACTGGCTTATTATATTGGCGGAACGTCTCCAGTTCAGTTCGAGATAGAAACATTCGGAAGTGAGACTGTAAAACATGAGACTATTCGGAAATACGCAGAGACACTACTCGATTTATCTGTAAAAGGTATTATTGACGGTCTCGATCTGCGAAGACCGATATACAGTCAAACATCAGCTTACGGGCATTTTGGTAAAAATGAGCTACCTTGGGAGAAAATAGTTAATAACTAGTATTAAGGCTAATAAGCATACTACAATGTAGTAATGATCACGTATTACCACAGCACGGCGCGAATGCGCACTCTGACAAAAGTTGACTCTAGCAAGGCAGGTAGTTGGTGTCATGTAGTTGCACCTACAAGCAAAGAACTGGACGATGTTGCCAATGAGTTTAACCTTGATAGAGATCTGCTGAACGATGCAACCGATGTGTACGAGGCTCCACGCGTAGAGAGTGAGGGTTCAGTAACCTATGTATTTACACGTTATTGCCATCCCCAAGGTCAAGATGTAGCAACTGAGCCTTTGCTTATTGTGTATACAAGTAACAATATTGTGACAGTCATGAGGAAAGTAGACACAGTGCTTGATAGAATAATAAGCGGACATGTCGAAGTACTTACCACTCAGAAGACAAAGACATTCCTTCATATTTTAGAAGAGATTAATCGATCATATCGCTTGCAGTTAACACACGTTAGTAAAAGAATTTTGCAAACACGCTCAAGGCTTAGGCGAGCAGTTGTAAGCAATGTAGAATTTGTTAGCTTCCTGGAACTAGAAGAAGATCTAAACGAGTTTTTGACGGCCTTGCAACCGCAAGCATTGGTACTTAACGCTTTGCAGAGCGGTAAATATATGCGCCTGTATGAAGACGACCGTGATTTAGTGCAGGATATTATGCTTAATACTAGTGAGCTTATCGAAGTCAGCAAGTCACGTATACGAACAGTGTCAAACATTCGTCAAGCCTACGATACGATAGCGACCAATAACTTGAATAAGACCTTTAAGCGATTGACTTCAATAGGTATATTTTTGACGATCCCGATGATAGCTGGAGGCTTGTGGGGAATGAATGTCGCACTACCATTAGCAGAGAATACTCATGCTTTTTGGATTATAGTTGCCGGCGTTGCTGTTACTACTGTGGGTTTTGTTGGCTATTTCCATCGTCGTAATTGGTTATAGACATTGCATTATTTGCTTAAGCGTGTTATAATTAGATGAGAGTACTAGTAGTTAAAAAACAGAAAGTCTATTCATTTTGTCTAAAGAAATCCAAGACCCTAGCAAAATTCGTAATATTGCAGTTATCGCTCATGTTGATCATGGTAAAACTACGTTAGTTGACGGATTATTAAAACAATCTAAGACATTTCGCGATAACCAGGCAGAAATGAGTCAAGAGCTCATTATGGATAGTGGTGACCAAGAAAAAGAACGTGGCATAACAATCACAGCAAAAGTTACGGCTGTTCAGCACGGTGACTACAGGATTAATATTATAGACACGCCTGGACATGCTGACTTTTCGGGCGAGGTAGAGCGCACACTTAACTTAGCCGATGGATGTTTACTGATCGTGGACGCTCAAGAAGGCCCCATGCCCCAGACTAAGTTTGTACTGAGTAAAGCCCTTGCTTCAGAATTAAAGCCAATTGTGATCATAAATAAAATCGATAAACCTGGATCTCGTATCAAGGAAGTTGAAGATGAGCTAGCGGATTTATTTCTGGAACTTGCTGTGCACGAAGACCAGCTACATTACCCGATTTATTATGCGATTGGTCGCGACGGTAAAGCATGGAAATCATTGCCAGAAGATCCTAGTGCAGACGGAAACCTTGAAGATGTCTTTAGTGCTATTGTGGAACATGTTCCAGCGCCAAGCGTTGAGCTTGATAAGCCTTTCCAGATGTTGGTCACTGCACTAGCATGGGATACGTACAAAGGAAAATATGCTATTGGCCGTATTACTCGTGGACAAATAAAGGCGGGCACTCAAGTATCACTTTGCAAAAAAGATGGGACTATCCAAAAAGGTAAAATTGACCTGGTTTTTATGAGTCACGGTGTTAGTAAGTTCGAAGTACCTGTAGGAGTAGCAGGCGATATTGTTCAGTTAACTGGGCTTTCTGATGCACAAATTGGCGAAACAATCGCGGATTCTGAAAATCCTGAAGCTCTACCGGTGCTTGAAGTAGAAGCACCGACGCTAAGAATCTATTTGGGGCCAAACACCAGTCCTCTTAAAGGTCAGGAAGCGGATTTTAGTACATCACGTCAGATTTATGACAGACTCAAGAAAGAGCTTGAGATAAATGTTGGACTTCAAGTAGAGGAAGAAGGCATTGGTTTCTTGGTTGCAGGTCGAGGAGAATTGCATCTAAGCGTGCTGATCGAGACAATGCGCAGAGAAGGCTTTGAGTTTGAGGTTGGAAGACCACAAGTGGTTACACGAGAAAAAGATGGTGTTGTAGAAGAGCCGGTAGAGGAGCTGATTGTCGAAGTCCCAGCTGAGCATGTCGGCACGGTACAGCAAGAACTAGGTGCGCGTCGAGCAACTCTTAAAGAGCAGTTTGCGACTCCTCGGGGTGTTACAAAGTTGATCTACGAGTTGCCAACACGCGCTTTACTTGGAGCTAAAGGTATACTGCTTACCAATACTAAGGGTACGGTTATTATGCATACATTGTCGGCAGGTTACCAGCCAATGGGACAGGCATTACAGCAGTTACGTAATGGAGTTCTGATCTCGTTTGAAGCCGGCACAACAACTGCTTATGCATTACAAAATGTTGAATCAAGAGGAACCTGCTTTGTCGAACCCGGGACAAAAGTATATGCCGGTCAGATCATTGGCATGAACACCCGCCAGGAAGATATGGAAATGAATGTATGTCGTGCGAAACAGCTAACAAACATGCGAAGCAGTAGTAGTGATGGAGTCGTACAGTTAACTCCTCCAACTATCATGAGTCTTGAGCAGTGTCTTGATTTTATCGAAAACGACGAATTATTAGAGGTGACTCCTCAGAATCTGAGACTCCGCAAAAAAGAACTAGATCACAACAAACGTAAAAGAAAATAAATTATTTGTCTGTGAGAATAATCACAAACAACACTTATGATTACATATATTATGTATATGGAAGTGTGAGGCTTCCCTAGAACCTCGAGTTACTCGGGGTTCCATTTATTTACGAAGCTCATAAGATGAAATTGCTTCTTTGCTTAAGGACGTAAAAATTATTATCTATTAGCGCAAGTCTTGCACAGACCTTTAATGTCGATTTGATGATTAGTCATGGTGAAACCGCATTTAGTGGCCAAAGCTTTTATCTCTCTTTCAAGTTTATCGTCGTCGTGTGTTACGTGCACGTAACCACAGTTGATACACGTTATGTGATGGTGATGCTTAAAAAACTTGTCACTTAACTCTAGTTTATACTTCCAGCCAATATGAATACGTTTTATGATTTCGGCCTTTTCTAACGAATGGACAACTCTATATACGCTGGATCTGTCCGCATGTTGTGAAGTGAGTGAAATAATTTCTTGCATCGTTACTGGTAGGTGACCGTTTGTTGAAAGAGCACTGAAAACAGCTCTACGTGGCTTAGTGTTGCTTAGCCGGTGTTTTTTAAGTTCACTTATATAAAACTCTGTAAGGTTATCCATAACTGCAACAATAATATAAAAATTGCGATAATATTGCAAAAATTTGCACCTTTAATATACGATATATGTCATGGACGATTATGTATATGTATTTGTATTTTCTTTAGTAGGCGGGTTAGTATCGCTAATCGGCGGTCTGATCTTGTTACGTAAACAATCTACTGCAGACAAATTATCTCACTATGCAACACCGTTTGCAGCAGGAGCTTTACTGTCAGCAGTATTTCTTGATTTATTAAAAGAAGGAATTCATGTAAGCAGTCCTGATACAGTTTTACTGGCTTCTCTTCTCGGTATATTAGGATTTTTTATGGCTGAGAGATTCTTGCATTGGTTCCATCACCATCATGGAGAAGATGATGAATTAAAGAATGCGTCTAAGAGTCTGATCATCGTAGGGGATACAGTTCATAATGCTCTTGACGGCGTAGCAATCGCTTCGGCATTCCTTATTTCTGTTCCTACTGGTATTGTTACGACTCTTGCGGTGGCGGCTCACGAAATCCCTCAGGAAATTGGTGATTTTGGCCTGCTATTAAAAAAAGGTATGAGCAGGAGACGCGTATTGATTGTAAATGCGCTTAGTTCGCTAGCTACTGTCGTTGCTGCGTTAGGCACATACGCTCTTGGCTCTGCAGATACGCTTCCAATTGGAGTTTTGTTTGGTGTTAGCGCCGGATTTTTACTATACATTGCTATGAGCGATATTATCCCAACCATCCATCAGGAGGCCGATAAGAAGAAAATACTAAGTGTTCAGCCGATCATGATGTTAGTGGGTGTTATTGTAGTTGGGCTTGCTATAAATCTGGCCCACGGCTATATAGAAACCGAAGATCATCATTCCCCAGAGTCAAGTTTGCATGAAGGCGAACATCACGATGAAGATGAAGACGAGCACTAGTCCGCTAACTACGGTACAATAGAGCTTATGGAAATTGGGGGTATAGTTCTCGGAGCACTATTAGCATCAACAATTATTGTGTTGGCTATTTACCTTTTTGCACAAAAGTTTATGCTTCAGCTTACAACCACTCATGACGAGAAACGACGTGACAGTAAAACAGAAATAGAAAGTGGCGTCCGAGACATATTGGATAGTAACCAGAAGCTTTTGTCTGAAATTGTTCGTGGTCTAGAAAAGCAACTTGAAGGAAGCAGAAAAGAAGTTGGTGATCTTAAAAATCAAAACTCTGCTATCCGTGAACAATTGATCAACACTGCAAAAGTTACTGAAGGGCTACAAATCTCTACGGACAGTTTAAAAAGTTTACTTTCGAATAATCGTCTCCGAGGGGAATGGGGAGAACAGGTCGCTGAGGACTTGCTGTTGGCGGCTGGTTTTGTGGAGAAGTTAAATTTTGTAAAGCAAAGTACAACCGCTGAAGGTAGACCAGATTTTACAGTACTACTACCAGACGGATCAAAGCTTAATATTGATGCTAAGTTTCCCTTCGATGATCTGATAGAATATCAACAAGCAAAAAACGAACCCGCTCGTAAGCAGGCGCTCACTAAGTTTAGTAACTCTATTAAAACAAAAGTTAAAGAAGTGACGTCTAAAGATTATATTAATCCTCAAGATCAAACATTGGATTTTGTGATTATGTTTATTCCCAATGAGATGATTTTTAGTTTTATATACGAAAAACTTCCTGATATTAATGAGTATTGTAATCAGCGCAAGGTAGTATTAGCTGGACCGTTTGGCTTTACAGCTGTTCTTAGATTAATTATGCAAGCACACAAAAATTTTGGCTACGAAAAACACCTCCAAGAAATATTTGGGCTAGTTGCAAAATTCCAAGAAGAATACGGTAAATTTGGAGATAGCATGGAGCGTCTTGGATCACAGCTAGCGACAGTGCAAAAGACCTATCATGATGTAGAGGGAACAAGAAACAGGCAGTTAACTAAAATCGTTGATAAAATCGGGGATCACTCTCAACTCGAAAAAAGCCAGAAGCCACAAAAAAATCTTGCTAAGCCGTCGATTAACGAATAGTGTAGTATGTAATATATGACTAAGAAAAAAGCACAAACAGACGGGAAATTATTAAGAGAAAATCGTGATCAAGTTGCAAAGGCGCTAGAAATTCTTTTTGCTGACGGTTATATGGATCGCAAAAAGCTTTACCTTGAGAATTTTTTACGGGGTATGGCATTTAGCGCAGGCGGTATCATTGGCGCTACTTTAATTATTGCGGTCTTAGTGTGGATATTATCTCTATTTGATAGCATTCCTCTTGTGGGTCCATTCTTTGACGAAACAAAACAGACTATTCAGGATGGAACAAACGGCCGTTAACGGAAGTTCGTAAACTCCAAAGGAAAATCAAAGTTTGCAGAATTTAAAAGTTGCATTACAGCTTGCAAATCATCTTTTTTTGGTCCAGTCACGCGAACTTCATCGCCTTGAATGGTTGGCTTAACTTTAGGGTACTCATCACGAATAAGCTTGGTGATTTTCTTGGCATTTTCGCTAGACAGACCTTTTTTAAAAATAACTTCTTTTGTAGTCTTAAGATTACTTGTGGTAGCCTCTTTGGTAGTGTCTAGCACTTTTTGACTTAACCCTCTTGTTGCTAACTTTTTTCGGATAATATCAAGAATTGCATCTATATGATAATCGCTATCACCTGTGATTTTAAGGCCGGTTCTTTCCCCGTTGAGCCAATCTAGGTCGGCCTGCGTCCCTTTGAAGTCATAGCGAGAGCCAAGTTCTTTTTTGGCCTGCTCGACCACGTTATTCATCTCTGCCTTATCGTAATCAGAAACTATATCAAAACTAAAATTCGCCATAACACTAATGTAACACAGACTTCTTTGGTACAATAAGTGACAAGATGAATCAGCACACAGAAATAGTTGAGTCCTTAATAGCTCGCGCTAAGAATGGCGATCGTGACGTACTTAAGAGTGTAGAGCTTAAAAGTCTATTTGATGAGCTTAAGACATTGCCCCCCGAACAACGTAGTGAATTTGGCAAGCAAGTCAACCAGTTACGAGCAGACTTGCAACAAATATTGGGCGACGAGAATGAAAAAGATGAGAGAAAACTGATCGACGTTACCGCGCCGTGGGACACTAATACATCGCTTAAAGACAGGCCTAAAATGCTTCCTGCAGAACAGGGGTCAATCCACCCACTCACTAGCGAGATTGACCGCATCATTGATATATTTGCGCGCATGGGATTCACCGCTAGAGAGTCCAGGCAAATTGATGACGAGTTCCATATGTTTAGTAGTCTTAATTTCCCAGCAGACCATCCGGCGCGTGATGACTACGACACTTTCATGACCGAGGACGGATATATTGCTCCAGCCCATACTAGCACCATGCAAAATCGAATTATGTCAGAAAATAAACAGTTATTAGATGAAGGTGAGGCAATTGCTTACATAATACCGGGTCGAGTTTTTCGCAACGAAGATCTTGATGCTACTCATGAACATACATTTCATCAGTTGGAGGGAATTTATGTTGCAAAAGGCGTACACGCTGGAATGTTAATTGCTACGTTAGAAACATATTTGAGTGAATACTTTGGGGAAAAACTAAAGACTAAGTTACAGCCATTTTACTTTCCGTTCACTGAGCCAAGCTTTGAGTTTGCTGTTGAGCGACCAGAAATACTAAAAAAGGACAATTCCGAAGAGCAAAAATGGTTAGAGCTTGTTGGCTGTGGCATGATTCATCCTAATGTACTTCGTCAAGCGGGTATTGACCCGGAGGTATTCACTGGTTTTGCCTGGGGCTTTGGTATCGAGAGGATGGTGATGATGAAGAATGAGATAGAAGATATCCGTCATTTCAATAGTGGCAAGCTAGACTTCTTGAGGCAATTTTAAATGAAAGTAAGTTTGAATGAAGTAAAGAAGTTTGCCGATGTTAACTTGTCGGTTGAAGATCTAGTGCAGAAAATCGGTGCGCAGCTAGGCGCAGTAGAAACTGTTGAGCGCGCCGGAGAGAAATATTCAGATGTAATAGTTGCTAAGGTTGTTTCCTGCGAAAAACACCCAAATGCTGATAAGTTAAGTGCGTGCATGATTGATGACGGAGGAGCCGTCCAAGACATTGAGCGTACAAACGGTTTAGTTCAAGTTGTGTGTGGCGCACCAAATGTGCGTGTGGGAATACTTGTAGCATGGTTACCTCCTGGCTCAACTGTGCCTAGCACGCACGACACGAATGAACCTTTTGTGCTAGGAAGCCGTGAGCTAAGAGGAATTGTAAGTAACGGAATGTTAGCCAGCCCAAGCGAACTTGCTATCAGTGATAATCATGATGGAATCTTAGAGATTGATGAGGACGTAAAACCTGGCACAGAATTTAAGACATTATATGGTATTGATGATGTAATCATAGAAATTGAAAACAAAATGTTTACACATCGGCCGGATTGCTTCGGGGTGTTAGGTGTCGCCCGCGAGATTGCTGGGATTAATGGCACAAAATTTACTTCACCTGAATGGTACCTAAAAACTCCTGAGTTCGATCACGGCAGTACACTACCGCTAGAAGTGGAGAATCAACTACCAGAATTGTGCCCTCGTTTTATGGCTGTTGCAATGGATAATGTAAGCATAAAGAGTAGCCCGATTTGGCTACAAGCGATATTGACTCGGGTAGGCATAAAGCCGATCAACAACGTAGTAGATGTTACTAATTATTTATCTTATATAACCGCACAGCCCCTACATGTCTACGATTATGACAAAGTAAAAGCACTTAGTGAGGGGACTCCAAAATTGATAGTGCGAAAACCTAAAAGTGATGAGCAGATCGCATTACTTAACGGTAAGACAATTAGCCCACGTGAAGACGCGATAATGATAGCTACTGATAAAGAGTCGGTAGGTATTGCTGGTGTGATGGGTGGGACTACAACTGAAGTTGATGAAACTACTCGCAAAATCATCATTGAGGTGGCAAGTTTTGATATGTACAGCATAAGGCGAACAAGTATGGCGCATGGTTTGTTTACTGATGCCGTAACGAGATTTAATAAAGGGCAGAGCCTGTTACAAAATGATAGAGTGATTGCTCAGGCAATGAAGATGATGACTGAACTTTCTGGAGCGCAACAAGCAAGTAGCGTCCAGGATATTAGGAATATTCAACCGGATCAAGCAAGTATTAGCATCACAAAAGAATTTATAAACGCTCGACTTGGAACTGATGTTACGAGTCAGGATATTATGACTGCATTAGATAATGTTGAATTTGAAGTAAAAGTAAATGATAGCGTGATTAATGTGACGCCTCCGTTTTGGAGGACAGATGTAGTTATAAAAGAAGATATAGTTGAAGAAGTGGGAAGATTGCTTGGATATGATAAGTTACCGCTTGAGCTCCCTACTAGGACTGTAAGTCCGACAGATCTCGACCCTATGTTGAGCTTAAAAAGAAGACTTCGATCTACTCTATCAAGCTATGGAGCGAATGAAGTTCTGAGCTATAGCTTTGTCCACGGAAAACTCATTGATAATGCTGGGCAAGATAAAGACTTAGCGTTTAAGTTGAGTAATGCACTCAGCCCTAATTT
Organism: Saccharimonadales bacterium (SeqCode); assembly: GCA_041600715.1. GTDB lineage: Bacteria > Patescibacteriota > Saccharimonadia > Saccharimonadales > 2-12-FULL-41-12 > JALHOM01. Next base: position 354,561 of record JBFIJM010000001.1, on the reverse strand, counting down.
GCAATACTATCGCTTGAGTTTAACTCCGAGTTTACTAGATAAAATACATCCCAATATTAAATCGGGTTTCGATAACTTTGCTCTTTTTGAAATAGGTAAAGTCCATAGTAAATCAGAGATAGACGAAGATAATGCTCCTTCTGAATTTGGTAGAGTGAGTTTTGTTTATTCATCTAAAACAGATGAACGAACAGCATACTATCAAGCTGTTTATTTTCTGAATAATCTCAACAAACAACTAAAATTGGTGCCGTTTGATCAGGATCTACTGCAGGATCATCAATTGATTACCCAGATGACTGCCCCTTACGATAAATCACGTTCTGCATTGGTATTAAGTAACAAAGGATATGTAGTAGGTATTGTAGGTGAATTTACGCCCCAAGTGTTGAAGAAATTCAAACTGCCAACTTCTACTGCTGGATTTGAAATGTTTTTATCAGCATTCAAGAAAGAAGAGGACTCTATTTATAGGCCTCTGTCTAAGTTCCCGAGCTTAAGTCAAGACATTTGCCTCGAGATAGAAGAAGAACTAAGCTACGGTACGCTAACTGAGACCTTTGATAAGAGTTTAAGTGAATTAATTGAACTAAACCAAGCTGTTCACACGGAAGTGATAGACATTTACTCCTCGGATGATTTGGGTAAAAAGAAACGAGTCACATACAGGGTTAAGTTAATAAGCTACGAACGTACTTTGACCGAAAATGTACTGGGCTCAATTCTTGAAGAATTATGTAAAAGAATTAACCAAAAGATTTCTGTTAAGAGAATATGAAAATACTATCCAGTCTTTTATTAGTAATACTGGGACTTTTTCTGAACGCGCATATTGCTTCTGCTCAAGGAGTCAATAATTTTGTTATTAATAACTTTAAAGCGAGTTATGTGATTGACAATGATGCGGTAGGAGGATCACTTTTAACAACTGAAACGATTGACCTAACGTACTCTGCACAGAACCGTGGGATATTACGCGCAATACCGGAGGAACATAGAGGTTATAGCACAAAGTTAGACGTTCGTAGTGTTGAACGTGACGGTAAAAAAGAACCTTTCACTACCTATTCAGACAACGGAAACATCGTTCTTAAAATTGGCGATCCAGATGTATATATAACTGGGAGACATAGTTATAAAATTGTTTATTATCAAGAAAGAATAATGAGACTTGATGATTCTCGGGAATTTTATTGGGATATTAATGGAACTGGCTGGAGTCAGCCTTTTGAGTCGGTGATAGCGGAAGTTTCATTTAAGAACAAGCAACTAAAGCCACTAAGCCCTTATTGCTTTACGGGAAGCTTGGGCTCGAAAGAGCAGGCTTGTAGTATAAGCGAAGTGGATAATAAAATAGTTTTTACATCTAAACGAATATTAAAACCTGGGGAAAACATGACCCTTAGCGTACAGGTCAACGGTGGTGTTTTTAGTAAGCCCGGGGTAGCAGATGTCATAAAAGATAATATAGGTAATATTGTTGGACTGTTGCCTGGTCTTGTACTTGCTGGCTACGCTGTTGTTCTGTGGCATAGGAATGGTCGCGACTATAAAGGACGGGGTGTGATTGTAACTGAATATCAGCCCCCAGAAGATTTAAGCCCGGCAGAAGTCGGCATGTTAGCCGATTATAAGGTTAATACTAGAGACCTGTCTGCGACTCTTATAGATCTAGCTGTGAGAGGATATATAAGACTACATGAGACCGAGAAACGAATATTGGGCTTTAAGTCTCGTAGCTATGAAGTTGAGATTATTAAAATCGCGTCACCTGGAGAGCTGAAACCCCACGAGGCATCTTTGATTGATGGAATTTTTGAAGATCAAGTCCTTGGCTCACGAGTAGCAATGAATAGTTTGGATAAAACAAAGATGCATAATGCTGTGAACGACTCTAGGGAAAATATCGAAAAGAATTTAGTTAACACTTATGGATTACTGGAGAAACGAGCTAACAGTATGTCTAAATGGTTTATTATTGCGGGATCCATACTGTTTTTTATAGCATTCTTTGTGTTTCAACTATCGGTAGGATTGGGCATAGGACTTATTGTCTCGGGCTTAGCCTTCCTTGGGCTTGGGCTTGTCATGCCTAGACGGAGTCCAGAAGGAGTCGAAATATATGAACGAATAAAAGGGCTTGAACTTTATATGAATACTGCAGAAAAGGATCGATTAAAAATGCTACAGGGCGTGGATCGGCCATATGCTGAGCCTTCGAAGACAGTCGAGCTATTTGAGAAATTGTTACCCTACGCAGTAGCCTTGGGGGTTGAGAAGAGCTGGGCAAAACAATTTGACGGTATTCTGACCGACTTACCATCGTGGTATGAGAGTAACTCTGCTTCAACATTTAATGTAGCTTACTTAGCGTCTGGAATAACATCTGCAACATCAAGTTTTAGTAAGAGTTTCGAATCAAATAGTGGGTCGTCTGGAAGTAGCGGTTCGTCTGGCGGTGGTGGCGGTGGTGGCGGTGGTGGCGGATGGTAAGCCTGAGACCTGCGGGACGTGCCATTGTGATAAAAAATGGTCAGATATTGGTCATGCGACGGACAAAAAATGATGGACGCAAGTACATGGCTTTACCAGGAGGGAGACTAGAGACTGGCGAAAGTCAATCCGAGGCGGTTCTAAGAGAGTTATGGGAAGAGACCATGATAACGGTTTCTGATCCTCGGCTGGTATTCATAGAAGAACCTAACGATGGCGTGTGGGGGACTCAGTATATTTATATCTGTAAATATGAAAAGGGTGAACCCAAACTTCATCCTGATAGCGAAGAACTAGCCTCTAATAGAGAGGGTGCAGATCTCTATGAGCCAGTATGGTTCCCGGTAGACAATATCCCAGATACTAGCTACCCATTCAGATCTGAGCGCCTTGGGGTCGAAATACTTAAGGGTGTAAAGTTTGGTTTCCCAGAGGTGGTTAAAGAATGGCAACTCGATCCTACTGTGCTAAAATAGATCATAAGTTACTAATAAAAGAGGGAAAAAATGGGAGTACGAGGAAACGGACAGCGTATATTTATTTTGGTGATTGTTGGAGTGTTTTTATTATCATCCATCGCTTTCAGTGGGATAGTTATATTCGGTAATAATAACAACGATCAGTCAACTGCTGATCTTCAGAAACAGATCCAAGAACAGATGCAGAATCAACAAAATAAACCACAGGAGGATAAGTTGGAAGGAACTAAACTACAAGGATTTGCACCAATAGCAAAAGTTGAAAAACTTGAAATAATCGACACCAAAGAAGGTACTGGTGAAGTGGTGCCAGCTGGCGCTACCGTCACCGCACACTACACAGGGGCATTAGCGTCAAACGGAACTATATTCCAAAGCTCTTATGACATGGGACAACCAGTACCGTTTAGTCTTACTGGCGTAATCAAGGGATGGACAGATGGTGTGCCAGGAATGAAGGTCGGCGGAATACGGCGTCTTATTATCCCCGCAGAGCAAGCCTATGGCGCTCAATCTCCTTCTCCAAATATTCCAGCAAATTCAGATCTCGTATTTGATATCGAACTCGTAAAGTTAGGTGAATAAAGCTCCAAAACACAACATATAGCGTATTGAAATTCTTTGCTACGCTATATATAATAAGATTTAACCACAAACAGTTAATAAAAAAGGATTAAGCAATGGCAAAAAATATAACTATCTTTTCTACAAATACCTGTGCGTACTGCGGAATGGTAAAGAAATGGCTTAGCGCCAAAGGCTTTAGCTATGACGAGATTAACTTGGACGAACAACCAGACAAGCAGAAGGAAGCCTTCGAGCTGAGCGGTCAGTTATCCGTTCCGATTACTGTAATTACAAAAGAAGATGATACAAAAGAGATTGTGGTTGGATATAATCTTGCTAAACTTGCCACGGCAGTAGCTTAAAGCCTATGTCAGTAACAGAAAAAATCTGGGATGTAGCTATGATTGGTGCAGGGCCAACTGCACTTGCTTCAGCTATATATACAACACGTGAAGACCTACAAACCGTGTTGTTTGAAAAGGGAGTTATCGGGGGGCTAGCATCAATAACTGATTGGGTCGACAATTACCCAGGATTCCCTGATGGGATTGCAGGATTAGAGCTCGGAGAAAATTTACGTAAGCAAGCTGAGAGATTCGGAACAGTGATAGAGCTTGGAGAAGTGACGACAATTGATAAAAGACCAGAATGCCTAGTACTGCAGACTACTAGCGGTGAGGTTCGAGCCAAAACGGTCCTTATTGCTACTGGGAGTGACTATAAACGGCTAGGTATACCAGGAGAAAACGAGTTCTACGGCCGTGGGGTACATTTCTGTGCTACTTGTGACGGCGCTTTTTATCGAGATAAACGTTTGGTAGTTGTTGGCGGTGGTAACTCAGCAGTGCAAGAAGCGCTATTTTTAACAAAATTTGCCTCACATATCGATTTACTTGTAAGAGGTAATGCTTTTAGAGCATCAGAAGTGCTACAACACGAATTAGAAAAACACACAGATAAGATAACCATTCACTTTAATACAACAACAGACGAGGTGCTAGCAAAAGACAATAAGGTTGTAGCAGTTGCGGTAACAAAAGATGGTAACAAGACAGAGATGCAGACAGACGGGGTTTTTGTTTTTATTGGTCTTTTACCTAACACCGGGTTCTTAAAGGAAACTTCCATCGAGCTTGACGATATCGGACTTATAAAAACAAATAATGAGTTGGAAACAAATATGCCAGGAGTATTCGCTGCGGGGGATGTTCGAAGTGGGGCAACAATGCAGATTGCCAGCGCAGTGGGCGAGGGCGCAACAGCGGCCCTTCGTATGAGAGAGTATCTCGACGAATTTAATAAAAGCTTGTAACGACGTAAAATACTTTACAAGGTGAAATATTCGTGTAATTATACGTTGTATGAATTTAAGTGAAGTTTCCATGTACCAGGCTTGTTTGATGCACTCACGTGCTGAAAGAGTCCTGAAGGGGTATGTATCGCGACAACTAGAAGTGTGGGATATTACAAGAATGGAATGGTTGGTATTGGCGTCTGTAGCAGAAACCCCTCAGGTTGATGCAGGACATACTATGGGTGAAATAGCAGACCAACTGGATGTTCGCCTCAGTCAATTAACTGCATTAGTCACCAAGATGATTGCCACTAACCTTGTTACGCAAAAGGTAGCTGAACATGACCGGCGTACACGTTATCTAGCAATTACACCTAAGGGTAGAAAATTACTTGATGAAATAGAGACCACTATGCGGTCTGCTATGAGGGAATGGCTAGGTAATATTCCTAAGGACAGGCTAGCGATATACCTACGAACAGTTGAAGAGCTCGGTTCAGAAACAAGATAAACGACTTTCTCATCTGAGTAACGTTGTAAAATAAAATTATCAAGTCAATAATACTTTACTTCATAATCTAAAGTAACTATACTAATTATTGTATTTACTAATAACTTCTAAGGAGTCGGTATGGAACACAGTATAAAAACAATAGGATTAACAGTAGGTGCCCTAGCATTACTAATAGGTGGAGGTGCGGTTTATGCGATTGGGATGAGCAAAGATGATTCATCGAATAACATAGCGTCTTCACAGTCGTCTAATGCCCCAGCAATCGACACAAAAGCCTCTGATCTAAGGGCACTTTTAAATAACTTAGAATCAGAGCATGTTGACCTTGCCGCGGCAGCAACTCGCCAAGGTTTTAATACCGGCAATCTTGAAGACCCGCAGTTTGTTGCTACTGCAGGAGCACTTGGACAAAACACTGATGATATATCAGAAGCAATAGCTAGTGTATATGGTGAAGAAGCAGGTGCTCAGTTTAAAGAAATTTGGTCAAGTCATATAGGTTTTTTTGTTGACTATACTGTAGGGGCAAAAACAGGAGACCAGGCAAAAATGGATAAAGCTGTTTCTGACCTCAATGGTTATGTAGAGGCTATATCCACTTTCTTAAGTAGTGCTAACCCGAACTTGCCAAAGGATGCTGTCGCTTCACTTGTAAGTGAGCACGTCGGTTTACTTAAGTCAGCAGTAGATAAACATGGAGCAGGTGACTTTTCAGGTAGCTATCAAGCTCAAGCTCAAGCTCGAGAGCAGATCACAAAACAAATTGCTGATACATTAGCAGGAGCTATTGTTAAGCAAAAACCAGATGCTTTCTAGAATAAACAGATTAATGAGCTAATATAAAGAGCGTTGAGTTATGTCAGCGCTCTTTTTTAAAATAGGAGATTCAATATGAATAAGGCATTAATAGGCGGAATAATTACGATCCTTGCACTAATCACAGGAATAGGGGTGGTGACTGTGAATAATAATTCTCGCGACGATGGGCTAGAGAATACTAGCACACAAGTTTCTAGCAACGATCACGAGTCGTCAGGTTTCATGTCAGCCCCAGACAAAAGTACTGAAGAAATTCAGAACGGTGAAGTAATGATGGATATTAAGGATTTTTCATTTTCTCAAAAATCGTTACGGATAAAAAAAGGAACTACAGTAACATGGACTAATCGCGATACTGCTAAACATGATATTACTCCAGACACAGAAACAGACGCTTTTAAGTCAAGTAAGCTCTTGGCTAAAGGGGAAAGTTATAGCTTTACGTTTGATACTGCAGGGAAATATAGCTATATATGCTCCCCTCATCCATACATGAAAGCTAGTGTAGAGGTAATAGAATAGTGGAAGACGTTAAAAGACATAAATTCACACCTAAACATTTATTCATAATATTAACTTTAACACTTATCATTTCTGGATTATCCTTTGCAGGAGGTCTTGCACTTAGTATGCGACATAACCAGAAAGTCAGTGACTCCACTCAAGTTACGTGCGATGAAGTCTGCGTATCGTTATATAGTGATCGTGCCAGTCCTGACACGGTTACGGTAAATAGCGGAGAATTTATTCGATTCAATTCCGCTGATGGCGAAAAGCATAACCTTACTTTAGGTAGCGATGACAAACATCACTCAACCTCTGCTATAGATGAGTATAGTTCTGGAGACTTTAATGGTGATGAAGCATGGCGCGTACAGTTTAAGGAAGACGGCACGTATAGCTTTAAGGACAAATATAACGATAGTATTCGAGTTAATGTGATCGTGTACACAAAGGACAAAGACTACAAAATAAATTAAATCTCAGTATAGCCTGGAAAGAAGTCAGTGTAGATATGTTTTTTATTGAAACCGCCACTTTTTAGATCTTTTTCAAGAGCCTCTACCATTGGCTCTGGGCCTGACAGATAAATATAATGGTCGTCAGTAACATTCCCAAGAGTTTTTATGGTGTCTGCGTCTATTCGTGACCCAACCACTTTCTTAAATGAATCCCCAAGTTTTGAGAACTCTTCATTAAATGCGATCTCGTCATCATTCGAGACTGCGTATATAAGCGTGACGTCCCTTTTTTCTCCTGAATCATTAAGGTACTTTATTATGCTATGAAAAGGGGTAGATCCAATTCCACCAGCCACGAATAGCAGAGGTATATTAGGATCCTTTGGTAGAATAAAATCACCCATAGGACTTGCTATATCTAACTGGTCACCGGGAGTTAGGCTGTCGAGGGCTTGTTTAAATGAGCTACTGTTCTGAGGGGAGAATTTTGTCGTTATTGATACTTGTTTATCGGTAGGGGAACTAGACAGGGTGAACCACCTTTTATCACCACGTTTATCTTTATCAGGATGCGGAATTCGTAGTTCAATAAATTGACCGGCAATGTGTCTCATAGTTTTTTCTGGTGTGAACCAAAATGTGTAAATGTTCTTGGCTGTCTGAATGCGCCTATCAAATGTTACTTTCACATGCACCCTCTCTACTAAATAGTTAATAACATTAATTATATCAAGTTTTATGATATTATTCTTAAGCAATGGAGAATAAAATTAACTTTAGCTTTTTGATAAATGAGTCACGTGGCCGAGTATACCTACTTTGGGCAGTCCTAACAGGAGTGGGGTATACCGCAACGCACTATTACCAGCATCCAAATATCAATGGTGTATGGTTTGTTCTGTCTGCTATAGGTTTTGCGTACATGTATAAAGTGATGCCACTACGAGTAAAGCAAATGAAGTATGTCTATATGAGCTGGGCTGTGCCAATATCTGTTGGTCTCATCGTGAGTATCTTATCAGCTCGTACTGAACTATTACCTGGTTTACTAGGGTATTTAGGGGCATATTGGCTAGCAATACAAGCAGTAGGATTCTTATGGAACGGTTTAGTAGACAGTCCTGGAATTTGGTATTATGTCGCTTCTGTCATGAATGGCATAGGTGCAATATCTCTTTACTTATCTGAGAGCCTGCTTCCAGTCCAATATTTACTAGCTGGAATTATTACCGTTTGGTCGATGCTGATGCTTTGGTTGTATCGCACAGATGCGTGAATAGATCTGGTCTATCGGTAGTAATAGTGACATCAGGGTAGAGCCAGTGAAAAATCTTAGTAAGGTTGGGCCTTACTGTAAAGGCTGACATCTTTAGATGTTTGTGTTTTGCGTACAGGTACACGAAAGGGTTATACATCCAATATAGTAGAGTAACTCCAGTGAGACTATTCTTAGATGCTTCATGGATTGCAGTGAATGGGTTAGTTTTATTTATCAAAAAGAGTTCGATAGATTTGTTCTGGTCCCGAATACTGCAAAGCTCTTTCAGATTATAAGAGATGATTATTGGAGTTATTTCAAACTCGTCGAGTTGTTTCATGAGTGGCTTCGCCCATTTTTCACCTTTGCCTTCTATTACAGCTTTGGTTGATTTAAAAACTTCGGAAGCATCTGACAGTGTAGGAATGTTATCACCTTCTCTATTTTTTAAGCGCTTAATCTCCTCTAACGTTACGTCTTTCACTAGACGTAAATCACCGCTAGTACGATATAAACTACTGTCGTGCATAAGTACGAGCTGATGATCTTTTGTGGCTTGTATGTCAAATTCTATAAGCTTAGCGCCTAGATCAACTGCATGTTTGATGCTTCTTATTGTGTTTTCAGGAGCTAACGAGCCTGCACCTCTGTGGCTGATGATGTTCATTTGCTATAGTATATGAAGATAATGATAAAAATGTAAGGAGATAATAATGGCTGATGTGAGTTATGGCGACAACGCACCGGAAACTATAAATGTGATAATTGAGATCCAAAAGGGCAGTGTGAATAAATACGAACTCGATAAAACTACTGGTAAATTGTTTCTAGATCGCGTCAATGGCACTGCTAGTCTTGGTTATCCTGCAGATTATGGCTATGTTCCAAATACACTTTGCGACGACGGCGACCCACTGGATGCTCTGCTAATAATAGATGAATCAGTCTTGCCTGGAATCGTTGTGCCGTCAAGACCGATTGGTGTGTTGAAAATGATTGATGATGGTGAAGGTGACGAAAAGCTAATTTGTGTTGCTTCTGACGACGTAACAAAAGCTCATATTCGAACACTGGATGATTTAGGACCGAATTTTAAGCCTATGATCGAACATTTTTACGGTCAATATAAGGCCTGGAAGAAGAATTGGACTGGAAGTCCTGTAAGCTTCAACGGATGGGGAGATGTTAACGAAGCAAAGCAAATCATCTCAACATCCATAGAGAATGCTAAAAACTAGCTAAAAGTGCTTTTGTTTATTACAATGAAAGTAACATAACAAACTAGAGGTGGGACAGATGAAGACACGGGTAGCGATTAACGGATTCGGCCGGATTGGACGTATTGCGTTTCGGGTAGCTTTTGACAGAACAGATATTGAGGTTGTCGGCATTAACGACTTAACAGACACAAAGACACTTGCTCACTTACTTCAGCATGACACAAATTACGGTGCATATGCTCATAAGGTGACGTTCGATGAAACGCACATTATTGTAAACGGTCATAAAATTCCTGTTTCTGCTGAAAGAGAGCCTGTAGCTTTGCCATGGAAAGACCTAAAAGTCGATGTAGTTGTCGAATCCACTGGCAGGTTTACAAAATTTGAAGATGCTAAAAAACATCTCGATGCTGGAGCAAGAAAAGTAGTCATCTCAGGACCAAGCAAGAGCCCTGAGGTTAAGACTATTGTGATTGGCGCTAATGAGGACGAGCTTGAACAGGCTGGGGACATTATTAGCAATGCAAGCTGTACTACAAATAGCGCTGCCTCAGTTATGGATATTATGGAGCGAGCCTTTGGCGTCGAGAAAGCCATGCTCACAACTGTTCATAGCTACACAGCTACCCAAGTTATTCAAGATGCCCCAAGCAAAGATTTGCGAGAAGCCCGTTCTGCGGCTCAAAATATTGTTCCGACAACAACTGGCGCTGCGGTTGCTGTTGCGTTAACTGTTCCGAGTGTTGCAGGTAAGTTTGATGGACTCAGTATTCGTGTACCGACTCCTGTAGTTAGTCTTAGCGATATAACATTTTTATTAAAAACAGATGTGACGATCGATCAGATTAATGATACTTTTAAGAAAGCGGCATCAGAACCGTATTACCAAGGTGTTTTAACGGTGAGTGATGTTCCGCTTGTAAGCCATGACTATATCGGAAATAGTCACTCAGGTACTGTTGATTTACTGCTGACAAATGTTGTAGCAGGAAATATGGCTAAAGTAGTTGTGTGGTACGACAATGAGTGGGGGTATAGCAACCGACTAGTAGAGCTCGTGTCGGACGTTGGCCGTATAGTACATAAAGGTAAGTAGCATGAAAATCTATATCGGAGCCGATCATAATGGGTATGGTCTTAAATCGAACCTAACTAAGTATCTCGGTAAGGCTGGATACAATGTTACCGATGTGGGGGGTACTCGGTTAGATCCAGAGGATGATTTTCCTGTTTTTGCGGGCAAGGTCTGTAGCGCAGTTCTAGCCTCTGAGTATGCTGTTGCTAGAGGAATTCTTATCTGTGGTAGCGGACAGGGTATGTGTATGGCGGCTAACCGGTTCAAGGGTATTCGTGCCAGTTTGTGCTGGGATAGGACATCTGCTATAGAGGCGCGACGTGATGACGATGCAAATGTACTTTGTCTTCCAGCAAAACTTCTCGAAAATAATGAAGCAGACATCATCGTAGAAACGTGGCTTAACACGCCATTCGCTAACGCGCCTAGGTTTGTTCGTAGGTTGAAAGAAATCGACGAGTTATAAATGTCTATTGTGTCACCGACGGTGCTGGCCCAAACTGAGCAAGAGTTTTCTGTGCAGTTACAGTTGGCATCGAGTTTGAGCAAACGCATCCAGATAGATTTAATGGATGGGGAGTTTGCAATGGCCCAATCAGTGGGACTTGATGAAATTTGGTGGCCGAATGGCGTTGATGCCGATATCCATCTGATGTATCAAGATCCATTCAAATGTTTGGACCAGCTAATAAAATTACAACCCCACATGGTTATTATTCATGTTGAAACAATGATACACCACATGCATTTTTCTGCAGAGCTTCATAAAGAGGGAATTTTAACAGGACTTGCGGTCCTGCCTGAAACCCCTGTAGCTAATATCGAAAAAATAATAAGTAGCTTTGATCATCTACTGATATTTAGTGGCAACTTAGGCCATTTTGGTGGCTCTGCAGACCTAGATTTACTAGCAAAGGTATCTGAGGCCAAAGAACATCATCCTGACTTAGAAATAGGATGGGACGGTGGAATCAATGAGTATAATGCACGTCAAATTTCAGAAGGTGGCGTAGATGTTCTTAATGTAGGTGGCTATATTCATAAGGCCGAGGATCCAAGAAACGCCTACCAGATACTTGTTAACACTCTTGTGTAGCGTATAATCATAAGCAATATGGGTAAACATCACACCACAGACCAATTGGAATTGAAGGCTTCGGACATACGCAGAGACATTATTCGCAGTCTAGAACACGCCGGTAGCGGTCATAGTGCCGGCCCTCTTGGTCTTGCAGACATCTTTACTGCGCTTTATTTCGACATAATGAAACATGATCCAAAAAACCCCCAATGGCAAGATCGTGACCGAGTATTACTTAGTAACGGGCATTGTGTACCCGTTCAATACGTGACAATGGCTCACGCGGGATATTTTGATAAAAAAGAACTAATGACATTAAGAAAATTTGGGTCGAGACTACAGGGGCATCCTGAGAGGACCAAGCTACCTGGATTAGAAAACACTAGTGGGCCACTTGGTTCTGGCCTGAGTCAAGCCTCGGGGATGGCCATGGCTATGCGGATGGATAGCAAACTTAACCAGTGGATATATGTAGTTATGGGAGACGGCGAGCTTAACGAAGGTAATATCTGGGAAGCTGCCATGTTTGCCGGTAAGTATAAACTGTCGAACATTATTGGCATTATTGATCGTAATAATATACAGATTGATGGTCCTACGGAGGAAGTCATGCCTCTAGAGGATCTAGCTTCTAAGTGGGAAGCTTTCGGTTGGCACGTATTAGAAGTTGACGGTAATAACATTGATTCCTTCATAGATACATGCGCATTAGCACGAGCGATAGTTGAAAAGCCTGTGGTTATCATAGCTAGGACAATTCCAGGTAAGGGTGTTGGATTTATGGAGTATGACTACCACTGGCATGGTAAGCCACCAAATCACGATGAAGCAAAAAGAGCTCTACATGACATAAGGACCTTGAAAGGAAAAATTCGAGGTGAACATGAATAAGTATCATCTTGTAGATATCACTACTAAAGCTCTGGATCATGAACCTATTAGAAAAGGTTTCGGTAAGGGATTATTAAAGGCGGGCCACGAGAATGCCGATGTAGTGGCAGCATGCGCCGATTTGACCGACAGCACTCAGATGAGTTTGTTTAAGGAGGCATTTCCGGAACGATTTGTAGAGATAGGCGTTGCAGAACAGAATCTCGTTACAGTTGGCTCTGGCATGGCATCTATGGGTAAGATCCCGTTCGTTAGTAGTTATGCTGCATTCAGCCCTGGCCGAAACTGGGAACAGATTCGTACTACTATATGCCTGAATGACCAGCCTGTAAAAATAGTAGGTTCCCATGCTGGTATAAGTGTCGGTCCTGACGGTGCAACACACCAAATGTTGGAGGACATCGCACTTATGAGAGTTTTGCCAAATATGGTGGTTGTTGTCCCAGGCGATAGTGTTGAGGCCGAGAAAGCTACTTTAGCCCTGGCAAGTGATAAGCGTCCAGCATATTTACGCCTGGCAAGAGAATCTACGCCAATAATAACCACCGCAGAAACTCCGTTTGAAATTGGAAAAGCCTATGTGTTTACTAAAGGAAATGACTTAACCATCATCGCTACAGGGACAATGACGTATCAAGCAATGGTTGCTTCTGATAAGTTGTTTAAAGACGGTATCGATGCTGAAGTAATTCATGTTCCGACTATAAAGCCACTGGATACTGAAACTATTCTTGCCAGTGTGCGTAAAACCGGAAGGGTTATCACTGTTGAAGAAGCTCAAATTAATGGAGGTCTTGGGGGAGCAGTGGCTGAGTTATTATCAGAGAAACACCCTACAAAAATTAAGAGACTAGGTATGTTAGATAGGTTTGGTGAATCAGGCACCCCCGATGAGCTACTAGAACATTTCGGGCTTACAGCTAAACATATTACATTTGCCGCGCATCAGCTTGTTGAATAGTTTGTATACTAAACCTTGAGCACTTACAATAAGACTAAATAGTAAAAAAGGTGGGTTTATGCCATTAACGTTGAGACAGATAAGAGAAAACACAACTGCTGCCAGAGAACTGATGCAGAGAACAAGACAGGAAGGTTTTGCTGTAGGAGCATTCAATCTTGATAACCAGGAAACCCTTAAAGCGGTAGTAAGAGCAGCTATGGCTAAAAAATCTCCAGTTCTGGTTGAGGTTAGCAAGGGTGAAGTAGATTCTCTTGGCATAGACAACATCCGAGACATGGTAGATAACTATAAGGCCGAATGTGACGTAGAGATGTATATAAATTTAGATCACAGTCCGTCTGTAGAAGATGCAATCCAAGGAATAGAAGCTGGCTTCGAATTTATCCATATAGATATTTCTCAAGCAAACCATGATGTAACTGAAGATGTATTAATTGAGCAAACAAGACAGGTTGTGCAGTACGCTCGTTTGACTGGAGCTTTGGTTGAGAGTGAGCCACATTATTTTGGAGGAAGCTCTAATGTCCACAAAGAATCAATTGATTATGAGGAAATCAAGAAAACATTTAGCACACCCGAAGGATCCAGAGCGTTTGTTGAGGCCACAGGCATAGATACCTATGCGGCCGCTGTAGGCAATTTACATGGTAAATACCCGGTACCTAAGCTGTTAGATCTCGAGCTACTTCAGGCTGTGCGTGATGCGATTGATTGTAATATCAGTTTGCATGGTGGAAGTGGCACCCCGGAGCACTATTTTGAAAGCGCTGCCAAAATTGGGGTAAGTAAAATAAATATTAATTCAGATATGCGAGTGGCATTCCGTAATACTCTAGAAAAAGTACTCAGAGAAAACCCTGATGAGTTTGCTGTAATTAAACTAATGGACGAAGTAATTGGCGAAGTCCAGGCCGTAGTAGAATCAAAAATAGACTCGTTCGGCAGTGCGAACAAGCAAAAAGTGTAAAATGTAACCCTCAAAGTTGATTATAACCACTGTTGTATGTAACAATGTAGGAAGAAAGCATAAGCAAATAAGGTGGGTAGATGAATCAAATTGATGTACTGAGTGTCGGCGATGTAGTTACCGATGCGTTTATTAAGTTACTTGATGATCGTGCTGAAGTCACAAAAACAGATTCAGGTTCTGTTCTATCGATGCCATTTGGTATGAAAGTCCCTTTTGACCATACTGAAGTACTTAATGCCGTGGGCAATGCAGCTAATGCGGCAGTAAACTTTTCTAAACTAGGCCTTAATAGTGGGTTAGTATCAAATGTTGGAGGCGATTCAGCAGGAAGAGATATTATTACAACACTGGAGCACGAAGGAGTTGATACTCGATTTGTACGTATAAACCCTAGGAAAAGAAGCAACTACCACTATGTACTTTGGTATAAAGAAGAGCGCACTATACTCGTTAAACACGAAGACTATGATTATAAATGGCCACATCTACGTAAACATGAGATGCCGAAATGGATTTATTTCAGTTCAATTTCTGCCAATGCACTAGATTATCACGATGAGTTGATTGAATCTTTAAGTAGACATCCTGAAATTAAGCTTGCTTTCCAACCAGGTACCTTTCAGATGGAGGCAGGTATCGAAAAAATGAGACATGTCTACGATAGAAGTGAGCTTGTTGCTTTAAATAGAGAAGAAGCCGTATATGTGACAGGCGGAAATTATGAAGATATACACGATCTATTTAATAAGATGCATGCTTTAGGCCCACGAATCGTATTAATAAGTGATGGTCCGAGTGGTAGTTATGCATCAGATGGCGAAAATAGATTTAAGATGCCAATTTATCCTGATCCGAAGCCACCAGTGGAACGAACAGGGGCGGGTGATGCTTTTACTTCAACATTCGTTGCTGCAATAATCAAAGGTAATACTGTCGATGGTGCATTGCAGTGGGCGCCAATTAGTTCCATGAATGTAGTTCAGCATGTAGGTGCGCAAGAAGGGTTGCTTACAGAACGAGAACTTGCGGCTTTACTACAAAAAGCACCAGCATGGTACAAGCCAGAACGAATTTAAGTTTTAGTTAGAGTAGGTTACATGTCACGAATTATCGCCGATATTCTGCAAATAAAACAACCAGACTTGCATCATTTTATACAAAACCTAGAGCTTAAAACTGGAAAGCCGGGGCATGATGTGCGACTTATTGGTGATATTAAAAAAAGATCTAACTCAGCTCTACGTAATCTTAAACTAGAGTATACGCAGGCCACTGCCAAAGAAGTATATTTTGGACTTCAGGAACAAGCTCGCATCGATAATAAGATAATTTGCGAACAGTTAGGTGTTACCGAAAACGATAGCGCTGATGTCATGCTAAGAAAATGTATAAAGTGGATATCGAGCTACTATAAAGATTCTGAGGTCTGGGCAATAAAAAACAGCGTTATAAAAACGTTACTAAAAAAACAACCACCCAAAACTTTAATGAAAATACTAGGGCTTCGATCAGTGGATTCGATGCTCAAAAGAAATAGTGCGTATGAGCTGTATTCTTATGCTTTATGCTTGGAATCTAATGAATGGTGCAACAAGCTTCATGAGAGGATGAAAAAACTGACCCCATCTGATTTCGATACTCACTCAATCGATCCTATAAAAGTGGACAATGAACGTATTAATAAGCTTAAAAAATCAATATTTCCTGTAACTCAACTCATTACTCCTAATTACGAAACTGGTTCCATCATAGTATTAACTCCAAGTCATCGATTTAGCTTGGACGTGATTGCTGTGATGCTTTCGCTTATCGAATCTGTGAATGAGCTAAAAAAACATAGCGCCTACTTTCGGTCGATCAGTATTCGTCCTGATTTTACTCAAAAGATGCTAGAAGCCCTTAAGAAAGGCCCACCAAGATCTTCTCGTCACAATCACGCAAGCTGGAATAGCTTCTATAGATATCTTGTAGGAAATGAAATGGTGAGAATGAAGGTCGAACAGCCTCATATTACGTCAGATGACTTCGATTCGATGTCATCCACAACAGTTCTAGGACAGATCGATTCGCAATTGTCATTCTGGGACGGGAATGACTATGTATTTTATGTGGATCAGTATGGGAACCATGTTTCTATGCATGTCGTAGATGTAGTAACCAACGCAACTAACCGCATTTCTTATAAAGATGCTCGAGATGATTACGGTAGGACTAGACTTAGAGAAGAACTGTATGCACGGTATTACCAGCACCAGCCAAGCTTTGAAGAAATAATGGATGAGTTTTTATACGGAAGCGAAGTATAGTATGATTTATAACCATAAGAAGAAAGAAATAAAGAAATAATGTATCAGATTTGTGTGTCAGGGGCAGCCAAGGGACGAAGCGTAGAGGAAGGTCGTGAACTAGCTATTTCTGCAGGCAGGGCCATAGCTAAAGCAGGACATAGCATAATGACTGGGGCTACTATAGGTCTGCCGAATTATGCAGCAGAAGGATATAAATCAGCTAAAGGTAGTATGAGCGTAGGGATAAGCCCTGCAGCGAGCAAGATTGAACATATCCGTAAATATCGTCTTCCTACAGAAGCATACGACACTATTCTGTACACTGGACTGCATTATGTTGGACGTGATGCGTTACTAATTAACTCTAGTGACGCAGTAGTTAGTATCGGTGGTAGAATTGGCACACTGCACGAATTTACAATTGCAATGGAAACCAATACGCCTATTGGCTTTTTGCAGGGAGCAGGAGGAATAAGTGGTGAAATCATGGACATACTTCATGCAGCGGGACAGACAAAGAGTGATAATGTAGTTTTTAGCGATGATCCAGTTGATTTGATTAAGCAACTCACAGAGTTACTGAATGAAAGAAATGGTGACTACCTAGGCATTTACACCTGAAATATTGATATACTATATCGGTGACTAAGTTTGTTTTAAAGAGTGACTATAAACCTACTGGCGATCAGCCAGGAGCTATTGCTTCGCTGACCAAAGGTCTGAGAGCTGGCGCAAAAGAACAAACACTATTAGGCGTAACTGGCTCTGGCAAAACATTTACTATGGCCAATCTTATCCAGAATGTTCAGAAAACGACTTTGGTTTTATGCCACAACAAGACTCTTGCAGCTCAACTCTATAGTGAATTCAAACAGTTCTTTCCAGAGAATGCGGTGCATTACTTTGTTAGTTATTTCGACTACTATCAGCCCGAAGCGTATATTGCTCGTAGCGATACTTACATAGAAAAAGATTCTCAAATTAACGAGGAAATAGATCGTCTACGTCATGCCGCTACCTCTTCGTTGTTGAGCAGGAACGACGTAATTATTGTGGCCAGTGTTAGCTGTATTTACGGCATAGGTTCCGTACAGGATTATGACAACATGGCTGTGCGGATTAAAGTTGGCGAGAATCGTAAACGGGACAAGCTACTCCGGCACCTGACTGATATCCAATATCAACGAAATGATGTCGACTTCCATCGAGGAACCTTTAGGGTTAGGGGAGACGTAGTAGATATTTATCCAGCAAGCGAAGAGATGGCTTACCGCGTCGAATTTTTTGGGGACGACATTGAACGTATAACGCAAGTCGATCCACTGACAGGAGAAATAGCTCGTAGTCAAAACGAACTTAGCGTATATCCTGGTAGTCATTATGTTACTCCACAAGACAAGCTCAAGGTAGCCCTGGGATTTATAAGGGAGGAGCTGTCCAATAGACTTACATACTTCAAAAAAAACAATATGTTACTAGAGGCTCAGAGATTAGAGCAACGCACTAATTTTGATATGGAAATGCTAGAGGAGACTGGTTTTGTTAAAGGCATAGAAAATTACAGTCGCTATCTTACGAACCGTGAACCTGGCGAACAGCCTGCTACATTGATGGATTACTTCCCAGACGATTACTTGCTTCTAATTGATGAAAGTCATATGACAATTCCTCAAATTAGGGGGATGTATAACGGTGATAGGGCTCGTAAGGAAGTTTTAGTTGAGCACGGTTTTCGTTTACCGAGCGCTCTAGACAACAGACCACTTACTTTTAGTGAATTTGAGCGTCATGTGAACCAGGTAGTTTATGTGAGCGCAACTCCTGCTGAGTATGAGTTATCTCGAAGCGGACAACCTGTACAGCAAATTATTAGACCAACTGGACTTCTGGACCCACCAATTGAAGTAAAGCCTGTTGAGGGTCAGGTCGATGACTTAATCGCTGAGATTAGAGCAACAGTTGCTAAAGGTCAGCGGGTATTAGTTACGACTTTAACCAAAAGAATGTCTGAAGACTTAACTGAGTATCTTCAAGAACTTGGTATTAAAGTTGCGTACCTGCATAGTGAGGTAGATACACTGAATAGAACAGATATTCTTAGAGATTTAAGGTTAGGTGTGTTCGATGTAGTGGTTGGGATAAATCTACTCCGTGAGGGCCTAGATCTGCCAGAAGTTAGTTTGGTTGCAATTTTGGATGCCGATAAA
The DNA here is from genome assembly GCA_041600715.1 of Saccharimonadales bacterium (SeqCode). Lineage (GTDB taxonomy): Bacteria > Patescibacteriota > Saccharimonadia > Saccharimonadales > 2-12-FULL-41-12 > JALHOM01. Next base: position 335,479 of record JBFIJM010000001.1, on the reverse strand, counting down.
GAAGGTTTTCTTCGTAGTGAACAAGCTTTAATCCAAACTGTTGGGAGATCAGCTCGCCATGTTGAGGGAAGGGTGATTATGTACGCAGACAAGATTACTAAAAGTATGAAACGTACATTAGATGAGACGACAAGACGCCGTAAGATACAAAAGGATTATAACGATAAGCACGGAATTACTGCTGAAGGTATTGCTAAGACTATAGAGAAAGGAATGCGTCCTGATATGCCCGATAGCATCAAGTCAAAACTTGATCTTAAAAAAGTTCCAAAAGATGAGTATAAGCACCTTGTGAGAGACCTATCGAGACAGATGGATCTAGCGTCAGCTAATCTGGAGTTTGAAAAAGCAGCCGAACTTAGAGATGTTATACAAGAGATAAAAAACAAAATGTAGCAGTAATTTATTACCCGGTGATACAATGACACTTATAAATGGAGTAAATCATGGTCAAGAAATTTGCTAGAGTAACTAAATTAACACGTAGTTCAAAAAAACAAAAAACCGATCTTTTTTCTGGTGTTAAAAACTATAGTTTTGGTGAAAGCAGGGCATACTTATTCGAGTACGGCTTACTACTTTTGACCCTAGGATTCCTGGTGTTGATTACTGTGTCTATGACCCAGCAGATTATTAAAACAATAATAGACGACAAAAAACTGAACACCCTTAATGACTTATCTGACTTTAGCACCGCAGTTCTGATGGTATCAGCAGTATTTGTATTATTGCCGTTGTTTGTTATTTTGACTCAGCGTACAGCCCAAGCAGAACGTACTAATTCAAAAATAAAAAATTCAGGTTGGCGAAAAGCATTCTTAGGTATCTTCTTAGCCACTACTGGTATAAGCGCTGTTGTTTCAGGTGTATATTTTGTTAATAGCTTCTTGGCTTATTTATCTGGCTTAGATACTGTTATGGATTGGGGTCAAACTTTAGGGCTTGCTATCAGTACTGCCATCATTGTGGGTGTAGTATGGACGTTTAGTACTGATTACCGTTATGTGAGCAAGGAGAAACCGAGCAAAAGTCTGCATATTTTTCGTTATAGCCTTGTGTTAGGGGTCTTAATTATCTCGTCTTTATTTATTATGGGTCCTATGACCAAGATCCGTGATAATACAAAGCCTACGCGAGAATACGACCGGTATCATCATAGTGGAATGATGGAATATGAAGATTGCCTGGAAGACGAAGGCGAAATGGACATCGATAAGTTAAGGATGTAATTTTTTAAGGATGTTGATATGCGCCTCAGCAACTTCTGATGCGAGAATTTGAGGTGCAATGTGTTTAGCGGTAGGGTTTTCAAGAACTTGATAATGATCAAATAGGTGTGAACTCTCCTCTGTTACACTTGCTGTTGGGAAAAAAGTATCTAGCTCAAACTGAAGCGCTGCAGTTTTTATACCTTGAGCACGGATGAGGGGAATTTCATGCTTAAGACTACACCCTGCAGCGTTCAATCCTTCTGTAGCAGTCCTCAGTGGATTGCGTACTATGTAGTGAAGACCCTCTAGGGCAATTCTCCGATTTTCTGTACCAGAGATAAGGCCAGAAGGTCGTAGTTCATCTTGGATAAATCTAACTGCTCTTCCAAGCATTTGCGGTACTGAATGGTCGTCTAGCCCAACAGAGCCAACATAAATAGCTGTTCTTAGGTGTTCTGGTTTATGCTTTGCTAGCCTAGTGAGCGTATATCCTCCCATAGAATGTCCTGACGCATCAAAGGTTGTATCGCCGGTTGATTTCTTTATATCCCGCATTACAGCCCACGCTGCTTGACTTAGTAACTTCCCTGGGTCTCTGACGTTATTTATATCGACGTCTCCTAGGTAGCCCCTGCTACGGGCTGGTCTGTATGTAATTGCTGGCTTGCCACGTTGAGCTACCTGTGAGCGGAACTCTCTGTAAGAACTTTTTACGCCACAAAAACCATGTAAACCGATAAGTGGGACTTCATCCTCAATAACCTCGGGTCGTTCATAAGTCCATTCAATTGCCGCTCCGGCTATATGAGCAATGCCCCGGATTCGTTCTGTCTCCTGTAATAAAAAGAGGCCTCGTGAATTCGAGACCTCGTGATTATCGTTGTTAGTTACATGGACTTGATGTCGGGGTTGACTATAATTGTGGGCTAATTGTTCAGACATTTTTATATCTCTATTTGCTTATGTTCCAATCGTACGTTAGTGTGCTACGGTTGTAAAGTTTATTTTATGTCGCATCATATAACGAAGTTGGCTATACTTGTATGTATACCATGGCACATATAACTGACGAAGAATTATTGAAATTATCCAAACTTAGCATGCTTGATTTGAGTAAAGAAGAAGTCGAGCGATACCGTAATGAGATTAAAAAAATAGTTGACTATGTTGAAGTTCTGCATTCAGTTGACTCCGAAGGGGTAGAACCTACAGAACAAGTAAATGGACTTGCTAATGTAATGCGTAATGATGAGGTATCACAGCAACTTTCACAAAGTGAGTTACTTAAAAACGTACCTGCCACAGAAGAGAATTTGATACTTGTAAAACGAGTCCTCAACTAATTATGACCGACTGGAAATCAATATCAGCCCTGGTTAATGATGTTAAATCTGGCGAAACAACAGCCCAGTCTTTGGTTAATAAATCATTGAATAAAATTAATGAAGCCAAAGAATATAGTTCAATACTTTGGACTCTTGATGAAAGAGCTAAGGCACGTGCAGTTGAAATAGATAGACGTGTTTCGTCCGGTGAGAAAGTTGGTCGACTTGCGGGGGTGCCGTTTATCGCCAAGGATAACTTCTTAGTATTTGGGGCTGATACTACAGCTGCTAGTAACATTCTTAAGGGATTTAAGTCCCCTTATCAATCGACAGCTATTAATAAATTAGAATCTGAAGGTGCGATTTGCGTAGCTAAGGCAAACTTAGATGCATTTGCGCATGGTAGCAGTACCGAGAATAGTGATTTTATGACCACACTAAACCCACACGATAAAACACGTGTTCCAGGTGGGAGTTCGGGAGGTTCGGCGGCTGCTGTAGCGCTGGATTTAGCCCCTTTTGCTCTAGGTACTGATACCGGGGGCTCAATTAGATTACCTGCTAGCTTTTGCGGTGTCTTTGGCTTAAAACCGACCTATGGACTCGTGTCACGTAGTGGTGTGATTGCTATGGCAAGCAGTACGGACGTAATTGGCCCGATGACACGATGCGTAGAAGACGCAGCTTTAGTTCTGGAGTGCATGGCGGGGAAAGATGATCTGGATGGCACTACAATCGAAAGAGACCAGAAATCCTATACTGAATTAGATAAAGCCACCAATCTAAGAGTAGGCGTCGTTAAAGAGTATTTTGCAGAAGGTGTTGATGATGGTGTGAGAAAAGTGACTATGGATGCCATTGATAAGCTTAGATCAACCGGGGCAACAATCGAAGAAATCAGCATGCCGACACTAGATCTAGCATTAGCTTGCTATTATATTATCTGCCCCGCAGAGGTTAGCAGCAACTTGAGCAGATATGATGGCATAAGATACGGATTATCAGAAGACGGTTCGACTTTACAGGACGTGTATACCACTACTCGATCTCGTGGTTTTGGGGATGAGGCTAAGCGTAGAATTATGATTGGTACATATGTGTTAAGTAGCGGTTATTACGATGCGTATTATCAGAAAGCCCAGTTAGTCCGAACAAAAATAGTCAATGAGTTTAATTCAGCTTTTGAAAAATATGACGTGCTCGTAGGCCCTACTTCTCCAGTCACAGCCTTTAAGCTGGGCGAACACACTAAGGATCCCCTCGAAATGTATCTGGTTGATATAATGACAGTCGCTTCTAACCTAGCGGGTGTTCCAGCAGTTAGTGTGCCTGTAGGCATAACAAAAGGAATGCCGGTAGGGTTTCAGATTATTGCAGATAAGAAACAAGATCGCCATTTGTTAAGTGTTGCAAAAAAGATTGAGGATATTTTATGAGTCCAGAGAAGATTACGTTCATAGCTGTAACTGGTCTATTTATACTGATATTTATGATATTTGTTGCTAGAAGATTACCTAAAAAATTAAAAAAGGATAAATATAAACGACAATGGCGTAATCTACAGGCAAAATGTGCAAATAAAGAAATGTGGCGTGAGGCAATTATAGAAGCAGACGATTTACTGGCATCTGCACTTAAAAAACGCCGGATTAAGGGCTCCACTATGGGAGAACGCATGGTTGAATCACAAAAAATCTTTACAGATAATGATGCTGTTTGGTATGGTCATAAATTAAGGTTGAAAATTGACGCAAATCCAGAGCTAAAATTGAACAAAGATGATGTTAAGCGTGCACTTATGGGGATTGGACAGGGTCTTAAAGATCTAGGAGCCTTTAAGTGAGTAGTTACACGCCTACCATCGGTATAGAATGTCATGTGCAACTTAAAACAAAGACTAAGTTATTTTCTTCTGCAAGCAACGACGCACGTGAAGCACCGCCAAACACTTTGATTAGTCACGTTTGCCTAGGTATGCCGGGGGCTCTACCGGTTCTTAATCGCCGGGCAGTTGAATTGGCTATAATTGCTTCTTTTGCTCTTAATACCAAACCCCAAAAGATTAGTTCGTTTGATCGTAAGCATTATTTTTATCCCGATCTACCAAAGGGCTACCAAATTTCTCAACTGTACAAGCCAATCATTCTCGGAGGCTATGTCGACATTACTATAAATGGCAAGGAGCGCCGAATTGGGATCACGCGGGCACATCTAGAGGAGGATGCCGGTAAAAGCACTCATCCAGCAGGCAAGGAGTATAGTTTAGTTGATCTTAACCGTGCTGGAACGCCTCTACTAGAGATAGTAAGTGAGCCAGAAATTCATAGTCCAGAAGAAGCGAAAGCTTATGCAAGAGAACTATATTTGGCCATGAAGCATAGTGGAGTAAGTGATGCTGACTTATATTATGGGAATATGCGATTTGACGTAAATGTGAGCGTTAGTGATAATCCTGGTAAGTTAGGCGAACGAACAGAAACAAAGAACCTCAATAGTTTTCGATCTGTTGAGAAAGCAGTGGAGTATGAGATAAAAAGACAATCAGACTTACTGGAGAAGGGTGAGCGAGTCGTACAAGAAACCAGGGGTTGGGATGATGCTAAGCAAAAAACCTTTTCCCAGAGAAGCAAAGAAGATGCACATGATTATCGATATATGCCCGACCCAGACATCCCGCCGATTGTTCTGGATGAAACTTTCATTAACTCCGCACTGCGTGATATGCCTTTAATGCCAAAGGATCTAAGAAAACAGCTAATTGAGGTTGGATTAGAACCGTCATCAATCGAAACAATACTGGATAATCTGCCTGCAAGTGAAGTGATAAAACAACTATTTACTACGGACAACCTAGGCCACGTTAAGCGAATAGGCCAATGGTTAGCCGGTGAGACACAAGCCATGATCGGAAATACCGATAATACCTGGGAGAAACTAGTCTTTAATATTGACCATTTAGTTGCACTCAGTCAGATGGTCGCCGATAATAAAGTAAGCTCAACAGGTGCGAAAGTCATTTTACTAGAAAGCCTAAATACAGGAGTAGATCCTCATAAGATCGCATCTGAAAAAGATTTACTACAAGTTTCAGACATGAGTGAGTTAGATGAAATAGTAAGTAATGTGCTAGCGAACAACTTGCAAGCATCAGAAGATGTGAGAAACGGAGAGTTGAAGGCTATTGGCTTTTTGGTGGGACAAGTCATGAAAGAGAGTCGTGGCAAAGCAAACCCTGAACTTGTTAAGAATATTATTAAAGAAAAACTCTCATAGAGGTACGGTATAGACTTGTGAGTAGCACTAAGCCAGTTAGAAAAGCAGTCATAGCGGCCGCAGGGTTCGGAACCAGGTTCCTCCCTCAGACTAAGGCTATGCCCAAGGAAATGCTACCACTAGTCGATAAGCCGATAATCCAACACATCGTAGAAGAGTTAACCACCGCTGGGATAGAGGACATTGTAATAGTAACAGGCTACCACAAACGATCTATTGAAGATCATTTTGATCACATGAGTGCTGAACTAAGGGCGAATTTACGGAAAGCAGGCAAAATAGAGCTATTAGAGCAGACCAAAGATATTTCGAATTTAGCGAATTTTGCCTATATTAGACAAAAAGGCTTGCTTGGGAATGCAACCCCAATATTGAATGCCGAACATCTAATTGGTGATGAACCATTTATATACGCATTCGCTGATGACTTCATTGAGGCTACGCCTTCTAGGTTTACTCAGATGATAAACCTTTATAAAGAGCGTGGTACTAGCGTAGTTTCTTGTATCAAAGTCGATAGGGATGTTGATTTTACTCGTTACGGGATTGTGGCGGGTGTTGAAATATCACCCGGGTTGTTAAAGATGTCTACAATAGTAGAGAAACCAGGCAAGGAAGAGGCTCCTAGTAATTTAGCGAGTGTAAGTGGATATTTATTGACGCCAGATATATTTAATTACTTACGATCAACACAGTCTTTGGTTGAGTCCGGACAAGAGTTTATGGTACAGCCAGCTATGAGAGCGATGATTAGCGACGGGCATGAAATGCTAGCTCTCGAGATAAAAGATGGTAAATACTACGATACTGGAGATAAGCTTGAATACATGAAAACTGTCATAGATTTTGCACTAAAGAATGAGAAAATACGTGATGACTTACTAATCTACTTGCGAGGTATAGTACAATAGAGCTATGGATACCATTTGGTTTGAAGTTCTTGTCATCATCTTAAGTACATTTTTAGCAGTCGTACTGCTACTAACTATTGCGTTACTAATTAAAACTCTCCAAATAGTTAAACTTGTTAAGAAAATTACAGAGCATGCTGAACAGGTGGCTGATCGGGCAGACCACATGAGTTCATTCTTCGAGAAGACAGCAACGCCTGTAGCGTTCATGAAGTTAATATCAAACCTCACTGAAGTGTTTCAAAAAAAGGGGAAGAAATGATGAGAAAGAAAATTGCAGCTAGCACAGCTTTGATATTGGCGGGCGCAGGATATCTAGCTGGAATTCTTACAGCCCCAAAAAGCGGTAAAGAAACCAGAGGCGATATAACCAAGGCTTCTACAAAAGCAAAAATTGATGCCGAAAAGAAACTAAAGAAAATGCACAGTGAATTGAATGGTCTTATTAGTGAGGGTGAAGTAAGAAGTAAGAAGCTTAAGAAAGCTGGCAAAAAAGAACTTGATGAAGCTATTGCCAGTGCTAAGGTAGCAAAAACTAAGGCGAAAGAACTATTGAGTGCTCTACATAATGGGGATGCAGATGATCCAAATCTTCAAGCAGTGATAGAAGAGGTCAAATTAGCTCAAAAAAATCTCGTAGCTTACATAAAGAAAAAATAGAACAACAGACATCCTATAGGTCAATCAGTTATAATTGATTAAATATATAAGAATTATCGTGTAATCGGGGGCTAAAATTGGCGAGTTTACTCAAGCCATCAGACTATGTACATCTGCATAACCACACGCAGTACAGCTTACTAGATGGTTTAACAAAGATATCTCCTCTGATAAAGCAGGTTAAAGACTTTGGCATGACTGCTATTGCTATGACTGACCATGGTACTTTATCAGGTGCTATCGAGTTTTATAGTACCGCAACCGAAAACGACGTAACTCCGATAATAGGCATGGAAGCATATGTCGCATCAAGAAAGCATACAGACAAAGAAGCAGGAAAAGATAAACAATATTTCCATCTTATTATATTGGCGATGAATAATAAGGGTTATCAAAACCTTATGCGACTAAGCACTATAGCCAATCTTGAGGGGTTCTATTATAAGCCTCGAATAGATCATGAATTACTAGAGAAGTATAACGAAGGCCTTATAGTTCTTTCTGGATGTATTAATGGCGAAGTAGGTGACGCGCTTCGAGCTGGACAGTATGGCGACGCCAAAAAAATTGCTGAGTGGTATAAATCTATTTTTGGCGATAGATACTATATTGAGATTCAAGATCATGGACATCCTGCTCATCCAAGTAAGTGGGATGAGCAAGTGCGAGTAAATGAACTTGCAATTAAGTTATCAAAGGAACTTGATGTGCCTCCGGTGATAACTGGTGATGCGCATTATCTACATCATAGCGATCAAGAGGCTCATGAGATTTTATTATGTGTGCAAACTGGTTCATTCCTGAGTGATCAGAACAGGATGAGCCTCAAGGACTTTGAGCTTCATGTGGCAGACCCTAATGAAGTAATACAGCGTTGGGGCGATGTATATCCTGAAGCAATTACTAATACAAAAGCAATTGCTGATCGCTGTAATGTAACAATAGAATTAGGGAAAATCTTAATTCCTAAGTTCCCAGTACCTAAAGGTGAGACCGAAAAAACATATCTCGAAAAACGCACCTATCAGGGGTTAGCTTGGCGGTATACGTATATTAATGAGCAGAAGGCAAGTGAGTTAGACGTCCCAACGGCTAAAAAAATGCTTCCCGATGAGGTACTAAAACGGGCAGAATACGAACTTTCAGTTATAGGCAACATGGGTTTTAATGGGTACTTTTTGATAGTCGCAGACTTTATTAATTGGGGCAAGGATCAAGGTATTGTGTTTGGACCAGGACGCGGTAGTGCTGCCGGATCAATCATAGCCTATGGCATGAAAATTACCGAGTTAGATCCGCTCAAATACGACCTACTATTTGAACGTTTTCTTAATCCCGATCGTATTAGTATGCCTGATGTTGATATAGACATCCAGGATACTCGTCGTGATGAGGTTATTCAATACTGCATAGAAAAATATGGATCTGATAGGGTGGCTAATATTGTTACCTTTGGCCGAATGGCTGCGCGTAATGCAGTCCGAGATGTGGCAAGAGTGTTACAGGTTCCATATGCAGAAGCTGATCGTTTGGCTAAAATGATACCACCTCCAGTCCAGGGGCGTCATATTCCATTAGAAAAATCTTTAGTAGATAATACAGAACTTAAAAGTGAATACGAAACTAATGATCAGTCGAAGCAAGTCTTTGACTTGGCTATCAAACTAGAAGGCACTATAAGAAGCCACGGAGTTCACGCAGCGGGTGTCGTTATTGCCCCTGACGATATTGTTAATTTCACGCCTCTTGAAATGGCGCAAAAAGGCGTAGTTTCTACTCAGTATTCTATGGGTCCGGTAGAAGATCTAGGTCTACTGAAGATGGACTTTTTAGGACTTTCAAACTTAACAATTGCAAAAAATACTCTTCGGATTGTAAAGCGTGTTCACGGCGTCGACATAGATCTAGGAGAGCTACCGTTAGATGACAAGAAAACTTTCGAGTTACTTCAGAGGGGGGACACTACAGGTGTTTTTCAGTTTGAGTCGTCGGGTATGAAGAGGTACTTGAAAGAACTTAAGCCTACTGTGTTCGGTGACATCATAGCGATGGGCGCGCTATACAGACCCGGCCCGCTCAGTGCTGGACTAACTGATAGTTTTATTCGAAGAAAAAACGGCAACGAAGAAGTTGTTTACGACCATCCAAAAATGGAATCTGCTCTAAAAGACACCTATGGTGTTTTGGTTTATCAAGAGCAATTCATGCAAATTTCCAGAGATGTCTGTGGTTTTACGGGAGGAGAGGCCGACACTCTTAGAAAGGCAATTGGCAAGAAAAAACGTGACATCATGATGAAAATGGAAGAACGGTTCATTGAAGGTGCCGTAGAGAATGGTATTGATCGAAAGTTAATCGAAGACTTCTGGAAAAAACTAATGGGATTCGCTGATTATTGTTTTAACAAGTCTCATTCAGCTTGCTACGGGATGATTTCTTATTGGACAGCTTACTTAAAAGCGCATTACCCTAGTGCATTTATGGCTGCATTAATGACAAGCGATTATGATGACATTGATAGACTTGCCATTGAAATAGCAGAGTGTAAAAACATGGGAATCGAAGTGTTGCTCCCTGATGTTAATTCTTCATTTGGAGAATTTGCGATAACTAAAAATAGTCAAGGTCAGGAGCAGATTCGTTTTGGGATGAATGCCATAAAAAATGTAGGTAAGGGCGCAGTTGAAGAAATTATCAATAAGAGGGAGCAAGAAGGAATATTTACTACACTCGAGGATTTCTTGAGTAAGGTAAGCCCTAAAATTGTTAATCGAAAAGGTCTTGAAAGTTTAATAAAGTCAGGTGCATTAGATACTCTGGGCGATAGAAGTGTACTTCTACATAATATAGAAACGCTTCTTGCATACTCTAATCGTGTCCAGAAGGATAAAGCTAGTGGCCAGACAGACTTGTTTGGCAACCTTATTGAAGTCGATGAAGGCTTAGCGCCAAAGTTGTCATTAGATACATCCCAAAAGGCTTTCAATTCACGAGAGCAACTTAGCTGGGAAAGAGAATTACTTGGCTTATATCTTAGCTCACACCCACTAGGTGAGTTCGAATTATTTTTGAATGAACAATGCGTTCCTATTAAAGAGATAGAGCCTTCAATGGAAGGCAAGAACGTCAAAATAGGTGGGTCCGTAGTAGAATCGCGCGAAATCACAACTAAAACTGGTCAGAAGATGGCGTTTGTTAAAATATCAGACCTTACAAAAGAAATTGAATTGGTATTATTCCCGAGTGCCTATCAACAGACACTTGGAATTTGGGAAAGAGACACTGTAATTGTGTTGAGTGGGAAAATATCAGCAAAAGAGAAGGATGGAACAATTGGAGTAGAGCCTAAAATCCTGGTAGATGATGCACGGGAGGTTACGCTTGAGCAGGTCCAGGCATATAAAGAAACAGGTAAGCAAGCAAAACGTCCAAAAATAAAAAAAGTGCCTAACGTATCAAAGCAAGCTCAGAAGAATGAAGTAGAGTTAGAAAAAAGAGTTTATATTAGGGTTCATGATACTTCTGATAAGAAGAAGCTTGGAGTTCTCAAGCAAATGCTGGATAAAGCAGAAGGAGACACGTCTGTAGTTCTTGTTGTTGGTGACGATACTGACAAGAAGATTGTTAAACTTCCAGTCTCAACGGAGGTAAGTGAACAGCTACTCGACTCCTTGAAAGAAATATTTGGCAGTAATTCTGTTAAGTTTCAGTAACTTACTGTATCACCCCTGCTGTCTGGACAATAACTGTAGCTAATACTATGAGAGCAACAAGTGTGCTATCGAGTATCGGATGTTTAATGATAAATCTTTCTCCCCTTCGAAACACTCTATGTATTCCTCGAGTATGCTTAGATACTAGGTACATTGATGCTGAGCCTAATATGATTCCGATTGCAAATGTAGACCATGGTATAGCACCTCCAGATAGTGCCTGGGCGTAACTTATCGCCTTTTCCTGGTTGTCGCTTGGGGATGGGTGGGTAATCTGTACACTCGGCACAGTGTTGGTAGATGCAGGAGTTGCTGTTGCCATTTCGGGTGTACTCAAACCATACATTGCCACGACGATAGTCTGAGGGCCCCTATTTTGATAATTAGGCACATTAACTATTCCAAAACCAACATCTTTAACATCAGCGTCTAATACATTAGAGCGATGTGTGGCGCTGTTCATCCATCCTGCAATTGTCATTTTGCTATCATCAAATCCGTACGCTAGGTTTTCTGCTGCTTTAAAGTATCTATAGCCGGATTTTTCTATAAAGACCCACGGCTCTTTGTTCTCGGGAGTGTTATGGGACCAGTAGTCACGATCTGCCATGTCTTGTGCCTTATTCTGAGCAGCCTCATCGAGTTGACTATTAAATCTTAATGGACGAAGATCTTTAGCTAGTCGCTCTTTATTGGTTGCGTCGAGTAGTCCTGAGTCGCTCATATTAGTGGCGTAGGCTAGTACTCTGCCTGGTACATGATGTATGTTGTTCTGAAACGAAATGAATAGCCCAGATAATACAATCATAATGAGCGGTAAATACGGCGCATAAGCCTTTATAAAGCGCTTAGAATGGCGTTCTTTTGGATGGCCTTTATGATAACTGTTTTTATTTTTGGATTTTATCGGCATTTGCTTATGGTTATACCACACTTCATCCAAAGAAGCGAAGATGATAGAGAGCTATTGCTGTGGCCACACTAACGTTATAGGACTCTTTTTCGCCGTACATAGGGATTTCTAAAATGCGATCACACAGTGACAATACATCGTTACTAATACCGTTAACTTCTTCGCCCAGGATGAGGATAGATTTATCAGTTGGCTCAAAACTAGGTAGAGCAGTACTTGTACTTAATTGTTCCAAAGCTAAGATTTCGTACCCCTTTTCTTTATATGAGGGGATGACATCTTGGCAAGTTGAAATATGTTCCCATACTACTGATTTCTCAGCGCCTAAGGCCGTTTTATTAATCTGCTGGCTGAGTTTTTTTGATATATGAGGTAAACGTACATCATTATCTGCTAGTGGGTAAGGCGAGTATCCGCTTATATATAATTTCGACACACCTAAACCGTCGCATGTTCTTAGTATTGAGCCAATATTATGCGTAGACCTTACGTTGTGTGCTATTACTACAATCTCTTTTGCCATGCTATCAGTATACAAGCCCATTACTCTTGTGTTTAAATAGAATGTAATATGATAACAAAAGTGGGCAACATTTAATGAGTCAAGATGCTCGTAGATCTGAGGAGCAGTCCACACAGCGACGCTCACAGATTTTAAACATGTCCTACACGGACACAACTAGCATCAGTGACAAGAAGCTTTACCCAGATGTTTTAAATGTCGTAGACCTAAGGCAATACCGAGTAATTCCACTCCATGTCGATGATCATAATATTGCTTTTGGAGTTACCAACATGACTTCTCAGCAAACGATGAACCAACTCAAGAGCAAGTTTATAGATCAGCGCGTTACATTTTCTTTAATTTCTGATACCGGATTTGCTGACTATATGAAGCTTTATGACCCTCCGAAGCAGGTTGTGTACGAAGATGTGTCATTCTCCAGCCAAAACGACTCCGAGCTATTTGATCGAGTTACTGCAACACTAGATAAGGTTCTCGCAGATGATGTGCTCGCCTATTTAGTTAAGCAATGCTATCAGCTGAAAGGTTCTGACATTCATCTCGAATGCCAGAAGGACGGGGTAAGAGTCAGAATTAGAGTTGATGGAGTCCTGCATCCAGTTGCAAGCATTAGTCATCAGAAATATCGCCAAGTAATATCCTCAGTGGCGATTGCTTCTAACGTCAGCACTGGCAGTCCTGAGGCTCAAACTGGCCATATTAATCAAACTTACAGCCTGGCAACAGGAGAAGAAGTAACTGTAAACTTACGCGTTGAAACTGTGCCCACAGTATATGGGATAGATGTTGTAATGAGGTTATTTAACTTCAAGTTAGAATTTCTAAAACTTGATAATCTAGGGCTTGCAGATACCGAACGTGAAGCGGTTGATGATGTCATAAAACATCCATCTGGGATGGTGCTTATCGTTGGCCCTACCGGTTCAGGTAAGACGACAACATTATACTCGATAATAAATACACTCAATACATCGGAACGTAAGATAATAACTCTCGAAGATCCTGTTGAATACTTTATGCCGGGCGTAGTTCAGATTCCTGTACAAGGTGACAGTAACAAAAGTGGGTTCGCCGAAAAACTTCGTGCCGTGCTCCGACTTGATCCTGATGTAGTTATGGTAGGTGAGATTCGTGATCAAGATACTGCCAAAACTGCTCTTCAGGCTGCTTTGACAGGTCATTTAGTCTTATCTACATTCCATGCCTCATCTGCGTCTGCTGCGTTAACTCGTATGCTTGACGCGATCGGTGTTAACCCGTTATTTGCTAGTGCAATGCATCTTGTAATGGCTCAACGACTTGTTCGTAAACTTGATGATGAAACTAAGGTTGGGTTTGAGCCTGACGATGCTCTTAAAGCTCAATTATGGAGTGTTATAGGAACGTTACCTCCCCAATTAGAAAAACCGAGCTTGGATAACATTACACTTTACAATCCTGGTAGTTCGGAAGAAAATCCTTTTGGCTACAAGGGGCAAATTGCGCTTCGTGAACAGTTCCGTATGACTAAGGGAATCCAAGACCTACTGCGTATGCCACCTCAGCAACTTACTACAAATATGCTCGAGGAAAAAGCAGTCGAAGATGGCATGGTAACTATGCTTCAGGCTGGTGTCTTACAAGTATTGGCAGGTAACACTACCCTTGACGAAGTTTACCGCGTCGTTGGCTAGACAATAACCTTTGCGATTGCTGGAACGAGACGGTCATCCATGACCGATGGAATAATCTCATCCGGAGTTGGATTCTGGACTAGGCTAGCTATAACTTCAGCGGCGGCTATTTTATGGTCGTCGGTAATGTCACGTACGCGGTTATCAAGTGCTCCACGGAAGATCCCGGGAAAGGCTACCGCGTTATTGACTTGGTTAGGGAAGTCACTGCGACCTGTTGCCATAACTGCCACTCCAGCTGTTTTTGCCTCATCTGGCATTATCTCTGGGACGGGGTTTGCCATTGCAAAAACAATAGGATTCTTGCTCATAGTCTTTATCATGTCGCCAGTTAAGACACCCGGTTGAGAGACTCCGAGGAAGATATCAGCATCGGCTAGTGCATCGGCCAAATTTCCTTCGCGGTCGCCAACTATAACTTTGTGTCTGAGCAAGTCTTGTTTAGTACCGTTAAGCTCTTCTCTTGATGAATTAATAATCCCACGACTATCAATCGCAATCATACTTACACTGGGTGCATACTTCTTAAGTAATTTCATAATGGCAACTCCAGCAGAGCCTACGCCACTAACCACAACCCTACAAGTATTCAGGTCTTTACCAACAATTTTGAGTGAATTAATTAGGCCGGCCAATACGACAATAGCCGTACCATGTTGGTCGTCGTGAAATACAGGTATAGGTAGCTCAGCTTTTAGTCTTTCTTCTACCTCAAAACAAATCGGTGCTCCAATATCCTCAAGATTTATGCCACCAAAACTAGGTGCTATAGCCTTAACAGCAGATACTATTTCGTCAGCTGAATGCACATCCAAGATAATCGGCACCGCATCAATGTCCGCAAAATGCTTGAAGAGCAACGCTTTACCCTCCATGACTGGTAGCGAGCCGTAGGGCCCTATATTACCAAGACCAAGTACAGCAGAACCATCACTAATAACTGCGACGTTATTACCTAGCCAAGTGTAATCACGTGCTTCTTGAGGATGATTTGCTACATAGCTACTAACCGTGCCTACGCCTGGTGTATAAAAAATTGCTAATTGTTCCTTATTAGTAAGGGGTTCTTTCAGTTCTACAGAAATCTTGCCCCTTAGTTCTTTATGTTTTTGCAATGCTATTTGTCCGTAATTCATTGATACACCTCTTTCCTAATAGTATACCCTACAAAACGTCATTGAATAAAGTAGCACAACGTGGTATAATAAATAATAATGAACAGTGTATCAGTCGCTGAGCTACCAAGTATTTACGAGGTAGACCCAGACCAAATTCTTAGAAGAGAGATCCCTTTGATGTGGGACCTCTCATTGCCTGCACATATTGATCCAGAACGGATTGAGGTTAATATCGAAAGGCTACGAAGAATCCATAAAGTAGGAGCTTTTTCTGCAAGTTCAGTAGCTGAGTATTATGGTCAGACAGATGATGTGCATTCGGTTGGATCAGTAAATGAAGATGGGAGTATTACTGCGTCAAAATCAAGACAGCTACGCAAGGCAGATCCTTCTAAGTCAATAAACATAGATCTTATTGACTTCGGTTCAAATTCCAGTAACTATGGATACCCACTTGCCAGGCATATTCTAAACCGTGAACAGGTGGTCGATGATGTTATTGACCTTAAGCAAAAGAATAAGTCAGACGAAAAAGCCTGGGCTCAAGTTCTTGATTCGTCTATACGTAATTCGCTCATGATTAATGCACATAAAAACCTGGTTGGCAGATCTTCAGCTTTAGCTTCATTATATTGGTCAGCTTATACTCCATATTGTGGTGTTGCAACATCTGTAAGCGCCATTGAAGGCAGGCTATCGCTTATACCAGTAATCTACGCAACAGTATTTGCATTACACACAGGGATAGACACAAAGGTCATGTCTAAGGTAAATGGCCATTCATTCATTGAACAAAGAAGATGGTCGGCGTTTGTTAGTGATATGCAGATTGATAGATATGTTGGGACATGCGCATTAGCTAAAACCCAAAAGCTTATAACAGCCCGACCATAAATACTTTTATTCCACTAACAGATGTGGTACAATTGGTTTAAATCGCGTTATGCTACGCATGGAAAAGGTAAAAGTAAGGTTATTTAGTTATGTCATCAGTTATCCAGGCTATCGAAGCCAAGTTTAAGAAGCACGATGTTGTCGATGTAAAAAGCGGCGACACAGTTCGTGTGCACCAAAAAATTAAAGAAGGTAACAAAGAACGTATCCAGGTTTTCGAAGGTCTTGTTATCCGTACCGACAGAAAAGGAAGTCACACAAGTAGTATTACAGTACGCCGTATTGCTAGTGGTGTTGGCGTAGAAAAAACTTATCTTGTGCACAGTCCTTTAGTAGAAAAAATTGAGGTTACTAAGCGTAGTAAGGTACGCCGTAATTACCTAACTTATATGCGTGCACGTACCGGTAAATCGGCACGACTTGCAAGTGTAGATTTTGACAAAAATACTGTTAATACACTTAAAGAAGCACCTGTTGCTGAAGAAGTCTCATCAGAAGCGCCAGACGAATCCCAAGTGTCGGATAGTTCTGTAGAAGAGTCTAAATCATAAAGAAGTACTAACGATTTAAAAAACTCCCGTCAAGATACGGGAGTTTTTTATTCTAATTTTATTACCCTAAACTAAAGCATAGCTCCTATGACTGCGCCCATCAAAACAAGCGTTACCAGTGAGTTGCCGGCTTCAATGTAATTGAGTTCATTGTTACGCCTTGCAAACATATTGTTGCCAACAATGGTAGGAACAACCAAGCCCAGCCATACTATAAAACCTACTAACATACCTAAGCCGGTATCTAGCTGATTATAAAAGCTAGAAGCGAACGTAATAAGGTAAGTAAGAACAATAGCCTGGACTAATGCCATTATTAACATGGCCATCATAGGCTTCTGCCAGTTTTGCTCAGTGTCTTTCTTTTTTAAGCCTACTAGCTTTAGCCATCTGTTGCCAAATAGTGGTCCATACCATATTGCACCGACCGCCATGGCGACAGCCGTGGCAATTAGTATTGCTATCCAATCTAAGCTGACTTCCATAACTCCTCCGTTCAAGTTAATTTATAATCAAATCATATGCCTTTATAGCTGACTTTACAATATACTAATACGCATATGATTATTGGAGTAGATGAAGTAGGTCGGGGAGCATGGGCTGGGCCACTAGTTGTGGCTGGGGTTCAACTACCAGTACCCCTGCCCGAAAGTCTGAGTGAACTAACGGATTCTAAAAAACTTTCAGCTAGTAAGCGGAATGATATTTCAAACATAATACACCAAGTGGCTACATTCGTAGGCGTCGGATGGGTTACGGCTATCGAAGTAGACGACCTAGGCCTGACTGAAGCTATGAATCTAGCCTGCAAACGGGCTCTCGATAGCGCGCCAGATACAGACATTGTGATAGATGGTCACATAGATTTTGTAGCAAACGGCCGGTCTCGCTGTGAAATTAAGGCGGACGGAACTGTACCAGCTGTTTCTGCTGCAAGTATTGTAGCTAAAGTTGCTCGTGATATTTATATGCAAAACCAGGCCAAAGTGTTCCCTGAGTATGGATTCGAGAAACATGTTGGATATGGCACGGCTCGTCATTTGGATGCAATGCGTAAGTATGGACTTACCCCACTGCATCGTTGGAGTTTTAAGCCAGTTAAGGCACTGATGGTAATAAAATGAAACACAATGAAGATGGTAGTAAGGCTGAAGACGCAGTAGCTGACTATCTCCTTAAACGTGGCTATAAAATACGGGACAGGAACTGGAAAACACTCCAGTGCGAGATTGATATAGTTGCTGAAAAAAATGATTGCATATATTTTGTTGAAGTAAAATATCGGTCTAATAAGTTACAGGGGAGTGGATTCGATTATATAACCTCAGCTAAACAGAGACAGATGGCATTTTCGGCCGATTATTGGGTGACACAAAATCGGTGGCAAGATGAATACGTTCTATCGGGTGCAGAAGTTTCGGGTGAGCACTTCGAAGTTGAGTTTATCGAAGAGATTTAAGAAAATCTTTCAAAACATGTAGTTCACGGTTTCGCCAGGCGACACGGGCAGATATCTCGGCGTAGGCAATCTCTATGTTGCGCGTGATAGTCAGTATTTCTTTTTTAGGCTCATAAAACTCATGAAACTTAGCCTCCCACTCATTTGTTTGTAGAGGCCCCGCAGAATAAACCACCCAATGATCTAGAGATTTTTTACCTATTTTTTCTGAAACATAATCCCAATTGTTTGTTAACCAACCCCAAGCTTGATCACGTGTGTATTTATTCCGCATAAGATAAGCAAACCAGCGGAATGAATCCTGAGACCTTATGAATCCATTCTCGCCAAGGCCCTCATCAATTAGTCTTTGGGCTACATCAGCATCTTTGGTATAAGTTAACGCGCTACTTACACTGCTTTGAAGGTCGGCATTCGATGTTTCTTTATAAAGTTCAAGTAGGGTGTTTATCTCATCAGGTTTATTCCCATGACGGACAACGGAGCCAAGAACAGCCCCGCGACGATCAGATGGAATGTCTTCAATATCTTTAGTTGTTCTAAAAATATTAACTGCATGATCTATAACAGCTTTATTTTCTGCACCTAACATTATTCCTATGATTGTTGCGCGGAGAAGTTTTGTGTTGGGATCATCGTCTTCGTTATCTTCCCATCCGAGTTTGCTATATTGTTCATGAGCAATCTCGTATCGAAGTTTTTTTAGGCCAGTTTCTATTTCTTCGTCGCCTTCACCTATATTCCCCGCTAGACCTATGGCTCTTGCCATCATCATCCAAACAGGCTCTCTGGGCTCGTTCTTCAAGTGACGAATTAGTTTGAGTGCGTCTACCAAGCTGTCGTCGCCTCTACGTGCTAACAGCATCATATCGTTGAGTATATTTATTCGTGCCTCAGAGCCTAGGTTACCGGATGTTATATCTTTGATAATAAGTGTTAGATCATCATCAGAAGTGTAATGAGTTACGTAATGACCGCTTCCGTGTGAGTTTATGATGGGGAGTTTGTCTGAAAAGGTGACCTCGGTTGACTTGCCAATAAGCAAATCAGTAGAAAAGGGCTTACTTGCCAATAGTGGCACTGGCCATAATGAGCTATCGCTATCACTATCAAGTGCAAACCGGGATTGTTCTAGCACACGTGTATTAGTAGATTTAGGAGTCACTTTAATCACAGGCATACCTGATTGTTCTAACCAAGGGTCCATAAGTGCATTAACGTCTTTCCCGCTTGAAGCACTCATTTCTGTCCATAGGTCATCGCGTATAGTGTTTTTGTAAGCGTGTTTAGCAAAATAGTTCTTTAGACCAGTACGAAAAGCCTCTTCCCCGATGTAGTCGAGCATCATCTTAAGCAGACGACCGCCCTTGGCATATACAATCGCAGGATCAAATAAGCTATGAATTTCGTCAGGGTGTCGTACAGGAACTTTCACTGGCTGGACGCTTGTGTATATATCTCGATTCGAGCAAGCAATGATGTCACTAGATACATATTGTTCCCACTGTTTCCACTCAGGATGCAGAATATTGAGGGCTAGATGCTCCATCATACTGGCAAAGCTTTCGTTAAGCCATAGATCATCCCACCACTTCATAGTTACAAGGTTACCAAACCATTGATGTGACAGTTCGTGTGCTACCACCATCGATACATACTGTTCACTGCTGAGTGAGCGGTTTTTTGGATCAGTTAACAAAGCGACCTCACGGTAAGTTACTAATCCCCAGTTTTCCATGGCTCCTGATTCGAAGTCGGGCAGGGCTACTTGATCGCACTTTTTGAGCGGGAATGGGGTTCCAAAATAATCTTCATAGAATTCAAGTAAGTCAATGGCTTCTTTATTAGCGTACTCCATAAACTCAAGTGGTTGTGCAGTTGAGCCCCAAGTACGCATAGAGATGCCGTGTTTTGTTTTGGCTTCAACGCAGTGCAGATCTCCACTCACGAATGCTAAGAGATAACTGCTCATTATTGGGCTTGATTCAAAGACAGTGGTTTTAACATTACCATTAACTTCTTCTGATAGTACGGGAGTGTTTGCTAGGGTTATGTTTTCCTTCGGCGTAGTTAGGGTTAGATTGAAGGTGGCTTTGGCTTCAGGCTCATCTATACACGGAAAAACTTCTCTTGCATGATGGCTTTCAAATTGGGTCGCCAGTATGATCTTTTCGCTTCCATCCTTTTTGAAGTAACAAGGATATAAGCCGTTCATAGGCTTAGTAATCTTGGCATCAAAATCTAGTGTTATTGTGTACAACCCTGGATACATGATTTCTTCTGAATGTAAACGCACTTCGTCAAAGGTTTTGTGTGTGTTAATTCTCGAAATGTTAATCTCACTTGCACCTGATTTATCGTGTTTAATGATCTTTGCTTTAGATATATTAAGACCATTTTGATGAAGTGTTATTCGTTTGCTCGGACGCCCAGTTTTCTTACCTTTAATTGTCACCGAGCCGGAGAAATGCATACTTGTCACGTCTGGAATAATTTTCAGGTCGTAATTTTCTGGAACAAATTGATTGAAAAGTCTTGTTACTGCTTTTGTCATATCCATCTAGTCTACCGCATCAGATCAAAACTTGACAAATAGCCTTGTCGTGTGATATAATAAGATAAGCTAGACAATAAAGTATAATTGCACTATACTAATAGTTGTTCAGGTCGGCCAGTAGGTCGACTTTTTTCATACATAGACAATCCACTTGTTTGAAAATTAAATATTGTAAAGAGAAAACTGGAGGAGCACATGGATTTAGATGTAAAACAATTAGCAGTAGTTATAAGAGCTATAGCAGAAGAAAAAAACCTGCCCGAGGATTCTGTAAAAGAAGTTGTAGAGCAAGCTTTGGCGGCCGCGTATCGGAAAGATTTTGGTGACCGTGAACAAGAAGTTCGTGTGGACATGAATCTACAAACAGGCGACCTTGACGTTTATGTGGGCAAAGAAGTGGTCGAAAAAGTTGGTGATGAACGGTTCGAACTTAGTCTTTCAGAAGCCCAGGCTATGAAAAAAAATGCAGTAATTGGTGACATAATAGAATTTCATCAAAAAGCAGATAGCTTTGGTCGTGTTGCTGCACAAACAGCCAAGCAGGTGATTCTGCAACGTTTAAGAGAAGCAGAACGTGAAATCATCATGAACGAGTATCAGGATAAAATTGGAACTGTAGTTAATGCGGTAGTTGCCCGCGTAGAGGGTCGCATGGTTCGTCTTGATCTTGGTAAGGCTCAGGCAATCATGCCTGGCAGTGAACAAATACAGGGCGAGAGATATCACCCTGGACAACGCCTCAAGGTTTATTTAAAGGACGTAGAGCGCGGTTTTAGAGGACCTCAACTAGTGGTATCACGTGGCTCAAAAGAGTTTTTAGAATGGCTTTTCCGTGGTGAAGTTCCTGAAATGGAAAATAACTCGGTAGCAATTAAAGAGATTGCCAGAGAGGCAGGAGTACGAAGTAAAATAGCAGTAACATCCTCAGTGCCAGGCGTAGATCCAGTCGGGACATTTGTTGGCGGGCATGGTACGCGTGTTAATGCAGTAATGAGTGAAATTGGTGAACAGGAAAAAATCGATATTGTTGTATGGGATGATAATCCAGTAACTTTCTTGAAAAATGCTTTAAGCCCCACCAAAGTTACTTCAGTGAAGCTTGATGAAAAGGCTGGAAAAGCAATTGTTAATGTTCCCGAAGATCAGCTGAGTATTGCTATCGGTAAAAGTGGTCAAAATGTGAGACTAGCTAGTAAATTAACTGGATTTGAGATAGACATTGTTTCTGATGGAAATGGCGATGATACAACAACCGAACAAGTAGCAGAGGCACCAGAAACTCCGCCAACGGTTACTACATCAAAACCACTAGGAGGCCAAAGACTCAAGAAGAAAGAACAGCTTGAAAGTAGTCTACTTGAGGCGATTGAAGAGCATGGCGACGAATCGAGTGTTGAGGAAAAATAGTGGAGTTTGCCGAACATAAACGAATAGTTACGGGTGTTGGCGTAGTACTTGCAAGCGTAGCATTGAGTGGATGCTTACAGGAAATGGTAGATGCTGGGCAAGGAATAAACGATCAGGTAATCGAGAAGAGCCAACCTCTTCTAGAGGGTCCAGAAATTAAGGACGTTCGCTAGATATGACAGAACATTGTCCACTTAATACATCGAAAGCAACATCGGACGGAGTAGTTTGGGAACCTTATATTCCTCAGGATTGCTGGGAAAGATGCATAAAGCGAGCTTTGGCTGATCCAGAAACACATAGAACTCTCGAAATATATGATGGTGATGATTTTGAAGCTGAATATGGGGGTAAGTCCATTCAAGAAGTTTACCCAGAAAGCCATGCATGGGGTCGGAATTCTGGCATTAAGATGCTACCAAATGGCCAAAAAGTCTTCATTGATGAAACAGGTCCTGAAATCTGTGGTGAAATAGTGTTTGTTACAGCAACAGAACGTACTTTATTGCCCTGTAGATCTGAAGTATAAAAAGTACTTAATAATACCAATTAGCACTCTTGACTATAGAGTGCTAGTTGGTATTATAGATATAGTGACAAAATAATTGTTGCCAGAAAGTAGGAATGTTATGATGCCTCCTTCACCTGATTATCAAGACTTTTTAAATCACCTAACTGAAAATGCGGTTGGTGCTCTACGTAATGCAGATGCAATCGCAAGAGGAAATGGCAATCCATATGTTGGCACCGAACATTTACTACTGGGCGTCCTGGCGCAAGAATCTTCCATGGGTGCAAAGTTACTTGATGGCGTAGGTGTGACTTTGTCTAAAGCCCGTTCGATATTAAGTGTGCAGTCGACTCCGCTAAGGGTTAACGAAGCTAAGGGATTGAGCGAGGTAGCAAAACTTACTCTTCGTATGGCTTATGAGCTAGCTCATGAGTTCGGTCAAGACTTTGTAGGTACGGAGCATATTTTATACAGTATCCTTAGTCAGAAAAACGCACGTGCGTCAGAGTTGCTTCATGATCTCAATATTCCTGTTAATACACTACTACAAGAATTAGAACAGTTTTTGCAAAGACAGCAAGAAAGCGGTGGCGGAATGAGCCCAACTCGTAAGGGTAAAAAGCAAAAAAAGACGGCGCTTGATTTTTTTGGTACTGATTTAACAGCACAGGCAAGGCGCAATAAACTTGATCCTGTGGTGGGTAGAGAAGCTCAAATACGGCGCGTTATCACAATTTTAAGCCGTAGAAACAAGAATAACCCGGTGCTTATAGGTGAGCCTGGTGTGGGTAAGACCGCTATTGTTGAAGGTCTCGCTGCTAGAATTGTCGCGGAAGATGTCCCAGATAGCTTGTTAGATAAAAGAATCGTCATGCTAGATCTAGCTGCCATGATCGCTGGCACAAAGTACCGTGGAGAATTCGAAGAACGTCTTAAGAAGGTAATGGCAGAGCTTGAAAATGACACCAAAACTATAATTTTTGTTGATGAGCTACACCTTATAGTAGGGGCTGGCGCTGCAGAAGGCGCATTAGATGCTGCAAATATGCTAAAACCAGCCTTAGCTAGAGGTAAGATGCAGATGATTGGGGCTACAACCACTGACGAATATACCAAATATATAGAAAAAGATGCAGCCCTTGAGCGTAGATTCCAGCCTGTAACAGTGCCTGAGGCAACAGAAAGCGAAACAGTGCAAATATTAAAGGGTTTGAAGAAGCATTATGAAACCTTCCATAATGTAATTATTAGTGATGAAGTGATTGAAGATACAGCCAGATTCGCTAAACGCTACATAAACGATAGGTTTATGCCGGACAAGGCGATAGATTTAATGGACGAAGCAAGTGCGCATCTACGCGTAGATAAAGGAAAGACCCCGCCAAAATTACGTAAAGCGCAAAAAGAGCTTAGGCTACTGCAGGTTAGAATTGAAGATTCTGCTGCAGCTGAAGATTACGAAGCTGCGGCGCGCTACAAAACTAGGGCAAGTCAGCTGACCCGTGAAGTGACAGAGCTACAAGGTGAGTATAAAAATGGTAAAAAATTAGTACTTACTAGTGACGATGTGGCTTCAGTTGTAGCAAGAATCACTGGGGTGCCGGTGACAAAAGTGATCCGGTCAGAAGCGAAATATTTATTGAATTTAGAGAAAACTTTAGCGTCACACATTATCGGTCAAGACGAAGCAATTAGTGCAGTGTCAAAGGCAGTACGTAGAAGTCGTAGTGGTATTTCTGATATTCGTCGCCCTATTGGGTCTTTTATATTCTTAGGCCCGACTGGAGTAGGTAAGACAGAACTGGCAAAAGTATTAGCTCGTGAGTTTTTTGGTAGTGAAGATAACCTTGTCAAGATAGACATGAGTGAGTTTGGTGAGCATCACAATGTTTCTCGTCTTGTGGGCGCATCTGCAGGGTATGTAGGATATGACGACGGCGGTCAACTCACAGATAAAATTCGTCGCCAGCCATATAGCGTAGTGTTGTTTGATGAAATAGAAAAAGCCCATCCAGATGTATTTAACATGATGCTTCAGATCTTAGAAGATGGCCGGCTAACAGACGGAAAAGGTCGAATCATTGATTTTACCAACACTATTGTTATCATGACGAGCAATATTGGAGCAGAAAAGTTGCAGAAAGAAGCACAACTGGGTTTTGATATAAACTCTAAAAAAGAACAAAAAGATCTCGATAATCTGCATGAAAGAAATAAGCAAAATGTTAAGGACTCGCTCGAAAAGATAATGCGACCCGAGCTTCTTAACCGCATTGACAATACAATCGTCTTTAGAGCACTAAATAAAGATGAAATTTCTAAGATACTAGATTTACAGCTTGGAGAGCTCGAAAATCGTCTAGTACATCAAGGTCTGGGCTTAAAGGTGATGCCTTCAGCGAAAAAATACTTGGCTATTTCAGGGTATGACTCTAAGAACGGAGTCAGACCACTTCGTAGGCTTCTTCAAGAGACTCTTGAAGATGAAATCTCGAACGGATTGTTGGACGGGCGTTATGTAACAGGTGATCTAGTGACTGTTAAAGCCAAGGCAGGCAAGCTTAGCTATAGTGTTACCAAGGAATAACTAAACTTTAGTCACACGACTTGATCGTATATACTAAGTAGCAATGAAAAACTACTCTCGAATCACGAGTGTCGTCCTGAGCTTAGCAGTGCTTGGTGGATCTATATACGCAGTGGCTAATGCTAGAGACATTCTTGATTGGATAGCTCTGCGTAATTACACGCCTTCACAGCAACTCGTTACTTTAGCTGATCAAACAACTATGAATGCTCAGACCCGAAAAGTATTTTATATTAATCACCCCGAAATTCTAGACAAGCAGCAATTTCGGATATCTTGTACCCAGTCTGAGCAGACTATAGTGCTTGGATGTTATGTTTCAAATGATGGAATATACCTACTTAAAGTTGGAGATCCGAGGTTAGAAGGTATATTACAAGTAACCGCTGCCCATGAAGTCCTACATGCATTCTATGATCGGCTCAGTAGTAAGGAGAGAGCTGAAGTAGACCGAATGACCACCGAATTCTTCGCAACACTTGATAACGACCGTATAAAAAAGACCGTTGATAACTACAAAAAGAAGGATCCATCTATTGTCCCAAATGAACTGCATTCGATCCTAGCAAGTGAAGTCAGAGAACTTACACCAGAACTAGAGCAATATTATGCAAGATACTTTGATCAACGACAGGCAATTGTCGCATACTCTGAGAAGTACGAACAGACCTTTATTAACCTCGAAAACCAGGTAAAAACACTCGATGCCCGACTAGAAGTTTTAAAAGCAACAATTGAGTCAAATCAATCTCAACTCCAAGCCTCAGAAAGAGATATCGATGTGCAAAAGCGACAACTAGATGCACTTCTATCTGCCAATAGAATTGAAGAATACAACGCCAACGTGCCCGAATTTAATGCTTTGGTTAACGCTCATAATGCTTTAATTAACCGCACTCAATCAAAAGTTGAAGAGTTTAATAAGATCGTAGAGGAACGTAATAATCTTGCGACAACAGAAGCGGAGTTAGTCGAGGCAATTGACGCCAACTCAATACCTAAAACTCAGTAACCTGTTCATATAGTCTCCATCAAGTTAGAATACATTATAGATGGTAAAGAAATCTGTTAGTAAGTTTGTATGCAATAACTGTGGCGCTCAGTTCTCTGCATGGTCAGGGAGATGTAGCAACTGTGGAGAATGGAATACTCTGCAAGAAGAAGCAGTGCTTATATCTCCCAAAGGCAAGGCCTTATCATCAGGCAAAAATTTAGAGATAAGCCTAATAGGCAATGCTTCCACATCAGACAACTCAGAAAGAATTTTGAGCGGTATATCAGAAGTTGATAATGTCCTAGGAGGTGGGTTAGTAAGGGGTAGCGTAACTCTTATAGCCGGCCAGCCCGGAATTGGAAAGAGTACATTAATGCTCCAGCTTTCTGCTGGTTTATCTAAAACCGTCAAAACTCTATATGCGAGCGGTGAAGAATCAGCCCATCAGGTCGGTCTTCGTGCTGAGCGTTTAAGAGTTGCAAAAAGTAATATCCAACTAGCTACGACGACGACCGTGGAAGATATATTGAAGACAATTCATGAAGGAAAATACGATGTAGTAGTCGTGGATTCAATCCAGACGATTACTACTGATTCTGTTCCGTCTGCAGCGGGGAGTGTAACTCAAATAACAAATTGTGCTCATATGCTCATTACTACAGCTAAGCAGACCAATACAGCGATTATATTGGTTGGGCATGTTACTAAAGAAGGATCAATAGCTGGACCTAAAGTACTAGAACATGTAGTAGATACCGTCCTACAACTTGAAGGGGATAGGTATGGTGGATTTAAAGTATTACGAAGTATCAAAAATCGTTACGGAGCCACAAGCGAAACAGGCATATTTGAAATGCAGGAAGAGGGCTTAATACAAGTAGAAAACCCATCCGCAGCTCTCCTTAGTGAACGTCAAGTAACAGATGGATCCATTGTATTAGCAACAATGGAAGGCAGTAGACCAATGCTTGTCGAGGTACAAGCTTTAGTGAATAAAACGTCATATGGATATCCTAAAAGGGCATCAAGCGGAATTGAGTTAAATAGACTCAATTTATTGATCGCAATGCTTGAAAGAAGAACGAAGCTTCAATTACACGATCAGGATATCTATATAAACATCGTTGGGGGTCTTAAAATCGTTGATCCTGGAGTTGATCTTGCGGTATGCTTGGCAATTGCCTCAGCTAGCAAAGGTATGCAACTCAAGGAGCATGCTGTTGTCTTTGGTGAAGTTGGACTGTCAGGTGAGGTACGCCATGTTCCTTTTTCTGAAAAGAGAATTTCAGAGGCTGTTAAATTAGGTTTTGATATTGCGATTGGGCCAAAGTCGGCCAAAAAGGGCAAAAAAGTTGATATCTTACAGCCTGTGACTGATGTTCGTGAAGCGTTAAATAGATATTTAAAGACATAAAAAAGGACGAAAATAATGCTTGAAATAATTCATATTACCTTACTAGTAACTATCTTGTTAATACTTATAAGTCAGAAAGAGCAGAACAGGACTAAGCGTAACAGAGGGGCCTTAGTTCTCGATTCTAGTGCCCTTATTGATGGACGGATAGTAGATGTCGCTAAAGCAGGGTTTGCTCCTGATAGATTGATTGTACCTAGATTTATTGTCCATGAGCTTCAACTTCTGGCAGACGGAGGGGATGCTCATAAGCGCGAAAGAGCTCGTTTTGGACTTGATATGGTAAGTGTGCTTCAGGAGGAACTAACAGACAGGGTCATCATAACAGAAGATGATTTCCCTGCGGAGAAAGCAACTGATGATAAGTTGGTAAGAATGGCTGTTAAAGTGTCTGGTGATCTTTGTACAACTGATTATAATCTCAATAAAGTTGCCAAAATTGCGGGTGTTAGGGTGTTGAACTTAAACGAGTTAGCTCAAAGCGTCCGACCTGTAGCACTACCCGGTGAAAAGCAAACAGTTAAAATTGTTCAAAAAGGTAGTAGCAAAGACCAGGGTGTTGGCTATTTAGAAGATGGAACAATGGTGGTAGTAAGCGGTGCCGGACACATGATAGGAAAGAAAGTCGAAGTCTCAGTTACACGAATGCTTCAAACTGAAGCTGGCAAAATGATGTTTGCAAAGCGTGCATCAACTATTAATTCTCGCCCATCGAAACCAAATAACTAAAGACCAATTGTCGCAGAGACAACACCATTATTTGAACGTACATAGGCTTGACGATTTGTTCCAGGAGGGATGTTCATTTGAATTGTTGTTCCAGACGAGCTTTCACATTGTTCACTAGGATTTTCGTTAGAGGTTGCGCAGACAGTATAGCTCGATGCCCCCGAAACTGGGTTCCATGAGAATTTAAAGTTTACGGGACCACCAGTTTTACTCAGAGTAATCGTCTTTGGGGGTTCTGCCGCGACCTCTACGTTTTTTGTGTCTGAATTAGAGTATAGAACACTATCAATGATCTCGGCACTAAAAGCATGCGTGCCAGGACCTATCCCTGTAACCTGATGGCTGAAAGTGCTTGGGCTACTGCCGACCTCAAAAGATGCCACAACGTTTCCGTCGACTTTTAGGTTTAATGTCCCTCGGAACCGATCACTCGATATTGGGTGAGTTCCTTGGGAAGCGGTAGCGGTCATTAAATAACTACCGTTTCCACCACCAACAGTAAGTGTCACGCTAGGTTTGGCATCTTCACATTTATGAACATCATCTCGTTCAGTGGTATTAGCACTACCTCCGCCATCAACGAATCTGTCAGCAGAGAATTGGTTTGCATTGGCATTTCCAACCTCTTCTCTTGCCATATCAGGAGTACAGTCTGTAGCTAATTTATTAGATACCTTGTCTATTGTTTGTCGACCGCCCGTTTTAGATTTTGTCTTGTACCAAGAAGGGAAGAGGTCGTTGCTAGGACTAGGTTCTATCGATCCTACGCCGACGTGGTTTCGTACTACGAATGCAGGCTGTTCTTTAATACCTGCTGGGCGTGGACGTTCCTTCGGTTCTAAGTTTTGATGGGTCCGCTTCATCCAGCCTGACCATATAGGCTCGGTCATTCTCTCCATGAAGCCTGTAAGTTCAACTTGTCTGTTATGGTAACCTACCCAGACACCAGCAGAGTACTGTGTAGAGAATCCCATCATCCATCCATCTTTAGAATCATTGGTCGTACCAGTTTTTAGTGCAAATTTGTGACCATTGTAGGTGTGCGCCTTACGTGCAAAATAGCTAGCCTTAGGGTCTTGTAGCATATCTGCAACAATGTAGGCCGATTCGTCTCTTACGACTTGTTTACCTTCGCTTGGTTTCCATTCCTCAACTACTTCACCCCTAGAATCTTCTATCTTTAAGATATATGTCTGAGGGATTAGGTTGCCATTGCGGGACATCGTACTGTAACCATGAACATGTTCATCAAGTTTTAGGTAGGCGCCGTCACCTAGCGCAGAAGAGGTGTAACAGGGCGATTCTTTTGTCAATCCATCGTCTTCGTAACATTTATATCCCTGACCTTCTACTCGGTCGTCACCTGTGTCTTTTAGACCCATACTCTCTGCTGTCTTGATAGTTTTATCTACACCAACAATAGCCATTGCCTTAACAGCCGGAACGTTACGTGACCCACCAAGAGCATAACGAAGAGTCAGTGGTCCAGGATACCTAAAGTCATAGTCATGAAGACAGTTTCCACCGTTTTGTGGACGGGCTTTGTTTGTACAAGGGTATCCGTCTACTGGTCCTTGAGTGTCATAAAGAACAGATCCTGCGCCAAATTGGTCAGTATGCTCTATCGCTGACAAATAGTCGTATGGCTTAAAACTCGAGCCAGGAGGAAGCTTAGACCTTGCATAATTGTTCTGGCCATATTCTTCATTGTTGAAGTCTGTACCACCAACCAGCGCTACTACTTGACCTGTTGCAACTTCTTCCGCTACAAACGCTACGCTATCACCGCCCTGACGTTGCACTTGTTTTAGGCCTTTTTGAACTTCTTCCTCAGCAATCTTTTGTTTTTCCATGTCTAGTGTTGTTGTGACTTTTAGTCCTCCAAGAGCAACAGTATTTGCTCCACGCATTTGAGTCAGTTTCTCTTTGGCAGTTAATACAAACCACGGAGCCTGTATCCCGTCATATTTCGGTTTTCTAGGTTTAATTTTGGCCAAGGTATCTATTGTCTTAGCTTCCTTTGCCTGATCTGAGGTAATTTTATTTTGTTCGACCATCAAATCTAGTATGTAATGCTGACGTCCTATTAATGCCTCTTTCTTATAACTCGCGCCATAAGGAGAGTAATAAGTTGGAGATTTTGGAATTGCTGCTAAGAACGCTGCTTCGTCTAGGGTGATTTCTTTAGCCGATTTATTGAAGTAATCTTGCATCGCTGCTTCAACACCATAGGTAATATCTCCATAAGGGGCAGTGTTAAGGTATCCTGCAAGTATCTCCTGCTTAGTGTATGAGCGTTCAAGTTCAACAGAGAGGATAAGTTCCTTCACTTTGCGTGTATAAGTTTGTTCGGTGCTCCAGTTTTGAGTAAGTTTGACTAACTGTTGGGTAATCGTTGATCCACCTTGGGTAGTCCCGCTCTTACCGACAAAGTTATTAACACCTGCTCTTGTGATGCCTTTTACATCGAAGCCACCATGATTAAAGAAATCCTTATCTTCGATCGCGATAGTAGCATCTTTTATAACCTGTGCCTGATTTTCTTCTTGTACAGGGATACGTTTAACGGCATCGTAGTCTTCCCAAAGCATAGTTTGTCCTGTGCGATCATAATATCTAATTGAGCCACCGATATTATTGCCGGAAATATCACGAAGATTTGGCAGATCCTTACGAAAATATGCAAATATACCAATTAGAAAAAGGAATGAAGCAAGAGCCCCTATTCCAGCAATTTTGAGGGCCATAATGCCCCCTTCGCGACTAAACCAATATTTTGCAACTCTTCTAGGGTGCATTCTATACAATGCTCTTTGTAAACGCCCTTTTGGTAATGTAGCAAGATAAGCAGCCTTCTTTCGCGCACGTGCATCTCTTTTGGCCTTAATGCGACCCACCATATTTTGGTTGAGCTTTATCTTATTTCCGCTTTTCGTAATGTGATGTTGGCTTTGTGAGTGAAGACCACTCTTTGCCGATCCTTTGCGTTTGATAGGATTCTTCATTTATTGGTTGATAACTCCTTAGTTACTCAGGTGACAGAACACTTATTAATGAGTTCATTATACCATTTTAGTGCGGTGAATAGCCATAAAAAGTACAAATAGGTATACTTACTTATATGACACTTTCAGAAGAACTACTATGGCGTGGTTTTATCCAGGATGCCACATTTACAGATGTTAAAGATCTAGATGCCCAAAAATGGACGTTCTATCACGGATATGATGCGTCCAGGGATAGCCAGACTATCGGTAATCTTGCAGCTATGATGGTCGACAAGCTCTTCTTGAGACATGGGCACAAAGCGATATTGTTGGCTGGGGGAGCTACAAGCATGATTGGCGATCCAGGAGGTAAAGATAAAGAACGTGATATCCAAGATGAAAAAACTATAGCTCACAATATAAAATGTGCCGAAAAACAGCTAAAAAACATACTCCATGGGTATAAATTTACACTTGTTAACAACTTGGACTGGACTAAAGACGTGAAACTACTTCCGTTTTTAAGAGATATCGGCAAGCATTACAGCATGACAAACCTAGTGCAACGCGACTATATAGCCAAACGTATTGGTGGCAACGGTATTAGTTACGCAGAGTTCAGCTACACCTTACTTCAAGGGTATGACTTTTTGCATCTTTTTGATAAATATAATGTTTCATTACAAATTGGCGGTTCAGACCAGTGGGGCAATTGCCTAAGTGGTGTTGAATTGATCCGAAAAACACGTGGCGCACAGGTGCATGCAATTACTCTACCTTTAGTTATCAATAAGGCTACAGGTAAGAAGTTTGGCAAGAGTGAAGACGGGGCAATATGGTTAGACGAGAAGAAAACTAGTATTTATAAGTTCTACCAATTTTGGCTAAATGTGGATGATGAAAATATCGAATACTATCTAAAAATCTTTACAGAACTCGATAAGCAAAAAATTGATCTTGCTATGGCGGAGTTTAATACTAACAGAGGTAATCGTTTGGCCCAGCGCCTTCTTGCATATGAAGTGACTAAGCTTGTCCATGGAAAAGAACGCTCAGATGATATCGTAAGAGTAACTGAAGCATTATTTGGCGATATTAGCTTTGTTGAGCTAGACAAGAAACAGAAAAAGATTCTGGCAGATGAGCTGGGGGTTGTTAAAGAAGACCCAGATATGGCGCAAACATTAGTAAATGCAGGTCTAGCAAGCTCAAAGAAACAGGCTAGAACATTCTTAGAAGCAGGGGCAATATACGTAAACGGCCAGAAAGCTGGCCCGCAGAATCTGCACTTGTTTGTATCCGGGTTAAATTTGGTAAAGCGCGGAAAGAATAATTTCGCAGTAGTACAAAAAAAGTAAACATTCTAAAGAGCTGATTAATTACCTGCTATACTATTTTTTATGCCTACAAATAAATCTACCAATAAGAAACCGTTAAACAGATCTAAGACTACCAACAAAAAGGCAAGTTCAAAGAAGATCGCCAATCAGTACGATAACGATAATTACAATTACTTAAAGTATTGGGATGGACGTGACTACGAACATGCTTCAGAAGAAATGGCTATTAAACGCTTAATAAAAGGTAAAAAGTTTAAACACGCAGTGGATATTGGGGGCGGTTATGGACGGCTTTGTCTATTGTTAGAAGAGTACGCAGACAAAGTTACGCTTGCTGAACCGGCCAAAAGCCAACTAGATATTGCTAAAGATTATCTTAAAAATCACAAACGGATCGATAGTAAATTAATGCAAGCTGATGATCTGAAGTTTAAAGACGAGTCTATAGACCTATATACAATGATAAGAGTTATGCATCATCTGCCAGATCCTTCTAAAGAATTTGCTGAACTGCATAGAACTTTATCAAAAGACGGATACATTGTGCTCGAGCTAGCAAATTATGCGCACGCAAGAAATCGCATTAAGCACGCAGTCAAGGGTAAACGTCTACCTGTCAAGCCAGTGGACATCCGCTCCAAAGAGAATCAAAGAGATGAAGAAATAGCTTTTGTAAATCATAACCCCAAGACCATAATAAAACAGCTCGATAAGGCAGGCTTTAAGGTAGAAAAAGTTTTGTCAGTATCAAATCTGCGAAGCCCTGGACTGAAAAAAATTATCCCGAGAAGTGCCATGCTTAGTCTAGAAAAAATTATGCAACCCACACTAGCTCGTACATATTTTGGGCCGAGTGTGTTCTTTCTGTTAAGAAAAAAATAATCTCGCAACGAGGTTATCTAGGACTGGTTCGCAATATTACGAGCAATCACGATGACTACATAAATTACTAGTATTGTAAGGACGCCTATAACCATAAATACGAGATATCTAAGAGTTTTCTTGGATAATCCTCTGGCACCTTTGGGCTGAGGTAGGACTACCTTTTGGTCTGTAGGAATACCGTAACCGATAATCTGACCTGGTTTTACTTGTTGGTGTAAATACGCGCTATCTTGCTTACTTGCCATGCCTTGCTGGCTAAGCTTTTGCTTTAAGCTGGCTGAGTCAATGTGCTGACTGGGACTAGAGGTAGCTTCGCGCGCCAATACCGCATTCAGATCGTCGTTTGTAGGCAGATTATTTGGGTTATTAATTTCGTCCGGCATTACGTTATAACATAACCACAATATTTAGGATGTTTCAAGCAATCATTATGACTAAGATATACTGTCAGTAATGAATCTAGATAAGAACATTACCGAAATTAAGGGAATTGGCCCATCGGTTGGCGGAAAGCTTTCCACCTTGGGGATCGTGACTATAGCCGACTTAATTAGTTATTACCCCAGACGATATGATGACTACTCAAACCTGCAAAAAACCTCTAGCATAAAGCCCGGGAATGCTGTAACCATAAAGGTTACCGTAAAACAGGCCGTAGGGCGCTATGTTCGCAGAGGTATGCATATTACAGAGGCAGTTGCCAGCGATGATTCTGGCAGTATAAGGCTTGTTTGGTTCAATCAACCATACCGTGCCAATTCAATTAAGCCAAGTCATACATACTTTGTTTCTGGTAACTTTGAACTTTCCCGGGGCAGATTAGCAATTTTGAACCCAAGCATGGAGCTGGAGAGTTCTTTTCCTGTTAATACAGCTCGAATTGTTCCAATATATAAAGAGACTAAAGGCTTGAAGTCAACCGTGATTCGTAAAGCCCTGAGTTTGCTTATATCTGAGATTAAAATGTTACCAGAAACATTGCCCAGCCAAGTGGTGACAGACGTAGGTCTTATGTCACGGGCTAAAGCAGTACAAACCATGCACTTCCCGGAAAGCATGGAGGAGTTAGCTGAAGCCAAGCGAAGACTAGGGTTCGAAGAATTGTTTGGTATCACGCTTGCAAGCCTGCTTAATAAGCAACAATATGAACAGGATACAGGTGTCAATATTCCGTTTAATGAAAAGACTGCAAAAAAGTTTGTTTCCGCGCTTCCATATAAATTAACTGATGCTCAGCGAAAAACTACATGGCAGATCTATGGTGATTTACATGCAGAAAAACCAATGAACAGATTGGTTGAAGGAGACGTAGGATCAGGTAAGACAGTGGTAGCAGTAATGTCGGCCGTTATGGCAATGGAAGCTGGGTTCCAGGTAACCCTAATGGCACCCACAGAGGTATTGGCAAGACAGCATGCTACAACTGTGCACGAGCTACTATCTTATATTGGGCTAGAGTCCGAAGTTACCTTATTAGTTGGTAGCATGAAGCCCCAACAGAAACGTACAGCTCATGCACGTATAAAAAACGGTGATGCACGCATGATTATAGGTACTCATGCCTTAATCACAGAAAGAGTTGACCTGCACAACCTGGGTCTAGTTATAATCGACGAACAACATAGATTTGGTGTCGACCAACGTAAAAAACTTCAGGCTAAGGCAGGTATAATGCCGCACGTTCTTAGTATGACGGCCACCCCGATACCTCGTACGCTCGCACTTACGCTATATGGCGAATTAGATATATCTATCCTTGATGAATTACCACCCGGACGAAATCCTGTGATGACAGAGATTGTTTCTCCAAACTCTAGAAAGCAAATGTATGAAAAGATTGAAGCAGAGCTTACAGCTGGCAGACAGGCCTTTGTCGTTTGCCCGTTGATCCAAGAATCAGAAGTGTTAAATGTGATTTCAGCAGAAAAAGTATACGAAGAACTTAGTAAAAAAGTTTTTAAACACAGGAAAGTTGCATTGCTTCACGGAAAGATGAAGCCCGAGGCTAAAGATAGTGTCATGGAGATGTTTGTTGCTGGCGAAATAGAAATACTAGTCGCAACCACAGTAGTAGAGGTAGGAGTAAACGTTCCAAATGCGACAATAATGCTGATCGAAGGAGCGGAGAGGTTTGGTCTCGCTCAGGCACACCAGCTCCGTGGGCGCGTGGGGCGTGGCTCTCACCAGGGATATTGCTATCTAGTAATGAGTGACAGCAAGGAGCCATCTAGGCGTCTCAAAGCTCTCCAAAATAATAACGATGGTTTCAAATTAGCTGAACTCGATCTTGAGATCCGGGGTCCGGGAGCGATTTACGGTAAAGACCAGTCAGGCCAGTTGGATTTGCGAATAGCAAATCTTACAGATGCTGTACTGATATCGTCTGCCAGAAATAGCGCGAGCATGTTTATACACAACGGCCTGAAGTTAAATAAATATCCAGAGCTTAAGATAGCTGTGCAAAAGTATCGAGCTGTTACTAATCTCAATTAACCCTTTTAGCTTTTAATGTTTAGGCTTAGACTGTTGGTATGAGAGTTATCGCTGGAAGATTAAGTGGCAGGAACTACGAAGCTCCAAAGGGGCACCGTACACACCCTATGAGCGAAAAAATGCGCGGAGCGATCTTTGGCTCGCTAGGGGATATAGAAGGGTTGCGGGTATTTGACCCATTTTCTGGGAGTGGAGCACTAGCAATAGAAGCGGTTAGTCGTGGCGCCTCTAGCGCAGTAGTGATAGAAGTTGATCCTAGGGCGTACAATGTTATAAAAAGCAATATTGTGAAGCTTGGGATCGAAGATCAGGTAAAAGTCGTGAAAGCTTATGCCGGTGCTTGGTCCACTCGGCATCAGATAGAGAAGTTCGATGTAGTTTTACTCGATCCACCTTACGATGTTGTTCCTTATCGCGATCTAAAACGTATGGCTCGACATGTAGCTGAAAGCGGGGTATTGGTTCTGTCGTGGCCTGGTAAAGCCGACTGGTACCCGTTCGAGGGTCTTGAATTAGTGCAGAGTAAGCAATACGGGGATAGCGCTCTACATTTTTATCAGAGACCCCATAATTAGCAACTTGTAAATATCATAAAACAGGGTATAATAGGCATCATGAAAATTAATAATCATGTTCATGAGACGTATGATATTAATAGCTCGTCTGAACCAATGCGACCACGTGGAGCTGACTCACACAAGATTAAACACAAAAATATTCGGGGCACTCGTCCAAGTGTCGTAAACGAAAAACGCTTGGCTTATTTGCGTCGATATGTTGATATTCGTGGTCAATTTGACCTTACTAGAGCTGTAACAACTGCATTATCTCAGCTCCAGCTACCTTCTGAGGCGATGCATTTTAAGCGCGCTGATTACGGTAGTTCGTGTGTACCACCACGTTATCTACGTAGCATACTCAATAAAATTTATGTCCCTTCTGCTAGCAATCGTGATCATGCTTTGCTACGCATGAACGATGACATCGAGGAATTTTATCAGGAACGAAAACTTGCTTCCAATCATTTGGAAGTTGACATTAATAATATCGGGGTATACGGGTCTACTAAGCCTGGTAATTTGAGGCATATAGCATTAGACATCAGCGGTCCAGCAGTAGAAGAATTAAGAAACGACCAACAAGAGTTATTGAGTACAATTGATCCACATAATAAATGCAATATCGATAGTTCAGTACCGCATCATATTAGTCTTGTTGCAGTCCGTTCTCATTATGAGGCTGGAATTGTAAAAAATGCCTTTCGAGAGCAGGGCTTAGGTGGGATTGCTCTGAATCTTATGCCGTTATCACTGCGTTCTACCAATGTTCATAATCCTTAACAGTCAATTGAATTCGCACGCAATTTAGCGTATAGTGTTCATCAATGCGCGAGTGGTGGAATTGGTAGACACGCTAGTCTTAGGAACTAGTGCCTTCGGGCGTGAAGGTTCAAGTCCTTTCTCGCGCACCAGACGACATTTCAATCGCCTTTACAAGGCTTGCAAAGGGTTCTTTCCAGATTGGGAAGACCCTTTTTTCATTGTCAATTGTTAGGTTCAAGAACAAAATCCGCGCAACACGATCTTTTTCAACTGCTGAACCTGCTCTCATCTTGTCAGGAGCTAATTTTACGAGGTTCAAGAACTGATCTCTGGTTAGCTTAATTTTGCTCGGATTAGCAATCTTTTCCTTGAGCTTGTCGATCTCATCATCTAGTTCTTGAGTTTCAATAGCGAGCTGCTCAATCTTATCTTCGTTGATTGCATAAGCTGATGAACTTCGTTTGATTTTACTAAGTCCAAGTGACAGATCATCAAGCTCTTTTTTCTTGTGAGCATACGCACCACGTTTACTGGCAATATCACTCTTAATCTTGATGATCTTATCGTCTGTAAAGCTCTCAATGCGTTTGCTGTAACGCTCATACGCTTCGTCTGACAGCTCTAGTTTATCCAGTAGCTCATAAATAGCGTTGAACACGTACTTCGCTCTGACTGACTTAGGATAGCGAGTGCAGTCTTTGTTGTCGCAACGGTAGGTTAGGACGTGATGATCGCTACCGCCTGGCTTGTTTTTGCCTACTAACATCCACCTATCACTCTTGCATACGCCACAATAGACCATCCTAGTGAGTGGCTTAAATTCAAAGCCTTTCTTGGGGTTAATATCACGTTTGCGAGTGTAAGCTAGAGCTTGTACTTGATTGTATGTTTCCTCGTCAATCATTGGCTCAAAGTCGTATACCGTTCTTAGGTCAATCGTCTGATTGGCTTGCTCAAGTATCCCGTAATAAAAAGGGTCTTGAAACATCACACCTACACTTTTTTCAGTCGGATATATCTTCTTCGGGTATTTATTCTTTTTATTTACCTTAGTAACACGATGATAATCTTTCTCAAGTAAGTACTCTTGAATTGCTTTATTGGTAGAGCCTTTTACTCTCATGAACCATGCTTCTTGAATTACGTTGAACCAGTCGTTAGGTTCGTAAAGCCCACTCTGTTCATTTCGGTCATAGCCCCACTTAGGCGATCCAGAGGATTTACCGTCATCAAAGTTACCAGATACACCTCTACGCACTTTCTGTGATAGATCATCAGAGAAATGCTTAGAGATAGAGAACATGATTCCGAGCGTGAGTTTTCCAGATGGATCGTTCGTAAAGTGATGCGTCGGAAATTGTAGGTCTTTTATTTTGTCTTCGTCTAGCAGGTTGATGATACGACCACCGTCTAACATATTGCGAGAGAGCCTGTCAGGGGCGTATGCAAGGATGGCGTCATACTTGCCACCATTCTCTATTTCTTCAAGTAAATCATAAAACTTTGGTCGTATTTTCTTATCAGGCTTTTTAGCTGACCCTTTTTCCCTGACTGTAGCTACTATATTCAGCCCAGCTATCTCTGCGTGACGTTTACAGTACTTGATTTGGTCAGGTACAGAACGAACCTGGCTACCCTCATCTGTGGTGGAACGACGAGCATATAGCACGTAACGTAATTTGGTGCGGTCAATTTCTTCTTGCAGCAACATACCCTAATGATACCGATTAGTAATAGATACGACTACCATTATTACCTATCATGGATACCTCGTTGAGTTTTGCTGCTGCTTTGTTTTCGTCTATGGCTTCAAGAGCATCTGCATAGGCTATCAACCCATCGTCTATGTGATCGGTATTTTTACTTAATACAACAAAACGACCCCCTACCTCTTGCTGCGGGTCTATTGTGTTTGATTGAAACTGTAATTCGGATTTATCATCCATTTGTCAGTCAATACTCGAAAGTACGAAAGACTAATGGGTAGATTCCTAGCTAGTGCCTACGTGTACTGTGACAAAATGCACTCACTACTGTACCTCTAATTATACTCTTTAACATAAGCATTGTCAAGTTAAAATGCTGTTTTTGAGATAATAAGAAGAGAGGTAACGCCAAAAACAAAAGGAGGATTGATGATTAAAAAATCAAATGGTAGACCACCAAAAATAACTATCAGTATAATGGACAAAATCGCTGACGCTATTCAGAATAATTACAATGTCACTGACGCTTGTCGTTACGCTAAGGTAAGCAGAGATACGTTCTATCGCTACTTAAATACCGAGCCTTTATTTACTGAGAAGATAATCTCTGCATACGAAAATCAGAGCACGTTTGTACTCTGTCATTTATGCTCTGGTACTTATCGGACAATGTAACG
The DNA here is from genome assembly GCA_041600715.1 of Saccharimonadales bacterium (SeqCode). Lineage (GTDB taxonomy): Bacteria > Patescibacteriota > Saccharimonadia > Saccharimonadales > 2-12-FULL-41-12 > JALHOM01. The sequence continues at coordinate 295,643 of JBFIJM010000001.1, read as the reverse complement.
AAAACTTGTATGCTCTCACTCAATTTCTAAGAGATTTGGTGTCAGACAAGGTAAGGAAAATGTACGGCAGAAAAATGGCGTTAAGGGTCAAAAATATCAGAAAAAATCTCGTGAACAGTACGAATGTAGTTTCAGAGTGCAAAAGATGAACGAGAACCCCAGCTAAAACATGCTCTGTGACGCATTTTCAGAGCTTTGGACAAGCTTTAGAGTTTATGTCGAGGTATTCTGCATATCTCTGTAGTTAGTGAAGTGTAAGCAGACTAATAATTGACATTAGCACTATATAGTGTTATTATGATAATCAATTATGTTACTCTACGAAATCCGCTAAATCAGTCATACATTCTCTGCGACTTTTTAGTGTGCCTTAGTAACTAACAAACTTCAAAAACCGAGCAGGTGTATGATTGAGTAAGTCATTACTGTTCGGTTTTTTATAGGAGTTTGATATGGAAAAGATTAGTTTGGATTCTATGCACGAAACAGAAGTGCATATTCCTATCCCTGACAGTGAATTAGAAATACACGGTGTATTGCGTGGCGATTACAGCTCTCCACTAGCAGTTCTAGCTCCTGGCTTGGGTGGTTGGATGCACGACCTACTGCTCTTTAACGCATCCCGTTTCTTTGAAGAGCAAGGGATTGCGACTTTAAGAGTGAGTTTTTACGGTGACGATACTAAGCAACGTAACATTGGCGACTTTGGTGTGAAAACCAATGCAGCAGATATAGATACGATTGTTGATTACGTCAAAGAACAAGGTTCGGAATGGGTTTGTGTGATAGGGCATAGTTATAGTGGTATGGCGATTGTATACTCCGCAAAACAAGCGTTTGACGCTGCTGTTTTATGGGACGCAAGTCATACAAATGGCTATGATGAACCACAGGCAAAAAAGAACCTAGAGAACGACTTCATGTACATTAAAGAGCTTGATTCATACGTTTCAGCGAATGGATCGGGCTACGTACTGTCCCGTAAAGTCTTTGAAGACTATGCACCAGGCAGTACAGAAATGGCAAAGAGCTTCAAGGTTGATACGCTTGTCGTAAATGCAGCTAATAGTGGTGAGGTTATGGAGCGTTTCGGAAAAGATTACGCTAACAACATTAACGCAGAATCAGAACACATACTTATTCCTGACGCATCCCATCCGTTTATAGAAGATGGAGCAATGGAACGACTATACGAAGCGACTGCACGATGGATTAAAGAAAAGCAAGCCTAGAAAGCTAAGAAAGGAAATTAACTATGACGCTCAAGAGCTGAAAACAATAAGAAATGGAGAGGGCTTAGTACCTCTCCATTTTGCTATGAGTTAGCTAATTCACCATTATTGTATAAGGTGTTTTATAACAGGGGTGGGCGAAAATAACTCTAGCACTTGACACGCCCCTATGTAGTAAAAAATTGACCTCTACCCCTGTTATTGTCTGACGCAGAATAAGTATTGTGCGACGTGACTGCAATGTTCTTATGCGGTTTAAGTAGTGATATGATTTAGGTATGTATTATGTTGCTGTGTTGTGGCTTGTAAATGATGACGGGAAATTACTGTTAGCACGGCGAGCTGACCATAAGGTTCACGACCCTAGCCTATGGGGACCGAGTGTTACGGGAAAGCTTGAAGACGGAGAAACCGTCGAGCAAGGATTGTTGCGAGAAACAGAAGAAGAACTTGGGCTTACGCCAAACCTCTACGTACCAGAGTTACTGTTTGAGGAAGATTTTGTCCACCCTGACGGTGCGACCCGACGCTTCAGCATATATTATGCTCTTGTTGATAAATCTAAGATTGACGCAAATCTAAACATAGATAAAGAAGAAGTTGCTGAAACCAACTGGGTTACAAAGGTGGAAATTAGAGAATTGTTAAAAACAAATCCTAGTAACGTTATCCCCGCTTCAGCTTTTGCGTTATGGGAAAAAGTTCTAAAGCAGCTAGAGGATAAGGCAGTTCTCTAATCTATGGAAGCAAATAACCAACCTTTGAGTAAGGAGGAGTTCGATTCAATTTACTCTAAGGTACCAAGACTGACCGTTGAAGTGATTGTACGAAATCCTGAAGGTGCTATATACCTCACTAAGCGAGCTATTGAGCCTTGTAAGGGGCAATGGCACTTGGTTGGTGGCACTGTTAGATTTGGTGAGCCATTAGTTGAAGCAGTTAAGCGAATTGCTGAACGAGAGTTGTCAATTAAAGTCACTAAGGTAACTCAAGAGGGCTACATAGAATACCCAAGTCACTACGAGAATGGCTTAGATTCACCCGTTGGAATTGTTTTTGAGGTCATTGAATACCAAGGTAGTCTCTCCCCTAATAACGAGGCTTCCAGTGGAGACTGGTTTACTGAATTGCCAGAAAAAATGCACGCCGAGCAAGACAAATTCTTGCTTGATAATAAATACTTACGGTAGATACATACTGTGTTAGGTTCAAACGACTTCTAGCGAGAGTAACAACACGCTCTTATCAGAGCTGATACTGGGGCACAAATCGAGATAGTGAAGCATTCCTAAGCTGTAAATTCCAGTCTACATCTGGACTACTTAGTAGCCAATCAGATATACTCTCTAAAGGTTCAAGACATCTGTCATCAGGTGCACCAACGTAAAAACCAGTCCGTGTGGCTGGTTTTTACGTTGCTTGAAATGCCTTGAACCAAAACCCTAAGGCGTGAAGGGGAGGACTGCCTGTGGCAGTCAGGACAGGAATAAACTCTTGAAAACTGGTTTTCAAAGATGTTTTTCAGGGGTCGCGGGACGTGACCAAGTCCTTTCTCGCGCACCAACTAAAAATAGCCCCGAGTGAGGAGCTACTTTCATTTAGTGAAACGCTATTTAACGTCTTTGGCAATTTGAACGTAGCGGAGTGGCAACGTTAAAGACACGGCTATTGAAGCAATAAGGGCTAATACTCCACCAACGACTGGTACCCAGCCGAACAAAATGGTCGCGATTATTGTGACAAGTAGGATAACGCCCAACGGACCTGCAGTGGCCATAAACCTGCCATCGGTCATTCGCCAGCTGGCTTTTATTGCGTCTACAGCGCTAAGATCTCGGTCGATTAATAGATACGGCGCAAAGATAATGCGTACTAAGAGGTATAGCCCTGGCAGAATCAGCGCAATTAATCCTGGGATCACAATTAGAATTGAAAGTAACCCAACACCGACAAATCGAAAGAAGTACTTCTTTGCATCTGAAACGAGCTCATTTACCTTTGGTGTCTTGCCACGACTGACCCGTAGTTCCAGGCTATAACGCATAGCTGTTACGAAGATGTACACCACGAGCAATACTAGTAGTATGACAAGCGCCCCGCCCAGTAGTGTTGAAAGTGCACCTGGCCCTATATTGAGTGACTCTGACCACATTGCGCTGTTAGTTGCTAGCTCTGAATCTGGCTCTGGGCCGATTGAGCCGAGTAAGTCAATCACCCACACTAGCGCAAATAGTGGCAAGAACTTCTTTACCAGATTGGCGCTTTTTTTTGCTAGATCAAATGAACTGCCGTAGTTTTTTCCTACGACTGGTTGGGTGGCTGTTTCTGCCATAATTCCATCTCCCTTAAGTATTATTGGTGATTATGCTCCTATGTACGCAAAGAATCAAGAGCGGTTCTTAGAACAGATAGAAGGGCGGATCTATTAAGGCTTTCAGTATAAAAGCACCGATCGCCACACCCACAACATCGAACACAATGTCAGACAAAGAATTCTGCAATGATTCGTAACCAAAGTCTATATTAATTTTTGCAAGGAGTGGGTTGAGTACGAAGTTTTCCAGGGGCTCCCAGAGCACCATGATTGCCAGTGCCACAAATGGGTTCATTATCCACCCAAGAAGCGACGCCCAAGTAACGTGTGTGAGGCTCCACCAGTCATATAATGCGTGGTTGCGGTGATGAACGCGATTTTTTATTTTAGTCATGCTACTAGGCATCATACAATAGTTTTCATGAGCAATATATCAAACTTCCAGAAATACGCACCACCAGAAGGCTACTATGATCGAACAGCTGGCCGGACACATGATCTGTTGGCACTAGCTATGGGTTATCTTGATGAAGGTGCTCGTAGTGCGCTTGATCTTGGTTGTGGTGCAGGGGGCGAGACTGCGCTTCTTGCTGGATATGGCATGAGGGTCACTGCAGTCGATGCCAGTGAAGAAGCTGGTAGATATATTAAGCGCTTACCTGACCAAGACCTTATACAGTTCGTCTGTAGAGACATCGAACTCTTTAACCCCGAGCGCTATGATCTTATTAATGCATCATTCTCACTGCCTTTTGTGCATAAAGATGAACTGCGATCCGTCATGAAGGGCCTTTTGTATGCACTGGAACCGGGCGGTATCTTTGTTGGCAACTTCTTTGGGGTTAATGATGAATGGAATAAGCCTGGCGAGACAATGAGCTTCGTTGAAGAAGATGAAATACGGGCAATCTTTGCCGGCCTCTCACTATTGCATCTTGACGAGAAGGAAGAAGACGGAACAATTGCCGACGGAGCACCAAAACACTGGCACATCTACGATGTCATAGCGCAGAAGTATTGACAGTACAGGCATAAGCGTGATATAATATATAAATATGATCAAGTCACTAGCTTTTACCACCCAGGTCCATGTACATAAGTTGCCTCGTTGCATCGGCTAGTATTGCTTTGTTTTTCAACAAACGCCCCGATGCTCCGGGGCGTTTTTAGTTTTTTTGTATATAATAGGAGGAATTATGAAACTTAGTACGTTAGGCTACAAAGGCACCAGAGATTTTTATCCAGAGGATATGAGGATACGTAACTACATGTTTGGCACGATGCGACAGGTTTGCCAGTCTTTTGGTTACGAAGAATACGACACACCTATTTTAGAGTCGATCGACCTCTACACTGCAAAAACAAGCGAGGAGATCGTTAACGAGCAAACCTACAGCTTTGATGACAGAGGTGGTAGACGTGTGGTCATGCGGCCAGAGATGACACCGTCGGTTAGTCGGTTGGTGGCTTCTCGTCGCCAGGAGCTTGGCTATCCGCTAAGATTGTTTAGTATTCCGAACTGTTTTCGGTATGAGCGACCTCAGCGTGGGCGTCTACGCGAATTTTGGCAACTAAACGCTGATGTGTTTGGTATAGAAAGTATAGACGCCGACGTAGAGATTATTCAGCTGGCAGATGCCATTATGAAACGCTTTGGTGCGACAGATGAGATGTACGAAATCCGGGTTAATTCACGCCAGTTGCTGAAGAAGCGCGTCAATGAAGCAGGAATAAAGACCTCAGCAAATGAAGTAATCCGCTTAATAGATATGTTTGAGAAGCTTGACCAGACAGCGTTCGTGGATAAGCTCGCTGGGCATGTAGAGAAGCCAGACGCACTGTACGGCTTTTTATCAAGCGACGGTGATTCATTAGAAGTCAAAGATTTGATTATGCAACTAGAGTCACGTGGCGTGCGTGGCGTGTCCTCACCAAGTCTTGCCAGAGGCTTTGATTATTACACCGATATCGTGTTCGAAGTGTTTGATAAAAACCCAGATAACAACCGTAGTATGTTTGGTGGTGGTAGGTACGATGGACTAGTTGGTGCTTTCGGCGTCGAGCCAGTGCCTACAGTCGGATTTGGGATGGGTGATGTGACGCTACAGAATTTCTTGGAGACCTGGAACCTGGTACCTGATAAGCTACGACCTGCGACAGATGTCGTTGTTGCCTCAGTCGGCGACGTGGATGTAAGCGCAGTTGTGCAAGCGCTTCGTGAGCAAGGAATAAACGTCGCGACGGATACAACACCTCGCAAACTCGACAAAAAAATCAAATCTGCCGATAAACTCGGAATACGATACATTATGATGGTCGGTGATAACGAAGTATCGAGTGGTACGTACGTACTCCGTGACATTGTAGATAGTAAGGACATTACTGGTCAGATAGACACCATAGCTTCGATTCTCGTCGATCGCTAGCTTTACATCTGTTAAGTTCTGATGTAGGATGATTTGATGCACGTAGAAAAAACTATTATAAGTGAGTCTGAAATAACCTTAATCATTACCGCTACAGCGGAAGATTTAGAGTCATCAAAACAAAAAGTCTTAAAAAAATTATCTAAGGACGTTAAATTGCCAGGCTTTAGGGCAGGAAACGCCCCGTTACAACTCATCGAAAAGAATATTGAACCCAGTATTTTACAGTCTGAATTTTTAGATGAAGCTATGACTGATCTTTACTCACGTGCCTCACAGCAGGAAAACGTAAGACCTGTAACTCAACCCAATGTAAACATAAAAAAATTCGTTCCTTTTACAATGCTTGAGTTTGAGGTAAGTACTAGTGTGATTGGACAGGTCAAGCTCGGTAAGTATAAGGGTCTGACTACTAAAGTTAAAGATAAAAAAGTAACTGAGGCCGATGTTAAGGATCTTCTTGAAACTCTACGTACTCGAATGAGCGAGAAAAAATCTGTTGAAAGAGGGTCTAAAGAAGGAGACGAAGCAACAATTGATTTTAAGGGTGTCGATTCTAAGGGTGTGCCTGTAAATGGAGCCGACGGAAAAGATTATCCACTTGTGATTGGGAGCAATAGTTTTATCCCTGGATTTGAAGACAACATAATTGGAATGAAAACAGGCGATGAAAAAAGCTTTACTCTTACGTTCCCAAAGGACTATGGAGTGAAAGCATTAGCCAGTAAGAAGGTAACATTTACTGTAAATCTTAAGTCGGTCAATGAGCTTATAAAACCAAAGTTAGACGATGATTTAGCATCCAAAGCTGGGCCGTTTAAAACACTCAAAGAGTTAAAAGACGATGTTCGCAAACAGCTTGAACAAGAATCTTCAAATGAAGTTTTGCGAGCCAAGCAGAATGAGCTTCTAAAACAAGTTGTTGATAACAGCCAAGTTGCGATTCCACAGGCTTTGATTGACCAGCAAGTTACTTATGAGCTTGATGAACTACGAAGAAATCTTACCTACCGTGGTCAGACTTTTGCTGAGTTTATCGAATCAGAGAAAACCACCGAAGATAAGTATAAGGCAGAAGTAGTTGAGCCAAATGCGCGTGATCAGGTTAAGACAGGCATAATATTAAGCGAAATTGCAGAGAAAGAATCTTTGATAGTCACACCAGAGGAACTAGAAATTCAGCTTCAAATGTTAAAAGCTCAGTATACAGACCCAACTATGCAACAACAGCTTGAAAAACCTGAAGCCCGACGGGATATTGCAAGCCGAATGCTGAGCCAAAAAGTTGTTAACTTCATAGTTGACTCTGCAAAAGTTTAAAATAACAACAATTACAAAGTAGTAAATTAGCACTCTGTATTGACGAGTGCTAATTTATGATTTACGATAGTATTATTAAACGAGGACAGATTTATGTCAGTACTTATCCCTACAGTTATAGAGCAAGAAGGCCGTCATGAACGAGCATTTGATATATACTCTCGGTTGCTTAAAGATAGAATTATTTTTCTTGGTACAGACGTAAACGAACATAGCGCAAATATTATTGTGGCCCAGCTACTCCATTTAGCTAATGAAGACCCAACCAAAGACATTCAAATCTATATAAATAGTCCTGGTGGTAGTGTTTATGACGCCCTAGCGATCTATGACACTATGCAATATATTAAGCCTGACGTAGCAACTGTAGGGATAGGCGTGCAAGCGTCTGCGGCAGCATTTCTACTAAGTAGTGGCGCAAAAGGTAAGCGAACAATCTTGCAACATGGTACAGTTATGATCCATCAACCATCATCTGGAACTCGTGGTATGGTAACCGATCAAGAGATTAGTCTTAAGGAGTCGTTACGCATTAAGAGTTTGCTCGAAAGTATTATGGCTAAAAATACCGGCCAGAAACCTGAGAAAATCCATGAAGATATGGAGCGAGATAAGTGGTTAACGTCTAAAGAAGCCAAGCAATACGGCATTGTAGATAATGTTATACAGACATTAGAATAGGATACTTAAGTTATTGAGTAATCTTATTAGGTCGTAACCCATAAAAATGACAAAAAAGTAAACGTAGTTTAAAATTAGAAATATGATAACATCCTTAGGTTCAGGTAGGTTTTCATTAGAGATCAAACAGGCGTCAGACCCATTACTGTCAGAAGCAAGGGTTGTCGCAGACGCAGTTGGCTTTTATTGGGATGAGCTGACATCTGACGGTTGCGGTGATCATGTAGTGCAGGCTATGACTGTTCGGGATTTATTTAGAAGTGGGATAAGGCATATGCATGACTCATTACTACGAGCCACTACAGAACAAAACGAAACGTCGATAATGCTTAATGAACACCAACTCAGGTGGCTTGGTGAGGCTGTTACAAGTTTCGCAAAGCAAAAGTCACAGAACGATGCGCCTTACGATTTGATGGCTCAACAGGTCACTCATGAACTTAGTCTTAAAGTGCAAGAAAACCTTGCAGAGTAAACTGGTAATGCTTGCATAATCGACTCAGTAGTTTAACCTAGAATGTAATGGACATAACAAAGGCACCGTACAACCAATGTCACTGGGGTGTAAATTTGGGCATTGATCAAGCAAGTGGATTTAGCGAAACAAGTGTAGTTTTAAACTCTATTAGACAGTATGAACGTGATCAAGTAGCCGAAAACATTCAGGCAGACTCAATACGATCCCTATTTGAAGGAGGGGTAGTTCACTTACATAAAAAAATTACTGATGCAAGAAAACAGAATGGAGAAACATCTCTTACTCTCAATAATGATGAACTGTTAATTGTTGCCAAATCATTAATTCACTATTCATCGAGAACCGCGGATGAACTAAAGTTTAATACTGGTCCGCAAGGACTTGAAATGGCACACACAAGAATTGTTGAAGCCGGAGTTGCTGGATACATGATCGATAAAATCATAGGAGCAACGAGTGAAGATGATAAGGTAAAGAACTTAATAAAACCTAATAATTCCCACTATGGTTTTAGCAGGGCACTAAATCCTAAAAGTATAACTTGACTAGCAAGCTATTAGTAAGTATTCTATATAGTAAGAAGTAGTGGGCGGACAGTTTGCTTTGGTCTCCTTATTAGATCACAAAAATGCAAATATGTCGGCAGTAATCTTCGGCGCCAATATCAATAAAAAACAGAAATAAGAAACTAGTAACTAGTCTAGCTCAAATTTTTACACCTTAAATTTTGAGCGTAATTATTTGCTAACAACTCAATCTAAATCACTAAGCTAAAGAGGAGCCCGTACCTTATATGGCAAAAGCTACTACTAAGAGCGCATCACAGCGTACGTTTTTTACTGACACTAAACAGGTCTTAGACCTACCAAACTTGGTTAACCATCAAAATCACTCATGGCAGTGGTTTGTAGAAGAAGGCTTGGGTGAGCTATTAGCCGAGATTAGCCCAATTGATGACTATACCGCTACCAAACTGAGTCTAAGCTTTAAGGACTATCACTTTGAAAATCCAAAAACCACAGAAGCCGAAGCTCGAGAAAACAATATTAGCTATGAGGCGCCACTGAAGGCTAAAGTTGTTCTTACAAACAAAGTAACGGGAGAAGTTAAAGAACAGGAAATTTATCTTGGTGATTTTCCTTGGATGACTTCTAGGGGTACTTTCGTCATTAACGGTGCTGAACGAGTTGTAGTTAGCCAATTAATCCGTTCTGCGGGAGTATTTTTCACATCTGAACTTTCAGCAAGCGGAAACCTTTACGGAGCCAAAGTTATACCAGGGCGTGGTGCATGGTTGGAATTTGAAACCGCTGCCAACAAAGCACTGTTTGTAAAAATAGATCGAAAACGAAAAATTCCTGTCTCTACTCTACTAAGAGCTCTTGGTATGAGTGAATCTGCCATGAAAGATGCTTTTAAGCATGTAGATCAAGGAAAAATCAATTATCTAGACGCTACGCTTGAAAAAGATCCTTCGAAAACTGGTAGCGAAGCTTTGATTGAAGTTTATAGAAGACTACGACCAGGTGATCTTGCAACTGTTGATAATGCACGAAGCTTGATTGAAAATATGTTCTATAACTACAAGCGTTTTGACTTTAGTAGAGTTGGTCGTTACAAGATTAACAAGCGTCTCGATCTTGATGTGCCAAATACAGCAGAGAATCGAGTAATGAGACTTGAAGACCTAATAGCAATAATTAGTGAGATCATTCGACTTAATAACACTCAAGAACCAGCTGACGACATTGATAGTCTTGCGAACCGACGCGTAAAACTAGTTGGCGAACTTGTACAGCGTCAGTTTAGAATTGGTCTTCTTAGAATGGAACGCAATACAAAAGATCGCATGAGTATGAGTGAGATAGAAACCGTAACTCCTGGACAACTTATCAATGCAAGACCAGTTGTTGCGGCTGTACGTGAGTTCTTTGCAAGTTCACAGCTTAGTCAGTTCATGGACCAGATTAATCCGTTATCTGAACTTGCTCATAAGCGTCGACTTAGTTCTATGGGCCCTGGTGGTCTTTCACGAGAACGAGCCGGCTTTGAAGTTCGTGATGCGCATGCTACCCACTACGGTCGTATTTGTGCTGTTGAAACCCCTGAAGGTGCCAACATTGGACTAGTGCTAAACCTAGCAAACTATGCACGAATAAATGAGTACGGATTTGTCGAGACTCCATACCGCAAAGTTATAAACTCTGCGACTCCAAAAGACGCTCCAGGTCATATTGCATCAGTAGATCTAGAAGATGAAAAGGGTAAAGTAATTGTTAAAAAAGGCTCTAAGATCACAGAAGCAGACGCTAAAAAACTAGCCTCTGTAAAGGGTCGTGCAACCTGGCCTGTAAAAGCTAAGGTTACTGATGAGGTTGTATTCTTGGGCGCGGCAGACGAAGAAAAGACTATCGTCGCTGGAGCAGGTAACGAAATTGACGCTGATGGATACTTTAAAGAAGAGCGTGTTAGTGCGCGTATTCGCCTAAGCGTTGGTGAAATTGACGCCGATGAGATTACTCACATGGATGCAGCTAAGAACCAGATCATAGGTTCTATTGCAGGACTAGTCCCATTTGTGGAACGAGATCGTGTTGACCGTGCTCTTGTAGGTTCTAACCAGCAAAAACAGGCAGTACCATTAATACAGCCTCGCTCACCAATAGTTGGTACAGGCCTAGAAGCTGCGGCAGCAATGAATAGTGGACAGATCATTTATGCAGAAGAGGCAGGAACTGTACTAAGGGCATCAGCAGAAGAAATCGTCGTCGAGTATGGTAAGCGAAAAGTAAGTTATGCTCCGATGCATTTTGTCCGCAGTAACGAAGGCACATGTATTAACCAACGCGTTGTAGTAAGCAAGGGCGATAAAGTTAAAGCAGGCGATGCCTTAATAGAAGGTATGTCAATTCAGAACGGCGAATTAGCACTAGGTCGCGATTTACTTGTAGCATTTATGCCTTGGGGTGGATATAACTTCGAAGATGCGATTGTTATATCTCGACGATTAGTAGAAGATGACACTCTTACAAGTATCCATATTGTTGATTACATGACAGAAGTCCGCGAGACTAAACTTGGACCAGAGGTTGTTACTAGTGATATACCAAACGTTTCAGAAGATGCCCTTCGTCACCTTGATGAGAACGGTATAGTTAGTATTGGCGCAGAAGTTCATCCAGGCGACATTCTTGTTGGTAAAATCACTCCAAAAGGTGAACAGGAATTAAGTTCTGAAGAAAGATTGCTTCGTGCTATATTCGGCGAAAAAGCTAAAGAAGTTCGTGATACTTCACAGCGAATGAGCAACGGTAAGCACGGCAAGGTGGTCGGAGTAAAAGTATTTAGTAGGGAAAACGGACATGAGCTTAAGGCTGGTGTCATTATGCAAATACAAGTTTTTGTGGCTCAGATGCGAAAAATCCAGGTAGGTGATAAATTAGCTGGTCGTCACGGTAACAAAGGTGTTATTGCAAGAATTCTGCCAGTTGAGGATATGCCGTTCAATGAAGATGGAACACCTGTAGATATACTTCTCAACCCACTTGGCGTTCCTTCTCGTATGAACCTAGGACAATTATTTGAAACACATCTTGGTATGGCTGCACGTGCTCTCGGAATGAAAGTAGCAACACCGTCGTTTAACGGGCTGTCAGCGACTAAGATTAGTGAACTTCTAAACGAAGCTGGATATCCAGAAGACGGCAAACAGCAACTTTATGATGGGCGTACTGGTGAAGCATTTAAAGAGCGGACCGTTGTAGGTAACATGTACTTCCTTAAGTTAACACACATGGTTACTGATAAAATTCACGCTCGCTCAACAGGGCCTTACACAATGGTTACACAGCAACCTCTTGGTGGTAAGGCGCAGAATGGTGGCCAAAGATTTGGAGAAATGGAAGTCTGGGCACTTGAGGCATATGGTGCAAGTAATACACTTCAGGAAATGCTTACAATCAAGTCTGACGATGTTTACGGTAGGTCAAAGGCTTACGAATCAATCATTAAGCAGACAGAAATTGTAGGTCCAAAAGTTCCAGAAAGCTTCAACGTGCTTGTTAAAGAACTACAAGGATTAGGCCTGAAGGTTGATCTCATCACGAGTGATGCCGTCGTGGACGCAGAAGAGATACTCGCTGAAAACATCAAGGGTGAAGCAGAAACATTATCCAATGTAGAAGTTCCACAACCTGAAGCAAGTAACGTTGACGTAACAGAAGACGCATCAGTAGATGAGTACATGGTAATGGAATTAGAGGGAGACTTGCCGTCAACAACGGTTACGGTCTCTACGGATGATAACGATGAAAATGTTGATACGGAAGAGGAGGCAAAATAATGCGCCGTTATAACTCTGGAACAAATATTGCAGACTTTGATGCAGTAAGACTAGCTGTTGCTAGCCCAGGTGACATTTTAGAATGGAGCCATGGTGAAGTAACAAAGCCCGAGACAATTAACTATAGGACTCAAAAACCTGAACGGGATGGACTATTCTGTGAGCGTATTTTTGGGCCAGTTAAGGACATAAATCCACACGACGCAAAGTATAAAGGTGTTCGTTCACGTGAAGCAGCGGTAGACAAGAATGGTGAACTTGTAACCCGAAGTATCGTCAGACGTGAGCGAATGGGCCACATTCAGCTTGCTAGCCCTGTTGCGCACATCTGGTTCCTTCGTGGGACTCCAAGTGCAGTAGGACTTTTGTTAGGCTTAACAGTAAAGAATCTTGAGCGTGTCGCTTATTTTGCTAGCTATATTATTAAGAGCGTTGACGTTGCTAAGCGTGATCAGATGCTCATGGATAAAGAAGCAGAGTTTTCGGCAGCGAATGAAGCGATTAAGGCTCGTTATGAAGCAGAAGCTTCTAAAGAGGATGCAAATGTTAAGGCGCTTGCAGAGGCACAGAATAAAGAACTTGAAGAAGTAAACGAAGAGTGGGAAGTTCTTAAGGAACAACTCACAAGTCTCGAGAAGCTTCGACTCCTAAGCGAAAATGACTATCGCGCGTTACCTACAGAAATTCGTAAGTTTATAACTGTTGGAATGGGCGGTAACGCTTTAAGAGATCTTCTAGAAGAGATCGATTTAGCTAAACTCATTGCCGGTTTGTACGAAGAGGCACAGGATGCTAAAGGTCAACGACGCAAGAAGATTATGAAACGTCTACGCTTACTTGAAAGCATGGAACGAGCTGGAATCAAACCATCAAGTATGTGTGTATCTGTATTGCCAGTGATCCCGCCAGACCTACGTCCTATGGTTCAACTTACGGGTGGTAGATTTGCTACTAGCGACTTAAACGATCTTTATCGTCGAGTCATTAACCGTAATAATCGTCTTAAAAAATTAATTGATCTTAATGCTCCTGAAGTTATTCGTCGTAACGAACAAAGAATGCTCCAGGAAGCTGTAGATGCGCTTATCGACAACAGTTCAGCACGCTCAGGTCGAGCAGTCGCTGCAACAGGACAGAGAAGGCGCCTAAAATCACTAAGTGACATGCTTAAGGGTAAACAAGGACGTTTCCGCCAGAACTTGCTTGGAAAGCGTGTAGATTATTCTGGCCGTTCAGTAATTGTTTCTGGTCCAGAATTAAAAATGCACCAGTGCGGTCTACCTAAGATGATGGCATTAGAACTATTCAAGCCTTTTGTTATCGGACAGTTGATTAAGCAAGAATTTGCACATAATATCCGTAGCGCTACACGAATGATCGAGCAAGGCGAAACCGTTGTTTGGGACGCTTTGGACGAAGTGATCAAGAACAAGTACGTCCTTCTAAACCGTGCTCCAACACTTCACCGTTTAGGTATTCAGTCATTCCAGCCAGTCTTGATTGAAGGTAAGGCTATTCAGCTTCACCCTCTTGTGTGTAAAGGTTTTAACGCTGACTTTGATGGCGATCAGATGGCCGTCCATCTGCCTCTAAGCGACAAAGCTCAAGCAGAAGCGCGTGACATTATGTCCGCTGATAAAAACTTACTTAAGCCTGCAGACGGTACTCCTATACTGCATATTGAGCAAGATATTGTTCTTGGATGCTACTACTTAACCTATGAGCGTCCGGGTAGTAAATCTGTTAATCGAGCGTTTAGTGGTCTTAACGAAGCACTAATGGCTTACGATGAAGGCAGTGTTAAGCTTCAAGACCCTGTTACGCTACCTTTCCGTGGCACGACGAGTACTTCTACTCTAGGTAGATTCTTGTTCAACGAGATTTTCCCTGAAGATTTTGCATTCCAGGACGACACAATGACTAAGAAGAAGTTAGCAAGTGTTATGGCTAAAATCTATCAGAAGTATGGCCAAGCAAAGAGCGCTCTAGTAGCCGACGCGCTGAAAGACATTGGATTTGAATACGCAACCAAAGCTGCGATATCAATGGGTATGAGCGACTTCGTTGACGTTAAAGAGCTCGATAACATCCTTAATAAGGCTGAAGAGCGTGCTACTGCTATTAGCGACCAGTATGATCAAGGTTTCATTACTAATGATGAACGATATAGGTTAACAATTGAGACTTGGACTGATTCTGATACAGCTGTACAAAAAGCGCTATCAGCTCAGTTCGCTACAGAAGACAATGCTATGTCAATGGCAGTTGTATCTGGTGCCCGTGGTTCAGTAGTGCAGGTTAAGCAAGTTATTGGCTCAGTAGGTATACTGTCTGATGCTACTGGACGAGCTATGGAGTTACCTATTAAGAGTAACTACCGTGACGGACTTAATCCGCTAGAATACTTCACCTCTACCCGTGGTCAACGTAAAGGTCTTATCGATACCGCCCTAAAGACTGCCGATTCAGGCTACTTAACACGTCGTTTGGTCGATGTATCACAAGATGTGTTTACTATCGATGGCGATATCGAAGATCCAGGATTTGCAATGTATCGATCAGATGCTTTAGAAATTGGTGTTTCGTTTAGTTCACGACTAGTTGGTCGTTATTCCGCAGAGACGGTAAAGGGTTATGTTAAAAAGGGTGAGTTGATAACCCTAGAAACTGCTGAAGCAGTTGAAGCTGACGAAGCTATTACAGAGCTACGGGTAATGAGCGTACTGAGTTGTAGCTCTGTGCACGGTGTTCACCGAAAGAGTTATGGTGTTGATCCAGCAACTGGTGAGTTGGTGGCAGACCATAGTCCGATCGGCGTAATCGCTGCTCAATCTATTGGTGAGCCAGGAACGCAGTTAACTCTTAAGACCTTCCACTCCGGTGGTGCTGCGGTTGCTGATGACATCACGCAGGGTCTTCCTCGTGTTGAAGAGTTATTTGAAACTCGCGTACCTAAAGGTAAAGCATTCCTATCTGATATACCAGGTAAAGTGGCTGTATGGGAAGATGATAACCAGTACCTAGTGCAGGTTACTAATGATGAAGCTAAAGTTTCTGAGCTGATAATTGGTGACCGTACTCCGCAAGTTGCCTCAGGAACCGAAGTTGCTGTTGGTGATGTAGTGGCATCTGGTGAAGGCGGGGATAATCCTCTAGTTGCGCCAGTCGCAGGTAAAGTTAGTATGACCAAGAAGCAAATCACAATAACTCCTGCCGGTCAAAGTATCATCAAGTATGAAATACCTAGTTATAAGCAGATACTCGTGAAGGATGGCGATTCAGTCGTTGCAGGTCAGCGTCTAACAAACGGGTCTATAAACCTACATGACTTAATGCGCCTACAGGGTGTTGAGGCAACGCAACGATACATCATGAACGAAATCCTACGTATCTTTGCTTCACAAGGTCAATATATTGCCGACAAGCATCTAGAGATCATTGTTCGTCAGATGTTTAGTCGTGTCCAGATTGAGGATGCAGGAGATAGCGAGTTCGTTACAGGTGACGTAGTAAGTAAGCTTGCTGTTGCCGAGGCTAACGCCAAGCTCGTCGCTGATAAAAAAGAACCAGCCGTCTTTAATCAGTTGCTTCTAGGTATTACAAAGGCATCACTAAGCACTGACTCATTCCTAAGCGCAGCGTCATTCCAGGACACAACTCGAGTCCTTATAGCCGCCGCAACTAGTGGTAAGGTTGATCACTTGTTTGGTCTCAAGGAAAACGTTATTCTTGGACGCCGTATCCCAGTAGGTACAGGTTACAGAACTCCAGAACAACTGGCAGAAGAAGAAGCCCACGAAGCAGAACTAGTAGCCAACGATCGACCTTTCAGGGACAGGTATTAGTCTGTCCTTGATTGATCTTACTAAAACTGTTACAATAAATTTACAAATTAAGTAATCTGAGCCGTTCCTTGGCAGGGAATGATGCGGTAGATTACAGCTCTAAAGGAGTTATATGCCAACAATTAATCAGTTAGTGCGCAAACCGCGCTCTAAAGCTAAGCCGAAGAGTAAGTCTCCGGCGTTGCACCGTGTGGTGAACAATTTAAAGACAAAAAACTACGAGAAGCCAGCACCCTTTAAAAGAGGTGTATGCGTTAAGGTAACTACCAAAACTCCAAAAAAACCAAACTCTGCACTTCGTAAAGTTGCTCGCGTTCGTCTTCAGAACGGATACGAAGTATGGGCTTATATTGGCGGAGAAGGCCATAACCTACAAGAACACGCTGTTGTTATGATTCGTGGTGGTCGTGTAAAAGACCTTCCAGGTGTCCGCTATCATATTGTTCGTGGCACACTAGATCTTCAAGGTGTATCAGACCGCAAGCAGGGCCGATCAAAATACGGAACTAAGAAGGAGAGCAAGTAATGCCACGTAAAAAGACTGCATCATTAGTTCGAGATATTCAGCCTGACCGAGTTTATAACAGCGTTACTGTGCAAAGACTTATCAACCGAGTTATGCTCAACGGAAAAAAACAGATTGCCGAGAAACTTGTATATGGTGGTATGCAAAAGGCAGCCGACAAGCTAAAGGTAGACAATCCACTAGATGTGTTTGAGCAAGCTATGAAAAACGTACAGCCACACGTAGAGACACGTTCACGTCGTGTTGGCGGCGCAAATTACCAGATTCCTTTTGAGGTTAAAGGTCAACGCCAGAACCATCTTACCCTTATGTGGTTTGTTCAAGCTGCGCGCTCACGAAAAGGCATGAGCATGGAGGATCGCCTTGCGCTTGAACTCATGGACGCATATAACGAAACCGGTACAGCAGTTAAGAAGCGCGAAGATACGCATAAGATGGCTGATGCCAACAGAGCATTCGCCCACTTCGCTCGATATTAGAGGCTTATGGATATGGCGCATTTTGAATTTTTACTCTCCAGTGCTCAGTCGCGGTACAGTCAACGTACCGCTTCTTCCGCGCTTCGAGTAGAAAATCCAAACTGCATCCATATCCAAAACCCCCAACTAGGTGGAAAAAATGGGTGAATTACTAAAAAGCTTTGAGTTTCCAGAACTATGTCAAAACTGTCCTGCGAAGGCAGACTACTCTGAAGATAAGCAGTTTATTGAAACAGCAAATTTGCCTCAAGAAGAAGTAGATCGACGGATGGCAGAAGATCTTGTGGAACTAGAGGCTTCAATAAGCGAACTTAGTGAAGAAGCTTTTAAGCGACCTTGCGAAGGTGCAATGAAGCTCCTCGGTCGTAATGGCTTAGGCGGCTGGATGATTCAAGGGTATGAATGTTCAATTATTAATGAAGATATGGCACAAGGAACAATAGATGGCTAAGACAACACCAATGGATAAATTGCGGAATATCGGGATTATTGCCCACATTGATGCAGGTAAGACAACAACAACTGAAGGTATTTTGTACCGTACAGGGCTTAAGCATAAAATCGGTGCGGTTCACGAAGGTGGAACTACCACTGACTTTATGGAGCAAGAGCGTGAGCGCGGTATTACTATCGCATCCGCTGCAGTGACCTGCCACTGGAAAGGTCATCAGATTAACATAATTGATACACCTGGGCATATCGACTTTACAGTCGAAGTACAGCGATCACTTCGTGTACTCGACGGTGCTATAACTGTATTTGACGGTAAAATGGGTGTTGAATCACAGTCAGAAACTGTATGGCGACAAGCTGACGGTTACAATGTGCCTCGTATTTGCTTTATCAATAAGATTAATCAAACCGGTGGTGATTTTTATAAATCGTTAGACACAATCCACGCCAGACTTACGAAACGTGCCTTTCCTATCCATCTTCCAATAGGATTCGAACAAGAAATAAATGGCGTTATCGACCTAGTGAGCATGAAGTCATATACCTATAAAGACTTTACAGATAAAGAGCTGATCGAAGGAGAAATTCCTGCTGATATGCTCGATAAGGCTAAAAAATACAGAAGTCTGCTTATTGAAAACGCTGTCGCTGAAGACGAACAAATGCTTGAGAAATATTTTGAAGTAGGCGAGGAAGGCCTCAGTGAAGCCGAGATAAAGCAAGCCATCAGAACTGCAACATTGACTGGCGCATTCTTTACTGTTTCTGGTGGTGATGGTCGTGGTGTGATTGTAGAAAAGTTACTTGATATCGCAACAGAATATCTTCCTAGTCCGCTTGATCGTGGATCTAGCTGGGGCACTCACCCTAAAACAGGTGATGAAGTTGAACGAAAGCCTGAAGAAACCGCACCACTTGCAGGTCTAGCTTTCAAGATTAATACCGATCCTTTTGTTGGTAAGTTGGCATACTTCCGAGTTTACTCAGGTAAGTTGGTCGCTGGTAGTTATGTGCTCAACAGTTCTACTGGCGAGAAAGAGCGTATCGGACGTATTGTACGTATGCAGGCCGATAAGCGCGAAGACGTATCAGAAGTTACTGCCGGAGATATCGCAGCGATCGTTGGTCTTAAGGGTACAACTACGGGGCATACACTATGTGATCCAAATAATCCTATCGAGCTTGAATCTATTGAATTCCCAGAACCGCCTGTATCGATTGCAATAGAGCCTAAAACTAAATCTGACCAAGAGAAAATGAGTCTTGCCCTACAACGTTTATCAGAAGAAGATCCGACATTCCGCGTGAAGGTTGATCATGAAACTGGTCAAACTATCATCAGCGGTATGGGCGAGCTTCATCTTGAAATCCTAGTAGACCGAATGAAGCGTGAGTTCCAAGTAGAGGCAAATATCGGCCAACCTCAGGTGGCGTATCGTGAAACAATCCGAAAAGATGCCGTTGAGGTAGAAGGCAAATTCGTTAAACAGTCTGGTGGGCGTGGACAATACGGACACGTATGGATCCGACTTTCACAGAACGAAGCCGGCAAAGGCTTTGAGTTTATCAATCTTATTAAGGGTGGAGCTGTACCAAGTGAGTACATCAAGCCTGTAGAGCAAGGTATCATCGAGGCAATGAACAGTGGTGTTCTTGCAGGATATCCGGTGGTTGATGTTAAAGCAGAGCTTTACGACGGAAGTTACCATGATGTTGACTCCAACGAAATGGCATTTAAAATTGCCGGTTCTATGGCACTGCAAGAAGGTGTTAAGAAGGCATCCCCAGTACTACTTGAGCCTGTAATGAAAGTCGTTGCTGTAACTCCAGAGGAGTTTATGGGCGATGTAATCGGTGGCCTTAACTCTAAGCGTGGCCGTATTGAAGCTATGGATGATCTTGCAAACGGTATTAAGCAGATTACAGCGTTTGTGCCTCTTGGGGAAATGTTCGGTTACACCACAGAACTTCGTAGCACTACGCAAGGTCGAGCTAGCTCAAGCATGGAGCTTGACCACTATGCTGATGTACCGCCAAATGTAACGGAAGCAATAATTGCAAAAAACGGGAAGTAATAGATATGCCAGAATATCGACTCAGTAAAGAGTGTGGTGAAGGAACTGGCGCTCTCAAGGTAGGCGAAGTTCAGGAACAATTAGAAAATCTATGCAAATTAAGGCCTGGCAAAGTAGCATTGCTGGATTGTGCGGTTATCACCTGCTCGGGACCAAACCCTGACGGTACCTGTGGCGCAAGATGTGCTCAAGGACCTGTACTCGAGGCAGTCGATTTATCAGCAACTTTCAGCCCTGGGCTACCCCTCTAAAATGAGCTGGCAAGACGGCGTGTTTAGTCTGGGAAACCTGTTACTAGCACTGGCGTTGATTCCTTCGTTAAAATCCAAGCTTGATAAGCCCCACCTAAGAACCAGTGTTGTTACTGGACTTGTGCTAGCTTCTTTTAGCGCCACGTTTTATTCGCTTCAATTGTTTATATCGTCTGCTATGGTAGCTGTTAGTTCACTGCTCTGGTTATGTTTGGCATATCAGAAGCATCGTCAGAAGCTATAAAACTCTTTACAACACCTCAGATATCGGTTAAGATAGTCCGGTAACATGTGTGTGTTCGATTGCTTTGCTATGGCCACACATATACAAAATAAGTAAATAATAATATCCAGAAGAAGGAGCTATAATGGCTGATACTTTTGACCGCAGTAAGCCTCATGTGAACGTCGGTACTATGGGTCACGTTGACCACGGTAAGACTACCTTGACTGCTGCTATCACACACGTGCTTGCAAAGAAACTTCCAAGCGCTGTTAACAAACCAAAAAATTATGACGAGATCGACAACGCTCCAGAAGAAAAAGCGCGTGGTATTACCATCGCCACTTCTCACCAAGAGTATGAGTCAGAAAAGCGTCACTATGCTCATGTCGACATGCCAGGTCACGCCGACTACGTTAAGAACATGATCACAGGAGCAGCACAGATTGATGGCGCTATCCTTGTGGTGGGCGCAAACGACGGTCCTTTGCCTCAAACTCGTGAGCACGTACTACTTGCAAAGCAGGTTGGTGTTCCTAAGATCCTAGTATTTATGAACAAAATGGATCTTGCAGACCCAGAACTTGTTGAACTAGTAGAAATGGATATCCGTGAACTTCTTGCAAAGAACGGCTTCGACGAAGACGCTCCTATCATTAAGGGTTCTGCTACTAAAGCACTTGAAGGCGACTCAGCTAACGAAGACGCAATAATGGAACTAATCAAAGCTATGGACGAATTCGTTCCAGAGCCAACTCGCGAACTTGATAAGCCATTCCTTATGCCTATTGAAGATGTATTTTCTATCAAAGGTCGTGGTACCGTTGCAACCGGTCGTATCGAAACTGGTATTGTTAAAGTAAACGAAGAAGTTGAGATTGTTGGTATTCGTGAACCTCGTAAATCAGTTGTAACTGGTATCGAAGCTTTCAAGAAAAGCCTAGATCAAGGACAAGCTGGTGATAATGCCGGTATCTTGCTTCGAGGTGTTGAGCGTGATGATATCGAGCGCGGACAAGTTATTTGTAAGCCTGGTAGCATTACTCCTCACACAGAGTTTGATGCAGAAGTGTACATCCTAACAAAAGAAGAAGGCGGTCGACACACTCCTTTCTTCAAGGGTTATAAGCCTCAGTTCTACTTCCGAACTACTGATGTAACTGGTGAGGTTGAACTTCCAGCTGACAAAGAAATGGTCATGCCTGGCGACACTATCACTTTCAAAGTGAAGCTACTTGCACCGATCGCTATGGATCAAGGTCTTAACTTTGCCATCCGCGAAGGTGGCCGTACTGTTGGCGCTGGTGTAGTTACCAAAATCAACAAATAGCTTGCTATAATTTAGCAAAAGTTAACAGAGGGCGGGACACGTCCTCTGTTTTAATTTAATAGAGGAGACATCATGAAAGAACGTATTACTAAAGAGCGTCTAATAGCTTCTACAAGTGTGCTATTAGCCTCATTCACGCTTTCCGCTTGTGGAAATGAATTAAAAAAAGATAAGGGTTCAGCAGAGATAAAAGCTTGTCCTAGTGGATTTGCTCTAGGCTCAGAGCCGTTAGCAAATCCTGGTCAAGCACACAATAATCTCCAGAAGGGAGTTGCTGAGTTTACTAATTCTTTGCCGATTCTTCAGTACGATAGCAGGATTGGAGTGAATGATTTAGATGTAGACTATGGTTCAGTTGTTCAAGATAGAAGAAATGTAAACGGGGTAGCAAACACAATTTTTTATGTAGATGAAGGGGGATTTTTCTACGGCGAGGATGAATATATCATCGAGCCAGAAAATAAAGTTGATGATTTAAGTGAAACCCTCTGTAGCGATAAGGGCAAAGTTTATTATTCGCCACAGGCGCAACAAGCCATAGGCTCACTTAGCACGGTTGGCATTAATGTAGTTACGACCCCTCAAAACCCTGGACAAAAGTAGGTTAAATTAGTACAATAGGCCTACTATTACATTGCTGATTAAAAGTTATTGTTTAGAAGTACAATAATGTTACAGCGAACTAAGAGAGGAACAACACCCCTATGGCAGACGCCAAAAAAACAACTACTAAGGCAACAACCACTACTGCGAAACCAGCCGGTGACGGCAAACAACGTATTCGTATTAGACTTAAGGCATATGATCACAAGGTCATAGATCAGTCTACAAAGCAGATCGTTGACACTGCTATTAGAACAGGCGCAACCATTGCAGGACCAGTTCCACTACCAACTCGTAGGAGTACTTTTACTGTGGTGAAGAGTCCACACGTTTACAAAAAAGGTCGTGAGCAATTCGAGATGCGTGTACATAAACGTCTTATTGATGTTCTTGACCCTACGCCCAAAACTATTGATTCACTAATGAATTTAAGTCTTCCTGCCGGTTGTGACGCCGAAATTAAGATGTAAGTAATCTTTTTATAGATATTAGCAATCGCCTGTAACTATTATTAGTGCTGGCGATTGTTTAAATTGACGAAGTGCCCAATCTGTGATAAAATAAAAGTATAGGGTGGCAGTAAACCACTAATTAGGAGATATTATGGAAGTACCAAAATCTGCATTAACAGGAATGGCTATTTTAGCTTCATCGGCTTCAATTGCAGTCACTTCTGAAATAGCTAATGGTCACGTATCTGTAGAAGATAACGCTCCAGTTACAGAGTCAGAATCAACGCAAAAATACAATGAAGAGATGACAGAGTACTGTGGTGCGCTTGCAATAGCAGGTAGTTACAAGTTTAGTTTCCCTAGATCGTTTGGAGCAACTAAAACGACCCATAAGGCAGAACTACCAGCCCAAGATCCTGAGTGCGTATATTATGGCGGAGCTCGTTCAAAAGTTATTTATGACACTGTTGCAAGATCCGGTAAGAAGGTAAACAAGGTGTCAAGTGGACATATCCGAGTTACTGGTGGTGACAAGGAGTCATTTACCGAAAAACTAAGTATTCGGGACTGCAAAAAAGGCGAAAAAACCCGAAAACTAGCTGGAAGAAGCAGGTACTTTATTAAAGATGATGAAAACAAAGTACGAGTAAAAACTTTTTATACCAAAGCATCTACTCAACGTTGTTAACAAATACAGCACAGTCATTTAGAGACCATCTATTAACAGGTGCTCTTTTATGATTAAATAGAGTTTAATATGGTCAAAACAAAAAAACAAAAAAACAAAAAATCTTCAGCTACATCTGACAGCGCATTTTTCCTTAAGTTAGTAATGTATTTAATCCTCAGTAGTATGTGGGTCAGACTGCAGTATCAAAATGGTACAGAACTTCCATTACCACTTGGTGCAGTAATAGCGCTAGTATTCGCTTCGCATGATCATTTCCAGATTGACCGCAAAATTGAAGTTGCCTTGATCTTAGTGGGTATGTTTATCGCCTTCTGGCTACCAATCGGCGTGTTTATCGTGATGTAGAGTCTATTTATACTCTTAGAGCGTATATAAATAAATGCTGGTTGTACAATATGCAACATATTGACAGAAGTTAATGTTTCGTGATAAAGTGAAGGGGTATATAAACGTTCTGTTTACACTTGGTGTGAACAAAGGTCTGCCTATAACAGAGGTAGAAACCATGTTCCTCCAAGCGTTTTTATGCTTTAGAGCTTAGATAAAACGAGTGATCAAGAATATAAAAAAGAAGGTTACACCTTGCTATGAAAGCATTAATTACACGAAAGGTTGGCATGACATCAATCGTCTCTGAAGACGGTGCTGTTTCTGCTGTTACCTTGCTTTCCGCTAGTGACAACGTGGTGACTCAGCTAAAAAACATTGAAGCTGATGGTTACCAAGCGGTGCAAATAGGATTTGAAGAAGACGCACGTCTTCCGAAGCCACAACAAGGTCATGTACGTGGCTCAAATAAAAATGCAAAAATTATGCGCGAAATTCGTGTAGAAACACTACCAGAAGATCTAAAGGTCGGCGATTTACTTTCAGCCGATCTTTTTAGTGTTGGAGATATAATCCATGTAACCGGCACCTCAAAAGGTAAAGGTTGGGCTGGAACAATTAAACGGCATAACTTTGCCAGACAACGAAAATCACATGGTGCTAAAGGTAACACAAGAAAGCCAGGTTCTATTGGTTCTATGTACCCACAAAGAATATTTAAGGGTAAAAAGATGGCAGGCCAAATGGGCTACGAGCAAGTTACTGTCAAAAACCTTAAAGTTGCATTGGTAGATACAGAACACCAGGTTATCGGTGTTTACGGCGCAGTTCCAGGTCCTAAGAAATCAATTGTAATAGTGAAGGAGGCGAAATAATGACGACTCCAACATTTACTAAAGCTGGGGCTAAGGCTACATCTCCAGTAAAACTTGATAAAAACGTTTTTGGCGTAGAGATTAAGAATAACCAATTACTAAAAGACGCATACGTAATGTATCTTGCTAATGGCCGAGAAAACCATGCCGTAACTAAAACCCGTGGACTTGTATCTGGTGGTGGTAAAAAACCATGGAAACAAAAAGGTACAGGGCGAGCCCGATTCGGTAGTTCGCGTGTTCCTATATGGCGAGGTGGTGGTATAACTTTTGGACCAACAGGCAATGAGAATTACTCCAAGCAAATGAACGTTAAAGCTAAGCGAACAGCGATTCGGCAGGCGCTTACACTTGCTAATGAGTCAAAGAAGGTAAGTGTTATAGAAGCTTTTGAGATTAAGGAAAACAAGACAAGATCTGTTGTTACGTTACTTGATAAGCTTAATGCTAATCGAAGTGTTTTGCTCGTAGTAGAGAATAAAACTCCTGAACTTGAAAGAGCTACTAGGAATGTTAGTTATCTAAAAGTAGTCCAAGCTCAGTACTTAAATGTATTTGATGTTTTGAATGCACACAGCATTGTAATAGTGAAGTCGTCACTTCCTGTAATTTCAGACTGGCTCGGGGCTGATGCTCCTAAAAAGGAGACTAAGTAATGAGTAAAACTATCCCTCTTAAGCCACGTATGAGTGAGAAAACATACGCTTTATCACAGATGAATAATGTGTTTGTGTTCGATGTTCCTCTTGATGTGAATAAAGATCAGATTAAGAAAGCTGTTGAAGCTCAATTTGATGTATCTGTTACTGATGTTCGGGTCATTGTTGCGAAAGGCAAGATTGCTCGCTCTATTCGTATCGGTGCACGAGTTCGTGCAAATGTTTCTGGCAAGCGCGCAGATAAGAAGAAAGCTTATGTGACCCTCAAAGACGGTGATTCAATCCCTGTATTTGCAGCAGTTGATGAGCAAGTAAAGGCTGAAGAAAAAGAAGCAGAGAAAGCTGAAAAGAAAGCAAAGAAGGAGGCTAAGTAATGGCGATTAAAACTTACAAGCCAACAACTCCTGGCCGACGAGGTATGACTACCCAAGATCTTGATGTCATTACGACCAAGAAGCCTCTAAAGAGTCTGATTACAATCCGCAAACAAAACAGTGGCCGTAACAACCAAGGGCGTATCACTACTCGACATAGAGGCGGTGGCGCAAGAAGGTTTATCCGAAAAGTAAACTTTAATTTACCTGAAGGAACAAAGGCAACTGTTGAGCATATTGAGTACGATCCAGGTCGAAGCGCCCATATTGCACGTATTAAAGATCAAGAAGGTGTGTGCCACTACATCGTAGCTACTAACGGCATGAAACAAGGCCAAAAAATATCTGCTGGTACAGATAGTGCAATAGAGTCTGGCAACAGATTAGCACTCAAGAATATACCGACTGGTAGCATTATCCATGCAGTAGAAATGACCCCAGGCCGTGGTGCTCAATTGGTGCGTGGCGCGGGTGCAAGCGCACAACTCATGGCTAAAGACGAAGAATATGTCCAGGTAAAACTACCTAGCGGTGAAGTTCGTATGATTAACGCAATGTGCACTGCTAGCATAGGCTCAGTTGGTAACGAGCAACATCAGAACATAAAGATCGGTAAAGCTGGACGATCTCGTCGTAAGGGTATTCGTCCAACTGTTCGTGGAGTTGTTATGAACGCTGCAGATCATCCTCATGGTGGTGGTGACGGTGGACGTCATGGTATGGGTAAAGCCCCAAGAACTCCATGGGGTCAGAAAACTCTTGGGTTTAAAACACGTCGTCGTAAGAGCAGTAATAAGTTTATCGTTAAAAGCCGTCACATCGGGAAGAGGAAATAGTATGATTTTAAATTATCATGAATTTCCGCCATCAGAACCAAGCCACATTTATATGAATGATGATAGAGTGGATCAGCTATATGGCGACATTGAAGACCCTAACGTTAAGCTAAAAGTTATAGGAATAAACGTAGGCGCTACTTTGTGCAGAGTTATGCATGAACCCTCGGTGGGCGAAATTGTTGATATTGCAAGTGAACTCAGGGAAACCAGCAGACATTTATGGTATACGCCAGTCAATGAGGCTCCGTTTTTAAAAGCAGTAGTAGACGGAGTGCTGCACATGCAAGAAGCTGTTAAGCAAGAAAAATTTGAAAGGGCTGAGGTTTAACGTATGAGTCGTTCATTAAAGAAAGGTCCATTTATTGATCCAAAGCTTGCATCGAAAGTTGCAAAGCTTGGCAATGAAGACCGAACAATTATTAAGACGTGGGCTCGCGCATGCGCAATCCCACCTGAGTTCGTTGGCCGTACTATTGCGGTGCACAACGGACGCGTACACGTACCTGTTTTTGTTACTGAAAACATGGTTGGTCACAAACTTGGTGAGTTTGCGCCTACTCGTAAATTCCGTAATCATGGTGGTAAGCTCGCGAAAGGTAAGAAGTAATGAGTGTTAAAGCTTCTGCAATGGGCGTCAGAATGAGCCCTCGTAAAGTTGGAGTCGTAGCCTCGCTAGTACGTGGCCGTACTGTTGCCGATGCGTTAACTATCCTTGAGCACACTCCACGTCGTTCTGCAGTTCCTGTCAGAAAGGTTATAGAGAGTGCTCGAGCTAACGCCGATAACAATCATAACTATAAGCCAGAAACTTTGGTGATCGAGAGCATCACTGTTACCCCGGGACCTCGAATAAAGAGATACCGTCCAGCATCACACGGTCGTGCACTTCCATTCCAGCGTAAATCTAGCCATATATATGTACAGGTTAACGGAGAAATCCGAGCTCCTAAAAAGGCTGTTACTACAGAGAAAACAAAGCCAGCTAAGAAGGAGGCAAAATAATATGGGCCAAAAAGTAAACCCAATTAGCATGCGTCTTCAGGTCAATAGAGATTGGCGGAGCAAGTGGTTCGCTAGTAAGAAGGACTATGCACGATACTTAACTCAAGATCTTGAAGTGCGCAGAATGATCATGAAAGATCTTGGTTCACGCGCTGCAATAAACAAAGTGGATATTGAACGTTCTCCTAACCTTGTCACTGTCACTATTTCTACAGCTAAAGCTGGTGTAGTTATTGGTCGAGGCGGGGCCGGCGCTCAAGAACTAAAAACTAAAATCGAACGTGTTTATGGAGTGCAGACTCGTGTAAATATTGAAGAAATTAAGAAATCTGAATTATATGCAAAACTTGTAGCAGAAAACATCGCACACCAACTCGAGCGACGTATATCTTTTAGACGTGCAATCAAGCAGTCAGCTGCCGCAACTATGCGTGCTGGTGCACTTGGTATTCGTATCGAAGTTGCTGGTCGCTTAAACGGAGCAGAAATGTCACGCCGTGAGAAAGAAGTGCAAGGAAGTGTTCCGCTTCATACAATACGTGCAGAAATTGATTACCATGGCGCAAGAGCTAAAACACCAGCAGGTGTCATAGGCGTTAAAGTATGGATATATAAGGGAGAACAGCTGTAATGTTGGTTCCAAATAAAACAAAGCACCGACGAGTGCGAAAGGGCCGACTAAAGGGTCCTGCGACTAGTGGCAACACTATTGCTTTTGGTCAATATGCTCTCCAGTCTCTAGGCACTGAGCGTATCACCTCACGTCAGATCGAATCATCTCGTCAGGCTATGACCCGCTATATCAAGCGTGGTGGCAAAATCTGGATAAGAATTTTCCCTCACATGCCGGTAACCCGCAAACCTCTTGGTCTTAAGATGGGTGGCGGTAAAGGATCCCCAGAATTCTTCGTAGCTAAAGTCCGTCCTGGAACTGTATTATTCGAGATGCAGGGCGTAACAGAAGAGGTTGCTCGTGAAGCTATGCGACTTGCAGCACATAAGCTCCCAGTTAAAACGAAGTTTATTGTACGCGAGGTAGAGTCATGAAAGCCATAGAAATAAGAAAAATGAAAACCGAAGAGATCGCTAATGCAGTCAACACCACACGTGAAGAAATCGCTGAACTACGCCGACGTATTCATATGGGCGAGACTCAAAATGTAAGATCACTCAGGACTAAGCGAAAAGATTTGGCAAGAATGCTAAGTGTAATGAGCGAACAGCTCAATAAGGAGGCTATGTAATGGCAAAAACACTGACTGGAACTGTTTCATCTGTTGCTACTGACAAAACCATTGTCATTACAGTACAGACCAGAAAAACCCATCCACTGTATAAAAAGCAGTACACCGTAACTAGTAAGTTCATGGCTCATGACGAGAATAATGAGTGTCAAATTGGTGACCTAGTTGCTATCGTAGAAACTCGACCTCTGTCAGCTCGTAAACGATATAAGTTAAATACAATATTAGAACGTGCGTCTATAACAAAAGATGATCTAGATTTAATCGAAACATCGTCTAAGACCGATACAGATGAGGAGAAGGCGTAATGATACAACAGGAATCACGTCTTATCGTCTGCGATAACAGTGGTGCAAAAGAGCTTCTTTGTATTCGCGTCTTAGGTGGAACAAGAAGGCGTTATGCAAGAGTTGGCGACGTTATTGTAGCGACGGTAAAGCAAGCTAACCCAAGTGGAAATGTAAAAAAGAAGACTGTTGTTCGGGCTGTTGTGGTACGTACAAGAAATAAGATTAGCCGTAAAGATGGTTCAAGTATTAAGTTCGACGATAACGCTGCGGTTATTATTGGTGACGATAAAAACCCTAAAGCAACCCGTATCTTTGGGCCAGTGCCTCGTGAGCTTCGAGACCAAGGCTATAGCAAGATAATCAGTCTTGCTCCGGAGGTACTATAATGAAAAATCCTGTATATAAAATCCGTATTAATAAAGGTGACAATGTAATCGTTTTGGCAGGAAAATATAAGGGCCAAACGGGCACTGTTACAGCAACTCATCCCACAGAGAATAAAGTTACTGTAGAGGGTATAAATATCGTAAAGAAAGCGATGAAGCCTAATAAGCAGTATCCGCAGGGTGGGATTATAGAAATTACTAAGCCAATCTGGGTAAGTAAAGTTTCTGTGGTAGAGCCTATAAGTAAGAAACCATCTAGAGTTGGATATACTGTCAACAAAGATGGCAAAAAGGTCCGTATATATAAAAGCACCGGAAAGGAGATCAAGTAATGGCTAAAACTACAACTAAAGCAGTGACATTACCTCGTTTAAAGCAAGCGTATCTTGATTCTTATGTTTCGGAGTTAGTCAAAGAGCTAGAACTTAAAAATGTTAATCAAGTCCCTAAGCTTGAAAAAATTGTTTTAAATGTTGGGCTTGGTCGCTCTAAAGACGACAAGCAGATGTTCGAAGTCGCTACCAATACCCTAACTAAAATCACTGGCCAAAAGCCTGTAGAAACTTATGCTAAAGTGTCTATCGCTACTTTCAAACTACGTGAAGGAAATAAGATTGGTCTTAAAGTAACTTTGCGTGGTGATCGAATGTACGAATTTATGGATCGTTTGATAAATATTGTCATGCCTAGATTACGAGACTTTCATGGTGTTAGCTCCAAAGCTTTCGATAAGCAAGGCAACTACTCTATTGGTATCGTGGAGCAGTCAATCTTCCCTGAGCTTTCATTCGAAGAGACTACAAAACCTCACGGTATGCAGATAGTATTTGTAACTAAATCTGAAGATAAAACACATTCACGTGCATTATTAGAGAAGTTCGGCATGCCGTTCGAAAAGGAGGCCAAATAATATGGCAAGAAAATCAAACATCGCAAGAGACGCTAAGCGCCTTAAAATGATCGACAAATATGCAGAGAAACGTGCTGAGCTTAAGGCAATGGGCGACCTCGATGGTCTTCATAAACTTCCTCGCAATTCATCGCCAACCCGAAAGAAGAATCGATGTACCGAGACAGGCCGACCACACGCTTATATGCGTCAGTTCGGATTGTCGCGTTTATCATTCCGTGAACATGCCTCAAAGGGTGAAATCCCAGGTGTAACGAAAGCTAGTTGGTAAGTATATGAAATTAGTAATTAGAAATTCGAAATTAGCTGAACTAGTTCCTAGTTCCTATTTCCTAGTTCCTGCAACGAACAAAGGAGTTGCCAGATGGTAAGCACAGACCCAATATCAGATATGTTAACCCGAATCCGCAATGCTATTGCTGTAAATAAGCGAGAAGTTAGTATGCCGTATTCACGCATCAAACAAAGTGTCGCTGAACTTCTTAAGTCAAACAACTTCATAGACGGCGTAATAGTAGCTGGCGAGGGTATCGAGAAGAAATTAGTCATCACGATTAATAAAGAAAATACTAACGCAAGAATTACCGAAATTAAAAGAATGAGTCGTCCTGGTCGTCGTATGTACACATCAGTCGACAAAATACCGAACATTAAGCGTGGACGAGGTATTGTCATTGTCTCAACTCCTCAAGGATTGATGACTGGTGATGATGCAAAAAAGACCCGCGTTGGTGGTGAATTAATCTGTAAAGTTTATTAAAAGAGAGAATTGAGGAATAACACATGAGTCGAGTAGGAAAACTACCAATCAAGCTCCCGAGCGGTGTGACAATCACTGTCGACAATGATGCTATTACGGCCACAGGCCCAAAAGGCACATTATCGCAGTTCACTATGCCAGGAGTTAACATTACCCAAGAAGGTGATGAAATCATAGTTACCCGCGATAACGATGAGCCGAAAGTACGTGCTAAGCACGGTTTAATGCGAGCATTAATAGCTAATATGGTTACTGGTGTAAGCCAAGGTTTTGAAAAAAAACTAGAAGTTAATGGAGTTGGTTTCCGTGTCGCACTGGTTGGCCGTGATCTTAAGATGAATTTAGGCTTTTCGCACGAGGTCGTATTTAATCTTCCCGATGGTGTAGATGCCAAGGTTGAGCAAATGAATATTACAATTAGTGGCATAAGTAAGCAACAAGTCGGTCAAGCGGCAGCAGAGATACGTGCACTTAAAAAGCCAGAGCCATACAAGGGTAAAGGTATTAAATACGCTGACGAGCGCATTGTTCGTAAGAGCGGTAAGTCAGGTAAGGACAAATAAATGTTGAAATTAGAAATCAGAAATTCGAAATTAGCTGAACTAGTTCTTAGTTCCTATTTCCTTGTTCCTGTAACGACAATAGGAGTTACCCGATGAATCGTTTAGTATCTAAAATGAAGAATAGCGTTCGACGCGCAAATCGTGTGCGAACAGTGGTGAAAGGTACAACCGAGCGACCACGCCTAAGTGTTACCGTGAGCAATCGCCATGTGTCAGCTCAAATTATTGATGATAGCAAGCACGCTACAATCGTAAGCGTTAGTTCTGCAGGGTCAAACCAAAAGGGTACCATGACAGAAGTTGCTACTTGGGTCGGCGCTGAAATCGCTAAGAAAGCGAAAGCTAAGAAAGTAAAGAAAGTTGCCTTTGATAGAGGTGCCCGTATCTATCACGGACGAGTAAAAGCGCTTGCTGATGCAGCGCGCAAGGAAGGTTTGGATTTCTAATATGGCAGACAATAATCGACCACGCAGACAGAATGATGCTCCAGAAGTAGAAAAACAGTTCGATGAGCGAGTAGTACATATTGACCGTGTTGCTAGAGTTGTAAAAGGTGGACGTCGTTTTCGTTTTCGCGCACTAGTAGTTGTAGGCGACCGCAAAGGTCGCGTTGGAATTGGTATTGCTAAAGGTGCTGACGTAACTGCAGCTGTAGCAAAAGCAGTAGACGTAGCTAAAAAGAACTTTATCGGACTTCACTTGTACAAAGGTACGTTCCCACATGAAGCACAGGCAAAAGTCGGTGGCGCAAACATCTTGCTTAAGCCAGCAAGTGCTGGTACTGGTCTTATTGCAGGTGGTGTGGTGCGAACGGTTCTAGAAGTAGCTGGTGTTAGTAATGCACTATCTAAGTCACTTGGTTCAGCTAACAAAATTAACACCGCTTACGCTACGCTTGAAGCGCTGAAGGAAATGACTCCAGCCGACAAGTGGATTACGCGTCAGGGCAAGCCTGTAGTCTCTAGTAAAAAGTCACCAGTCACCAGCAAAGCTCCAAAATCAGTAAAATCAGAGACTAGTGACAAGAAGCAAGCGACTCTTGCGACGGAGGCGAAATAATGAAGTTTCATGAACTTAACGTAAAAGGCAATAAAAAATCTACTCGTGTTGGACGTGGTATATCAGCTGGCAAAGGTAAAACTGCCGGTCGTGGTACAAAAGGACAAGGCGCGCGTAAGAGTGGTGGTGTACGGCCAGGATTTGAAGGTGGTCAGATGCCACTTTATCTACGTATACCAAAACTTCGTGGTTTCACTAGCAAACGAACTCCAGCTACGGCTATCTATACAGGGCAGTTGCAAGACCTTGGTAAGGCAACTATAGACACCGCAGTCCTAGCAGAAGCTGGTCTTATCGCATCACCCTACGAAAAGGTAAAGCTTGTCGTAAAGGGTGAGCTTAAAAAGAAGATAACTGTTAAGTTGCAATCTGCTAGCGCAAGCGCAGTCGCAGCTGTAGAAGCTGTAGGTGGTACATATGAGCAAGTAGAACAGGTTAAGCGACCATCTACAACAACTCGCACACGTGGCAAAAAAGCCGCTAAATAATCTTAATCAAGATTGCCTAAAGACTCTTCATCTTATGAGGAGTCCTTTTTCTTGTGCTTGTCTGAATAAATCGTCAGGGTTAAACTATCTGTTATGGAATCGCAAAGACCGTTGGTAGGGCTCGGACTGTTAGTCGTTAGAGACAATAAAATTCTTCTAGGTGAGCGTATTAGCTCACATGGAGTGGGTGAATACGGTGGACCAGGTGGACACTTTGAGTATGGCGAGTCGTTTGAAGAGTCAATACTGCGTGAGCTAGAAGAAGAAGCAGGGTCTAGTATGCAAATCGAGCAAGTAGACTATCTCTGTACAACAAATCTCCGCCGATACATGCCTAAGCATTATGTCGATATTGGAATGGTCGCTATATGGAAATCAGGTGAACCAACAGTTGGAGAGCCGCACAAACTCCGCTCATGGGGTTGGTATGATATTGACACGGAATTACCGGATAACCTTTTTGGTTGTATGGATAACTATATTGAGGCCTATAAAACAGGTAAACGTTACTTCACTGAGTAACTTTTACAGCGAGGCTACTGTAAATGGGGTGCTTACTGTATAATTGATGCTATCTGTTGAATAACACCTAAGAGAGGGAAGTCTAAACTGGTATGAACTGGAAATTGATTTGGAAATCGTTAGCCGATGGCGATATGCGCAAGCGCATACTCATAATCCTAGGTATTGTTGTTATATTCCGTATTTTGGCGCACATACCGATACCTCTTAGTGACCCGCAAACCCTTCGTCAGGTTCTTGATAGTTTGTTTACATCTACAGACACTCCGCAGTTCCTTAGTTTTGTTAATGTTATATCTGGTGGTGCATTAGCCAACTTCTCGATTATGCTGGTAGGGCTTGGACCATACATTAACGCTAGTATTATCATGCAGTTGCTTACTCGTGCAATTCCATCCTTAGAAGCAATGAACAAGGAAGGTGAGTTCGGACGCAAGAAGATTAACCAGATGACCCGAACATTAACCTTCCCCTTGGCGATAATACAATCAATCGGGGCCATATTCTTAGTTAAACAACAAGCGTCATCTGTTGCAGGGCTGGGCGATATTACAGCTAATAGTTCACCAATGCAATGGATCCTCATGGTTTCTGCGCTTACAGGTGGGGCAATGATGCTTATGTGGCTTGGTGAGTTGATGACTGAGCAAAGCATAGGAAACGGTATATCTCTTCTAATTACGGTAGGTATTGTGGCAAGCTTGCCGACAACGGCCGCGAGTCTTATTGCTTCTGTTTTTGCGGGTGATAAGTGGGAAGTACTAGGCATGACATTACCTGTGAGTCGCGACGCAATCATTTATGTAGGAGCGCTAACTCTAGTCATATTACTTGTGACTATGGCTGTAGTACGGCTAAATGAGGCTCAAAGACGACTTACTGTTCATTATGCTAAGCGTGTCCAAGGAAACCGAACATACGGAGGAGTAACTACAGTCTTGCCAGTTAAGATTATAACCGCAGGTGTTATCCCAATTATCTTTGCTGTAGCATTCTTGAGCGTACCTAGTTTTGCAGGACAATTACTTACTAACAACAGTAGTATGCGTTTACAAGAACTAGGAGCTAATTTAACTGCATGGTTTCAGCCCCCGACTGCGCAGACATTAAGCTCTGGTGAGTGGACAGCTTATCTATATCCTGTGATCTACTTTGTTCTAGTATTCTTGTTCACTTTCTTCTACACAAGCATTGCCTTTAATGCAAAGGATATTTCTGAGAATCTACAGAGACAAGGTGGCTTCATTGCCGATGTACGATCTGGTCGTCAGACAGAAAAATATTTATCGAGAGTCGTGAATCGTCTAACGTTATTTGGGGCATTGGCCCTCGGTGCGTTGGCTGTTGTACCAATCTTTGCAGAAGCATTCTACGGTAATAACCTGGCAATTGCGGGCACCTCTATTCTGATACTTGTATCTGTGTCGTTAGAAACACTACGTCAGATTGAATCAAGAGCTATGCTCATAACTTACAGTCAGTATGACGGTAGTGACTTCTTCCAGACAGTTGAGAAGGACGAAAAAAAGCGTAAGTTTATACCAAAACTCACAAAAATCAACAGAAAGTTAAGAAAATAGAGAATCACCTCTTTACATATGTTGTAAATATCTGTTACAATAGATTCTTAGTTATATTTTATGGCCAAAAATAAGGAAGTAATCGAGCTATCGGGAGTAATCATCGAGACACTGCCAGGAACACAGTTCCGGGTAGAGCTTGAGAACGGCCATCAAATTATAGCTCATGTCGCTGGTAAGATGCGGAAACATTATATCCGAATCGTACCTGGTGATACTGTCACGGTTGAGTTGACTCCCTATGACCTTACAAAGGGACGAATCACATACCGAAAATCCTAATCCGCGAAGTACTTTTACAAAATGCACAGTTAGATCGACAACCGTTTATGGTTGTCAGGCAACTGTACTATTTTGAAAAAGTTCTTAGAGTTTAGGATCAATAATATTAAGCAGTGTGTCATGCGCTAATAAAGAAAGGTCATGATCCGTATGAAAGTACGTGCAAGTGTAAAAAAGATCTCGCCAGACGACAAGATTGTTCGTCGTAAAGGCAGACTTTATGTTATCAATAAATTAAAGCCTAAGCATAAGCAAAGGCAGGGTTAATACATGGCTCGAATATCAGGGGTTACAATACCCAACGAAAAACAAATTCAGATTGCGTTAACGTACATTTATGGAGTTGGTCCTAAGTTTGCGTCAGAAATTGTGGAGTCTGCTAAGGTGGAGCCGACTGTAAGAGTTAAAGATCTGACAGATGCAGAAATTGGTCGTATAACAGACGTTATATCTGAAAAGTACACTGTAGAAGGTGAACTTCAACGAATAGTATCTGGTAACATCAAACGATTAAAAGATATAAATGCTTATCGTGGTATCCGTCATAAGGCCAACCTACCAAGCCGTGGCCAGAGAACTAAAACAAATGCTCGCACACGTCGCGGTAAGAAGACAACTGTAGGTGGCACAGCTAAGAAGGTTGCGTCTAAGACGTAGGAGAGGATGATATAGATTATGGCAGATACAATTAAGAAGAAAAAAACCAAACGCGTCGTATCCTCTGGGCAGGTTCATGTGCAGGCTACTTTCAATAATACAATTATTACAGTAACTGACCCGAGTGGGGGCGCTTTGACAACGGCAAGTGCTGGTGGATGCGGTTTCCGTGGAAGCAAAAAAGGAACAGCATACGCTGCTCAAATCGCAGCCGAGAAAGCGATTAACTCAGCAAAACAGCAGTATAGCTTCTCTAAGGCAGATGTTTACATCAAAGGCGTTGGTCTTGGT
The DNA here is from genome assembly GCA_041600715.1 of Saccharimonadales bacterium (SeqCode). Lineage (GTDB taxonomy): Bacteria > Patescibacteriota > Saccharimonadia > Saccharimonadales > 2-12-FULL-41-12 > JALHOM01. The sequence continues at coordinate 258,814 of JBFIJM010000001.1, read as the reverse complement.
AGAGAGTCTGCGGTGCGGGCACTTGCAGGTGCGGGTGTTGCTGTAGAGTCAATCAAGGATGTAACAGGTGTACCTCATGGTGGCTGTCGTCCAAGAAAGGCTCGGAGGGTTTAGTAATGGCTAGAGATACACAAAGTATTGTTAAGATGAGCCGTCGTGAGGGCTATGCACTTCACCCCAAAGCTCACAAGGCATTAATGAAGCGCTCAACACCTCCAGGTCAACAAGCTGGTGGTCGTGGTTTCCGTTCTAAAGCCAGTCAGTACTCACTACAACTTCGTGAAAAGCAAAAGGTTAAGCGACTTTACGGATTACTAGAGAAACAGTTCAGTAATCTTATGAAAGAAGCCAGTCGAACAAAAGGTCAGTCAGGAGCAGTTTTACTCCAACTACTCGAACAGCGAGCAGATAATGCCGTTTATCGTGCTGGTTTTGCAATGAGTAGACGAGCATCACGTCAACTTGTGACTCATGGTCACTTTGAGCTAAACGGACGAAGAGTTGATATTCCATCTATACGTCTTAAGGCGGGTGATGTACTTGTAGTACGTCCGAAGAGTCAAAAGAGTGAATATTTTAAGAATCTTGACACAGTCAGCCCAGCTCCTAGTGAGTTTCCTGGCTGGATACAGGCTGACCGTAAAAAAATGACCATTAAAGTAACCGGAGTTCCTACGCGTGAGGAAGCCGAGGTTGATATTAACGAACAACTAATTGTTGAGTATTACTCACGCTAAGGGAGGCGAGAAACAATAATGTCTAAAATGATCCATACACCAGGCGTCGTAAATGTAGATAAGCATGACGATAAAGCCGCAACCTTCACTGTTGAACCACTGCATAGTGGTTACGGCATGACACTTGGCAACAGTCTCAGAAGAGTAATGCTTTCATCACTCGCTGGAGCAGCAATAACAGGAATTAAATTTGATGGTGCAACTCACGAGTTCACAACATTACCAGGTGTTAAGGAAGATCTAGTAGAGATCATTCTTAATGTTAAGGGTGTTGTATTCCGTGTGTTTAGCGACGAACCACAAACCTTAAGAATTAATAAAAAAGGTAAAGGCGTAATTACTGCCTCAGATATAGAAACTAATTCTGACGTGGAAGTCGTCAACAAAGATCATGTAATCGCTACAATCGATGATGAAAAAGCTACTTTTGGTGCTGAGATTATTATTGAGATTGGCCGTGGTTATAGAACAGTAGAAGAAGTTTCTAGTAAAAAGAAAGTTACCGACCAGATCGCAATCGATGCTTTGTTCAGTCCAGTACAACGAGTTCGATATAAGGTAGAGAACACGCGTGTTGGGCAAATGACTGACCTTGATAAGCTAATTATCAATGTTGAAACCGACGGATCAATCACTCCTGCAGACGCATTTGAGGAAGCAGCAGCTATCTTAGTAAATCAATACACTGCTCTTGCAGGTAAAACACGAGTAGAAGCAAGCGTGCCACTAACTCCATCTGGCACAGAATCAGTTGCAGGCGGTGAAGAAAACGAAGATTCACCAGCACTAATGACATCTATCGAAGATTTGAATCTTTCTGCTCGCACAACTAACGCATTAGTTAATAACGATATCCACACACTAAAGGATTTGTTCTCGCTTAGTGATGCTGAATTAAGGGACCTTAAAGGTTTCGGCAGTAAAGCGCTCGATGAAGTGAAGGAAAAAATGGCGGAGATGGAGTTCTAAAGATGTCTCGTTTTACTCAACATAAGAAACTAGAAATTAGGAATTTGCAATTAGCAAAAATAGTTCCTAGTTCCTATTTCCAAGTTACTGCAAGTCCGAAAGGAGTTGCCTAATGCACCGTCACGGATATAAAGGTCGAAAATTTGGTCGTGAACGTGATCAACGACGAGCTCTTATGAAGGGACTCGCTGAATCGTTGATTAAGTACGAGTCAATAGAGACTACACTTCATAAAGCAAAAGAAACTGTTCCGTATACCGAAAAGCTTATCACGAAAGCTAAAAAAAATACTTTGCATTCTAGACGACAAATTATTGCTAAGTTACAAACTATAGAGACAGCGCATAAACTAGTAGATGAAATTGCCCCGAAGCTTACTGCACGTAGCAGTGGGCACTTAAGAATTGAGCGCACTAGTCTTCGTAGAGGTGATAATGCTCAAATGGCAAGAATCAGCTTTGTAGACGATCTGTCTGTCAAAACACCAACGCCAAAGCCTGTCAAAGCAGAAGCTGAAGCTCCTGCCAAACCTACGGTTAAGAAACCGGCTGTAAAGAAGCCTGCACAAAAGAAAGAGGCTAAAAAATGAAAACCTATTCAGCAAAACCTAACGAAGTAGAACGTAAATGGTATGTGGTCGATGCTAGTGAAATAGTATTGGGTAGATTATCTACACGAGTTGCAGAATTATTAATTGGTAAAGGCAAGCCAATGTTCACTAAGCATATTGACTGCGGTGATTATGTGATTGTCATTAATGCCGAAAAGCTTGTGGTAACAGGTAAGAAGATCGAAGATAAGATGTATTATAAGCACAGTAATTTTCCTGGTGGACTTACTGAGACTACGCTTAAGTATGAGCTTGAAAAGGATCCTACAAAGGTTATAAAACAGTCTATCCGTGGTATGTTGCCAGTTAATAAACTCAGAGACGAAAGACTTAAAAGACTAAAGATATACGCTGGTGACTCCCATGAGCATGAAGCACAAAAACCCGTAAGTATCAGTATGAAAGGTAAGAAGTAATGGCATATTTTTACGGACTAGGCCGACGCAAGCGAGCTACTGCAAGAGTACGTGTCCTAAAAGGTAAGGGCACTGTGACCATTAATGATAAACCCGCAGAAGAGTACTTCGCAGGCAGTAAATCGTTGTTAAGTGAAATAACTAAGCCATTTGATGTATTAGAACTTAACGGAAAGTACGACGTAACTGTACGTATTTCTGGTGGTGGAACATCTGGTCAAGTAGATGCAATTAGACTCGGCATAGCGAAAGCATTAGTCGAGATGGATGAAGGTCTTAAAAACACCCTACGCCGGGCTGACTTATTAGGCCGTGACCCGCGCGAGAAAGAACGTAAGAAGTTCGGCCTTAAAGGCGCTCGTAAACAACGCCAGTTCACCAAAAGATAGGACTAGCAACTCACCATTTGGCAAAGCCAGATGCATTGTTGCTTTGTCGGCTATTTCGTCTGTTTTCTCAGAAAATGCTCAGTCGACGTACCGCATGTACGCCTTCCTGTGCTTTTCGTGAGAAGAACAGCCGAAATAGCTCAACATCCTAACTTTTGGCCAGCCAAGCGTTAATTCTGTTTAAATTATGGTGGAAATAATCCCGGAAGTATATTCCGGGATTATTTATTTTACTTCAATACACTCGACCAAATTTGTCTGCGTAGAAACTAATTTGATTAAGTGCGTCTTTCGGGTACAGACATATTTGGTAGGTAGATTCAATGTCGAACTCCTCTATGAAATGGTCGCACGACTTGCCAGGATCAAGGTCATGAAGATTACAGTCGTTGCAACACACGCCGGCTTCTTCTGAGCGATACTTAAATGCTACTAGCGCTTTAGGCGTATCAATAATGAATCCTGTCTCAAAATCATTCACATCGTCTCGTGTGAATGTGTCAAAGTCGCCAAGCCACTGCACAATTTCAGTTGGTTTTGGTGTGTGAGTTCCAAATGTTTGTTCAGTTGGAATAAAATCGTCATTCGGCTTTCGTAGTAGCTTAATTTGCTGATGAAAATTGTCAGTAACACCACACAGTTCAAAAATTGAGGAGATTTGCTGATTGATTTCGTAATTTGATAATGCAGAACTTCGTCTTGAGTCGCTCCACTGGCTATGAGACCACACTGATGTTGGCTCTCCAGACTCGTTAAAGTGTTGGATGGCTGTCATTGCTTCATCTAATTGGACTCGCTCAAATAGATCGCATACCCACGTCATAGGCCGTACATGTACGTTAGGGCTATTAAATCTCTCGCTCATGGATCTTAGTATCTCTCTTTTCACCCCTCGTAGCAAGCATATGCAGCTTGGCGGGTATCAGATGGGGTATAATAGACTAAGACATGAGTAAACCAGTAGTTTTGACGGGCCTGCGGGCTAATAACGATCTTCATATAGGTAACTATTTTGGAGCTATATTACCTATGGTAGAGATGGCTAGAAGTAATGCAGGTGAGTATCAAATCAATATATTTGTTCCAGATCTTCACAGTTTTACCACACCTATAGATCATAGACAATTACAGGAACAGATAATGAACAACCTCAGGCTGTTTGTGGCTTCTGGTATGCCACTTGGTAACCCTGATGTGCATATTTATCGTCAAAGTTACGTGTCAGCTCACAGCGAGCTTACCTGGATACTAAGTTGCTTCACGGGAGTCGGTGAAATGGCTCGTATGACACAATTCAAAGATAAGACTGGTAAGTATGGAGATGAAAGAACATCAGTTGGCTTGTTCAACTACCCAGTGTTGATGGCTTCTGATATTCTGCTTTATAACGCTGTATATGTGCCAGTTGGCGACGATCAGACACAGCATCTAGAGTTTACTAGAGACATTGCACAGAGGATTAATAATAAGTTTGGGGACATTTTCCTCGTTCCAAAGTCTGTACCAGAGCAACATAAATTCTTTGGAAAACATGAGGGACTCAGAATAATGGACTTGCAAGACCCTACCAAAAAGATGAGCAAAAGCGATGAATCTGGCAAAGGTGTAGTCTTTTTAAGTGATGATCCAGAATCAGCCCGAAAAAAGATTATGAGCGCCACTACAGATTCTATAGGAAAAATTAATTATGATCAGATAAACCAGCCTGGCCTTGCTAACTTACTAGATCTTTATGAGTTACTAGGTGGTAACAAAGAAGAATTCATCGGGCAAGAACAATATGGGCCGTTCAAAACAGCACTAGCAGATAAGTTGTCAGCGTTCCTTTCTGATTTTAATCATGCTTACGAACAGGTCGATGTGACTGAACTTGAGAAGAATCTTGTAAAGAGCGAACAGACCATGAACAAGATTGCAAATGAGACCTTGCTACGTGTTCAAAAAGCTGTCGGCCTACGGTAGACGTAATGAGACTGGATGTTTTTTTGCAACAAAAGTACCCACAGTATAGTCGGTCATTGTTGCAGAAAATGATACTTAATGAGCATGTGACAATAAATGGCAAGATAAAAACAATTCCTAAGGAAAAAGTTAAAGATGGCCAGTCTATTGAACTGGATACATCTGCCCTTAGTATTAATGACCAGAAGCCTCTAAAACTAGAAGTATTATATGAAGATTCTGATTGTGTAGTCATCAACAAGCCACTAGGAGTTTTGGTTCATAGCAAGGGCGAATATAATCCTGAGCAGACGGTAGCAACTTGGCTACGCGAGAGAAAAGACTTCACATTTACTAGTGAAAATGACAGAGGTGGTATTGTGCATCGATTGGACAGAGCCACCAGTGGGGTTATGATCTGCGCAAAAAACCGTGTAGCGTTAGGTAAGCTACAAAAGCAGTTTCAACTCCGGAAGGCAAAAAAAGTCTATATAGCTAGAGTTGAAGGCATACTCCAGCAACACCATGCAGTAATTGACTTGCCAATAGAGCGTAATCCGCGTAAACCTCAGACCTTCAGGGTGGGTAATAATGGTAAGTTGGCCCAAACAGAATACAAAGTACTCGACAAGATAGGTTCAGACAGTATCCTGGAGTTACGGCCGGTTACTGGCAGGACTCATCAATTGAGGGTTCATATGAATTATTTAAAACACCCGATAGTAGGTGATGTTTTATATGATGGACGATCAGCTTCACGTTTATTTTTGCACGCTCATGAGCTAGAGATTACTGTCCCTTCAAGCGAAAGAATGACTTTTTCAGCCTCTGTTCCTGAGATCTTTTATGAGTCGATATTATGAGCCTACTTCTGCACGATAAAACCAAAAAACAGATAGATTCATTCATTAGATCACCTAGTAATGGAATTATACTAACCGGTGTAATGGGGGCAGGTAAATCGCATTTGGCCAGGACAATCGCCACTAATCTGATCGGCAATAAAAGCCCTCATTTATATGAGATTTACGGACTGGACAGTGGTATAGATGATGTGAGAAAAATACAGAAAAAGCTCACTTTACAAGTCCCTGGGGATAAGCAAGTTAGAAGAATAGTTATATTTAATGATTTTGATTCTTTAGGACACGAGGCTCAAAATGCACTGCTAAAAACGCTTGAAGAACCGCCCCTGGACACAGTGTTAATCCTCACTATTAGTGATACGAAATCTGTGTTACCAACAATATTCTCGCGAGTGCCTCAGCTATATGTACGGCCTGTGACCCGCACCCATGCTCTCGCTTTCAGCAGTAGTCCAAAAGCTGAGAGTTCATTTTATTTAAGCGGTGGATCAGCTGGCTTATTTGTTTCATTGCTCGCGGATTCTAAAGACCATCCCCTAGCCAAAGCAGTGTCTAAATCTAAGGAGTTGCTATCTTTAGAAAAATACCAGAGGTTATCGGCTATCGATGTTTTGTTGAAAGATAAAGAACTAGACACAAAAATATTCCTAGATGGCATGCTAAGACTGATCAATGCATCCTATGCATTGGCAATAAGCAGTCATAAAGATAATAAATTGATCAAGCAACAACAGGTTAGACTTAAGAGTATACTAGAAGCAAACGAGGACATTCACTCCGGAGTGCATCAGAAGCTAGTCCTTTCAAGGTTATTTTTGGCACTATAAAATGCTATAATTGTATCTGAAATTATGTATGAACTAATTATTTTAGCAGGTGTTGGTGTATTAACTTTTCGATCATTCGTAAAACACGACGAAGAAGAGCCCGATGTACCCCACAAAATTAGCGACAGAATGGGCAAACTTTGGGATGTTGTTCATCAAGGGATGCGAGAAAACCGTTTACTGCGTGCTGAAAAAGCATTGCTAACTATCCTAAAAATAGATGAAAAAAATGCAGCAGCATATAATCGTTTGGGAATTTTGTATGCTAAACAAAAGGAGTATCGGGATGCTATTGATTGCTTCGAAATCGCATGTAGTATTGAGCCAACTGCATCTAGTCTCCATAACTTGGGACTTATATATTATGAAACTGAAAATTATCCAAAAGCAGTTACTGCTTTTGACGAAGCATTAAAGCTAGATGACACAATGGCTGCGAGACACATAGCGATAGCAAAGGCACACGAGAAGCTCGGTAACGAAAAACGTATGATCGAGGAGCTTGAGCGTGCTACTGAGCTGGAGCCAACACGTGAAACCTATACTATCCTTGCAAGAGCCTATCAAAGTGTAGGAGCGGTAGAAAAAGCAGATCTCACAGAAGATATCTTAAAGAAGCTAAAACCGGTCAAAACGCCTAGTGGTCGTAAGCTACATAGAAAAATCAAGCGCGCACGTCGGGTTGTTGTTTAGCTAGCAGATTTGATAGCTATAGGTGTTTCAGTTGTTACCCAAATATCATCCACTTTGCACTCATATGTATATTTATCATACTCTGTGAAGTCTTTACCAGTCTTAAAGTTGTTTGTAATTTCCCAACGTACTTTACGCATTGTTTTATTACATTTAAGACATTTCATAGCTTTATTATACCAAATACGTGCTAAGGTGCAGGGTGCAGACTAGCGCACACCTGTAGCCATGCTCGAAGCGAGCTTCTGTGCGTGGCTTTGATGACCGAACCTGCTAAGGTGTTGTCTCGCGACAACTCGCCTTCTTAAGGTTCGGACACGTACGGCTCTAAAGCAAATTAAAAACCCGATATGAACGTCGGGTTGTTAATTTGGTGCAGGGTGCAGGATTCGAACCTGCGAAGGCATAAGCCATCAGATTTACAGTCTGACGTGTTTGACCGCTTCACTAACCCTGCCCAGTAGTAGACTTTTACTAGTCCGTAATATGTGAACGTGTGCATCGTTAGTGCGAGCATAAGTTCACTACTGGGCATATTTGTTAATAGCTTACAACTATCTTAGCATGGAGCCATCTTCGGGATTTGAACCCGAGACCCCTTCCTTACCATGGAAGTGCTCTACCCCTGAGCTAAGATGGCCTGAGACCTGACTAATATATCAGAAAAACAGATATAAATAAAGCATAAGTAGCATAATAAAGACGATCTCGTTTACTATAGTTCTATGGAATCCATGGAACCTAAAGGCTACGTGTACGGCGAGCCATACGAAGTGCAACCAATACAGCTTGAAACATTAGTCCGCGATATGAAGGCAGGTGACATGAGATTTATCGATCGCGAAGATATCATTATTAATTCTCATACTTATCAGACAAGTGTCTGCGAAGACGTACAAACCTATTCCTTTGAAGAGATGCAAGAACTATTCAAGGATGGAAATTTATTTGAGTTTTGTATAATAGGATGTTTTCTTACACAAACAAGTAAGGGCGCTGATGGTCTCGGGCTTGTCATAGATGATTCACTTATGGGTATATGGGACTGGAGTAATAGCTATAACTAGCTACAGACAATGACTGAAAATGAGATTAGAGAAAATTATGGTAATTCACGCAGATTAATAATTTCTGATAGGGCATGGAATGATGATGAGCTCGAGGTATTGGACAGACGACTTGGTCTGCATAATTTTACGTTTGCCCATATCCAAGATGAAAAAATGTCACTTTATGATTTATTCCATCAAGTCGCTTTCAAAGAAAATAGAGACCCTGATGATGAGGCTGACTTTTAATAAAAACTATTGTTAAAACTAGTGTTAATTGGTAGAATCTATTGGTACTTTAATACAATCTGCCACCTTAGCTCAGTTGGCGCAACTTCGTTGCAAAATAAGTAGAGTGCATTAAGCTCTAACCAACTGGAAGCAGGAATTAACAGTTAGTATTGTATTACGCCACCTTAGCTCAGTTGGTTAGAGCATCTGTTTTGTAAACAGAGGGTCGTCGGTTCGAATCCGACAGGTGGCTCCAGTCTTAGTTGCTGTATCATTAATGAAAATTTATCCCTAAAGTCACGGAATAACTCTTTAGACTTGTTACATATATTCATTATTTGATTAATATATCTCGTGATCGTGAATAAACCAGAAATTTTAAATATAGTAAGTCAAACCAGAAATGCGTTTGAAGATGGCTCTATTGACAGTAGTTTACTGAAGGCTAGGTTTGGAATATGGTACCCAGGAGTGGCAAATATTCAGGAATATATTGATGGTGCGCGAGATGATTTTCCTAACGGATGCTGTAGTATGGCCAGTGCATACTTAAGAGAAGAAATTGGCGCAGGACAAATTAAGTACGGGCGATATAATGGGTATGGTCACACAGTACTTAAGCTTTCTAAATTTGAGATTGTTGACATTACTGCCGATCAGTTTGGCGGGCCTGATGTATATTATGGTTCGCTTGAGCACCCATGGACCAACTTTTGAGTATTTACATAGGTTATCCAATCTGTTAGAATAAACCCCTATGGCAAAGAAAACCGATAAACGAAAATTAGTAGGACTTGTGTCTGAAGAATCAGGTGAGCGAGTGTATTACACCACAAAAAACACAATGAATACTCCTGACAAGCTTAGCTTGAAAAAATACAGTCCAAAGTTACGTAAACACGTTGTATTCACTGAGACAAAAAAGAACCTCGGTCGAAACGAAGTTAAGCCCCGTAAGAAATAAGACAAACCTATTTAATTTAACCGCAGATTAGTAATAAGTTCTGTGGTTTTATTTTTTGGTTAAATCCATCATAATAGACTTATATAAAGCTTATGTAAATAAAAACTAGGAGTCTTAAGTGGGTACATGGGATAACAAAAGTGGTGTTGAGCTACTGATTGATAGACCCGTGCCAGATCTTGTTGAATTTCAAATAGATAAATTTAGTAAAGATTCTATGCACTCACAGTTCATATTTGACTTTAATGCGGGTGAGGTTATGAGAATATTACGTTCCAAAGAAGGTTCGAACGTCTTGGGAGCTGACTTTGGAGGAGATAAAGGTATTGTCAGATTATTTAAGGTACAAGATGGATTACTGAAGACCATTGATGGCTACAGGGATGATATCCAAGGTGATGATGGTAGGGGTTATTTGCAGACTATTGAGCGGGCAGGTGCATTTGCCTCATCAAATAATATTCCTTTTGGTCTTACATGGGGTGGTCCAATGGACGGCTCAAAAGTGCTATTCCACCCCAAAGCAAAGCAGTTCATAGGAGAATTAAATGATCATTATGGAGGTGATTTAAAGAATATATCTCCTAGCATAAAAGCTTGCTTAAATGATGGTCCTGATGGGTTAGTCAGGGGGGCAGTTGAGGCATATAAGAAATTTAACTCAAAAAATGTTCTATTCGTAATAAACGGAGGCGGGATAGCCCTTGCTACATTAGTTGATGGAATGATTTATTCTAATGAAGCTGGTCATGTGGAGGCTGTGCAAGAATTGAATAAATACGATCAGGACACCCCTTGTGGTGTCTTTGGAGCCAAGTATGTGTGCTTAGAACGATTAGGAGCCAATAAGGCTGGTATTGAGACTCAATGGCAACATAAAACTGGCGAGTATTTGCGTGCTCGTGATATTGAAGACTGTTATAAAGCCGGTAATGAGTTTGCCGGTGAACTATATGACCACTCGGCTTTCGTTATTGCACATATGATTAACGGCGGGATGAAAGCATACAATATGTCATTGAATGATCCCTCTCTAACGATTGTTTTTCATGGAGGGGCATTTAAATTTCCTTATTATGGCGAACGAGTAGTCCAGGTACTTGCCAAAGATCAAGATGTAAAGGTTAAAATGATAATGACAAAGGATTTTGGCGCTCAAGACTCTAACGCATGTCTTGAAGGGGCGTCAATTATGGCGCTACTAGCTTGAACTTAAGTTTTCGACTGCTTGTAGTGTAGTTGCGCAAGGTCAAGTACAGTATTAATGTACTCTGCATGGCTCCAAACCAAAGGTGTTACAGAAATTAAATCACCAGTTTCTGGATTTATTTGCTCTGACATCACACCGCTTGGCAACGTTTTAGACTCTGCCCAAGTCACAAGTCTGTCAGCCTCGTGGGCATTACCCGCTCTTACATAGTACTGTGCCATCCAAAGAGTGGTGATTATCCACGGATTCCCTAAAAATTCATCAGATACACGAAAATAGTTATCATTTTCATACCTAGGAGACCCGCCTGAGTTATTCTTGTCTAAGAGAGTATTGACGATTTCACGTGCTCCAGATTCTAGATCCTGTGAGCCAGCAGGGAAGTATCCAAACGTCATAACTCCATAGAAGCTAGAAACATCTAGTGTGTTATCAAAGTCCAGCTCGCCAGCTTCATTTAGGTAGAATCCTTTTCTGTACCCAGCGCGGTCTGGATTAACAAAAACTTCATACTTTTCTAATAAGCTAGAAGCACTTGCTGTCCACATATCTTTCGAACGAGAATCACCAAATTGCTCTGCCATGTCGCTCGCAACCAGTAGAGCTCTATAAACAGTGGCAGTCGTGTATGTACTAGTAATGAACTTTTCTTCCCATAGATCATAGCTTGCATGCGGTAGTCCGGTAGCATCATCGATAAAGCCTGACATAAAGTTCGATGCCTTTACGACAAAACGCTCGTACATCTCCTTTACAAATATTTCATCTTTTGAGTACTCAAGGTACTCTCCGAGCATAATCAGTACACTAGCTGTTTCGTCTTCTTGAATAGCTAGCTCACGCCTTTTTCCGTGTACAAGTGGGTGCCAGGTACTGCCGATGGCTCTGTCGGGCTGATATTTATGCATTAAATACCCTTCCGGGTTAATAATATCAGCGCAAAACTTAAAAAATGCTTTTGGCTCTTCTTTATATCCTAGTCTTATTAGTGGCCACATTGCGTATGCCCCGTCTCTTGGCCATACGTAACTATAGTAATCTCTGCCAAAATTGTAGATAGAAGAGTCACAGGAAGCGATAATTCCGCCTCTTGCGTCTGTATGAGCCTTAATAACCATGAGGGATTTTCTGGCTAAACCTCGTTTTTTGGGGTCAATCTTACTCAACCTTTCTTCAGAAATAGAAAACCAACTGTTCCAGTACATTTGATTTGAAGCTAGTCTTTTATCAAGGCCATTTTTTAGTACTGCATGAATATCTTCACATTTATACTGTGTATCGGATGCCACGATCCAATAGTCGATTGATTTAGTTTCTTTCGGTTGTAAGTTTATGGAAAAACGTATTACCGAATCCACTCCGCCATGTTCAACCGCATGTCCGGATAGTTCGCCGTCTTCTGCATCTTTGTATGTGCCGAGCTTTCCCTCAATACCATAGTTGCCAACAGCAAATTGATCAAATGATTGGTCGTATTGATCAGAGCCAGAAATTAGTAAGCAACACCGTCCTTTATAATCTAGAATGTAATTTCCGTCGGGTACATAAAGCGCAGTATCTGCGCGTCCGCCACGAGATATCTCGAATACTTGGTGCATGAAAAGTCTGACCTGTTTCGTAATATCTGTAGTATTTATGACTTGGATAATTCTACATAAAGCATCATATTCATAATCTATAAAATCTTGGGTGCGAAGTTCAATACCTAGTTTTTGTGAGCTAAGAATGACCTCACCTATAAGTGCTTTGTCGGAAAAATTAACAGTCGCTGTCCAATGGTCTTCGTCTGTCCAGGAAAAAATTCCATCTACCCAGAGCCCTATTCGGTGATGAATACTACGAGATGTGGTTAAATTATCAAGCCCAACATAAGGGTAGTAGAAATCGTGTATGTGTCCAGTTTCATTAAGTCCTGCTGTCAGTCGTCCATTACCGAGTATAACTGCTCTTGCCATTACTGCGTCTCACATCTTCTTCTTACATCGTGCCAAGAGTTCATAAATGCAATGAATGCGTCATACGGATTCTCGTAGGGACTAAAATATGCGTGAATATCACCATCGTTAAACCATTTAGTGCACATATAATAAACATGATCTGATGTTTGTAGTCGACGCCAGTCTTCAATAAGCCTTTGGTCATTTGAGTTTAAAATACTATCTTTTAAACTGTATAGCGCAGAAAGTGCTTCGTTTTGCATTGCATTTCCTGTCCAAGCAGAAAGATCCCGTTCTGTATCTGCCCAGGTAACAATATTCGGCATATCGACGCGGTCAACTGCATCATGGTCGTTAGCAACCTGCGTAACTGTCTTAAATGTATGATTGTTCTGTGTTAACCATTTTTCTGGTAAATGATCGAGAAAATCAAAAATACCAGACTCATGCCATTGATGTTCTCCGAATGTCTCATAATCCATAAATAGATTAAAGTTAGTTGCTTCACCAGATTCCCTTAGCCAGTGGGTAAATTTGTCTGCGGTAAGAGGCCATTCAGGCCAAGACTGGTTACCAAACCTGAAGGCGATGTCATCACTTAATTTATAATTCTTCATGAGAAGCTTGAGGTTTCCTTCAGTGTAGGTTGGCTGATAAACAAAATTTGGACTTCTCCAGTCAAGGACTGGATCCCAGCCTTCGGCTAATATAACCTTATAGCCTGCTTTGTCAGCCCACCATGCAAGATCGTTATTGTAGGCAAGCTCTGTATTTCTGAAAGCAGTAGGGGTTTGATTGAATAATTCTTCAACAAGACGCTTGTGTCTGAGAACTTGTAATTCAAATTCATGCCTGTCATAAAAAAAGGCTAAGCTATGGTGATAGGTTTCGCCAACAATCTCAACCCGTCCAGTCCTAGTTAATGCCTGAAATGACTCAAGAGCGTGAGGAGCGTACAATTGCATTTGTTCTATGGCTGTGCCTGTTATTGAAAGACTTAGTCTAAAATCAGGGAACCTTTCTAGAAGAGCGAGTAAACGTTGGTTTGTAGGTATGTAGGATTTCTCGGCAACTTTATGCATGATTCGTTCGTTGCTAGTTCGATCGTGATAGGGTGCATCAAAGTATGCAGAATCATTCCCTATATCAAAAATACTATATTGTTTTACGCGAAAAGGCTGGTGGACGTGCATGTATAGAACAATCGACTTATCGTTCATGATACAACCTCTAGCTTATGGTGCTCGTTATAAGTATTCATTAGTTTACGGGCAGTATTATCCCAGTTTAATTTCTTTAACTCATCTCGAGCGTTGTCGCGGAGCGTTTCTCGCAGTGAATCATACCTGAGCGTGGCCACAATATCGTTAGCCATTTTGTCTGTGTCCCAAAAATCGGTCTTTAAACAATTATTTAATACTTCAGATACTCCTGACTGTTTACTGATTAACGACGGGGTATCGTAAACAATAGCCTCTAAGGGTGTTAAGCCAAATGGCTCAGAAACAGATGGCATAACAAACAAATCTGCTACACCAAAAGCGTCCCGCCATTGCTTACCTCTTTGGAATCCTGTAAACATAACATTTTGTGATATCCCAAGCTTGGCTGAGAGCTCTATGAGTTCGTAATATTGATCTCCAGAACCAACAATCAGAAATATTGTTTTGGGCTGAACGTCAATAACAGAACGAGCTGCAACGAGTAGATTAGTAAGCCCCTTTTGTATTGTGAGTCTGCCAATGTTTACAACTATTTTATAGCCATGTGACTTACGCTCTTCTAAATATGTGTAACTATTGTGTGGATCAAGATCATGCATATCATCAATATCAATACTGTTGTGTGCAACGACTATTTTGGATGCTGGGATATTGTATTCGTCCACAATCTTTTGTTTGGTCAATTCACTTACAGCAACTATTCTGTCGGCAAGTAATAATCCCATTTGTTCAATCTCATGGACCAATGGGTTACCTTTTTTATCACCTGCACGATCGCTTTCGATGGAATGAATATGAAGGATTAAAGGTTTACCACTTATCTCTCTAGCCCGCAGTGCAGCTCTGAAAGTAAGCCAATCGTGAGCATGAATGACATGAAAATCGGATTCATTTACTATATTTTCTATAGCATGCACGTAACGGTCCTGGATCTCGAAAACATTACCCGACAGATCTTTATTGTCAATAAACTCAGATGAATCATAAACTCCATTTATAGCTGATACATTCGCAATTTTTGCAGATATAACATCCATAAAATCAAGGTTGTGCTCGGCGGTGTACGGTACTACAAACTTAATTTCGACACCTTTCCTAGCTAGTGTCTTACATAACTGATAGCAAGCGACACCTAGTCCACCACTGTTATGTGGAGGTAGTTCCCACCCTAGCATAAGAACTTTCACCGTTCTCTTGACCCCGTTTGTTTTACTTAATTTATTCTTTAATTAAGTATAAGCGTTAACAGATTAAAGCTCAACCTACTTTACTAACTTTTACTTGTTTTCTTCATGTCCTAATTTGGATAAAGTGACTATAAGCTGTTCTTTATCCAGTGAATTGCAGTCAATATTATTGTGTGTAGCAATAACGTAACCATGTATAAGATGTTTGATCTTGATTGCATCATTTCTCTGCAGGAAATTAACAACATGTGGCTTATCAGCGTTGAACACCCTAGTTATAATCTCGATCGAACCCAAAAAGGGGCCAACAGTTGTGCCGACGTTGAGTATATCTTCAATACGAATACTGAAGGTCTCTGCCATCATAAAGAAGTTTCTTTTGATGATGGTGACTTTTGCTCTGTCAACAATTATTGTATCTCTAAACAGAGTGAACGGGAAAACTGTATCTGCTTTCGCCAGCACTTCATGAGCATTTCGCATTAGTCGGTCTAACTTTTGGTTTTGATCGTCATTATTAGAAGCTTGATGTATGGTCCTAGGTCGTGAAGGTTGAGGAGGTATATGATTTCTATTTCTTTGAAGGGGACTTTGATACCCAGCTAGATTCGTATGCATCGCTTGTTACCTCCGATGGTACTGTTAACTATACAGTAGTTAACGGAGAACAAGTGTGCTACTTATCACACTTACTATGTTGAATAATAGCTAATGGCAGGGGTGCCAGGATTTGAACCCGACCTTGAGGTTTTGGAGACCTCCGTGCTAGCCACTAACACTACACCCCTTTAATACCGAAGTATTGTAGCAGATTTCTGGGTCATTACGAAGTAGACTCCTTTATTCTTATCGACTAATCTGGTATACAATAGAGTAAGTTATGAGCACTACTTTCACTTCTACTAGACCATTTGTCGTAACAATGTACGGATTTCCTGGAGCAGGTAAAACTTCGTTTGCGCGTCAGTTATCCGAAGAATTAGGTATTATTCATCTCCAAGAAGATAAAATTAGGCATGAATTATTCGGAGCACAGACATCACAAGGCGCAAATAAAGGTTCACGAAAAATTATGAACTACATGGCTAGAGAATACCTACGGGCGGGGCTCCCTATTATCTATGATGCAAGCGTACTTCGTAGCGCTGACAGAAGGGCAGTAAAAGAACTGGCTCTAGAATGTAAGGCATCACCTGTTCTTGTCTGGCTTCAAGTAGATCCAGAAACTACCTTTGCAAGAACCCAGAAAAGAGATAAGCGTAAAGCAGATGATAAGTACGCATTTGAGTACGACGAGTCAACTTATAGAGAGATATTGGCGTACATGCAAAATCCTGGGTATACAGAAGATTACATTGTCGTTAGCGGTAAGCATACGTTCTCTTCACAAAGATCTACTGTCATGAAGAAATTGTATGATCTGGGCATTGTAACTCCTGAAACAGCTAGCAATAAGGTCATCAAGCCAGAACTTATGAATCATGTTCCAAAACCTATGGTACAAACACGAGGTGATATTATTCGGCGGAATATATCCATCCGGTAGATGTCGACCTACGAAATACAAGTAAAAGATGTTGGAACAGTATCGGTAACTAAAAAACATGGGATGAAATCAGTAAGGTTAAAGATTTCGCCCCGTGGCGAATATAAGGTATCTGCTCCATGGTTTGTCCCTCGTTCCTCAATCGAAAAATTTGTGAATGAACGCCGTGAATGGATGATTCACCACGGCACAGGTATGCAAACGTCATATTATGACGGCATGGCTTTACAAATTGGACTTATATTATCCATTAAGAACGGAGCGCCAAGAAACAGTTCTAAAATAGTAGATAAATACTTGATTGTGTCTTTTAGTAGCACAAAATTCGAGAACAGACCTGAGCAGATTGCATACATTGAGAAGAAAATTGTTAAGATTATGCTAGAAAAGGCAGAGCTTGAACTATTGCCAAGACTCGAATATTTAGCAAAATTAACTGGTCATTCGTTTGAGCAAGCTTTTGCAAAACGACTAACCAGTAGATGGGGAAGTTGCGACAGTAAACAGAATATTACTTTAAATGTCTATTTAGTTCAGTTACCAGAGGAGCTTATTGATTATGTAATACTTCATGAACTCGCTCATACGAAATATATGAATCACAGTGCAGAGTTCTGGTCTCATCTAGCAATTTACTGCACTGATTATAAAAAATTAAGAAGTCGACTAAAGTCTGCAGATCCAAAAATCTACGAGCACAACACGCTTATGGCATAATGGAGAGTGATGAAAAAATCAGATAAAGCAGATTCGAACCCATTAATGACACTAATTACTGAGCAGAAAGCTAATTCTCCTGCTTCGGCAGAGTTAGAACGTGAAAGATTAATTAGTCTTATCAACAGTATGGCTGATGGAGTGATCGCAACCGATGAGCATGCAAAAATAATGTTATATAATGGTGCGGCTCTTAACGTGCTTGATGTAAACACTAGTCTGGAAGGTAAAGGCTTTAAGTCAGTATGTAAAATCGTTGATGCCAATAACCAAGATGTTGATATTAATCATGAAATCACATCAACCCAGCACCAAACAACAACCCGTGATTACAAAATAAAATATCCAGATGGAAGCACCAGCAACCTGTACATAAGTATTGCTCCTGTGAGGCTTGGTTTCGGTAAAAAGGGCACTAAGGGCTTTGTAATCCTAATGCGCGATATTACTCGTGAAAAATCGCTAGAAGAGGAAAGAGATGAATTTATAAGTGTAGTCAGCCATGAACTCAGAACTCCAATTGCAATAGCCGAAGGGAACATTGGAAATGCTCAGTTCATAGCAGAGAAAACAGGGGACATAAAACAAATTAAAGGCGCGCTCGAGATTGCCCATGAGCAAGTAGTTTTTTTAGCTGGAATGATTAATGATCTATCTACCTTGTCAAGAGCAGAACGGGGGGTGCTAGAAGTGGCTCCTGAACCTATTAACGCTCATGACCTAGTGCATGAGCTAACAAAAACTTATGAACCTGATGCAGAAAAAAAAGATCTAACTATCAAGACAGACCTAGATCCAAAACTTGAGATTCTTCACTCCTCAAAATTATATGTACGTGAGGTGCTCCAAAACTTTATTACTAACTCAATAAAATACACAGAAAAAGGCAGTATAACTATTGGCGCACATTATAAAAAAGGTGGTGTGCTATTCGAGGTAAGTGACACTGGCATAGGAATTAGTAAATCTGATCAGGAAAAAATCTTTGATAAATTCTTTAGATCAGAAGATTTCAGAACTCGTGCCAATAATGGGACAGGTTTAGGACTTTATGTGACAATGAAGCTCGCTCGATTAATCCATGCTGAGATCACGCTAGACAGTGAAATAAATAAAGGCTCAGTTTTTAGTATTTATATACCCAATTTGTCTTTGTGAAGATTTTATTAGGAATATGTCAGCTCAATAATCAGAAATGCTTGAAACGCTAGGAGCAATTATTAAGCACATGCTTTAGGCGATACACGTTTCGGCTGTGGTCAGATGATGTAATAAGACTGCGTGCCGTTGCAACTGCTCCGACAGCACTAAAAATTAAAAGTGCCGTACTGAGTAAATGATTTTCATTCTTTTCTAGCAATAATCCGCTGAGTGTAAAGGAAGCAACTGTCGCTATGCCGATACCTATTCCGATACTGTTATGGTGATGGGCTAATGATTCGTGACGTTCAATTTCGTCAGGCAGTATGTCAATGAATTTCATAATAGGCTTATTGTTCTATGTTATGGCAGTCTTGGCAAGCGTAAATTTGATTGGATAACTGGCAGGCATACATTTCTGCCCCTCCATATAACGTCCATAAACTCGTAAGCGATCATTGAGTATACTGTTACAGAAATCTCAAGGATTATACTTAAGGGATAGAGTAGCAGAGTGTGGAGCCTTGGCTTGCCAGTAGCAATCCAGCTCACTAGAAGATGAACTGCGAAAAGGTACATTATACTTATTACGCTAAGGAAAATAATTAAGATCTCAGCAGTTCTTAAACCATATAATAAGCTAATAAACGGCCCGCTCAAGATAAAAAGTTGCCATATCAAACTAAAAAGTACTGATTCAGGTCTGTTCTTAAGCTCTGGGTATCTTGTCCTGACAGCTGTCATCCATTGTGCTCTTAGGTCTTTCTGGCTTTTAATCCCTAGCCCAGAACTTGCGCTAACAAACGAGTAATTACCTTGTGAGTTAACACCTCTGGCAATGATACGCTCTGGTCTGATAGACTTTCTTAACGCTTCAAACCCTCCGTGCTTAAGGAGCATCTTACGTTTAGCAATCCAGCATGAGCTTATTGCGGGAGGGTCCTTTGTTGGTAAAACTAACTCACGATAATACCTCATTGGTTGCAACAAGAAATGTCTATCATAACTGACCAGTCGTGTCGGCAATACACTCATCATTGAATATTGGTTAGAAATAAAGGTTTCTATCAAGAGTCTGAAAGATTGTGGTTCAAACCTCACATCGGTTCCACAAAATAAGATAAGTTCACCGCTAGCGTTGTCCAGTAATTGGTCGTAGGCGTGATTCTTTGCTATCCAGCTTTTGGTTGGAGGAGTTCCTTCCAGGAATCTAACACCTCTGTGTGCGTATTTGCGTATAATGTCTGATGTTTTATCTTGCGAACAATCATCTAGTACTAATATCTCTAATTTTGGGTAGGTTGATCTTAGGACTGAATGAAGGCATTCTATTAAATCGAATGTTTGATTCCGCGCAGGGATCGCAATAGTCAGGCTTGGCAAATCAGTTTCCGCGCTAAATTTCTTTGGTAAATCTAAGTGCGTAGATCTGCGCATAGCTAGTGTGTGTCTATAGAGAACAGACACAACAATAAGCTGAATAAGAACCAAGATCAGCGCAATAGTAGGGGTAATTTCGTTGAAAATTCTTTCTATCAGTATTACACCTATTAACCAGGCTCCCAACCAGACTTCACTTCTTATGGATTTAGAAAACAAAGACTTTTCCTGGTGACGATTCTTAGCAATTCTTAGTTCAGTGATCAATCTGAAAGTCTGAACTATAGTAGCAATCACAGCGAACAAAGGATTAAAACTAACTAACATTAGTCCTGTTGATGCCCCTATGAAAATAGTATTAACCACAGATGTAAATACTCTATACTTCCACAGAATTGATGTATGCATGATTAAACTCAAAGATATAGATATGATTGAAGTTAATAGTGCCCACCAGTATGGGTCAAAAACGGATAAATGTGCCTCTGACATACGCCCTCATTAATTCTTATGACTATAACAAGTATTGACTAGAGTTGCCAAATGAAGTAGTCTTGACTACAGAAGCGAAAAGTCTACCTTTATGGTAGGTTTTTTTAATTTAAAATCATAATTAAGTGGAGAATAATAGTGGCAGATGTGAAGAAGACAAAGAAGTCGATTCGACCTGTTAATAATAAAAAGACTCAGACTGTTCGTGAACGAGCAAACAAAGGGCCGACAGAAAAACCGCGACGTATTAGAAAAACTGCCGGTAAAATTAAGTCACCATTATCACGTTTTCATAAAGCGGGGAAAAAAGAAGTAAATCTTCCACTTCCAGACAACAAGGTTGGCCAAATATTGAATAAGCGCGTAAATCTAATACCGGTATTTGTTAAAGAAGCCTTTAGCGAAATAAGCCAAGTTGTATGGCCGAATAAAAAGGACACTCTCCGGCTCACGCTGGCTGTGTTCATATTTGCGACTATCTTTGCCATTTTTGTTGGCATACTGGACTTTGCACTAGATAAGTTATTTAGAGAATTTATTATTAATTAAGGACATTTTATGAGTAAAAGATACGATTCTAGCAAACATTGGTACGCCATACACACTTATAGTGGTTATGAAGAAAAAGTAGCTGAGAGCATTAGGCAACGTGCGGATAGTCTTGACATGGCTGATAAGATATATCAAATCTTAGTACCAAAAGAAAAGATGATAGAAATTAAAAATGGTAAGCGTAAAGTTGTAGAGAAGAAAATCTTCCAAGGGTACGTACTAGTGCAGATGAAACTCAGTGAAGACGCTTGGTATATAGTCAGGAATACCCCTAATGTGACAGGATTTGTTGGAACTGGGATCGACCCAAGTCCTATTGAGGACGATGAAATGGAGAAGATAAATAAGCGAATGGGTCTCGAACAGCCTAAACACAAGATTGATTTCAGTGTAGGAGAGGTTGTGAGTATCACCGACGGACCGTTCAAAGGATTTGATGGCTCTATAAATGAGATTGATCACACTAAAGGTAAGATTAAAGTATTAGTAAATATGTTCGGCCGGGAAACGCCCGTAGAACTAGATAGCTTACAGGTAAAGAAAGTTTAGACATGAACAGTATTCAACAATATGTCCTTGAAGGAGCCCCACTATCCCCTCACGATGTAAAGAACCTAATAACTAACCCTGAGATCTTAATAGATGGGATTCATCAAACCGAACGTGAACTGGCTATTATTCATGGAGAAAACATTGACTCTGCACCAGAAACTAACCGCTTAAAAACGCTACTACAACTTTCTGCAGTATGTATTAGACATAATAATCTTGATGGCTACACTGGAGGTGTAAGTACTACTTTGGAGCCAATAAGTGGCCGGACAATATCAAGGAATCGTCCAGAACCACAATATTATTAAGCACTAGATTAAAACCCCGAAAAGTGCTAGAATAAGTTAGTTACGCACTTCTGTCTTTATTAAATAATTAAAGAAAGGGAAGGAGAACGGTTGAGCTAGGCTCCCGTTCGTAAATTATTATGGCAGACGCAAAAAAGATTAAAGCAAATTTAAAGATGCGTATTCCGGCAGGGAAAGCATCAGCTGCACCTCCAGTAGGTAGCACGTTAGGGCAGTACGGAGTTAATATGATGGACTTCATACAGCCTTTTAACGACGCAACAAAGGAGATGAAGGGCATACTGACTGCTCATATTACGATTTATGATGATCGCACCATGGCTTTTCGTGTAGTTAGCTCTGCAACCGATGAGCAGATTCGCGAAAAACTAGGCATAAAAAAGAGCTCAGGACGCCCTAACACAGAGAAAGTTTCAAAAAAGTTAAGTCAAGCTGACCTTATTTCTATTGCTGAAGCCAAAGCTCATGACATGAACACTGAAGATATTGAAGCTGTTAAAAAGATGGTCGCAGGAACAGCACGTAGTATGGGCGTGGAGATTGAAGGTTAATTATGGCAAAAAAAGCAGAACTATTAGAACAAGCACAGAAACTAAAACTAGAAGTAACTGAGAAAAATACGATAGCGGAGATTCAAGCTGCGCTGGATTCAGCTCCGAGCAAACAGTCACCGGTCACTAGTGAAGACGACACCCTAGAGACTAAAGAAAAGGGACAGGAGACCGCTTTAGCCAAGGCTGGTAAACGAAGTGAAAAAGGCCAAAAAGAAGCCGAAGAAAAGCAAGAGAAAATCGATCGACAAAAACATGCCTCAGAAGCAAAAGCTGAGCAATCAGACATTCCTAAGCAACCAATAAAACCTGCACGTTCCAGATTAGAGCGCCGAGGTAAGAAATTTCGTAAGGCGTCAGAAGAAGTTGATACCACAAAACACTATCCATTAGCTGAGGCAATAGATTTAGCATTAAAAACTAGCCCTACAAAATTTGACGCCACTGTAGAGATTCATGTTCGACTCGGTGTTGACCCAAGGCAAGCAGACCAGAATCTTCGTGATAATATCGTGCTTCCGTCAGGAACTGGCAAAAGCGTTCGTGTAGCTGTTTTTGCAGAAGAAGATGTGGCTAAGGACGCAATTAAAGCTGGTGCAGATGTTGCTGGTTATGAAGATTTCTTGAAGCAACTAGATAAGGGTGAAATTAACTTTGATGTCTTGATCTCTACACCGAATGTTATGGCTAAACTTAGTAAATACGCCCGGATATTAGGACCAAAAGGCTTGATGCCTAATCCTAAGAGTGGCACGGTTACTAAAGAAGTTAATAAAGCCATTTCTCAATCAAAAGCCGGTAAAGTAGAATACCGTGTTGATAGTACTGGTATTGTCCATTTAGGAATTGGCAAAGTGAGTTTTGGGAATGCAAAAATTCAAAAGAACACAGAAGCAGTATTCACAAGCCTAAAAGCTAATAAACCAGCCAGCCTCAAAGGTACATACGTAAAGTCAATCACATTGACGACTACTATGGGGCCAGGTGTCAAAGTCCTGATAAGCGAACTGTCTTAAATAAAACGTTGCTAAATAGTACTAGTAAGCTTGCAGATTAGTGGCTCTTCTCTGTACAATGTACTAAACAGAGGGAGAACATTGCACGTGAGTGTATATAGTAATAAACAAATCCGTGAAGGACTGAAATCAGGCCATGTAGTCATTCATCCTTATATTGCGGAGCATGTTGCGGGTAGCAGTGTTGATGTTACTCTTGGAGATTGGTATTACCGTACAGAGCGTCCAAGCGAAGGTGGGTTTTATAATCCATTCGACAAACAAGCTGTAGATGAATACTTTAGTGGCGCCATGAAAGCAGAGATCCATAAAAAATGGGCGAAAAAACATGGTCGTAGTCTTTTTGTAAATATCCCCCCAGACCAGCCTATAATAGTGCTCCGACCTCACGAGAGGATTCTTGCGCATACTCATGAATTTATTGGAATTAAAGCCCCGGGAACTAGCACAATGCAAGCTAGAAGCACATGGGGTAGGAACGGTGTTGCTGTTTGTCTAGATGCTGGATGGGGCGATCCTGGATATATTAATCGTTGGACTATGGAAATATACAACATGAACCAACATGAAAGTGTCGTATTGCCAGTAGGCGAGCGGATTGCTCAGGTTGTTTTCTATGAAACAGGCGAAGTTGATGGTGAGTATAAAAAGTTAAGCGGAAAATACCAAACAGGCGCTAGCGATAGTCTTAAGGATTTGATTAAAAATTGGAAGCCTGAACAGATGCTACCTCGTGCATACAAGGATTTACGTAAATTTCCCATAGAAATCGAGGGCCTAACGCCGAATGACTAACCACGCCCGACCAGTAAACGGGGGTGGGTCTTTTAAACAATCTGGGGTTTTTATTGTAATTGACGGAGCTAATGGATCTGGCAAATCTACTCAATTTGATTTACTAGCCAGTCGTTTAGTAAAAGAAGGTTACGATGTAGAAATTATTAAATTTCCTCAATATAATGAAGAATCTAGCTATTTTGTTAGGGAGTACTTGGCAGGAAAATATGGAACTGCAAAAGAGGTTGGTCCGTATACTGGCTCAATATTCTTTTCAGTAGATAGATACTCGGGTGCAAGCAAAATCAGAAAAGCCTTATTAGCTGGGAAGGTTGTACTAGCTGATCGGTACGTAGGTGCAAATATGGCACATCAAGGACTTATGATCAATTCTGATGAGGAAAGAAACGGGTACTTTACTTGGCTGGACGCAATAGAATACAAAATGCTTGGCATACCTCGTCCGGATATAAATCTAGTGCTTAGGGTTGATCCTGAAATATCGGCCGAACTTATCAAGAAAAGAGGAGAGTCTAAAGACTTGCATGAGTCAGATCCAGATCATTTGAGTAAATCACTGAAAGTTTTTGATGCTATATGTGAATTATTTCCACGGGATTTCAAGCAGATTGACTGTGTCAGAAACAATAAATTAATGCCGATCGATAGTATACATAATTTAATATGGGAGATTTTAACACCAATGCTACCTTCTAATAACTCTGGCAACACAAAACAAACTATAAAAAAAGGTAAGTTTCTGCAAGAAGGAGAGTATGGTTTAGAGATATCTGCCACAGGTAAAAAAGAACTAGCTAAGTATGTAACAGATGTCGAGAGCAATGTTTATGCGTTTAATGAGGCTTTAACACCAACAACAATCGCTGCAGCCATGGCACGACTCAGTCGAAGGGGAGATGACATGCGGATTACACTACTCGACGAGTTTATGGGCGACGCTGGCAAGGATGACGCATTACTTCGCCGTGTAATAACTGCATATGGGGATGATTCAGTTCAGCAACTAGTTGGACAACATGTTGTCGTAGAGGGTGCCAGTAATCTTTTGACTAAAAAACTAGAATGGGGTCGGCTAGCGTCTTATCTTGAGCAATCGACCAGATACATTTACTTCGACCAAAAGGACAAAGATGGGAAGTATAAGTACTTTACTCCTGAGCATTTAGACGATGATATGAAGTCGAGCTACAACCAAGCTATGGACGAACTATTTACGCGCTATTCAAAGCTTGTTCGCGATCTAACCGATTATGTACGAGTCAATTCTAAAGTGCCTAAATCTGAACAGGATGTAGCCTGGAAAGGCGCAACTAGAGCTCAAGCTTGCGATGCGGTAAGGGCGGTATTACCAGTAGCAACAAAATCTACGGTTGGCATATATGCGTCTGGTCAAGCACTAGAGAGTCTAATTATGCACCTACTAAGTGATGAACTTCATGAGGCACGAACTACCGGTAAAAAACTTCTAGACGAAGCACGCAAAGTCATACCTACCTTCCTTGAAAGAGCAGACAGGCCAGACCGCGGAGGAGCATGGGTTGCATACCGTGCTGAAACTTCAAAAGAAGTTCAGAAATTAGCTACTAAACATCTAGACTCAACACACAGTACGCCAGGTGAACCAGTTCAGTTAACTAGTGTATGGCCTCGTAATGAGCTCGATCTAGTGCCTGATATGCTATATGAGCACGCACAAGCGCCCCTGTCTGATATAAAGAAGCAAGTAGATAATTGGTCATTTGATAAACGAGCAGAAGTTATTGATGCATACATAGGGAAACGGCTAAACAGAAGACAGCGACCTGGAAGGGCTCTAGAAAAAGCTCATTATAGCTGGGACATACTTTGTGACTACGGGATTTTTCGTGATTTACAGAGACATCGAATGGTAGATGATCTCGCTTGGCAACTGCTTACCCCACGATATGGATATGAAGTACCTCAACTGGTCGAGGATGCCGGTCTTAGTGATTTGTATGAAAGTTGTTTTGACCTCAGTCTTGGTCTTTACAGCCAGTTACAATCGACAGGATACGAATTAGAAGCTCAATACGCTACCTTGCTCGGTCATAGAATGCGATGGAAGTTAACATTTAATGCTAGGGAAGCCTTCCAGTTAATTGAGCTAAGAAGTGCACCTCAGGGACACCCAGGATACAGAAAAATCGCTCAGTCTATGCATGAGAAAATTTGTGAAGTTCATCCAATGCTCGGTTCAGCGATGAAATTCGTAAATCAGGATGAGGACCCCAAGCTAACTCGATTAGCTGCAGAAAGATACACTCAGTTTAAATTGAATCAAAGTTAGACATACATTGGTGCTGGCTGAATTTCACGCACATCATCCAGCATATCGATTTTTAATGACTCGTCTGTCTCTACGGAGATTATAGTCCCACCTTGACCACAGTAATTAGGTGTAAACTTCGCGATACAGAGCATTAAATCTCGAACATTTGGAGCTAATATGTCAGAATCCTGAGTCTGTGCGTAGTCGATTATGCACAACGCCTTATCTTTATAGTCTGATCGGACATGGGCACTGGTCTTTTCTAGGTTGTCAGGGCCTAAGGTGGCAATAATTGGATCAATTATCATCACATCGACACCGTAATACTTGGTAGCTAATGCGCCAAGAGCTATGCTGGCATTGTCCGGGGACAATTCACCAGTTGCCATCACAGAATTAATTCGTTTTCCGTTAGTAAAGATTTCGGAAAGAACGTCTTGTGCGTTCTTAATAGTAGGCTCATCAAGTAAACTAAGATACTTGTTAGTTTTATCTGTATCTCTACTTAAAGAGATGCATCCTGATTCAGCGCGAGATACTCTAATTAATCTATCTGCTCTGGGCCCGTCAAAACGACTCATAACATCCTCTTTTAATTAAATAAGCTCCTAAGCATATCGCTTGGAGCCCTCTTATCTTTTCATTTATGCGAAATCCAAGCTTTATGCAACGACAATGAGAATGTGCTTCACAGAGCCCATCTTCATGCGTACAAATGCTTGTGTAAATGTTTTCACAATTGCCAATTATATACCCATTATTATGTGTGTCAATCTTTATTTGACATGACTTTGAATCATTGCTAACTTAGATTTATGGTATTCAAGAATATTCAAAAGCAAATTCTTCTCCTCGATTCACTCGAGTAGGCTTGCTTTTAATATTCATCCACACAACGAAAAGTATAGATGCAAGCCTCGGAAAACCGAGGTTTTTTAATTGAAAGGATAGTAAAATGGATAGTTCAAATCGGTTCTCAAGATCAACTTGGCAGGCAGAGATGTCTAAAAGTGGGTTTAAGTTTCCGGATATGTCTCACCACACTCCCTCGCGTAAGGAAATAATGAGCAAAAATGAAGATTTAGAACTATGTAGGATCGGCAAAACAGTAGTAGAGACATATCTAAGTGGTGAACGGAGAAGAATAACTGATTATGGAAGAGCGCACGTAGTTGAAATTTTAGTCACCCCTGTATCCACTCAAGAAACTGATAACAAGAAGCTGTTATTTGAAGCAGTTCAGCCATTTGATAACCCTGGGTTTTATGCAGAGTATGATGAAGTCGCTTAAGCAAGAGTAAGCTCGGTTGACCAGACTTCGCTTAGTGTGCTATAATAAAAGAAGTTACCGAAGACAGTGACTGGAGAAATCCTTAATTTGTCACCGAGGTTAAAATCTAAACTTTTAGTATTTTAGCAATGTCTTTGGTTACAACCAGGGACTTTTTTAATGGTCGATAATCCCTTTAGTAAGTAACATAAGATTAGGATAACTAAGTTTATGGCTTTATCAAAAGCAAAAAAGCAAGAAGTAATCGATGAAGTTGCAACACTTCTCGCAGATTCTAAGCTAACCGTAGTAGCCGAATACAAAGGAACTAGCGTAAAGCAACTCCAGGCTCTTCGTAAAGACGCTAAGTCTGACGGAACTGCTGTTAAAGTAGTAAAAAACCGATTAGTAAAGCAGGCGCTTAAAAATAGTGACCTATATAAAGATGCGGATACTAGTGCACTAAACTCTCAACTTCTATTTGCATTCAATAGTGAAGATGAAGTTGCACCAGCAAAAGCATTACATGTCTTTGCCAAAACAAATCCAAGTATTAAGTTTGTTGGAGCATTTACTACTGAGGGCTCTTTTATAGGCGCCGAAGAAGTAAAAGCACTAGCAAGTCTACCGAGCAAGAATGAACTTATCGCAAGTCTTTTGGCGACACTATCAAGTCCATTAGATGGTGTGATGAGCGGTCTCAGTGGTAACCTTCATGCTTTACTTGACGGCGTAGAAGCAAAAGCAAGCGCCTAAAAAACGCCAATATTAACAAATCGCTAATTTTTATAAAGGAGAAATTACAATGGCAGATCTAAAAAAATTTGCAGAACAGCTAGTTAACCTTAGCGTTCTTGAAGTAAACGAACTAAAAACTATATTAAAAGATGAATACGGAATCGAACCAGCTGCTGCAGCAGCCGTAGTTGCTGGGCCATCTGCAGGTGGCGATGCTCCTGTAGCAGAAGAGAAGAGCGAATATGACGTAATTCTTAAGGATGCAGGTGCTCAAAAAGTAGCTGTCATTAAAGCTGTTAAAGATATTACCGGACTTGGTCTTGGTGAAGCAAAAGCTATCGTAGACGGAGCTCCAAAGCCTGTTCTTGAGAAAGCTAAGAAAGACGACGCAGAAAACGCTAAGATAGCCCTTGAAGGCGCTGGCGCAACTGTTGAACTAGCTTAGTAGCTAATACGGGACGACACTGGACGCCAGTAGTCGTCCTACATGAGCTACAAAGCGGGTATAGAGTTATCCACATCATTGGTTTACAATGTAAACCTTACGTGGTACTCTTTGCCTAGAAGAGCCGATGGAAACAAAAGCTTTCATGAAACTAAGTGATATAGAGACAAAATTATGGCGGATGTACCAGATAAACAAATAAAAAGGCTTCGAGCACTTATTGTAGAAGCGGAAACTTCATTAGCGGCAGCTAAGGAGTTACTTCTTAGTTTACTCGGAGAAGACCCAAGTGCCACATCTGTAACTAAAGAAGAGAACATTGGGAAAGTTATAGAAGGTGTTTTCGACGGACAAAACATGGTTGGCAGTGATAGTAAGACATACCCTGTTCCAGCAAATTACGCTAGCAAATCTAAGCTTGTGCAAGGTGATATTCTTAAGCTTACAATTTCTGATGATGGCACGTTCTTATATAAACAAATTGGTCCAATACCACGTAAACAAATTGTGGGCACTCTAGAGCTCGTAGACGGACATTACTTTGTTAAGGTGGCTGATCGTGAATACAGAGTATTACTTGCTAGTGTTACCTATTTTAAAGCAAAGCCAGGCGACCAGGTAAGCGTGAACGTCCCTCAAGAAGATCCGAATGCCGAATGGGCTGCCCTGGAAGCCGCCCTGTAACAGGAGATAATGACGCGTTGTTGGTGAAGACATAACAATGTAAACCGGCATTGTATAGGAAAGCACTCGAAGCAATACTATTATCCAACCGATCTTTTAGGAATTCATAAACTGTTGTTAGATTTGGATTGAACCTTTAATCTTTCTTTGTAAGACTCTATACTAAGTAGACTATGGGCAAAGCACTATATCGTTCTTATAGATCGACCTCTTTTGATGAGGTAATTGGTCAGGATCACATAACTACAACTCTAAAGAATGCACTGGCTAAAAATAGAATCAGTCATGCATATTTACTTACTGGCCCAAGGGGTGTAGGGAAGACTAGTGTCGCCAGGATTCTTGCATATGAAGTTAATAAAATACCTTACACAGAAGGAGATTCACATCTTGATATCATAGAGATAGATGCGGCCTCAAACAGAAGAATCGATGAGATACGTGAGATACGTGAGCGGGTTAATATTGCCCCAACCAGTAGCCAGTATAAAGTTTATATTATTGACGAAGTACATATGCTCACAAGAGAAGCATTCAATGCACTCTTAAAAACTCTCGAAGAACCTCCAGCCCATGTTATTTTTATACTTGCTACAACCGAGTTACACAAAGTGCCCGAGACTATAATTAGTCGATGTTTGAGGTTAACATTCTTGCCTATAGAAAATAATGCACTCACAGCTCATTTGCGTTTTATTGCCGATAAAGAGTCTATTAAGATAGACGACGATGCGCTAGCTCTTTTGGCTGAGCATGCACGAGGAAGCTTCCGAGACTCTATTACATTATTAGAGCAAGTATCGCACCACGGATCCTCTGTTGGTTTATCAGATGTACAAAACATGCTTGGCCTAGCTTCAGGTTCTACAATAACCGATATTATAAAAGCTTTAGAGAAATCAGATCTAACAATACTAGAAGAGACACTTCAAAGTTTATATAGTCAAGGAGTGAACGAAGCTATCTTTGCTGGACAGCTTTCTCGCAACTTAAGAGACCTCCTCATCAACCAGGCTACTGTTATACCTTACCGGGATGTATTATCGCTACAGCATGATTTACTCGATGTAGCGGGCTCTACTAACCCGCGTGTTTGTCTGGAGCTTGCCTTGTTTAGGGTCGTGGTTGATGGAGTAAAACAAACTGTGCCAAAAGAATCGCCAATTCAACAAGACGTGGCTACGAAAAAAACAGAGAAGAAAAATCATAAGCAACCAGAACGGACGCATGAAACAGATGTTGCTGTACCAAAAATTACTAAAAAACCGCACAGTACAGAAGTTACTTCGTCTGAAATTAATGAAAATTCTGTAGAGCCACGGGAAGATGATTGTTGGAATTTAGTTATAGATACAGTTAGAAGCAAGAATAATACTCTATACGCAATAGCTAGAATGGCCGAAGTTAACGAGACTAAAGATGAAGTTTGCTTAACCTTTACCTTTCCTTTCCATTACAAACAAATGAATGATTCTAAAAATAAAGCAATATTTAATACTATTATGACTAACCTAGGCGCAGGTCATAAAACCTTACGAGTAGAGTTGGCAAAAGTCGAGTCAGTAGCTCCTGAAACTGTAAAACTAACAAAAGTTACTAATTTAGAGAGCGTAAGCAATATTTTTGGTAGTCATGAAGTGTTAGAATCTTAGATACAATGGACCGAAACATAACTAGCCCAAATATACCTCCTCAGAATCTTGAGGCAGAAGCAAGTCTTCTCGGAGCTCTAATGATCGACGGAGATGCAATTGTTAAGGTTGCAGATGTCGTATCAGGACGAGATTTTTACGATCCACGTCATAAACATATATACGAAGCAGTAGTCCACTTGTATGAATCACACAGCCCTATTGACGTGCTAACACTTTCGGATCGCTTAAAGAACACCGGACAGCTCAAAGACGTCGGAGGCGCAAGCTATTTAACAGAACTTACAAACTTCGTTCCTTCCGCAGCGCATGTTCAGCAATACGCTGAGATTGTTGCTAGCAAAGCCATGCGTAGGAGACTTATAGATGCAAGTAGGGACATAACTGAAATTGGTTATGACGAGAATAAAGAACTTAGAGAGCTCATCGAAACTGCAGAAACTCGTTTGTTCGAAGTTAGCCAACAGCATGTTAAGCAAGACATAGTGAGCATGGAAGATATCCTCACCGAGAGCTTTGACCGACTAGACGAACTCCACAAGGATAAAGGAACTATTCGTGGTATTCCTACGGGTTATAAAGATCTTGACGCTATTCTTGCCGGCTTACAGAGAAGTGACCTCTTTATTTTAGCCGGTCGACCAAGTATGGGTAAAACTGCAATGGTATTGAATCTAGCTCATAATATAGCGGTTAAAGCAGGTCAGCCGGTACTAATGTTCAGCCTTGAGATGAGTAAGGAACAGCTAGTAGATAGAATACTGGCTAAAGAATCTGGCGTGAACGCATGGGCGCTTAGAACTGGCAATCTGACAGATAGAGATTTTGAAAAAATAGGTCATGCAATGGGAACGCTCAGTGAAGCTCAGGTGTACATTGACGATACACCAGGTATTACAGTTAGTGACATGAGAACAAAGGCAAGACGTGAGGCTCATCAGCGGCCATTAGGATTAATTATCGTAGATTATTTACAGCTAATGAGCGGTGGGTCTAAGTTCGGCGGTGACGGTAATCGTGTTCAGGAAATTTCCGAAATATCACGAGGGCTTAAAGGTATTGCAAGAGAGCTAAATGTCCCGCTTATTGCCTTGAGCCAGCTTAGCCGATCTGTTGAAAGTCGTAGCCCTCAGATTCCTCAGCTAGCAGACTTACGAGAATCAGGATCAATCGAACAAGATGCTGACGTAGTCGCGTTCCTTTATAGGGAAGAGTACTACAACCCAGAAACAGAGCGCAAGAATATCATGGACGTGTTTATTAAAAAGCATCGTAACGGTCCTACAGGCGCGGTTGAGCTTTACTTTGATATGGAACGTCAACAAATTAGAAGCTTAGACACTAAACATTCAACTCCATTTGATTCATAAACAAACATTAAACGCTTAATATCTGTTAATATATTAAGCGACATGGTGAAAAAAATAATAGACAACTTTAAAGATAGTTGGCGTTCTATTCTGCTGGGGATTTTACTAATTTCTGGTTTTTCAGGCTTTTACTTTTTCAAGCTTGGTGCGTTTATACGAGGTGATACCATTTACGAAAGCCACGAATTCTTAGGGATAAATGGTAAAGAAGCTATCTTGCAGGACATAGCATT
The DNA here is from genome assembly GCA_041600715.1 of Saccharimonadales bacterium (SeqCode). Lineage (GTDB taxonomy): Bacteria > Patescibacteriota > Saccharimonadia > Saccharimonadales > 2-12-FULL-41-12 > JALHOM01. Next base: position 225,831 of record JBFIJM010000001.1, on the reverse strand, counting down.
TGCACCTCACAAGATGCTTGAATTAATTATGGTCAAAATTGATGATCCTAATGCAACTCTCCTTAGACTCATTTCAGTAGGTATAATATTCATTGCCACTGTTGCGCTATTTTTATTATTAAAAAAATGGCATACCGTAAGGGTTGCAGTACTTGCGACTATCCTCTTTGCAACAAGTAGTTATAGCCTTCATCTAGGCAGGTTCTCGCATACAGAAACGATGATGTATGCTGTTGTTCCTATACTATTGCTAGCTGGCACATGGTTGAAATCTAAAAAAACTGTCAGCCGGTTACCTATAGCTATGAGCATGGCAGGACTGATGCTCTACATCCCTGGCATGTTATTATTTCTTGGCACACTTGCAATAATCTTTAAAAAAAGACTCCTTCTTGCTTGGCGGTTCGTCCAGCCTAAGCAAAGATGGATAGGATTATTAAGTTTCATAGCTATTGTTTCGCCTTTGTTGTATGGACTTTACGTTAATTCATCTCAGTTTACCCGGTTATTAGGTTTCGATCAGCTCTTTGAAGAAGGTCATAAAAGCTTTATTTCATCAGTATCAGAAATCCCTTCTAGTTTAGTGTTTAACGGCTACGATGAACCGTATAGATGGCTCACAGGAACACCTATACTTGACTTAGCAAGCGCAGTACTGCTTCTTTTTGGGATTTATAGCTATGTACGCGGTTATCATCCGTTACGAGCTAGGTTATTAGGTGGAATAATCGTGTTTTCAGTGCTCTTAGCAGGCACATCATCATTTAATGCGATGGCTCTACTAATCCCAGCCATATATTTAGTGATTGCTAATGGTATAGCATTTCTACTGCAGACATGGTTTACGGTATTCCCTAAGAATCCGGCAGCTCGTTCAGTAGGCGTAATAGTTTTGGTGATCGTTTGTGGCTTTATTGTTAATTATCATACTCAACGATACTTTGAAGCATGGCCTATTGCACCGTCGACCACAAGATCTTTGGAGCCACAAGCGCAAATTGAATAATGTTATAATTTATAAAAAGAGGAGTATTAGTAATGAGTAAATTTGACCAAGCGAAAATGTTGATGAAAGTTAAGAAAATGCAAAAAGAATTGCAGAAACAAATAATCACAGTGTCAGCTGGTGACGATGCAGTTCGTGTTGAAATAACTGGTGAACAAAAGATTAAACGTATTCATATAGATCCTGAAAGAGTTGACGTTGACGACATTAGACAAACTGAGAAGTATGTAGAAGAAGCAGTAAAGCAAGCTATTGCTGAGAGCCAGAGAGTTGCTGCAGAAAAAATGCAACCTATGATGGGCATGCTTGGGAATCTTGGTCTTTAAATAGTATCTATATGGCACTACTACCCAAAGCCTTAGAAGATCTTATCGATGCTTTAACCACCTTACCAGGCGTAGGTCGCAGGTCAGCAGAGCGTTATGCCTATTATCTATTACGTAGAGACAGTAGCAGAACAGATGCAATAGCAAACGCCCTTCAAAATCTTCACAAAAATGTTACTTATTGCCCAATAACATTTGCACTTATTAGCAAATCAGAAGAATTGTCTTCTCTATATACTGACACCAGGCGCGATAAATCCATCGTAGCGATAGTAGAAGACGCTTTTGATGTCGTTGCCTTAGAAAATACAGGACATTTTAAGGGGACTTACCATGTACTTGGCGGTCTAATTTCACCTATAGATGGTATCGGGCCAGACTCACTGCACATAGATCAATTACTTTTACGTATTAAGAAAGATAATGTTACGGAGGTTATTCTAGCAACTAGCGCCAGTGTAGAGGGTGAATCTACAGCACTCTATCTGCAAAAACAGCTAGAAAACACTTCCGTTAAATTGACGCGTTTGGCCCAAGGTCTACCTATAGGGCTTGATCTTGAGTATGCTGACCAGATCACTCTAGGTAAGGCGCTCGAGGGAAGAAGGTTATTATGAAAAATAAATATGACAGTCTTAATCAAATAATAACTAAGGCAAATCATATTGTTGTCATCCAAGCAGATAACCCTGATGGTGACAGTTTATCTAGCGCCCTTGCTCTAGAAGATATTCTAGAGACATTGGGCAAAAAAGTAACAATGTACTGCGGTGTCATAATTCCTGGCTACCTTCATTACATGAATGGCTGGGATCGTGTTGTTTCTGAGCTTCCAAATAATTTTGATCTTACGATAATCGTAGACACGGCTTCTTTAACTCTATTAGAAACCCTTGAGAAACAAAATCTTATCAACCAGATTGCTACTAAACCGTGTATAGTAATCGACCACCATGAAACAGCGAGTGAAATCCCTTTTGCGACGATAACTATTAATGAAAAGGCCGTTTCTACTGGGGAAATACTTTATCGTATATCAGAAGAATTAAATTGGCCTATATCATTACAGACATCAGAATTTATAACTTACTCGATACTATCTGATAGCCTAGGTCTTACAAGTGAAGCAGTTACTAGCGATGCTGTACGTCTGATAGGCGATTTTATTGAACGAGGCGTATCTCTTGCAAAATTAGATAATGCAAGAAAGCAACTACAGAAAAAATCTCAACGCATACTTCTATATAAAGGAACGCTCTTGAGCAGGGTAAAATTTAGTGATGATGGCAAAATTGCATTAGTCAACATCCCCTGGAAAGAGATAGAACAGTACAGCCACGAGTACAACCCTTCAATCTTGGTTATTGATGATATGAGGATGACCCAGGGAGTTTGTCTTGCAATAGCACTAAAAACCTACCCTGATGGTAAAATAACCGCGAAAATACGTGCTAATTACGGCTTTGCAGTAGCTAGCACGCTAGCGTCTCACTTCGGAGGCGGGGGTCATGCATATGCTTCAGGGTTTAAGATCAGTGAGGGTCGGAGCCTTGAGCAAGTTGAGAAAGAATGCATAATAAAAGCTAGCGAATTACTCAAAGACTTGTAACCTTAAGGGCCAACACTATGCATCTGTACAATACAATGACAAGAACAGTTGAGAAGATCACACCACCTAGTGATCGCCCCTTTAAAATATACTCCTGTGGGCTTACTGTATATAGCCAGCCACACATAGGCAATTGGGTGGCTTATATTTATTGTGATATGCTAGTCCGCACTTTAGTGCATTCAGGGTTTAAGGTTGAACGGGTGCAAAACATTACTGATGTCGGACACCTTGTCAGCGATGATGATGACGGTGAAGATAAGATGGAAAAGGGTGCAAAGAGAGAAGGCTTAACAGCATGGCAGGTTGCAGATAAATATATTAAAGTTGCAGACATAGAAGCTTATGAATTGCTAGGATTAATACGTCCAGATAAAATCGTGCGAGCAACATCACTTATACCTGAGCAAATTGAGTTCGTTCGAGGTTTAGAGGAAAAAGGTTACACGTATATCATTGATGACGAAGGTGTTTACTTCGATACGAGCTTGTTTAAAAATTACGGACGATTGGGTCGAGTCGACACTGAAGGGTTGATGGCAGGAGCTAGAGTTCCAGTAAAAGGTAAGCGAAATATCACTGACTTTGCATTATGGAAGTTTTCTCCCTTGACTGGCAAGCGTGATATGGAGTGGGACAGCCCTTGGGGAATAGGTTTTCCGGGTTGGCATTTAGAATGCTCAGCGATCATATTGAACGAACTTGGTAAAACAATAGATGTTCATACTGGAGGGATTGATCATATACCAGTTCATCATACAAACGAAATCGCCCAAAGCGAATCACTACTTGACGTGCCATTATCAAAACACTGGTTTCATAATAACCACATTAAAATCAACGGGACAAAGTTATCTAAATCTTTAGAAAACAGCTTCACATTACAGGACATTATAGACAAGGGCTATTCTCTGGAGGCTTTTAAATTACTGGTAGCAAGTAGCCATTACCGTGTAGAAGGTAATTTCTCATGGGATATTATGGAATCTTCAAACAACAGATACGAAGGGTTCAAACGATTATCAGTTTTACAACATCAACCTATCAAGACTGTTAATAGGGAAAGTCTGGTAAATAAAATTGAGTCCATGACTGATCAAATTGTTAATGCTATGAGAAACGACTTAGATACTATAACCGCGTTAACTATAATTCACTCAGTTTTCGATATATGTAATACTGGAATATCCAAAGACGAGAAAGAGCCATTTGTTAAATTCTTAAATACTATAGATGCACTATTTGGCATGAAGCTAAGCGAGGAACCTGATATCACAAACTTACAAAAAAATCTTATTATTAAGAGAGAGTTAGTCCGAAATGCACAAGATTGGAGCGAATCAGATAAACTAAGGGACCAGCTCTTAGAACAAGGCATTGCTCTTAGTGACAGTAAGTACGGTCAACTTTGGCATAGAAAATAATTATTACTTAACTGTCGATCGCTGATCGTAGTAGTCTTCTACTAACACTTTAATACAGCCAGCGGTAGGGATTGCAAGGAAAACTCCAAGTAATCCACCTAAACCGACCCCTAATATCGCTGCTAGAAATACTATAAGCGGAGTTAGATTATTGCTCCTGGCTTGTACGTAAGGCTGGATGGTAACATTTTCTATCTGCTGGTAAATGATGAAGAAGATAGTCATGACCAATGCTAGCGGTAGTGAAACAAATAAACTTGATAGAATAACAAGCGTTGCTCCTATTATTGTGCCAACGAGTGGCAGAAGGGCAAACAATGCAATAATTCCACCTAGTGCAATAGCGTTAATTTGCACATCGAGTAAAGTACTAGCAATAAACAGAGCAATTGTAGTAAACACACCTCCAATAGCAGCGATAATAACCTGGCCATTAACATAGCCTACTACCACACGGTACATTTTTTTTGCAAGAACCTCTTGGTGTTCTCTGCGTCTCTTAGGTAGTGCTTTGAAGTATTTCTCAAGCCACATTGGGCCCTCGACTAACATCATAAATGTCAGGACAAATACTGTAATTACGCTAACTACCATTGTGCCAATTTTCCCTGCTGTAGATAATGCTGGTTTACCTAAGTCCTGGAAGCGTGAGCCAAAGTCTTCTGTGAACTGATCTACCTCACTCTCAAGATCATAATTATTGATGAATTTACTTACAGATGAATCGTTTCTTTTAAAATCTTGTATTGTCGCTGGCACGTCTTTAATAAAATCAACCGTTTGAGCAACAATTGGCGGGAAAACGAATGAGAAAAAAGCTACCAAAAATGTTATTACCATTAAGTAAGCTGCTCCGGTTGCCCTAATCCGACTCTTGCTTTTTAGCTTGCTTGCAATCCAGGAGACTGCTGGGTTTAGAGCAAGTGCAAGGAACCCTGAAATCAGTATTAACGTTAGTGGCTGGACTATTGCATGTATGACCCCGACTACGAATAAGGCTAAAACTACCAGCGCGAGAACTTGTATTACTGTTCTTGATTCGACAGTTATTGTGGTTTCTTTTCCTCTAGAGAGTTTCATTACTATGTATTATCATTCGTTCTTGATTATTTTGCAATCGTATATGTTGAGCAATTTACTCGCTACAGCTTTGCTATCATACTGTTTAATTATTTTCTGCTGGGCACTGTGAATATCAGCCCTCAGTCCCTGATTGTGTATTAGTTCATTTAATTGAGCTGTAAAAACCTTCTGATCCTGCACGTCAATAATACTTTTTGGTATATCTTTCAGCACGCTTGCGTACCCAGGGTTATTGCCTCCAATAACACATCCCGATCCAGAAGCTATGGCCTCGATTAATACAATCCCGAAACTTTCTCCTCCATAAGAAGGGAATATTGCTATATCTGCAGTTTGTAAATATTTAATCTTGTCTTCCTCAGTAACAAACCCTAGGAATTTAACCTTATCTTCTAGATTATTTTTAACGACCGCTTCTTTCAAGTCAGCTAGCTGAGGGCCTTTACCGCATACAGTTAACTTGATTTTAAGATTTGGGCTGTCTTTAGCGCAATTCATGAAAGCCTCAAGTAGCATTTTGCAGCCTTTTCGTTCTACTAGCCTGCCAACATAAACAATATTTATAATGTCGTCTTTTGGCTTAATCTGATTATTTAACTGAGTATATTTAGAAAGCGAAACTACGTTAGGGACGATGGATGTCTGTATTCCAAAACTCTCTTTTGCAAAATCACGGGCAACCGAAGACACGCTAAACATTAAATCGAATCTTTTAAGAGATGAACGAAGTGATAATCCTAAAAATCTAGTGCCCACTTTGGCGAGCAGACCATACGGATATATGTGAAATGTGCCTGCAATGACCGTTTTGGAATCTGCTAGCTTTATAACTCTGGCACCTAAGAAAGGGCTGTAAGGCATCTGCACATGCAGTACATCGAAATTATACCTAGTTAAGATTGTCTGTATTTTCCTTTTTGAGGCGGGGAGGGGAACGGTTAGTCTGTTGCCATTAAATCTGACTTTGATATTACGTGCGAGTGAGTGAACGTTAGCAATGTCTTTACGCTTGGTTTCTCCAACAAGATAATGTACGTTATGGCCTGAGTCTTTATACTCCTTGCCCAGAGTAAGTACATACTGCTGGACTCCGTCTGAGCTATCAAGACCATCATCAAGTACGAAACCGATAGTTTTACTATGTTTTGTTTCTTTTGGCACAAGCAGCCTCGTAAATCTTTACGTATTGATCAATGACAATGTCATAATCATATTTTGATACACTATTCTTGGCCCATTCTCGCCACGCGCCACGGAGCACGCTATCATTACCAAGGATCGCTAATCGGCGCGCAAACTCAACACTATCTTTTGGATTAACGAGTGATAATTGCCCTCTACCTTCTAGGACGCTTTCATACCCAGAGTTATTGCCTGCTACTGTAACGCAACCCGATGCCATTGCTTCGAGTAATACAATACCAAAACTTTCACCATACAATGCTGGGGAGCAAAATATAGTTGCTTCTTGTAGTAATTGTAATTTTTGATTTTCTTCTATATAGCCTAAGAAGTTAACGTCTTTTATCCCAAATTCATCAACTTGAGTCTCTAACTTTTCTCTGTCAGGGCCATCGCCCGCGATAACCAGCCTATATTCTGGGTGAGCATGTTTAAGGATCGAAAATGCTGTGATTAAATGTTTTACGCCCTTTCTTTTCTCTAACCTTCCGATATACAGGATAGTTCTGTGTTTTTTAGTGGGGTGGTCAATATTCCCATTATGATACTTCTTGAGATCTATACCATTTGGAACAATTGATATATTCCGATCTGTCAGAGTTTGTACGTAATTTGTTGCGGTAGGGGATACAGCAGTTAGAACATCGAGGTATTTTAAGATTGACTTGGTGTAGGGAGTGATGACTTTTTCTACTGTACGAGAAGTGCGACGTTCTGACATAGCGGCATGGAATGTGCCAACATGAATCGCACTTGATCGTTGCAATATCTGCATTGATAACATTGGCACCCATGGTTCGTGGAAATGCAGAACATCGAAGTCTTCTTCTTTTAGCATGGTATTAAGCTTTTCTAGGTCTACGCTAGCAGAGATTTGTGCGGTTGTTCTAGCAGCACGAAATGGACGAGCACTTCCTATCATGATCAGACCCTTAATGGACTGCCCGTCATAGTCACTTGGCTGAGGAGTAATTATATAGGCTTCATGTCCTCGAGCTTCAATCCCGTCACGGAGCGCCATAACGCACTCTTGTACGCCACCTCCGCGGAACATGTTATACGGGCATACTAATCCAACTTTAATCATAATCTTATGATTAATTATATCACTTTACTGCTCGGCAAGCAGTTTTTGTATCCTCTTAGGAACGTAAGGGGAAGCGTCTTTAGCAGAAGCAATGATACTTGGTGCATGGGCTGGCATAGATGTATTAATAGATTCAAATTGGTCAAATATAATTTGCATGTGTTGCTCAACTACATGCCTATTAAAGTATCTGTCTACTTCTGGAGCGACATGGTACATTTTAACGTTAAGTTTTTTAGAACAGACATCAACTTTTAACATTTGGCCAATCGTAAATAGCCGAGTTCTGGCATCATTAATCCGCCATAATGTGACTTCAAAATCAATTCGCTTTTTTCTCTCTGCAGTATTTGCGTCTTTTAATTTACTATGTCGATCTATGACGACCTGGTAACAGGCACGTATGATAGGCCCCCTCAGTATCAGATTTTGCATAATAGCAGACGGTATAGCCAATGACCCTATCTTGGACAATACTAGCAATGAAATCCTCTGCGAACGAGTAAACACAAAATCTTCGCTATGAACAAAACCTACGGTACTTACTAAAATATCAACTTTTTTTTCTAGTTCAGGATACTTCTGCAGTGTACGAATCACTAAGGGTACTGAGAAGGACATTGCTACAATCGTTACTCTCCGTCTTTTGTAGCGCAGTTTCATAAACGCTGCTAGGTAGTCTGCATAAGTATCAAATGTGGGTTTTTGGCCTATCTTATAGAAACTTTCCATACCTCCCAGACCCGGCAGGTCAGGCATTGTAACAGCACCATACTTGTTAAGAACCTCAGCAAACCCAAACATACGCTCTAAGCTTGCATGATGCCCGTATAGAAGCAGTATTTCGCGCTTCCTGTTTGGCGGGGAAGGCATGCGCAACATACGCCCCTTTAATCCATTCATGTTTAATGGTTCTATATAATCTTTCATTTCTGGTAACTCACATTATAGAATGTAACCGATGAGAGTAGTTAAAGGCAATCATAAGCAAAACAGCTTTTTAAAAATGCTCACGAATGTGACTTAAACTATACTCCCAATCAGCATCTGTTTTTTTATTAGGATTAAATATATTTTGAGCGTCGAATATACTCTTTAGAGATTTAAAGTGATTGATAATTTCGGGTGGATACATTTGATGTAGCCATGGGCCTCTAGACATTCCATCGTTATGTTCTCCACTCAGGCTTCCTCCATACTTCATAACCAGCTCATTTACTTCTTTCATTACTGGTTCTATTTTGATACGTTCCAATGGATCCTCAATCTTCATCAAGGGTATAACGTGGAAGTTACCATCGCCATAATGTCCAGCGATTGTTGCTAAAAGTTTGTATTTTTTAAGTATTGCTCTTAATTCCGGTAAAAATTTAGACAAATGTTTTGGGGGTACAACTAGATCGTCTATAAATGGTGCAGTATGTTTGTCTTTTACTTTCTGACGAAGTAAATTAAAGCTTTCTCTGCGCATGATCCAGAATTTACGTGCCTTAGCTTCAGTCTCATCTTCTTCGAACAACATATCATTGCCATAACTTGCTAGATCAACTCTTAGCTCATGAACATTTTTAGAGACTTCTAAGGGTGAATCAGCATTAAATTCTACCAATAAGACCATCTTTGGGATGCCTCTTAGTAATAGTAGAGCGTCTGGTATAAGCTGAATTCCTAATTTTATCGTATTCCACCACCCAAGTTTTTTATGAAAATAGAAGAAAAGCTTGAAGCTAAGCATCAAAGTATAGTTGTCGAAGCCTTCGAACGTTGCGGGTTTATGCCTTAGAACATCATTGATAATATTCCCTAAATTATCTGTTTTCTTCATGAATATTACGAGAGTACCGGAATGTTTAGGCGCATTAACTAGCCTGAACTTTATATCAGTAACAATTCCTAGAGTCCCTTGAGCACCAATTATCGCTTGTGTCAGATCAAATATGCCAGTTTCTTTATCCCAGATATTCCAGAGATGGTATCCGGTTGAGTCCTTACTCACTTTAGGTTTAGCATTCTTTATTTCATCATAGTTTTTATTTACTAGGTCAAAAACTTGTTTATAGACGTTACCTTCAAAGGTTTGCAGACTCATTTTATGATCTAGCTCGTGTTTGTTAAGAGGCTTAACAATATATTCATTACCATCGGCAAAAATTACTGATAATTCATCAACGAATTTCTCTGTCTTTCCATAAACTAGCGACTTTTCTCCGCCTGAATTATTGTTTACCATACCACCAACGCTACACAGATCACGACTAGCTGGGAAGGGTGGTAGTAATGCCCCGTGTTTCAAAGTTTCTGCTTCGAAATCGCGATACAGTACACCAGGTTGTACATGAGCAGATGTACTGTCAACGTTATGAATATTAGTAAAATGCTTTCGCATGTTAAGAATAATAGACTCACCGATAGCTCCACCACTCATGTCTGTGCCTGCACTACGTGCAGTAATAGATAAATCTGGGTTTTCTGATTTATTTTTGGAAACATATTTTACGACTGCCTTGATATCACTGCTATTTTTTGGGGATACCACCACGTCTGGCCTGACTTCAAACATGCTTGCATCATGACTAAAATCGTCACGTATTTTTGCACTGTTTTGTACTTCACCTTGAAGAATGGCCTGTAGATCTGATTTTAAATGCTTCATAAGTCGTTAATAACAAGTTTACACTAAGTATAAGCATTTAGTACACTGTGGTAAGTATGTCTAATAAAAAATTACACGTAGTGGTAGCAGGGGGAGGGTATGCCGGCATAAAAGCATCCCTAGAACTATCCAAGCATTCTAAAATAAAAGTTACGCTAGTAACAGATTATCCCTCGATGAGGGTATATCCCTCTCTCTATCACACAGCGACCGGTGGATCGAAAGAAGTGGCGGATGTACCACTAAAAAATATTTTTTCAGGTAAGAATGTTGAGATTATCTATGATACGGCCGTATCAGTAGATAGAACCAAACAAGAACTAATAACCAAGCGTGGTAATAAAATATCATATAGTGCTCTTGTGTTGGCGCTGGGTGTCAAAACAAACTACTTTGGCATAGAGGGCCTGTCAGAATATTCATATGGAATAAAAACACTAGATGAAGCAGAGAAGCTAAAGGCCCATCTTCACACACAATTACTGCAGAATGGTACGCGTGATAGTAATTACGTCGTTGTAGGGGGTGGTCCTACCGGCATAGAACTGGCTGGCGTTTTACCAAAATACATACGTGAAATCAGTAAGTACCATGACCTGCCCGACCAAAAAATTCATATAGACTTAATCGAAGCAGCGCCAAGATTATTGCCGAGGATGCCTAAATCTGTGTCTCGCTCGGTTAGTAAGAATCTACGCAAACAAGGGGTGAAAATATACTTGAACACCATTGTGCAGGCCCAAACTGCTGACGCACTGATTGTTCACGGTAAACCCATACGGAGCCATACAGTTGTGTGGACCGCTGGTATGGCAAATAACAGTTTTTTCAAAGAAAATAATTTTCAACTGACATCTAGCGGGAAAGTTCGTGTTGATCTTTTTCTTCAGGCTGAACGTGGAATATATGTTCTTGGCGATAATGCCGACACTCCATATAGTGGCATGGCTCAAACTGCGCTTCATGATGGCAAATTTATAGCAAGTAACTTAAAACGACTTGCAGACAAGCAGGAACCGCTACCTTACAGGCCAAAAAAGCCTATCTACGTAATGCCTGCGGGACCAAAATGGGCAGCAGTAGTCTGGGGCCGAGCAAGGATATACGGTCGAATGGGGTGGATGCTACGAAGAATCGCTGATTATATTGCTTACAATGATTACGAACCATGGGTTCAGGCTTCGAAACGATTCATAGCAGAAAATAATAGAGAAGAGTCCTGTCCGCTATGCATAGACGATCTTTCACTCACTAGTTAACGTTCTAACACTGCGAACGCATGAGCCCAGGTATTCCTGGCAACTCCATACTCTACCCATAACAGACACAGAGGTTCGAGCAGACGACTTTTTTCTATACCACCAAGATCAATAATATCTTGCCACCCTAACTCTTGTAGCAATTCTGATGTGTGAGTTATGGCTGACGAATTATTACCACAAATAAACATTGTTGGTGTGCCAGATTTATATTTCGGCTGAACCATATGGGTATGACTAATAATGTTTAATGCCTTAACAACGTGACTATCTGGTAAATTTTGCTGTACAATTTCGCCTCCACTAATAGTATGCCCGACAGCTAGGGTAGGAGGTGCGTCATCGTTAAATATCAACGGGTTTGTTACATCAATAACAATTTTACCTGCTAGTTCTGGTCTCACTTGTGCCATAACATCCTCTCCTGCATGCCACGCTACAGCCAAAATGCACACTTCACCAAACTGTGCCGCCTGAGTAGTGCTCCCAAGTTGCCCGTGTTTGCCGGCATTCTTCTTCCATTCTTTCAGTTCTTTTTTATCGGGGTTTCTACTGCCAAGCATTACTCGGTAACCAGCATCAACGAACCCTTTACCCAAACTTTGCGCAACAACACCAGATCCAACAATACCTATCTTCATTGTTATAGTTTACGATACTTCTTTTGTTTTTTACCAGGTTTGCGCGGTTTATACTTTCGCTCACTGCTTTGAACTGGAACGTCATGTTGCTTTATCCCCTTTGTCGAAGAGGGTGGAGATATACTAGTTGCTAGCCCAGCTCTCTCCTCTGCCATTCTATATGGGCCCATACTATCTCTGGTTATCTTCAATACCAACAGCATACTAACGCCTACAACTAAAGCGATGATGGCCATGTTGATCAGCATAGAGTTTACATCTTTATACAGGTGATTATTTATGTCATTTAAGATAAATCCGATGCTTGACTCGTCAGTAAGCGCAGACTGAACAGTGTTATTAATGCGAGGGGTTATAAAGTTGCCAATCAGAGGGGTCACAGCCAGAACAATACCTGTCGTTATCAAGGCACTTGCAACACGTTTAAGACCATTACGTCGCGTTCTAGACAATAGCACTACAATGATAGAAAGAGCTAAAGATAAAGCTAATAAAACCCACGGGGATGCCTTAAATAGCGAAAAATATTTTGGTGAGTCACTATATTTTTCATAGACTCTTTTTCCTTCTACTTCAGGTAAGGTGTTTTGGGTAATTTTAGCATCTGGTAAAAAAGTCGGATCGTTAAGTATGGCTTTATATACTTCAATTTTCTGTTCTGATAGATCAACATAAGGTGGTATGCAAGTCAGCGAAAATATCGTTTTATTCTGTGGAATTTCAGTACATACGGGTAAGCCCGACAACCTATTTATTGAGTACTCTGCTAATTGTCGCGAAGCATTATCCTTATTAGAAGTAAGGTCGATAGAAAACTTTAATTCAGGGCTATCATTATTTAGCCATGAGTATATATTATCGATAGATCTTTCAACCTGAGGAGATATAGAGCCAGAATTGAAACTGTTCTTAATTATTGACCGTACTTCAGGATCATTAAGTATCTGGTTATCAGGATCGACATTCGACTGTTTAGCACCTGTAGCTATTATCGAGTCTACAGCCCTTTCATAGGCGTTAGTATCTACGAGTGCATTCTTGAAGATCTCTCCGTTACTAAACACTAGTACCAAGGCAGTTGTGCTAAAAGTCGCAAAAAGAGTAAAACGCAACAAGAATGATGTAAATAACAAACTTAGTGTGTGAAGTAACGACATACTTATAAATAGTATGCCATAGGTTGTAAAAAATCTTACCTCATGGTTATTAATCTAAGCGTACAATATTAACAATATTAACGTATGGAGACAATCAATATGAATATACTAATCTGGATAATTTTTGGTGGTTTAGCTGGCTGGATCGCATCAATGTTTGCTGGCACTGATGCTGAGCAGGGAATACTAGCCAACATTGTAGTAGGTATCATAGGTGCTATGCTGGGAGGCTATATAGCAACTAAAATGGGAGCAGAAGGTGTTACAGGTTTTAATTTACAGAGCTTTGTAGTGGCCGTTCTTGGTGCGATATTATTCTTGGTGATTCTCAAGATAGTATTCTAAACCTTGAAAAATTTAATCTGATCAGATTTTTAGCAGAATCGTAAGACTTAAAAATTCGGGGCGACAGTTATTTAATCGGTGTATTTGGGCAATGTAACTTGGTCTAGGTACACCGATTAACTTTATTTTTAAGTATTGCATTGTCAGCTTTACAAATCAGTTTAGAATTAATGGGTATTGAATTTAGTTAATGAGGCTCGAATCTAGGCTAATTGCTATACACAGAGTTAGCAGTACGATTAAAGACGCTCCGAACATTTTTTTAGACCATAGCAAATCATTTGAAGTTGCATTCTTATAAGCTACCCTAAGCCAAAAAATAACAACAGTAACTGAAAGTATAAAATACAGCATAGAAAGTCCTGATATAAATCCAAACCAAAGCGTGACTGCAAGTAATCCGTAGACATAGTAGAGTATTCGTCTCGTAACAATCTTATTGCCCCTAACTATTGTCAGCACAGGAATACCAGCTGACTGGTAATCTTTCTTTCGGAAGATAGCAATTGCATAGAAATGAGGCATTTGCCAAACAAACAGTAGTATAAATAGTCCAAAGGCTATTATATCGAGAGCGCCCGTTACTGCGGTGTAACCAATCACAGGCGGTAAACTGCCTGGGAACGCTCCTACTAGGGTGCCCCAGTGACTTACGCGCTTAGCGTAGCCGTATACAAAGACGTATAAAAAGTGGGCAATAAATGCAAGGACAACTGCGTGAACGGTTGTAAACCATGCCAAGATTATAAATCCTGCAAACCCAAGACTTATACCGTAGATTACTCCAGACTTAACCGACACCCTCTTTTCGACCATAGCTCTCTTGCGGGTTCTGAGCATTTTCGAATCTAATGAGCGATCTAAAATATTATTAAAAACACAAGCAGATGCGATTACCATAGATAGTCCAATGACAAGAAATACCAGATTTTGAATGTTTATTTCACCGCGCGAAGCCAGAAAGAACCCAGCTAGTGAAGCTATTATGTTTCCTCTAATAATTCCGGGTTTAGTAAGCCTGTAATAATCGATTATATGAGAGTTCAAGGTTTTAATCCTTCTTCCACAAGAAGGTAATGTTCAGTTTCTTGAGGAGTCATCTCGTGGTGATAGTCTAAGTTGAACATTATCCATAAACTCCCTGCGACAATAACAAATACAACAAGAGCCATGAATGAAAAGATGACTTTGTTCCATTTTACTCCGGTTTCATGGTCTAAGTGAATGAAGAAACGTAGTTGTACGATTAACTGGACTAGGGCTAACCCAACAATAGATAAAATAACTTCTGGTTCTTTTACTGAATAGTTCATTGCAAGATAGAAAGCTAGGCCTGTTATCGCCATCGAAGCAATATAACCCTTTATATACTGAGAACTAGTTGCAGAAACTAACTTATGTCGAGACACAATACTTTTATGTCGAGTCATGTTACGCTCCTCCCAGTAAATAAACGAATGTGAAAATAAATATCCATATAATATCCAAGAAATGCCAGAAGAGACTAAAAAGTGTCAGCCTTCTAACAACTCCTGATGTCAGACCTCTTTTCATTATTTGACCAATAAGGACAACTGACCAAATCAGTCCAACAGTTATATGTAGTCCATGTGTACCCACTAAAGTAAAGTATGCAGACAAGAAACCGCTTCGTTCCCAGCTATAACCCTCATTAACAAGATGTGTAAACTCATACAATTCCATAGAAAGGAAGCCGAGGCCGAGGAGTATAGTTACAGCCATCCAATTAAGCACTGCGCTTGAATTGCGTTTCCAAACGGACAACATCGCTAAGCCACACGCAAAGCTACTAGTAAGCAGTAGAACAGTTTCTAATAATACGAAATCTAGTTCGAATAACTGCGATGCTGATGGCCCACCAAAAGTATTGTTTTTTAAGACAGCATAGGTAGCAAAGAGACTAGCGAACAATACACAGTCTGTCATCAAGTATACCCAGAAGCCAAAGGTCGTTTTAGAGATATTGTCGTGATCTGAAACGTGCTTAATGGTTGTTAACTCGTTATTCATAGTCCTGCCTGTGTTCTGTATTTTGAGTCCATAAGTTTTACCTGTTTTGCCGGGATCACATATTCGCTATCATCATTTGAAGTACGTATTATCAAAGTAACGATTGCGCCTAACCCTCCGAGAACTACTAACCACCACATGTGCCAGATAAGCCCAAAACCCATTAAGAAACTAAAGCTAGCAATAACCAGACCCGCAGGACTGTTTTTAGGCAAGTAGATATCTTCGTATATCTGTTCTGATCTTTTAGCCCTAAGTTTTTCTGCCCACCACGCGTCACGTGAATCTACCATTGGGGTGACAGCAAAATTATAAACCGGCACAGGAGACGGCGTCGACCATTCAAGTGTTCTACCATCCCACGGGTCTCCGGTTAGATCTTTGTACTCTTTTCGTTTTAAGAAGCTGTAGCCAATCTGAGCAACTTGAGTCAGGGCTCCCATGCCGATGAATAATACTCCAATAGCAGAGATTATAAATAACCATTGCCAACCCATCGAAGCGTCATATGTATTTATTCTTCGGGTAGCTCCCATAAGTCCCAGCGCATATAGTGGCATAAACGCTAGCAGGAAGCCCACTATCCAATTAGTGAATGCGACCTTCCCAAGAGCTTCATTGAGTCTAAATCCAAATATCTTCGGGAACCAGTAAACAATGGCCGAGAAGTAACCGAACAATACTCCACCTATAATCACGTTATGGAAATGAGCAACAAGGAATAGGCTATTATGCGTCTGGAAGTCTATAGCTGGTACCGACATTAGTACGCCTGTCATTCCGCCAATTGTGAAGGTAAGAACAAAACCAAGAAACCATAGCATTGGCGATTTAAAGTCAATTCGACCGCGGTACATAGTAAATAACCAGTTAAATATTTTTACACCTGTTGGCACAGCAATAACTGCTGTCATTATGCCAAAAAATGCGTTAACATTTGCTCCTGCTCCCATCGTAAAGAAGTGGTGAAGCCAAACAACAAACGACAAGAATGTAATCGCTCCTAACGCAACAACCATTGATGTATAGCCAAACAGTCTCTTCTTAGCAAAAGTGGCTACTACTTCTGAAAATACGCCAAATGCTGGCAATATAAGTATATAAACTTCTGGGTGTCCCCATGCCCAAATGAGATTTATGTACATCATGGCATTACCACCGCCATCAGCAGTAAAGAAATGCATCCCCATAAGTCTATCTAGAGAAAGCATTGCAAGCGTGCCTGTTAGTATTGGGAAGGCAAAAATTACTAGTACCATTGCACACAAGACACTCCACACAAATACCGGCATTTTCATAAGTGTCATGCCTGGTGCACGCATCTTTAGTATGGTTACTAGAAAGTTAACTCCAGATAATAGACTACCGATTCCTGCAATCTGAAGGCTCCATATCCAATAATCTACTCCCACACCAGGACTGTATTCTAGCCCTGATAATGGAGGATAAGCCAGCCAGCCTGCAGCAGAAAATTCCCCCACAGCTAGTGATATATTTATCAAAAGCATACCTGCAACGAACAACCAGAAACTTACTGAGTTTAGGAAGGGGAAGGCGACATCTCTGGCGCCAATCTGCAATGGCATAATCAAGTTTATTAGTCCGAACATAAGTCCCATTGCGACAAAAAATATCATTATCGTTCCATGTGCCGAGAACATTTGCTGATAATGCTCAGCGTCAATAAAACCGTTATTTCCAGAGGCCACAGCTTGCTGTAGTCGCATAAGCATCGCTTCTACACCTGCCTTAAATAACATAAGCACTGCTACGATAAGATACATGACACCAATCCTCTTAGGGTCAAGAGTTGTCAACCAGTTTTTATAAAGCCATTTCCATTTCTTAAAGTAGGTAAGAGCTAAAATAACTGCGAGTGCAGTCATCGGCGCACCCAACGCTCCTCCTATAGTGATCGGATCAGAGGGTAATGCGTCCAGGTTTAGTCGACCCCACATGTTAGTGGCTCCCTTCGTTATGTTCTTCAAATATTGGCAAACCTGAATTCTGACGTAAGTCTGCGGTTGGGTGCATAAACTTTTCTAGCACTGCTTTAAATAATAATGGCTCCACTGAGCTGTATAGAAGAGGTGCACCCTGAACGCTTGGCTCGGCAAGAGATTTGTATAATTCAAAGTCCAGGGCATCTGATGACTGCTTAACATAAGATAGCCACTGTAAATAGTCGTCGTGCGAACTAACTTTTGTCTTAAATCGCATATTAGCAAAACCTTCTCCACTAATATTGGCCGAGACACCGTCGTATTCTCCGGGCTCATTAGCAATAAGGTTGAGATTTGTCTCCATGCCAGACATTGCATATACTTGCCCACCTAATTGGGGAATCCAAAACGAATTCATTGGCGCATCAGACGTTATCTCAAATTTAACTGGTGTATCCTCTGGAATCTGGATGAAATTTACCGTGGCTATATTGTGATCTGGATAAATAAATAACCATTTCCACTGCATAGCAACAACTTGGATAGTTAAAGGTTGTTGATTAGAAGATATTGGCTTGAACGGGTCAAGATCATGTGAGCTTCTCCATATAATCCCCGACAATATGACGATGATTAACAGTGGAAACCCCCACCATGTTAGCTCTAGAGCCCGACTACCATCCCACTCTGGCATATATAACGCTTTTTTGTTACTTGATCTGTATTTCCAAGAGATGTAACCGGTTAGAGCAAAAACAGGCAATACGACGATCAGCATAAGCCCAGTCGCAATCCATATTAGATCTCTTTGCTGTGACGCAATAGTGCCTTTTGGATTAAGTACAGCAATATTACTGCCCTGAAAGAACAGCACTGCCGACACCATCACTCCTAAAAATAGCAAGCCAATAATTATAGTCTTGGTTTTTATGCTCATGGTAATAGTTAAATCATAACATAAGCACTCATGAGGTAACACTTATTAATTAGCACTGTACTACTTCTATTTCTTGTAATAAATTGCTACAATGCAATCTGTTATTTTACATCATTTAGCAGTGATCTATTGGCAAATAACATTTAATGGGATGTGGCCAAGTGGTAAGGCACCTGGTTTTGGTCCAGGCATTCGGGGGTTCGAATCCCTCCATCCCAGCCAGGATAGTACTAAAGGAGACTCATTTGAGTTCGGAATTTTGGAATAATATTGCAACTATCACGACACCAATAATCACCTTGATTATTGGTTTTTTTGCGTGGAAAATAAATGACAAGTTGAAGCAAATTCAAGACGTTGTAGAGATCCACGGTTCACTTTGGGTTGAAATGTATGAAAATGAGAATGGCTCCAAAACCTACGCTTCTTATATACGCATCCAGAATGTTGGTACACGAATTATTTAAATTGATTCATATCGTTTCAATGGAAAGCTTTATAAGCTCAACGGTCATATTTTACTGTCAACTTATTCGCAAGCTGAAGCACACTGGTATCAGGTGCAACTTCCGCAGAATGGTGAAAATCATGTTTCACTCACAGTCAATTACACAGATGCAGACGGTCGATCGTAGAAAAGTGAAATTTTTGCTGATGTCGATTTGAGCTGGACTCACAGCTGGAAAGTAACTACATCTCTAAAGAAACCCCTTAAACCAAAGCTATCCAAAAAACCTAGATTATAATCCTCAACCATGTAGTGCAAAACATAAATTTCTGTTATATGGAAGGGGGTTCATATAATTCTTAGCCTGTTAATAACTTGTAGTGGCACATCCTGAAAGGCCACTTCAAATCGTGTAGATTTTACCTTGTTAAATATTTCATATGCCTCCGAGGTACTGCTTGTTACAGTTGTTGTGTTACACGGAGGAACTTTTATGAAATTACTTGTCAGTTTTGGTATAAGTATTGCAATTTTAGCATGGGGAAGCATAGTATCAGCACAAACAACGCAACCAACTACATCTGAGTATAAGCAGGATGTGCCTAGCGTTCCAATAAATGGAATCGACGTGCCTTTATCTGTTCTGATGTACGCTCAGATGGAATATCAGGGCTACGCAGTCACGAAAGCTCAAAAAACGACTCTGAATAATGCTGAGGTCATAAGACTATTGGCAGACAGAGATGACGTATCGAGTGGATACGATGGAAAATACCTGTTCTTTGATCGTACCTGGAAATTACTCGAATATAAGGAAATTGTCCCACCTGGGCCTGTTCAAAAACAGGATAAAAAGCAAGAAGACGCAAACCCTGAAAAGAAGGAACCCGAAAAAGTCGACAAACCTAAACCAGTTGAAGAAAAAGAAGATAAGCCGGTTGTTGAAAAACCAGAACGACCCGAGGATGAAACTCCACCACCACAAGATCAGCCAACTAAACCCGAGGAACAAGCCACACCAACGGGACAGTAGTAAGGTTGAGCAAAATAATCATTACATATTAGAGGTATTTCTGTTAAGATAGGTCGGTGAAAAACGAACAACACATACAGCATGATACCCGCCAAGTTAATTCTCGACTTAACTGGATTAGGGCAGGAGTACTTGGAGCTAACGACGGAATTGTGTCAGTTGCTGGTTTGGTGGTAGGCGTAGCAGGAGCGACTACAAATCAAGCCACCATTTTTACTGCCGGATTAGCTGGACTTGTTGCGGGAGCTCTTTCCATGGCTGCGGGTGAATACGTCTCTGTGAGTAGCCAAAAGGACGCAGAGAAAGCACTTATCGACAAAGAAATTTACGAACTCGAGCACCACCCAGAAAGAGAGTTAGAAGAATTAGCTCATATTTATGAAGAAAAGGGTTTGAGCAAAGAAACAGCTAAAAGTGTTGCGCATGAACTTACACAACACGATCCAATTAGGGCTCACCTCGAGGCAGAGCTTGGGATGAAAGAGGATGAGCTGACAAACCCTGTTCACGCGGCGACTGCATCGGCTGTCTCCTTCACATTTGGTGCCAGTATCCCACTAACAGCTATAATGCTCCCAACGATAGATTACAGAGTGCCAGCCACCTACATTGCTGTGATCATAGCACTTGTTCTCACTGGATACATAAGCGCCCGTCTCGGGAGCGCTAGCGCACGCAGAGCAACAGTCCGTGTAGTTATCGGGGGCATGGTGGCAATGAGCATTACTTATGCAATAGGAACTTTGCTAGGTGTAGACGTAGTTTAAAGCTATGAAATAGTCTGTTATGAATGTCACAATTATATACAACCCCAAAAGCACCGGTGACAGTAAAAAGAATGCAGTAAAACTTCAGAAAGAAATTAAACAAGATAAAACTATCTTGGTGCCAACCAAAAACGCTGGGCACGCCGAGGAAATCGCTTACGATTTAGCAAAACAGAAGAAGCCCATGATTATAGTTGCGTCAAGCGGGGACGGCGGTTACCACGAAGTTATTAACGGAATAATTAGAGCAGGGAATAAAAAGATAATTGCAGGGACTATCCCAAGCGGAAATGCTAATGACCATCACCGTAATGCATACAAGCAACCTGTTGCTGAAAGCATAAACAAAAGGCAATTTAAGAAAATTGATCTAATTCATCTAACAGCGGAGCATAAGGGATCGATCGTTCTAGATAAATATGCTCACAGCTACATTGGAATCGGTGTAAGCGCCGAAGTTGCCCAAGCTATCAACCTAGGCGCTAAGTCTTTAATTACAGAGAAGCTGGCAGGAATTAAGACTTTTTTTAACTTTAAGTCTTTTAAGATCCAAATTGGGAACAAGAAAATACGTGTAGACAGCCTTATGGCGAACAATATCCCAGAGATGGCAAAAACACTAACAGTAGCCGATAACATAAGTCCAAACGACGGTTGTTTTGGGCTAACTTTACACGAGCATAAAACACGGATTAATTTACTCAACTTCTTTGCTACTGCACATTTCAAACAAGTAAGTGCTACCTGCGAAAAAGAACTTGTTTTCACTATGCTTAGTTCTGTCCCTGTGCAAATGGATGGTGAAGTTTACAAGCTAAAACCAGGTTATAAAGTTACAATTAAAAATGTCGCCAAATCACTGACGACATTTTCTTAGTTATTTGATTAAGAATACTATGCTTTCACAAAAGTGTAAGCGTATCCAACCCGACCAGCACGTCCGGCTCGTCCAATACGATGCACATAATCATCGTAAGCTTGTGGCTCAGAATAATTAATTACATGAGTAATGTCTGATACGTCAATACCTCTCGCTGCAACGTCTGTCGCAACTAATATATTAATCTGGTTCTTCTTAAATTTACCGAGTGCTCGAGTTCGCTGACCCTGGCTTTTACCGCCATGTATAGCATCAGCCTTAAACCCACGAGACAACAACTCATCACTGAGTCGTTCAACACTACGTTGAGTCTCGTCAAATACCAAAGCTTTTACCACTGCATCGCTATCAAGTAAATCATGTAGCTGCTGGATCTTCTGGCCTGAGGTTTGATAAGGCACTATATCCTGATGAACATTTTCACTTGTTTCTCCAGTCTTAACTGAAACCGTAATAGCATCTGCAGTAAAGGCCTTGATAAGATCTGCGACTTTATTGTCCATAGTTGCAGAATAAAAGAATGACTGACGAACTGGACTAGCTTTTTCTAGTATGTCGCACATATCCTCGATAAAGCCCATGTCTAGCATGCGGTCAACTTCGTCAAGAACAATGACATTAAACTGAGAAATGGTTAAAGTCCCTCGTTCTATGTGGTCCTTTATTCTTCCTGGTGTACCGATAACAATACGTGGATTAGCTCGTAAGTCACGAAGCTGAACACCCATAGGAGATCCACCAATTAGCAATGCTCCGTTTAGTCCACTGCCTTTACCGATAACACGACACTCATCTTCGATCTGTTGGGCTAACTCTCGGGTAGGCGCCATGATCAAAGCGAAAGCCTCGGGATCTGACATTAACTTGTGTAGTACTGGCATTGCAAATGCGATAGTTTTACCTGTGCCGGTGTTTGCTATCCCAACAATATCAGAACCATTCAATCCATGAGGAATCGATTGATCTTGTATTGGCGTAGGAGTGATCAATCCTTTTTTAGTAGCATTGTCTTTAATAAGATCATGCATATCAAAATCACTGAATTGGTTAGTTGACTCATAAGCCACTACTTCGCTTGGTTTTGCAACCTGCACGAATCTAGATGGATGAATATAAGCCTTTGAGCGACGTCTGTTACCACCGCTGGAGCGATTACCGCCACCAAACGATCGTGAACGACCACCGCTATTTACGTTGCTAAAACTTGAGCGCGAACGTGATGCGCGTCGAGGTGCAGTAGAATACTGTGCCATAAAAAATAATCCTTCGATTTAGTTACTGTTATCTAGATTGTCATTAATGAAATCATAGATACTTTTCTCTAAACTTCCAGATTCATTTATTACACTCTATCGTATCTATAGTAGCACAACCGTAATAAAATGTCAATCAATAGTAGCCGAGCAGACTTATGATTATTAATATTATTAGGAGGTACTATTTAGTAAATAAAAAATATGCAAGCATTAACAGAGGAGGGCCGGTGACCAAAAAATACCTATATAATGCCCTCCTACTTGTGGAATCATTACTAGTTAAATCTTTTGGCATGGACGCAAGTAGCGGATGGTGATCGGAAGTTGTATGTTCTTGGTAAATATTAGGACCGTCTAGGGTTTTTGGTAGAACTAGAGGTATAGCATTCTGATCTGGAGGCTTATTATAGGAAGACGAGGTCTTTTGTTGAGGTGTGATCAGAGTGTGGGGATGATAAGAAGTAGGTGGCTGATTATAATACGGTTCCATTTTGTTCCTATGTTAATTTGTATATCTTTACAAAAAGTATAACAGATCAAAACTGCTAATGGTATCTTGTGGTCTTGATTCATTATTTAATCTATAATAATTCTAAAGAATGAGAGTAATAAACCATAAACAAGCACCTAAGGTTAAACAAAAGAACCCAAAGAATTACGGGTGGATATTGATAGTAATAGTTGTAATTGGTGGCGCTGGTATTTATCTCACTACGAAACCTAACGAACCCGATGCTAGCAAAAATAATGATATAACAATAGTAAAACAGGACCTTCCAGAACCCCCATTAAAAAAAGGAACCCTTAAAGTGTTCTCTGCAGAAGAATTTCGTGATCTTTACAATGATTTTGCATGGCCAAACACTAAGATTATAGCTAGTAACCAACCAATAACCGGAAACACAGAAGCAGATGAAAGAATTCGAGATATTGCAGAGGAAAGAGGTTATAAAGTTAGAAGCGCTCCTGTTAGCAATGTATTCATAAATATAGATAAGAGCTTTCGCTTGCAACAAAAATCAGCAGAAGGCTGGAGAGATATGGTCGATTCTGCTTCCAAAGATGGCATAAACCTTACGCTAACAGATGGCTATCGTTCGGCAGATGCTCAACGGGATATATTCTTGGGAAGATTACATGCCCTGGGCATTCAGATATCGAGAATAGCTTCTGGAGCTTATGACAAACAACTTAATGACTTAATGAGTATAACAGCACCACCCAGCTATTCACGTCATCATAGTGGCTACACAGTCGACATAAGCTGTGACGGCAATTTATCAAATGCTTTTGAACTCACAGATTGTTTCGAATGGCTTAGTCAAGATAATTATAAGAACGCAAAAACACATGGATGGATACCAAGCTACCCTGAAGGTACTGACATGCAGGGCCCAGAGCCTGAAAGCTGGGAATACGTCTGGGTAGGAAAAGATTCATTGACTGAATAAAAAGAGGATCTAAATTGATATTTAAATCCTCTATTTTGGTATACATTCGTACAGTTACTGCTGGACAAATCTCCACAGCGAGCCAAGCTGGTTCGTGGTGTTTTTTGTATTTTGGTTAAGCGATTCTATGTGTGTTGAGTGTTGGCGTATCATCTGTTGCTGACTCTTTACCTCGGATCGTAAATCCTCAATTAATGCTCTAATGGACTCCTGATCTCGTCTAGTCGCAGTTACGGCTAGTATTCTGTCAGTCATGTTCATTAAATCTGCCTTAGTTACTGACTGTTGAAGCATACGTTGTTGTAGTGCACGAAACTCACCTGCGATGATGTTTCGCATTGCTGCATCTGTCATATAACCCTCCTCCTAATTACTGCGTAAGTGTCTCTAAGACTTACGCTTTGTTAAGCACTTCCGTTCTGGTTACATACGGCCAGAACGAATCTTGCTTTCACTGAGTTATCTTTATATGAGCACCTCCACACTCTTAAAACTCCATGGGTTTAGGCGATTAGAATCGTTCTGTTGCCCGGTTTCGCTATTGGCTGGGTCTAACGCTAAGCGACCAAATTACTGCGTTGACTTCTGTGCCTGCAACCTCTTGTGAAATGTGCGTATCTATAGTGTATTTGCTTATAACTTTTCATTCTGTGATAAGTATCACAAATAATTATAATCGCTTTATTTGACCCCCGTTTAACAGTTATGGTTAAATGCTTGACATGGGTTCAGAAATACGTCAGCACAATAATATGCGCTCAAATTTTATTCGCATATGTAAAATTCATGTCGTTATTGGGTTGTTATTTACTGCCCAAATTATCGCTTATGATGCCGGTAAACTCATAACTCCAGAGATCGTACTTAAACGCTGGCTTGCTACAAGCGTACTAATAATTGTAGCGAGTATGTGTTGGTATATCGCAAGGCTTAGTGATACCCCTAAAGAAATTCATCGTATTGCATGGGTATTGATCGCAACTGATATCGCCTTAGCATCCTTTTATGTTTACACCACCAGAGGGATGGCTAGTAGGGCAGTCATACTATTTGTAATACCAATTTTGGTTGCGTCTGTGTTGGCAAAGAAAGGCATGGTTTATCTGACCGCAGTAGCATCAGTAGTAGCCTATAGCGTAACAGCCGTCGCATATTTTGTCCTGAACTTTAATGAAGGTTATAAATTAGAACTATATGGCGAGCTAGGATTTTATAGCGCTTTATTACTTTCTATCGGTGCGATAGCTTGGAACGCTGTACGCACTAGACACTAGCGCTCAATCGGCTCCAAGCTGTCATTAATAAGTCTATAAAGTGCTGAGGGAACCTGACCTGACCTACCGCCTATATAAAAATCCAGATTAGGAAATTCTTGCTTGATCTCTTCTAGGTTTAGCAGTGGTGATTCACCGCTGATATTTACACTTGTTGCGACAATTGGCCCTGTAATGGACAGTAGCTTTAATAGTTCTGGTTTTGAGTAGGGAATTCTAAGTGCTATCGTATTTAACCCCTTATGTACGTGTTGAAGAGTATTGTCTGCAGGCAATATTATGCTACTAGGAGATCGGCGCCACTTTTCATCTAAAATATGCAAATTCAAATTGTCCAGTGAGACACCGCAATCTCCTATCTGGGAGGAGTTAGATACTAAAATTATTAATGGTTTATAAGGAGCTCGAGATTTTAAGTCATATATCCTTTTTACAGCACCAGTGTCCATTGCTGAGCAAACCATCCCATAAATTGTGTCAGTAGGCATTGTTCCTACGCCACCACTCAAAATTATCTCGCCTATATCTTTATCCATCTAGACCATTATAAATCAAAAACAGACCGGACGTGATGGAGTACGTCCGGCCAGTTTAAGAGCTCAACAAGTTTTGTCAGTTATGCAATATCGTAGGCGTTGTTGTTTGTCAGCAATTGTTGCGCTGAAATATCTCGGAAATCATGTAAATGACGCTTTATTTTTCGACCATGACGTTCTTCATCTTGGGATTTATTTAGACTGCTAATTTTTTTAGCAAGCTGATCCGCGCGATATTGTTTTGGTGCGTTTGATTTCACAAATATACCCTCCTTTATTTGCCTGTGTCCAGCTTAAGCAGTTACTGCCTAAACCACAGCCATAAAAACATACTTAAGCTGAACTTTCTTATGTTAACTTCACATTTATTTACCGGCTGTGAAAATTGTCACAGATTTTATGAATTTCCATTTGCAGTGAGACAGACGTCTCTTTACAATTACTGGATATGCTTAACGCTCCCATAAATCAAACAATCCGTTTTAACGCCGACGAAATTGCCGGTGCTTTCGCCCATATTGAGTTAACATGGCCAGCCTTAACTAAATCACAAGAATTTGATGACGGTACACTTATAGGGCTACCTTTTCCGTACATTGTTCCGAGCGCAGAACCTCAAAATGGGTTTGTTTTTGAAGAAATGTACTACTGGGATAGTTATTTTACAGCTCAGGGGCTACTACAATCAGGCAGACATGAGTTGGCCGAAGGAATGCTCGAGAACTTGCTTTTTCTATATAAGCGTTTCCATATCATTCCAAATGCCAGCAGGTTCTACTTCACAAGCAGATCTCAACCGCCCTTACTAACAAGTTATATTATGGATATATACGAGCACTGCCAAAAGGATACAAACTGGCTAAGGGAGCGTATGGAGATTGCTGAGCGCGAATACAATAACGTCTGGTTGAGAGACATTCAGCCTAGCCGTAGAAATATCTATAAAGGATTAAGTCGTTATTACGATATTAATGTGCTCGACGATCTTGCAGAGTGCGAATCCGGATGGGACATGACTACACGCTTTTACGGCAACTGTTTATCTTATGTTCCGATTGATCTCAATTCATTGCTTCATAAGTACGAATTAGACTTTGCTAAAACATACGATATTCTCGGAGATAGTGACACCGCTGAAATATGGCGAGGCAAGGGTGCTTTACGTGCCCAGACAATGAATGCGGAAATGTGGGACGACAGAAAAGGTTTTTATTTTGACCTAGATTATGTGGCAGGAGCTCATTCCGATATATGGTCACTTGCAAGCTTATATCCTCTTTGGGCAGGGGTCGCTACTCAAGAACAGGCTGAGCGTGTTGTCGCTAATCTAGATAATTTTATGTACGAGGGCGGACTCAGTACGACTACTAGCAACGAAAATGAAATCGCACGCATGATTGCTCATCAGTGGGCATATCCTAATGGCTGGGCTCCATTACAATGGATAGTAACAGAGGCTTTATCTAATTATGGCTATCATGAAAAAGCCGAGCAAATAGCACGGAGATGGATTAATACTAACCTTCAATACTTTAAAGAGTATGGCGTATTCCGTGAAGCCTATAACGTTACGGATATTCACGCCGACCCAGCTCATGGCGTGTATCCGCCCCAAGTAGGTTTTGGATGGACAAACGCCGTATTTACAGACTTGGCTAAGAAATATCTATCAGATGAAGAACTATTAAAAGTCTAGTTATTTTAGGCTTTAACCCGTACGCTATATATAGATGAGTGATGCTAGTTATTTGGATAAGTTGAATCCTGCGCAAAGACAGGCCGTCGAGGCTATCGATGGGCCAGTATTAGTAATAGCGGGGCCGGGGACAGGAAAAACTCAACTCCTTAGTGCTCGTGTTGCCCATATTCTTGACCAGACTGACATTGAGGCTCGTAATATATTATGTCTGACTTTTACCGAAAGCGGTGCAACAAACATGCGAGAGCGTCTAAGAAATTTTATTGGGGATGACGCATACGATGTAACAATCAGCACCTATCATAGTTTTGGTAGTGATATTATCAAACAGTATTCAGACTACTTCCAGACAATTAGCATCGACCGGTCAGATGATGTACGCCTAGAAAGACCAATAGACGAACTATCTCAGATTCAAATTGTAAGTGAAATAATCAGTAAGCTACCTTTTGACAGCCCTCTTCTTGGGGCTCGATACTATATAAAAAGTGTTGTGAATACCATAAGTGATCTAAAGCAAAACCTCATTACACCTGAATCACTAAAGAAGTTGGCTAATGACAACCTTTTATCAATCAAGTCTGCTCAGCCCATTCTAGACAGTATTGTTAATAATGCTGGAGGCATATCTTCAAAAAAAGCTCAAAAACTCGCTCAGTATGATGCGCTACTAACCGCTTTGCAATTTCTAAAAGGCGAACTCTGTAACCAAGCTACCATTGCGCTACAGAAAGCTCATCAAGAATCACACGATACTGGTTCTCCTACACCACTTACAAAATGGAAGAATGAATGGCTACACAAAGATGAGAACGATAAGTTTACACTTACAGACGCACAAAAAAGTTATAAATTGACAGAGTTAGCAAATATTTATCAGAAGTATCAAGAACACTTACAAGCCCAGGCTTCGTATGATTTTGATGACATGATCCTACGCGCAATAGAAGGTATTAACAAAAACGACGAGTTAAGATACAACTTGCAAGAACGATACCAATATATCTTGCTTGATGAGTTTCAAGATACCAACCCTTCACAGTTCGAGTTGGTAAAGCAGATTGCAAACCATCCAGTTCATGAAGGACGTCCCAATATTATGGCTGTAGGGGATGACGACC
Source organism: Saccharimonadales bacterium (SeqCode) (assembly GCA_041600715.1). Taxonomy (GTDB): domain Bacteria; phylum Patescibacteriota; class Saccharimonadia; order Saccharimonadales; family 2-12-FULL-41-12; genus JALHOM01. Next base: position 196,683 of record JBFIJM010000001.1, on the reverse strand, counting down.
AGGCGATATTCGCTTTCCAGGGGGCTAACATTGGAAACATGAAAGAATTCCTAGTAACATTCTCTGGTGTTACTATTGTTAATCTATTGAGTAACTACCGTTCTCACGCAGATATTCTACATGTCGCTCACGGCATTGCCGGCCAAATCGAAGACCGTCTTCATGCTCAGATTTCTAATATAAATAAAGTGCTCGTGGCTGAATCAAAAGCATTGCCAGAACAAGCTACTATCGCAAGACATGAATTTATAGCACAAGCCAGTGAGTACTCCTGGGTTGCTGATAAAGTACGGACACTAGTAGATGAGGGAATAAACCCAACTGAAATTGCCATACTAGCGCCAAAACATAAGATTTTAGAGAATATTGTGCCTTTCATGCACAAAAATAAAATTCCTATCTCTTATGAAAAGAGGGAGAATATTTTAGAAACAGAGATTGTTCAAGGGATTCGTCTCTGTGCGGAACTTATACAAGCGTTGAACAACAATGACAGGCCAGCTATTAACAAGTATTTTCCGTTGGTGCTCTCACTACCATTTTGGAAGATACCAGCACAAGAAGTATGGAAGATTAATTGGCAGTTTAGCTCCTATGACGAAAAAAGGCAGTGGCCCGAGATTGCACTTGAAGCAAACTCAACTGCAAAAGCTACGTTATTTTATCTATCCGTTGCGAGCACTGCTACTGCCGAACCACTTGAGATTACATTAGACAAACTTATAGGAACTATCCCTGTAATTAATGGGGAGGACAAACTAGAAGCACCACTAAAAAGCTACTACTTTGAGCCCAAAAACCGTACTGAAAATGCCCTTAAGTATTACGAAGCAATCTCACACCTTAGTGTTATACGCACAAAGCTACGAGATTATCAGTTAACACAAGAGAATCAACTAAGCATAAAGGACTTTTTGGACTTTTTTTCTATGTACGAAGCAGGTGATGCAACACTTACAAATATTCATCCGATTGCCCAAAAAACTGAGTCAGTTCAGTTAATGACTGCCTATAAAGCAAAGGGCTTAGAGTTTGAACATGTATTCATTCTGCAAGCACATGATGATGTGTGGGGTAGCGCAAGTAGAGGAGGGAATAATAAACTGAGTCTACCAGCCAATCTAAGTCATATCCGTTATGTCGGGTCGAGCAATGATGAACGCCTACGACTATTCTTCGTAGCAATTACACGGGCAAAGCATGCTTTATACATAACCTCACACAGTAATAAAGATAGTGGCAAAAGCACTACGCCTCTTAAATATCTTAGCGAAAACGGAAGTATATCAGCCCACTTACCTGAACATTCCCAGAATATCATTAAGGAGTCGGCTAAACCTGAAGATTTAGCAGAAGACATAGAGACTTTATGGCAAGCTGGTCAGATTAAATTACCTGCAGACTTTAGGAGCCTGCTAAAAGATCGACTAAAACGCTACCAAATGAGCCCTACACACCTAAATTCGTTCATAGACCTCGAGCACGGAGGTCCTGAAACATTTCTTGTACAAACTTTACTCAGATTCCCTCAAGCTCCGAGTGTAAGTGGAGAATACGGAACCGCTATCCATAATTCGCTTGAGTGGTATCAAAACCAATGCAATGCAGGGAAAATAACCAGTATTCAAGACGTCTTAAAACAGTTCGATTATCAGCTTAAGAGGCGCTACATGAGTGATTCTGACCGTGATCATTCTAGAGCCAAAGGTAGAAACACTTTACAAAAATATCTGATTGCAAGAGAAGGCATGTTTAAACAAACTGCTCAAACAGAAGTGAATTTCTATAATGAAGGAGTTATTGTAGGCAACGCGCGCTTAAGTGGCAAAATTGATCGTTTAGAAATTGATACGATTAACAAAACTATAAAAATCGCAGACTACAAAACTGGTTCACCGCTTAGCAAGTGGGACAATAGTATCAAAGCGTTAAAATACAAACAACAATTATACTTTTACAAGCTTCTTATCGAAGGTAGCCACAGCTTTCGGGATTATTCGGTTATAGAGGCCAGACTCGAGTTCATAGAACCTTCAAGCACTGGAAGTAATGAAATTAAGCAACCACTTCTCATAGACTTTGACTCTACAGAGGAAACCGAGATGAAACAGTTAATTAATGCTGTATGGAACATAATTCAAACACTAGATTTACCGGACGTAACTGCCTACGATCAAACTCTGTCCGGCAGTAAGCAGTTCATAAAAGATCTATCGGTTTAGTTCTTCTTGTAAGCCAGTATATCTAAAGATCCGTCGGTGAGGCGTGTGAGAACAGGGACATCTTGGGAAGCAACGGAGTGCAGATAGTAATCACCAAGTGACCCACCAAGCTCCTGGGCGATCTTAAGATGATATCCCCAAGAGTACCCAAACGCTTGCGCCTCGATGCCAAGTTCTTCTGTAGTAAGTTTTACAAGATGATTATTGTCTAGCGTTACGTCGTGATCCATGAATACAACGATTGATTTTTCTTTATGAGATTTAGGTAAGTTCGGGCATGCTGTTGCATTTCTGGAAGTTAAAACCTGAGTAGCTTTATCACTTTCAGGTAAGCCAATGAGTTGTTTTGCGCCAACAATAAGACCAGATTGCTTTTCCTGATTATAGGTATAACCCACCGAGCCCAAAAAAGTCTTAGTAGCACCAGAAACCATCTTTCCTTGTGTTGCGACTGTTTGTATAGCGTAAGGAGCAAATTTTTGTGCACCACACTGATCTAGAGCATGAGTCCCTGACTTAAAGCCGTACTTTTGGTCAATGTCTGCCATAACATTAAATGCGTCTCTGTAGTTCAGCTGTTTTTCGTATGGGTCCGCAACAGTTGCAAGCATTAGTCGTATGGCATTCCCGTGAGTTCCACTAGCCATTTTGGGACCAAGTAACATGAGCAATGTCAGTATCCGACCATCCATACAGCCCACCTGGCCACCTTCTGCAGTATTTACGACAGAACACTTTATGAAGTGATGATAGCGCCCTTCTTGTCTCGCGTTGAGCGAACCTGCACCGTTTTTGCTAATATCTCCAGCCCACTCAGCACCTGTCGCAAGGTCGCTCATGCTAGCAACGCGAATAAGATCGCCCCTCACACGATCTTTTTCGTTTAATTCTGTAGCTCGCTCCTGTATGTGTTGTTGTCTTGCTTCGTCAGCAATTACACCGTAGTCAACGCTAGGGCGCACTTGCTCGTCAATGCTATCATTCATTATGGGATATCCTTCGTTCATAACACCTTTTTTTCTAGATTTGTATGTGGCTTAGTAATTTTAAACAATTTTTTACTATACTCCTCAAATAATTCATATTCAAGCCCATTCTGTGATCTGTATCACAAATTACATACCTAGCGTGTGGTAATATGTAGCTACACTACATATAGCGTAAGGAGAATACATGAAGTACAATCATGAACATTTCCTCAAAGCTTCACAAGAGTTTGAAGCTGATGTCGATAGACATCTGACTGACTACGAAGCAGTGCGCAGAGATGTCGATTCTCCAGAGGCAGAGCTTACCAGGATTAAATCACTGTATAGATCAGACCCTGCTCTGTATTATGCACACCATAAAATCATAACTGAAGAATTAAGTGACCTTTCACCAGAGCTCAGAGACAGGGTCGAAAGGCTTATTGGAGTTATAACCCTTACTGACCAACGAATTAAATGGCGTGAAGACGCGACTAAACAATTTAATATCGAGTAAGTTTATCTGCGTTTAGAACGTTTTTTAAGGCCGGCTAACTGCAATCGAACTGCAGAGCGGTCCATCATTGCCTGAGCTTCAGCAAGTCCAACAGCATCTGGTGCCTTATCTTTAAGTTCTTTTGCTCGTGCCAAAGCTCTTTCGGCTTCGGCTTCACTAATATCATCAGGTGTTTCTACATCATCTACTAATATTGTTATCGTGTTGTCGAGAACTTCTATTGTGCCGTCGTATACAGCTACTTGTTCGCGGTCTTCGTGCCGATCGCTTTTGCTATATTGGATACTGAGAACGCCTGGTTTTACAGCACCTAGCAACGGAGCATGGCCACCGTTGATTGCAATGGTGCCCGCAGTCGTCGGCACCGCAACTTCATGAACTTCCTTATCCACAAACACGCCAGTAAGAGTTATGACCTTAAGCTGAATCATGATGCGACCTCTAGTCGCTCAGGAATTCGGAATTGGTAACTTGTAATTTGCATGATGTTTACCTATTTTCTATTTCCTAATTACTATTTGTTTATTAAAGAAGTTACTTAACTTCTTTAATACTACCCTTCATATAGAATGCGCTCTCTGGTTTGTCGTCATGCTTACCGTCAAGGATCTCTGCGAAGCCTGAGACAGTATCTTTGAGCGAAGTATACACACCTTTGTTGCCAGTAAACTGCTCAGCAACATGGAATGGCTGCGTCAAGAAACGTTGGATACGACGAGCACGGGCAACAGTCTGCTTGTCCTCATCTGAAAGTTCTTCCATACCAAGGATGGCAATGATATCTTGCAAGTCCTTGTAGCGCTGTAATATACGTTGCACCTCACGTGCGACGCGGTAGTGCTCTTCACCGACAATTTCTGGATCCATGAGCGTTGACGAGCTATCAAGCGGGTCAACAGCAGGGTAGAGACCAAGTTCAGTTAGCGCACGGTTGAGAACGATGGTGGAATCAAGGTGAGCAAAAGTTGTCGCCGGCGCAGGGTCGGTGTTGTCGTCAGCAGGTACATATACAGCCTGAACGGATGTAACAGAGCCAGTCTTGGTAGATGTAATACGTTCTTGAAGCTGACCCATTTCTTGCGCCAAGTTTGGTTGGTAACCTACAGCACTAGGCAGACGACCAAGAAGGGCAGACACCTCTGATCCAGCCTGAGTAAAGCGGAAAATATTGTCAACGAAGAGTAGTACGTCTTTGCCTTCATCACGGAAGCCTTCTGCAATAGTAAGACCAGATAGCGCTACACGTAGACGAGCACCTGGCGGTTCGTTCATCTGACCAAAGACTAGCGATGTCTTATCGATCACGCCTGAGTCTTTCATTTCCTCATAAAGGTCGTTACCTTCACGAGTACGCTCACCAACACCGGCAAAAACTGACTCGCCACCATGCTCCTTGGCAATGTTAGCGATAAGTTCCTGGATAAGAACAGTTTTACCTACGCCGGCACCACCGAAGAGACCAACTTTACCACCCTTAGCGATAGGGGCGATGAGATCAATAACTTTAATACCGGTCTCTAGAATCTCAGTCTTACCAGACTGCTCGTCAAGAGCAGGTGGATCACGGTGAATTGGGGCACGAGCACCAGTAACTGCCGGTTTACCATCAATGGGATCTCCCGTCACGTTAAACATGCGCCCCAAAGTCTGCTTGCCCACAGGCACACTGATCGGAGCACCCGTAGCGACAACATCCTGTCCTCGCTTAAGCCCATCAGTAGACCCAAGAGAAATTGCTCGGACGCTGGTTTCACTTAGATGCTGAGCTACCTCAAAGTACAACTTACTGCCTTTATGATCGATTTCTAGCGCGTCGTAGATTGCAGGTAATGATCCTGGAGCGAACTCCACATCTATAACCACTCCAACTATCTGACTAATTTTTCCTGTTATTTTTGCCTTTGTTGACGATGCCATTATTGTTCTCCTCTTTCGGTATTAACTAATCCCATTTCTACTTGTCTCATCAAATTTGCTTCATTGTCGCTCAAGGATGGTTCAAAATCACCTGGTTCACGCGTCAGCGAGTCCCATGATAACAGCGTTGATAAATCCTGAGGGAGCCTAATATCACCTTGTATCGAATCATTAAATTGATTCTCGAATGCCAAAGCATAATGTGCCGACTCAGGGTCAAAGTTTCCAAAACTAGCCATTGACTGCCTCCGCTCCGCCGACGATTTCGGCGATTTCTTGGGTTATTGCCGCTTGTCTGGCGGTATTAAATTCTAGTGTTAGATCATCAATGATATCACCAGCGTTGTCGGTTGCGTTTTTCATTGCCAGCATACGCGAGCTATGCTCACTGGCTAAGCTCTCCAGTATTGCTTGCCAGACCTGAACCTCAATAAGACGCGCTACAGCTGACTCGACAATCTCTTCTGGTGAAGGCTCAAAAATCGCTACTTCTAATTTAGATAATCGTTTTTCCTCTGATACTGCCGTGGGGAGTAGCTCTAATCTTGATGCTTCCTGCTTAATGCTCGACACAAAACCAGTATAGACAATACTCACCGCATCAACTTCTTCTGACTCGTACTTTTCCAGTAGCGTCCTGACAATCGGTCGTATATCTGCGCCCTTTGGCTGACCAGAGAAGATAGGGTAGGCACCAATTAGCGTCACACCATCGAGTCGACTGACAAATTGTGAGCCTTTTTTACCAATGGCCAGTACTTCGCTCTGGGCTTTATTTTCTACATCTTCTTTTAATATTTTGGTAAGTTGTTTTAGCGTGTTGGCATCGTACGCCCCTGCTAGGCCAATATCACTGGTGATAACAAGAGTAAGGCGCTTTTTTACTGGACGACTGACAAAGAGCGGATGCCTTGAGACATCACTGACATTACCGAGTTCTTTTAGTAGATTGTGCGCAGCTACTCGGTACGGGCGAGCATCAACTGCTTGAGCTTGAGCTTTACGCATCTTACTGGCAGCCACCAATTCCATCGCCTTGGTGATTTGCTTGGTATTCTTTACAGAACCGATCCGTCGCTTCAGCGTAGTAGTATTAGACACGGTGCACCTCCGGTGCAGAAACTAGTAATATGTAATTAGGAATTAGACCTATGTGGCTGACTGTGTGGTGTGATTTGTTGTTACTAATTCCCATTTTTCTAATTCCTATTTACTAGTTTCGAAGTCTTTGGCTACTTTTTTGGCAACTTTAATGATCAGAGCTTTGGTCTTATCTTCTGGTTTGCCACCCTTGTTGAGTTCGTCCATATCCTTTTTATGAGATCGCTTGAGATCACCAAGTAACGCCTCAGAGGCTTCCTTGACCTTTGGCACAGGAACTTCATCAAATGCGCCTTCGTTAGCTGCTAGCAGTATTGAAGTCTGCTCCCAAACAGAAAGCGGTGAATATTGTGGCTGCTTAAGGAGTTCTGTCAGTCGCTGACCGCGGTCGATGCGTTGCTTAGTATCCGCGTCCATATCTGTAGAGAATTGTGCAAACGCTGCAAGTTCACGGAACTGCGCTAAAGAGAGCTTAAGACCGCCAGAAGCTGCCTTAACTGCCTTTGTCTGCGCAGATCCACCAACACGCGACACAGATGTACCAACAGAAATCGCCGGACGAATACCCTGATAGAACAAGTTGGTCTCTAGGAATATCTGACCGTCAGTAATAGAGATCACGTTGGTTGGGATGTAGGCAGAGATATCACCTGCTTGGGTCTCGATGATCGGCAAGGCGGTAAGGCTACCGGCGCCAAGCTCATCAGACAGTTTAGCTGATCGCTCTAGAAGTCGTGAATGCAGGTAGAAAACATCTCCAGGGAAGGCTTCTCTGCCTGGTGGACGACGAAGGAGCAAGCTCATCTGACGATAAGCGTTAGCGTGTTTCGAAAGGTCATCATGGATGATCAGTGCGTGACCTTTGTTATCACGTATATTCTCGCCGATGGCGGTACCGGCATAAGGTGCGAGATACTGTAATGAAGCAGGATCCGCAGCGGATGTAGATACAACGACAGTCTGATCCATCACGCCTTCACGTTTTAGACGTTCTACTAGTCCGGCAACTTTAGAAGCTTTTTGACCTATTGCAACATATATATTGATAACACCAGTATTTTGGCGGTGTTGGTTTATCATAGTATCGATCGCAACAGCGGTCTTACCAGTCTGACGGTCACCGATTATAAGCTCACGCTGTCCACGGCCAATTGGTACCAAAGCGTCAATCGCAGCAATACCTGTCATCAGTGGCTCATGCACACTCTTACGAGCAAGCACACCTGGAGCCACGTTCTCGATTGGACCAAACTTCTTAGCCTTGATCGGGCCTTTACCGTCCAGCGGGTTACCAAGGGGGTCAATCACACGCCCCAAGACTTCTGGACCAACCGGAACTTCTAGACTTTTACCAGTAAGTGTAACCTTGGCACCAGCTTTAATTACAAGATCACTACCGAGGAGAACAGCACCGATTTCGTTTTCTCCAAGGTTTAGAGCAAAAGCCGTAACAGTAGTGCCTTCAAAACCTTCAATCTCTAATACTTCATTAAAACCACAATCACGTAAGCCATATATCCAGGCAACACCATCACCTACACGAGTAACTACGCCTACATCTACGATATTTGGCTGGTCTTTCAGGTCCTGTATAGCCTTTCGTATGTCGGCTGATAGTTCTTTGACGTTAATTTCACTCATATTATTTGCTCCTTTCAGTCGCAATAGAAGTTAGTAAATAGTAACTAGTAACTTGAAGAGTTTTGTTAGTCTGAATTGCTAATTTCCAATTGCTAATTCCTATTTCCTGAATCATGCTATAGCTTCTCGTAATTTATGTAATTTACTGCGTATAGTCAGATCAAGATCGGCATTTGATAATTCGATCCTCACACCACCAACTGCAGTCTCATCGCGCACTTCATGGATAATCACTGATGTGCTACCAGGATACTGGCCTTTTGCGACACGCTCGATTTGCGCCTTAGTGTCTGTGTCAAGCGGGAAAGCGCTACGAGCAGTTAGCTCAACTACACCATTCTCGCGAGCCCTTATATCGCTAACATCGCGCATCAGTGAGTCCAGCTCAGCAGTTTTCCCGGCATCAATCAAAAACGCAGCTACTTCGCGGGCTAGCTCTGCCTCAGGCTTATTTGAGCTAGCTACATAATGCGCTAATTTACTTCGGGAAAACTTAGGCTTCATTAGCTCGCCTGGCCTTTCAGCGCACGGCCGATGAGGGCTGCGTCTTTCTTGGCATCAAGCTTTTCGCCAGATACTTTCTCTGTTGCGTCAATCACTAGGTCTACCATTTCTTGCTCGAGCTTACGACGAGCTTTTACAGTTTCTTCGTGGATACGTGCTTTGGCGTCTGCCACGATCTTGTCAGCTTTTGCTTGAGCTGTCTCTTCTGCATCTTTAATCATGACTGAAGCCTGTTCATGAGTGCGTGCCAGTATTTCGTTTGCTTCTTTTCGAGCAGCAGTATGAGAGGCAGCGACTTCTTTCTCTAGCTTGTCGCGCTCGGCCACCATCTCTGTGGTAAGGCGCATACCTTCTTCTATTGTTTCACGGCGATCTTCAAGTAGCTTGACTACCTTGGCAAAAACAAAACGCTTCAGGACATAGAAGACTAGCAAAAAACTAATAAGCTGGATTAAAAATGCCTGACCATCAAGACCAAGAGCGGCAATTCCTTCAGCTTCTGCTTCTTCAGCACCAAATCTAGTAAAAATATCTAACATACATTTCCTTTATTAATCAAAGTCTTAGAAAATTTTGTATATGAGTGCAGTTTGGCGATTCTTTCGAAACTCGCAAACGAGACGTATTTTACATACAGCGAGTGCGAATTGCAGAAAAATGATTCAAAATGTGCCATATACATATTTTCCATCCTAGACGATAAAGAATCCTAGGATCGCTAGAATCCCAAATACCTCAGCCAACCCAATGAAAATAAACAACTGTCCTAAGAACTTAGCAGACTCCGGGTTTCTGCTAACTCCGTTCATAAACGCCGCTCCGATAAGACCGATTGCAATCGCTGGTCCAATACCGCCAAATCCTAGCAAAATACCTTTTGCAATCACTGTTGTGTCTACTGCTTGTGCAAGTAAATCCATTTATAACTCCTTTATACTTTATTGTCTTTAATTATTACTTTTATCCAACTATGTTTCAAGCTCGCTCTCCCTCATGATTGTCATGGTGGGAAACGGCGAGTGAAAGATATGCTGCACACAGTACTACAAATATGTAAGCTTGCAGTAAGCCTACAAATAACTCAAGAAGGTAAAATGGCAAAGCAGCGATCGGACCTGCAGGACCAGCTAAACCGGCAATTACAGCGATCAAAATCTCACCAACGGCAATATTCAAGAATAACCTCAATCCGAGTGTTGCAAGTCTAGTAAATTCAGAAAATATCTCGAATGCACCAATTAAATAAGTAACTGGGTTTACCATCTTGCCAGGGAAGAAGTGCTTTCCGTAACCTCGTAATCCCGATTCTTTGATTGCTATGATCTGCACCACTAACATCCCGAACACAGCCATAGCCATGGTACCGTTTAGATCTGCTGTGAAAGGCCTAAGCAGACTAGTCTCGTTATACGTTATGCTGTGTCCCACGCCAGGCAACAACCCCATCCAGTTGCTCAGCAAAATAAAGAAGAAAATAGTAATGAATATCGGACTATATTTGATGGCCATCTGACGATTACCAAAGCTGTTCTCAAAAGTAGTGACCATGTACTCGGTGATTGCTTCAACTAGCTCAGCAGGGCCTTTAGTTCCACCTAGTCTCAACTTACGACGTGCAACTATCAATAAACCAATAATGAAAAGGGAGCAGATCCAACCATAGAACATAGAATTAGTAACTACTATACCGCCTACATTAAACAAAGCATCGGGAGTAATAGTTATATGCAGTTCATCTGCCCCAAATCTATTTAGCATTAATTTATATCCTTTTTATCGATCTTAGAAACGGTACTTTTAATAACAAAACCCGCACTGACAAAACTTAGTAAAAATCCAAATGCAGTAAACATATCATCTGTGTCTAGCTTCTTGTCTAAGAACGATCCAAGCAATATCGGCACCGCCATTGCAAGGAGCATTCTCCATGTCATATCAAAGAGATTACTATAAAATGCATTTTTTGCTTGGCGCACTTTCTCAGGTTTCGTCGTCTTAATGGCGGCGTTTTTACTCATCTTTATACTACTATACCACCCCTGATAAAATACAGTCAAGCTGTTAGCTTGTTCGTTTTACAATAGGCACAACAGTCTCGCCTATTCTACATACTCCACCCATAGCTATTGCTTCAGGTAATACATCTAGCTCTATATGTTTTGGACTTACGAGCTGATTACTTCTAACTTCTTCACATTTCTGGATAATAGACACCTTATCTTGCTCCGATTGACCGCCAAAAATAGTCACGATACCAGCCGTGACCGCTGATCCGATAACTGTCCCTACAATCATGCCTGATTTTAGCGACTGATCCTTTTCAGAATCCAGAGTTTCTTTACTATAACTCTCTCTGTAATCACTTCCTCTTATAGGCACTTTCAAATCTCCGTGTCATTAATGCTATAAAAATGTACCATAAAATTATTGGCATATTCTAGTAACGCTTATCTTGTGAAGTCTAATGCACGCTTAAAGCGTTCGCCTAGGCTCAAACCTTCAGATCCAGAGCACGATGCAGGATCAGGTTTTAAGTTGAGCTCACCGGCAGTTTTAGGTATTTTGTCGTAATGTTTACGCGCATCATCCTCTTCGCCGTAATCAACCAGTAACACATCCTCGCTATTAATCAGTTTGTTTGCTATAGAGCCTGTTTCTTGACCGTTTAGTATAAAGGTCAGTTTCTTGCCATTCTGACCATCCACAAATACACCCTCGTCAGTCTTAACAAGATTATTACTTAACCCATAGCCAAGATTAGCGAAAAAGTGACCCCAGGTGACACCCTCTGCATGAACATGGACTGCATCATTAACATTATTATGCATATGAACCCTGTGCTTGGGATCATTGTGACTATCAGCATTGCAACCTGCTACTTCTTCATAAAAGGTAAAGTTGTCGAACTTGTCTTGCTCGCCGTTTATATATAGTGCAAAGTTCGCATGATAATGTGGTGCGTCATTACTGATTAATAGCATACGTAAAGCAATTATTGATATTGAGCCGATCATAAGCCCAATGAGTAGTAAATTCACTGGTTTAATCTTTTGTAATAGCGTGCTAGAAACTTTATTGGGTTCAGTCATATATAAATAGTATATATCAAGCCGAGTCATGCGAAATTTATTACATACTTCATGACATGGTGGGTTATAGTATTAAAATTATGATTACAGTTTACTCAACACCTACATGTGCGTATTGTCACCTTGCCAAAACTTACCTAGGGGCCCACGATATCGAATTTACCGATATTGATGTGTCAGTCAATCAAGAAGAAGCAGAGAAGATGGTCAGACTTTCTGGTCAAATGGGCGTACCAGTGATAGACATAGACGGCGACATAACAGTAGGCTTCCACCAACCTACAATAGAGGCCAAACTAAAAGCACATAAACTTCTATAGTATTGACTAGTGTTGACTTTAGGTGTTATAATATAAATATATGGACGCACTAAAGTCACCGATAATATTCGAGACACCTAAGAGAACTTACTCAAAATTACTTGCTATTGGACTGGCATCAACTGCTTTAATAGGCTGTGGGTCAAATAGTACTGATCGTGCCAGTAAAGAAGTGTGTCAAAGTGTCAGCGGAGTTATTAAACACGGGCAAGAACTTGGGCCTGGGCCAACCGATATCGGCACCCTAGTAAAAATAGTTAATGTATTTGGTTCACGAAATGACAATTACTCTGCAGTCGTGATTGATACAAAAGAGCAAGGCCCTATTAAACAACTCCCCGTTGTAGATTTTGGTACAAGCAGAGCAAAACTTCCGACTGGAGAATTTTTATTAGCTTCAACGTTACAAACCGAGACTACTGCAGTTGATGCGTTCATAAAGATTTGTCCGGCAACTAAATAGTTAAATCACGTCTTTCCTGATATAAAATAACAACCTGAATTTATATCATTACATTTTTTAGTCTTTAGTCAGAGAAACTTTTGACGAATGATTTATTATTAAATAATGGAGAAACAGCCAGAAGCAAGCATCCCCCAAAAACATCTTGGGGTTTTAATAGCAGGCCTTGCATCAGTTAGCTTCGCCGGATGTGCCGAGGGTTTAGTGCAAATAGCTAAAAACACCCCGGAGGAGCGCTGTGGCGTAATGTTTTCATCTCTTACACCAGGTGGGGAAGGTCTAGAAATTGGTGTACCAACAGATGAAATAAAAAAAGTCAGCGTACGGAATGATGGGGGCAAATACACAATCGAAACAGTACCAAATAATCCGAAGATTCCGCCTACTCTTAAAGTTCGTACATCGCCGTCATCTGAATTGAAAATAGACAACATCACAACACTTAAGATAGACACCACAAAAAATGGCGAGGCACTCGACACTCAGCTGACTATCTGCCGAAAGCAGTCTGAGTAAGCATGTAATGAGCTATAATTTAGTTAATGGCATTTGAAGACTTTGATACAAAAGAATCAGTAATACTCGTCTTCACAGGAGAAGGCAAGGGCAAGACTAGCGCTAGCGTCGGTCTTATGGCCCGTGCACTCGGAACAAGATGGAATGTAGCCTTTATACAGTTCATTAAGTTTTGGGGTGTCGGAGAGCACGCATTTATCCGCGACATCCAGCCCTTATATGGTGACCAATTGCACTTTTATAAAGGCGGTAAGGGGTTTTATAATGCTGGCGAACTTAGCGATCAGGAGATAACTCCAGACCAACATAAACGGGCTGCACAAGAAACTTTAGACGAGACTTTAGAGTGCGTGAGTAGTGGTGATTATGATTTAGTTATCTGCGATGAGATTAACAACGCAGTGCATGACGGACTTTTGACTACTGCGGACCTTCGTAAGGTTATAGAATCAAGACACACTAGAACAAGTGTATGCCTAACTGGGCGTAATTTCCCTGAGGAACTGCTAGACATTACTGACATTGCTACAAACATGACCAAAATAAAACACCACTTTGACGATAAGTTCTTGGCAAATCCAGGGATAGATTACTAACAATAACATAGTTATTTAGTACATTTTGTGTTATAATAGCTGGCTATGTCCTACGGAAATTATGAACTTCAAGTAATGGAGCGAACTGACTATCCTCAGTTAAAGTCTGCCCTGAATGATGACCCATACGGGGCTGGTATTATTGTTCCCCACAACGAAGATGCTCTTGTTGGCTCAAGACTATTTAATTTGGCAACCTCTGCGTTAGGGATTTTACGTAAAACTCCTGAAGCAAAACTTTTGAAGGAGCCTATAAAACTAGACGAAGATCAAAAAAAGGACGTTTTACTGCGTCATACCAATAACATTCTAAACATTGGTCATGTCGCACTTAAAGCCGCTTACGCATTTAGGTCACCTCCTGCACCTAACGCAGGTATCTGTGCCAACAGCGAGCTAAACTTCTGGGACGCACTAACTTGCGTGGACGATGACCCCGATTTGATTCCTTCGACGCTTTTGGTAAACAATGAAGGCAAGGTAGTGTTAGCCTATAAAGAAATAGGGCAACCAACTGCACTTTCCTTCAAATCCCTATTAGTTAATGGCGTAAGAGTTCCCGCTGGCACAATTTTCTCATTTCAGGCCAACCCCAGTGCGCTGTGCTCAAAGTCAGACAATTTTTCTATAATGCGAGCCGAACAAGATTCCATTAACTATATTGCTCCAATTAGGTTCTCGGCCTATGCTTTCGATGAAAAAACTCGAAAACAAGCTTTCACACCGATAGATAACTTTGACATACCAGGACAATCAGCCCTGACCAGTGGTAGGCCAACCTATGCAGATCTACACAATAGGCTTCCTGACGCAAAAGTGCTCAAACAGGCATATGGAGATTGTAGCAAATCATCTTAGCGTTTAAATATTCTAAAAGGCAAATTAACTAGAATTAGTATCGGGCTACCAAGCATAATAATATGCGCCCCAAGCCAGCCCAGCACCCACTTTTTTATATTGTGCCTTTTTAGTGTCCTTGGCCACCACAAAGTATTTTCATAGAGACTCGGGTAATCATCAAACATCCGCTTCATTTTGACTCCTACCTGGATATTAGACCGATAGGCGATCTGGTAGCCAATGCGGTTCAGGTGTATAGCAAGATCTAAATCTTCGTGGATATCCGTCTGGCTACATGTCAGAGACTTTACTGCATTCCATTGCTCCTTAGTAAGCGCCATGTTGGACCCCCAAAGTATGTAATGTCCCATAATAAAACGGTTGAGTCGTATAGCTACCTGATTATGGATCCATCCCCCTACTGCTTTAGGTGGCATTTTTAAATTATAAAAATATCCGCCTCCGGTTAAAGCATAGTTATACCTATTACCTTGAGCATAATATTTCTTAACTAATCTTACCCAGTTTTTCGGTAATATTGTATCTGCGTCGATTCTCCCGATAATTTCAGAAGACGCCTTATCAAAGCCAGCATTACGAGCAAACACAATCCCTTGCTTAGGCTCCTTAATTATCGTTACGAAAGGGTATGTAACGGCGATCCGAGCCGTATCGTCTGTCGAGTTGTTGTCGACCAGTATTACTTCATTAGGCATTTCAGTCTGTTTTGCAATAGCGTCTAGACATGCTTTTATGTGGCGCTCTTCGTTGTATGCTGGTATTATTATCGAAAGCGTTAGTGGTTTTCTATGATCCATTAGACATGTTCCTTAATATTTTTCGGAAACCAAGAATGATGGAAATTGTTCACATTGAAGGATTTATGATAAAGCATACATGAATGTATGTTGCAGAGTAAATCGTGCAAGGTGGGCAATTTAGGCATTACTGGTACCGTGAAAATATTGATGAACATGTCTACTATCTAGGGTAAGGGTAAACATTGAAAGTTAAAAGCACAAAAAAGTTGGGAACAAATAATAGGCGGTTAAATCGTATTAAATTCTGGTTAGGCAGGCGCTCGCTGATCCAAAAAATCAATATAGTCATTGCCTTAATAGTATTTATATCGGTAAGTACTATGTATGGCGTTGCTCAGTGGTACATTTCTTCTCAGAAAGATAAACCGCTTACAGTTGGGGCTACATTCATACCAGACTATGCGCGTTATTATGGCCTGGACGCCGAAGAAACCATGAGAGCCATGATTGACGACTTGGATATTAAAAATTTTAGATTGGTTAGCTATTGGAGCAAGGGCGAGCCAGTTGAAGGTGTTTATGATTTTAGCGAGCTAGATTGGCAATTTGCTCTGGCTGAAGCAACAAATAGCAAGGTTTCGCTTGCAATAGGTCTTCGCCAACCTCGGTGGCCAGAGTGTCATATGCCCACATGGGCAGAGAACTCATCCATGATCGAATGGGAACCTAAGCTAAAACGATATATGAAGGCAACTATGGAACGCTATAAAGACAGTCCTTCGTTAGTAAGTTATCAGCTAGAAAACGAGTTCTTCCTAGACGTATTTGGTATTTGCCCTGATCACTCCCGTGACCGCTTGATTCGGGAGTATGAGTATGTAAAAAATATAGACAGTAATCATCCTGTTATTATCACGCGTAGCAACAACGCCCTAGGTCTCCCGATAGGGGATCCTCAACCAGACAAATTTGGCGTATCGATATACAAACGAGTTTGGGATAAAACCATTACTAAGCGTTATATCGAGTATCCATTCCCGGCATGGTTTTACTCGTCATTAGCAGGTGGAGGCAAGATACTAGTAGGGAAAGATCTGTTCATACACGAGCTTCAGACTGAGGCATGGCTACCAGATAGCGGTCAGTTCATGATGAATGATATTGGCTCTATTCCAGAACAAGAGAAGTCACTTAATGCCGAGCGTCTTAGAGAACGTATAAGATACGGTGAAGCAACAGGTATGAAACAGATGGATCTCTGGGGAGTTGAGTGGTGGTACTGGCAAAAAACAAAGGCCGGAAAATCCGACCTTTGGGAAACTGCTAAATCAGAGATTAAAAGAATAGAATCCGAAAATTTACTTAAAACTAATTAGTCTTAAAGCTGTTATAAGCAACTGAAGCAAACAAACGCAAGTTATTAGAACTCGCATGAGCATACATCTCTGGGCCTTCAAGACGAATCACTGGCGCCAAAGCTTGCGTTTCATCTGATATGCTCTCTGGGTCAAACACAGAACTGCCCTCTACGTAATAAAAGTTAACTGCGCCTTCACCTAAGGCCTTTACTGCAGGATTTGCAAGGTACTCAGCTGAGCCAGCCATAGATTTAGCAATCAGCTTTGCGTCAGCATTAAACGAGCTTCTGATTACGAACTTGGCAATATCACGAGGGAATCTATCAAATACCCTCATTGCTTCTTTTTGCGCTTTTATCTCTGACCCTTTTATGGCATTCAGTAGTCCTGTCATGCCACCACCAGACTTCTGGAAATCCTTACTAAGCGCTTTTGCGTCACGATGAGACATGCTAGGAGTTTCAAAGGCAACCACACCGCTAATATCCAAGGTTTCACTAGAAGCTAAGGCTAGCCCGGTTAATGCACCCTGAGACGACCCTGGGATCATTAAAGAACCGAAGCTATGTACTTTATCAGCCATATCCAAAGTATTCGCAATCAACTCTGCATATGGTCGATAATCACCTTCAGCCATTTTTTCTTTAGATGAGTCAGATAACCCGTTAACAATATCCACATGGTTTCTGTCAAAACTACTGTTAGGGACAATCACTACACGCGAATCTGGAGCAACATACTGCTGTACCATCTTTGCACGCATATAATGTGCTGGTGTTACTCCTTGGTTATATTCAAGCGGTAACAATATTGACTTAGTTTCATCTACATCCTTCGTATCTGGCATTACTACAGCAATGTCAGCGTAACCATACCGTTGAGTGTTAGGCATCTCTGTGGTCACAGAAGAAAGATCGCGGTCTTCCCAATAAGAGACGGCACTCTCGATACGTTCCTGGGGGACATTGTTATGTAACTGTTCAAAATTTGTAGAGACTATTGTATTCATGTTATACATTATAGCACGTATTGTAAAATCTGTCAATATAGCGCATACTTAATATCTGTTATGGCTAAAAAGCAAACCAAAGATACAAAGCGTATTACCAACAAACGCGCCAGATTTGATTATGATCTAGGCGATAGTTTTGTTGCGGGCCTTGTCCTGACCGGCGCAGAGACTAAAGCTCTGCGTATGGGGCATGGGCATTTGCGCGGAGCTTACGTGGTAGCTAAAGACAACGAGCTGTTCTTACTAAATGCTACAATTACAGGCTTTGGAGGAGTAAAGCTAGATGAAGCTGAGCAAACTCGAAGCCGTAAAATACTTATGAAAAGGCGCGAGATAAATGCACTATTAGAAGCTAAAAAACAGGGCAGGTCACTCATACCGACAGAAATATTGACACAGGGCAGGTACATCAAGATACGAATAAGTATAGGTACTGGTAAAAAGAACTTTGATAAGCGCCAGACCCTAAAGGCGAGAGACGATAAACGCTCTACAGATCGAGCGATCCGTGCGCTAACTAAATAGTTTGTGTCATACTTAGTGCATGACGTGGAGACGTTTTGTTGCAGGTATTTTATTGTGTGGGTCCGTTTTAGCTTTTCCGAGCTCTACGGTCATTGCTCAGGGCGACCCAAATATTAGCCCTCAAGATTCTTATCAGAACATTAAAGCTATCTTAAAGGATCTTCCTGTCAGTTTAAATCTCAGCGATGATATAGTTGTGCAAAAAGTGCTTCAAGATGCTTCAGCCAACAAAGATTATATACCTACTCATGAGTGCACTTTCTTAGCTCGCACTAGCACATTCGATTCTAAAGTTATCAATGAGATTATTGAGAGTCAGGATTTTAATACCTGTCTAAATCAAGAGAGTGCCCAAGTTAATTACGCTTCTACCAAAGTACTAGTCCGTGATGGCGTGCCAACAACCGAGCATATTGTAGTTATTAGATTACACTAGACTATTTACATTTACATCGGTAGCAGTTAGAATATTTTGGTACATTCGCACATATTCGGGAGTAGCTCAATGGTGGAGCAAGAAGCTGTTAACTTCGAGGTTGCCGGTTCGAGTCCGGCCTCCCGAGCCAAGATAGAACAAGGTCGTTTTTAGGACCGATTTCCCTCTGTTGGAAGTCGGTTCTAACCATTTCTGGGGCAAGTTTCTGCTGTTCGTTCATTTTTTCAAGCGGAATGAAGTATTTATTAGGAGTAAATTGAATGGTTCTATCCAGAATCGTCAGCTTTTCCCCTAGCTTCATGACAACAGAACGTTTCTTCTCTAAATCATCACTGTCAAAGTCTTCCTTAGCGTAACGAGCAAAAGTGAATGTCTCATCAGCCACGGCACGCCAATTGCGAGCCTTATACTCATCTTTATTACGAGCCTCCTGTAAGCGTTCTAGCTCGTCTTCTAGCGTCTTTATTTCAGCAAAGTACCAAGAGTCATCATCTGCTTCACCTGCGTACCTCATACGACGCAGGTTTGTTATAGATGTTTCAGCTTTCTTAATAGCTCTTTCATGAGCTATCGTCTTGGTGTTGTTCTTTTCTACGACCTCATCTTCTTCTTGAGCCAGCCGTTCAATCGCCAGCTTGTAGAAATCGGGGTCAATAGTAAATCTAGAAAGCTTTTCTTTAATTTGTTTAAGTAGCTCGTCTTCAGTAACGTGTGTTTTTGGTTGAGTACATTTAATGTTCTTATTTTTGCCTGTGCAGTGATAGTAGATATAAGTCTTGGTTTCGCCAGTAGACTTTATGAGCTTCTGCTTTTGTTCGACAGTAATCGCAAAACCACATTCGCCACATAGGAATAAGTTGCGTAGCTGGAAGTTATAGGTCTTATCTTTAGGACGTGTCGTATGTGACGGATCAATGATTTGCTGCACACGCTCAAATTCTTCCTCTGTGATCATAGCAGGGTGATTTCCAGGGTACACCTCACCCTTAAATGGCAGTTGACCCGTATAAAATCGATTCTTGAATAGAACGCAAAGAGTTGAATAGGAAATCGGCTTTCCACCTGTTTTGCCTCTAACTGGTGTAGTGATGTGCAGTTCTTTATCAGCCACATGTACAAGTTGTGCCTTGAGTATGTACCCGTAAGCATCTTGTCCCAAAGTATTCGCATAGAGGCAAAGCGATCAGGATCAGCAATAACTTTCTTATCTATACGATCGTTTAAGTAACCTACAGGCGGAACACCTGGCTTGTCTCCTTTTTCGGCTTTTGATTGCATACCTCGTCGAGTATCAACGGCAAGCTTACGAACATACTCGTTAGCCTGACTCGCTTCAACACTAAATACAATAGAATTATCCTCTGGGAAATAGCTTCTATCCATCGCTAGAATGTGCTTTATTTTATCGTCTTGTAATAGCTGTTGTATATGCCCGGAATCAGTAGGATTCCTGGATAGTCGATCGACCTTCCAGCAGATGATTCCATCAATTTTGTCTTCCTCTATTTCTTTCAGCATTTCAGAAAATAGGGGACGATTATTTGGGCGCTTGGCTGACTTAGACTCACGAATTGGCTTACCGATAATCTTCAGACCAAGTTCCTCGGCTCTATCTTTCATATACTTCACTTGGTCTTCAAGTGATTGAACCTGCCTATCTTCTGTGTCCGTAGACTTACGGGCATACAAGCGATAGCGTAAGTTCTGTAAATTTTTGTCGTACATTGTAATTTCCTTTACTGGACAATTGTCCTATTTCATTGTTTAATTATAGTTGGATTCTGTTCGGTTGTATATCGTTACTTCCGGGCATACATCTTTACTTACAGGAAACCTTTAGCTAAGAATATCTTTATATAAGTAATAGATATTATCTTTAGTTAAGATTTCCTGTATTAGTAAAGATTTTGTTAAATTATTTATGTTAGTTAGTCAGGGAAGATCTTGTCTAAATCTATCTTCAAATCATCGTTGAATTCATCATCAGACATCTTTTCGTATTTTTTCATGTTATCGACCTTATCCATATCTTTGTAAGATTCTTCAAGCTTGACTACATCGATACATGCTTCCTGAATCTCTTTCCACAAAGTTGAGCTTTTAGCGAACTCAACGATGCGAGCGTTACCAGCTTTTGGCGTATATACAGTCCACTCTGGATGCTTATCGCCGTCAGGCGTAAATACAACCATACCGTTTATGTACATTGCTAAGTCTGGATCAAGAATTTTAATTTTGACTCTATGTGCACCAATTTTCTCAAGTAGCATATGGTACTCGGCTTCTACGCTGAAGGCTTTCATTTCAGTGCCTCAACTTTCGAAGTTAGTCGTACTAGCTCAGCTAGTTCTTTTAATTGATGTTTAGCTACTTCGTAGCTTATTTCTATCCCGAACTTTTTAATGTGTAGCTCCTGAAACCTTTCAACGAGCTTATTATTTGTTGTCATTACTGACTCCTATGGAGTCCGCCTAACGAGACGATTAAGGTTAGGTGAACTCGGATTATTCGTCCTGTTCACCATTAAAGATCTTATTAAGCTTTAGGTCGCTGTATCAGTTTGATGTCGTTTTAAATGGTTCTTTTCGGTTCAGTTCGGTTCAAAGACAACTCTACCCACAGCTCCATTTTCTTTAAGACGTAAATCTAGTTCTTCAGTATCTATTCGCTCTAGTATAGCTTGCTCTCTACTTACCAAACGGCGAAACACAATTGCGTCGCCACTGACAGTTGGAAAGAACAAATCCCTAAGAACAGGCGTAAAACCAGCACTGCTGATTATGGTGCTGAGATTTCTGGATGTCTTGCCTAGATCGGGTTTAAATTTTGTATCGGGGGTCTTAATCGATTGTTCTAATAGTTTTTCAGTGATAGACCCTGCATGAACTTTCTTAAGCTTTAAGACATCGTTAATCAAGATTGTGCCGTCCGGCTTGTAAGTCAGGTAGTAACACATTATCTCCCAGCCATACTCTTTTTCTGGTTTTTTTTCATTTTTAATTGCAGCTTTAACTTTTTTAGCATGCTGACTAGTAATGAGATCTGTGGTTTTAATCAACTCATGCTGTTCGGGAGTATAGACGGGTGCGTCTATACCAGCAATGACACATAGCTTTTCCACCTTTAGATTATGAGCATATCCAAAATCTTCAGTATCAGCTACATATGACGCTATCTCCTCTATAGGACCGCCCTTAAGAATTTCAAAACGTCTCCATATCGGCTCGGGCTGTATGGCAAGTAGTTCTTGATTACGTGAATATATTTTTGCAAGTTCATGAGTTAAGAGGATATATGCACGGTTCAGCCCCTCTATGTCGTTGTCTGTATAAAAATCGTATGCATTTCCTGCACACAGTTGCAATACTATTCCGTTGACTAAATCATTTAGTGCTTTTGCTATTGCGTAGTCGTTAGCTTGTGATGCCTTATTTGTAGCTTTCATAGTGTTGGTGAACATTATAGCGTGAAGTAGAAATGCAGTAACAGACGTTATTTTCAGGGAACAATTTATGCAGATAAATAACCAATGGGCATAACACGCCATGAACGCAATCGATCAATATATTTCTGACCTATGGCATGGCAAAAATAACAAAATAAATGACGTTAGAGGGCCAAAAATCTCAGAAAAAAATTTCTGCAGTATTGCTCATTGTTTTCAGCAGTAAAAAGATGAACAACATACCCATAAAAAATATGCCCTCTGTGGACTCACCTCGAGCCATGTGGAGCGTTTTTGGACAAAAGTCGGGTATTATTATATGCTGCGAAAAAGATCGCTAACATTTACCTTTAAGCTTTTGGCTATCGCACCCAGAGTTTTAGGGCGTACCCATTGCTTGCCAGTCTCTATATATGCAATCGTAACGACACTTACCCCAATTTCTTAGCTAGTTGCTGCTGTGTAATGTTACGAGACTTACGCAATGCTGCGACTTGCTTACCAAATGCTCTTAGAAAATTCTGTTCAATTGTTGTTGGCATACTCTAAGGTTAGGAACAACAGAGGACAATAAACATAAAGTGGGACTTTATTTTTTGCTCGTTATTGTTTATAGTTCACAGATATAAGTTAAAAGGAGACTCTATAATGGCGGAAGGCAAGAAAAAGAGTTGGTTTGCCAAACACAAAGTATTAACAGTAATCCTGGCGTTTATCGCTATCGGAGTAATAGCGAATGCCTCTGGGGGTGGGAGCAAATCAGATAACAGTTCTGCTGGCGGTGGTAGTGGTGTTACAAAATCAGAAGACAAAAAGGCGACCACTGTTAAGCTGAATGAAGCAGCAAGGGACGGAAAGTTTGAGTTTGTGGTTAAAAAAGTAGAGTGTGGTACTACGACTATTGGGACAAACGAGTATCTCAAGAAGAATGCACAAGGGCAGTTCTGTCTTATGACAGTGAATGTTAAGAACATCGGCAACGAGGCACAAGGCTTCTTTGGCTCAAACCAGAAGCTTCTAAACGCACAGAATCAGCAGTATGCTGCTGATGATGCAGCAGGTATCTACGTGGATCAGAACTATTCAACTTTGTTTAGTAACATTAACCCTGGAAACAGCGTTGAGGGCGTAATCGTCTTTGATATTCCAAAAGACCAGACACCAACTACGGCACAGCTACACGACAGTGCATTCAGTGATGGCGTAAAAGTTAGTTTGCAGTAATAGATATATTGTTAATGAGTGTAAGAGGGCAGCTGTACGCTGCCTTTTTACTTGTAAGTATCGTATAGTTTAATTAGTTAAATGAGTAAATACTCGAGGAAGAAATAGATGACCGAGGAACATAACGAGAAGATGCCGAAAGCTTTGTATCTACTAACGCTGATACCTGTCTTTATGTTTGGAATAGTTGGCAGCGTCATAGGTTTCTTCAGTGATACCTCAAGCCCACTTGTTGGACTATTGTGGGGTGCTGGCATTGGGGCTGCCTTATTGGTAGTATGTGCGATCCCAATGTTAGGTTGGGAGTGGATTAAAAAGGAAGCAGAAAAAGGTAAAGCTTTGCCATTCATGATTGTTGGAGTTATTGCAGCTATTGCAATTAGCTCTTACTTAGCTCTAACTCTGGGTAATCCAACTTGTATCGAGAGTACAGACACAGATAATCGAGGGAGTACCTGTATAGAATATGCAGATGACGGCTATGAAGCTACAAGCACCCAGAAGTGGAATAAATTTTGGAATACCTTACCAGTTACGTTAATCATAACCACACTCGTCGCTGTAATAGTGCGTAATGAAATGGAAAAGAATAAGAAAAAGTAAGTAAGGTGTTAAAGTCAGTAGTATAGGAGAGATTTATGGCAGACGTTAAGAAAGAATGGTACAAGCACGGTTGGGGGCTAGTGGTAGCGATTTTATTCTTCCCCTACTTCTTAATCTGGTACGCATGGGCTAAATCTAATTGGAGTAAGAATCTTAAAATTGGCTTAACCTCGATTATCGCCGTCATCATGATTCCTTTCACGATTGCTGCTGCCACTACGAAGCCCGCTGATACGAACAATCAACAAAATAGCGTTACTACTACACAAGAACAATCTGAATCAGAGACACAGAAAGAATTAGAAGCTAAAAAGGCTGCTGAAGAAGCGGCTCAAGAAGAAGCTGAGAAGAAAGCTGCTGAAGAAGCGGCTCAAAAGAAAACAGAGGAAGAAGCTGCTGCTGTGGCTGCTGCAAAAGCCAAAGAAGCTGCAAGCACGAACACCCCAAGCCAAACAGCTGTACCTGCTACTACTGAAGACCCCAACTTACCCCTAAAAGCGATATGCAATGACGGATCAATAAGCTACCAAGACACTCCGTCTAAGCCAGATTATCGGGGTATGTGCTCTGGGCATGACGGCATTAAGACGAAGCTGGGTAGAACACCGTAAAAGATTAGGAATGGAAAGCCTCTCAATAATTATGTGCTAACTTCAGCGACTAGAGATGCCTACTGTGCTTCTGCCGCAAATGATTCAAGAGAGATATAAGAAAAATTGCGCCCACTCCTAGTGCACCATACACAATCAAATATTTGTTTGCTTCATTTGCGTCCGCTCGTTCCTTTTCCTCTTGTGCTTCAACCGCTGAGACTTTCGATTCAAGCTCCAGGTCTTCTCTGAAGGCCTGTTCCTCTCGTGCATCCTGACGAGCCTCTTCGAGCTGAGCCTCCCCCTGTGACATGTAATACCCACCTTGAGCACTAGCAACAGTTCCAAGGGCTGGCATAATCAGAAGAGATACTGCAAGAATTAAGTATGCTTTTTTCATCATATAAGTAATTGTAACAGCTTTAATCACTTCAATTTTTAACAAAGTTATATCTCATGTCAGCCTTGGTTGCAGTTATGACCTGTTCTATCGTTATGGCTGAAAGCACATATTACTTTCGACATGACTGAAGCATAAGCTTTATATACTCGGAAATGTTTATGCTAGTATTGCAAATATTTGGCCGCCAGTCTATTATTGAGCCATGACGACGGGCGACGATAAGCGAAAGCATTTGGAGATGGTACAACAGGTTATTACTCGCATGGCCTCTAACTCGTTCTTATTCAAGGGCTGGTCTATCACACTCATAGCAGCTATTTCCGTCTATGCCGCCAAAGGCAATAACAAAGCACTCCTCGCCATACCAATAGCATCAACACTTGTCTTCTGGGCAGTAGACGCTTACTACTTAATGCTAGAGCGTGCGTTCGTCAATATATACAATACTGTAGCAACGACACCACCTTCTAAGATTAACTTCAAAATAACACCCGCCAAGGAAGACAAAACATTTAGCGTGTGGTTCAAAACACTATGGCGACCAGTCCTGTGTGCATTTTATGGAGTTACTTTGATATTGTTGGCCATCCTTGTTTGCGTACTTAGTGACATTACGATAGCAGTGCGGATAGGATAGATATGGCACGTAGAATTTTTGTAAGCTATAAGTACTATGATAATGCAGTAGCAAAATTGTACCCTAACGATGACGTACCCCAACTTGGCACGGCTCGTGATTATGTTGATCTGATCATGCAGACAGTCGCTGACACAGAGATCTATAATGGTGAGGACGGCGATAACGATCTATCGGCCTTTACTGATGAAACGATCCGTACTCACTTAAAGCAGCTTATAAGAGGTAGCTCAATCACTATTGTACTTGTTTCTAAAGGAATGAAGGAAGTGGATAAAGAAGAAGCAGAGCAGTGGATTCCATGGGAAATACAGTATTCACTCACACGTAGAGCTTTTCCCGGCGAGGAACGCCGCTCGAAGCGTAACGGAATGCTTGCCGTGATTCTGCCAGACGAGTTCGGTTCGTATGATCATTATTACCAACCAGACGGTTGTGGGCACTGTAATGTCGTCACACACAGGACCGCCAATCTATTCAGTATGCTGGATAAGAACATGTTCAACTTGAAACAGCCATCTAAGCAATCTTGTCCAAACCCGCTTCATGACACTACCTACCATGTTGGCGGCCATCACTCTTATATACACCAAGTAAAATGGGAGGACTTTATTAGAGACCCCTCAAGCTATATTGATATTGCCGAAGCTCGAAAAGAGAAAGTCGATGACTACAATCTAAAAAAACGAGTTTAAAGCGCACCAAAAGTATATGCATCGTGCTTAACCGCAGTTATGACTTCCTCTATCGTTGTGAGCCAAGAATTAAGAAGGTCAGATTTATCTGGCCTTTTTAATTCTTCGATCCTGGAAGAATCGGAACACGAACCGTCTCGAAGAGTTGGTTCGGTTAAATGAGGACGCGTGCAGAAGCTCGCTTCGAGCACGCCGGAATGGAGAAGCGTAGCGCTGTCCGGCCTCCCGAGCCAAACTAAAATACTCAGCCTTATGGCTGGGTTTTTTAGATTAGATTCAGCGAAGATGAATTCGAACCGCAGGTTCAGTCAACAAAGCCACGCACAAGAGTTTACTTCAAGCATGGCTGTAGCTTAGCATTTTCAGCATGTTCTTAAGGTTGTTTCATCTTAAAACTGCTAAACTGTAGGTAAATATGCCCAGCCACAGAGACATAACTATTTGTAAAGAGGATATAACCCCGTATATATACTTTGTTTGCTCGATGGCGCAAAGAGGGAAGATGTACGGTGGTCTTAGTGGCAAAAGTGATTATATAGGTGGTATTTTTGACCGCTGGATAAATATTATTCCTGAAAGTATAATTTTCAATAAATATTTTTTACCTAAATTATCAGATAATTTATCAGTTATATCCGATTATTATGAGTATGATCCAAAAAAATCTGGTATTGCCCCGGATGTTCTCGGCATAAGAGTCGGTAATATTGCTAAGCCGTTCGTAGAATATGCGAATAAGTGGCTACCCTTAGATAATGCACCTCAAATTGAAGTTAAATCTTTCAAGAAAACACAATACATGGTGAGTCTAAGGAACCAAGGTTACGAGAATAAGTATCTAGTTATGGTTGAAACAAATCTTGACTGTGATTATCTGTTGCCTTTTTTTGAAAGTTCGGTCATCAGTGAAGATACGTATAAACAATTAAAAATGAACGATGACATCTTCATAAAAACGAACGAAAATGAAGCCCTTTCATCGATCACCAAAATTGAAAGAGTTAATTCTGATCTAGGCTCGCTTAAGCTCATAACAGTCTGTTCTGCCAGTGATTTTATATCCTACTCAACTCTTTGCTTAGGTAATGAGAGCCCATTTTATGTTAAAGAAATAAACGAAACCAGAACACCCAAGATTATCCCAGTAGTTTACCCGCTAATAAATATTATGACTAAAAACAAGTGTGGTTTATATAGCTGGGTTAAAAATATTTTGGATAGTAATAACAAGCATAAACTTCTGGATGTATATGTTGAGAATATCGAGCATATTACTGTTGTTAAAAATAGTAAAAGTTCCATCACCATCTTTACTACCGCAAGCGCTGTAATTAATGACACTTTACTGGACGCTAACAAAACTTACATTATTAAATTCCAGCTACTTGATCGATCATCTAACGGGGGTGAAGAATACTTTATGAACAAATCAATTATAGAGAAAATTCCTGACAAAGAGACAGTGATGCTCCGTGATATTGAGCAATATATAAAATAGTTATAGTACTTTTATTATCTGTCTAGCGATTTGCTCAAGAACAGTGACTGTTACAGAGTTTCCAGCTTGCTTATAAAGTGCTGAGTCAGCTATTTTAGGAAGCTTGTAGCTATCTGGAAATCCTTGCAGACGAAAACATTCTCTTGGTGTTAACTTCCTGATACCTTTACCATCGAAGATTATGGGTACGTTGTGTCCACCCATGCCCATATTCGCTGTTAGAGTAGGTGAGACACCTTTTTTATTTTGGCGGACATACTTACGGCGCCATTGGTACACTTGGTTTTCTTCGTTAATATCATTCTTAAGTTTCTCATACAAAGGCTTGCCATTATAGTAATACTTCTCATCAACATTTTTCTCTAGAATATTTTTTATTGTATTGGTTAGTTCTATAGGTTCCGGAAATTCAAAGCTATCAATTTTAGCTTTATCTTTAAATCCAACTATGTAAATTCGTTCCCGGTTTTGTGGCACATTACCATAATCCATTGAATTCAAAACTTTGGATTTAATAATATAGCCAAGCTCATTAAGAGTTTGCTCAATAATTGCAAAAGTCTTGCCACCGTCATGTGTTTTGAGATTTTTAACATTCTCGAGCAAAAACCCCGTGGGTTGTTTGTCTTTGATTATCCTTGCAATGTCAAAAAATAGGTTGCCACGGCCTTTTATATCGTTAAATCCGTGTCGGTAACCGGCGATGGAGAACGCCTGACAAGGAAAACCCCCCAACACAAAATCACAATCCGGTATATCTTTAGTAGCTATTTTTGTAATATCCTCAACCACTAATTTTGCTGTTTTAAAGTTAGCATTATATGTATCGGCACACCTAGCCTCAAAATCATTCGCGAACACAGTAGAAAAACCAGCATTCTCAAAACCAATCCTTATACCCCCAACACCTGCGAATAGATCAACTGTTTTCCAGTCTTTTGTGGGCAATACATTAGAATCATTAATGGGATTGTTTAAGTTGCGGTGTATTGACCATACGATACCACGAACTTCGACCTCTTCCCTAACTAGGGGAAGCATCGATTGATTTGCTGGCTGTAGTCTAAATTTCCCGTCTTCTTTGTACAGTTTTTTGAGCGTGGCTTGATTGTCGTCAATTACAGCCACAACGGTTTGTCCATTTTGGGCAGAAGTCTGTTTCTTAATAACTACAATATCTCCGTCAAATATACCGTCATCAATCATACTGTTGCCTTTAACTTGAAGCGCGTAGAAATCGCCCTTGGGTAAATTGCTAACGTCGATGTGCGTGGCAACTTCTTCTATAGCCTCGATAGGAAAACCTGCAGCAATATAACCTAAAACAGGAACCTTGGTAATTTCTGCATCTTTCGAAGCTAGGTTATATCCACCATTTTCATCAACGGCTAATATACCGTTGTCTACTAAGTCTTTTATGTGTTGATGTACGGTTGATACAGATTTAAGACCAACTGCATCTTTAACTTCATTTAGTGTCGGGAACATCCCATTCTCGCCAATATAATTACTAATATAGTTTGTAATTTGCTGTTTCGTTGCTTTGCTCATTTTTACATATTATACGAAAATATACGAAAAGTGTAGCATTTTTCACATATTATTAAGTAATGAGGTGTGAGCTTTAAGTTAAGCATACTGCCATCTATCGTCATTGATAGTCAGTTTGAGGTAACCGCATTCGTATGCTGTTTGGCCCACAAACCTAGCGCAAGTTCATTACCTATTGCAATAAAACACTTAGACAGAGCTAGATTACTAGCACTCTTGACATGAGAGTGCTAGTTTTTTATATTAGACATAGAAGCTTTCATGCTTCTTCTGGAAACCATTAATAATAATGACGAAAGGAGAACAATCATGAGCAATCTAGTAAAATGGGATCCATTCGCAGAACTTTCTGCATTACAAAAACAATTCTTTGGAGATGATTGGATGTCTCCGCTAAAAGGAGTGAACATCCCGACAACCGATGTTTTTACAAAAGACAACAACCTAGTTGTTGAGGCACACTTGCCAAATTTTGAGCAAAAAGACGTTAATATCGAAGTCGAGAACAATGCACTAGTAATTAGCGCCGAAAGGCACGAGAAAGAAGAAGACAAGAATAAGAAATACGTAGTTAGAGAAAGTTCTAGTAGCTTCTATCGTCGTATCCCGTTACCAAAAAGAGCAGATACTGATAAAATTGAGGCTCATTTAGATGACGGAGTGTTGAAGGTAGGGATTCCTCTTACGCCACTTCCAGAGCCAAAAAAGATCGCTATTTCTTCGAAGAAGAAGTAATGGTCTAAAAATAAATTATTAGCTACTGATACGAACCGAAGGCCCAGGCTCTATCGCCATCTGTGTTCAATGAATGGTGGTTGATTAAACCCTCGCTAACCGCTTGATTGTAAGCTTGCTCCGGTCCTATTCCGTATGCGAGTCCTGGAGAGCAGTCATCAACAACTACAAGACCACCTTGTTCGGATATCCCTCTACAGTTAACAATATCCTTGTAAGCAGTATCAAGATCATGCCCGCCGTCTATAAATACAAGATCAAACTTCTTCGTATTAATGCGTGAGAAGCTAGGAATTGTAGAGGTTGAATCTCCTAAAACTAAAGAGTGTCTACCAGGATACTTCTTGTCTATTATTTCTTTACCTTTTTTTACATAGCCGTGCTCAGCGATATCAAAAGAAGTTAATTCTATATCTGGACGTACACCCAAAAAGTTAGTTGCAGAGTGTCCGCCATTAAAACCGATTTCTGCAATATTCTTAATCTGAGGGTTGTTACTAAGTAAGTCACGAAACCACTTAGCTTGTTGTGGCTTCATAAATCCTTCCATTCCAACAATCGTTGATACGCCTAAATCCTTGGAATGTTGACGAATTGGATCATGGTGTTCGGCAGGTGCGAGGTATGCATCCCTTATTACCATTGTGCGGTTATAGCCGTACCGAGCACAAACACCAAGAAACTGCACTGCACTACGGTGTTCCTTGACTCTACGGAGTCGATCCATCGGTCGGCTAGAACTATTTGAATCTGAATCTTTACGCCGTCGCCTATCAGGGTAAAGGGTATCTATCATTTGAGGCATTTGCGTCATTATAGCACATTTACTACGTCACGTCAATGACTTTAAGTCACCATAGTTCGCTCTATGCACCATTATCATCTATACCTACATTTGATACAATACATCTAGATTATGCCTGTTAATAAAACCATACCTACGGATGTTGCGGTTGAAACATTTCTTAATAGTGTCAGCGCTGAAAGACGCAAAGAAGCCAATACGATAATCGACTTGATGAGTAAAATCTCAGGTACAAGACCTGTGATGTGGGGTCCTAGTATAATTGGATTTGGGACTAAACATTATAAATACGATACAGGCAGAGAAGGTGATATGCCTCAACTAGCATTCAGTCCGCGTAAGGCCAGTATTACAATTTACTTTAATGAAGGTTTTAGCGTCCATTCAACAGAGCTTAAAATTCTTGGGAAACATAAACATAGCGTCTCCTGTTTGTACATAAACAAACTCACTGATATTAATGTTGTGATTTTACGCAAAATGCTTGAGCAGTCATTTATAGCCACAGAGTCATTAAACAAACCGAAAACAGTTGATGAATACATTGCCAATATACCCAATGCATCACGCCCAAAATTCGATGAACTACGCCAGCTGGTGAGGGATTTGTTGCCAAGTTATAGTGAAGTATTGAGTTACGGTATTATCGGGTACAAAATCGATGACAAGAGACCAAGAGTTTTTATCTCTGGTTGGAAAGATCATGTAGCAATTTATCCAGTACCTAAGGATGATGGCCTAAAAGAGGATTTAAAACCTTATATCAAAGGCAAGGGGACTATATGGTTCGAGCTTGACAAAGACCTACCTGTAGAATTAATTAAAAGAACTGTCCAAGCACTAGCTTCATGACAAAGCCTGCTGGGGGCTTATCATGAAGATATTATTACACCTTTAGGCTAAGTACTCATGCGCCTAGCGGTTTTTAGACCCTTTACAGGTATCGCAAGAGGCTGTGATGGTTATGCGAGCATTTGATAAAGTAACACCTAGACAACTTTCTATATTTGGCTTTATATCGTCATAAATATCAATATCTTTTATTCTATAGCACTTCTCACATATAAAGTGGTCGTGTGGCCTAATATTGGCA
The DNA here is from genome assembly GCA_041600715.1 of Saccharimonadales bacterium (SeqCode). Classification (GTDB taxonomy): domain Bacteria; phylum Patescibacteriota; class Saccharimonadia; order Saccharimonadales; family 2-12-FULL-41-12; genus JALHOM01. The sequence goes on along the minus strand of JBFIJM010000001.1, from coordinate 164,618 downwards.
TCGTAGCGCACCGAACCATTTTTATCTGGAGGAGCAATACTAATCGCACCACGCTTGTAAAGACGCGTTGTCACGCGGTGAATGGTTGTTGCGCTAATATCTGGATATTCTGCAGTGACCCACTTATGAATCACACTATTAGAAGCATGGCCTAGCTGGCCAATGCACTCACGTACAGCATTGCAATATTTTGTCTCTCTAAACGGAGCCACACTCATTATCGAACCACTTTGCCCCCGGAGGCACTCCAATTGCCAAGACCGCCTATGTTGTGTAGGTTAGTGAATCCGTTTTGTCGCAGTATGCCCTCTGCAGAACTTGATCGGGACCCAGACGCACAGTATAAGTAAATCTCTGAATCATTAGACACAGTGTTGAATGTTCCAACCTTGTCGAGGGGCACATTCTGTGAGCCTTCCGCATGGCCCATTTTGTACTCGAGAGGGGAGCGCACATCTAGTAGAATTGCCTTGTTTTCCTGAACTTTCTTTAAGATGATTTCTGCATTATCCATAACAATCCTTGCCTTAGGTTATAGTCTTATTGTAAACTATTTACATTAACATTCAACATGAGGGGGGTTAATTATGAAAATTACACAACATTACTATGAGCCATTGTCGCAGGCTGGTTATGTTCTTTCGAGCGATGGCGAAGCATTAATTATCGACCCGCTACGGAATTTTGAGCATATTGTAGAAGAGATTGATGAGAGAAATCTTCATGTTAAAGGAATTATTTTAACTCACCCTCACGCAGATTTTGTTAGTGGACACCGGGAGCTCGCAAAGAAGTACGACGTGCCGATTTACATGCATAGTTCCGTAAAACCAACGTACAAAATAACACCATTCGATCAAGATGACATCATCGAACTGTGTAATGTTACTGTGCGCAGTCTTCACACTCCTGGACATTCGCCAGATAGTATATCGATAGTTGTTACCGAAAAAGGGGCGGATGCCGCCATTTTCACTGGAGATACGTTATTTGTAGGAGACGTGGGACGGCCTGACCTAAGAGAAAGCGAAGAATCAGCACGCACAACTAGAGAGTCTTTGGCGCGTGACATGTACAAAAGTACAAGGGAAAAACTTTTAAAGTTAGGCGACAACGTGGCTGTATACCCAGCGCACGGCGCAGGCACTTTATGTGGGAAGAATCTTGGGGACGAGCGTACTAGCACCATTGGTAAAGAGCGCAAAGACAATCCAGCCTTACAAGAAATGACTGAAGAGCAATTTGTCGAGTTTTTATTAGATGACCAACCATTCATTCCAGAGTACTTTGCGTATGACGTAAAGCTTAACAAAGCAGGAGATCTAAAGAATCTCGAAGAGACTATAAATAACCTTAAGCCAGATGCGTCTAATGGCGTGGTGGTAGTAGACATACGGTCAGCAGACGATTTTCGGTCAGGTCACAGTGAGGGAGCGATTAATATTCCTGCAAAACCAGATGATAAGTTCGAGACATGGGCAGGAAGCATAGTGCGTCCTAATGAGCCTATGGTAATTTACGGCGCGACACTTGATGAGATAAAGAACGCAGTTAAAAGACTCGGAAATATAGGGTATGAGTCAAACGTTAGAGGCTATATACTCCATCAAAATGAATCAACCAGAAAGGGTGTAGATGTTATTGGCGCAAAAGAAGTTTACAAAAATCAGGCAGACTACACCATAGTTGATGTACGTAACACTAATGAAACAGAGCAAGCATTCTTTGAGAATTCCATATCTATACCACTCCATCAACTAAGAAAAAACTTAGATGAAGTGCCCTCCGACAAACCCGTCGCAGTGCACTGCGCTGGAGGTTACAGGTCGTCCATTGGTGCGAGTATTCTTGCAAGTGCAGACAATAAAGGTGTGTACGATATATCAAAGTCAATTACAGAGCTAAATAGTTCAAAGAATAAGTCGTAAATTATAAGGTTAAATATCTAAGCGTTTTGGCTCGGTTTTTTATTGACTAAAACCACTTGAGCCCATCTGCTCGGCTTTTTATCAGTTCTATGGATACACCCTATCCAGCAACATGGCCTTCTCTTGCCCTCTAGAAGCTCCTCACAAGCGCGCTTGATACGGCGCTGTCTGGTTTCGGTCTTTTTAGCATTCTCTATCCAACATATGAACTCATTACGTCCTAGGGGAGTAAGCGACTCCCAAAGTTTGCTCACTTCTTTATCGGATAAAACAGCCTCTTTAAAGTCTTTTGGGATTTTGTGGGCTGTACCACCTTGTGTTAATGTCATGTTCATAAACTTATATTACTGCAAGTAGTCCTTCCGACCAATTGGCGTGATACTTAAGTTTTAACTTGATTACCGTAATGCTTTGATATGATATAGACAGATTTAATAAGTGAGGATTGTATGAGCCAAAAGATCACCCCTAATTTATGGTACGAGGGATGTGCTAGTGAAGCTGTTAATTTTTATCTATCCGTATTCCCAAACAGTAAAAAGATCTCAACCTCTTACTACCCAAAAAGTAAAGACGAAGGGCTGGCTGACTTCCAGGAGGGATTAGCTGGCAAAGAACTTACAATTGAGTTTGAGCTTTTCGGACAACGTTATACGGCAATAAATGCCGGTCCGGAGTTCAAATTTAACGAATCAGTGTCTCTTGTAATTTCCTGCGAAGATCAAGCAGAGATAGATTACTATTGGGAGAAGTTAACCGACGACGGGACAGAAAGTGTCTGTGGATGGTTAAAAGATAAGTACGGACTCAGCTGGCAAGTATGCCCGGCTAATATGGGTGAGTTAATGAAAAAACCAAACGCATTCTCCAAACTAATGAAAATGAAAAAACTCGTAATTGACGAGTTTTAAAGCGCTTAGATGCAATTAGAAGTAATACTGTTGGCAACAGGAGTACTCCTTGCTACTAGTCTACTCATAGCTCTCGGTGCGTCAAAGGTTGGAATACCGTCACTTGTTGCTTTTTTGGGTCTTGGGATGCTCATCGGACCAGAAGGACTAGAGCTCGTATCATTTAACAATGTGCAATTAGCGGAAAATATAGCAGTTGTGGGACTAATTGCAATATTGTTCGAAGGGGGGATGTCGACATCATGGAGAAGAATGAGGTCTGTTGCCATACCTGCGACTCTCCTTAGCACGGTTGGAGTCTTACTAACTGCCATCATGACTGGTGTTGTGGCGTATACACTCTTTGATGTACCACTAATATACGCTATGTTGATTGGAGCTGTTGTTTCTTCAACAGATGCGGCGGCGGTTTTTGCATCTGTTCGTAATACAGTTATCCGAAGACGACTAGCCCGAACACTAGAAGCCGAGTCTGGAGTTAACGACCCCATGGCTATAGCACTGACAATTGGGCTAGTCAGCTGGATACAAATACCAGACTATGGGTTTGGGAACGTGGCACTACTCCTATTCACCCTAATAATACTTGGTCTAATTATGGGTATGGTTTTAGGTTTGATTGCTACACAGATTTTTGCGAGATTACCACATTCGTTAGGGGCATTTGCGCCAGTTGCATCCGTATCGACATGTGTAGTTACTTTTGGGTTAACAGAGATAGTTGGCGGAAGTGGCTTCTTGGCTGTATATATTGTAGGGCTAGCCATTGGCAGTACACCGTTTAGATATCGTAGTCAGCTCACATCATTTCATGAGGGGCTGGCATTCCTAGCTCAAGTAATTATGTTTATTGTTTTAGGACTCTTGGTTCTTCCTTCAAATTTAATCCCCGTAGCAGGCACGAGTCTGTTATTAGCCCTGGCACTAATGTTTATTGTTCGACCAGTTGCTGTCTGGTTCTCTACATCGTTCAACAAATTTTCTTTACAAGAACGTCTGTTCCTGGGCTGGGCAGGATTACGAGGAGCTGTACCTATTGTTCTAGCTATATTTGTGCTTTCCTCTGGTATAGATGGCAGTGAAACAGTTTTTAATATAATATTCTTTGTTGTCTTAATTTCTGCGCTTATACAAGGCTCTACAATTCAGTGGGTAGCTAATAAGTTAGGTGTTGTTGATGTATTGCCTGCAGTTATTTCAACCAACGGTAAGATTACAATCGATAGAATAGAGTTTGTCGTAATGCCTCAACACGCAATAGTCGGATCTCATTTGCACGAAATAGGACTACCAAAAGATGCGAGTATTGATCATATTAAGCGAGGACCAAAGAAAATCACCTTGAGAAATGATATGACAATCAAAACGGGCGATCGAATACAGGTAGACGTGCCCCACTCGTTGCACCCTGAACTTGACGATGTATTTACCCGGTGGCGACGAAGAATTTAATATGAAGGCCAGTTATATTTACGCTATACTATATGGTGATGAACGTTCATTATCATTACCGTACAGGCGCACAAAAAAAGAACAATAACCGATATTATTTCTTGGCTGTCCCTTTAATATTTGTCGGTTTAATTGCATCTACAAATTTATCGAAGCCTGATCATCAGTCTAGTAGTAAACAACCAGTGATCACTACACCTGTTGCCACAAAGCTAGTACCCGTACAGAAAACGCTTGCCACACCACTGCCTTGGCCTACATATGGGCACTCTGCATACGGAGTGAACAAAGAAGGTGTTCTTGCAACTTCTGATACGTCAGATACTCCAGTGCCGATAGCCAGCTTGGCAAAAGTTATAACTGCTCTAGCTATCCTAGAAGTAAAGCCATTGAAGCCAGGAGACAAGGGGCCATTAATTACTATTACAGAAAAAGATGTAGAACTATATGCTTCATACCTTGCCAAGAATGGCGCTGTGTTTCCAGTAGAAGCGGGCCAACAGATTAGTCAGTATGACGCCCTTCAGGCCATGCTGATGGTATCAGCCAACAATCTTTCGGATAGCCTGGTCATATGGGCCTTCGGGTCAATGGACACCTACAAAAATTACGCCAATAGTATGGTGAAGAGAAACGGGCTTACACAAACAAATATTGATGATGCTAGCGGATTTTCGCCTCTTACAGTAAGCACGGCTAGAGAAATGACAACCATTGGCATGCTCTACATGGACAACCCGGTTCTTAAAGAAATAGCCATGAAGCAAAATGCTGAGATACCAGGAACAGGCCTAATACCGAACTATAATTCCTACATAAACAACGATGGTGCGATAGGGATAAAGATCGGTGACACGGATGAAGCAAAGCGCTGTTTTATGATTGCTGATTTAATAGGTGGCGATGACTACGACGGGAAAATATCTGTAGTCGTTGTGCTGGGTGCAGAAGATATTCTTACGGCTATGATGGACGGGATAACAGTTCTACGAGCTGGAAATTTAGGATATGACACCGAGATCTTAAACCAAGTGCCTTAATTTCAGTTATTAAGTATTACTCACACCATGTCCAATAGGTTAGAGAAGAAATATGAATTTATGGCTTGTGAGATCTTTTACAGATACTAATTTTTGATGGGAATAAACTTGATAATGTAAGTAATAGTAAGGAGCTAACATGACTAAAGGTACGGGCAAACAAGGCTTCGCAAGCATGAGTGAGCGCCAGCAAAAAGAAATCGCTAGTAAAGGCGGTAAAGCTAGCGGGGGTAATTTTAAAAATAACCCAACAAGAGCTAGAGAAGCAGGGAAAAAAGGCGGGTCAAGTCGAGCGAGTAAAAATTCTTAGTCCTCATCCTAGTTCTAATAAGACCTTGATCATCAGAAATAATCTAAACAAAAAGGATAAATTATGAATAAAAATTTTATAAGACAATGTTCACTGTTATTACCAATAAGACAGTCCTGGATCATAAAAAATAATTGCTCACGTCAATAGAGTTATCTCATATTAATTTTGAGCAAGTGACGTCTGTAAAATATCTTACTCCAAGCTCTGTTCCGTGCCGTACAATAGTTGTAAAAGGCCTTCATGTTTTATATAGAGAAAAATAAACCCAAGAAACTACGTGATTTTATTGTTATCCACTGGGTACCACCCTTGATAATGTTTGTGGCTTTTATGGGTATAACGTTATTAAGCTGGCAGTCTGCACATGATTACATAAGTGATGAAAAAGAAAAAACAGTAAAACAACAATCAGATATCTCTCACCGTGAGATAATATCGCAAACTAATAAATATCAAGATATCTTACGTGCTGGTGTAGGTTTATTTAATGCATCTAGTGATGTTAACAAAGACGAATGGAAACGTCTCTTATCTCAGTTCAACTTAGCGCAAAGATATCCGGGCATTCAGGGCATTGGCTATGCTCAACGAATAAATGCTACAAGTACCAGTGTATACACGTCGGTAAAATACATTGAGCCTCAAACACCTGAAAACCTAGCTTTACTTGGTATAGACATGTTTGAAAACCCTCAAAAAAGGGTTGCTATGGAGCTAGCTCGAGATAACAATGAAATCACTTTTACTGATATGCTAGTTCTTACAAATGACCAAGAGGCTCCTCAGCCTGGATTTATAATTTATGCACCAGTATACGCAAAAGAGGCTAATATAAGCGACGTAGTTTCACGTCGTGCTAATATAACTGGCTACGTTTACGCTCCAATACGTGCTAATGAACTATTCAATGGAATATTCAACAATACAGAATCTAACGTTGGACATAAAATATCTAGTACATCGAGCAATGAGCTCGCCCCTATGGAGTACTCATCTTCTAACTTCGCAGAGAATAGTAATACTAAGGGGTCTGCTTCGATTAGTGAAGATATTATGATAAGCAACGCGTCATGGACAATGACAACTAACGTCCACCCAGATATAGTCAGTTTACGTGACCGTGAACGACCAACTGCATTGCTCTGGTCTGGCCTGACTTTCAGCATTCTAACGGCTAGCTTTGTATACTTATTACTTATCAATCGAACACGCATATTATCTTCTCGTGATGCTCAAATAGTACAAGAGGCTAAGGACGAACTTCTAGCTCTCGCTTCACATCAGCTCAGAACACCCGCAACTGGGGTGAAGCAGTATATAGGCTTGTTGCGGGACGGGTACGCCGGAAAACTTGACGATAAACAACAGATGCTAATTGAGAAAGCTTATGAAAGCAATGAGAGGCAACTAAGTACTATTAACCAGATACTGTTTATTGCGCGGGCAGATGCTGGTGAAATGAGGTTTGACTACACCGAGTGTAGCCTAAACGACATGCTACTTAGTGTACTCGATGAACAAAGTAGCGCCATCAAAGAGCATCAACTCAGTACAGTAGTAAAAATTCCAAATAAACATATTAGCTTAGCAGTCGATAAAAATTACCTAAGAATGGCTATTGAGAACATTGTAAGTAACGCTATCAAGTACACCCCAGATAAAGGAAAGATCCGAGTCAGCTTGAGGCGAGATGGCGAATTTATAAAAATTACTATTGCTGACAGCGGGGTAGGGGTTGCGCCAGAGGATTATCCTTTACTCTTTCAGAAATTTTCTCGTATACCCAATGAGCTAACCAGTAAAGTATCAGGTAGTGGGATTGGTTTATATCTAGCACAGCAAATTGTAGTTGCTCACCATGGGAGAATCGACTTTAGCTCTAGGCCCAATAAAGGAACGAAGTTTATAATAACCCTTCCCGCTAATAGCCCCTCTAGCCCAGGTCCAAATAACACTTCTTAATCATTTTATGTAAGGAACCTTATTGTACATATTTAATTCACATGATACTTTGAAAACTTAACTGAATAGGACAACACTTATGAGTCAAAAAATATTAGTAGTAGAAGATGAGCGCACACTCAATGAAGCATATCAAATGATACTAGAGCAAGATGGTTATGACGTACATGTCGTTTTTGACGGGAAAGAGGCGTTAGAGAAGTGTAAAACTTTTGAACCTGATGTCATCCTACTTGATCTTCGAATGCCCAAAATGGGAGGGATCGAATTTTTGAAACACTACAATCTTAAAGAAGAACACCCCAAGGTTAAAGTTATAGTTTTTAGCAACTTGGATACCCAAGGTGAAGTGGACGAAGCATACAAGTTGGGCGCTCATAAATATATGCTAAAAGCCTGGGCCTCACCAAAAGAACTATCACAGCTTGTTGCTAACACCTTAGAAGACAAATAGTTTATTAACTATTCTTCGATATTAATTTCTCTAAAGCTATCTTCGCCTATAAGACTCAACAACTTTTCCGTATCGACTGAGTAATCCTGGTTTTTATAGGTTAATACTTTTTGTTTCTTGAGCTTGCTCATCTCAGTAGCGGTTGTTTCTCTTGTTAAGCCCACAAGTGCCCCAAGTGTTTGATGCGTAAGTTCTAGAGTTATATCTGTCAAACCATTCGTTTTCTTATTACCAAACCGTTTGCATAAATAATATAGGGTGTACATCAATTTCTCACGAGCCTTTGGTTGTTCTAACGCACTAATCCGTATCGAGGTAGCTGCATGATCTGTGACAAGGTAATCTAATAATTCAGGCATATTCTCGGACTTTTCGAAAAATGATATTAGCTCGTCTCTTTCGATCATTACAACTTCAACATCCGAAGTCGCTTGATAAAAATATAAGGTGCTTGCGGTTTTTTTAAACACCCATGAAAGTGGTAACACATCACCAGCTTGATGAAAGCCAATAATTTGTTCATCTCCGTTAACAGAAATTGTAGTAGCTCTAACTACTCCTTTTTTCACAATACACGCGTGTCTTGGTATTTCACCTTGATACAAAATAATCGATCCTGCGCTATAACTGCGTGCTGGTCGTTCATTAATAAATTTAAGAAGTTTCTGCATGTGGTTTCCTTAATAACTATTGTACTGGAGGTTGCTGGTTAATGTGTGAACTTTTTTACAGTCAACGCGTAATTAAGCTTACAGCCCTCACTCATAATTTACTCTAAGATAGTTAATGTAAAAGGGGAGGTAAGGAGATGCAACAAGTTCAAACATGGTCTAGCAGGAATGAAAGTTTAGAGCTTAAAATCAAAGATTTTATGCACCGCAAGTCAGAACAATATCCAGAGCTTGACCTAGAATACCAAGCTGACCGTTCTCATCACGAACGCACCTGGTAGTTAATGATTGAATGATTACAATCATGGATGTTGTTGTTTGGATGTTTTTCGGTGCATTGATTGGGTGGATCGGAGCGTTACTTGTAGCCGATAATAATCGCTATCTATCGTTAACCACTATTATATCGGGTGCCATTGGCGCGGTATTGGCAGGTGTAATAACACAAATTGCTATACCTATAGAGGTTGATGGTGTTACGAGTGCAAGCTTACTTGTCTCAATTTGCGGAGCACTAATTTTTACTTTTATTAGTACCTTTATTTTTGATAAAACCTCACGTAAATAATCGATTCCATAATCTTCTGTACGAACACCTTATTAATGTTGTATACTAAACCTGTTAGATGAAGCTGCTAAATTAAGTGTTCTGACAAATTTAAGATTAAGTAAACAAGTGTTCGAGTAGGCGCAGCTAACTGGAAAAGACGAATAGTCAGCCAGATACCTACCTTGAAAGAAGGAGAAGTATTAATGGCAACTAAATTATTCGTAGGAAGTCTAGCCTATGCAGTGACTGATGATCAGTTGGAAGCTTTCTTTAAAGAAGCTGGCAACGTAGTATCAGCTAAGGTCATCATGGACCGTGAAACAAACCGCTCTAAAGGCTTCGGCTTTGTTGAGATGGAAACTGAAGAAGAGGCTAAAGCAGCTGTTGATCAGTTGAATGGCAAAGAGCTTGAAGGCCGTGCTATTGCAGTCAATGAAGCTCGACCACGCGAACCACGTGAAAACCGTTCATTCGGTGGTGGCGATCGTGGAAATGGTGGCGGTTATGGTGGTGGCGGTGGCCGACGCTACTAGAAATAGTCTCACTATAAATTTACAGCCCCTATTTTGGGGCTGTTTTTATTTTTCACTATTCCAAACAGGACTTTTGCATTATGAAGAATCATGATAATGCTCGCAAAATTACTGACGACTTCTTTAAAAAGTATAGAGAACGCGTATATCCTAAAGGTGAAATTTTGGTTTTTGCAGGAGAAAACAGTAAGGATGTATATTATCTCACTGAAGGTAAGATTAAAAAATACAGTGTAAATTATAAAGGCGATGAAATTATATTAAACATTTTCCGTCCAGGAAGTTTTCTCCCAGTATCTCAGGCTATAAATCAGCGTACAGTCAACAGGTTTTATTATGCTACAGAAACTGATGTACGCGCCCATAAAGCGCCTACAGTGGAAGTAGAAGCAATGCTGTATGAGAATCCAGAAGTTATGATGGCACTACTTCAAAGAGTAAATAGAGGGCTTGATGAGTTTTTAGGACGTGCAGTTTCGCTTATGGCAAGTAACGCCCTTAGCCGTGTGGCATATGAAATCTTCATCGAATGTAAACGCTACGGTATTCTTAATAAGAATAAGCACTTTGTAATCGAGATGAGTGAACGCAATATTGCCGGGCGTACTGGGCTTACTCGCGAGACAGTTAACAGGGAAATCAGAAAACTAAAACAGTTCGAGGCAGTAGAAGTAGAGAGAGGTAGAATTATCATAAAAGACCTTAAGCTATTAGAAAAAAAATTATACAAAGAGTTGCTGTAATAAATAGCTGTTACAATATTCAGGTTTATGGCAGACTTCTCATTCAATATTAGTTCACAGCACGGGTTAGCTCGTACCGGATCGATCACTACCCCACACGGGGTTATTAATACTCCTGCTTTTATTCCAGTAGGGACGCAGGCAACGCTTAAGGCTTTAACGCCCGAGCAACTCAAATCCACTGGGGCACAGGCAGTTCTAGCTAACGCATATCATCTATATTTGAGACCTGGATCTGGCTTAATAGATAAAGCTGGTGGGTTAAATAAGTTTATGAATTGGGATGGCCCGACTTTTACTGATAGTGGTGGGTTTCAGGTGATGAGCTTGGGAACAGGCTTTAAGAAAGTTATTGACCTAAATGGAGATCAGCCAAGCAAAAAGCTCGGTAAAAAAGATAAGCTCGCTTGGGTTGATAATGACGGGGTAACCTTTAAGTCCCATCTCGATGGATCACTGCATCGTTTTAACCCCCGGGTATCTATGGAAATTCAGCACCAGATAGGAGCTGACATTATATTTGCGTTTGATGAGTTAACTACTCTACATGATAGTTATGATTATCAAGTTGAATCATTAGATCAACGGACTCACCCCTGGGCAATACAATCACTAGAGGCGCATAAACAACTCAGCCTACAAAGAAAAGACAAGCCTTATCAAGCTTTGTTTGGAGTAGTACAGGGAGCTCAGTACGAAGATCTCAGACGAAAATCTGCTAAGTTCCTGGGTGAGCTAGATTTCGATGGCTTTGGTCTTGGCGGTGCGCTCACTAAAGATTCGATGGGTGAAATTGTGCGCTGGATGGTAGAAGAGCTACCTGAAGAAAAACCTCGTCACATGCTGGGAATCAGTGAACCTGATGACATATTCGAGTGCATAGAAAACGGTGCGGATACTTTTGACTGCGTATCGCCAGCTAGAGTTGGTAGAAATGGCGCGCTTTACACTCTTTCGGGAAGAATAAATATTACAAACGCCCGCTATAAAGAAGACTTTAGACCAATAGACGAATCATGCGATTGTTATACCTGCCAGAACTACACTAGAGCATACATAAATCATTTATTCAGAGCCGGGGAATTACTATCAAACACTTTAGCAACAATACATAATGAGCAATTTATAGTGCGTCTTGTTGACGGAATTCGCATGTCGATTGATGACGATACATATCATAATTACAAGAACAGATGGCTCAGTTGCTACTACAATAAATAAGCTATACTACAATAGATGAAACAAACACTCATTTTAACAAGTGGCATTGGTGCGGTAGTCGGCGCCTATGTACCAACTCTCTGGGGAGAGAAGAACGACATTGGTTTAACTAGTGTCCTGTTTACTTTCGCGGGAGGGCTCATTGGTTTATGGGTTGGATGGAAGTTAGTTAAATATATAGAGGATTAATATATGAAACATGATTATAGTAATATTTCGGCATTATTCATTAATGCCACCCTCAAACCATCGCCAAATGAGAGTCATACTGACATACTGATTAAACTCAGTCAAAATATTATGATCAAGCAAGGAGTAAGCACAGAACTTATCCGAGCAGTGGATCACGATATAGCTCCTGGAGTCTACCCTGACATGACTAAACATGGCTTTAAAAAAGACTCCTGGCCTACAATTCAAGAAAAGGTTATGAACGCAGACATATTAGTACTGGCTGGACCGATCTGGCTAGGAGATAATTCCAGTGAGATGAAAAAAGTAATTGAGCGCCTCTATGGATACTCTGGTGAGCTGAATAAACAGGGCCAATATGCATATTACGGCAAAGTCGGTGGATGCTTAATTACTGGGAATGAGGATGGCGTAAAACATTGTGCTATGAATATATTGTACAGCCTTCAACATCTGGGTTATACCATTCCTCCACAAGCGGATGCGGGTTGGATTGGAGAAGCCGGACCTGGACCAAGCTATGGTGACAAAACAGAGGATGGACATGTAGCAGGAATTGATAATGATTTCACTAATCGTAATACGACTTTTATGACCTGGAACCTGCTCCATCTGGCTAAATTACTGAGGGACAATAACGGTATTCCTGCCCACGGCAACCAACGAAGCCAGTGGGATAATGGTGAACGATTTGGTTTTGAAAATCCTGAATACCGTTAATTAAGATCGTAAAATTCGCGAGTTGCCGAGTGTATTAGCTCTTGATAGGACGGGTAGGGCAACATCGTACTCCCTAGTTGAGGCAAGGTTAACCCATGTTGCATAGCTACACAAAAAGTACCGATTAGCTCACCTGCACAAGCCCCAGCAATCTGAGCTCCTATTATTTTGCCTGTCTTTCGCTTCACAACAACAGTCAACATTCCGTCAGTGGCGAACTCTGTTTTGGCACGATCATTTTTCCAGTAAGGCACTATTATTTTTTGCAAAGATCTCTTCCTGTGGGCCTCTCTTGCTTCACGGTACGAGAGTCCGACCGTTGCTACCTCGGGTAAAGTGTATAGTGTTGCCGGAATAAGCGGTGCGGGGCGATGGATGTATCGTGACCTTCGTGAGCAAATGTACTCAACCACATCGTATGCTTGATCAGTCGCAATATGAGTGAAGTGAGAACGAGAGGCAACGTCTCCGATGGCAAAAATACGATGATTACTAGTCAGATGCTTGAGGTTAGTCGGTATCCCCTCTGATTTCAGACGAACACGAGCTTTCTTAGTCCCGGATGGGATGACCGCATCTCGACCAACAGCAAACATGACATTATCAAACGGACACTCAAGAACACCAGACGAGTGATAGATCTGAGCTGTTTTATTATGAATTTTATTGATACTCGCACCGTGCAAGACTCGAACCCCATGTTCTGCCAATCCATCTTCAAGCAATGTTCTGATTTCTTTATTAAGGTAGGGGAATAGCTTATCCAGTTCATTAATAACCGTTACTTTCACACCTAGAAAAGCGAGTGTTTGAGCAGACTCAATTCCGGTCCTGCCTGTGCCCACTATGATGACGTGCTTAGGTAATTTCTTCATGGAGAACAAGTCATTTGCCGTTATAACGTCCTTTGCATCAAGGCCTTTAATGCTGAGCTGTCGGGCCTCTGATCCTGTGGCGATAACCGCATACTTAAACTTTACTTTACTGTCATTTATAGTCAGCGAACGACGTCCATTAAACTCGGGTTCTCCTTTGAGTACATCGATTCCAGCCGTTTGTAGTTCTATTTCATCGTAGTCAGCACGGACTTCATCAATCTTGTCTCTTACAAATTGGAGTATTTTTACTGAAGAGTAGGCTGAGGGAGTGACGGCATGCTTCTTTGCTAGGTACAAAAAAGTTTTGGATGGAATACTGCCAGTTGAAACGTTTTCGCCACCCAAGTCTTGTTTCTCAATAATCACGACTGACTTTGCTGGATCACGGCGCTTAATGCCTAGACCAGCAGTTATTCCTGCTGGTCCGCCACCAATTATCACTACATCTACTTTCGTATGAACCATCTTAAAAACAGTATAACAGGCTTATGCTTGTAAAATCCTACATTGACCATAGCCGTTGTTATATGATATAATAAGATTATGAACAGTGGTGTACCTAAAAATAATGTTATTGATCTTTCTGCATATAGACAAAGACGAGCAAAAGAATTTACACCTAGTGTTACAAGCACTCACCCTATAATTAGCGACGAGCTTGACCCATACAATGAACGGCCACGCCTGTCTCCAGAACGTCAGGCGATTATTGACGAATTCAGTGAAGGTATGGCGGTTGTAGACTCAGATTTAGCTGTTGAAAATGGGGGAAAGCTACTTAGATTAGTCGAAAATTCAAATCCTCCAGACGAGGTTGCTTAGGAAAACCTGTTTGCTTTACTTCATGTATAGGGCTTAATATTAGACAAGCCCCAATGTGAGGTATCTAATGGCAATTAAATCATCGAAACGTAAAATCCGACAAAGCGACAACAGGCTAAAACCCCTGCAACGGCTCAGTCTGTATTTCTTTAAAAGACCACGTAAAACAGCTCTTTTGTGTCTGTCTCTGGTTTTAATAGGGATTGCAAGTTACACTACTCTCCTTAAGCGTGAAGGCTTTCCTGCTATTGAGACTCCGTTTGCAATCAGTCAAGGCGCTTACCTTGTAAATGACGCTAAAAAAGTAGACCAAGATGTAGCGCGTCCTCTCAGTGAGTTCTTACTAAGGCAACCTGGTGTCAAGAATGTCCAAACCCAAAGTCAGGCAAATTTCTATGTGGCTCAAGTATCGTACGAGGACAACGTCAAGGCAGAAGTACGTTCTAGTGAGATACAGGCTGAAATTCAAAAGCAGAATATTCTTCCGGAGCAAGTTACAGGCGGTCTCGAGGCTTTCAAGTTTGGCTTTACGCAACGAGGGGATGATCTGGCTGTATCATTTTACTCAAAGGCCAATGTAAACTCCCAAGAACTAGCCACCAAAGCAGAAGAAGCGGCTTCATTTATCCGCAACAAGAACCTGAGTCTTGTGGAAGAAGTCAGCATAATTGATCCCTTTGAAACTGCGATAAATCCTAGTACAGGCAAGGAACAAGTTCAGCAGAAAACGTTTGACCGCTATGCGGTTCGTACTGCAGATTCTACTGATGTTTATGACTCAGTTATTATTGGATTTACGGCAAAAGAAGGTGCTGATAATTTAGAGCTCGATACTCAAGTAAGAGGCGCGATACAAGAGCTAAAGAAGCAAAGAAGCTTTAATAACTATGACGCCGTGGTCAGCGCCAGCTACGCGCCCCAGATCAACGCGCAGATCGATGAGCTTCAAAAAGCACTACTTGAAGGACTTATAGCCGTACTCGTTGTTGGGTCAATCGTGATCGCAGTTAGGGCATCTATCATTACTGTGCTTTCTATGTTTACTGTTATAGCGATAACAAATGCGTTGCTGTATTTATTTGGATACTCTCTTAACACGATTACATTGTTTGCTCTTATTCTTGGGTTGGCACTAATTGTAGACGACACGATTATTATGGTCGAGGCACTAGATACCCAGCGGAAAAAACGCAAGGATCCTAATAAGGTTGTAGAGGTAGCCACCAAAAAGGTGAGTCGCGCCATGATTGCAGCCACTTCTACAGCAGCACTCAGTTTTGCACCGCTCCTTTTTGCAGGAGGAATACTGGGAAGCTTTATCCGGGCAATTCCAGTGACGATTATCACCGCATTGGCAATGAGTTTATTGGTGGCGCTTGTATTTATTCCGCTTTTTGCACGCTTTCTATTATTAGGTAAGAAACATATGGGAAAGAAGAATGCACATGAGATTGCGGACGGTGTTGAGGCACGAATTGCAATGTTCATATCTAGACCAATGCTATGGGCTAAAAATTCGCGTAAAAAACTAAGCCTTGTCGGGCTTACTGCGTTGTTCATAGGGTTCGGGTTTATCGGTGCAGGTGGGTACTTATTCCAAAAAGTTACATTTAATATATTCCCGGCTTCAAAAGATGCGAACCAAATCAGTATTACATTAAATTTTGAACCGGGGACTAACATTAATACAGCCCAGGAAATAAGTGATAGAGCAGATG
Source organism: Saccharimonadales bacterium (SeqCode) (assembly GCA_041600715.1). Classification (GTDB taxonomy): domain Bacteria; phylum Patescibacteriota; class Saccharimonadia; order Saccharimonadales; family 2-12-FULL-41-12; genus JALHOM01. The sequence continues at coordinate 148,510 of JBFIJM010000001.1, read as the reverse complement.
GGTTGGTAAAAGAAGTAGTGGGCGATAACTTAGTACAAGCCAGCTATCTGGGGATGGCCGACGCACGCAGTGCAATGCTTAATGTAGATTTGGTAGATTATAAAAAACGCGATATAAAAGCACCAGAAATCGTCGATAAATTAAATACGAGATTTGCAGACTTTGAAGGAGCACAGGTGAGTGTCGCTCAGATTGATGCAGGTCCTCCGGCCTCAGCCTTTGAGGCCCGTGTTGATTCTAGTCAAAACAGAGACTCTGCTATACGTTTAGCAAGTGATATTGGCTCATTCCTTGAAACCGCAACACTAAAACGTCCAGACGGCTCTACAGCTACTATAGACAAAGTCACTCCTCCTAACCCAAGCATTTTTAGCCGTGACAACAATAATTCATACATTGAGGTAGGAGCCAGTTTTATAGACACCGACACTACTACGCTCGTTACATTAGCGCAGTCGGCGGTCGAAAAAGAATTTACCAAAGAAAGAATTGAGTCTTACGGCCTAAAAGAAGATGCGGTTACATTTAATTTCGGACAAGAAGACGAGAATCAGGAAAGCTTTGCAACGCTTGCCATAGCATTTCCGGCAGTACTGTTGGTTATATTCGTTCTACTAGCATTCCAGTTTAAGAGCTTGCTCCAGCCCTTGCTCATATTTATGGCGATACCCTTTAGCTTATTCGGTATAACTTTTGGGCTTTATACTACTGATAATGCGTTTAGTTTCTTTGCAATGCTCGGATTCTTTGCGCTAATTGGGCTCAGTATCAAAAACACAATTCTACTAACAGACTACGCTAATCAAGGTAGGGCATCAGGCTTACACCCAGTTGACGCTGCCCACGAAGCTCTGGCCGAGCGTTTCCGACCGCTTATAGCTACAAGCTTCACTGCCATTGTTTCGCTAATACCTTTAGCTATCACAAGTCCTTTCTGGGAAGGGCTAGCTGTTGTGCTAATTTTTGGCTTATTCTCCAGCACATTTCTTGTAATAACCGTCTTTCCTTACTACTATCTAGGAGCGGAGTTTTTAAGACGACATGTCAGCCGTAGAAAAGGCTTGCTTTGGATTTCACTAAGCATTCTAATAGCTATAACACTTAGTCAAATAGTAGTTTGGTTGATTATTCTTGCACCTATACTATCTGGAATTACTGTGTCTAGACTAGTAACACATACACCGCTAAAGCTGGGATAACTTACTGGTGATGGTATTTTCCACCTAATAAAATTGTGTAAGCTCTATAGAGTTGCTCTACTACGATTAAACGCACAATTTGATGTGGAAATACTAAAGGGGAGATTGCAACTATATAGTCACTCCGTCTTATTAAATCATTGTTGACACCGTATGCACCACCAATAATTAACACTAATCGTTTTGTTGATGAATTCTGTAAATATTCTATTGCCTGAGAAAGATAATTGTTACCCCATAGCTTTCCGCGTTCATCTAAGAGGACTACCACATCATCACTGCTAAGTTGCTTTAATACTTGCCCAGATTCAGTTTCTTTATCACTGGAAGGAATTAGTATCCACGAAAAATTACAAAAGCCCGTTAAGCGTTTCTCATAATCTTCGATTGCACCAACTAGCTTTGGGTCATGTTTTTTGCCAACAGCTATAGTCACAATTTTCATAATTAATTGGGGCGAAGTGCATCAATAGGGTCTTTATAAGAGGCCTTAATAGCCGGTATAACTCCCGCTAAAATGCCCACCGCAAGCGATAATAGTGAAGCTACTATTATTGGTTGCCATGTCAGCACTGGCTCTAGATCTGTAACAATCCGAAGAACAAAGTTAAGAAGTACTGACGCTATAATGCCTAAAATAACACCCCATACGGACAAAACAGTTGCTTCTACAATAAACTGCTGTCTAATCTGGCGGTTAGTAGCTCCTATAGCCTTACGGATACCGATTTCTCGGGTTCTTTCACTGACAGATACTAACATAACATTCATAATTCCTATCCCACCTACAAGCAAAGTTATGCCTGCCATTCCAGCAATCATTTTTGTTAAAAGCTCCAAGACACTAGCGGTCGCAAGCGATGCCTCCGATTCTTTCAGCACTGTAAAATCTTCTTTGCCTGCATGGTTTTTCTTTAGCGCTTCGGTAATAGCTTTGGCAGTAGATGCTTCTGCTGACTCGGAACTAAACTTGGCTATAATTTCGTATGTAGTGAGGTTGTCTGCAGAAAGAGACTTAGCGTAATTTGAAGGGATAAAGATTGTATTATTATAATCAAGTTCGGCGCTAATTGGACCATTGCGAAACGGCTCGAATATACCTTGTATAATGAACGGTTGGTCCCTAATAGTAATAGTTTTACCAATCGGCACGGCTTCACCATATAGTTTTAGCGCTACATCTGCACCGATGACAGCAACTTTTTTTCCTTCTTCATCAGACTTAAAGAAACTGCCAAACTCCACAGGATGATCTATTACCTTTACTAGATCCGGCTGAGTAGCGATAACTGTGCCACTTTCATAACTCTTACTTCCATTCATCGGTACTCCACTGACTACACTTAGTGATGCTGATGCGATAACGCCTTCTTGCTTACGAATAGAGGCCAGGTCTTGTGAAGTCAAGTTACCGGCTCCGCTTGCTCCAAACAAATTTACGCTCGTAATTGAGCCATTCACATCACGGTTTACTAGCTTTCCGGGCCGAATCGTGAGCAAGTTAGTTCCGAGTTCATTAACCTGTGTGGCAACCTGACGCTTAACGCCTTCGCCAAGACTAACAATTGTTATGACGCTAACCACACCAATAATAACGCCGAGCATAGTAAACATACTTCTAAACCGACTTTTACGTACAGAGTGAAGACCCATGCGAACATTCTCGGAGATCATCATTTTTTTGTTGTCCTTTTTCGCTTTGGAAGCTTACTTTTGGTCTTTTTTCGTGCCTTTGCTTTAGTAGCACGTCGATATGGAGTGTCATCCCCTTGAGCAGGTATACCTTCTACCATTGCTGATACAGCTTCAAGATCCACCTCTTCCTGAGACTGTGGCCTGAACATAGTGGCCTGAATTACGCTTTTAGGAATTTCTCCCACTTTGGTTGCTTCATCTCTTACGATCTGGCCATCATACATGTAAAGAATTCGAGTGGCGTAACGGGTAATTTCAGGGTTATGCGTCACCATCATTATTGTGTTTCCCATTTGATGAACTTCGCGCATCAGCTCCATAACCAACCTTGATGAAGCGCTATCAAGATTACCTGTTGGTTCGTCGGCAATCAGAATACTAGGATCATTGATAAGGGCACGGGCAATGGCCACACGCTGTAGCTGGCCCCCACTTAACTGTCTAGGCATATAATACGCTCTGTTGGCCAGACCAACGCGTTCTAGCATGTTATGTGCAAGCTTATTTCTTCGACCCAATCTTCGGCCACGATAAGCAAGGGGAAGTGCTACATTCTCGACAGCATTAAGATCACTAAGCAAGCTTGATGACTGAAACACGAAACCTATCTTATCGCGTCTGGCTTTTGCCCGAGCATTTGGTCGCAACTTTTCAACAGAACGGCCATCCAGCCTATAAACCCCATGAGTCGGCCTATCCAGTAACCCTGTCATATTAAGGAGAGTTGACTTCCCGGAACCGCTCGGGCCCATGATTGCAACAAATTCACCTTTTTCTACACTTAAACTGACCTCTTCGAGAGCTACAGTAGTAGCATCACCGAAGCCGTATATTTTACTCACGTCTCTAAGTTCAATGATAGGCATAATGTGTTATTACTAGTTTACGCTTGCTCGGTGATCTGTTGCAAGGTGTTTTTGTGGTAAAATTTGTTAGTCTGCCTTTTTAGTATAAATAAGCAGAGCGTTATGGAGAGATGCAGGAGTGGTTGAACTGGCAGTCCTGGAAAGACTGTAGGCTCGCAAGGGTCTCGAGGGTTCGAATCCCTCTCTCTCCGCCAATTAAAAGTAACCAGAGATGTCTGGTTATTTTTAATTGTTGTTCGAGGGATTCGAGCCAGTAAGGCAATTTATGTCAGTGGCATGATTTGTCGACACGAACGAAGTATCGACGAGTAGAAGAGAATACCGTTCATTGCCAAATAGCTTATAGTATTATTATGCAACCAGATGATCGACTGTACGTAGAACTAATTCCTGATGACAAAGCTTGTGAATATTTACGAGACTTAGTAGATTATATAAAACCTTACATCAAGGGCAGGCCAGTCGATCCAACCAAATGGCATTTAACAATTCTTCATTTCGGTATTGCTGACCATGTCTTTTATGATCTTCAACGAGTTCTGCCAAATATTAGCAGAACAGTTTACGCAGAAGCCCTTGACGGCTATATAGAGCGTGCCAAAAAGTCATTGCCTCCACCTACTAAGCTTCCGACCTCTACTCTAGAGTTGTTTGGCATAAAAGAAAACGTACTGGTATTAAACCTTGAGCCTAGCGAAACCATAGAGAACGTACATACCAACGCACTAGCTAATCTGACGATGTTTCTTAACGACTGCGGGGTAGTAGACCCTCAAGAGTTCATACAAAATAGTATCAATTTTAAGTGGGCCCTTGAACTCAGACCACACATCACTTTATTTCGGGGTGTTGTTAGTTTTAAAAACGAACAGATAAAAATAAGGCCAGCAAAACTGAATTTTAATCAGTCCAATCTTCACGGCCTGTAGGTGTTAGCTGATTTTGGTGCCGATGTCGTTGCCGGAGACAGCAGCAAGGATGGCATTTTCTGCCATTGGATTGAATACAATCACTTTCATGCCTTGCTCCATTGCTAGTCCGATCGCTGCCTTATCCATAACTTTTATATTATCGTTCTCGACTGCTTGTTGCAGAGTCAGTTCTTGGTACCTAATAGCATCCTCGTGATGTGCTGGATCTTTATCGTAAACTCCATCTACTTTTGTGGCCTTAAGTACAATCTCACAGTCTAACTCTAAAGCCAGGACAACTGCAGCGGTATCTGTTGTTAAATAAGGACGGCCAGTTCCGCCAGCAGCGATAACTACTCGACCCTTTTCAAGGTGCTTATTAGCCAATCGATGCACAAACGGCTCAGCTACTTGCTCGGCAAAGATGTTACTAAGGCACCTGGTCTTTACTCCTTGAGCCTCAAAGATATCGGTGAGCGCCAAAGCGTTAATCATAGTTGCCAACATACCCATATGGTCACCTGTAACGCGACGTATGCCGTGACCAGCAATCTGGGCACCTCGTACAAAGTTACCGCCACCAACCATTATCAAAACTTCTGTGCCAGAATCTGCGACTTTCTTGATTTCTTTTGCAAACCAAGAAGCTAACTCCGGATCAATACCGTTTTCATACTTTCCGCCGAGTTGCTCGCCCGACAGCTTCAAAAGTACTCGTTTATATGCCATTTCTAGAAGTGTAGTATATCAGATTCTGATACAATGACCTCATGAAGATATACTGTTGGAATGTGAATGGGATACGGGCTGTGCACAATAAAGGCCTGTTTGCACCGTTTATCGAAAAACACCGGCCAGATATACTGTGCCTGCAAGAAACCAAAGCCTCGCAGGGTCAAGCCGAAGTTGATTTAACAGGATACGAGGAATATTGGAACTCTGCGGATAAAAAAGGCTACAGTGGCACAGCAATTTTTACGAAGATTAAGCCGGTTGCTGTTATAAACGACATACCAGAAAAATTCGTGAAAGAAAGTGGACTGATCGCCGACGGTTACGGCGACGCCAACACTGAGGGTCGCGTAATTACCGCTGAGTTTAACGACTTTTATATTGTTACTTGCTACACACCTAACGCAAAGGACAAGCTGGCACGCATAAAACTACGACAAGAGTGGGATATTGCCGTCTCCTCATATTGTGCAGAGCTACAACTCAAAAAGCCTGTGATTTACTGTGGCGATATGAATGTGGCACATACCGAAGATGATCTAGCGAACCCTAAGCAAAACATCGGCAAAAAAGGCTTTTCGGATGAGGAGCGCACCGGATTTGATAACTGGCTTAGCAAGGGTTTTATAGACACATTTAGAATGTTTACTAAAGGAAACGGCCACTACACTTGGTGGACACACTGGGCTAATGCACGTGCTCGTAATGTCGGGTGGCGAATTGATTATTTCCTAGTCTCGGAAGAACTAAAATCAAGAGTAAAAACAGCTAAAATTCATGCAGACGTTATGGGTTCTGACCATTGTCCGATAAGTATTGAGCTTTCATGAAGGAAGTAACGCTTCTATTTCTACTTAAAGAAAATCAAATCTTACTAGCAATGAAGAAGCGAGGTTTTGGTGAAGGGAAATGGAACGGCGTAGGAGGAAAAATTGAACCCAATGAAACGCCTGAGCAAGCAACGATTCGAGAGTGCCAAGAAGAAATTAATATTACGCCATCAAAATTAATTAAAGTTGGTGAGATAGACTTTTTACTACCCGTTGACGGCAAGCTTGGGAGTATGCACGCACATGTATTTAAGTCGTATAAGTGGGGTGGCAAGCCCGCAGAAAGCGATGAAATGAGTCCAGCTTGGTACAACGTCAAAGATATCCCGTATAACCAAATGTGGCCCGATGATAAGTACTGGCTACCGGTACTAATCGCCGGTCGTGGCTTCCGTGCAAGATTCGAGTTAAATGATGAAGATGAAATGTTAGATCACTCAATTAGCACATTTGACATCCCAACTTGAGAGGGGCATAATAACGCTTATGTACAAAATCATTACTGTATCAAACAAGGTGATTATCTCGCTCAAGCAATAGCGGGCTGTTTGTACATTTTATAAAAATATCAAACTCCCGCCATTAAAAAGCGGGAGTTTTTAGTACTTAAAGGAGAACAAATATGACCCTACAAGAATTAGAGCCACCTCAAAGCTTGGACGAGATGGTTTTTGCTGATCAGGAAGCCAAAACGCTAGACGAAACAGAACAAGCAACACTAGAACGCACAGCCGAAGCAACGCGTAAAGCCATCGCATTTATGCGTGGGGTCAACGAGAATACTCTTTAGACTTTTCTGGGCAAATTAGTTGTGGTATAGTCAATACTATGAGCAAACGTTATTTTAATTTATTTTGGTTTACCAAGCCCCAAATGGCGGTCGCTCCTGTGCGTATCAAGAAATAAGCACTTAAAATAACGAGACAATAAACCGCCGAGACAGGCGGTTTTTTAATTAACAGAGAAAGAGAAAAGCAGTGTCACCAGAAACGTATAGTACGTCAGAGAATATTGAGCTAAAAGCGGAAATCATGAAGCCAGCTCTAATTGAAGTAGAGCAAGAGGCTCAAGCCATAGCGCATCAACATAGGCAAGGAATGTATCCAAGTATTAGGGAACGTTTTGATATATCAGAAAATCCAGTAGAAACATCGGATTTAATGGATCAAAGAACCAAACTTCCGGGAACAGCCATATCTCCGGAACTACTAACAGAGGTTCTGCCTATATCATCCCAGTCTGCAAATACTACCAGGATGAGTCGAACCAAAACAGAAACTATTCTCCGTGGCGAAGAAGATCGCCTGGTTGTTATTGTTGGTCCTTGCTCTATACATGACCCTAAGTCCGCTTTAGAATACGCTGATTTCATTGTCGATCAACGAAAATTACACGGTGATGATCTAGAAATAATCATGAGATTCTATACCGAGAAACCCCGTTCTGTCGCTGGATGGAAAGGGTTAACATACGATCCAGACCTAACTGAATTCTTAAACCCAAATAATGTTGTCTACGATTTTAACAAAGGTGTCATGATCACGAGAATGTTAGCTAATGCCATAACTCATAAAGGCGTGCCTCTGGCCATGGAGAGACTTAACGCATTAACACCTCAGTACGTCAATGGATTAGTTACATACGACGCTATAGGTGCACGGAATGCTCTGGACCAAAAAGCTCGCGAATACGCTTCTGGCACCTCTAGTGTCGTCGGTATTAAACATACCCCTGACGGTAATATCTCATCTGCTGTTGATGCCGTGGATTCTGCTTCGCGTCCTCACGTGTTACTTGGTAACGAAATGAGTGGAGTAAATGCCGAGATAGAAACAACCGGCAACGAGACGGCTCATGTAATACTCCGGGGTAGCAGAGATTCGCCCAACTACAGCGAGGAGTACATCCAAAAGACTCTTGACCAGATTAGAGAGAGAAATGCGGTTACCTCGAGGAAGCTCTTAGAGGCAGTGGTTGTCGACGCATCACATGACAACAGCGACAAAAATTATACTAAACAATTTTGGGTCGTAAAGAATGTTGCAGAGCAAATTATACTAGGAGACACAGCAATTAAAGGAGTGATGTTAGAGAGTAATCTACGTTCTGGTAAACAAAGCCCGCCGGCAGATGGACAAAAATCATCGCTTGAGTATGGCAAGAGTATAACTGATGGGTGTATCGATATAAAAGAAACTGAGCAATTACTTGGTATCCTGGCTGGAGCTGTAAAAGCTCGTCGCTACTCAGACGTGGGTTAGTCTATACTGTTTAGTATGAAGTTATTCTTAACCTCTTACAGGATCCCTCAGCCAGAGCAACTATTAAAGCTTCTAGGAGATCCTAAAGAAGTAAGGCTAGGCATAATACCCAACGCTAGCGATTACTACGCAGACCGTGCACGATCCATAAAGATAAACGAATCAAAAGATTATATGGCCAATCTAGGGCTAACTTCTGAAGTAGTGGATCTAAAGAATTTTAGAGATATCGGGGTGCTTAAACAAAAGATGAGTTGCTATAACGCCCTTTGGGTTACGGGAGGTAATACGTTTTGTTTGAGATATGAAATGAGGCATAGTGGCTTTGATCAAATATTACCTCAATTTCTATCTAATGGAGGCGTATACATAGGGGAAAGTGCCGGTGCCTGCGTCTTGAATGAATCACTCAAAGGATTAGAGCTGGAGGACAACCCTCTATACGCAGAGGAAGTAATATGGGAAGGCCTAGGCATGCTAGACAAGTACATTCTGCCTCATGCTGACAATCCTTGGATGAAAGACAGTATCGACCATGCTCGTAGCTTATACGACCCATTAAAAACGCTGGAGCTTAACGATAGTGATATGTATATTGTTAACGATGAAAAGTCAGAAGTTATTCATGAAACATCCTGAGTGGTTATTTGAACAAGGTAGTGAATTATTATTCCCTGAAATAGAGTGGTCCCGTCCAGTAACTAAACGAGGAGCTGGCAAGCTGTTGATAATTGGCGGACAAGCTCAGGAATTTTCTAATGTGGCCACTGCATATATGTCTGCAAGCCAAGCTGGTGCTGGCACGATTAGAGTTATCATGCCCAGCAGTACAGAGAAACACACCAAGATGCTACCAAACATCGAGTATGCTCCTAGCAATCCTAGCGGTAGTTTTAGCCGGGCGTCCCTTGCGAGCTTTTTAGAAGCGTCCACTTGGGCTGACCATGTCATGCTGGCAGGAGATCTTGGCAAGAACAGCGAGACAACTACCATCCTGGACGGATACCTTCTCAAATGCCCTCGACCCGTCACCATAACAACCAACGCCTTGAGTAGTATTGGCATGCCCCGTACACAACTTCTACAGCGCGACATTACACTGATACTGCAAACACCAGTCCTCCAAAAGATTGTAACTGAATTCGGGCTCACTACTCCGCTGACATCTGGTTCTAATCGTTTGCAAATTACCGGAATACTAAACGAGATTACAAAAGGCGCAAAGGGAAGTGTTATATATCAGAAGTCACGCGATGACGCATTTGTCGGCCATAACGGCAATGTATGTGCCAGCTCGACCAAACATCTAAACGATAATACGATTGCTTCTTTTGCGTCGGTATGGCGAATGCAACAGCCTACCAAACCATTTGAAGCGCTGGTGTCTTCGCTTTTGGCTAGCTAGTCATTAATTGCAGTAACTAGCTTCTGGTAAGTGCTGTCGATATCGCCGTATACGGACTGGACAGTGATTATATTGGGTCTAGTTGCGACTGCACCGAGCATATTCTCATAGAAACGTTCGAGCATTTTTTCTCGACCACCTGTATCTAGAACACCACCAGGACGAAACCCTTCAGGGTGTCCCTGGCTTCGGGCTCTCATCTTGCAACGCTCGATTGCGTCATTACAACTACTCATCAGAACAATCTCCTTAAGAACAGCGTTATTTGAACGGGCTATTGCCTCGAATCGTTCATATTGGTCAAATGTCTGCATCAGGTTCGGCACGATGACATTATAGCCTCGAGCTAAGTGCATGTCAGCAAGCGTATATGCATAATCAAGTTTGATAACTTCAGATTCTGGACGGGTGTGTTGCCATTGCCCCAGCATAATCCAGATATTATCAATGTCGAGATTTAATGATAGGGGGTTTTCGTCAACATACATCTGGGCCAGGGTTGTTTTACCCATACCAGGATTTCCGTTGATTAATATTAATTTATTGGGCTTTTCCATGAAGCCTCCTTTTTTATATTTTGTAATTCAAAGAGATTGGTCGCTAACCAAATAGCAACACTGTATATTTCTATAATAACATAGTTTATATTACATGTCAAGTACAAATGCTTTGTTCGCTGATTATTCCAAGTTCACAGGTCGGTAGATGGGCTGGCTTAATTCCTGTTTGCGCTCCTTGTCATTTACAATTGTAAATACGATTTGGTGAAGGGTAATTACCGTAATTACAGATATAAACCATATGAATGGGGCTCGCCTGATTAATTTTCGCTTATAAAGCAATTTTATAGTTATTGCTGTAATAAATAAGAAGTTTAGGAGAAGCAATATTAAAAACATCGTCGCTGGAATAACGACTGCAAAAACTCCCCTATATTCATCCTTGTTAGCATAGTTAACTATTACCGCTACAAAGTAAGCCGTCAGGGTAAGGATAGATAGCCAGATAGAAATTTTCGTCATCATGGTCGCTTTGAGTGTAAGTATAACAGAACAATCGCGGCCACGATCAGTTATTAGATTAACGTGAAGCGAAAAAAATGGTACCGCGGGCCGGACTTGAACCGGCACGTCCCTAAGGACACAAGATTTTGAGTCTGGCGTGTCTACCAATTCCACCACCGCGGCTTATCCTGTCATAGACCAGGTAATTATACTATACTATCTGTTGTGGCACTACTTGTGCTTATTGTTTTACTATTATGAACCCCGACGATATTACACCCCCAAATCTACGCCATGAAGAGCATGCTTCCCGCGATGCTGCTGTTGGTGTGATTCGCAATAAACTGGACGCTCTCTATGGAAGTGAACCCGAAGCAAAGCTCGAAGCTACAGAAGTTGAAGCTAAACATGGTCAACACCTATCAAAGCATCAACGTTTTATGCATAACCTTACTAAATCAGGTAAAAGCACAGCGGAAATTCAGACAGAATGGCATAATTACTACCAAAATTTACCGACCGTAGAAAAACATGAACTTTGGCAAGAGTTTTATAGCGAGCAGGCGTTATTAAAGCAAAAAAAAGCAGACACCCCAGAACCCAAAACCACGCCTGAGTCAAAAAAAAGCTTTACACCAGAGAAGGTCATCGGGAAACCTGCCAAAACCTACCCTGACAATATTAAGGGTCAAATTTTACAGCATGTCCAATCTCAAACCAAAGACAACCATCATCTAAAATCTTTGGTGTTTGGGTTTAGTATGGGCTTTTTGGTGTTGTTTGTATTTTTATTTAGTTTCTTTAACGAACGTTTTATAACTCCTTTTATAAGACCAAGTCATAACGTAAGCGCAACGCCAATTATTGTCGATCCGAATGGCAGTGGAGAAGTGGGGCCTGAAGCGAAAATTATAATCCCTAAAATCAATGTTGAAGCCCCGGTAGTATACGACGTCGAGAGTATCGAAGAGAAAGCAGTGCAGGCAGGCCTAGAACGTGGTGTGGTTCATTACGCAACGACACCTAATCCGGGAGAAAAAGGGAACTCAGTTATATTTGGCCACTCTAGTAGTAATATACTCAATAAAGGCAAATATAAATTCGCATTTTTACTTTTAAAAAGCCTAGACAAAGATGATACTTTTATTATCCAAAAGGACGGCAAGCGCTACGTCTACAAGGTGTATAACGAATTTGTGACCAGCCCTGACGACTTATCAGTCCTGAACCCAACCGACAGAGAAGCTACAATGACGCTTATAACCTGCGACCCACCTGGCACATCTACCAATAGGCTTATAATCCAGGCAGAACAGATATTCCCAAGCCCGGCTAATAACGCCGAAAGCAGTGTACAGCAGACTAAAGTAAGCCAACCACAGGAATTACCAAGCAACTCCATAAGCCTTTGGCAACGTCTCTTCGGAAACTAGATTATTTATCTTGTTCGAATCTTAGACTAGTACTTATAAATCCATAGTTAGTAGCTTGTCTGCCAGAAGAATTAACCGTATACATGACGGTGTAATCTCTATCAAAATAAACTGGTTGTCCAGGTAAAGAAGGAATGAGTGACTGCAAGTTAGATCCATCGAAATCAAAGATTGTTACGTTGTTATCGCTCCGAAGCAGTATACGATGACCATCCATCCATTTAGCTTCCGTGGCGGTATCTATTGGTGCTTTAATATTGTAGCGGTATGTCTCGCTGTACTCAGCGTCGTAAACCTCAAAATGCTGTCCGCTCTGTGCCACCATAAACCTAGTATTTTGAGAAAATGATACCCAATCAAATGTGCCGGTTGATGCTCTCAAGATAGATACAGGCACAGGCTTTCGGTCTACATTTTGTTCAAGGAAAGATACAGGATCTTTATATATATAGTTCACCTTATCGGTATCACTCGCTACCAACGCATACCAATCTCCATCATACCTAGCAATATCTAGTTTAACCTCACCAGCCCCTACTTCACGAAGTAAGTAACTGTTATTATTTTGGCGAATAAAGATCTGTTGAGATTTCGAGTTTGTGCTATTTAGGACATAAAGAATAGTTTCAGAGTCATGCGATTTATAGCTTGCAACGTTTCTTACTATAAGCTGAATGTTCTTACTGCTATCTGCTGTTTCTAGAATACCACCTTCTGATGTATGTAAATACCACTGGTCGAACTTCTTATCACGAAGCGTAACTGCAGTTGGAGTGCGCCCCAATAATCGATTAATATTAAACGATTCAGTTGGATTGTCTCGATTTAAGATAATAAATTCATAACCTGTACCATAAGTATGCTTTATAAGTGCGTGCTTGTTATCTGTAGACCACTCAACAAGCTCCACAGCACGCTGACCGTCACTACGTGTAAATATATCGCCCGAAAAAGCGATCGATCGCTGTCTAGGAATATCGGTGTTTTTGTCTACATTATTTAGGTCATATTCAAAGAACTCAGTAAACGAATCCGCTTTACTCACTAAAGCCCATCGCCTATCGGGGCTCTGGGTTACAAAAGCTGGTTCAGCATTACCTAAACTCACGATCTCATCAGGTACTAGAGTCTGCTGGATTAACATTGGGTATGTAAAGCGCTCCACACTACCCCCACTGAGGGTAAAATTGCGAGTCCAATCACGATACCCATCCTTTGTTATTTTTAACTCATAACTACCGGCAGGGATTGCAAGTCGAGTGTTACTTAAACTTTTTTGCCTGTTGCCATTAAGATAGATGGTTGCGTCATCTGGTGCGCTATCAACAAAAACCAAACCGTTCTGTATTACTTCTCCTGTCTTTCTATCAACATCAAATCCATAAGCTTGGAAGACTAGTATTACACTAGAAGTAACTATCATGACGCTAACAAGAAAATAACCAAGCAGAAGCCTGATAGTACGCCGTTTTTTAGATCTTGGGTCGAGAAAATCCATAGTTATATTTCATTATATAGTTTAACGTATTTTATTTATGCTGAATACCCAGATACGACTTAACAGGTCAAATACCAAAAAACCTTTGCCAAAAAAACATGTTTTGCATTACACTTGTTCACAAGCACCTGCAACGCTTTAATATAGCGCAGTAAAAAAGAGAGGGTACAAGGGTTTGGGCACTCCAAAAACAACAATCGAACTAAACGGTAAGCAATACGATGCGCGTACCGGTAAAATTATTGATGGTTCAAACCCAGTTACTGCAACAGTGGAGCCCAAGAAACCTGCCCCAAGCAATGGGGTTGCTGTGGATGGGTTTGTTAAACGGAGCGGAGGTAACACCCTAGCCTTAGCCCCTAAGCCTAAGCCGGCCGTATCGCATACTCAGGCAAAACCAGGCGTACGTGGAGTCCAGAAATCTACAACCTTGATGCGTCCAGCTGTTAAGAAACCTAGTCAGATTAAAAACGATATACAGAAGCCGAATACATACATTACTAAACACTCAGGTGTGCATGCTGTCCGAAAAGCACGAGCAGATGCTTCTCCTAAAAGCCCGCACATATCTAAATTTGGCAGTTCAGCAACCGCAACTATCATCAAGAAAGAAGCTCACTTACCTGTAGTTGCTCAGGGGTTACAGCCCAAAGCCTTGGCGAAAAAAGCTAACTCAGAACTTGAAAAAATTGAACACGCCCTACATGACGCCACATCTCATTTGAAACAACTCGAAAAGGATGCGATCAGAAAAGCGCCCTTTCTTGAAAGAGTTGGTCTTAGGCATAGATTTGCGAACATTGCCACCATAACTACAGCATTATTACTGCTTGTTGCATTCTTTGGATACCAAAACGCACCAGCGATTGAAATGCGCGTTGCATCTACCCGATCTGGGGTAGATGCCAAGCTACCCAATTACAAGCCAGCTGGTTATGGAGTGAGTAGGGGAATAGAGTCTCAGTCTGGTCGTGTTAGTGTGAAGTTCGTATCACGAACGGATGATAAGCAATTCAAGGTCACTCAACAAGCCAGTAACTGGAATAGCGCGTCGTTGCTCGCTAACCATGTAACACGTACCCGCTGTGGTACATGTTTCCAAACTTGGCAGAACAATGGCAAGACAATTTATATATACGACAACTCAAATGCTACCTGGGTAAATGGTGGGATTTGGTACCAGGTAGAGGGCAATGCGAGCTTAACCAGCGATCAATTATTGCGTCTTGCTAACAGTTTCTAACATAAGCATCTTCCTGAACGACATAATCGATGATATGATGAAAAACAATACAGCATAAATGCTTATAAGAAAGGGTGGAAATATGAAGAAATTAGTCAATCAAGAAGAGGGCATTGCACATCTTTTAATGATATTGGTATTCGTTGTTGCATTCGTTGCTTTGGGAGCCTTCGCTTACTCTCGAGTGAGCGATAACCAAACTGCAGATCCGACAGAAACATCACAAGAAGACACCGTTGAAGGTGAAGATGAAGACCTTGACACCGGTGAGGAACAAACAGCAGATACTGATCTTGAGAAAGCAGAACAAGAAGTTGAACAAGAACTTCAACAAGAAGCTCAATAACTAATACTTAAAAATTAAATAAATACGATGTCAACAGCATTGACATCGTATTTATTTATGGATTACACTTACGCTTAAGTATTACTAATATTAGAATATATAAGGATATAAACATGAAATTAAAAAATATGACTATCGGCGCTTTAGCTGCTGGATTTTTGCTTATTAGCGTCCCTGTGCCTGCTATGGCAGCCGAGAAGCAACCCTCTGCTTCTACTAAAAGGGCTACAGAAAAATGCGAAACAAGAAAGCAACTTCTTGTTGGTTTTGCTTCAGAACTAGAGTTGTATCAGAAGAACTATTATCTCCCTCCTGCAGACATGTCTAAATATGAGACGAAAGAGCTAACTCAAATAGATAAGCAGAAACGTCCTACCTACACCGGTAAAGGCACTGTACAAATCTATAAAAAAGGTAAGCTCGTCGACGCACAAAGAGTTAACTACGATGTGATCTTAGAGCGTCATCGTGGAGCAAGAGGTGTTGCAGAAGCAAAAGCAGGAATGGCCCAAAAAGAGAGTTTCAAGAAATACTCAGCAAGAATACTTGAATTCCGAGATGCGAGAGATTCTGCGTCAAAGAAAATTACAGATTCTGTAGGCGCATGGAAAGAAAATACCAAGAACATGGACTGCAGTAGTAAGGCAGGTAGAGATGGTGTCCTGAAGCTAACCAGAGAAAGAACTACTCAGCGCAAAGATATGAACAAAGACTTAAAAGAAGTTAAGACTAAAGCACGCGCTACAAGCTCCGCATATAAGGCAGTGGCGAAGGACTACAGAGCTAAGCCTAAAAATTAATAGCTAGGTAGATTACCGAATTATAAGTATGTTCTGTTGAATGACAACATACAGAGTGAATACGCAAAAACTATCCGATCCGATCTGTTACAATAATCTAATGACTGAAACTAAAGTAAGGACGCGGTTTGCACCTAGTCCAACTGGAGCGTTACATGCCGGTACGGTCCGTACTGCTTTGTTCGCATGGCTAACTGCCAGACAAGCAGGAGGTACTTTTATACTTCGCATAGAAGATACTGACCAAGCCCGTGAGGTTGATGGAGCAATAGAGAATATTGTAGAATCCCTGCGCTATCTAGGCATCGACTGGCAGGAAGGATTAGAGATAGGCGGGGATTATGGGCCTTATATACAAAGTCAACGCTTGCATATATACAAAGAGTGGGCAGATAAACTTGCAAACAAAGGGCTAGCTTACCCGGACCCTTACACCCCTGAGGAACTAGAGTCTTTTCGGGCTCAGGCTAGGAATGAAAAGCGCCCGTTTTTATTCCGTCATCATAGACCAGATAATCCTCCAAAGTGGGACGGCACGAAGGCGCTTAGACTGAAGAGCAATCCAAGAGAATACTCCTGGCATGATGAAGTTATGGGTGACCTTAGCGCAGGACCTGATGCGGTTGATGATTTTATAATAATGAAAGCCGACGGCTTTCCTACTTATAATTTCTGCCACATTATTGACGATTACCTAATGAAGATTACTCATGTTATTAGATCACAAGAGTTTATATCCTCAATGCCACGTTTTCTAAATCTTTATGAAGCCCTAGAAATCGACGCCCCGGTCTTTGCGACCGTTCCGAATGTTTTAGGACCCGACGGTAACAAGAAGCTCAGCAAGCGAGATGGAGCGAAACAGATCATAGAATACAAAAATGAAGGCTATCCACCAGAAGCATTAATGAACTTCTTGGCCACATTAGGCTGGAATGATGGTACTGAGCAGGAAATCTTCTCGCCAAAAGAATTGATAGATAAATTTGACCTTAAGAGGGTTCAGCGAAGTGGAGCGCGTTTTGATGAAAGACGACTTCTTTGGCTGAGTGGCGCTCATATCAGAAATATGGAAATAGATGACCTTTACAACCGAGTAGAGGAGTTCTGGCCAGAAAGCGCATCGGAAGCTAGCGACTCATACAAAAAGGAAGTACTTATCCTCGTAAAAGAACGACTTAAGTTCTATGCTGAGCTTCCCAGCTTAACAAAATTTTTCTTTGAAGATCTACCTGTCGATGACAACCTTATAAGTGAGCATAAGCAACTAAAAAAATATTCTAAAGAACAACTTAAAACTTTATTGCAGGTGAGTCGAACTGCTCTAGAAAAGCCAAAATGGGAACCACAAGAAATTCAGGACGTACTTAATGAATTAATTGAGACAACAGGAGAAAAACCGGTATGTTTGTTCGGTCTAATACGAATAGCTATCTCTCAAAACCCCTCAAGTCCTGCACTTAACGATACCTTGGCTTTATTAGGAAAAGACAAAAGTTTGCGACGTATCGATGAGCAACTTAGTGAATTTGCTTAGATAAGTACAGAATTGATACACTATCATCTATGGTAAACGACATTCGACCTAAAGAACCCTTACTCCCACAGGATGAGACCAAACAAAAAACTGAACCAGAACTTATCCCAGATGAACCAGCTTTTGTGCCTCCAGACCTAGTAGATCAAGAGTCTGGCTTTGTGGAAATACCCAAAGAGCAAGCTACTGAGAATCCCACAAAGGAGACACTTAAAGATAAGTTTAAGAAACTTGGTAACATTTCTTATAAGCACGCCACCAAAAAGCAGAAAATAATTGGCGCTATCATATTAGCTACGTTACTTATTGCAGGAAGTGCAGGCGTATATGCATTACAAAAACACTTGTCTAAGCCTGAACCAGTAGTTAAAGAACCGCCTAAGGCTGAAGTTGCGCCACCACCTCCAACTACAGAAGCATCGAAGCTAACTGGGGTCGAAATTCCTATAGAACTTAACAAACGCCCAGTTACATCTATTCAGATCGAAAACAGCCCTGATGCACGCCCCCAGTCAGGTATGAAAGATGCTGGTGTAATATATGAAGCTATCGCCGAAGGGGGGATTACACGGTTTAACGTTAGCTTCCTAGAGACAATGCCTGATTACATCGGTCCGATACGTTCTGTAAGGCCATACTACGCAGGACTTGCTGCTCCATTTGACCCGGTTTTTGTTCATGCAGGAGGAAGTGGTGAAGGACTAGCTAAGCTTAACGAGCTAGGTATCAAGGATCTAGATCACGGACCTAACGCTGGAGCATTCCAACGTGTTAGTGACCGCTTCGCACCCCACAATCTGTACAGTAGCACCTCTGCATTAGACCAAATCATTGCGTCACGTGGCTACACTACAAGCAACGTAAAAAGTTTTGAGAGAAAAAAAGAAGAACCAGGGAAACCGGTGGTTGCTAGAGGTATTAATCTTACGATATCAAGCGATTTATATAATGTTCATTACGACTATGAACAGACTTCAAACTCCTACAACCGTGTAATGGGCGGTGTGCCTCACACTGACCAGCGGTCCGGAGCACAACTATCGCCAAAGGTTGTAGTTGCACTTGCGATGGCTTTTTCTCAAAATGGAATCTATTCAGTGTATAACTATATCGGAACAGGAGCTGGAACTATCTTTCAGGATGGTCAAGCTATCCCAGTTACATGGTCTAAGGCCGGCGATAAAGAACAATTTACATTTACTGATGCCACTGGTCAGCCGGTCAAATTAAACCCTGGCCAAACCTGGATTACACTCATAAAAGCCCCCGATCAAGTGAGCTTCACGCCGTAAGGCTGGATCTAGGCATGGGGGAGGGGTATTCACAGAACTATAAAAAAACATTCTGGTCTTATGTATTTATAGGAATATTATGGAATACACTCCTTATTGCAGGCTCTGGATACTACCTAATCTACCATCAAGCCATAAGCGAGCTAGGTGTTATCGCTACCTTGTTGACACTTACTCTAATATTCTCTGTTATCACCGCGAACATTATTACAAGAATACTTGTTAAACCTACGGAATATCTTGCTAATGCAATCATGCATATTTCACCGAATCATCACCTTACTTCTGCGCCCAATATGGATAATCTAACTTTTGGAAAAGAGTTTATAACAGCTCTTACCAGACAAATATATGACTTCGCTAGCGTAAGTCAGTTAACAGATTCTAGTTCTGCGAACCAACCAGGGCTGGAAACCCTTGATTCGTTACCAGTAGCTGTCATCGGTCTGGATAAAAACAGCCTGGTCACTTTCGCTAATCAAGCAAGTGTAGATATTTTTGCAATTGAGTCGCTCGCTGGAAGTAAGATTACAGACGCTCTGAACATGAAATTCATTGATGGAACCATTGAAGACTGGGTTACTGAAGTTAGCGAAACTAGCGTGAAAAACGAAAAAATATGGAGAAAAGTGGACATACGTACTAATAATGGAGAACAGAGAAGTTATTTTGATGTAGTTGCAAGATATCGTAAAGACCACCCCAGCGGAACAGAGACGATACTGGTTTTCTGTGACCAAAATAATGTATTCCAGGCTGAAGATGAAGCTCTAAATCTGGTAGCGCTCGCTGTTCACGAAATACGGACACCCCTAACAATTCTACGCGGGTACATAGAAGTATTAGAGGAAGAATTATCCACTAGCTTAACCCCAGAAACGCGTCAATCCATGCAACGAATGAGCACTGCTAGCGAAAGCTTATCTGCTTTCGTAGCTAACATACTAAGTGTGGCTAAAGCAGATCAAGATCAATTAAACCTACGATTAATCGAAGAAGACTGGCAATCGGTACTAACCAGTACGGTTGCGACATTACAGCAAAGAGCCACAGTCCGTGGGATGCAAATCCATCTTGCGGTGACACCAGAACTTCCAAAAGTAGCTCTTGATAAAATAAGCATCGCAGAAGTGATCACAAACTTAATAGATAACTCGATTAAGTACAGCACTGACAAGGGTCAAAACATATGGGTCGAGTCAACTCTAGACAAAGACGGCATGATCCAAACCACTGTTCGAGATGAAGGAGTAGGGATACCGGATAGCGTGGTGCCGAATTTATTTGCTAAATTCTCTCGCAACCATCGTAATCGCAACCAGATCGCTGGGACTGGACTTGGGTTATTTTTGTCTAAGTCTATAGTGAACGCTCACAAAGGCAATATTTGGGTCCGCTCCAAAGAAGGAGAGGGCACAACTATTGGATTTACTCTTTTGCCGTTTAGTAAACTTGCTGAGGCAGAAAAAAAAGATGATAATGGAATTACCAGAACTTCTCACGGCTGGATAAAAAACCACAGCATGCAAAGAAGATAATGCAATGAATGATATAACTCAGAACCCCGAACAAGCACCGATCGAGCAAAAACGCGTTCTTTGTATTGAGGACGAGCCCTTCATTAGCGAACTATATAAACGAGCACTTAATAAAGCTGGTATCTATGTTGATATAATCGCCGATGGCGAAGCGGGACTAAAAGCTATTCGTACCAACCAATACGATATTGTCCTGATTGATATTATGATCCCTGAAATGCTCGGCGTGGATGTACTCCACGAAATAAAAGACGAGCGAAGCAATATAAAAGCCAAGATCATTATATGCACCAATCTCGAACAAGATGAAAAAACCCGTAGCTCTATCGAAGCAGAGGCCGATGGCTACATTATCAAAGCCGAGATTACTCCGCGCGAACTTGTCGAAATACTTAAACAATTCTAGGCCTTGCGCCCTCCCAGAATAAGCGAGTATACTACTTAGTACTCTAGGTAATCATACTCCGGTCCCTGTGCGCCGAATGGAGGGTTAATCTATATAGCACAAGCTATCTGTCATAAGAAAGTAAAGAACGGTTTACTCGCTTTAGCAGATAGCTTACTGAGGGTTCTTACCTCGCAAAATCCGTTCACCAATCACTACTAAAGTAATTGGTGCTTTTTTGCACCTTTAATAATCAACAAGACACGCACTTGAGCGCAAGGCAATTTTTCTCTTTGAAGGACAGACCGAGCTGTACATAAAGTACAGCGAAGGGAGTACAGGAGAAGAAAAATATTCATGGCGCCGAGAAGGGCTTTGGCTCTAGTCAAAAGCAGGACAGTTGATGCGTGTTTTATGAAAAGGAACTTATTATGAGCTATATCAACGAAACTATCGACATTAACGCTTTCTATTTTGCCGGGAGTAAGGGACGTATATTCCCCCGTCAAATTCAACTGGGCGACGAACAATATAACTTCGAGGAGGGGTTGCAGTACATTGTCAAAAAAGGTCAACGAGTAATCAAATTTTTCGACATGAACGATGGTCACAAAATTTATCGCATCGCCTGCGAAGACGGTAATTGGACTTTGATTGGGACGAAGTAACCATGGACGAAAAAACTCTACGAGAAGCAGGCGTCGCTACACATACCGGCTTTCCTAATTCTGCTATTGGCGCCCATACTAAACAGCTCGACCTCACAAGAGCCCTCATAAAGCACCCGGTGGCTACATACATCATGAGGCTAGATAGCGACGAATGGAGCGCCTTAGGCATGTTCAGTGGAGATATTGTAGTCATAGACCGATCTCTAAGCCCAAGATCCTCTGACACTATCGTATGGTGGCAAGGCGATCAATTCGTGATGGGACCAAAACGCGCCGTACCTCTCGACACACCCACATGGGGCGTAGTCACCTCAGTTATCCATCAATTCCGCTTTAAGGAGACCAGGTAATGCAAGAACTTTCAAGAAGAAGCTTACTATGCTGACCTCAAATGCCCCTTTGTTTGCTCTGCTAGACTGCAATAATTTCTTTGTATCCTGCGAAAAACTATTCCGCCCAGACCTAGAAGGGATACCTACAGTTGTGGCTAGTAGTAACGATGGTTGCGTGGTGGCGCGAAGTCAAGAAGCTAGAGCGATCGGCATACCTATGGGAGCGCCGATCTTTAAACATAGACGTTTGTTCGAACAGAACAACGTGCAAGTATTTAGTGCTAACTTTGAGTTATATGGCGACATATCACGGCGCATCACAGAAGTTCTAACCACTATTACACCGCGTATGGAAGTCTATTCTATAGACGAGTCGTTCTTGGATATATCTCAGCTTGATATCCAGAATTACACTGCATGGGCGTCAAAATTACGACAGAATATACGGGATTGGGTTGGTATGCCGGTAAGCGTAGGCGTAGCACCCAGCAAGACCTTGGCCAAGCTCGCCAGCGAGCGCGCTAAAAAAGACCCAGAAAATAATGGAGTGCTCTTTATAGACAATCTAAACCGTAAAGAGCAGTTGTCCAGGACTCCGCTTCAAGATATTTGGGGGATTGGTTGGCGCTACGCACCTAAACTAAGATCCCTCGGGTTAAGTAGCGCGCTAGACATATCAGACCTTAATCCGGCAACCGCTAGACAACTTTTTCACTCTGTTCACGGGGAGCGACTCGTAAGGGAGCTCAACGGTCAAAGTTGTCTACCTCTAGAACAGATAAAGGTGGGGGCTCACATGGCAAGCGCTACCAGAACTTTTGGCCAAGATATATATAATTACTGGTCACTGCAATCGGCATTAGCTAGTTTTGTTGCTCGCGCCTCTCATCGTATGCGTACTCAGAATATGCGAGCCAAAAGAGTGAGCATATTTCTTAATACAAACCGCTATAAGCCCAACTATAAGAGTTTTTACCGAGAGACAAAATTAAGAACTGGGTCGTCTGACACTGGAGCACTTAGTAGTATCGCTAACCAACTACTAGGGGAGTGCTACCAAGAAGGAGTGCCCTACTACCGAGCTGGGGTCACTCTACACGACTTAGAGCCAGATATAGGTATCCAGACCGACCTACTAAACACTGTTAATATCGCCGAGCAAGAAAAAAGTCGAAGCCGTATGGAATTACTTGATCGGCTCAACGACAAATACGGTCGCCGGACACTACATTTTGCCAGCGAGGATATTACCCATGCATGGGAACCAAGACGGAAGCGTTCTAGCCCGCGCTATACTACAAACTGGGACGAGCTACCGAAGGTAAGAATTGCGTAAGACTTACGAAGTTGTTATAATATGAAGATGAATATATACGTTATGAGACATGGCGAAAGAGGATATGGTGCAGATTACTCGCTATCACAGCGTGGTATAAATCAAGTTGAGCAAACAGCTGAGATACTAGGGAGCCTAGGAGTAGGCTCAACACACCCTGGGCTAGTACTCGCTTCTCCTGTGCCACGGACACGCGAGACAGGCGAGATATTAGCTACAAGATTAAACATACCTCTTGTTGAGTGTAGAGAACTAGAACTATGGGGATTAAACGGGGGATATATGCATAAACTTACGCTTAGAATCATAGACCTTGCACAGCGCTATGATAAGCATATCGAGGAAGACAGCAATATAATAGCCGTCACGCACCAACCCCTTATAGACGAAAACGTACGCGACGAGAATGGCGACCATGTTAAAGCCCAGTATGCGAAGCTTTATAGACTGCCTCTGGATGAGTTCGATCAAAATCTACTCAACGATGCATCGCAAGAGTTCGCTAGCTAAACTACTACAGTCCAAACTAAAATCCCCACACATAGGTGGGGATTTTAGTTTGGCTACCGCACGGGGAATACTTTGTATAATCTGCTGTCTTTCTCGGAGCAAGCTCCTGCGAGAGCCTTTGATTACCGCACCTCCGATTGCCACTTACTTACGCATGTAAACCAATCGGGGTTCGGTTCCACCGCTACGGGAAGCATGAAAAAAGCCCAGCCAAATGGCTGAGCGTTTTTCATGGTGACCGCACGGGGAATAAGCCTAAAGGCTTGCGCTCTGCAGCCATGCTCGGAGTAAACTCCTGTGCGTGGCTTTGATCTTCGAACCCGCACTACGTGCTCGGGTTCGCTTCCCGCGGGGGTTAGACATGAAAAATACCCCAGATGGTACTGGGGTATTTTTCATGGTGACCGCACGGGGAATCGAACCCCGATTGCCAGGATGAGAACCTGGTGTCCTAACCGTTAGACGATGCGGCCGGGAATGAGATAAGTTAGATTTGTGTTTACATAAATCTAACTTTCGAGTTGGCCGGCCGGATCTCGAAGAGATGTCGGCCATACAACTCTAACAGATGTAGAGACTAAGCAATTCTACCACAACCCACCTCTGGTCGCAATCGTGGCGACACCAGTGAAAGTCTATTGTATACTACATACAAATACATAAGCATTAAATGAGTGGGACGAGAAGTTAGTGGCTTTTTGGAAAAAAGACAGTACCGGCAAACAAGATGAAATTAGCCAATTAAGTGGCGCTCTTAAGAGCAAAGAGGTTCAGGCCGAGATCTTAATACAGTCCATTAGCGATGGGATAGTAGTCACCGGAACCGATGGCAGGATTAATCTTATCAATAAAGCTGCGTCTACCATGACCGAGTGGACAATTGAAGAGGCTATGAGCATAGATGCTCGTGCGGTATTAAAACTACTTGGGGATGAAAAAACTAACGAAGCCATCCCAGACAACGATCATCCTTTTACTAAGGTTTTATCTACAAAGGAGCGCTTCAGCCAAACAATGCAACTAATGAGCAGAAACAATAAACGCCTTTATATTTCACTTGTAATATCGCCGATCATTATCCCAAAGAAAGAAGAACTGGTCGGCGCGGTAGCAGTGTTTCGTGATGTGAGCAAAGAGAGAGGTGAGGAGAAGCGAAGTGCAGACTTCATTAGTACTGCATCCCACGAAATGCGAACCCCCGTGGCAGCGATAGAGGGGTATTTGGCGCTTGCTCTGAATGAAAAAGTAAGCCAAATAGACCCTAAGGCCAGACAGTATCTAGAAAAAGCCCATGCCAGCACCCAGCACCTAGGACAGTTGTTCCAAGATCTATTAACAAGCGCTAAAGCTGAGGACGGAAGACTAACTAGCCATCCAATAGTTACCGAAATGGGCAGTTTTGTAGAACAACTTGCAGAAGATCTACGCTTCGGAGCAGAAAAGAAAAATCTAAAAGTAGAATTCATTCATGGCACTTCCTCGGCTCAAACAAATAATGTTACCGACGCAACTTCTTCTGTAGGCAAGACCATTATGCCCTTGTATTACACTCATGTCGATCCGGACCGAATTCGTGAAGTTATCACCAATGTATTTGATAATGCGGTCAAGTACACCGAATCGGGTAAAGTATCCTTGGGAATAACAGGCAATAATGATGTAGTCCAGTTACGTGTATCCGATACTGGTCCAGGCATACCATCCGATGACCTTCCTCACTTATTCCAGAAGTTTTACCGTGTCGATAATTCGGCTACCCGC
This sequence comes from Saccharimonadales bacterium (SeqCode), assembly GCA_041600715.1. Taxonomy (GTDB): domain Bacteria; phylum Patescibacteriota; class Saccharimonadia; order Saccharimonadales; family 2-12-FULL-41-12; genus JALHOM01. Next base: position 122,925 of record JBFIJM010000001.1, on the reverse strand, counting down.
TCAGTTGGCGGTACTGGCTTAGGGCTATTCATATGCAAAGCGATTGTAGAGATGTACAACGGCACTATCTGGGCCGACAGCAAGGTAGGCGAGGGAAGTACTTTTTATATAAATCTCCCAAGACTTACATCCCAACAGGCGGCCCACTTGCAAGCAGACGAAAAACCAAAGAGCATATTGGGATAAGCGTTACCAAGATGCTATACTTGAAATCATATATACAACCTCATAAGGATCGATGAATTTATGGCAAAAATAATGCTAGTCGAAGACGACAATAACTTACGCGAAATATACGGTGCGAGATTACTCGCAGAAGGTTACGAAATAGTCGCAGCTAAAGATGGAGAAGAAGCTCTTGCTACAGCGGTCAAGGAAAAGCCTGATCTTATTATTTCTGATGTCATGATGCCACGTATTAGTGGTTTTGATATGCTTGATATTCTTCGTAATGCACCAGAGACTAAGTTCACTAAAGTCATTATGATGACAGCGCTATCCCAAGCTGAAGACAAAGCAAGAGCCGACTCACTCGGAGCCGATCGTTACTTAGTAAAATCTCAGGTTACTCTAGAGGATGTAGCTAGAGTAGTAAAAGATGTACTAGAAGGTAACTCAGACACTCCTCATGAGCCCACAGAAGCTAAAACACCCGAACAACAAGCTCCTGCTTCACCGACACCTGATGAAAGCCCTGTTCCTAGCAGTGATGATAATTCTCAAGCCCTCACACAATCATCTCAAACTAATGATGATACAACTCAGGCAACATCTGACCCAGTTACTACAACACCCGACACACCAGAACCAACTCCTCAAGTAGAACAACAAGCACCAGCAGTCCCAGAGCCAATCGATACACAACCAGAGTCACAACCGGCGCCAACGCCTCCTGAACCCGTTCAAGAGCCCCAACCTGCTCAAGAGCCTGTGTCCGAAACACCTCCTGTGGAGCAAGTAGCCACACCTGAACCACAGCCAGCTCCGCCTATCCAGATTAATGTTGAGCTTCCATCTGAAGCAACTAATCAGCCTATAGTGGAATCGTCTCAACAAACAGAAGAAGCCCCACTAGATGAGACGTCAGCGCAAACAGAAGATGTTGCTCCTGCTATTATCGGTCCAAACTTAAATGAAGCTCTAGAACAAGAAGAAAACGAAGCCACCCATGAGGCACAAACAAATACCCAACCGAGCGTGCCGTCCTCACCTGATCCAACCTTAGTAAACGGAGCGGTCACTCCATCTGTAGTTGAGCCATCGCAACCGGCGGAAGAAACTCCCGAAGCAACCACGTCTCCTTCTGAGCCTGAGTCCCCAGAAGCTACTCCCATACCCGACAATCCGCTCGATGATACGAAAAAAAAGGTAGTTATCCAGCCTATTAACGACATCACGAACGGTCCTGATATGGAAGCTCTGCTCGAGAAAGAACAGCAAAAAGCACCAGTGGTTAATCCCGGCGCAGAATCAGTTATAACCCCTAGTAACTCTCCTCAAAACCCACCATCAAACAACAACCAATCCTCTAACGAACACGATATTATTGCACTCTAGACATACCGGTGTCGTAAACTATTTAATATGCGACTCAATAAGTATCTTGCTCTACATACAGGTATAAGTAGACGTTCCGCGGACGAGGCGGTACGCCAAAATCGTGTAAGGGTTAACGGTGAGCTTCCAGAGAACGGCTATGATGTTAAAAACGACGACATAGTCATGCTAGATGAAAAAGTAGTAAAAACCGACTCACCGATGACAACAATCATGATTAACAAACCGCCTGGGTATGTCTGTAGCCGAGATGGACAGGGGAGTGAGACAGTTTATGATCTATTGCCCAAAGACTTAAATTACCTAAAGCCTGTTGGTCGTCTGGATAAACAGTCCTCTGGATTATTACTATTGACCAATGACGGACAGCTCGCATTCGAGCTAACTCATCCAAGCAAACAAAAAACTAAAGTGTATGAAGTTACCCTAAACAAAGCCTTGCAACCGCTTCACCAACAGATGATAAGTGATTTTGGCGTTACCCTTAGTGACGGACAAAGCAAATTCTTGATCCAAAAAGAAAATGACACTTTGATCGTAACCATGAGAGAAGGCAGAAACAGACAGATACGACGAACATTTGATTCTCTAGGCTACTTTGTAGAAACACTTCATCGCACCCATTTTGGTAGCTTCAGCCTTAATGGACTAGGCTCTGGTAAATACAAAAAACTAGACTAAGCTAATGACAATATTTACACTAGTCGTGCATTGGTATATTAAACTCATTCGGTACGAGTCTTGAGAACATAATAATACCAGTGTCGGGCTGTATGGCGTTGAGCTTTGCTACCGGTACACCTTCTAGTTTAGACGGGAAACCACGAAACACCCGGTGAGCCCATCTGCTGTGAACTAAGCCTATAAAACCCAGTCTTTTGGCGTGTTCGTTTTTAACCTCCTGTTCGTGTAATAGGAGGGAATCGTGTACCACGCTTGCAGAACGAAGCGTTTCTGAGCCTGTTCCACTGTGCACATAACCAGGTCTCTCCACGATATGGACTCGAGCGCCATAATCTTCACGCAGTAAAGAAGCCAAAAAATCTGTAGCATAAAGACTACGTTGATTTATTTCGTTGGTGGGATTTCTGTCTGGCCATATAACCCGAATGCCCACGCTGTCCTTTCCATCCAGTAATCCATCTTGATAAATAGAGCGAGCAGACCTAGCAATACCCTGATACATCTCCTGGTCGTCATGGTAATCTGCGCCAACAAGGGCAACATTTCCAACATACCTATTAAGTCTTGATTGTTGTTGTTCATCAAAATGTTCTTGAGAGAAAGATAGTCCGTCAATAGTAGACCCAACAAGACTCACAATTCTCTTAAAACGACTCGGTTCTTCTTTATTGTGTTCTGAGATAATTTCCATAGCAACTCCTAGCCTGGGGTATTAAAAACTTAGCTCCCACTTGGCTGAGGCTACTTTAATCTATTGTTGCACAACAATGCTGTCAGATTCTTTACGGCATGAATCTGATGAGTATATAGATTATATAATTTATATTATTATGCAATTGTAATGTTACAGTTGTCAATATAGCTAAACAGAGGTATAATAAGAATATTCGTGAGTAAGAAAAAACTTCCTATTGTGGCCATTGTGGGCCGTGCAAATGTTGGTAAATCCAGCCTTTTTAATGCCATCCTTGAAAGACGAGAAGCGATAGTTGCCGACGAGCCAGGCACCACGCGCGACAGCATCATGGCAAAAGCATCAATTGGTAGCGGAGAAGATATCCAGAACTTTTGGATTGTCGACACTGCAGGTCTTAAGGATGCTAAAGATGACTTTGAATTCACCATCCAAGAACAGATCATACAGGCAGCGGATAGTGCTGATGTAATCATTGTAATGAACGAGGCACATCTACAAATAACCGAGGAAGACCGCCGAGTTGCCAAAATGGCCTTAAAGAGTAAAAAACCCGTAATTCTAGTGGCTAACAAAGCAGACAAAGCACATGGCAAGTCACTAGACCATTTACAGCGTCTTGGTATCAAGCCGATCTTTCCGACCTCAGTAACTCAGTCAAATGGCATTGATGATTTACTAGAGCACTTAGCAGAGATATTACCTAAAGCCAGTCTAGCCGACGCTGATGACCGCGTGAGAATAGCGCTACTGGGTAGGCCAAACGTAGGCAAGTCAGCGCTTTTTAATGCACTAGCTAAAAAACAACAGGCAGTAGTAGCGGATCGCGCTGGTACCACAAGAGATATTAACCGAACAATAGTTAAGTATCTGGGTAGAGAAATAGAAATCATGGACACAGCGGGTATCCGACGCAGTGGCAAAATAGAGCGTGGCATAGAGAAGTTTAGCGTCATCAGAAGTTTATCCGCAATTGAGCAGGCAGATGTTTGCTTACTGCTTATAGACGCCACAGAGCTTCACGTCCAGCTAGACCAAAAAATTGCCGGGATGATCAAAGAGTCCGGCAAGGGATTGATCATAGTGGTCAGCAAATGGGACGCATTAACAGACAAAGACGCGTTTACCCGTGATCAAATAGCTCCAGAAATTTCCAGAGATTTTGATTTTGCGCCATGGGCATCATTTATTCTTACCAGTAGTGTTACAGGACAAAACGTAACTAAGATCTTTGATCTTGTGCTCGATATTATGAAACAACGTGAGAAGCGAATAAAAACAACCGAGCTCAACCGCTGGCTCAGAAAAGTTATTGATAAGCACCCGCCAGCTGGGCTGAAGAATCGGGCACCTAAGCTCAATTACATCACTCAGGAAACAGATAATCCGATACCTGCATTTAAGGTTTTTGGGAGTCATACTAAGTTTCTCCACTGGAGCTATAAGCGCCACATGGACCGCCAAATTCGTGAAACTTACGGATACGAGGGTACGCCTGTGCAGTTCTGGTTTATAGAGAAGCACGTCACACATAAACACGGCAACAGCCCAACCAAAGAACCACGAAGTAATTAGTGTAGAATATACAAATGGCATTATTCCAAAGACGCCCACAAATTAGCGATACGGCTTCACTCTACACTACAGGTATGCAAAAAACCCTACTAATTGTGGGTCTTGGTAATATCGGAAAAGATTACTCAGGTACCCGACATAACATTGGCTTCGATATCCTAGATTACTTTGCTGAAAAACAGGGACATGCTAATTGGAGTATTAAAAAGGATCTTCACTGTGCAGAATCTTCGCTCACTATAGGTAGTAGTCGAGTGATCTTATGCAAGCCCACGACTTTTATGAACGAAAGCGGTAGAGCAGTGCAAGCAATGCAACACTTTTATAAGGTGTCCAACCAAGCAACACTGGTTGTACATGATGAACTGGATCTAGATTTCGGTCAGATCCGAACGCGGTACGGTGGGAGTTCGGCTGGTAATAACGGTATAAAATCCATCATCCAACACTGTGGTGACGACTTTGCACGTATGCGTGTAGGTATTGGGCCAAAAAAACCAGCTCAGATAGATAGCGCTGACTTTGTTCTTGGGAAATTTAGTAAAGCCAACCAGGAAAGTATGAAACTACTATTACAGGAAGCTAATAGCGTAATCAGTGAATATTGCTACGGCGAAGGTCAGCTCCAAACAGAAACTCGTAGTTTTATCTTATAGTTCTTCGTCGAGTTCTTTGATAAAAGTCATTACATTAAACTCTTGAAGCAACTTAGTAATCAATGGACGACGTATATGCAATCGGCGCTCTGCATTCATCACTCTTGCCATATCAGCACCATATAGAGTGTCACAATCAGCTCTATCAGATATCATCTGCTCATCTGCTTTCTGGGCAAAATCTAGAACCTCGAGTAAACCATCTTCGCTGAGATGTACTCTTTCCGGTAATCCAGTAGTCTCAGCCTCTTGCTGGGTTAGTATTGCGTAGTCGTCCTTAATTTCCATAATCGTATTTAATTATAACAAAAATTCCGCCTAATTCTGTTCGGTATATTGGTTAGCTAACGATGGAAGTGACTCTTGCCATGCACAAAATGCATGGTTAAATTCGTCTACTTGCTTATCAAAGGATACAAAAGCGGACGGTTTTTGGAGTTGTCTGGGAGTAACAGGCATTGTATCAACTTGCAATAACGTTTCTGACTCATTTAAGAAAATATTATTCCTGCCAAATATATCAGGGAACATGCCCTCGTTATCATATAAGTTCAGGGCGTGGTCCACATATTCCTTTTGTGCTGTTATAAATGAATAATCTACAGAATAACCAATAATATCCTTATACGATTCAAAGGTTATGCGTCCTTCAACATATGGTTGCATACTAGCCACAGCAAAGCCTCCTACGGCCTGCGGAAGTTTAATAACGTCAATATAGGTGTCTAGCCAATTTTCTTGCATGTAGTGCTTAGCTACATCGTATTCCTGTTGCATGGATTTGGCAGTATCCTTAGCCTTAGTGTGCGATAACCCTATGCTATTCATCCTTAGTTTTAGCACCTCTTGACGGCTAACATCATGGAATGCGATCTGTTGAAAGCCGGCACCAATATAACACCCGACTCCAAGTGATGCGCCTAATCCACGGAGCATTACTTTACCAATACTTTTATGATAAGCGATCGCCAAATCACGACGCACCTTTGACTGGTGTTCGCGTTCAATCTCCATCATTGCACTACCGGTATTCTCGGCGCGCGCTGACTGTACCAAAGCTCTTTGCACAATGTCCATAGATAATATTTTTCTTACTATACATTATAGCATAATAGTTATGTTTTGTAAAGACATTGATCAAAAACAAGGAGGGTGTCTCCAAGGGGGGCAGAAGATGCAGTGAGCACTTCTTGTCATCACCAAAGAAATATCACCACAAAAAAGAGCCTCCAGAGGGGGTGGGCACCGCTGGAGGCTCATTACACCCTTCAACCCACCCCAGTGAAGCGTCCTATGGTTACGCAATGGTCAACCAGGCGCCTCCAGATAAATCCGGAATACGTCAATACTCACTTTGAATAGGGGTACTCAGATAGCCTCGCATTGAGGACCATCTGAATGTTAAAGGGGTTAGTATGTTTTAGAGTTCTTACCGGAGTAAGATAGGCTATACTGAAGTGGAGGGTAACAACTTCTGCATAGCTGTGCCAGCAAGGGCACACTCTAAAACAATCTAACATTGGGGGTATGGAAGGTACTTAAGACATATAAACATAATAAGTTTATAGGCTTACAAATTGACATTCTAGCAAACTTGTTTCGGATTGTCAATACCTTTACACTCTTTTGAATAATATGCAAGATAGTAGCGCAATAAGCTTAAGCGTCTCTAGTCTGCCTGAAAAGGTGACTCAGCTTTATAACAAACCGAAGGAATTATTCGGTAAGGGCAATGTTGATCTATTGAAACGCACTCCCACGGTTGGGATTGTAGGAGCGCGCAAATTCACACCTTATGGAAGAGAAGTTACAGAGGATATTGCACGCGCTATGGCCAAGGCTGGGGTTGTAGTAATAAGCGGTCTTGCGCTAGGAGTAGATAGCGTAGCTCACCGAGCATGCATGGAGGCAGGCGGGGCCACAATTGCTGTCCTCCCTTGTGGCATAGATACAATCTACCCATCGAGTCATAGTGGGCTTGCTAGACAAATAATAGATCACAACGGCCTACTTATTTCTGAGTATGCCGGAAGAAGCTCTCCACGAAAGCATCAGTTTATTGAAAGAAACCGTATAATTGCATCTTTGAGTGATGTGCTTATCGTTACCGAGGCAGCAGAAAATAGTGGCAGTCTCCATACTGCTAGGTTCGCTCTTGAGTTAGGAAAAACCATAATGGCGGTTCCTGGACAAATCACCAGCGCATATAGTAAGGGGACCAACCGCCTGATACAGACTGGGGCAGTTCCACTATTAAGTTCTAGCGATGTACTGAATGAACTAGGCATAGCCCCACAATCAGAAATTGACTATTTACCAGAACACCCTCAAGAAGTAACGATACTACAACTACTTAAAACACCGAAAAGTAGCGATGAACTACTGCGCAGTAGTGCTATTAGCTTAGTCGAACTGCAGACACACCTCACCATGCTAGAGATCAAAGGAGTAATACAGATTTCATCAGGCATGTGGCGCAAAAAATAAGCAATGCTTGCTATTGCATAAATTCGGTTTGTTAGATAGGGTAGTAACTTGATGTCGCCTTTGACATATAATTAAGAGTCCATATACTTAAGCAATATGCCCAAAAACCTAGTTATCGTAGAGTCACCAGCTAAAGCCAAGACAATTGAGAAGTTTCTTGGAAAAGATTTTGTAGTCAAAAGTAGTTTTGGCCATATTCGAGATTTGCCTCGAAAGGGACTATCAATCGATAAAAACAATAACTTTGAGCCTAGTTACGAGATTGCGGATGATAAGAAACGCGTAATAGCTGACTTGCGAAAAGAAGCAAAGGGCGCAGAAGTCTGGTTAGCAAGTGATGAAGACCGCGAGGGTGAGGCAATTGCCTGGCACTTATGTCATGCACTTAAGCTGAATCCTAAGAAAACTAAACGAATTGTATTTCATGAGATAACAAAACCTGCTATCCAGAAAGCTGTTGCAAACCCGCGCACAGTACACGAGCACCTGGTTGATGCACAACAGGCACGCCGAGTATTAGACAGATTAGTAGGGTACGAGTTAAGCCCAGTGCTCTGGAAAAAAGTACAAACCGGACTGAGCGCAGGACGTGTTCAGTCAGTAGCAGTAAGGCTCATTGTTGAGAGAGAACGTGAAATCGAATCATTCGAGTCTTCGTCTCAATTCAAAATTTCTGCTCTGTTCGATGCTCATGGAGATGAACTGAAGGCTGAACTATCTAAGCCTCTACATGATTTACCTGAAGCAAAAACATTCTTAAACTCCATTACAAATGCCAAGTACTCCGTAAAAGACATTGCTAAGAAACCAAGCGTCCGGAATCCAAGCCCACCATTCACAACCTCTAGCCTGCAACAAGAAGCCAGCGCAAAGCTAGGTTTTAGCGTAAAGCAAACCATGACACTAGCCCAAAGACTCTATGAAAACGGGCACATCACATATATGCGTACTGACAGCACTACGCTTTCATCCCAGTCGCTCACTGCAGCTAAAGAGCACATTACCCGAAAGTACGGCAATCAGTATCATGAGCAACGAATCTACAAGACTAAGAATGCTTCAGCGCAAGAAGCACATGAAGCCATTAGACCAACGGATTTTACCAAAGATTATGCCGGGCAAGACGATCTTCAACAGAAGTTGTATCACCTTATTTGGCGCCGTACACTTGCTAGCCAAATGACAAGTGCCAGACTTGAGAGAAGCGAAATAACTGTATCTATAAGCACAAGCAAGCAGGTATTAATTGCTAAAGGCGAAATACTACTTTTTGATGGGTTCCTAAAAGTTTATGGTGGTGGTAAAGACGACACAATACTTCCTGCTGTTTCTATAGGCGATCCTCTTACTTTAATTAAAATGCAAGCCGTCGAATCTTTTGACCGACCCCCAGCTAGATATTCTGAAGCTTCACTTGTGCGTAAATTAGAAGAGCTAGGTATTGGTCGCCCAAGCACTTATGCGCCGACAATTTCTACGATACAAACTCGCAACTATGTAGAAAAGAACGATAGCGAAGGGATTGAGAGAACTCTTAGAACACTTGAGCTTAAAGACGCCAAAGTGACTGAGGGTACAACTACTGAGAGAACTGGGGTTGAAAGAAACAAACTATCACCTACACACCTAGCGGAAGTTGCGACAGATTTTCTGGTAAATCACTTTACCAACATTGTTGACTACGATTTTACTGCAAAGGCTGAGGCAAACTTCGATAAGATCGCAGAAGGTAAGATCAAGTGGCAAGATATGATCAGCGCTTTTTATAAAGATTTTGCACCTCTTATCGAGAAATCGGCAGATGTATCTAGAGCAGAGACTTCTAAAGCCCGTGTTCTTGGCAATGACCCCAAATCAGGTAAACCTATTATGGCTCGTTACGGCCGATATGGTGCAATGCTCCAGAAGGGTGAAACCGAATCTGAGGATAAGCCAGCTTTTGCGCCACTTCCAGATGGCATAACTATAAAAACGGTTACTCTCGAGCAGGCATTAGAGATGTTCAAATTACCTCGCATAGTAGGAACAACACCTGAAGGTGAAGACATTAAAGCTAATATTGGTCGCTTCGGTCCATATATCCAGGTCGGGAAACTATACGTATCTATAAAGCCTCATGACCCGCTAACTATCACAGAAGCAGAAGCTCGTGAATTTTATGCTCAGAAACTAGAAAAAGAGGCCAATAAGTACATACACCAGTGGGACAGCGGTATATCCGTAGTGAACGGACCCTATGGGCCCTACGTTACTGATGGCAAGAAAAACGCCCGCTTACCGAAGTCACTCGCTGAAGACCCAAAGAAACTGACCGAAGTGCAGTGCAAGGAACTATTAGATAAAGCTCCGGCCAAGAAAAAACGTACAATACGTCGCAAAAAATAATTAGTATACTCTCAAATACCTAAAAATTAATCAATACATCATGCTAATGCATAATATAGACATTATTTAAAAGTTTGTGATACTATATATTCACAAAACCACATAAATCTGTTGTGCTAAATGACAGCGGGGGAGGTAGCTACAGATCATTGGCTGTATACTGCCAAGAAGTAAGAGTACATAATATATTTGACTTTAATTTTCATAAGTGATATAATTGTGCTAAAGGTTTGTAGGTACTACTGATAAGAAAGAAGGACTGACGCATAATGACAAAAAAAGAGATCGAAGCACTTGTTAAGCAGATACTTGAATCGATAGACAGGGAACGAGAGAGAGAAATCATTGCTCGTCGTTATGGTCTATACGACCGCAAAGAAACCCTCGAGCAAATAGGCGAACTACTGGGCATCACACGTGAGCGCGTACGACAGCTAGAAAAAGCTACAATGACACGACTACGCATGAATGCCGAGGCAGGGGAGTTAACAGGTCTTCAAGAAGCAGATAATACACTGTCTACTAAGCTAAAAGAGCTAGGCAATATTGCTCGTGTATCAAAACTTGCAGATGTTCTGACTGGAGAAACAAGCACTAAGATCGACCAGTCTAGGTTAAGTTTTGTTAGTGAATTATGCCCGTCTCTCAGTGTAGTTACTGATAATGATCATTTTTATCAGTCGGTGGCAATTACTGAAGTCCACGATGAAAAGAAAATTCAACAGCACGTCAGTGAAATAATTAATGCTCTTAAGAAAATTGGCGAACCAGCCAAGGTTAGTCAGGTTGCAGAGCATATTAATCATCCAGAGCCTAGCCACGTAGAAGCTTTGTCGAGCACATCTAAAAACTTAGCCACACTTAATGAAAAGTGGGGCCTAATCAAATGGCCTACAGTTAATCCTAAGAACATCCGAGACAAGATCTACGTGATCCTTCAGCAACACGGCAAACATATGCACTTTAGTGAAATCTCTGATGCGATTAAAGGTTCTGACTTTAAGCGAAAAGATGTAACTACTCAAGCAATACATAATGAACTTATCAAAGACAAGCGATTTGTATTAATAGGCCGAGGTATTTACGCCTTAAAGGAATGGGGCTATAAAAAAGGCACCGTTTCTGACATCATTTCAGAAGTACTGAAAGAAGCTAACGAGCCTCTGCACCGTGATGAGATCGTTAAGCGCGTGCTTAAGAGTCGCTACGTTAAAGAAACGACTATCTTACTTAACCTGCAAGGAAAAGATCAGTTCAAGCGCGTTAGCAAAGCTACATACGCTCTAGCGGAGTAAAAATGCACGAACAGCAACCAACAGACAGGCTGGAAAGTCATAATAGCCCAGAACAGTCTGAAACTAGTAATGGATTGTATGTGGCGGTACCATTACTTTACTCCTTCATAACTAATTTGGCACTTTATAAGGCTGATATAACAACTAGGGTTGGGGTTAGTACAGGTGTAGGCATAGCTTTCTTAGGAGCTATAAAGGCTCTTGAGAACCCAAACAATAACCAAGACAGATCCATTAACTAAATATATCTAGCCTTAGTTAATGAAGCTCGAAAATAAATAGTAACTACACAAAGTATAGTTACTATTATAAAGTTTATTAATTAAACCGGTAAACAGTAGGTCTTTTTTATTTAAGCTTCGATACAGGCAAGACTATATAAGTAACAACAAATTGCAGTGAACTAAAAATTAAAACTTAGTGTGAGGCATAGGGCAGTAATAAAACTGCATGAAAGCGCTTGTGACATAACGTCGCACAATGTATATTTTACGACTTGTATATGTTCTGTTTTAATGAATACTGACACACCTAGCCAGGGAACTACCGAAGTCTATATACGGTACAATTGCGTAGTTTACGCTAAAGAATCGGCTCATAACACCTTTCTTTGAAGCAGACTTTCAATTATTAAATTGATTCTATGTCGTTATTTAGTTTTCCACAACGTGGATTTGCATTTTCACGTTTTTTCACGGATTATATATTTTTTGTGAACTCCCCCGCCTTGCTGAAAAAAACCCGAGAATTTTGACATTCCCCTTTTTTGTATGTATTATATGTTTTTCTCCAGAATCATGAAGTTTCTTTTATACGAACAATTTACGAACAGCAAGGGTAGTGTGATAGTACTTTCATTTAACATAGGCACGTTCTGGCACGCGCACATCTATATATTCTGAAACAACCACATTATCGGCTTTGAGCTTCTCGCGGACAGCTAGATATGTTCCACTTGATTTTATAGCATCTTCAAAAAAATTAAATCTTACATAGTATAGCTCCCCACCAGGACGTAGCTGTAACTCCCCGCCACCTCCCTTTATAATCATACTTTCTGTAGAAATATTTTTCTGGGATAACTGATAAGTGATCTCGTCTATGAATTTAATCTGAGAAACAGTTAGCACCTGCTTACCAACCTCTATATCAAAGGATGATTGATCTTGTACTACAGGGAGATCTTTAGGGGTTTTGCTAGAGCTCGGTACGTTGTTAATATCGTACATAACAACCCCGTCATCACCAACAACATACTCCTTATTGCCACTAACTATACTCAGGGCTGGGTTAGCTATTTGAATAGTAACCAGTGGCTTGTGACGCAACATTGATATAGAAAGATGTATGTCGCTAAGCTCTGGGAATTCACTCGAAAGGGTTTCTTCAAACTTCCTTGTATCAATTGTGAACTTACTTCTATTAGTAAGCGAACTACCTAAAATGGCATCTGCTTTCTTCTGAACATCTGATTGATTAGGTAAGTTACGGTTATCTTTAACTTTAATCTGTGCGTTGGTGGATAACGTCATAACATATATAGCACCAGCTAGGAAAAGTAAAACGCCAAATATGGACAGGATTGTTTCTGGCCACGACCGATATCCAGAAGAAGCGGGGTTATCAGTAATCATAGTCCTATCAAATGCTCTATCAGAGCTGGAGCGCTTTGCACTATAGTGGTATGCCTGCTGTTTTGCTCTTTGTCGATTAGGGCTTCGGAGTAATGTTTTAGCACCCTGCTTCTTCTTGCCTAGCCTCATGAAGCCAACCCCTGCAAGAGTCTTGCAAGTTCTGTTGCAGAACTTTTCTCAGGAAGCGTCGACCTAAGATTCTCCCCGATACGAGTTCTCGTATCAGGATTCTCGATAAGTATGGTTAAAGATGATTTCAGATTTTCGTTGTTTTTACTAAGATCCTTCTCTTGAACAACAAGGCCAGCTTCTTGATCTTTGTATACCACTGCATTTTTTAGCTGGTGACCCCCACTTAGATCAGGATTTGGGACTATGACACAGGCTTTGGACTGTGTAGCAAGCTCAACAAGAGATGACGCCCCAGCACGAGTTACTACGATGTCACTAACCGCAATTAAGTGATGCATTTCGTTGGTGTTTGGCAGAACGTTAATACGATCAAGGTAGGTTGGATGTACCTGGTCATACTGAGACTCATTCCCCTCTCCAACCAAATGTATAACCTTAAGTTTAGGGTATTTATCTAGTAACTCTGGCAACAACTCAATACACCACTGATTTAACCGTCGCGCACCGTTACTGCCGCCGGTTATTAGTAATACAGTATTGTCGGCACTTATTTCGAATTTTTCTCTCAATAATCGCTTTTCTGATTCTGAATATTTCCTAAACAATTTAAGATCGACTGGCAAACCGACATGCTTTACGCTGGCACTGGGGTATCTATAATATTTAGCCGGCATTGCAGTCGCATGATATTTGGCAAAACGAGAAGCAATGCGATTTGATAGTCCAGGCATGGCATCTGAGTCGTGTGTTATCATAGGCACCTTTGCAAATCGGGCACCAAAACTAACCGGCACACAAACATATCCTCCCTTGAGGAGCAGACCATTAGCATGAAGACGCCTGAACAATATAATCGACTGCAAAGTACCTCTTAACATTTGCACAATATCTCGTATGTTAAGTGCAATTGTTTTGATGTCGGTTAACTTACGTAAGGGTGATTCCCCGTGGTAGCGACGTATTTTACCAGCATTTATATAATGAAGTTCATCGAATACACGAGATCCTTCAGCAAGATAACTGAACTTACCATTCTTTTCTCCGATATACACTATCTTCGAATGAGGGTCTGTAGCTTTAAGCTCGCGCGCTACGGCTAGAAGAGGCGTAATGTGTCCGCCTGACCCGCCCCCGCACAGAACGTAAGTTTTCATTGTTCTGATCCTTTACAATTTTAGTGCTTCTAATCGGCTCAAAGTTAGTATAGCGCGATATCTGAAAAACCATCCCGAGAGCAGCCATTACAAACACTATACTCGTACCGCCGTAACTTATAAATGGTAGTGTGATACCTTTGAGTGGCAATAACCCGATCATTGCTCCGATATTAATCATAGCTTGAGTGCTCAACCACGCTAAAACACCTATTACAAATAGACGAGCAAAGGGTTCTGCGGTACGTTCTATGACGCGTTTCAGCCTAGAAAATAATGCAACATACAATCCAATCACAATACTGACACCTAAGAAGCCAAATTTTTCTGCCAGTATTGCAAAGATCGAATCATTAGCAGCTTCCGGAAGATAACCGTATGCCTGAACACTGTTTCCTAATCCCCTGCCGAACACTCCTCCACTTCCAACCGCTATAAGTGCCTGGCATGACTGGTATCCAGCGTCCTGGCAATCACTAGTAGGATTAAGGAAGGTAGACACTCGATCACGACGATATTCTGATGTTGTTATAGCAAGAGTGGTTCCAATTACAATTATTCCGAGTATCAGGCTAATTTTTCTTAATGGGAGACCAGCGACAAATGCCATTACGCCAATTATTGCTATCATTACACCGGTAGAACCAAGATCGCTTTCCATTTTTGCAACTATAAGACCAACTACAGCTATTAATATTAGTAAAGGCCTTAGGGTTTGCCTGTCGTCGTTTATCTCACCCTTTCGTAAACGTTCAACTAGAAAACTTGCAACCCATACTACTATGGCAAACTTGATTAATTCGGCTATCTGAAAAGAGAACCCTCCAATCTGTATCCATCTATAAGCACCATTTACTTCTTCCCCAAAAATTTGCACAATCAGCGCGCCAAATAAACTTAGGCCAACGAGAATGTTTCGTAATCTTGCGATTACATTAGTAGAAATAAAACTAAATATAGCAAATGCTACCAGCCCTAGGCCAACTGCAATAGCTTGTTTTATGACAAAGTAACTTGCTGACTCATCTCTTGTAGCTGCAAGCCCAGGACTGATTGCATAAACGACAATAAGACCGATTACACTAAGCAATAAGGCTAAGATAATTAATAAATAGTCTGGACGATGACGACGTGAGAAACTTTGAGAAGAAAGACTTGAAGACGATTGAGCACGCCGTGACTGTAATGCTACGTTGTTTTTCTGTTTATACATTGAAGCCCCCGAGCAAGAATAGTGCGAGGCCTACAAAGCCACTCACCTGCCCGAGAACCCAGAACCGCATAGTTACTTTAGTTTCGGGCCAACCAGAAGCTTCAAAGTGATGATGTATTGGAGCGATCTTAAATATCCTTTTGCCACCACGTAGCTTCTTGGACAATATCTGCACTAAACTAGAACCTGCCTCAACGACAAACACTGCTCCGATGATCGGGAGCAACACCATTGTGTCGGTTATCATTGCGACTACTCCTAGAGCAGTTCCAAGGCAGAACGAGCCAACATCACCCATAAAGAACCGAGCTGGATATATATTAAACCAAGTATAGCTAAGCAGGGCTCCGACGATAGTTAAACAAAATCCCGCCACACCGAATCTTTCTTGCAAGAAAGCTATTAGCGCATAGTTTGCAAAAGCAATAGCCGCTAGACCCCCTGCAAGGCCATCTAAACCATCTGTAATATTTACGGCGTTGGCAGTGCTAATCACCACTAAAACAAAAAGTGGTATTATCAACCACCCTATATATAAATCACCTATAGCTGGCACAAAAATGCTGGTTACATCGAGCTTGGCAAAGAAATATATTCCCCCAATGAGAGCCACAAAGCTTATAAGCAGTAATTTAAGCTTAGAAGGAAGCCCAGCAACCCCTGCACCACTCCCTCTAATATTGATTATGTCATCTATAAGCCCGATCATACCAGCTCCAACAAAAGCCGCTAAAGGTAACCATGTTTCTTCTCTTCCCAGATTAAAGCATAAAGTTACCACCGTGACAGCTACCAGAAATACAATGCCTGCCATAGTTGGTATGTTACGACGGTGTTTTTCTCCATGAAGTCGGTTAAATACCTTAGCAACTTCGCCTGTGACAGTATTACTTCGTGGCTTTTTCCACCACTGCCCTTTATAGGCTAAGGTGGTATATAAAGGAGTAATCAACATACTTACACTAAACCCAAGAAATGCAAAAACAAGAATTGCGACGAGTTCGGAGGTCTGAAATGTCAGATTAAATGTATTTATCATAAGGTGTTTGTTTATTATATATCAGTATTAATAGTATACCTTATAGACCTGAAATTAACCATTCCTTAACAGGTATTAACAACTCAATTTGAGATTCGATTAACAGCATAGTTACCTATCAGCATATCGATTGTTTTGGCAAACATAGGCGCTGCAGCTGTAGTGCCAGCGTACCCGCCCACTTTAGGCACATTTACCCTCACCATGATCACATATTCTGGTGCATCTCCCCCTACATAGCCTACGAACGTACCGTTATAACGGTCATCATAATAACCACCTTCAGGGCGTGGAACTTCAGCTGTACCGGTCTTCCCGCCTACTCTATAACCTTCCCTTTTCAATGTTCGGTAATTTTGTGCGACAGAATTTTCATGCATATCTCGTAGCGCAGTCGACACTTCTGGGCTAACTACATTTTCTCTTATGATCTGAGATTCTTTATCGTCAGAATCAACCAAATGTGGACGATAGTATGTACCCCCGTTTATAGTAGACGCGAAAGCAGATATCATTTGTATCGGCGTGATGCTCGTGCCTTGACCAAATGTAGTATTTGCATACTGAATATCAAGCCCGAATCCTTCTGTAGGGCTTGGTATGAACCCATCTGCTTCATATCCTTGTTCAATACCAGTCGGTTTCCCAAACTGATAATGATTTACCATATAATCATGCCATTTCTTTCGTCCCTGTTCGTTTAGCTCTCCTCCGCCTAACTGCATCAAAACCCAGGTAGCACCAGTATTAAGGGAGTAGCGAAGAATATCCGGGACGCTTCTTGTCGCCGCACCCCCGTCCTCCTCTACGTTACGCACTGTTGCGTCGCCTATCTTAAAGAATGACGGGTCATAATAAGTTGTCCCCGGTCCTATTACCCCTTCATTAAGCCCAGCAGCGACTGTGAGCGTTTTCATGACTGAGCCCACCTCCATTGGCTCACTGACAGCAGAGTTGTTAAAAACGCTTGCGTCCTCTACCTTAGAGAACTCGCCTGGGTTATAAGTCGGAAAGTTAGCGCTAGCCTTTACTGCACCCGTCTTAGGGTCCATCACAATCACACTCCCTGAAGGTGACCTAACTTCTTCTAGGTGTGTCTTTAACGCATCCTCTAGCCTTCGTTGCATAGAGATATCGATAGTCAAAGTTACTCTTTTACCTTGTTCTGGACTCAGCAAAACATTATCATTGTTAGCTACTAAAGGCACGCCTTGGGCATCTGTAATAGCTTTTATTTCTCCAGGTTTTCCGCGTAACTGCTCATCAAGGAATTGTTCAACACCGTACTTACCCTTACCTTCGTCGTCAACAAAACCAAGCAACTGAGCTCCAAGGGCACCTTGCGGATATGTACGCTGAGAAGAAGCTCGTGTTCCGAGTCCCTTGATATCGAGATCGTCAATACGTTTAGCAGTTTTCTTGTCAACTTTTTTAGCCAGTACCGAGTACCTACTGTCGGCTTCCATTAACTCTTCATATTTGGACCGGTCACCACCAATAATTTGCTCTAACCGATCTGAGGCGTCCCTTGGGTCAGTTATGTACTTAGGATCTGCAAAAACTGTAAATACTTCTTCATTTAATACAATAGGAACAAGTTGGTTGCCGTCATGTGCAACTATTACGCCCCGTTCGGCTGGAATTTCATATTCTTTAAGCTGACCAGCAAGAGCAGAAGATCTATAGTAATCATGTTGAATGATTTGTATATAAAATAATCGAATTAAAAAAACCGCGAATATTATTAAGAGTAACCCGTACCAAAATCTGAAACGAGAAGTGTGGAATTGAATTGTAGTATCGGTTGCTCTTGGTCGCATTATTGCCTATCTTTATCTAGCAATGAATAGTTTTACTGCACTGTAGCTGTAGGAGCTACGGACACTAGGCTCTGGTTTACAGGGCTACTAGAAACACGATCAAGTGATTGAAGCCTTGCAGCGGTTAACTCAAGCTCTTCGTTTTCATGCCTCAAAGCTGTTTGTTCCTTCTGCAAACTATCCAGTGTGTAGCCATTGGCGTTTGTCTTTGTTACCTGAGTTAGGTACAAAAGTCCTAATAAACAGCTTAACACCACGAGCATAATCGTATTACTAACAGGACCCAGGCTTTTTGCCTGTTCCTGAAAAGTGACAGCATTTTGATGTCTTGACGCAAATCGTCTACGACTCATCGCCAGTGAACTTGAATATGTCATATAGTCTTTTCTTTTTTGTTTTTATTTTATTTCTTTCCGGAGACGGATAACCGTCTCCGGAAACGGTCCTTTAAAGGATGTAAAAGTTATCTAAACAACTTTTACATGTACTTTATAGGCGCGGGAGCTGCTTTTAACCTGAATAGGCATGAACATCCCCCTTTCTTTTTTGTTTTTATTTTCGCTGCAATACTCGAAGTTTTGCACTTCGAGCACGCGGATTAAAAACAACTTCAGTTTTGGCACCAACCACTGGTTTTTTAGTAAGCGAAATGAGTTCGCTATCTAAGGTCCCTCCTCCATGCTCGCGAATGAATTGTTTTACAATCCTATCCTCTAGGCTATGGAATGTGATTACGCCGAGACGACCTCCTGGTTTTAGGAGATTAAGCCACAGCGACAAGCTTCGTTCAAGCTGACCAAGTTCATCGTTCACTTCGATGCGAAGTGCTTGAAAAACCTGAGCTCTTAGCCTCATACGTTGCTTGTGAGTACCGTTTATGACCGAGGCTAGTTCGTGAGTAGTAGCGAACGGACGATGCTGGACAATGCTACGAGCAAGATAGCGACTATTATGCAGTTCTCCGTACTTATAAAGCACATCTGCGAGCCGATCTTCCTCATATGTATTAACTATATCCGACGCAATTGCACCTGATACGTTATCCATACGCATGTCTAGCGGTCCATCGTTCATGAACGAAAAACCACGGTCTGAATTGTCAAGGTGCGGTGACGACACTCCTATGTCTGCCAAAATACAATCAAACTTTTGTTTACTCTGTGTGAGTTTTTTACTCGCAGATTCATAATCACTTTTTATAATCCGAACCCTGTCATCGTTCTTAAAACGATTCTCTAGATGCTGGATTGCCAAAGAATCACGGTCAACGAGAGTTGCACTGCCGGTAGTCCCCAGACGAGATAGTATCTCGACTGAGTGCCCACCATAACCAGCAGTTAGGTCAAGATAATCTTGACCTTTCTGTGGTTGCAATAGCGTTATTACTTCATTGAGTAAAACTGGTTTGTGTAGTTCGTCAGTCATAGGTAACCTTCTTATTGTACGCATTTTTGTTTTTAATTTTTGTTTATGTACAAGGTCACCTATCTGGCAATCAGTTTTTTATTTTTTGGGTTGTTTTTGTTTTTGTTTGTATCCCTGATGATTCAAGTGTTTGTTATTCTATCAATTATTAAATTGAACGATAAACACTTGTCATCTATATAGGGTTACGAGTTCTAAGTTTTTAGAGACTTATGTGTGAGGTGGAGTTTTGGGAGGTGTTTTAAAAAAGGTACGAGGGTTTTATCTCGTGGTTATCCCTAAGACCACATACTGATTGCCAGATAGCTGACCTTGTCACTGCCTTGACGCTAATAAATTTTTAAAGAACGTCTACACGAAAAGGATTGACTAAGCACGTTCCTTGGCGATTATTCGCCAATACTGCCCTACTCCGATTGCAACAACGTCACGGTCAATACCTGCATAGGTTAGATGGTGTTGCTCGAGAGTGATTCTCCCTTGCTTATCATCTAACTTGCCCTCGACTTTACCCATCCGGAACTGAACATTCAGATCCGCGATGTGCTCATCGAGAATATCGCCTACAAGCTTTGGTTCTACTTGCTCAACCCATACGTCTTTTGGGTATAGATGCAAGTATTCTCCAAAGCCTCTGGTAATCACTACCCCGTTTGCGAGCTTGTCACGAAGTTCGGTCGGTATGGTTAACCGCCGTTTATCGTCAAGCTTTCTTTCGAAGTAGTCTACCGTGGCCATTGGTGTGTAGTTAATTTACTAGTGGTTTTTATTTTTTGGCGGTTGGATGACTGTTTTGGTCTACCTACGCGTACCCACTAACAACAGTTTACTACCCACTATCCCCCACATACAAGCGTATTTTTACTATAAAACCCACAAAATGCCACAAGTTATCCACAGAAAAACTTAGTACGCTACATGTAGCGTATCCTGTGCTAGACATGCGCTATTTAACAAATTAGTCTTTTTTGTGAGGATGGTTCAGATCATCGAGAAGTTCGCCGTACCATTTTGCGCTCGGACGTAAGGTTCTCTTCATAGTCTTTCTATCAACTTCTACTAATCCAAACTTCGGCCACCAACCATCTTGCCACTCAAAATTATCAAGAAGACTCCAATGGAAATAACCTCGGATATCTACGTCTTCACTTATTGCTCGCTCCATTGCTACCAAAGTCTGTTCTATCCACCATCTACGGTGTTGGTCGTGCTCATCAGCCAAACCATTTTCTGTGATAAATATTGGCTTTTTGAACCGCGCCCAAACACGGATCAACAATGGATATATTCCCTCAGGTTCCATATACCACCCCATGTCATTAAGAGGTACTTTGGGGTTATGGCGCTTACCAATTCCAGTGTAATAATCGGTAAAGTAATAATTAAGACCAATAAAATCCTGGCACCTACGTACACGCCTCAAAAACCACCAGTTCCAGAAATAGCGCATCCATTGTGTAGTAATGAGATCAGGCCAGTTATGAGGGCGCTTAGGTTGTATATTTGCTAGCTGAGAGCTCATACCCACTTGAAGAGCGGGTTTTGCGGTTTTTAGGATTTTATATGCTCTATTATGGGCACGAGATAAATTCCAGTACGACTTCAGGAAGTTTACTATGCTACGTTTTGCTGGAGGATGAAGACCCAGCAGGTATGCAAAGCTAGTATTTACGTTAGGCTCGTTTAGCGTAATCACATATTCTACTTCCTCTATAAGTTCGTCGGCTACTTTCTGCACGAATCTATCAAAATATTGAAGGTTTTCTTTATTTTCAAACCCGCCTTTTTCAGCAAACCATACGGGTACTGTCCAATGCCATAGAGTCAGGAAGGGCTCTATTTTACGTTTACGCAATTCCTTAATGTATCGTTTGTAGTGTGCTATCTCTTTTTCGTTCCATTTTCCTTCTTCTGGCTCTATGCGCGACCACTCAATGGTAAATCTAAATGCATTCAGATTCAGGCCTTTTGCAATGTCGAAATCTTCTTGATAGCGATTATAATGGTCTACTGCATTGCCAGATATGTAATTATCCGGCTCTTCTGCTTGATCTTTAATATCCTCCCATGCAGGTAGCCAGCTCATACGCTGATGTGCGGTCTGGGCGAGCTCTTTCGCATGTTGAAGCTCCCACACCGTCCATTGATTATGATTATTGCCCTCTACTTGATGAGAGGCTGTACTGGCTCCCCAGAAGAAGTGTTTAGGAAAATTTGTATGACGTCGATCCATTACAGATCATGATAGCACAAGCACAGTCTTAAGCGACTTTGGAATCAGTCTGGGCAGACAATTTTTGCTCTTCTTGCCTTCTTACACTCTCTGTGTGAATAGATTTCCAAACGCCCAGAACCAGATCACTTCCTACCAGTGGTTCAAACTCTGAGTTGAGCTCTACCACATTGTCATATACCTGTTGCTCCCTTTCTGGTTGTATTACAGAAGGTATGCCGTACTTTAATTTTATATGACCGACTTTGTCTGTCACGGTGAATCGTTTAGCCATATTTAAGCACACACTTAGCATAAGGATCTGCGCCACTGGGGTTTTTAATATTAACGGATTTTTAGATACGCTTGTAATCAACTGTCCATGTGCCTGCACAATATGAGCATCACATTCGTCAATCTTCTTTCTATGTCTTGTGATCTCTTGCCTAAAAGCCATATCGCTACTCCGCTAAGCTGTCTATATGATAAATTAACTACGATTATTATAAAAGCTACCCCCGTTTGTGATCTTGTTTTTTATTATTTCTTTTTTTGACGTGACGACGACCGGCCTCAAACCCCACCGCTTGAACGAACTGAAACCCTGCATATCCACCTAGAGCTAAAGACGCGACTGGTGGAGCGATGGCAGATCCCAGCAAAGCAACACCACCCACCACCAAATTAAAATCACGACCAAATTTCATCAACCTCTCAGAGGTCTTCTTCTTTTCGCTCCTTGTTGAAGCATGCTCTCTCATATAAATAATTATACTACCGCATCATCTCCGAAGTGTTTTTTTAGGCGGGCGCGGATGCTACCAGGGTGTCGTCCAAATGTTTTGGTTAGTTCATCAATATCTACCTTCTTTTTTGAAGAGAAAAGTTTAACCAGCTTACTGTCATCTGAATCTGCCCACGGCTTGAAAGCATTAGGATATGTTTCGCGCATTTTACTGACTTTTTCTTTCCATTCGGTTTTTGGCTTTTCGGGTTTAGCTTTAGCCCTAGTCTGCGACTTTACCTCTAAATGCCTGAACCGTTTTGAATCCCGTGCCGACTTGCTACGAAGGGCTTCGTCTATGGCTAGTGCGTCTGAACTTACTTTTAGGGCCATTTGATTAATCCCCACCAGGCTCAATGTATCCAGCCCTCTTACCCGTGATAGTGCAACATAGCCCATGCCTTCAACGAATGCTCTCCTTAAGTCAATCTTTGCTGAGTCCAGTGTCATACCCTGGCTTTTATGAACTGTTATTGCCCATGCTAGACGTAAAGGTATTTGGCTAAGTGAGGCTCGTTTTTTATCTCCATCACGAAGCTCCCATGCTTCAGGAGTGACTGTAACAGTCCTGCCATTTTTTAACTGCACAATAGGATAATCTGTCAGGGGTTCGAATCCGACTACCCTGCCTAGAGAGCCGTTAACATATTTTTTTTCTGGATTGTTCTTTATGCACATAACTAAGGCATCTTTTTTAAGAATTAATTCTTCGCTTGCCAGACAAGATTTCTTAAGACCATCAACATACGATGATTTGCCCGTACTAGTCATAACGTAGCGGTGCTCGTCTCCGGGTAGCTCTGCTAACTTTCTGTGATTTATAGTATCAACATCTACGTTTGTGACGTGAAGTTCTGTAGCGTCACCCACATCATGATTCTGTCTGGAGATTAAGGTCTCAGCATGGCCCCGTCTGATGTCTCCGTTTCTAAGTGCGGTCAGAATCTCCAGGAAAGTCTCATCACTCTGACGATGTTGTTCTGCGAGGTAGCACACTACCGGGTCCAGTTCATTCCAAGCATTCGAGTTTACTACAAAAGTTCCATGCAATGATCCGCTACGATTAATCGGGGGTAGTTGAAAGAAATCACCACACATTATTAATTGGATACCCCCAAATGGCTGGCTATCGCCCCTGACTTGTCTGAGTGCTTCGTCAACAAGGTCAAGCCGAAAGTCGTGTAGCATTGATATCTCGTCAATAATAAGCACGTCAGTTTTTTCAATAGTTTCACGACGACCCTTTCTCAGATCATCCATAAAATATTTTGGCAAACTGTCATGGATACCTATACCACTCCAGGAATGAATAGTATTGCCTCCAAGATGGGTCGCAGCTAAACCAGTAGTAGCAGTGACGGCTACGGTCTTACCTTCTTTTTTGGCATGTCTTATAAACTGGTTTAAAACATATGTTTTACCTGATCCCGCTGGTCCTGTCAGCATAGCGCTGTGTCCGTCCAGCAATATTTCTAGCGCCAAAGCTTGATTCATGACCTCTAATTATAGACTACTGGGTCTCAGTCACCGATATGTAATCAGGATTATGCGCTATGCCCATTAAAATGGTAATTATCTTCTCTGGGCATCACCGGACCACAACTGCAGATTTTAGAGGGCAATATATGCTCTGTCCCGTGTCTGTTTCTCCATTGAGATAAATATCCTGGCTAGAACTAAAATGAGCATATCCTGATCGCTCAACAAAATATTTCCTAGCACTAACCAGCATTCTCGGTTCTATCCTGACCGTACCCAAACTTTTTTCTATACTGACGTCTACTTCATGATCTTCGGCTTTGGCCAAATTGCTCTCAAAAATGAAGTTACTGGTTGCTACTTTTTCATCCTTATTAAAAACTGGGATGGAGTTAAGGTAGCTCAATCTTTGGTGGTTTATGTTTTCCAGGCTATTATTCCCCACTTCAATTTGTATCATGGCTTTTCTCATGAATTTTCCTAGAGCTCTTATTTTTTGAGTCCTGTTATCAAATACATCTGTGTAGACGATATTATTTATTCGTTCCAGTGCTGGGTCGTTTTTTAAATCAACCATACTATGAGCATTGATTGGCATTAGTGGGCGTAGAGGATCTGAACCAGTTTCAAACACAGGATAATAATGCATATTAACAAGATGGTGATTATTGCCGAAATCGTCAGTAAACCTAACATCGTCTACCTCAATACCGTGGACCAGTCTAAAGATCGCACCTTCATCCTCATCAATGTCTGTTATTCTCCTGATGAAATAGCCCCTATACTCGCCTTGTTCTGTGTTGGGGGTAGAAATATTCTCGGTGAATACATAGGAATCAAAGCCGTCTTCACCCATTGCAATAGTGGTAGGTATGCCAGTAACATCAACTCTTTCGTGCAAAAATGGCATTCCCGAATCTAGCTCGGCGACTTCGTTAAGTACGAGTTTGACAATGTCGTCAAAATTTTCTACCGAGGCTAAGCGATCATTTAGCAGGATGTCAAAATCGATAGCATTCTCAACGGTTTGTCTTGCAATATCAAGTGGGCCTTTGGATTGTTCATAAAATTTAGTCATTTATTGAATAATACGCCACATTACCCTGTAATAAAACAGTCTATACCTCAGGCATCGAATGTTGTACGCATACATGAATCATCTATTGTATCTTTTGCTTGTTTGCGATGTCTGGCTAAACTCTTGTGCTTTTGAAATAAGCTGATCACAGTCCCCGTAAGATACCAATTCGCACTGGAGTTGTGCGTGCAGAAAGTCAGGTTGAAGCATATCTACATCCAAAACAGGCATCAAAACAGACTCATAATCTTCGATATCATCACAAACCTTGGTCTTCATATGCTTTCGTGCTGTAACAGCTTCTTTTTGGTTCCACTCAAAGGCATAGGTTACTCTGTAGCCATCATCGTCCTTTTGATCGGCACTAACCCAGTATGGTTCAGCGAGACGCATACTCCACTGTCGATATCCTGTCCTAGCTATTCTTCCGATTATCTTCTGATTAATGCGAGCGCATTCTTGCTCGCGGATTATATCAGTCTCTATCTCATTGGGCAGAAAAATATGCGCGTTATTAGCCCTTTTACTTTGTATAATCTTACCCTGTTGTCCTGCGAGACAAATAACCACACTCGCAAGACGGAAAAGTTGTTCTGGAACTGGTTTTGATCGGTATTGTTCTGCTCGAAGCATTCTTGTAGTAAATCTTTTTTCCACCCGGAAATGTATGTGACTATAATATCACCTAGAGACTAAACTTCATAAGACGTCATCAAGACTATCTACTTTTAGAATATTCTCGTGAACATGATCTGACAACTGCTCTAAGTGAGGTATGGGACTACCATCCCTTCTCACGATAATACAATCAGCACCTATATTATGTGCGAATTCAACATCTACAAATTGATCACCTATGACCAACACATTGTTTGAGGATGCCATTATATTAGACTTACTCAGTACTCTAGAGTCCGGCTTTCTGTAGTCTGAATCATCCCCACATAAAACAAGACCAATGTAACTCGCGAGTGAAGAATTAGTAACAATTGCCCTTGGGCTAGCGCTGTTTCGTCCTGTGTGTGCTCTATTGCTTACAATAATCTGCCTTTTTCCCTGATTGTAGAATTCTTTTACCAGTTGCAGTGCGTCTGGATACAGCTGATGCTCAACAGATTTATAATGGTCGTTCTGCTCAAGCAAAAAATCTTTTATAATCTCATCTTTAAGGGCTTGAGATCCTGAGACAATACCTGAGATACTATCCTCCAAACTACCATGATAGTGATGTGCTATAAAATCCCTATCTGGGGCTGATATACCACGCCTTTCTAGAATGTCACAGATAATTTCGCAGAATAGACCAAAACTATCAAGCAGTGTCCCATCTAAATCCCATATTACTGTCTTAATACTCTTCATCTACTACGCACTAATTGCACCAACCAGGTCAGCTATGCTTACTCGCTCTTGCTTGGTGGTGTCTCGGTTGCGGACGGTAACTGCGTTGTCTTCCAAGGTATCGAAGTCGATCACCACACAATACGGCGTACCTATCTCGTCTTGTCTGCGGTAGCGCTTGCCGATGTTACCGTTGTCGTCCCACATGACATTGCCAAATTCCTTTTTGAGACTGGCGTAAACTTCGCGAGCTTTATCGACTAGCTCTGGTTTGTTCTTCAGTAGCGGCGAAACAGCAACTTTTACTGGAGCCAAGCTTTGTGGCAACTGCAGATAGGTTCTTTTTTCTCCATTAACTTCATCGATTGTGTAGGCAGATGTTAGTACGGCCATAATGGCTCGCTCCAACCCAAAACTTGGTTCTATCACATGCGGTACAAATGGCTCGGTACCGTCTTTTGGTCTATAATCCACATTTTTTCCAGAAGCACGCTCGATGTTTTTTAGATCAAAATCAGTTCGATATGCTAACCCAAGCAGTTCTTCACGGCCGATTGGAAAATCAAATTCAAAATCGATGGTTCTTTTACTGTAGTGTGCCCTGTCGTCTTCGGGAACCTCTAGCTCATGAACACTGTCTGCAGGCAAACCAATAGCTCCACACCATTCCCAAACAAGTTGCCTCCATAACTCAAACGATTCTTCCCAATTATCCGGGTGCACGAAGTACTCGATCTCCATCTGCTCAAACTCTCTTGAGCGAAACACAAAATCACGAGGGCTAATCTCGTTGCGAAAAGCCTTGCCCTGTTGTGCAATACCAAATGGCATATTTGGACTAAAGCTATCAACTACGTTTTTAAAATTAGTAAAAATACCCTGAGCTGTTTCAGGTCGCAGATAACTAATGCTCGACTCGTCACCGACAGGCCCTACGTTTGTTTTAAACATCATATTAAATTGTCTTGGCTGACCATAAGAATCTTTTGCACTGCAGTTGAGGCATGGTTTCGTGTAGTCTAGGTGGTCTTCCCTGTAGCTTTTCCCGCATTTATTGCATACGACCATAGGATCCGTGAAAGTATCGACGTGGCCACTTGCCTGCCAAACTTTTTGGTTCATGAGAATTGCCGCATCAACACCGAACATTTCATCACGATCTTCAACGAACATTTTCCACCAAAGATTCATAATGTTGCGTTTTAGCTCAACGCCAAGCGGGCCGTAGTCCCAGGTGCCCGATAAGCCACCATAAATTTCGGACCCCTGATAAATAAACCCGCGGCGCTTGCACAAACTAACAATATCTTCCATTGAAACTTCTTTACTCATATTGTTGCCTATTATACCCCGTAGTGAGCTTTTCAGTCTATTTGCTCTAGCAAATAGACCTGCACATTGATGCAACATCTGGAAAGTCTACTACAGAGTTATACCTCAGATAGATTTGTTTTAAGAAGTAATCTAGAAAATCGTGCCAATGATTGTTCTGTGCCGATTGGTTTAGACAGTTTTATAGGCGCAGAACTACGTACTAAAAGTTTTATAAGCTTTAAGTCATTTACACTAAACTGACCATCTGGGTGATAAGAAAATTGTTGATCATCTTGGTCGAAGTTAAATAATTTTTCTACTGCGTTTTCTGCATTTAACACTTCCATCTGTGGCAGTGTACCCCCAAGACTAAGTAATCTTAAGTTACACCAAAGTTCGGCTATATTGTGATCAACATCTAAGTTATTTAGAGAAGATAAAAATGTTTCTAAAACAGGATAATATTCTTGCCCGGTGCCATCCTCTGCTAGCTTAGATATAGTTTTAAGAATCTCGAATGCAAGTTGCATACGATCATAATCAGTCATAATTTTCTCATAGTGAACCAGTAAACGTGACCCGCTCAAAGTCTTGAGGTTACTTTTACCGTCTATAAAAGTCAGCTCGCTCACACTCAACAACTCTACTCCTCCAGCTAGTCTGCTTTTTTCCGACCTAACAGCTTTTGCAAACAGAGCTATCTTGCCATGATTCTTGCCAAGAACTGTAATTACACGATCACGTTCGCCGTAATTAATCCGGCTCAATACTATTGCTCGATCAACGTATTTTTTCATAGAAGCACATCATCGATTGCTTTTTTGAGTTCTGCAAGTGTTGTTGTCGGCTTATAAAAATAATATTTTGCGCCAAGTGATTTCCAACTTTCTGACATAGAGGCTTCGCTTACATCTATGTGGGAGAAGATTATTACGGGGATTTTTGCCCAATCATTATACGACCTAAATTCGTGAAGAAATGCAAAACCATTATGGTCACGTATAGCCAACTCCAGAATAACAAGATCAGGTTTATTGCCATCAGCGCAGTGGAGTGCTTCCTGGGAAGAATGTGCAAAATCAACAGTATATGTACCATTTTCTATATATTGACGCACAAGACGAGCTGACTGAGAGTCTGGTTCAAGCAGTAGAATACGAGGCATATACGTAAATAACTTACATCAAGGCAAGTTGTTCGCTCCTAGGTAAAACAGTAGTGAACCCGCACCACTTACCCATTCGCTTAACTTCTAATGCACCCCCAAGAGCTTTTGCTAAACTGTCGGCAATCAAAAGCATGACTCCGCTCCGTTCGCTATGACGAGCTAATGGCATTTGTGCATTCCCTACAGAACTAATCGCAGAGCGTAACTCAACCGATGAAATGTCTATATTTTTGGCAAATACTCCGACCCCTACATCGCCTTTTGAAGTAACAAAGCTACGGAACAACAATTTATCTGAGGTTATATCTGCCATTGCGTTACCAGTTGTTTCGAGCAAATTAGCCAAGGCTCTTGCGTTTGTCATTACTGGTACATGTGCCTTAGCTTCCATTTCTATTCTTAGCCCAGAAGTTTCTCTTAATTGATCTACAGCAGTATGCATTACCGAGCCAATAGCCAATGGCGATAAGACCAGAGATTGTTGTCCGTGAGCCGAACTTGATGATGCAATATAACTATCTATAAGTCGCATAGATTGCATTGCTAGTAATCTTATATTAGACGATTCGACTTCTGCCTGAAGAGCGATTGTATGCAAGGAAAGTTTTAGTTCACGGACTAGCGCTACAGCACCGCTATCGAACTGATTCCCCTCTTGATAATTATCATCTAAAGCCACGTACGTCGCGTCCCTTCTAATGAAGTAAAGTATAGCACTTAACTAAGACAACGTGTACAGGTTAATGAATATAAAGATCGATTGTTGTACTGGATGTTTTACGGAATAAACGTCAGATTTGGCAGGATTATGCTCTCAAAATCACTAGAAAAATCTTTGGACTCCGTACTAATCTTTAGTGTTTTATCACGAAGTGGTAGTACAATCATAGATCCCTGAATCCCATTGGCTATTTCACCGTCAAGTCTTGTGCCTGCCACTTCCTGCAATTTATTCAGTCTAAAAGCCGTAGCTTTTACTATTCCACTTTTTACGTCACTCTCATAGTTACGCATCACTTTATCGTATTGAGATGATTCTACTTCTACACGAAGTGCATATATAGCCTTTTCGTTGCCTGATACTAGCCCAGGGTGCATTAGAAGACTGGATTTTGTGTCATCTTCTACCAAGTACCCGCTCCATGTCTTTGGATATTTGAAGGTTATACTGCCTAAGGCTTCAGAACCAGTGTACTCACGCAAAGGGTTTTTCTCACGCTGAACAAACTCGTTTTCTTTTTCTGTTTTGGCCCGTTCAGTTGCAACAACAACAGCAGTATTAACTTTTTGATCACTGTTATTTTTGTAATCTTCACGGCTCATAAATGCCCATACTCCAAACCCAATCGAGGAAAAAAAGAAAAGCACCGACAGAATTAACGGTATTAGAAGCACATTTATTGCGCCAGTTTGATCCTGTTTCATAAAGCTTATGGTAGCCGAGTTTGCCCACCAGTTCAATAGCCTGAGAAAAACTAAGCAGTAACTTTACTCAAAAAATCCTCAATTTGATCATCAATTAATTGAACGGCTTTTTTCTGTAGTCTACTGCCCTTGTCCAGAATCTGTTTATTGGTGTTAAACAGACCCATAAGCACAACAGTCCGCAATTCTAACATAGCTGAGCTGTATTCTTGACGGGTAATCAACCCAGCTGAGAGCAATCTCTCCCTTACCCTGTGAGTACCAGTAATTCTACTGCCTGTCCGTACGCGTAACGCACTCAACTTAACTGTCGGGGCAAATATGCCTCTATCTTTCAGTTTTTCTAATTCATTTACAACATCATTTACGAAATCTTCAAGTCTTGGCTCGATAGAATTAGAGGAGTCAGAAGAGGCATCTTCTAGTACCCTAATGTCTATCTTCGTGTCGCTTGGTAATAACCTAGGCTCGTCATTTAGCCGAAGCTCGGCTACTTTGACCTTTGGCCATAACTGAACATTAGTCTCAGTATCGAATATCATGCAGTCATTTTCATCAAGTTTGACTGGTGATTTTTTACTACCACCAGAACTAACAACTCGCGCATGTAGCAATGAACACAGCAACTCTTTCCCACCTTTTTCAGTAATTATAGTCAGCAAAAAATCAGCAAAATTTGCCCGCGGATCTTGTGTTAGCACCAAATCCGAAAGATCATCCAGTAATGAGATATTATTGTCGTCTAATAGCTCTGAAAGCATCTGTGCTGCCTCAACATACTGTGATGACACGTCATCATCATTACTTGAACTTCTTCCATACTTTTTGAGTGGGTCTAAGATTTTTTCATCCACTCTAGGAAAGCCATTTGCTTCTAGTACAAAATTGAATCGACTTAATACACCAGATGCTACGAGCGCCAACCTAAAATCTGGCAAGTTAGCACAAGATTCTGTAGTCGAAGATCCCTCTTTTGATAAACCCTGTACAGCATCCGCATCGTCAGTATTCACCACTACAACTTCTGGGCCGTGATCTGAGCCTGGACTTGGACTTGGACCAACAGGGCGACCTGAGTCATCGTCATCTTGATCGTTCCTGACAATATTTGGCACATACTCGCTAGTAAACTGGTAATAAGGACTTCCAGATTTATGCTGAATTAAGGGTAGGTTTTTGTACTTGATTTTTTTTAGCCAAGTCCAAACTCTATAGAAAGTATCTTTGTCAAAGTTATCTGATGTATGATCGTCTGCAATTTTTACCCATATTTCTTTTGAAGAAAGCTTAGTTTCGGCATTTTCTGCAATAAATAAAAGTGCTTTTTTACGCATATCAGGATAGTCTTTATCAGAAATATTACTTCCCTGATAAATTTCATACGGCAACATTTTACCCCGACCTTTTCCTAGTAATACACCGTCAATCTCGAATGCTACTGTTAGAGTTTTTTTCTCCTGTTCTTGTGAAGAGACTGCCTCAGACTCTGTTATCCCAGCGAGTTCATCTTCACGACAATCTAATAATTCAAAGGTTGCGCTATTCCGTGTATACTCGGAATCCTTTCTCTTACCGTTCCATTCTAATAATGCAGTCTCGTCATTGTCGACCAGATTTGCACGTAGCCATCTCCCTGGGCTTTGCACCTCGACTGAAGAATACCCTTCGCCGAGAACTCTAGTCCATAGGTCTTTCGCGGTTATTTTTTCACCAGATTTTAATGTGTTAATGACTTCAAAAATTGCAATTTTTCTATTTTTTAAAGCTCCATGAATATTATCTGGAAAATTTTTTTCATTAATTTCAATCCCCTCGCTAGACGCAACAACCCTAACATCGGCAATAGCTGAATCAGATTTTTCAGGAGTTAATGCCTTTCTATCTTCCGGGATTGCGACTGACGGACTATCGGTCTGCGTATCTGCAATTGTTTGCTGGAGTCCTGGGACTACTTCGGTAGTGGTGCCTACCATCATCTCAGCTAATTTATCATATACTCTCATTAGCCTATAGTCTTCGTGGACCACGATAGTCTGTATCTCTTGGCGAGCTTGTTCATCAGTGATCATCCCTTTATCAATTAAATCCGATACTAGAGATACATCATTTTTCAGTGCTTCCCTCTGGGATTCAACTGACTGCACTATTTCATCATCAGCAAGAACAGCATGGACGCGTGTAGTTACTGCTCCTAATGCAATAGCTAAAACACCTTTAAGTCTTTCCGGCACGGCATCGTATTGCTGTTTGATTTGGTTATAATCCCTGGCAACTTCAATAAACTGCTCTTCTGGGTTATTTGGATTCTGGTCTGTCATGCTATATCTCTCGTGAAATCATTGTTATTTTTTATAACTTATTGGTATATTTTACGAATATACTATATAATACAAGGAGTTTCATGGAATACGATAGACATAATAATGAAAGACGTGATGCGTTACGTGACCCGTCTGAATATAGCTTTCTGGAACTTGTAGACGAGATAGTAAAAGGCGCACATGCACGTGACTTGTCGGTAATTGTTCCAGGAGAGACTTTTTGTGACTCTGACAATATTTTTAGCCTGGAGTTCCAGTCACGTCTGCAACAACTTCAAGGCCAGAACGCCTTCAGCCCTGAGCGTATACAGCAGACAATGAATGAAGGTATCCTAAAAAAATATGCCGATTCTAAGCGCGAACATTCAGAATACACTTCTATTGATCAAATTGTTAGCAAAATAGGACAAACCATTCCTAATCTCGATGTTATGCAAGAACTAGGACTAAATACTGCGCAACAGGTACTTTTCCTTAGAGGTATGATAATAGCCACGACCGCACAATCTCTTATCGCCGACAAGGACCCAAAAAAGACCTTACCAGAGCGGAAGCAGATAATTTTAAAAAAATCTTTTGCAAGACTAAACCATTTTGCCAGTAATAAAATCTGTGTTCCAGATGTCTTAAACGATAATACTCGGGCACGATTTAGCTCAGCATACGCTGCGGCATATCTGGCTAATGCGGTTCGTAGAGAAATCCACGCTCAAGGTGGCCCTACATATTCCTCAACATCAATCGATGATGCTATGCATATACCTATCCCTTTTGGACAGCTAGAAAGCGGTGATCAATCAGAGATTATTTCTGTTTTCCCACCCGGGCATGCAGGCGAACGAGGAGAACCAGAAGGATATAACCCTGTTTTTCCGATTGAGATAGATGAAGAACGGTTGCGCGATCTTCGAAATTTACAAAGCACATATGGCGATGCACGTACTTTATTTCGCTATTATGAATCAATGCAACCTTTCATCCGTAACGGACACTCTTCGAAAGCCAGTAATGGCGAAGTGAACGAGCGAGACGATCGAGAGGCTAAGCCTAACGAGACATATCTAGTCCTTGAGATTGAAGAACGACGCCCAGACGGATCAAAGATGGTGCATGTGGTCGCCGAAAATAGACAAGTTGGTAACGCCTGTTACGCACTGCGTCAAGAAGTTCTTGACGAATGGGAGCGTACTACAGGATTACGAATGACTTGGCGAGATATCTTCATGCAATCGCGTGCCACAGCTAGACAACTTGGTGCAAGAGATTTCCACCATAATAAGAATTCGGATGTAAAACGACGTGTTTACGATTACTTACATCAAGACCCGCAAGCACTCGTTCTTGAAACATTTTCTAGTATTTTTGATAGTGCTAGTTTTAAAGAAAGCACCAAAAAGCGCAAAAATGATCGTGTAAAAGAGCTATTCGACGATCAAATGAACCCTACAGAATGCAATGTCATGCCACCTGTAATGCTCGAATATATAAGTCAGTCTAAGTACTTACGTGAAATGTGGCCTCTTATCAGAGAGCACGGGTATAAGAATGCGGTAGCGCTTATTCAAAGCAAGGCTACAGGACAAAACACTGAAAAAACACGAAGAGAAAAGCGTAAACAAACAATAGGCGAATTTACAGCTGACCTATTGAAGAACCTACGGAAAGCAGATCTGAACGATTTTCTAGGTGAGCGCGAGGACCAGAGTTAATATTTGTATAGATAAAGTCCGTCAAGTTCTTTGATGTGTGCTTTGTCAGGAATTTTAAAAGCGTAGCTAACAACAGGTATCGAGATGCCTTTTATCTCTGTCATTTTTTTATCAAAACGAGCCATGAACTTGTCCAATAAAAATACATATACTGCGTCCGCCTTACTAA
The DNA here is from genome assembly GCA_041600715.1 of Saccharimonadales bacterium (SeqCode). Taxonomy (GTDB): domain Bacteria; phylum Patescibacteriota; class Saccharimonadia; order Saccharimonadales; family 2-12-FULL-41-12; genus JALHOM01. The sequence goes on along the minus strand of JBFIJM010000001.1, from coordinate 88,175 downwards.
GATCAGCTTTCCAGAAGTTCCCCCATACTATTTTTACCTGTGACCGATATCTCCACGTAACTACTTTGGCGATAATCACCAATATAGGGTTTAGTTCATACCCCACACCCTGGTAACCCTGTTGAGCTGCATAAAGCAGTACCCTGCCGTCACCGCAACCAAGCTCATAAATAGCTTGTCCTTTTTTTAGCCTCATAAGTTTTAACGCTGATTGAGTTTGCCTTCGCTTAGTTGGAAGATAGGGCGCGCCAAATAAAAGCACAAAACTGAACAGCATAACAAGGCAAAAGAAAATTAAGAAAGGTATCAACTTTTACTTTTCTTTAGCTTTATTAACTTTTAATTTAGTTTCTGTTAGATAAACTTCTAATTTATCCAGCGTTTTCTTGCCCTCTGCGTGTAATAAAACAGCTCTGTCTAAATCTGTCCCAGGGTCTTGTAGCTCTGTAAGAATCTCATCCATACGTTTTCTTAATTCTGAATAATTTTGCTTCATTTATTGCTCTTTGTGATTAAGTTTTACATCTACTTTTCCATCGTGGAATTCTAATTCCAAAACTTTGGCTTCTGTTGCGACGGCACTAGAAGTAATTATAGCTCCGCTAGTGTCTCTGATCAAAGCAAATCCTCGTTTTAATGGGGCGTATGGGCTGTATGCACCCAGCAGTTTTGCAGATTGCTGAAGATGGTACTCGCTAAGTTCCAGGGTTGATAGAAAAGATCTTTCTAACTCTACGCCGTACATCTTAATCTCTTGTTTCATCGTGTCCACGAATTTAGTTAGCGCCTGTTCAAGCTGTCGACGTACTGAGTTTAACCACTCTTGTTCGTCTTTTCTACTTGGCACTAAAAGCTCAGATGCATTACTCGGGGTGCTTGCTCGCACATCGGCTACCATCTCGCTCAAACTATTATCTCTTTCGTGTCCTATAGCTACAAGTGTCGGAACACGACTTCCTGCCACTGCTCTCACCACATTCTCATGGTCAAATGCCAGCAAATCGTCTTTTGACCCTCCCCCACGAATAAGAACAACTACATCTATATCATTGCTCTGATTTACTTTCTCAAAGGCAGACACTATCTGTGCGGGAGCATCAACGCCTTGTACCTGCACATCAAATAACTGGATCTCTAGCATTGGCCATCTGATCGTGGTGACTTTAATGAAATCTCCATAACCTGCGGACTCACTGGAGCTTATGACAGCCACCTTTTGAGGAGGATAAGGCAATGACCGTTTTCGAGACTCATCAAACAGCCCTTCGCTCTTGAGTTTTTTTGCAAGAAGTAACTGAGCTTTATTTATCGCCCCTTCCCCAACTGCTTGAACTGCATCAAACTGCACGCTAAATCCGAACTTGGGGTGTAGATAGGGTCTACCCCTAACTTCCAGCATCATACCTTCCTCTAAGGGTCCTGGTAATGACCGCACTGTGCCAAAAAATTTTACTGAAGCTTCATCGTCCTTAAGATCATAATAAACCCACATTCCTTTGCTTATACGGTAGTTTGCTAGCTCACCCCTTATCACTACCTCAGGGTAAAGCATGTCAAGTGACTGATTAAATACTGCTACAAAATCAGATACAGTTAAAGTCGGTGAAGCTCCGATCATTCGCGCTCAAAACCCTTCCCCATTTTGCCGACTGACTTTTGATAAAAATAATAACCTGGAGGTAGTTGAATCGCGCTTGTCAAAACACGATACATAATCGTTGCGGGGATACTGGTAGACGGCGGTATTCCTGCAGTTGCCATTACAGCTGTCATTAAACCTTCATACACCCCCACACCACCTGGCATTACAGATATAAGGCCTGCAAAGTTTGCGACCACATAAGCAATGATAATAGCTCCTATATTCACAGCGCCTCCCAGGGCTATATAAATACAATAAATGGTTGCTAACTCAGCCACATTGGCTAACAGAGCGTAGTACAAAGGCTTACCAAGCTGTTTGTAGTTGCTTTTAACCACAAGATAATTCTCATGAAGTTCCAAAAATCCAGCCTGTGCTCGGGCTATATTGATAGTTTCAGGGTGCTTTGGCCTAACGACATGTATTACTCTATTCAGTGTCTTGGTTAGGGCCGTAAAGAAAGAATTAATCCGACGCTTGCTACCAATAATATAGATAATGGCTAAAGTGCTCGCCATCAAAAGAGTTGTGAGTGAGCTTGCAAATAAAATTGTCAGGTTACCAGCTTTGCCGGCTAGAGCTAGAACAAAAACACCAAAAAACAGCAATGCCTGAAACGATATAAACACCGTAACCCAACGAAGCACGTGCACAATGGTCGCCTGGCTAGCAGTTACGCGATCTTGCTTCATACGTAGGGCAAAGTAAGAGAACCCCGATACGCCTCCAGAAGGAAATACGTTATTCACAAAGTTAATTTCGAGCGCAGCTTTTGACATGGAACGATACGTTACGTCTTTTTTGAGCACTGCGAAGAGCAGTTTATAAAGTTTTGCGAAAGCGTGGTTCTTTACAATCTGCCAGAATAATATAAGAAATAAAATCAGAGCATTAACACGACCCAGATTAGCCATAGTCTGCCCAATTTCATCCCAAGAAAAGTACACAATTAAGGCCAAAATGACCACCGTCAGTAACGTTAGTATCTTTTTCCAGTTATTCTTTTTCAACTCCTCAGCCATCAGATTGGTAGTATACCAGCTAACAGAGTAGTATAAAAAGGGCCACATTTGCGACCCCTTCACCTATCCTACTTAATTCTGACTTCTCCCTAGGGACTAAAGCTAGTGCGGTATTCTAACGCACCTATAGAAGCCGTCTGGAGCGCGTCGTATCTAGAAATATCGCGACGAGTGCGATCCCAAACTCCTTGATCCTCAAGGTCCATTTCGTACAAAGCACCCGTTTCATCATCACCTTTGTAAATATTGAATGCCTCGTAATCCTGGATGCCCGAGCCCTCTTCGCCATTAACCAGATTACTTGCGAAAGTTTCCAATAGAGTTACCCCGTCAGGATTGCTGAGCGCTGCCCTATAATCCGCAACTTCCAGCTTACGATCCAGTGATCGTATCGGGTTAGCAGAGTTAACTTTAAAAGTTGCCGCGAATACGTTCACGTTTGCTTCTGTAGTCATCCCCTCTGAATCTCTCGGCGCAGTCTCTTCCCATACGCTACTGTATACACTGATTGTCTGCTTTGTTTTATCGTAGCTAGCCGTAAGAGTAAACGAATCAAAATCTTCAGTATCGCCGTTATAGTTTATTGAATTTTTAGTGCGTGAATAATGTCGATCTGCAGAATAGTTCTTTACTACATTATCTAGAGCTCCCAGTGCGCCACGGGCTCCCTCTAAAGCACTACTTTCTAAGGCACGTTTTGCTTCAAATCTGCGATCAACTAGCTTTTTCCTTTCGGCGATAGTTAGTTCTGGTACCGCAGGTTCTTCATAGTAACTAAGTTCCGTTGCTGGATTCACTGTTTCGGTCTTTGTCTGGTGTTTTTTTGCCCCATCGACAACCCGCTCGGTAGACGGCTTAGACGGACTCTTTTCACCGTTACCGTGTTCGGCAACATAGCCTCCGCCTACCAGAGCCAACGCTACGCCTGCGGCGGCTATTTTACGCTTTGGGGCTTTTTTTATTTTTTCGAAGTTGTTATGGTTATTCATGATATACATCTTAGCATATTATTTACGTTATGTCAATATTAAGTATCTCAGTTGCCCCGGTTAGGCTATACTGTATCTATGCAATCACTGGTTATACTGGGTCGACAGCCGGCAATAAGCCTGGCCGAGCTAGAAAGTTTATTTGGCTCAGATGCTATCACACCACTCAGTGGCGGTGCAGCACTGGTTGATTTTGATTTACAAAAATATGACACGGCACAGCTTGGCGGGACACAAAAAATTGCTGAGCACTTAGATACGCTGCCATACAGCGACTGGAAGCGCATCCGAAGCCACCTAAAAACAAGCCTACCGAGCTACTTAAATTCCCTCCCAGAAGGAAAAGTGAAACTTGGCCTGAGCACTTATGGTTTTGATGTAAAACTCCAAGAACTAAATGCAACTGGCCTGGAGCTCAAGAAAGTCATGAAACGAGAGGGCAAATCCGCTCGTATTATTGCCAATAAAACTCACGAGCTCAACACGGCTCAAGTCATACACGGAGGACTCCTCACTGACGTCGGCATGGAACTCGTAATTGTGCGAGACGGCAACAAAACGTACATTGGGCAGACTGTCCACGTTCAGGACATTGACGCTTACGCTGCCCGTGATCGTGGTCGTCCTGCGCGGGATTCGTTTGTCGGCATGTTACCTCCCAAGCTCGCCCAAACTATCATCAACCTAGCAATTGGGAATCAGGAATTAGGAAATAGTACGGCACCAATTTCTATTTTGGATCCGTTTTGTGGGACAGGTGTAATACTTCAAGAGTCGTTATTGATGGGATTCTCAGCAATCGGGTCAGATCTTGAACCCCGCATGGTAGAGTTCAGCAATACAAATCTCAACTGGCTAGAGAATCAGGCTGGCAAGTTACCGTCATGGGACGTAAGCAATGGTGACGCTACTAGTCGCACATGGAATCCTATGCCCGATACGATTGCTTGTGAAACTTACTTAGGCCGTCCACTGTCCAGTACCCCGGACTCTCAAACGCTTCAAAAAATTATGAATGATTGTCACATGATTCATAAAAAGTTTCTGCAAAATGTCGCTCGTCAGACACAAAAAGGATTCAAGATGTGCATAGCGGTACCGGCATGGCGAATTAACAATGGATTCAGACACCTTAAAACCCTTGATTCTCTCGAGGAATTAGGGTATACTCGTATGAGTTTTGTTCACGTTAAGGACGCAGATCTTATCTATCACAGAGCAGATCAGATAGTAGCACGAGAACTAGTAGTGCTCACTAGGAAATAGCAATTAGTAATTAGGAATTAGGAATTAGCAGATGAGTAAAGTTAAAGCAGGTGGTTCGAGTAAAAATAACCACGATAGTCCGGGCCAGAGACTTGGCGTTAAGCTTTTTGGTGGTCAAAAAGTAAAAACTGGCCAAGTAATCGTTCGACAAGTTGGCATGAACAAGCGTTCAGGCAAAGGAACAATGTTAAGTCGTAACTTCACTATTCATGCTTCTAAAGATGGAATAGTAAACTACACTACACGAAAAGTTAAAACATTTTCTGGTCGCTCAGTACCTCGCGTCGAAGTTACTGTCGAGTAATATACTCAACTTCTCTCAATAAGATTCTTCGAAGCTAGATTGCCCATATTTGTCTGGTTAATTGTTTTTGCATATTCTTCATAGTTCTTTTGGTTATTCAACAATTCATCACTTGCATACACGCGATCATCTTCCCCTAGAACCATCCCGACATCTTCAACAAAACTACTATCTATATCTTTCTCATCACATACATACATTCGTGCCATTTCTCTTTTTGTATAGACGCCACGAATAAGTTTTTGTGGTACAAAGTCCTTGGTTATTTCCAGCATTTTGCTACTAATACTATCTGGGGTATCGTCCTTCTCTTTTGCAATACCGATTTTAACAATTCTTCTTCCGTTCTCTTCAGAGTATTCGTTCATAAAACCTAAGCCATCTGCAATTTTTTTATTATCATCTGACAGATTAGTGTAATCAATATCGATCCAAGCCGTCTCGCCTTCTTGATTGGCAGAAGACTGAGTAGTAGGAATATTCTTCTCCCACATTGATGTAACAGCTTCAACAACCGGTGCTTCAACATATCGCTCAATATCAGCTTTGCTCGTCAATACCGCACCACCGCTAAACAGTTTACGCTCAATATGAGCTAGACTATCCTGTAGCGACTGCGTAGATATGTCATTGTGTACTTTTGGTGTTTGTTCTCTCATACGTTTTTGTTATATTAAACTTATTGTATTATAACAAAAATACTTATGCTTGTCAATGTTCTGTTTTGGTGGTACTATTCAATTTATGAATAGGCTTACAGAGGTTGTTGACGGGCCAGTCAGTGATATTCCCCTCACCTCACGCCAACTCGGAATGCTAGCGGCAGCAGAGTTTGAATTTTACTTCAGTGGCTTGCCGACTTTCGAACCTAAGCATCCTGGCCACCGACCAGTTCTGGATACTCATATTGGAACCTGGGTAAACCACGCTGATGACAGAGAGGGCTATCTTATGTTGTGGGATGCACGGCCAGAAACAGATCAGCCAGAGAACTTTCAAATTGAAGGTATGCTGACAAAAGCAATCCGTGACCGCGAAGAATCAGGTATCGTAGATACGCCCAAGTCATTTGAAATATTCAGCAAAAATACAGTCCAGGTTACAGGTGCGAGATTGCAGTGTGACTTTGACGACGAAGAACTTCTCATCATTCAACATATCGCACGCAAGGAACAAAAAAATCGATCAGCAACAGATATACTCATGGACAAATTCGTAGTCGGAGCACTTATCAGTGACCGTAACGAACTTATTAAAGCTCGCCGACAAACTAGGCGACGAAAGCGAAGCTAACTACACACCGAGGTGTTGCTTGACTCGCTCGACGACGTCAGCAATAACGACTTGTGACTTCACTAAATAATCGTCAACACCGAGCTTCATAGCTCGTTCTCTGTCCGCATCCTGACTTAGTGCAGTCAACATAACAATTTTTACGCCCTGAGTCTCTGGCGTATTGCGCAAGATATCGAGAACATCAAAACCGCTCACTTTCGGCATCATTACATCCAGAAGGATTAAATCTGGTTTTACTTCAAGCGCTATTGATAGCGCATCTTCCCCGTTTGAGACACGTCGGGTAGTAAACCCTTCTGCCTGCAAACGCGTTTCATATACGCTGGCTAGGTTGTCGTCATCTTCTACTAATAATATTGTTTTTTGTTTTGATTCACTCATAGCGCTAATGCTAACACGAAAAGCCAGAATAAGCAATAGTAACTTAATATCATGCTACTGCGTTTCAGTGAATTAAAGTACCTTAAACAGTTGAGATGCTAGAATAAAACAAATGAAGAAATATAAATTTGAATCGACGTTTGTCGGCAACACACAGGACGAGATCCACTGCTCCCAAGCTTGCTACGCAATGACAGTCGCAAGGCTAACAGGCACTGTTTTGACCGCAGAACAGGCAGAAGAGCCAACGGGATTTCGTGCAGGCAAACTAACCTGGCCATTTGCTATGCTAGACTCTTTTTCTAAGCTAGGGCTGTATGTTAAGGCAATTGATAGGTCGAAACCCCAAGAATTTGCTGATGATCCTGTTTCTGCAATAAAGAAGATGTCACCGGGCGATCCTGAAAATATAAAACGGATGATTCAAGACTCTGATATCGAGAAAGAAGTCCGACATGTTAAAGATTGTCTTGCCTCTCCTCTCATAACGTTTGAATCGCGCTCTGCCTTATGGAAAGACCTCGTAAAGCACACTGTAGCCAAAGATACGGTTGTCATAGCCTGGGTAAACTATCGGGTGTTAGTAGAACGCAAAGGTTCAGTTGGTCATTTCGTACTTGTAGATGAAATTAAATCAGATGGCGTGGTTGTTCAAGACCCTGGACCACCCCATAAGCCTGACCATACGTACCCTACAGAAACATTCAAGAAAGCATGGCAGTGGTACGGCGAGGATGGAGCCGAGCTAATTATCGTAAGCACAAATAAAATTAATTAAGTTCGAGCTCTGCTCGGTTCTAATTATAAAGGCTTGGGTGGCAGTTCCAGATTGGCGAATGTCGAAACAACAATTAGGGATTCAGCCACGTGTCGAGCTTGTTCATATAGAATTAAGAAAAAGCGAGACCGACCAACGGGAGTCGGCTGAATCATTGTTGGTTTTGACAATGAGATCAATATAGAACACGCACCCGCCGAGTTTTTTGCTCCTCGTTTTTGGCGATCCAAAAATGAGGAACCTTGGTTCTTGGTTACAAGAACTATTTCAAAGACTTGATAAAGCCGGTGAACATTGGGTGTGGGCGACTTGGCCGGGACTTAAATTCAGGGTGAAACTGACTAGCTAGGAAGAATGGATGGTCTATAGCTTCAATTACTTCTACTAGAGTTCCGTCGGGACTCAAGCCACTTGCCAGTATCCCCCATGACTTGTATTGATCACGGTATGTATTATTTGCTTCATAGCGGTGTCTGTGACGCTCCACGATAGAAGAGGTTTGGTAGCAACCTTCTGCCAGGCTATCCTTAGTAAGCATACAAGGATAATCGCCAAGTCGCATGGTGCCCCCCGTCCCCTCTTTTCCTTTTTGATCGATCATTGTCGCTATCACTGCATGTTTAGATTGAGGATCAAATTCGGTTGAATTTGCATCAGTTAAGCCCGCGTTCCGAGCAGATGCAATAAGACCGACCTGCATACCCAGACAAAGCCCCAAGTATGGTATCTTGTTTTTTAGGGCATATTGGGCAGCATAAATTTTGCCTTCTACCCCTCTGTGGCCAAAACCACCTGGTACAACAAGGCCATCGTATTTCTCTAGTTTCTTATCACTCGTAAGTTTCTCTGCATTAATCCAGTCAAGTTCAACTGATACACCTTCGTGCCAGCCCGCAGAACGTAACGCCTCAAAGACAGACATGTAAGTGTCTTGGTTATTCAGGTACTTGGCAACAATCCCAATCTTAAACGTCTTCTTAGGATGTGCAAGCGCTCGATCTACAACTTGTTTCCATTCGTCTAAATTTGGCTTTTTGTCTGGTAAGCCTAGTCTATTAGTAATAACTGTTCCAATTCCATTTTTTTCTAATGTAATAGGAACTTGATAAATAGTTTCAGCATTTGGTAAAAGTACTATAGCTTCCTTGGGTACGCCTCCGTACAAACTAAGTTTTTCTACAACTTCATCAGGAGGTTCTTGTTCACTACGTGCTGCGAGTATATCTGGCACAATTCCAACAGACCGAAGATCTCTCACAGCATTTTGTGCTGGCTTAGTTTTAATTTCTTTACTAGTACCCAGATACGGCAAATAGACAACATGTGTGTACAGGCAATTTTCGCGACCTACCTTAAAGCCAAGCTCACGTATTGCCTCAATGAATGCTGGACTTTCATAATCGCCAACAGTTCCACCTATCTCAACAATATGGATATCGTACCCCTTGCCTGCTTCAATCACTTGTGCTTGGATTGCATTTGTAAGATGAGGAATCACTTGTACTGTTTTGCCTAGAAATTTACCCTCTCTTTCCTGTTGGATAAGGTTGAGTAATAGTCTACCGCTCATGACACTACTTGACTTAGTACATTCAATATCCAAAAAGCGCTCATAGTGTCCAAGATCTAGATCCGTCTCTGCGCCATCATGAGTTACAAAGCATTCACCATGTTCTGCTGGGTTGAGTGTTCCGGCGTCTACATTAAGATAGGGATCGAGCTTTTGGATGTTTACGCTAAAGCCACGTGCCTTCAGGATTGTTCCCATTGAAGCAGCGGTAATACCCTTGCCAACTCCTGACAATACGCCGCCCACTACAAATATAAACTTGGTATTCTTCGCCACTACATACTCCAGCAAGTGTCTCTTAGTTTTATCTATAGTACCTCACCCACCCTTACAGAGGCAAGCCGACTCGCCTAACTTGCAAATTTGGGTGTTACAAAGTTCTAATTATTGTCTAAGTTTGGATAATGCGGTGTCTTTTTGTGGATCTTGTTTGGCCTTTGCCTGCTCATCGGTTATCTCAACCTTCTGGTCTGGCTCGATACCTTCTTTATCTATGTTACGTCCACCTGGAGTAAACCATCGAGCTATCGTTACCTTGAGGGTACCACCGTCATTTAGTTTCCGTAACTCCTGCACGCTACCTTTACCAAATGTTTTCTCTCCTATTATTGTAGCCACCTTGTTATCACGTAGAGCTCCAGCAACAATCTCGCTGGCGCTGGCACTTCCTTCATTGACAAGAACCACGGTTGGCACACCGTTTAATATAGGATTGTTAGTTGCTTTAAAGGTTTTGACGACTTTATTTCCGCGCTTTTCTTCTAACACAGTTGAGCCTCGCTGTAGCCATACATTAGACACTCCAACCGATGCGTCTAATAGCCCACCAGGATTATTTCTCATGTCCAACACCACGCCTTTAACATTTTTCTCGCGCATATCCTTCGCCATCTGGTTCACCAAACCAACAGTATCCTCACCAAATCTTGTTATCTCAATAATCCCTATATTGTCAGCTGTTACCTCGGAGGTCACACTTGGAATGCTAATTTGATCACGAGTAATGTCAAAGTTTAGTACTTTTCCATCTCTTATAATTTCGAGTTTTACAACCGTTCCTTTTTCCCCGCGTATTTTCTTTACAGCATCTGACACCGAGATATCGTATGCTGATTCTCCATCAATTTTACTAATTATATCTCTAGCCTTGAGTCCAGCTTTTTCTGCAGGAAAACCCGCAATCGGAGAAACGATTACTATCGCCTGCTCCTCTTTACTAAGTTCTGCCCCAATCCCCTGAAAACTTCCAGTTAATTGCTGATCAAACTCTTTGCTTTCTTCTGCGTTTAGATATTCCGTGAAAGGATCTCCCGCCGCCTTAACTAGGCCTTCCTTCAAGCCATCCTCAAGTTTATTTACATCAAGTTCTCCATCGAACCCTTGTTGTAGCTTGCTATAGACTTCATCAACTCCAGCATAGTCTAGCTTAGAGTTAGATAACTGATCAGAATTTCTGTAAAGAGATGCATCTCCAAAAGTGATGCGTTCACTGCCAATCCCCAACCCTACTGCAAAAACTGCAATTACAACCACACCTTGGATGATAGATTTTCTAAATTGGAATATAGTACTTTTATTAGCTTTTTTAATCACAATTTTCTCCGGTTATTCGTCTTCTACTATTGTAACGTATAATCGGAGGTTTAAGGGCTCATATGAGCATAATAAGTATACGTACCATCGTTATGCTTGATGATTACTTTTATGCCGTATCCATCGCCATCATCTCCGCGGTGAATAATAGTACCGGATTTGGCGGCAACTATAGATGTTCCTAAACCTGCAGCAATATCTAGACCAGCATGCAGGCTTGATCCATCGGCGCATTTTCGTACATACCAATTGGCTGGCGCCCCACATCCGTAACCTTGTACAACATTCTGACTACTTGGCACAGGCCATGTGAACCCTCCTGATGGATTGATAGGGTTCAATCCACCATCACGCAGTTCAAAATGCAGGTGAGGACCAAAGGTGAATCCTGTCATGCCAACTCTCCCGATAGGCTGACCAGCGTCAACATAACCAAGACTTACAAATCTTCCCTGCAAAATCTTAGCAGCGAGAGTTTTTTCAACTTCTTTCCTTTTTTCCTGAAGATCGGCCACCACTTGGCGATATTTTGCTTCTTCTCCCTCTGTCTGGGCAAGAATTTGTGCTCTTTGTTGTCTGGTGTTATCAAGAGAAGCCTTAGCGGCAACTTGTTGCTTTTGAAGCTCTGTTTGCTCATTCTTTTGTCTCTCGATTTGGGCTTTTAGCTCAATAACTTTATTCGTTGAGTCCTGAATACCTACCTTTACACGTTCAAGATATTCTTGCTCATCAATAAATTGAGAGAAATTATCACTTCCAACTATTAACTCTACTGTCGACGCATCCCCACGTTTATAGAGGGCGCGGATATTCGCCTTTAGTAGCTCTTTTTGACGAGCAAGCTCAATTTCTGCATCATTGAGCTCTTTTTGTAGTTGGTTGATTTTTACGTTGGTGAGTTCTATCATCTTACTTGCTGAAACAATCTGAACGTCTAAGCCCCTAACAACATTTCGAAGTGTTATGGCTTCACCTTCTAGCTTTTCTGCTTCGGCGTTTGAAGCATCAATTTCTCTCTGTAGCTGGGCGGATTGATTGCGTAGATCACCAATAGACTGAGCGCTAGCAATTTTATTATTCGATGTAAATGGAGCAATATTAACAGTTGCACCAAAAATTATTGTTAGTGCAAATAATGTAAGCTTTGATCTATTATTTTTGTTCATTTTGTTTGTTTTACTATGAATTTGAAAGTTCAATACTCTAATAGTAACTCCTTCCTTGAGCAAAGCACAAGGACTTTTTACTATACCAAAGTTTTGGCAATAATGCAGTACTTTAAGGGCTTTTTTTATTTAAAGTAAATGTACGTTGATGGGTCGCCGGCGCTAATTACACGTTGTGAGTACTTACCTCCAAGTGAAGGCACGGCGTTATATTCACTAATACGCACTTGCCCGTTACCCATAATCTCTTCCACGAAAGCAACATGTCCTTCAAAACCGTTCCATACTGCAATAGCACCCTCTTTAGGCTCTTTGCCCATTGGTATGCCTCTAGCTTCAGCGACATTATCCCAGTTTTCGGCATTTCCAAAGTATTCTGGAGGCGTTTTACCAACACTATATAACCGCCAGGCTGCGAACGAAGTACATTGCCTATAGCAATATCCCCACTTATCGTTATCGTCACCGTAGTTGCATGATCCGGCGTGAGTCCATGAGTCACCTCTGTAATCTGCCCAAGGATACGAACCGGTACCAACTCCACTAATTACGCGACTGCGGGCAACGATTTCAGCTAAAAGTTTCTTCTGTTGATCCTGTAGTGCTACGGTTCGAGCACGATATCTTGACTCTTGTCCTTGAGTTTCAGCTAGCAGAATCGCCTGTTCATTCTTGGCCTTAGTTATAAGCGCCCTCTGTCCCTCTTGTTGTTTTTTAAGTTGGACTTGCTCATTTTGTTGGGCTTCGATTTGTTGCTTGAGTGCAATAACCTTGTTTGTAGAGTCCTGGACTCCTAACTTAAGTCTCTCTAGGTATTCTTGTTCATCAATAAACTGACTAAAGCTGTCGCTACCAACTAGTAGCTCTACGGTCGACGCATCTCCGCGTTTATATAGGGCTCTCATACTGGCTTTTAGTAAAGTCTTTTGTCTCTCTAGTTCAGTCTGCGCCTCTTCTAGCTCAATCTGAAGAGACGCAATGCGCGCTTCTGTAAATGCAATCTGAGTGTTTGCTTGTTGAATCTGTAGGTCTAGCTCGGCTACCTTGTTCTTTAGTGAGTCGCCTTGTGCTTTTAGCTGTTCTGCTTGAGCTGTGTTGGCTTTTATTTCTTGCTCGAGTTGAGCAGTCCTTGCTCGTAGCTCATCTAGAGAAGAAGCCTCGCTAACAGGTGCGCGTAATGTCATGAACGGTGCAGAAACGATCGCAACAGAAATTAAGATACTAACTGGTATCGAAATTGTTTTGTCTTTACGGGCTATTATGTTTATTTTTTTCATTTTTGTATTGTTTTATATACATTCTTTATTATACACCGATTATGCTTAAAAATCAATCCCTAGAATATGCTAGAATCAAACACATGGAAACACCTGAGAATAATCCTGCGCTACATCTGGATGAGGAGCAACTATTTCTACTCCTTCCAGCCTGGGAGAAAGAAGTAAGACGCTTACTCCCTGCTCTACCTCTTCAAGTTAACGTACAATTCAATAACAACTGGCTTATCGATGTAACTGGCACGGGTGGTTTCGCCCACACTCGCAATAATATAGAACTAGCATTTGATTTCAACTTCAAAGGTGATAAAACAAAACAATTAAATGATCTTAGAGGTTCTTATTACCACGAGTGCTATCATCTGGTTCAAAATTTTACTGGAGATGAGTTCGATGATGCCTCCACTCCACTTCCAGCGATTGATAACGCTATATATGAAGGTGCCGCTACGCGTTTTGAGGCAATCCGTGCAAACTCCACACCACCTTGGGGTGAGTATGACTCTAAGGAAGTTATGATTGGTTGGGTAGAAGAACTAAGGCTACTTCCCCCCGACTATGACTGGAATAGGTGGAAATTTTACGATGAAGAAACTGGCAATAGATGGATCATGTACCGCACCGGCTCATTTATTGTAGATCAGGCTTTAGAGCTTAATTCAGACATAGAGATCGAAGATCTCGCAACACTTTCACCCAAAAAAATATTCCAACTCGCAAAACTCGCCTAGCAGAGTTAAGTATTAATGTCCGAGCTTGCTCGGGGCTTCTTATAACCAGCATGCGAGAAAACCGATTAAACAAGTGTGAATTTTGATGAATGTTTCGAGGACTGTTTGAGCCGTGCTTTAGGACGGCGAGTTCCACAGAAACTTCTTAAAAACTCGCGTTTGTTTCAATAGTGTTTTTGACCTGCTGTCGTTTTTTGGCTTCCGTTTGTGGCGACACAAAAATGGAAGAAGTTGGTTCTTTATTAAAAGAACAAGAGTCTTACCAGTGTTTAAGTTTTAAATACTTTTGCATCGCAAGCATGCTTGAAAAAATACCTACTACAATCCCGACCGTTACACTGCCTATATAGACAAGAGCTACTGTTGTTGGTTCAGTAAAGAAAGTATATGTTTTCGCGAATTCTGCTTGAGTAGCGATCTTGGAGCCAAGCGAAATAATAATAGAATACGAAGCACTCGCTGCCGACAGGCCTGCTATAACCCCATATATAGAGGTCTCCACGATGAATGGCCCACGGATAAAACTTGGTGTTGCCCCAACAAGTTTCATATTTCGTATTTCTTCACTACGAGTGAATATGGCAATCCTAATGGTGTTAAAAATTATAAGAACTGAGATTACGGTAAAAGTTCCCGCAGCAAAAATACTAGCTGTGGTTATAAACTGCTGAGCTGACGCTGCTCGATCGATTGTACGCCTTGCATCGGTTCTACCTAAAGTTACGCTATCTACAACTTCAGCGTACTGTTCTTTATTGGCTATTGTCTCTATCTCTGGCAAGCGCGAGAGGTCACTGACGCTTACTTCATAAGATGAGGGCAAAGTGTCAGCGCCAATAAGCGATAAACCCTGGAGTAGCTCTTGGTCATTGCCGAAACTACTAACGAATCGGTTCTGAGCATCGTCTTTTGACACAAATTCTAAACCTTCTACATACTGGTTGTTACTAATTTCAGATTCGAGATCGCTTCTTTGCTCGTCTGTAACGTCATCTTTTAGGTAAACTGATACTTTTAAGTTTTTAGACAGTTCGGCAATCGCATTATTGGCTGTGACATTTAAGACTACAGTCGCCAAGATAATAACCAAAGCTACAAACATAACAGCAATAGCTGCGATACTGAGCCAAGCATTTCTTAGTAGATTTTTAACACCGTACTGGATAACCCTACCCAAAGTATAGATACCACGACTAAAGCTCTTGTCTTTTCTCACCCTTTATAGCCTCCGGTTGCACGGTCACTGACAACCTTTCCATGATCGATCTGGATAACTCGCCTATTTAGCTTATTAACAATCTCTTGGTTATGTGTCGTAAGTAGTACAGTGGTGCCATATCGATTTATCTTCTCTAAAACTGAAATAACGTCCCAAGCGTGCTTAGGGTCTAGGTTGCCAGTTGGCTCGTCGGCAATAAGAATTTTTGGTTGTCTAACAATCGCTCTTGCGATTGCAACACGTTGTCTCTCGCCACCAGAAAGTTCGGGTGGATAGTTGTCGGCTTTATTTTTAAGTCCAACTATATTAAGCACCTTAGGCACGGTGTGTTTTATCTCTTTGGTGCTGACACCAATAATTTCTAAGGCAAATGCCACGTTTTCGAAAACAGTTTTATTGGATAGTAACTTAAAATCCTGAAAAACAACCCCAATGCGACGACGCAGGTACGGTATATCTCGGTCCTTAAGCTTGCTATAATCTATCCCGCCAACAACGATTTTACCTGAAGTTGGTCTTTCTTCTCGCGTTAGTAGCTTTAATAAAGTTGATTTACCAGCACCAGAACTCCCAATAATCACCACAAATTCTTTAGGTTCTATATGTAAACTAACACGTTCCAAAGCGGTGCCACTTCGTTTGTTGTACGACTTCGATACCCTATCCAATAAGATCATATATAAGCATTATAACAAAGAAGTTCGTATCTTAGTGGATTAGTTAAGTTGTTCGATGTATTGGACGCCTAAAATAGGTGAATATATCCTGGCGCTATCATCTAAATGTATCCTATCCTCAGTAAGCTCAATATTCTCTAGTTTGATGAATGTAAGACCAAGCTGGTATGCTTTGTCGAAAACTGCAGTGTTGAGCTGGGCATAGCCTACAAACTTTCCAATAATACTGATGCTTTCAGGTACATGTAAATTCCTCCGCCCAAGCTCCATAGCGCTTTCGGCACCGTCTACAATTGGCTCAGAATATACTGCGTCACGAACAACTATACGGAAATCTCTCATCAGTAAACCTGTGAGCTTAGCTGTAGTATGCAAACGCTTAAGTGTGCAATTATTTATAGGTGAGAGTCGCTCATTTCTGATAAACTCCAACTCCTCTAGAGCATCGTAGCGAGCTAGCCTTACTGGATCTGTTTCTATATATTGTACGCTCATTACAAATACCTTGTATTGAACTGGAATATACTCCTCTAGCCCTCTTGTGTCAAAAGCTTATGTTTTGTTTTTTAGATTTGTTTCAAGATACGCATCTATAAAAGGATCTAGATCGCCGTCCAACACACCATCGACATCTGTGGTTTCGTGTCGGGTTCTCAGATCTTTGACCATTTTATATGGATGAAGCACGTAGCTTCTGATCTGATTACCCCACGCAGCTTGTTCGTTTGGACCTTTGATCTCGGATAATTTCTCGGAATGTTGCTCGATTTGTAGTTGGGCTAGTTTGGAACGCAGAATCGTTAATGCTGTTTCCTTGTTCTGTAGCTGACTTCGTTCGTTTTGAATTGCAACTACCACACCTGTAGGGATGTGCGTGACACGGACTGCAGAGTCTGTTGTGTTAACACTTTGCCCACCATGGCCACCTGCTCGGTAAACATCAATCTTTAAGTCGGCGTCATCCAGAGGCACCTCCTCAGGACGATCAATTCTAGGCATAACTTCCACTTTGGCAAAGCTGGTTTGTCTCTTTGCATCAGCGTTAAACGGACTTTGGCGCACTAGTCTGTGAACTCCGTGTTCGGTAGCTAACTTTCCGTAAGCGAACTTTCCGCTCATTTCAAGCTCAACGCTTTTTATGCCTGCTTCTTCCCCGGGTGATTCACTCATAATATGTACCTTGAAGTTATTCTGTTCTGCCCAACGTACATACATCCTAAGAAGCATCTGAGCCCAATCTTGAGCATCCGTTCCCCCAGCTCCGGCATGAATAGCTAAGATAACCGCATGGTCATCATATGGCCCGTTAAATGTTAGATCTTTTTTTAATGATTCGAACGTTTTCTGAAGTATGTATAGTTGCTTAGTTAGATCTGACTCCAAGGTTTCATCCTCAAGGTTTGCTAATTCTAGCGTATCCTGAGCTTGTTCTAACAAAGACTTCCAGGGCTCAATCTCGGATTGAAGTTTTGCCTGGGCCTGCATGTGTAGTTGCGCTCTTTCAGAGTCTTCCCAAAAACTCGCATCGCCAGAGACTTGTAATAATTCTTCTAACTTTGCTGTCTTATGTTCAAGTTTAATAGTTGTAGTGGCCGATCTAATTTCATCGACCAACTTCTGCGCCTGGATTTTCAACTCATGCATAGAATACAGTATATCAGTCGAACTTGCTCCAAATATTATTGAGCTGAGAAGTTAATGCCTCTACTTCACCATTATCAGGGTTGCCGAGTATGCCAAGACCCCAAACTTTTTCGCTAAATAAATCCTTCGCAGCATGAACAATTTGGGTCTTAGTAACAGTTTTTATGCGATCTGGCAGTGTATTATAGTCAATATAATGATCATCGAAGAAATAAGGTGCCGAATAATACCCTGCAAGTCCCGCCACAGTCTGGTAACTTCTCTGATACCCACCAAGTCGACGCTGTTTCGCCATATCGATTTCTTCTTTGGTCAGATTACCATTAAACACTTCAGTAAGTTCGTTGGTCATAATATCAAAAAGTGCGTGTGCATTATCTGGTCGTACCTGGGCTCCAAACCACCAGTTAGTACTAGTCCGGTCATAGCCCACACCTGAACTCATACTATACACAAGACCCCGTTCTCGAGCTGTGCCGAGTATTCTAGAATATAAGGTTTCAGTGAGCATGCTATTGAGTAAACTCATTGCAGCTAGTTCGTCGTCGTTCATTCTCCGTTTTACGAATGTATCAAAGTAAAAGTAATAATTATCTACTGTTTTATTACGAATAGTCAGTGGTTCCAATAAAGACCGAGGAGTTTCATCTGGAAGATCTTTACGTCCACGACCCTTTGGCAACCCCATTGTACCGAGGCTTTCTCTTATTTGCTTACGTCTAGTTTGAGTTATCTTCCCTGCTATAACAAATCGCAAATTACTTGTGGTGTGAGTACTCTTATAATGCTCCTTAATATCATCCAAAGTCACGTTACTCATAAGTTCAAGACGTTCCTTGTCTGTAACGCTGTAAAATCCGTATTGTTCTCTGAGTGCAATGCTAAGATGTCTGAAGTGGTTGTTAGAACGAGCTGTGAGTTCCTCGCGAACGTTACCGACTTCGGCTTTAAACTCTTCCTCAAGAAACAGTGGTTCCGTAATTGCTATTAGTAGCCAGTCCATGATTCTTTGCCATTCAAAATCCGCGCATTCGGCTTCATAAATTATATCGTGGGTGCCTGTGCTTGCATTGCAATATGCGCCATTTTTTTCGAACTCAGACTGGAATTCGCGGGCTTTTTGGATGTGTTTATTAGCGCCCAATAATAAGTGCTCCATAATATGTGGAGCTTCCCAAATATTACGATCTACTAGGTACTCACCGGCCCTAAAATTAAACTCAAATGACATTACCGTAGCCTCTGGTATATTTATCAAAAGACCTTTGGCTCCGTTAGGCAGAGTTAATTCGTGTACACTATGCTTCATCAGGCTGTTCTCTGTTTACAATTGGCTCTTTTATTGCTCAATGTTAAATGGAAATTTATTGTTGTTCGTAAATCGACTATCATTAATTGTTACTTACGGCCTTTTTTACGTCTTTGGCGCTCGGCTTTTCGTGACTTTTTTCGCTTATTAGCTACTTTCTTCTTTTCGGCAGTTTCTTTTACTTCTGAGTTAAAGTTAATTTCACTAAATTCTTCTGCTTCAATTATTTTATCAGCATTATCTACGGACCGTCGTGCTGCTTTGGTCAGTTCTGTTTCTACAGAACGATCAAGATCGGCCTCATTAATAGGTCGGGCGTGGAAGAGCGACCTGACAACATCGTGACGGAGGGTTCTCTGCAACTCTTCGAAAAGACGCTGTGCCTGACGACGATACTCGACTAAGGGATCCCTCTGGCCAACAGCCATCCAGCGAATGCCTTCACGTAGGTGCTCCATGTTCTCTAAATGTTGCATCCAATAGTTGTCCAACGTTTGTAAATACACGTCACGCTCGATCTTGCGCAGTATCTCCTCGCCAAAGCGTTCTTCTTGTTCTTGATAGAGTTTTTTTGCATCGTTTTTCAGCTCTTTTTCGAAGCTGTGGGCTGGTGAATCAAATAATTTATCAAGTGTGGATTCGTCGAACGGAAAAACATGCTTAATCATCTCTTCGTACTTGTCGGTTGTAGCATGTGGTGAGTTTGCAAGCGCCTCAGCTTCGGAATTAATAAATTCCCACACACGCTTGCTTATATCCGCTTGCTTCAATATCTCGCTACGCATGCTGTAAGTAGCCTTACGGTGACGATTCATGACGTCATCATATTTCACCACATCTTTGCGGGCATCGTAGTTAAAGCCTTCTACTTTTTTCTGAGATCCTTCAAGACTTTTACTAATCACACGGTTTTCTATTGGTGTTTCGTCGTCTACTTTAAGCCGATCCATCATTTTTGCGATTCTGTCACCGCCAAAGATTCTCATTAAGTCGTCCTGGCAACTAACGTAGAACCTACTCTCACCAGGGTCACCCTGACGACCAGCACGCCCACGTAACTGGTTATCTATACGACGCGACTCGTGACGCTCTGACCCAAGAACAAACAATCCCCCGGCCTTTTTGGCTCCAGCATCCAATACTATGTCTGTGCCACGGCCAGCAATATTTGTAGCCAGTGTAACTGCTCCCTTTTGACCAGCTTTGGCAATTATCGAAGCTTCACGCTCGTTGTTTTTTGCGTTAAGCATCTGGTGCTTTACGCCTGCCTTAGTCAAAAGTGAACTTAGCAGTTCGTTCTTTGCAATCGAAGCAGAGCCAATTAATACTGGTTGACCTTTTTTATTGAGCCGTTTCACCTCTTTTATGATTGCCTTAAACTTGCCGGCCTCTGTTTTATATATCTGATCCGGTTGATCAATACGAGCTAATTTTTTGTTCGGAGGGATTTCTACAACACTTAATTTATAAACCTGATGGAATTCTTCAGCTTCGGTTGAAGCTGTACCTGTCATACCGGATAATTTCTCGTATAAACGGAAGTAATTCTGGAAACTGATCGTTGCAAGCGTCATTGACTCTTCCTGAATCTCAACGTTTTCTTTGGCTTCGATAGCTTGATGAAGCCCCTCATTATAACGACGGCCTTTTAATAGGCGACCGGTGTGTTCGTCAACTATTACTACTTCGCCATCTGTAGTCACCACATAGTCTTTATCTCTCTTAAACATACCCTGAGCCTTTAGAGCCTGCTCGAGATGGTAGAGAGTACGAATATTAGTTGAGGCGTACAGATTAGATATCCCAAGAACTTTTTCGACTTGATCTATGCCCTCATCGGTTAATGTAACAGCTTTTCGTTTTTCATCAACTGTGTAATGATCCACTTCCTTTAGGCCACGAACAACTTTTGCAAATTGCTGGTATGCAGTACCGCTGGCAGTAGAAGGTGCAGAGATAATTAAAGGTGTACGTGCTTCGTCTATCAAAATTGAGTCAACTTCGTCAACAATAGCAAAATTTAATTTACGTTGTCGTAACTGTTCTGTCTCGCGAACCATGTTATCTCTAAGGTAATCAAACCCAAACTCATTGTTTGTTCCGTAAGTAATGTCAGCTAAGTAGGCTTCCTGTCGGCTACATGGCTTGAGCTTGCGCATATTTGGATCATCATGTTCGCCATTATCATAGTCCTTATCAAAAATAAAAGAAGACTCAGCAATTATTACACCCGTTGTAAGTCCCAGAAATCCAAATATTTGCCCCATCCAGGCGGCGTCTCGCTGGGCTAGATAATCATTTACAGTAACCACATGAACACCTTCACCCTTAAGGGCATTGAGGTATACCGGCGCAGTAGAAGTAAGAGTTTTACCCTCACCTGTTTTCATCTCTGCGATACTACCTTCGTGAAGCGCCATTCCACCAATTAACTGAACATCAAAATGACGCTGTCCTAAGATTCTTCTAGCGGCCTCTCGAACAATCGCAAAGGCATCTGGCAGAACTTTATCTAGAGACTCTTTTTCGATACGCTTCTTGAGCTTATCTGTTTGGTCAGCAAGTTGCTTGTCGGTTAGCTTCTTGTACTTAGGTTCAAGCTCGTTAATACTAGCGACGCGTTTAGTGAGTCGTTTTAATGTCCGGATTTGAGGATCGCCGAGAGCGCGACGTAGTACCTTATTTTTCACCTTCACCATATAATCAGAATTCCCTTAAATAGTTAGATAGTTGGATTTCAGATTATATTGTACCCCACCCTTGTCTATAAGGGTAGTCAGCTCATGTTGTGATTTTACAAAACTAACTACTAAATTGCTTCGGGGATTTCTGTGCGCTTAAACCTACTAATAAGTCGTCTATTACTGCGTGGTCCAGCGTGGGTGTCTTTATACTTTTTTATCTGGATTTTAAGATTGTTCTCTACTTCATCAATCGCTGCGAGAATACTCTCGCCTTTCTTATGAACAGTAATGGTACCTTTTGGGAGCTTCATGATTACTTCACATTCGTGTGATCTCTTGTCTTTAACTGAGGTTTCTTTGAGTTTTACCTCGGTATGAACACTTTCGCGAGCTGACTTAGGAATGTATCTGTCCAAGCCCCCGATTTTCTTTAGCACATATGCGTGCATTTTCTGGGTAAGCTGACTATGAACGCCACTGATTTGTAAGTTTTTAATCATTGTAGAACTCCTTTTTTCGGTTATGTTCTACCTCTAATTATACTCTCTTATAAATTAGACAGTGTGATATACATCCTAGATCTTTTCTCGACCACCCATATATGGCCGTAATACGTCAGGAATGATCACATCACCCTCTGCTGTCTGAAAATTCTCAATAATACCAATAAGTGGTCGTTGAGAAAATGCGGTAGCATCATTGGTATGCGCTAGTTCAAGCGTCCCGTCATTTTTGCGAACTTTGGTTTGCATGCTTCTGGTCTGAAAATCAGATATGTAATCGGCGGTATGTGTTTCGCGGTACCGATCTTGGCCAGGGAGCCAGACCTCAATATCTACACCTTTAGCGTTGGGCCTACCTATATCAGCTGTACACTTTTCTAGTACCTGATACGGTAAACCAAGTTGTTGCATTAAATGCTCCTGAATCGCTACCATCAATAAGTGTTCATCCAGTGATGTCTGCGCGTCAGTAAAACTCTCCATCTCTAGTTTGTTAAACTGATGAAGACGTAAGAATCCCTCTGTATCTTTGCCGTACGTTCCGGCCTCTCGACGAAAAGCTGTTGTATAACCAATGTAACGGAGTGGTAATTCTGCCTCATCTAAAATTTCTTTGTAGTACATTGGCGCAATTGTATGCTCTGCGCTAGCATTGAGCCATAAATCTTCATCTTCTATTTTGTAGGTCTGTTCTTCTTTATTAAGCCTACCGGTTGCTTCAAATATTTCCTTCTTTGCTACAGCAGGAGGTAAAACAGGCATAAATGGCTTGCTAGAAAGGTTTAGATTGTTCTCTGCTATTAAGCGTTGTAAAGTGGATTCACTCCCTGCAACATCTACTCCGAACTGCCACAGAGCCATCTCAAGGCGAACTAAATCACCCTTTAAATACACGAAGCGTGATCCTGCGATTTTTGCACCACGGTCTTTGTCTAGCCACCCTTTAGCTTCGGCAATTTCGGCATGATTCTTAATCTCAAAGTTAAACTGTGGCTTATCGCCCCATGTCTTAACTACGACATTCTCGTCCTCAGTAGACCCTACAGGCACAACATCTAGTGGCATATTCGGCACAGATTTTAGTAATTCCAGCCACTCAGACTCTGTTGCTTCAAGATAACCTTCTCGCTCTGATAACTCAACCTTAAGAAGACGCCCTTCTTCTATTAACTCGTCTGCCGGTTTCCCACCTTTCATGCTCTCAGAAATTTCATTACGGCGGGCTCTTAAAGACTCGACGGTTTGCAATAACTCCTTGCGGTCATTATCAAGCTGTAAAAGTCGATCAATATCCACCTCATAGCCTTTTTGGGTGGCTTTTTCTTTTACAAATTCTGGATTATCACGAACAAGCTGTATATCTATCATGTTTTTATTATACCTATTTCGAGTTAATATGCTTGAGTGTTAATTCTGTACGTGAACGAGCGTAGGCACAATACTCGCATGGTCCGCCCATGGCCGACTGGCCAACCTCTGGGATGTCGCCTTCTAGACATTCTTTCATCTTGATTAGTGTAGGCTCAACCCAATCTGTATCGCCGTGATGCGTAAATACATGAGTTCTGAACTCTACGACATTATTAAAGCCTTGCTTACTGGCATCACCATTGGCATACACAAAATAACCGGTGTCGCTTACCTTAAAGCCATTCTGACGAAGTAACCACTGATACACTTCCATCTGACGACGATACATATCATGCCAGCCACCAGGGGGATTTAGATCAGTTATATCTTTATCCTTGGCGGTCGCTTTATAATCCACCACTATCAACTCGTCTTTATCATTAACCCAAACATCATCAACCGCCCCAAAAACAAGCAAGTTTGTCGGTTCATGCAAAGCCTGTACTCCGGTAAAATTTTCTCTCCATGTATCGAGATCTTTATGAGCAAAAGGCTTAGCATTAATCTTAAACTGTTTCTGAAGTGGGTGCTGTTCACCCTTTTCACGAAAGCTATCGAACTCTTTTTTGAATAGTTCGTCGATCGCTTTATTGATATTAAAAGGCGGAGTACTCGGCCGAGTAATCTTTAACCTACGGTCTAGCCAAAAACACCTTGGGCATGTGCGAAAATCCTCAATTTTAGTACGGCTCACCTTAAACGGTGTGTTTTGTCCTGGTTTATAGGGTTGTGTATAGGTACTACGGTAACTCATTGATTTATATTGTAACAGTTATAGGACTTTCGATGTCGCTACTATTGAGGCGGTTTCGCCACGTAGTACAAAGTCGCTAATGCTCAGGTGCTGATAGTTATTATCTGAAAAGAATGCAAGTTCATTCGCTGACCAGCCACCTTCTGGGCCGATAAGTAGTCCGAGTTTTTTCTCTTTTACATCTACCCTGTCATGGCCTTGCTGACATACATATATCGGGAACTTATCACTATATTCAGGTAACGCTTTTTGAAGATGGATAGGCTCGCGAACGTGAGGGATAGATGTTCTACCGCATTGTTCTGATGCTTCTATAATAATCTTTTTTGCTCTCTCAAAATTAAAATCTTTCTTGATTGTTCGATCAGTAATGAGTGGTATGAAGTTTGATACCCCTAACTCGGTTGCTTTCTGCAAAATTAGTTCGTTGTTATCCCGTTTTAGTAAGCTCCAGAATAAATAAACATGCTTAGACGGTAGCCTGGGTTCATACTCAGTGATCATTAATAAGTGGGCTTCGGTTTTGGAAAGCTTCTCAATATTATAGAGTCTCTCAGTAAGATTAGTGTCAAACAGAATGACCTGCTGTCCTTCTTGAAATCTTAAGACCTTGTTCCATTGCCATAAAAGAGCTTCACCATGGAGCCAAAAATCTTTTTTCAGGCTTACTTCATTCCCTACGTAAAATCTATGTATTCTCATCTTAGTTCTAGTATAGCTAAAGATTCGATGTGTGGGGTGCGTGGAAAATAATTATAGCCAGTTATTTGCTTGATAGCATATCTTTCTTGAAGAATAGAAAGATCTCTTGCCTGCGTACTTGGGTTACAACTCAAATATAAAACTTTGGGAGGTTCGGCATTTAATATCTGGTCTGTTAGGTCTTTATGTAAACCAGAACGTGGCGGGTCAACGATCAATACATGCATACTATCGATATACTCGAGAGCTCGTTCGCTAGTCGCGTGTATTACTTCTGCAGAACGTTCTAAGCCGGTATTCTTGCGAGCCCAGACCACGTTATTCGCATCACTTTCTACGAGAATACTAACGCTAGGTAATGATAAACCGATAGCCCCTACCCCACTAAACATATCTATAGCTGGGCTTTCATTTACTTCATCAGAGATATCTTTTAAAGTCTTCTGAAATATCGGTAAGTTACCCTGGAAGAAAGAAAAAACATCGTATGATACTGGCTTAACCAGCAGTGTATCGGTTAAGGATATATCTCCAAATTTATATAAGTCTTGAGTTCTAACACTTGCTGGGCTTTTAGGATTAGAGTAAGTTACAACAATACCCTTAGCCACATTGTTTAGCCCGGCTATTTCCTTGAATTCTTGATTACGCACGTATACTGCTACTACACATGCGCCCTTTTGATCGCAACGAATGACTACGCTCTTCAAATCACTTGCCCGGATTTTGTTTTTGTCTAAGATCTTACAGATCTTGTTAGCTACAATATCTATCTCAGGTCTAGCCAGGCTACTTCCATCGACAGCTTGTTTCCGGTGGCTACCACGGTTAAATAATGCAAGGTGAAGTCCGTCGTCATCTCCGTAAAAACTGTACTCCATCTTATTTCGATAATTCCATTGTTCGGCGTTAAAGTGGAACGTTAGAGGCTTATCATAATTAATACCGGCTCTAGCTAAAGTATCGGCAAGAATTTGCTTCTTAGTATCATTTTCGAGATCATAAGGCATAATTTGCCAAGGACTTGTGCTTATATATAAATCGTCCCTAGGGTCTATGCGATGGCTTGATGCTTTTACAACATCTTTCACTACGCCTTCCACAAAATCCCTGCGAACTTTAGTAGCGTAAAAAGTGACTTTCTCCCCCGGTAGTACGCCCCAAACTAAGGCTTTTTTCCCGTTTTCAAGCGTACCGATTCCTTGCCCGCCATGGACGAGCTTGTCTATTGTTACCTTAAGAAGTTCTGGGGCCTTTGGCATTATTTAGCAAAGGCACTGAATACAATAACGACTA
The DNA here is from genome assembly GCA_041600715.1 of Saccharimonadales bacterium (SeqCode). Taxonomy (GTDB): domain Bacteria; phylum Patescibacteriota; class Saccharimonadia; order Saccharimonadales; family 2-12-FULL-41-12; genus JALHOM01. Next base: position 61,962 of record JBFIJM010000001.1, on the reverse strand, counting down.
CCAAAAACTTAGTAAGTTGATCGATTCGTAGATAACGTTGTTCATAAACTGTATATTCTAAGGAATTCTTGTTCTTGATTGATAAATACTGAGTTACGGCGAAGCCTGTAAAACCAGCAAGTGCAACACCTGCGAGGGCATAAACATGCCATCCAAATCTTTCACTACCATATACGGTTGTACCGATCATTGAGCCTACAAGTGGAAACCAAGCTAATGCACCAGTGTAAAGACTAGCGATAAAAGCTAACCATTTTGGTTTTTTACTCGTAGCATTATCTCTGTCTGCAACCCATCCCAGCAATACTGTAGCCACAATTAGAGCACCAATCAGTTTAAGAGTCATCAGATCTTGGACGCCACCAATAAAGCTTACTAGCTGTAGAGTTAGCCCAGCCGTTAACCCTACTAGAAGCCACCTAAATCCTGATACACCAGATTTAACTGATAATTCATATCTAGTTCGTAATTTAGTAGCGAGTAATAATGAACCGACTGCGCTAAAAGCTAGGATAGCAATCAGAATATACTTATATTCTAGACTAAATAAAACTTCGCTGGCAGAACTAAGTACTACTGACTCTGTGTTAGTAAAAGCGTCGCGTGCTTGTGAAGCAAGCATTATTTCCGAGCTTGCAGATCCAACAAAGAATGCTGTCATAACAGCAAAAAAGACACTCGTAATTGCGACGGAAAGATGTGTGCTTCGTATCCGTTCTAGAGGCGTCAAAACAACTTTTGATCTAGTAACCTTGGTTGTCACTGCTACGCTTGGCTTAGATTTAGATTTCTTCGGTGCTGATTTTTTGGCAACTTTTCTACTTACTACAGTCTTACTAGTTTTAGCGACAGACTTTGTAGCTGGCTTTTTAGCCGTTTTTTTGACGGCTGGTTTCTTGGCTTTTGTGGCCATAATCCCTTAATCTCCCTGTTAGATTCGTATGCCAACACTATAACATACCTTAGCTAGCTGGGTTAATACAGGCTCTTGTATTCTATGTGGCACATTCCGTGTCCAGTGTTTTCTGTATACTTCTGATGCTCTTTCTCTGCAGGATAAAAAATTGTTGCTGGCTCTAAAGTAGTTACGATTGGTTTCTTAAAATCTTTAGATACATTCTTTATAACAATTTCGGCGACGATTTTCTGCGGTTCGTCATGGTAAAAAATTGCCGAACGATACTGATCGCCCACGTCTGGACCTTGTCTATTTAGCTGTGTAGGATCGTGCATATGAAAAAAATGCTTTAGAATCGTGTCGAAGTTAACTAGATCAGGGTCATATTCTAATTCTACCGCTTCTGCATGACCTGTTTTATGACTACAAACTTGTTCATAGGTTGGATTTTCTGTGGTACCTCCGGTGTACCCTACAGTAGATTTGATAACTCCTGGGATTTGATCGAAATAATATTGTACGCCCCAGAAACAACCTGCACCCAATGTTGCCTTCTGTAATGCCATTACAGTTCTGTCCCTGGCAGGATACTATATTGTGCCCTAATCATAGATTTCTTATGTAAATCTTGTTCGGTTTCTAATGCGTTCATTATTCACCTAATCTTTTGGAGGTTATTTACAATAGTAGTTTATCACTACTTGGATAAGTGCTACCTGATGAAGAACTAATTTAATATATTTGTAAGGAGTCAATCTAAGTGCAGATCAGGATATATTTTCTTGGTTGTTTCGTCAATTTCACGACGAAGCTGAGGGAAAGGCACACCTTCACGTGCCGTAACTCCTTCAAGTAGCCAGAAGATACGCTCGCTGTGACCGTAGCCACAGGCTGGTGGCATGCCGTACTCGAGCATTTCTACAAAATCTATATCCAGCATCATTGCTTCGTCATCTCCAGCATCACGCATTTGTTGCTGTTCAACAAACCTTTCAAGCTGATCTATTGGATCATTAAGTTCGCTATATGCTTTGCACGCTTCTGTTCCTGCAAGCAGTAGATTAAACTGTTCACTCAGGCGAGGATCAGTGGCCTGGACTTTTGCAAGTGGCTGTAAAAACACTGGCACGTCGACTAGAAAGGCGGGTCCTGTAATCTCTACCCGAATTTTTTTCCATAACTTATCTATACATCGATTAACATTATCTGCATTCTCTACTTCTATTCCATTTTGCTTCACAACTGACTGCACATGATCCAAGCTGGTTTCAAACACATCAATTCCATAACGATCTTTTATCAAGTCAACAAAGCTTATTTTTGGCCAGTCTTGACCGTCTACCCCAAGATCAATTTCCATTCCATTAGCTAGAGTAAATTGTCTAGTACCCCATGTATTGTCAGCAATATAGCGTATAAAGTCTTGAGTTAATGACATTCCATCATTCCAATCTGCATACGCCCAATACCACTCCATAGCAACGTGCTCTGGCAGGTGTTCATCGCTGTAGTTCTCGTTGCGGAAACGTGGCCCAATATCAAATACCTTTTCATAACCAGCGCCAAGTAGTCTCTTTAGGGGAAGTTCGTGACTTATTCGTAGATAAAAATCTTGGTCTAGAGCGTCCATATGTGTCACAAACGGATTGGCATCAGCACCTCCTGCAGTATTTTCTAGAACAGGAATGCTCATTTCTATGAAGCCTTGATTTATCATGAACTCACGCGCAGACTGCCAAAACTTGCTACGACGTAAGTAACGCTCATACACATTTTTATTCACATTTGTGTCGACATATCTTCGACGCATACGTTCTTCTTTGTTAGTGAACCCTTCTTGTTCGTTCGGGAGTGGACGAAGAGATTTTACTAACAAACGCATCTCGCTGGTACCAATACTAATCTCACCAGTTTGAGTCTTTATGACAGTACCTCTTGCTTCTAGAAAATCACCGGTGTCTAGCAATGGCAGATTCTCAATACCGACCAAGTTTTGAGAGCCATTTGTTACTGATACTTCTCCACTACGAAGGAAAAGTTGCACTTGCCCGCTAGCATCCTTAATTACAATAAATGCGATCTTGCCAAATTTACGAATACTGACAATTCGCCCTGTTATGGTTACTGACTGATTTTGTAGGTTTTCAAATTGAGTTATTATCTCATCTATCACATGCGTTCTATGGACTTTTGCTGGGTATGGGTTAAAGCCGAGCTCTTTAAGCTCGGCTAATTTTCTCAACCGCTCATCACGATAGTCTTTTAGTGTAGCCATATATGACCGGTATTATACCAGATTGGTTTTAAACTTCTTCAGGTGCAGGAAGGATATCATCACGCATTCGCAGATTTAGAATCAGACGATCGTCATTTCCTCGCGGGGGTAGCACTTCGTGGATAGTCTGAACACCGGTATTCAACCCGGGTGCCCGAAGGAACATAATATCTCCAGGAAGAGTAATGTGTTCATCTATCTGACACATGTTTTCATCTGTATAGTCGTCAGGATCATTTATCGGTTCATACATCTTTACTAATGCACTGCCAGTTACGGTTATCGTTGCCGAGAGTAAGTGATCGTTTCTGCGGTCTCTGTGTCTAGAAATATGATAATCATGTTCTGGGTCATTCTTGTAGAGCTGGTAGCCAGCCTCTGTTGCCATCCATTCTTTGAGTTCAGGATATACCCTAGAAAGTTGTCTAACATGCACCGCTAACTGCCTGGTTACTTTGGTCGCAAAAGGCACTTCATCATCGCCAATGGCATGATAAGAACGATCATGTAGTTGCCGAATTTCTTTCTTTGTACCTGCATATATAGGGCTAGCTATGTGGTCACCTTCTTCCATACTCAAACTATTAGCCTCATGAACCATGGCTTCTAAAGCCAAGGAACCGATACCGTTGGCAACAAACGAGTGCCCTACATCTGAAGCTTCGGGCATAGCCTTCTCAAGTTCTGGAGTATGTGGCAGTATCTCGTGTGGTAGTAATGTATGCGGTTGGATCATCAATGATGCTCCTGATTATACTATTTAGCTTATATGAGCAACTTTATACGTTGCTGTTTCAGCAGGAGTTACAATCTCAACTTCTTCGCCTTCTTTTTTGCCTAGCAGTGCCTGTCCAATTGGCGACTCGTCAGATATCTTGCCTTCAAGTGGGTCTGCTTCTACTGTGCCCACAACCTGGAATTCTTTTGTTTTCCCTGCTTCATTTTTAAGAGTTACAGTGCTTCCTAGAAGAACCTTACCTTCTCCCTTTGGCTTTTTGATAATCTCGACACTAGCCAGGATTGCTTCTATCTCTCCAATACGACTCTCGTTTCGCTCATGATCATCTTTAGCTGCGTGGTACTCTGCGTTTTCTGATAAATCACCCTGCTCTCGGGCTGTTTTTATGGAGTCGGCGATTTCACTGCGTCGACCAATTAAACCTTTTAGTTCGGTCTTTAATTCGTTAACGCCTTCTTGGGTCAATCGGAATTGTTTTTTCATAATATAGTCTCCTAGTCTTTAAGGCGGATCGAATGATCTTTGTATTAATTCGACACTTCGATTATACCAGATGAGTGCAGTGTCTTGCCTATGATTTAATAATTTTTAGTAGTTCTGATTCTGATACTTCACTAGATTCGTAATTTATACGTTCCTTGAGTTCAAGAATGCCTCTTTCGGTTGTTTTTTTACTTATCACAACACGGTACGGTATCCCTAAAAGATCCGCGTCACCGAATTTCTGCCCGGGCCGTACGTCACGATCGTCATATAGTACATCAGTACCAACGGCTTGCAAAGTGCTATACAGTGCATCTGCAGTTTTTATAACTTCTGGCTCATCGCCAAGTCGCGCTATGTAAACTTGAGCCGGTGCAATACTTTTTGGCCAAACTAAGCCTTTATCATCGGAGAGTTTTTCGGCTAGTACGCCCATTACTCTCGTGATACCAATCCCGTAGGAGGCTAAGTATACCGGCTTTTGACTACCATCAACATCTGTAAAATATATGTTCATCTGCTCAGATTTTTCTGTACCAAACTTAAATATATTACCGACTTCCGCTGTTTTGATTGGCGATAAAGTACTTTTATCAACCCCTAATTCCGAAGTCGCATCTTCTAGAACCTCTTCATTAACAGCAACCGTCTGATCCTGGTTAATGTATAAAACATCTTCCCCTGCATCACAGATAGTCTGAAATTCATGACTGAACTTTGTAAAAGCCCCACCGCTTGCAAATGTTACAAACGTACTATCGCCTATTCCCATCCGTTTAAACACTTTTTTGTATGCTTCGATCGCTTTTTCATAATATTGGTCCATGTCTTCCTGCGACGCATGTAGCGAGTACATGTCTTTCATCACAAATTCACGACCTCGCATAATACCGCTCTTAGCTCTTAGTTCGTTTCGCAGTTTCGTCTGAAATTGATACATACTTGCAGGAAGATCTCTATAACTATGGATGTACTGGCGCATCATCTGCATAATTGCCTCTTCATGTGACCAGCCGAATCCGACATCACTACCGTCTTTGAGCTTCGACTTGAACCAAACGTCTACAGTTTCATCATCCCATCTATTTGTTGTCTGCCAAGGCTCGGGCGTTTGGAGGCTAGACATGATAAGTTCATGGCTACCAATTGCGTTCATTTCTTCCCGAACTATCTTTTTGATATTTTCTACTACTCTTAGCCCTAAGGGCGTGTAAGCGTACACTCCTGCCATAACTTTGTATACATAGCCTGCTTGTATAAGCAATTGGGCATTACGTGAAGTTTCGTCTGCAGGGTGGGTCTTAGATGTTTTAGTAAAGAGTTGAGATAGTCTTATTCCAGTCATGTTTTATATTGTAACCTAGTAACCACTATACTTTTATAAGAAAAAGCAAAAAGAAAGCTAACCCATTCTTTATAGCATGCACCATCATTGGCGCCCATAGGGCTCCTGTTTTCTCGCGTAAATAAATAAGAAACAGAGATAACAGTGCCGTGTCTATAGCAGCAATCCATAATGGCGCAACTCCAGAACCTAGTTGCAAATGTGCAAATCCGAAAATTAAGCTCGCGATTATGGCAGAGGAAATTTTTTTAAACTTTTTCCTGAGACCGGTGTATAAGAATCCTCTAACCATGATTTCTTCAACAATTGGGGGCAATATCACCAAGCTAATAAATACAAAAACCAGATCAGTGTTTGATGTGATAGTATCAAATCCAAGCTGTTGTTCTTGGTCTAAATCAAGTCCAGGAATCAACTTAGAAACTATCGCAGTAACAACAATTAATGCTGTGAAGTAGACTACAAAAGTCACAAAAGCTGGACTGAGATCTTTTTTTAATGGTTTTCGACCAAGACCGATGTCTGAAAAACTTATTGAACGTTGCCTCATAAAATTCCACAATATGGAGAGGCTAACGACTTCAATAATTGCAATATAGCTAAATTGCATGAGTGCAGAATCCTCTAAACTCTTTAGGGTAGTCTCCACATTTTGCCCAAAAATTGAACCTACTAAACCTATGAGTATTCCCGCTACAATTTGCGAGCCAAAATAGGCCAAGATAACCACCAAAATTGCAGACACAGGGCCATAGCCTTTAATCTTAGACTTTTTAGGGGAGTAAAAATACATTCTTTTTTTTGCGTCAGGCTCGAAAAGTTTTAATGGATCATCCATTTAACGTATAAATCTATTAACATCAACGATGGTAATTAGTACAAATAATCCCATTAGCGCCAAGAAACCACTTCCATGAATAATTTCTTCACGCTCTTTTGTAAGAGGTTTTTTAAGTGCCCTAAAGAGTAATAGTACGAATAGTCGCCCCCCGTCGAGTGCTGGGATTGGAAGGGCGTTAATTATCGCCAGCGTCAGAGAGATGATAGCAATAACCATAAGCACAAAGTTGAATCCAACTTTACTTACTTCGTTGAGTATATAAGCAATACCAACTGGACCAGCGACTTGTTCCTTGGCTTTTTCTGTATCGCCCTGAACCAAGCTACCAATCGCAGTTCCTAGACCTTTGAGAGTCAGCTGAGTAAACTGAACTGTAATTCCTCCAGCTACTATCGGTGCTGACCATGTAGACCTTCGAACTTCTCGACCCTCTTCTCCAGAACGACTTGTTACTCCTAGATAGCCTTCGCCGTTATTCTCTGCATTCAGCGTGACACTATAAGTAAAAGTCTGATCCGATCGTTCTATTGTAATAGGGATGGTCTTACCAGAATTCTGACGAGTTGTTTCACCAACACCAGAGACATTAGTAACCTTCTCTCCAGCTATACTCACTATTCTATCGCCTTTTTCTAGACCAATCTTGGAGGCAGGGGTATTGTCGCCCACGCTGTCGATAAGTACTAACCCTGGATTCTTAATTTCTTGAGCTAATTTTGTATCGCTCTGAACTGTAAATTGATTATCGACTAGCTTAGGCATTCCAATAAGTGCCAGTATTGTAAACAATCCAAAAGAAACTATTAAATTCATGGTTACACCAGCTAGCATCACTTTAACTTTTGTGCTTAGATTAGATGCTCCAAAGCTACCTGGCCGTTTATCCGCATCGTTTTCTCCCTTTAAGCGTACAAACCCACCGAGCGGTAATAGGTTGATGCTAAACAAAAATTTACTGCCATTTTTAGTGGAAACTTGTTTGCCCCATATTTTTGGTGGAAATCCGATACCAAATTCTTCTACATCTACACCGCCTCTGCGCGCAGCAATATAATGCCCCCACTCGTGTACGACCACCAGGCCCACAAATAATACAAACGCTATAAAAAGATAAAGTCCCGACATTCGAACCTTATTTTACCACAACAGGGATCATTGCATTCGCATTATTTCATGTTCTGGCGTTATTAACACTTCTATCCAAGAATCTATGAACGTTTAATAAACTTCCCCATGTTAAGCACGCTCACCGCATCAGTTGCAACACGTGCTCTCGGCGATAATATATCAGCACCTGACTGCTTGATAACAAGAAGTTCATTTCTAAAAATAACTTTCATTGAACTGTGGAAAATCTTCATATCAAACTCTCTGATTTTTGAACCATTCACAAACTCTTTTCGACGCTTGGCCCAACTCTCCAAGCCCCCCCGTGGATCTGAAGGTACATTATCTGCAAAATTTAGTACTTCTCTAGCAATCCGATTACCGAGGTCTTGTCCGATAATCCGAGGCATTTTTTCAGGTCTATAATCATCGTCTATTCTGTGTATCTGAGTGGCAATTTCTGGATTAAGAACACAAGCCATCGCGGAATCAAATTCACCAGAGTGTCTCGCTCTGTTCAGGCCATCGATCGCAACTTGACTATAGCTAACGGCGCCTTCATATGGCGTATCTGCACTCTCAAGATGGTCTCTAAACAGAATGAGAGGATCAGAAAAATCTGATTGGGTGTTTGCCTCTACTACAAGCAATTGATTGCCGTGCATACCCTTCATACTTATGTAGCATTATGCATAACTCAGGCACTTAACGTCAATAACAAAATTACACGGTCATAATTTCGGTTTCTTTGGCTTTTGCTATAATATCGACTTTGTTTTTGTATTGCGTCATAAGATCATCGACTTGTTTAACTAGACGCTTATGCTCGTCTTCGCCAATGTCCTTGTCTTTTTTAGCTGAATCAAATTCCGTTATCACATCTCGGCGTATACCACGCTGTACAATCATACAATCTTCAATTTTTTCACTAAGTTGTTTTACTATTTGCCGTCGTCTCTCTTCTGTGAGTGGAGGTATAGGAACTCTAACTACATTTCCATCGTCCATAGGGTTCATTCCTAGACTGTGGTTATCACGTATAGCATTGGCTATCGCCTGTAGATTGCTTGGGTCAAAGGGAGATATTTGTATAAGCTGAGCTTCAGGAGTTGTAATGGTAGCCAGCTGGTTAAGTGGCATTGGCGTACCGTAAGCCTCGACTATAACCCCTTCCAGCATATTCGGGTGGGCACGACCTGTGCGAAGCTTTTTTAGCTCTCCCTCAAAGTGCTCGACGGCTGACTTAAGTTTTGTATCAGTTTGCGATATAAGTTGTTGTGGATTCATGTAATTAAGTATACCTTATGGTCTACTAACAACTCGTCCCAAAAAATTCGAAACCCTATCTTTGATTCCAGAAGATTTATTAATATCACCTTCGTCATGAGTATGAATTCGATGATTAAGTGCGTCCATCATGCTTGAGAAGTCATCCGCTGGTATTTGGTCTAGTGGCAATGATCTGTAATGACTATCGAGTGTCTGGTAAGCCTCCTTAGCGATGTCGATAGGTTCTTTATCGTTCACGGCGCATTACTAAATTTAAGGCAGTAGAAAACAGCGACCTATGTACTTTCTGAGGCTCTTTTTTAAGCTGTTCGTTTTGTCGATCATATTCCTTAGCTACTGTTGGGTGAATATATATCACTCCTCCTGAATTATACAAATTATCAGAAGTTAATCCGGCAACTTTAGCAAGACCTGCGTTTCTCTTAAAGTATCGGGCATTACGCTCCATAATGTCTCTGGCTTCTTCGCAGTCCAAATGACCATCTTTGTAGCCCTTATGCGCATGGCCTACTTCTTCAAACGCATCATTTAGACTTCGTCTAGCAATCTCTGAGTGGGTTGTTAGTATTCTCTCAACTTCTTCAATAGGTGTTACGGGACTAGTTGTACCGCCACCTTCAATAAGCTGTAAATGCTCTTTTGACATCTTACTATTATACTACAGTTTATGCTGTTCTGTCAAGTATTATTCTACTTCTCCTAGTGCTAAACGGCTAAAACGTCTAACGACAACGTTCTCATTCATTCGAGCTGCATTCTCTTTTACATGCTGTGCGACAGTAATATCCGGATTTTTAACAAAAGGCTGATCCATAAGACAACGCTCAGCAAAATACTTTTTTAGCATCCCTTCAACAATTTGTTCAATCATGTTTTCCGGCTTCCCTTCGCCCTTCGCCTTGTCTAAAAATTCTGCACGTACTTTATCGCGTTCTTCAGCTGGCACTTGGTCTGCACTGACATAAAGCGGTGAAATAGCAGCGATATGCATTGTTAAGTCTTTCACTAGTTCCGCAAAAATCTCTCCACGAGCAACAAAGTCAGTCTCACAGTTAACTTCTACCAACACGCCGATACGCCCGTCATGGCTATAGGTACCAATAACACCTTCCCGCGCTTCTTTTTCGCCTCGTTTCTCTGCTTTGGTCATGCCTTTCTTACGCATTTCTGAAAGTGCAACATCAAAATCACCATTAGCGTCTACAAGCGCTTTCTTAGCATCTGTGATTCCCACACCTGTGAGTTCACGAAGTCGCTTTATTGATTCAATGTCCATAATATTCTCCTTAATTTTAGTTGTCCGTTCGCTACGATCAAGAATAGCTGTGTGCGATTTATCTCGCACTCTCGTTGTTAGTAGTGCTAATCAAGCGCTACATGTCACTTTCTAGTCCTTCTTTTCTGTTTCGTCTTTGTCAGATGACTTTATCTTGGATTTGCCCGCATTTATTGCAGAAACCACGTAATCCGTAATCAACTGAACAGATTTGATAGCATCATCGTTAGCAGGAATCGGGTAGTCGACTAGGCTCGGATCGGCATTTGTGTCTACAATAGCGACTATTGGGATATTAAGTTTACGCGCTTCTTTAATGGCATTCATTTCGTTATTTACGTCAGCCACAAACAATGCCCCAGGGCGATTAGCCATATGCTTAATTCCACCGTACTGGTGGTTCATGTGGTCAATTTCTTCCTGAAAACGTTGCACCTCTAGCTTATTATATTTTACTTCTAGAGCGCCACTATCCATTCGGACCTCAAGATCTTTTAAGTGCTTGATACGACCATTTATTGTCGTGGTATTTGTTAGCATACCGCCGATCCAGCGCTCTACAACATATGGCATGCCAGTATCATCAGCTGCTTTTTTTATAATATCTTTGCTCTGTCTTTTTGTACCAACAAGTAAAACTTGTTTGCCACTACTGGCGGTCTTATCTAAGAAACTAAGCGCTGTTTCAAGATTCTCTACAGTTTTTGTTAGATCAATAACGTGGCTACCTGCCCGCTTACTATGTATGTACTGTGCCATCTTAGGGTGCCAACGACTTGATTTGTGCCCAAAATGCGACCCAGCTTCTAGTAATTTTTTAATATCAACATCTACTGATGCCATAATTTCCTTCTTTCCTTGTTCTTCGTCTTTAGTACCGCCGAGTTCCTGCACGGAAACCTCATTGGAGGAATGGATCTAAAGATTGCTTAGTTGTTAGTGAGATTAGTGTAACAGATTACAGACTATTGATCAATAGCTCTTTCTAAGTTATAATCGTGCAAAGAAGATAATCATAAAGCCGGGTAATTTCGACTGCAGACAGTGGCTTATTCTGCTAACCGACCGGATAAATAATAAGCTGGAGATAATAATGAAAAAAGATATCCATCCGAGCAACTACCGCCACGTAGTGTTCCAAGACCTCAGCAATAATAGTACGTTTTTAACTAAATCTACTGTTAAAGCAGAAGAAACTATTAAGCTTGATGGTGTTGACTACCCTCTCGTGAAGGTTCATATTAGTAGCGCGTCTCATCCGTTCTTTACTGGTCAGGAAAAGTTAGTTGATATTGAGGGACGAGTAGATAAGTTTAAGGCTCGATCAGAAGCGGCTGCAAAGGCGCGAGAAGCAAAGCAAGCCTCCGGTAAAAAAGCTGATAAGCTTCGAAAAGCAGAATCCCAGAAACTTGGCAAATAAAATAAGATTGGTATTTATTACCGAGATATTAATTGGTAATATACGCTAATGCCATACTCTAATCTGCCTGATTTTGACTACACAGTTCTTGAGCAGATGATTTTGTCTGAGAAAACCAAATCTTCACGTTACAAAACAATTGTAAACGCTCCCTTTAAATTTAACCTCGCTGCCACTATGCTGGACCTTGGCGTAGTAGTACTACTTATCAAAAGAAATAAAACCATTGATCGGATTGCGCTTTCGGAGACCGACTCAGCAAAAGGCGCTTTAATGGCATCAGTGGTTCCTTTTGATAAAATTCAAATTCCCGTCGACGCAAAAGACAATTCAATCGCGGAGGCCATTAAGTCTGGTGATACTCAGTCTACGGAGGATTGGGCTACATTATTTACGCCAGTTCTTGCTGACCAACAAGCAAGAACCAATCAGAAGGGCGCAGGAATAGACTGCAGTTATGTTTTCCCATGGAAAAATAATAAACTCACCGGAGCACTTATATTTAGCTACTATCAACCAAAACAATCTGTTGGCTCAAGCCATAACAAGTTCATGGAAAAATACACAGAAGTGGTCTCTAAAACTATCAGTTAGCTAGCGAAAGAATAGCTCTGTAGCTTTTGAACCTAATTTGATCATCAATTCATCACAACGGCCATTTTTCCAGTTGATTATTTCTTGGAACCCCAGGTCAGGTTTTGTTTTATCTAAAATCATCGTGTTGTATCGCCACGGCGTCCAAGTATCATAAAACATTAGCTTACTTGGGTCTTCGGGATCAGGGCGAGCAAAATCTTGCACTACTACAAGTCCATCTTCTTCTGTGCAGTTATCACCTGCCTTAATTACCTCTTTGCGCTGGTTATTATCCAGCATATATAGCATTGTACATATAAAGGTAATCGTAAATTTGTCCTTATCAATAACACTGCGCAACCGATCTGGTTCGGTTGCATCTGCACATACAAAATCTACATCCTCAACATCGCGTGAAAGCGCATCATAACGTGAAGTTTTTTCTTTGTCCATTAACTCAGAAGGATAGAATGAACAGCTTTTAGTCCATTCTATAACCTCAGGGTCATTTGGTGGAACAATATCAGAACCAACCGTCATTCCTAAATTTATACCCTTTGATATTGCATTGTTAACTATTTCGCATATTACCTTTTTTTGCGGATCGGTCTTATATTCAGTATCGGTATATGTTCGCACTCTGCTAAAAGGGAACTTCTGCGACTGCCTAAGCTGTTTAAGCCCTTGGTTCTGGCTTGCGCCAACATCAAGAATACTTACTTTTCTATCAGCGAATCGGTCGGCATAGATTTCGTTCAACAAGGGCAAGACTTTATATCGCTCTGACTTGTTACTCTGAATGTTACGCGCCCATAAATCAAAGTAGAAGTTATCGGTTGATATCGAATTTTTATTTTCGTACATTACACGATTGGCACCCTTGTACCACATTCTAGGATCGTCATATTTTTCTGGATACCCGCCATAACCTTCTGGATCTTTTAGAAATTGCTTAGATAGAGCTCTTAACAGTAAGTTAACCTGAACATTGGGAGATAGCCTGTGACGTATTCCTGTATACTCAACAATCGACTGAGCAATGTGTCTGTCTTCCTTAATAAGCGCTCCAACACCCTCGGCAAAAGCCCTAATACGAACATCATCTCCATCAGGACGTTCATGCTTTTGTTTCATTGCTTCGTGAAACGGTGCAAGTTGTTCTTGCAATGCAGTCTCATGAGCTACGCCTATCTGTTGTCTCCTTCTCATATTCACATGTTATCACAATTATTTAAGCAAGCGCCTTCAGTTCAATTTTATGGTTAATCTGACATTCCATAACAGAGGTGGTATACTGATATCATGCAAGAAAAAGAGAAGGCCTTACGGGATGAGCATGAAAAGCTACAGAAACAATTAGAAGATCCCTCTATTTATTCTGATCCTAAATATCCAAAACTTGCCAAGCGTCAGAAACAGCTAGAAGATACGCTAGTCCTTTTTAATGAACTACATAGACTCAACAGCGAGCTAGATGCTTCTAAAGAAATGATTGGTGGTGGAGGCGAGCTGGCCGAGCTCGCTGAACTTGAACTCCCTGCCCTAGAAACAAAAAAAGCTCATACAACTGAACTACTCGAAGAGTTGCTAACCCCTAAAGACCCAAATAACGATCGCGATGTCATCGTCGAAATTCGCGCTGCAGCGGGTGGTGATGAGTCTAGCTTATTCGCAGGTGAGCTATATCGGATGTACGTGCGTTGGGCAGAGAACCATAACTACAAGGTAGAACATTTTGGCGAGAGTGCTAACGACAGTGGCGGATTTAAGGAAGTAAGTTTCGCAGTTCGTGGCGATGAAGCCTACAAGTACCTCAAGTTCGAAGCTGGTGTGCACCGTGTTCAACGTGTCCCAGTTACAGAGAGCCAGGGTCGCGTTCACACCTCTACAGCAACAGTTGCAGTCATGCCAGAAGCAGAAGAAACAGACATAGAAATTCGTGCGCAGGATTTAAGGATTGATGTTTACCGAGCAGGTGGACATGGCGGTCAAAGCGTTAACACTACTGATTCAGCTGTTCGTATTACCCACTTACCATCAGGATTGGTCGTATCTAATCAAGACGAAAAGTCTCAAATAAAAAATAAAGAGAAGGCCATGAGCGTACTCCGTTCACGGCTACTTCAGCACAAGATTGACACAGAAGCCAAGGAACTTTCTGATGCACGCAAAAAACTGATTGGGAGTGGAGATCGATCAGAAAAAATTCGTACATATAATTTTCCTCAGGACCGCATAACAGATCATCGTATTGGATATTCTCGCAGTAATATACCAGGTGCGCTGGCTGGTGACATAGATGATCTAATAGAACAACTCCACGCTTATGAAAGAGAATTGATTAGCAAAGAATAATATTTCTGGTATTCTGAGCTTTATAATGACTATTTCAACTTGGTTATTTAAGGTAATGCAGGAGCTTGGCTCTGCTGGAGTTGATTCGCCACGACGTGACGCTCTTGTATTGCTGGAAGATTTAATAAAAAAAGACCGCCCCTGGGTGCTTGCCCATCACGATCATATATTAACCCATGATGAACTAAGCCATTTGGATGAACTCGTACAGCGTCGTGTTAAGAGAGAACCACTGGCATATATCCGCGGGAAAGCTTGGTTTTATGGGCGGTTTTTTATAGTCAATCCACACGTACTCATACCTAGGCCAGAATCCGAGAATATTATCGATTTTGTTAAACAGATTAATCCACAAACAATTATTGATGTAGGTACAGGTAGTGGCTGTTTGGCAATCAGCTGTGCTCTGGAGCTACCAAGCTGTCATGTGACAGCCACAGACGTCAGTCATGATGCTCTAGAAGTAGCCAGAGCCAATGCCTACAAGCATTCTGTCAGTATTGATCTGCATGAAACCTTTTTACTAGAAGGTCTGTTAGATAAAAAGATTGCCGACTTAGTAGTAGCTAACCTACCCTATGTGCCTGATCATCTCGTTACAAGTCCCGAGATTGAGGCCGAACCCCGTATAGCCTTGTTCGCAGGAGAAAATGGTATGAATTTATATCAAAGTTTTTGGGCGCAAATTAGCACCACAGGTAATAAGCCTCACCACGTTATTACAGAATCTCTCGAGTCTCAACATACATCAATGCAACACCTTGCAGAACAAGCAGGATATAGATTAGAAAAGACCGAAATACTGACACAGCACTATCGACGAATCTAATTTTGTGGTGCAGCCTCTAAATTAACATCCACTTTTTGCTCTTTGCCGTCCCTCATTATAGTCAACGTTACTTTGTCTCCAACACTAAATCTACCTAGTACAGATATAAGGCTGTTCTTTTCGTCTATTGGACGATCGTTTACCTTAATAATAATGTCTTTTTCTTTAAGACCGGCTTTGCTAGCGGGACTGTTCTCTAAGATTGACTTCTGACCCCTTAGGCTAGGTGCTATATAAGCACCACGTTTTATATCGAGATTGTATTCAAATGCATAATCATCAGTGAGCATTACATATCTAACCCCTAGATACGGCCTAAGTAGCTGGCCTTTATCTAGTACGCTTTTGATTAGTCCTTTTACATCATCTATAGGTATAGCAAAGCCGATATTCTGGGCTTCACCTCCAGCTACAGCCGTGTTAAGTCCAATAATTTCACCGTTAATATTTACCAAAGGACCGCCAGAATTTCCCTGGTTAATGGCCGCGTCAGTTTGGAATAAATTTTGAAGAGCTTCACTGCTTTGATCGTCACCTGCTTCTACGTCGCGACCATATCCAGATATAATTCCACTGGTTACAGTGTTCTGGAATTGGCCGAGAGCATTGCCTATTGCTATCACCTTGTCTCCTACCTGCATACTAGCAGAGTCGCCTATTTTTGCTGGTTTAAGCTTTTTGCCCTTGGTGTCTTTAATCTTTAAAAAAGCAATATCAAGCGTGTCGCCATCATTTGTCCTTCCTACAACCTCTACATCATCAAGAATTGTACCATCAGACAGAGTAACACTAACTGAGGTCGCCTCTTTCGGTATTACATGTCTGTTAGTAAGTATAGTGCCGTTTTCACTAATAATAATCCCCGTTCCGGCACTAGCCTGTGTTATAGATCTACTTCCTCCGAATATCGATTGCTGAGTCTGTCGCTCTGTGACATCGATTGATACTACACTTTCACCTACATCGTTTGCAATCTTGGTGATCAGTTCTGCCTCACTGCTAATTATTTGCTGACTTTGATTATGGGATGAATTGTATGGATTATTAGATTGTTCTGCACCAAAATATCCACCCACAAAACCAGCACTTACACTACCTACCAATAAGAATATTACCGCTAAGATACGGTCTTTTGACGCACCTACTGGCTCCTTAGAAATGCTATGTTCTGTAATTTCTTTTAAAGATGTTTCTTCGCCGTTAACTTCGTTTTTCATGTTTATAGTATAGCAAAGAGTATTCTGCTAAGACACTACTTGATAATACCGTCACCCCAGTTAGAAAGCGCAATAATCACAAATACTAACGCTATAACTACAAACATGATTTGACGTCTTACTATTGCCGTTAGTTTGTCACGATCATGTAGATAATAAAGTCCGGCTAAGCCGTAACCGATAATACCAAGAAGCAGTGCCGGCTGTGCTACCTCGCCATAAAACAATAACCAATGTGACAATATCCAAGTAAGAGATGTTGCAAAAAAAGCCCAGAGCCATGAATACTGAATAACATGCGTTTCCTCAAATGCACCAAAGAAATGCCGAGCAGAAAAATAAGCTATTAATACGGCAGTAAAAACATATAAAGATGAGTGAGCCGTCGTGAAGCTTATAAACACTGCGACCATTCCTGCAAACTGTGCTAATAACGCCTGGATTGCAATAAACCCTGTAGACGTTCCTGGCTTCACATATAGTAGCCATACTTCGAACACCACTAGCCATAGTAACTGTATCGCCATAGAATCATGAGAGTTAATCATAAAACTCAGGATGGAGAGACTAACGATAATATCGACCGCGTTGGTGCGAATGTGTGCTATCCAATGTCGAGGCTGTACGGCAAACATTCGCCATTTACTAAGCAGAACGATTGCGACTGCAACAGTAATGAACTCTAGTCTAACGAAAACGAAAACTACCGGAGGCATGATAGCAACAAGGCTCAGGTGAAAAAAGTGAGCAAACCCGTGCTTTGGTTTAATTTTACGTACTGGTAGCTTTGGCAATATTTTGCCAGGCTTGATTTTAGTTACTTGAGTTATCATTACCGATAATTATAACAAAGTCAGCTGAACCTGGCTGGATAGTATTATCGGGTAGAGTGTTAACAGCAGGTACGCTAAACCTTTTTTCTAGATAGTTCCTGGTATACTTCTTATCCCCACCTCTCATGTCAACTACAACCGACTTTTCATAACCTTTTGTTGGTGCGTTCTCAACTCTTTCTACTCTATATCCGAAAGATTTCAACTCCTCGGCTTTAGCATTTGCTAGTCCTGGCACATTAGTTCCGTTAAGTACCAACACGCTTGCATTTTCACTTTTTAGATAACTATCAAGTAGCACATTTCGAAGATATGACTGAAGGTCTTTAAAGTTCCCCTCACCAGCGGTTGGCACAACAACAGACTGCCCACCAATATTAGACGTTGTCACAAAACTATTTGGAGGATCGGCAAACCCAATCGAGCTTATCTTACTTGAGTTAATTTCTTGGCTGAGCTGATACAGCCTTTGCAGATCCTCAACACTAAAGTTAGTGGATACATGGTTCCCGAAGTTACCTACAAGCTCTGTCATTTTCTGCGGATTACCGAAAGTGCCAGCAGACATAATCTTGTCCTTAAGTGCGGTCAAGACAATACGTTGGCGCTCAGAGCGATCGAAGTCACCACGTGCGCTCGTATAGCGCGACCGAGAGTATGCCAGTGCTTCAAATCCGTCCATACTTCTAGTGCCAGGTTGCACATCAAGATTATAATTCCGACCATTTATATAAAGACTTTCTTGCACAGCGCTCGGTGCATTAATTGTAACGCCCCCAACGGTATTAATAGCTTCTTCAAACCCAGCGAAATCTACCATTGCATGATAATGAATTGGCACCCCTAATGATTCTTGGAGCGTGTCCTCTAGTAATTTGAAGCCTGCGTCTTCTGACTGACGATACGTTTGATTAGTTTCTCTAGATAAATTATTAAGGTAAAGCTGTTTTCCAGTAGAAAATACAGCATTAATTTTCATTGATCCATTATCTACAACCGGTACGTATAAATCCCGAGGAATACTAACTAGGGCAGCCTCCTTCGCTATCGGGTCGATACTCGCAAGTATTATAGTATCTGTTAAATCAGCACCTTCATGGCCCTCTCCACCTCGACCAAGTAGTAGAATATTAACTCTACCGTCGCCTTCGCCTTTAAGTTTAGATGGGTCAACGTTCTGCTGTAGTGCCGCAGCACCGCCACCGCCTTGCAAGACTTTACGCAAGTTAATATAACCCATAGCTAATAGTCCGCCGAATATCAAAGTACCGCTTGCGCCCACAACCAGTACGCCTCTTTTAATTTTTTCACGCTTGGTCAATTCTTTTTTAGCACCGCCCCGTTTCCAAAACAATAACTTCGAGTGGTTTCTAGCAGGTTTTCTCTCGATAAATAGCGGTTGATCGTGGTAATCAGGCTTTGGGCCAATCTGTCGCTGTTTAGTCGAGTGGAATCCTTCCCCGCGGGAAAAATCATTGAGCGAACCTTGACGATTTTCTGGTCGAGAATGTTTTGGAGCATCTCCAAAACGAGGTGTGACGCTAGGCCCCTGATTAAAGCGAACTCTAGGTTTACTACTAACTCCATCAATTGAAGGGCGTCGCCCGTTTGGTTGTTTGTTTGAAAAATTATCCATATATTACAAAGTCCAAGACAATTAAGTATAACTGCTTTTGGCTAGTTTCGTAAACCCAAAACGTTTAAGTTATGATAAGCTCTTATATAGTATGAATGAGCAAACTAATCCTGACAGCGGTGAGTCTAACCACACACCCCGCTTAAACTCACAGCTAAAAGAGCACCTTTCGACTGTTTTCATATTACTAGCAGCGCCACTACTTGCCATCCTAATTATCAACTTTGTTTTTCGAACTTATCAAGTAGATGGACCTAGCATGGAGACAACTCTTCAAAACGAAGATAGGTTAATTATTAATAAGTTGCCAAAAACATGGTCATCATTTACTGGCAAACCATACCTGCCAGATCGTTATGACATTATTGTATTTACACATAAGGGTGGATTTGGCGGTGATGACAGCCAAGAAAAACAACTCATTAAAAGAGTTATAGGGCTTCCTGGTGATCGAGTCGTAGTAAAGAATAGTCTTGTGACAATATATAACGACGAGCATCCGCAAGGGTTTCTGGTTGACCAGCTGGGACCTGAAGCTTCTGTGATATCAGAGACCACCGGGAATGTAGATGAACTTGTCGGTGAAGATGAAATATTCGTAATGGGAGACAATAGAGTTAACTCACTTGATTCACGTGGGCTTGGTACTGTAAGAGCTCAAGACATTGTCGGGAAGCTATTAGTTAGAATTTTTCCTTTTGAAAAGTGGGAAACGTTTTAATTTTAGTTTAACCTCTGTAAAAACTGAGTAAACTCTTTGTTCGTTTTAAATTTGAAAGATACTTCACCACCGTTCTTTCCAGTACGTATTCGCACGATACCACCGTATTTATCACTAAGTATTTGCTCTGATTTGTGAGGATTATTAACGACCTTCGACGGTATGGTTTTAACTTCTTTTAGACGCGTAACGTATGCTTCTGCTTGGCGGACAGACCATTTATTTTCTACTATAGAATCAACGAGTTTTTTTTGAGCAGAGGTGTTGTCTTTTAGCGCTAACACTGCTCTAGCGTGCCCTTCGCTTATTTTGCTATTCTCCAAGGCATGACGTGCAAAATCAGGTAACTGTAATAATCGCACGGTGTTTACGACGGTTGTATGAGCTTTGCCTAATCGAGTAGCTACATCTTGCAGGCTTACGTTAAATTGTTCAGTAAGTCGCGCTATTGATACAGCTTGTTCAATTGGCGACAAATCTACACGTTGCATGTTCTCAATCAAACCGATTTCAAGGCGTTCTAACTCCTCAATGCTACGGACTAATGCAGGTACGTGTGTAAGTTTAGTTTTCTGGGCAGCTCGCCATCTACGCTCACCAGCAATAATTACGTATTGATCATTAATCTTGGTAACAACAATTGGTTGCAGAATACCATAGCGCTCAATTGACGACGCAAGCTCATCAATTGCCTGTTGGTCAAAATTACGCCTAGGCTGTTTTGGATCAGGTTTAATATCCTCTATAAGTATCTTGTGGACTCGTTCATCTTTCCCGAGCATTACCGACTGATCAAAATCTTCCGGCAATAAACTGCCAAAACCTTTTCCTAATCCTCTAGCGCACATTACTTATGCCCTCCTTGTACTCGGCTATGTATTTCCTTAGCAAGATTTTTATACGCACGTGCGCCCTTACTCCATTTATCGTATTCACTTATCGGCGTGCCGTGACTTGGTGCTTCTGCTAGCCTGATGTTTCGGGGGATTATTGTGTTCAATAGTTTATCGCCAAAATGTTTACCTACCTCATCATACACTTGCTGGCTTAGTGCGGTACGCTTATCGTACATGGTCATCACCACGCCTAAAAGCTCCAGATCAGGATTATGGCTACGTTGTACTTGTTGCATAACTTGCAGTAGCTGACTGAGCCCCTCTAAGGCATAATACTCTGATTGCACAGGAATAAGAACTAGATCTGATGCTGTTAATGCATTAATCGTCAAAAGACTCAGTGACGGTGGACAGTCTATTAGTACATAATCGTAATCTTGTCCAACCAAAGCTTTTTTTAATTTCAACTCTCTGTCAGTGTTATCTGCAATATCTAACTCTGTACTAGCAAGACGAGCATCGGTTGGTAATAATTTTACATTTTTTGTTGAAGTCTGAATGACAGCAGAGTTCATGTCGATACCGGAAACTAGCACGTCGCACAATGTTACATCTAGCCTGGTTTTGTCGACTCCCAAACCGCTCGTTGCATTACCTTGAGGATCAGCATCTACGACCAACACCGTATTGCCCATCTTTGCTAAATATGCACCAAGGTTTAGTGTAGTAGTTGTCTTACCTACTCCACCTTTCTGATTTAATACTGCGACTATTTGTTTCATAACACCCTCGTGAAAATATACCATTAGCATAACACATTTTCACACACCTTGTCTTTGCGAGAACGAATCCTGCAAAGGTGATGTTTATTGTGGTTGAGCGTCTAGGGAGCGTTGCTGTTCTGTGGTGAAGGTCTTACCACCTCTCAGGCGTTTAGAGCCTGAACCATCAGTTGCTGCCCTGAAGTACGCCTCAAAATCATCTAGAGTAGACTGGGGGCTCATAATGTCTGGGAATGCTGAGCTTTGAGTATCATCTAAAACAAATTTAAGCTGTCTATATCGACTCTCTGTAGCGGGAATAGTAACTAAAGAGCCTGGTAAAAAACCTAGGTTAAAAGAAGTCGCACCAAACGAAGTACTAGAAACCAGTGAGTTCCTGCCTCCAAAATGTATCTTCGAGCCTTTTGTGGCTAAGCCTTGTGCTAATATTTTGGTTAATACGCCGTCTCCTGCCAGATCAACCAAGTACGAATACGAACCTTTGCGGTCAATTGAGTTTAGACCTATTTTATGGACATCATTAGTGCTACCTGTGTCATATATGCCTCCAGTTGCATATAAATAACCGTTATAATTTGCTACATCACTTTGGTCCAGTCCTGTACCACCGGCAAAAGTTGTGCTCACTTTAAACCAGTCGCCAATGGTTCCGTTAGAATTTATTGTTGCAAAATAAACCGAAGCTAACCTAACAGAAGAATTCTGACCTCCCACAATGTAGGCATACCCGTTTGCCGAAGAGCCTGAAGCGTATATTGACGCTTCAGGTAATCTTGTGGTTGTTTGCCAAACCGCTAGACTCCCGTCAGATTGGATTTTAGAATATTGAACATCGGCGTACTTAGTTGAACAATCTATATTACATCCGCCACTTAGATATATATATCCATTTGACGCGAAGGTAGAGTAATAATGTCGTGAGTTACCATATGCATTTGTAGATTGCCAAGCCCCCAAGGTTCCATTAGAGTTGAAACGAGCGAAATATACTGATTGAGATAATGATATGCAGTTAGTGCCAGAATAACTGGTACAGCCCCCCATCACATATATATAGTCGTCAACCAAAGCAATGGCACTCCCAGACGATTTAACAGGTATTGAGCCCCCGGCCTCGGCAGAAGTCCATGTACCAAGAGTGCCGGGCGTTGAGTTACATCCCTGTACTCCGTTATTCTCGCCTGTGCAAACTAGAGCGTAGTTAACCCCCTGGAACACTCCAGAATTTGATACGCCTCCCGAAAGATATATATAGCCATTTCTTGCTTGTGCTTTAGCCCACTGGACGCTACTCGCCAATGTTCCACCGGTGCCCGCAGATTGCCAGCTTCCGAGTGACCCATCGGATAAGATTGGGGCATACTGTGCATCGGACAATACCCCTGCTGGTGCTTGGGTATGAAACCCCCCTATCACATACAGATAACCGTTATAGGCCACGGTCGCGGATCTTCCTCTCTCATTAGAAAAATTACTAACTTCTGTCGTGGTTCCAATTCTGCCAGTACCTCCGTTATTTACTCGAGCATACTGTACGTCAGAGCAAAATTGGCTTGAACTACCATGGCATGCAGTATCAGTAGTGGCATGACGTCCTCCTGTAATATAGGCTGTACCGCCGTGGATCACAGCCCCCATCAAATCTCGGGCCGTGGTAATGCTCTGTGTTGTTTTCCATGCACCAGCGCTGATAGTACCGTCAGCATTTACCAGGGCATATTGAACATCATTATAGTAAGTGCCACTGTTGTTACCTCCGCCAAAGATATACATATAACCCTTGTCGAACGTAGCCGAGAACTGTGTGCGACCGGTTGTAAAACTTGTCGTAGCAGTCCAACTGGCGCTAAGAGATCCGTCGCTATTAATAGTAAGGTATTCTACGGTCGCGTTGTTGTTTCCTCCTAGGCGATATAGCTTGTTGTTAAATGCTACGACTGCGTGACCGTTGATGTTTGCAGACATGTTTGTGCCTGCAGTCCAAGTTGTTGTTATATTACCGTTGCTATCTATAGGCGCATATTGGATACTGCTTATGCTTGTTGTGCCATTATAGCCACCAGTAACGTACATATATCCATTGTATGCTACCGATGCAAAAGTAGATCTTACACCCGCAAACGTTGTCGTGGTGCTATTTATGGTACCTAGAGTGCCGTTCGAGTTTATGGGTGCATACTGTGTGATGTTCCTGTATGTTCCGTCTGTTCCACCCATAATATACATGTGGCCGTTATAGGCTACGGCAGTCAAAAGATATCTGGCTGTGGTAAATGTTCCTGCGGTAGCCCAAGCGCCAACAGTTCCGTTAGAATTTATTGGAGCATAGGAGATATTACCGCTGAATGAACCGCCTACATTCCCCCCTACGACGTATAAGTATCCGTTGTAAGTTACCGATGCGTGTCCGAACCTAGTGGACGATAAAGATGTAGTTGTAGAGTAGGTGCTGGTAACGCCCGCCGGATCAATCGACGTATACTGTACGTCTCCAAGCCAGCTACTGCATGCTCCAGCATTACAACCTCCAATGATATACAACTTGTTATTATATGCGATGCTTGCATGACCGAAGCGTGCTGTAGTGAAATTTGTGGATGTCGACCAGACTCCGATACTTCCGTCCGCATTAATCGGTGCATACTGAACAGTATTAAGGAATGAACCACCGTTGTTCCCCCCCATGACGTATAGATATCCAGCTAGTGCTATAGTGGTGTGCTCCTGCCTGTTAGTCGTGTAGTTGTTAGCACTAACAGCGAACGTACCTACGCTACCGTCAGCATTTATAGATGCGTACTGAATGATGTTTGCGTTTCCTCCCTGTATATTTCCCCCCATGATGTACATATAACCGTTGTAGACGGTGGCTGAGTGACCATACCTAGCGCTGAGAAAACTGTTGGGGTTATTTGTCCAAGCTCCAAGTGTTCCGTCCGCATTGATGGAAGCATACTGGACATTCGTAGTCCAGGCAGTACAAGATATGATGTTATCAGCTGTACACCCGCCAGTAATATAGATATAGCCGTTGTATGCAAAGCCTGCGTGTCCAAACCGCGCTGGAGTATTGAAACTAGCAAGAGACGACCAAGCTCCTATTGAGCCATCTGACTGTATTTTTGAGTATTGCACATCCCTGTAGTAAGTACTGGAAGCAAAGCCACCCATGATGTAAATGTAGCCATTGTATGTCACAGCCATAAATCTATCTCTACCAGTTGTGAAAGAGTACGCGCTGGTAGTCCAAGCTCCTATCTCTCCACTTGGATCTATGGGGGCGTATTGAGTATCTGTCCGATAACCTCCAGATCCTGATCCGCCAATTAGATAAAGATAGCCGTTATATGCCACCGTTCCGGCGTATGTTCTTGTACCACTAAAGCTTGTTCCGCCATCCGTCGTCCACGACCCCACACTCCCCCCAGTCAGTCCTGCTCTCTTTATCTGGTTGTTGGTGGTGTCTATCTCTATGCCGTCTTCTAGGTTGCCTTTAGCGAAGTCACTGGCACTGGTTACGGCTACGGATGGGTCTATGCTTAGTGGGTAGTTAGCGTTCTTTAGTCCGGTTGTTTTGACGGTTAGGGTGTCTCCGTTTAGTTCAAACTTAGACTTTACTGTGTTGTCTTTCTTGGTTTCGTTGGTGTCTTGTTGGTTATCTTTGCTGTTTGTTTGGTTATCTTTGTTGGCTTGGACTACTACTGGTGCGGGTATATTGAAGACTAGGTTGTTCTTCTCGGCGTTCTTTCTGGCTTTCTCTACCCTATCTCTGTCTTGGTCTGAGCCAAAGGAGATGTTACCAAACAGTGTGGTGTCGGCAGAGTATATACCAATACTGCCGTTATCTAGTAGTTTAGCTTCTAGGCTTTCTGGGAGGTTTAGTTTGTAGCTAAAGTCTAGGTCATTGCCTTGTTCTTCGCTTAGGACAATATCTTCTTTGAGACCATTGGCTTTAACACTGTAGACTAGGTGACCTTTCTTACCTTTTAGTGGATAGATTATACGTCCGTCTTTTTGTTTACCTTCTCGGGCTCCAAACTGAGGAACCATACTGATGGCTAGTGAGCCAGAAGTATCGGTAGCATCGCGGACAGTGACGCCTTTGGTTGGGTCAACGGATAAGTCTACAGTGTAGTTGTCAGCTCCTCCGCCTACCTTTTGGCTTTGCTGAGCAGAAGCCATTGCTTCTTCTGGACTACCTGGGTTTCCGGCTGGAGCGGCTTCTTTGTTGTACTGGTAGATCTTCTTTTCTGGGTCGTAGGTTAGTCTCTTGGATAAAGTATCGTTGGTCTTGCCTGTCAATTGTTGGGTCTCATCAGAGAGGTTGTAGAGTTTGTCAGGGTTAGCTAGCGAAGGCAGTAGAGCCATGCCAACAGATTGAAATAGTAGCAACAAGCAAAGTGATAAATACATAAATGGTCGAGGATGACGACTCAAAATATGACTAAACACTTTGTTAACTCTATTATTATTTACAAATTTCTGGACGTTATTAGAATTATTCAAGAACGTTCGTTTCTCGATGAGTATAGTTCGTTTAATCAGTTCGTATTCACGCTCGCTCATGATTAGAACTTACTTAAGTAATTTATTGTTATATTACCGATTCTTGTGTTGCCGTTCTGTGGTGCCTGAAGTTTTATCCGTAGAGTAATTACTCCATCAGCAGTGAAGGTTCCTGTTGATATCGAACATCCAGTTGTAGTTGTCCAAGTACTTGAACTACCTGGGGTAAGCGAACATGAGTTCCAGTTAATTACGGCTGAGCCAGCTGTATCTAAAAGTGTGGCTGTAATAGTTCCGTTAGTAGTATTGCTTGTCCAGCGGTCGATGGTTATCGGATTACTGCCATCAAGTCCGTCGAAATCGCTCGGTAGTGGCACCTGAACAACAAAGTCATAGTCCTGATTTGTCGCTTGAGTTGTACTCCAGTTATAGTAGCTTTCCCTTTGGGTTGCATCGAATGCACTGGTAGCAGACCCTATGTTGTTACTGCCGTCTGGGTCAAGAACTAAGCCTGCATATTCTGCGGTTAACAAGAGTTTCTTGGAGTTACGAGCTGTACCACTGAGGCGGAACTTACCAGATGTCGCATCATTGAAGCTCACCCCGTTTGTGCCATTACCCACACGAAGTGAAGTTGTAACATCAAGATCTGCTACTACAAGGTCTCTGCCTGTAAGTGAACCTGTGGCACTACCTATGGTAACTATGGAGTTGGTGCTGTCTACGGTAAATATAGTCGTACTTCCGCTGGCATTTTGAACTCTAAATCCAGTGGTGCCGTCGGACCTTACGATAACGCCGTTGGTTGATCCAGACTGCAAAATAGTGGAGTTGGCAGAATTCGCGGTTGAGCCAATCCTGACCGTCTGAGTGCCTGTTGCATTACTCGTGTTTGCAATATTGACTGTTGAGCTGTTAGTCTCTGCCAGGACCGCTCCGATGCTGACACTTCCTGTTGCGCCACCCTGGATCTTGGTAAGACTTGTAGTATTAATGGATCCTATTGTTATACTCTGAGAAGCCGCTCCAGTAGCGAAGTTTATAGTGTGAGCAGTTGCTCCATTAAATAGACTTGTAGTACCCGTGCCAGATTCGATGGTCAGGCTTGAAGTAGCGCTATTACCTATTGCGACAGCTCCTGTACTAGTACCGGTGTTTATGTTGGTTGCGTTGTTTGAGCTGGCGTTGAGATTTACCACTCCACCAGTTGATGTTACTCCTGCACCGAAAGTGCCAGAGCCTTCCACGCTCAGATTAGCAACTCCAGTACCATGACTATTTGTTACGGTGAACGTAGTCGGGTTAACATCAACTAGGTCGAAGGTTACACCCCCGGTTGCAGTGCGTTGGAAAGTATTGGCACCGAAGATAATAGTGCCAGAACCGGAGTTAAGAGTAAGGTTGTTGGCGCCACCAGTACTAGCCACCGTCAGTGCACCGCTACCTGAAAGGGTTGTTCCTTGTATAGACAAGCTCCCAGAGATTGTACCGTTTGTACCATCATCACTGAATACTGAGTCTACGATTGTCTGCGAACCACTAAACTTGGCTAATTTATTTAAAGTACCGCCGACAGTAGTGACACCACCGCCCGCGCTAGCGCAGTTACCACTTGAATCACAAATTGTGTGCGATCCAGAAGCAACGCTATTGAATCCATAGGTACGAGCCCCGTTAGTGAACGTAATAGTACTACCCTGAAGATTAGTAGTCTGTCCAGCACCGTTCGCACCCAGAATAAACGCTGTTGAAGCTGGAGGAGCGATTGACGATGCGGTAACTGCTCCAGTGAGTGTGCTGGTTCCTGTAATGCTCAGGTTGCCAGATGCAGTAACTCCTGCAAATGTGACGTTGCTAGATGTCAGTAAGCTCTGGTTTATCGATACATTTGCCCCTTGAACTGTCAGAGTTCGTGGAGTAGTACCGCCATTTATGGTGAATCCGTCTGATGCTGAGGTGAGTGTTAGCCCGTTGAAAGTTCCACCTGTAACTGCATTGGTTACGGCAAGAGTACTTGAGAAGTTGACACCGCCAGTAGCACTTAAGCCACCTGCTACAGATACTACACCGGCCGACTGGCTCAAGATACTATCAGCAATTGAATAACTTCCAGTATACACCGGTATTGTTCCCGATGTGCCAGCTCCACTACCTGTAATACCACCACCGGTACCAGAACAGTTGCTGTTGGCACCGCCGTTGTATTTGACACATATTTCACTTGGCCCG
This sequence comes from Saccharimonadales bacterium (SeqCode), assembly GCA_041600715.1. Lineage (GTDB taxonomy): Bacteria > Patescibacteriota > Saccharimonadia > Saccharimonadales > 2-12-FULL-41-12 > JALHOM01. The sequence continues at coordinate 33,768 of JBFIJM010000001.1, read as the reverse complement.
CCTGCATCAAACAAAGTCACTGTCTGATCTGAAGTCGCTGTGCCAGTTATCCTGAAGGCGTTACCGTCGGTGCCTACATACAGACTATTGAATGGAGCAGTGTCAGAGCCAATGTTAATCGTGCCTGCAGATGATGGCAAGAGATCTACTGGTATAGCTGTGGTTCCAGTCAGATTGCTTAGCTGTCTATCAGCACATGTAGAACAAGATCCAGCACTTGGTGAACTGATAGTTATCGAGCCCGATGCATTAGAGATATTGATCCCGCTTCCAGCTGTAAGGGTAGACCGTGTATATGTGCCTCCGGCAGAACCAATGAGTAGTTGACCATCAGCTGTAGGTCCACCTGCGATTCCGGTACCACCGTTAGCTGGGCTTAATGCCGTACTTAGAGTCAGCGTACCAAAACTTACGTTACTACCTACAGCCAAGTTTTGATCAATCGTAGCATTCGCTGTTACAGTCAACTGTCTTGATGCCGTACCGCCAGCAACCTGAAAGCCTGTGGCATTTGCTTGTAATGACAAACTATTGTAAGTCCCTGCAGTGACGGCGCCGGTTGTTGCAACCCTAAAGAGACTGACCCCGTTCTTCTGAAGATTTATTAAATCTGCAACAGAGCCAGCACCACTATTTGGCGCGTTTAGTCCTATGTATGTTCCACCGTTTGCCGATGTATTACCGCCCACAATCGCACTACCAATCTGTAGAAGTGATTGCGTTGCGCTATTAGTCGGCGCACCACTGAGTGTAAGCGCCTGATTATTTGCGCTAGTAGAGATTAAGCCTGAGGCACTGACACTTGTAGCCCCAGAAATTGCTCCGGTATTTGTGATACCACTACTGCTGTTATCTATACCTCCAGAACTATTCGTAATTCCGGCAGAGGTCAAGGCGCCTGCATTTGTTACCTTGAATGCGCCACTACTTCCAACTACAAACACTGCAGTTGCATCAGGTGCAATACCGATACCGACACGTGTTCCGTTGTCTCGAACTACTGAATCGCCTACAACAGATAAACCGCCGTCTGTCCATCGTACTAACCTGTCAGTCGTACCACTTCCAGTTACTCCTGTTCCACCACCGCCACCGCTAGATACACATGAGAAGTAGCCGATTTGTCCACCTGCGCCGACGTTTAGACACTTTCCGGTTGTATCTAGATCGGTCGGCAGAATAAGCGTGTAACTATTGGCAGATGTTCCACTTACTATCGATGCTACGTTGGCGTTACTTTCATTATAAAAGTTGATTCCACCAGTACGTGACGATGCTGTTCCTAGTGATATGGAGTTATTACCCAATCCACCAGATGTTCCGCCACTTACGACTAGATTACTGCTTGAGCCTTGAATAGTTAGGGTATTGCTACTCTGAGACAGTATAGAGTCAGTCAATGCAGTACCACCTGAAGTAAATATTGAGAATGTGCCATCACTACCACTACCGGTTAAGCCACCGCTACAGTTTTGTGATCCAAATTGGCCAGTAGCGCTGAGCGTCACACACTCGGTGCTTCCTGGTAGCGCATTTGGTAGAGTAAATGTTATATCGGATCCTGGGTTAAGGTCGGATGCCTTGAGCTTCACACTGTTGCTACCGTTAAGGTTACGGAAAATGATCGCACCTGTGTTGGCTCCAGAAGTTCCTAAAGTAAGAGCATCAGCTCCTTGTATTAGAACTGTACCAGTGAAGTTTGCACTACTACTAATAGTCTGTCCATTGATATTACCAGATGTGATGCTCCCAGTTCCTAGGTTAAGGTTACCGTTTTGGCTAACAATATCGCTACCTTGAGTGTTCAGTCCGCCAGGAATAGAAACTTGCACTCCAGCTCGACCAAGAGTCAATCCGCTCGCATTAACAGTTGCTATGGATATTGTGCCAGCAGTACCACTAGCGCTTCCTGAGTCAATAGATACATTGCCGGAATTCCCGGAGCTTGCATTGCCACTTCTAAGCATTACATTGGAAGACGAAGTACCGTCATCTGTACCGACTAGACCACTAATCAACCTATTGCCGATTATATTTCCACCGATATTCAGATCCCCGTTTTGAGTAGTGCTAGAACCTGCGGTTTGCACCAAAGCAACGGTACCATTCAATACTGGCAAGGCTATAGTAACCTCCGTGCCGGTGGCATTCGTACCTGTAATATTAAATCCTTGAGCGCCAGCAGTACTATTAAGACGAATGCTCTGGAATGGGCGAGTAAGAGAACCCAGACTAACTGTATTGCCTGAGTTAGGAAGCAAACTTGTGTTGATGTTTATTGCTGCAAGATTAGACAATGACTGGTCGGCACAACCAGAAGTACAAGTACCCGCGGTTGGCGCAGCAACTGTTATACCGCCTGCTGAATTCGTAATAACAATTCCGCTACCTGCTGTCAAAGTAGCGCGTGTATAGTTACCAGTACTAGATCCTATCAGCAGTTGACCGTTGGCTGTTGGCCCACCGAGAATACCAGTACCCCCATAGGCTACACCTAGGGAGTTAGAAAGAGTGAGGCCCGAGAAATTTGGGGTGTCTGTTGTCTGAAGGCTTTGATTAAGTGTAATGTTACTGCCTTGCACAGTTAGCGTTCGAGAGGTTGTTCCACCCAATAAGCTGAAGCCATCTGCTAGAGCGGTTAGGGTAAGGTTATTAAATGATGCAGCAGAAATATTGTTTGTTACTGTCAAGCCATTAGTTATTGAGACGTTACCACTTACGTTCAAATTTCCACCGACAGACAGAACCCCCAATGATTGACTGACAATACTGTCAGCTATAGTGTAGCTACCCGTATAGACTGGGAGATACCCTGTGGTACCTGCAGAACTACCGACTATGCCGCCGCCCGCACCTGCACAGTTACCGTTATCGAGACAAACTATACCGGATGCATCCGGCAAGGTAATTGTTCGCTGAGCAGAAGCATCGCCGGTAATAGTAAAGTAATTACTCCCTGGATTGGCTACTTCATCCCCTGAGAGGTATAGATATTGATATGGCAATCCTGCGCCACCGAGACTGATACTGCCTGCAGATGCAGGTAGCAGAGATTTATTTATAGCTATTACATCTGCTAAGTTGCTAAGTGTATAGTCTGCACAAGTCGCACACTGGTCAGCTCTTGGAACCGAGATCTGTATACTACCTGGGCCAGTAACTATTTCTACCGTGCCATCAGCATTGGTTATTGTAGCTAGACTATAACCAGTACCATTACCTATCAGAAGCTGTCCATTGTTCGGAGTTAGACTTATACCAGTACCGCCTCGTGCGATTGATAATATACCAGTGGTTATGTTTCCGGCATCAAGGTCAGTTAATCCTGCTCCGTTGCCCTGCAGGGCAGTCGCAGAAAGATTACCGTCTACTGTAATAAGGCCGGAAGACTGAGTAACGATTGAATCAGCTAGGCTATATGCGCCACCGCTAAATATTACTAGTTTATTAGCTGTTCCAGTTGAAGTAACGCCACCACCATTAGGACCAACACAGTTGTTGGTCGTTAGACAAATGGTCGCTGTGGCTACACCTGGATCGGGCAAGGTATAAATAGTTCCTTGCCCAAGCGAAGCCACCTGGAGAGTCCCAATATTGCCTGCACCGTCATTTAGCACTAATGAACCTGCTTGTGACACAGTGCCAAGTGTAGCGGACCCACCCTGAACACTTAAATTACCCGAGAAGGTTGGACTACTCGCAACATTCAGTGTCAGTGTTCCGCCAGCACCAATTGTCACAACACCGCCACCAGTTAAGTTAGTTCCAGCAGTTACAGTTATCTGTTTATCACCTTCTGCCGAGGTGTTGGCGGTTGAACCATAATTTACCGCAACACTGATAGTACCGACTCCGTTAGTTACAGTTAATCCGCCACCATTACCGATTGTACCAAGGCTATAGCCAGATCCGTTACCAATTAATAATTGTCCGTTAGCAGGGGTCGTTGCCAAGCCTGTGCCGCCGTAAGCAGTGGCGAGTATACCGCTATTTATATTGGATGCGTTTCTATAATATGCAGAACCCTGACCACTCAAAGCTGTTGCATCAACATTAGTGACACTGGAGCCATCTCCCACTAGAAATGTAGCATCTAAGGTTCCGGCAACTGTTACTGTCGATCCGGATTGTACCATTATTGAATCAGCGATTGTGTTGGCAGAGTCAAAGTAGGGGATAGCACCAGGCGTTCCCGAACCACCTATACTCGCACTGGAGCCAGGACATGTGCCAAACGCTGGGGCGCCAGCGGTGCTAATCAGACAAAGGCCAGCACTAGCTGGTGCAGAAGTAGAAACAAGTCGTGTTCCGTCGTAATATACTGAACCGTTTGCAACAAAGTTGATAGCACTTGATCCTGTGCCACCGTTTGCTACCGATAAAGCATTGGTTAAGTTGAGCCCATTGAATAGTGGCGATGAATTAGTCGAGATGTTCTGCGGCAGTGAAACGGTCACTACTCCACCTGCCGTGCTAACACTAACCTGGTTAGCGGTACCGACGACTGACAAGACGCCTGTATTGCTAATCTGTGTTCCGTTTACTGCAATACCTGCTCCACCGCTAAATACAACATTACCGGCCGTTCCTTGAACAGACAGCACGCCGGTATTGGCTAGTTGTAGGCCGTTAACGACTAAACCGGGCCCACCTGTTATTGTCAGGTTACCCGATTGTCCTTGAATGCTTAAAACTCCGCTATTATTAAGTTGAGTGCCACTAAGTGACAACCCCGTCCCCGGTCCTGCCCGACTCAATGAACCGAACTGATCAGACAGCTGATTAGTTATGAGAGTTTGGTAACCTTCTCCATCATAAAATACAAATTGTTTTGTTTTACCATCAAAATATATCTGACCTGCTTGTGGATTCAATGGCTTTTCGGACGGACTGATTGTAAATTTATTCTTTACCTGGAGAGGACCATTTATAGTTACTTCGCTACGTGTTCCAAAGTCTTTTTGTGATGCACTAAGCAGATCTTCTTTAGGTATTGAAGTTATTGGTTGAACTTTGTTTTCTGCATTTTCGTCATTACTTCTAGATGAAACAACGGCAAAAATAATTGCTGAGATGAGTACAAACACACCCATCCACGCACTAATGGTTAAAATAATTCTTTTCTTAGATCCCTTGCCTGCAAAATTATGCCCGTCGTACATCGCCTGAGGTGTAGGTACGTTTGAGGCTACAGGGTTTGGCACTACAACTGTCGCTGTAGAGCTGGAGCCTAACGATAAATCTTCTGAAGTTGCATCTATCTCACCAGAGGCTGGTACACTACCTCTTTCATCAACAGATAGTCTCACTGGAGCTTTCTTGACGCTTATCTTCCTATCAATTACAGCAAACCCCTCCCGCCTTACGCCTGGGGTAATATCTGTCATTGGTGTTTGTTTTTGGTGTTCGTCCATCTGGACAATTTCTTTGTTTTTATTTTTGGTGTATTTTTATTTTTTATCACCTAACCATAACTATAATCACAACCCTAGAACTTGTAAATAGTTTTATACAAGTTTTATTGTGACGTAAGCTAAGGAGAGCCCAGTTAAGAACACTCCTATCGCAATCAGCAGGACTCGAGCGAGTGCCTTTAATACCTTTTTTTCAGATAGAGGATTACGCCCAACAGAAATCATAGACGCATAACCTGATGAAGTTATAAGGAATGTAGCGACAAACCCGCCGATTAGAACGAACAGAAAACCAATTATCAAAGCTATGGCCTTAACCTGCTTTCCAGCAAGGCCATCGGCTACTTGTAAAATCTTACTTCGATTAAGGTTTGAATCCTGAGCACTTGCACTTCCCTGTTTTCCGCCGTAGTTACTTACCTCAACTTTGACCGGAATTGTGCCTATTTTTATTGTTTTGCTTTCTCCGTCTTGTGTGTAGGTATAGCTTGTGCCATTCGTACCATCAAATGAACCTTGTGCTACACCAATAACCTTACCTACTCCTAAGGCTTTTTCACCTATACCTTCTATGAGATTCACTGTTATCGGGTCACCGCTGTTAATTTCACCATTAACGTCACTAACAAGTGTCTCAATAACACCCGTACTAGCGACAGAGACTCCATTATCATTGTTCTGCGAGAATGACACATCACTTGAATTAACAACAACACCGTGTAGATTCGCGATATTATCGCGATTAGCCCTAATAACCGTACGCCCATCTTTATCCAGACTAACTATATTACCCTGAACAAGTTCTCCGCCTGCGGAAAAATTGGTAGACAGGGTGGCGGCTTCATTTACAGCAGGGAACACAACAAAAGTAGCCATTGCCAACAGTAAACTAATTCGAACAAAACGGCACCTGAACTTGCTTATGATCTCCATGATACAGGTTATTGTACACCATGTGCCCATAACAAGCACACCATAAATAAAGTGTTATCTAACCGTATAGTACTAGCTATTTAGGGTGGGTTAACTTGATTAAATAAAACCACCCATTGTGGGTGGTAGTATTCGCACTGATTAGAAATACTTACTTTATAGTATCGACTTTGAGTGTCATTAACCGCTGTCTGTGGCCTCGCACAGTTCGAACACGCTTCTTCGCCTTGTAGCGAATAGACGTAACCTTGTCTTGTTGTGAGTTTTCATCAATAACAGTGGTATTCACTTTAATATCTTTAACTAACGGGGTTCCAACAGTAGCTTTTTCACCGTCGATAACCAGAAGTGCGTCAAAACTAATTTTAGACTTTGCATCTTTAATGAGCTCAACCTTGATAGTTTCACCTTCTGAGACAAGATACTGCTTTCCGCCGGTGGCGATAACTGCTTTTTTCATTATATTCCTTACGTTGTTGCCATATTATGACATACTAGATTTTTATATAGACTTAGTTGATATTAACAGATTAGGAGCAGTCTGTAAACCCTACAGACTGCTAAGCCTTCTCAAGACCAATCTTAAGTTCCTGTCCGTCTACAACAGCCACTACGCTATGACCATTTACAACTTTCCCGGCGGTACCAAGCGTTTCTGAGTGGATAACAGATAGGTGTGTTATGATTGCCTCGGCAAGTTCAGGGTGGTTCGATTCGAGCGAGACTATTATTCTGTCATCTACTTCCAGCCCAGCCTCTTTTCGGGCATTTTGAATATGTCGCACAATCTCACGCATATAACCCTCAGCTTTAAGCTCTTTTGTAATCACAGCGTCCAAAACAACTTGATCATCGGGCAAAGAAGAGTCTTGCTCGAGTCTCTTAACGTTTAATTCTTCTAAAACTATCTCTTCAAAACTACTAACAAGATCAAAAACTTCCGGTTGAACAAAAACCGAACTAAGAGGCTGTCTCACTTTAAGGTTTTGTTTTGCTCTCCATGCAAGACCAGTTGTCACAACATTACGCACTGCGCTCATTCGGTCTACCAGTTGATCGTCTATCGCGCCTATTTCTGGCCAGTTATTTAAGTGTACTGACTCGCCGTTTGTAAGCTTCCTGTAAAGCTCCTCTGCTAAGAATGGCGTAAATGGGGCTAGTACAAGCGAAAGTCTCACTAATACGTAGTGGAGAGTCTTATATGCATCATTCTTGTCACCATCATCTTCTGACTTCCAAAATCGCCGACGGCTTCTTCTAACGTACCAGTTACTCGCATCGTCCAGGAACGGCAAAACTGGCTCTAGGGCATTCGGTATATCATACACGTCCATGTATTTTTCAATGTGACCTGTCAGTTGATGAACCCTGCTAACTATCCATATATCCAAAAGGTTTGTAAGCTTCTCAGATGGATCTGATAAATCACCAGTAAACTCCCAGCCATCTACTTCGGCATACATCGTGAAGAAGTCGTACATGTTCCATATCATGGAGAGTTTACGAGCAACGTCACCAACTTCCTTGTCTTGCAATGAATAGTCCTCACCATTTAAGACTGGGCAAGAGAGTAGCAAAAACCTCTCAGCATCGGCCGAGTACTTGTCCATTAGTTCATTTGGATCAGTAAAATTATTAAGACTTTTACTCATCTTACGACCGTCATTCCCGGCAAGTGTACCTGTAGTAATTACGTTCTTAAAAGAGAACGTGTCAAACAAAGCAATATTGACAGCATGCATATAGTAGAACCACGCTCTTGTTTGAGCGATGTACTCAACAATGAAATCGCCAGGGAAATTTGCCTCAAACTTTTCTTTATTTTCGAACGGATAATGGAGTTGCGCGAAAGGCATAGATCCAGCCTCAAACCAACTGTCCATAACTTTATCTATGCGAGTATACAGCTCCCCGTCGATCTCGAAGGTTACATCGTCTACCCATGGGCGATGATAGTCTTCTAGCTCAACTCCAGAAAGTTCTTTTAATTCGGCGTAGCTTCCAACAACTCTCGTCTTGCCTGACTCTGTTTTCCATACTGGCATTGCCGTTGCCCAAAACCGATCACGAGAAATATTCCAATCTGGAGCTTGTTCAATTGTCTTTGCAAATCGGCCGTATTTTAAGTGTTTAGGGAACCAATTTATGGATTCGTTACCTTCTAGCATTTTTTCACGCTGGCTATCGATGTCCATAAACCAACTTGGGTGTGCTCGATACATAAGCTTCGTACCGCACCTATGGCAGTGAGGGTAACTATGCCTGTAATACTCAATTTTCCAAACAATACCCCGCTCTTTCAGCTCTTTAGCTATCGGTTTGTTAACCTCCCAAACATTTTGACCCTCCCATTCACCCTCAGTATAAAATCCATTCTGGTCTAGAACATGCACCGCTGGGAAGCCTTCATGTTTTGCAAGCTCAAAGTCTTCTTCGCCGTAAATTGGCGCTAAGTGCACAATACCAGTACCGGCTTCGATCTCAACGTAGTCAGCATGCCAAACTTTGTGAGCGTTCTCACCCCTATCCACAAAAAGGGGCTCATATGTTTGCCCCACTAGATCTTCTCCCCTAAATTCATTAACAACTTTATAGTCTAGAGGTTGGTGCTTCTCATCTGTCATAACTTTTTCGACCAGGTCTTTAGCAAGGATTAATGACTGACCATCAATCTGAACCTCTACATAATCTACATCACGATTAACTGCAACGGCAGTGTTGGCCGGTAATGTCCAAGGGGTTGTCGTCCAAGCAAGCAAATACCTGCCATCTTGAAGTTTGAATTTTATATAAACACTTGGGTCGGTAACGTCCTGATAAGCCCCGGCGTCCATAGTAACTTCGGCTTTTGATAACGGCGTTCCGTCGAGCGTACAGTACATGAGCACTTTCTCACCCTCGTAGATCTTGCCTTTTTCATAAAGAGTTTTGAAAGCCCACCAAATGGACTCCATGTAGTCTTTATCCATGGTTTTGTAGGCACCCTTAAAGTCCACCCATCGACCAATACGATCAACATACTCTTCCCATAAACCGCTAGTTTGAACCATATTCTCGCGAGTCGCATTGATGTACTTTTCGATTCCATACTCCAGTACCTCTTGTCTAGAATGAATACCCAGCTTCTTTTCGGTGAAGCGCTCAGCCGGCAAACCATGACAGTCCCAACCCCAAACACGCTCTACCCGTTTACCCTTCATTGTTTGATAACGAGGCACAGCGTCTTTTACGATACTGGAGAGCAGTGTTCCGTGATGTGGCGCGCCTGATATAAACGGTGGACCATCATAAAATACGAAGGCATTGTCAGCCGGACGTTGCTCAATTGATTTTTCGAATATTTTATTTTCTTTCCAGTATTTAACCAGATCTTTCTCGTACTCGATCGCTCTCCTGCGGGTTCCCTTTTGGTATTTCATCCTTGCTTTCCTTTCCAAATAAAAAGCTCTTATTCTAGCTACTGGATCCCTTTCGGGAGATACCATCCAGTTTCCAGAGTAAGAGCTTGTTCTTACCGGCACTTATTTACTGCTATGACGGGCTTACCCGGAGGAGTCTACTAAGATTTTACTTTTCTTTCCTCGGCATTCGTGGTTGATAGCCACTTATTTGTCTAGCCAAAGACCGACAAAGCGCTTCTATTGCCTATTATACCACTGCCAACACCACTGGCATAGTAGGCTACTTCATTCATAAGTGGCAGGTTTTCACCCTGCCAGTTCTTTAGTAGTTGTCCATTATCTTGCAAGGCAAGGATTGCTGGATATTGCATAACGTCATAAAGGCTGGCAGTAGACGCACCATCTCTAGTGTCTAAACTCACCATTTCTACCTTGCATCCGTAATGAGCACGTTCTAGATCCCGGACATATGATTCTACCGTTCTTCCGTGCTCTGAGTTTGGCCTATAAAGCACCACCACTTTCATAAGAACTAGTATATAGGAATTCATAGGAACTGGGAATTAGGAAATAAGAATTAGTTGAGCCTCAAGCTCCCGAGACGAGCTAGAAGTCCACGCTTGAGTGTAGTTTGGATTTTCTTAGCGAAGCGCGCAAGAAGCGGTACATACGGTACCGCGCCTGAGCACTGCAGATAAAAAATTCAAAATACACCAAAATCCCGGCAGAACTTCTGGCTTTGCCAGAGTTCAGACCGGGCTGTGCGTGGATTTCTAGCTGCAGCCGGTAGTGGAACCACACGATGTGCAGACATAACAGCTACCAGAACGCTGTGTCTGATTACCGCAGTTAAAGCACATTGGAGCCGTATCGTCTTTTTTTGCCTTAGGACGAGAGGTTTCTGCTGGCTTTTGCTCCACAGGCTTTGGAGCTTCTGCCACGGTGTCTGCCTGAATCGGCTCGTTCTTTATCGGAGCTTCAACTAGTAAACTAGTCTGAGCTTCGGGCATATCCTCGATTGACGCGAGTCCCAACTCTAAGAGATCATCAAATGATAGATAATTAAGAGCTAGTCGCTTAAAGATATAGTCGACAAGTGATGTGGCCGTACGGATTTCTGCGTCATCCGTAATACCTGACGGTGCAAATGTCATGCTTGTAAGTGCGTGAACATAGCTCTTTAGAGGCACACCGTACTGCAAGCCATAACTTACAGATACTGCCAAGGCTTCCATTACGCCACCTAAGGTAGAGCCTTGCTTAGCGATCTTCATAAATACTTCACCTGGAGTGCCATCTTCAAATTCGCCAACTGTTACGTAACCCTTACTGCCTGCTACCTCGAATGAGAACGTTTTAGCATTCCGGAATTTAGGCATCTCTCGGCGGACCACACCCCTAACAATATATTGATTGTTAACAGAATCAACAGGTGTTTCCTTGGCCTCTTGTGCGCCTTCTTTTTTAGCCATAGATAAAGGCTGAGCTACCTTGCAGTTGTCGCGGTAGATTGCTACGGCTTTTAGGCCCATCTTCCAAGCGTCGATATGTAGTTTTTCTACATCTTCTATAGTTGCTTCTTCTGGCATATTCACGGTTTTGCTTATCGCTCCAGAAAGGAACGGTTGCACCGCTGACATCATCTTCACGTGACCTAGATAATGAATTGAGTTGTCGCCCATAGAACAAGCAAAGACATTCTCATGTTCTTTCTTAAGTGCTGGAGCACCAAGAATTGTCTTTTCGATATCTATATACTCTACAATTTTAGCTATCTGCTGAGCGTCATAACCTAAAGCCTTTAGGGCGCGAGGGACAGTTTGGTTAACGATATGCATCGTTCCACCGCCCACAAGCTTCTTGACCTTAACAAGACCAAGATCTGGTTCAATACCTGTTGTATCACAGTCCATCATAAGGCCGATCGTTCCTGTTGGAGCGAGCACTGAAGCCTGGGAGTTTCGCACACCATAAAGCTCTGACAGCTCTACCGCGTCGTCCCACGCAGTAGTAGCAGCACTAAGTAACTTCTCGGATACTAGCGATGGATTAATAGAGTCTACCGCTTCTCGGTGTTGCTTAAGCACGCGAATCATACCTTCTCGATCTTTATGGAAACCAGCAAATGGTCCTATCTTGCGAGCAATTTTTGCACTAGTAGCATAAGCATGTCCGGTCATGATTGCTGTAATAGCTGCAGCTTGCGCACGACCTTCTTCTGAATCATAAGGCAAACCTTGAGCCATAAGTAACGCGCCCAAGTTAGCATATCCAAGTCCAAGCTCACGATAAGCACGTGCGTTCTTGCCAATGCTTTCTGTTGGATATTCTGAATAACCAACTAAAATTTCTTGAGCTGTGAAAATCATTTCTACTGTGTGTTTAAAGCCTTCTACATCGAAGCTTGCGTCATCATTAAGATATTTAAGAAGATTAATTGAGGCAAGATTACACGCAGAGTTATCTAAGTGCATATACTCACTACAAGGGTTTGAGCCATTGATCCTACCTGCGTTCGGGGTTGTGTGCCAATGGTTGATTGTAGTGTCGAATTGCATACCTGGGTCAGCACAACGCCATGCTGCGTCTGCAAACTGCCTGAATAATTCGCGGGCACGAACTGTACGCACAGTCTTGCCGTCTTTCACTGCCTTAAGCTCCCAGTCTGCGTCATCTTCTACAGCCTGCATGAACTCATCAGTAACACGCACCGAGTTATTGGCGTTCTGGTATTGAACAGAATGAATGTCTTTGCCGTCGAGACTCATATCAAAGCCATTAGCCTGAAGTACGCGAGCTTTTTCTTCTTCTCGAGATTTGCACCAAATAAATTCTTCTATGTCGGGATGGTCTGCGTTAAGAATAACCATCTTCGCTGCTCTACGAGTTTTTCCGCCACTTTTGATCGCGCCAGCAGAAGCATCAGCACCGCGCATAAAACTCAGAGGTCCAGAAGCTGTTCCGGCACTTTTACCTAGTGATTCCACGGAAGAACGAATAACGCTCAGATTAATCCCAGCGCCTGAACCACCCTTAAATACCATCCCCTCTTCTTTATACCAGTTAAGGATTGCTGGCATAGTGTCTTCGATACCTAAGATAAAGCATGCACTTGCCTGCTGGGCTCGGTCTGGTGCGCCTATGTTAAACCAAACTGGTGAATTAAATGCGGCACGCTGAGTCGCAAGAATGTACTTTAATTCTTCCTTAAAATCTTCAGCTTCTTTTTCGCTATCAAAGTAATTCTCCTGAATTCCTTGACGAGTTATGGTGTCTACTACCCTATTAATAAGGTCTTTTAACGAGCTTTCGCGTTCTTTTGTGCCAGGAGTACCGGTAAAGTACTTTTGTGCCACGATATTAATCGCATTCTGAGACCACGAATCTGGAAATTCCACGCCTCGTTGCTCAAACACATTCTTACCTGTCATCGGGTTTGCAATGACCGAATCAGTCGACACCCAATTTAGGCTGTCATAGCCTTTTGTCTTCGGCTCAGTAAAGAGCCTACTTACGCTTAAGTTAGTAGCTTGTCCCATAATACCCTCACTTTTTAGATTATATTTTTTAGGTTTTTGTTAGAGTCATTCACATCTATACGTCTCTAGGATATAGATGTAATTCAGCTCTCCGCACCATTCACCTGATTTGAATGTTGAGGAAAACTATCGAAATTTCTCGTAGATTGCCTACGTTTCGATAAGCTCTCGTTTACGTTTACGTATGTCTGATAACTCTCGTTCAAAGCTAGCGATATCTTTGAATCGACGATAGACACTTGCGAAACGTACATATGCAACTTCATCCAGTGCGGAAAGATTGTCCATGACAAGCTCACCGATTTTGGTTGAAGGAACTTCATTCTCACCACATTCGTAAAGCTGTTGCTCTACGTCAGACACAAGTTGTTCTAACTGCAGACTTGTGACGGGTGTTTTTTCGCATGCTCGATACAGACCAGCAATTAACTTTTCCCTATTGAAGAGCTCTCTAACGTTGTTGTTCTTTATAACAATAAGCTGAGGCTGTTCAATTCGCTCGTAGGTTGTAAACCGGTACTGACAGCTACTGCAGACTCTTCGTCTGCGGATAGCTTTGCCGTTTGTCACCTCGCGGGACTCAATTACCTTTGTATCGGCTGCATGGCAACGATTGCAATTCAATACGTCCTCCTTGCACACCTTAGTTATTCAATTTCAACGTACGATCGCTATACTTTTTTACTACATATAGCGTGTATACTATTGATCATAGCCCCATAGCTAGCGTAATGCAAGCATTTTCCGCTGTATTAATTACAGTAAGTTAATTATCGTCTTCGGCGTCTTTTTTATCTGTACTACGGCGGGTTAACCGACGTAAAAATGAGGGCTTATCAAGCTCTTCGTCGTTGTATACATTTTTTGTGCTCTTATTATCAGTGTCGTTGTCGGCATCTGTTCCGCTATCTTTCTCGTCTTCGGAATCAATGTGTGACCAGATATTAGGAACTTTGTTTTCGCCATGAAAATCATCGGATACATCTTTGCCTTTTGTTTCGTCCAGGTCCATATTAATGTCGTCTGGAACATCCTGAGAGGTAGTTGCTGGTTCTTCTTTTCGGGGTGGAGTATAAGAACTAACGACAGTGTCTGAACTACCTGTACTACCTTTTGCAAAATATGATTCATCAAACCCAGTGGCTACAACAGTTACTATCAACTCACCGTCTAATTCTGGGTTGATGGTAGCTCCAAAAATAATGTTAGCATCACGATCAGCAGAAGCTGTGATTGTTTCGGCAACCGTATTAATTTCGTGCATAGACATATCATTTCCGCCAATAACGTTAAAGAGGATGCCTCTTGCTCCATCAATTGAAACTTCTAGTAGTGGAGATTCTACTGCTTGTTGAGCTGCCTCTACTGCCCGGTTATCTCCTGACGCTCGGCCAATACCCATAAGCGCTGAACCAGCTTTACTCATGACAGCCTTAACATCTGCAAAGTCCAAGTTAATAAGACCGTGAACTGTAATAAGATCTGATATTCCTTGAACCCCTTGGCGCAGTACATCGTCTGCTACCTTGAAGGCTTGCATGATCGGGGTTGAACGATCGATTGTTTGTAGCAATCTGTCGTTTGGAACAATAATAAGCGTATCCACGCAGTGTCGTAAGTTTAAAATTGCTATTTCGGCATTAGCTTTTCTTTTCTCGCCTTCGAACGCGAAGGGGCGAGTTGCAAAACCAACAACTAAAGAGTTTAGGTCTTGCGCTATCTTAGCTACTATATGACCAGCGCCACTTCCTGTGCCACCACCAGCGCCTATAGTAATAAATACCATGTCTGCGCCCTCTAAGGCAGCTTTTATGTCATCATACGACTCTTCTGCTGCTTGCTGACCAACGCTTGGATCAGCACCCGCGCCGAGTCCGCGAGTAGATTCGTGACCGATATGAATTTTAGTAGTTGCTTTAGAATGATGAAGCGCTTGGGCGTCGGTGTTGACTGCAATGAATTCTACACCCTCTACGCCTGCTTCTACCATGCGATTAATGGCTGCACCACCAGCGCCGCCCACGCCAACAACTTTAATACGTGCAAATGTTTCTATAGCCGGTGAAACCTGAGGCATAACAACGAATCTCCTTCTCGCTCGTCTATAACTGTACCTGGCAGTATAGCGCAGCTACAGTTATGGTTCAAACGTATATCTTCTATTAACAACATTATCTGCATACTTATTTAAATTTGCTGAGTAAATTACCGATGTTTTCCACTATAGAACCTCTAACAGCAGCTCTGGCAGGCTTGCTGTCTAGCATTTGCTCAGCAAATAGCATATCCAGTTGCATAAGACCCACAGAAGTCACATATTCGGGCTTCTCCACGTTATCAGTGATACCAGCTACATTAATTAGTTTTCCAAGCCGAGCAGGTAGTTGAAGTTTTTCACGAGCGAACTCAGCGATTCCTGGTATATTTGAAGTTCCGCCTACCAAAACAACTCCTCCTGGGAGCTTTCGGGATTTGTGAATCTTACGAAGTTCCTTGTCTACAAACTCAAATATCTCTTCAACTCGCGCTTCAATTATCATGTTAACTTCACTGGCATTAAACACATGATTCCGTCGTTCATACTCAAAACTCACCTTACCATCCTTGACCGCGTCAGCAAGTGCCGAATGTTTTACCTTAACTCCTTCGGCTACTTCTAGTTCTGTCTTAAGACCAATTGCTAAATCGTTTGTTATGCTAATTCCACCTAACGGGATTACAGCGACATGCTGAACTTCTCCGTCTTCAATAATTGCCATATTGGTTGTTCCCGCACCAATATCAAGGACCAATGTTCCAGCCTCTTTTTGCTGTCTGCTAAGTACAGCTTCGGCTGAAGCGAGCCCAGAAACAGTATGGTGAGAAGCCTCGATGTGGGCTTTTTCGAGTACTGCGTCTAGACTGCGAATATTCGGAGTGGCTACGGTGACGATATGAGTATCAACCTCCAAGCGAACTCCGCTCATCCCAACAGGGTCTTTAATACTGTCATGGCCGTCTACTCTGTAATTCTTAGGGAATACTTGTATGATTTCGCGGTTTGCCGGTATTTGCATGATTGTGGCTGCGTCTTCGGCACGAATCTTATCTTCCAAGGATATCTCTTTGTTGGCGGTACTAATTGCAATTACACCCCGAGAGTCTACGCCCGCAATATGCGCACCGTTAATATTAACTGTGGCATTCCTGATTGGAACTCCAGCAATACGTTCTGCCTCACTCACTGCTTGGTTAACAGCACTAGTTACTTCATCGATGTGTACGATGAGTCCTTTTCTCATTCCCATGTTTGGCGCTTCGCCGTGGCCCAATACAGAAACACGAGGCTCCTCGCTCGTAAGATGGAGACTGCCTACTACGCAACGGACTGCGCTTGTACCGATATCTAGCCCAAAGAAATAGGTGGGCTGTTGTTCGCTCATAATCATCAGTATAAAGCGTAAACGTAAAAGATAAAAGCCTGTGAGACTATCTGATCACACAGTTAATATTTCACAACCCTTATCAGTGATCAAAACAGTATGTTCAAAGTGAGCCGACCAAGACCCGTCATTTGTTTTTATTGTCCAGCCGTCATCGTCTGTGTGAATTGCATAATTACCGAGCGTTGCCATAGGTTCGATTGCTACGGTCATACCAGCTACAAGCTGTTGTCCGGTACCTTTTCTACCGTAGTTAGGAATATTCGGATCTTCATGTACATAGTGCCCTACTCCATGCCCAACAAGATCTCGCACAATTCCGTAGTTATGTTTTTCGAGGGACTTCTGCACAGCAAAAGCGATATCGCCTACCTTACAACCGTGTTTGAGCACTTTAAGCCCAGCATCTAATGATTTTTTAGTATGAGCCAAAAACTCTAAATGCTCGGGTGTGGCAGTGCCACAAGGAACTGTGATTGCTGCGTCAGTAATCATGCCATTAACACTAACACCTAGGTCGAAGCTAACGAGATCGCCTTCCTGTACGATCTTACTCTTCTTTGGAACACCATGTACTACTTCATCGTTCACCGATATACACACAACATCAGGAAACGGATTGCTGGCTGGACCATAGTTTAAAAATGCCGGCACACCTCCCAGCGACTTTAGTTCTTTTCGCGCTATGTCTGCTAGTTCTTTAGTACTAATACCCGGCTCTAAATTGCTCTTTAGAGTTCTGTGAATAGATGCCAGTATCCCTCCAGCACGACGCATGTTATCCAGCTCTTCTTCTGTCTTTATGCGTGTAAACACTTCTCTACCTCTGAAGCCGTTCCATTATGTCTGCATGTATTTCTTCGACAGTTCTCTCTGCATTTACTTCGTGAACACGCATGCCCTTCTGCTTAAACCAATCGATAATAGGCAAAGTAGCCTTCTCATACTCATCAAAACGACGGTGTATAACTTCTTCTGTATCATCAGGTCGCCCTCGGGCTAACAATCGTTTCTCGACAACCTCTAGTGAGGCATCAAGATATATAACATCAGACACTTTTATAGCGCCTTTTTCATGTTGCTCGTAAAGCCACTCTGCTTGACGCAACGTCCTGGGGAATCCATCTAAAATGCAGTGATCAGTATCTTCAATACTGTTAAAAAAATCTATCAGTATATCGATTATTTCCTGGTCATCAAGGAGCTTGCCCTTTAACATTTCTGCTTTTCGCTCACCACTTATACTTGCACGTAAATGCTCGCCAGTCGACAGCCACTTATACCCAATATCCTTAGCAAGCAATGTACCTTGCACACTCTTCCCAGCCCCTGCAACACCCATAAAAACAATCATTTACTCTTCCCTTACTTTGCTAGTCGTTCTTTTACAATTCTGGCTATTACCGCTCCATCAGCAGAGGCACCTGTTCGTGCCTTAACAGCACCTATGACCTGCCCCATCATCTGAATATTTGGATTGTCCATAGAGGCTAACACTTCATTAACTACACCAGTAATCGCAGTTTCGTCTAGTTGCTCTGGCAAGTACTTTTGAAGTACGTCTTTTTCGTAAAGTTCCTTGTCGGCTCTCTCTTGGTCGTTTGCATTAGCATAAAGTTCTGAAGCTTCTGACCGTTTCTTTGCTTCTTTTTGAAGCAAAGCCACTACTACTTCTTCTGGCAAGCCTTTATCCCTTGCGCCTTCTCTTATTTCGGCATCAAGAATAACGCTCTTAATTGTTCGGAGCGTAGATACTAGTTGCTTGTCGCCAGCAAGCATTGCATTTTTTATGTCAGATTCTATTGTCTGCTTTATCATGAAGGATACTTAAGATAGCTTAAGTTTTTTGACCTTCAGTGCTTTACGCTCACGACGAACAATCGCCTTTTGGCGTCGGTCTCGCTTGCTCATTGGCTTTTCAAATCTTTGAATAGACTTTGCTTCGGCAATCACTCCAGATTGCTGAACCTTACGAGTAAAACGTCGTAATAAATTTTCTGTCGACTCCTTAGAGTCTTTTCTTGTAACTTGTATCATCGCGAATTATTGTATCTGATAAACTTATATATTACAAGAGTTACTGTTGCTTTTTCTGAGTAGCACGTTGCGACTTCAGAACAATGCTTTGTAGCTCTTTAAAAATAGGAAACTGCTTGTTAGTGTAGTAGATCTTGGTATTCGCTTGTTTCTCACTCATCAAGAAGCCAATCTTCTCTAAACGCTTGAGTTCACGCTGAATATTACCTGCATCTTCTTTTATTAGTTTAGCAAGACCGCGAACGTGTGTTTTAAAGTCTGGGTACTTAGCATAGACCACAATAATTTTGCGTCTCACCCTTGATGTAATAAATACGTCTAACATAAGCTCTTTCCGATGTTGTTGTAACAACGGGTAGTATAGACCGTCCTCGCTATCATTTCAACATTTTTTCATAAAAAACCTTATTATGGCTTAGCGTTGTATACTGTTAACTACTATGTACTACTATGAGGTGATACCTGCAGACAGATCTTATAAAGGCTCTGGTAGTCTGACCTATTCATCTGACCTTCAGCTTAAGTCAGGCCAGATAATTGTTGTAATGCTTCGTACAAAAAAGATTAAAGCCGTAGTTACTAAAAAGGTTAATATGCCGACATTTAATGTTAAACCAGTCTATAAAGTAGTTACAAATAGTCAGCTCTCTAAAGAGTCCCTTAAGTTCATCGATTGGATCAGTCAATATTACGCTGTACCAGTATCTTCGGTGGCGAGCTTAATGCTTCCTCCAACTACTACAATCTCTGAAGAGAAAGTATCTGCTAGTCCTGCAGAATATCTCGATGCCAACTTGCCGACATTAACAATGGAACAAGCTAAAGTATTAGCCGATATACAATCCAGTAACACGCGAACACACATAGTACATGGTGATACAGGCACGGGTAAGACACGCCTATACATAGAGTTGATGAAGCAATGTATAACAGATGGCAAATCGGCCATTATTCTAACCCCAGAGATTAACTTAACGCCTCAACTTTTAGCCACGCTCCAAAAGAGCTTCTCGATGGTTCACGTAGTGCACTCCAAAATTACACCAGCACAGCGCACTAAAATTTGGAATTCTGTTCGAAGCAACCAGCCCCATGTACTTATTGGTCCCCGCTCTGCACTTTTCTATCCGATACCAAACATAGGCTTAATAGTAGTTGATGAGTTTCATGATAGTTCATATAAGCAACAGCAGGCGCCAAGGTACAATGCAGTGCGAGTTTCTGCGTCTTTATCTCGTTCACATGGAGCACGGTTAATTCTTGGCTCTGCTACACCCCCCGTTGAAGACTTTTTTTATGCAGTTTCAAAGGGTGCAAAGGTGCATCGATTAACTGAAAAAGCAGTAACAAGTACTTTTACTACTACAACGGTTGTTGTAGATCTAAGTGATGCCAGTGAAAAAAGTAGCCATCCTTTACTGTCCAAAACACTTATTCAGTCCGTCCGAAACACCTTAGATGATAATAAACAATGCCTTCTCTTTCTTAACAAACGAGGGACCTCCCGCAAGCTCTTATGCCAAAAATGTGGATGGTCGGCAATATGCGACAGATGTAACATTAACTACACATATCATGAAGATTCTCATTCTTTAGTTTGCCATACGTGCGGGGAAAGTACAGGAGCGCCAAATAACTGCGCCGAATGTAAGTCTTCTGACATCATCTTTAAAAGTCCCGGAACAAAGCAGATTGAGTCGTCTTTAAGAAAGCTTTTTCCAACTGCTAGAATCGGACGTTATGATAAAGACAACAAGACGGGCGATACTTTTCAGGAAAACTACGAGCAAATACATAGTGGTAAAGTCGATATTTTAATAGGCACTCAACTTGTAGTTAAGGGCCATGATCTACCCAAGCTCAGTTTGGTCAGCATACTGCTTGCAGAGGATGCCTTAAAGTTTCCAGATTTTAGCTCTGAGGAGAAATCATTCCAATTACTTCATCAAGTGTCGGGTCGAGTAGGTCGAGGCCACGGCTCTGGAACAATAATTTTACAGTCCTATGGAAATGCTAAAGAACTGTCCTTATTAAGCGAACAAAAAAATAGTTGGGAAACATTTTACAAGAGAGAGCTTATCGCACGGCAGAAGTACGGTTTTCCACCTTTCAGGTATCTTATGAAGATAGAACTATCGCGTGCTTCTGAAGCATCTGCAGAAAAAGCGTCTCGTCAGCTCCACAAGCAACTCCTTGGTCAATGTTCTGATGATGTTGAGATTCTAGACCCTTCACCATCATTCTTTTCGAAGAGAGCCGGCAAATGGCATTGGCAGGTTGTAGCCAAGAGTAAAAAACGCGCCAGCCTAATAGCTCTACTCGAGCATGTTCCAAAAACAGCTACGACTGACCTAGATCCTTCTACCCTCCTATAGAGATACGCTATACTGTTATCATGCCTAAATTAATAACCCTACCTAACCCTCACTTAAGACAACGATCAAAACGTATTAATACCGTGACCGATGCTGTCAGGTCCCTCATCGCTGACATGGAAAAAGCAACCCTCGAATGGGAAGATGGCCGAGAGCACGAGGTTGGAGTAGCATTGGCTGCGGTGCAGATTGACTCCCTTCAGCGGGCGGTCGTAGTTCGAAATAACTTCGATAACAAGTCAGACCGTAGTTTTCAGGTATTTATTAACCCCGAGATTACAAAGCTAGAAGGAGTGATCGAAGAGGACTATGAAGGGTGCCTAAGTATTAAGGACGTATATGGGTTAGTGCCTCGTCATACCAAAGTGCGTGTAAAAGCCCTAAATATTCATGGGCAAGAAGTACGAATTAAAGCCGAAGGTTTTTTGGCACGTGTATTCCAACACGAGATAGATCACACCAACGGCATAATGTTCATCGACCACATTAAATCCGAGAAAGATGCTTTCTTTACCCTAACAGAATCAGGTAAGCTAGAGCCCCTAGACTATAAAAAAGATATCGAAAATAGTACTACATTATGGCCAGAGAACGAGTAATATTTTTTGGTAGCGGACCAGTCGCCTCAGCTTCTCTCAAGCTTTTGAGAGAGCACTGCGATATCGAAGCTATCATCACAAAATCTACCACCAAATCAATGATGGAAACAGCCTGTCCTGGAGCCACAACCTATACGGTTGCAACCAAGCAAGAGCTTGAAAACCTAATCGAAGAAAAAAAATTTACGAGTCGCTTAGGCGTATTGATAGACTTTGGAATCATCGTCAGCCAAAAAACTATAGATTACTTTCCTAAGGGGATTATTAATAGCCACTTTAGTCTTTTACCGCAGTGGCGAGGAGCTGACCCTATAAGTTTTTCGCTATTAAGTGGACAGAAAGAAACTGGCGTAAGTCTCATGTTACTTTCTGCAGGAATGGACGAAGGTATGATCCTCAGTTCTGGATCCATAGATATCAGCTCACAAACAGGACCTGAACTCACGTCTCAACTAATAGACCTCAGTGATGGTTTGTTGAGGGAATCTATCCCCCTTTACTCAGCTGATCAAATCATACCAATTTCACAGGAAGCTAATGCTGGACTACATAATATCGATCCCGTCCCTACTTATTCGCGCAAGCTCAGTAAAGATGACGGGGTGATTGACTGGATTAAACCAGCTGATCAAATCGAACGAGAAATCAGAGCTTTTATAGAGTGGCCAAAAAGCCGAACTCAGCTGGCTGGGAAAGATGTTATTATCACCAAAGCTCACGTTATTCAGGCTGGCAACAACAGCTTAAAACCTGGCGATGTGCAGGTGAATGTCAACACTCTTTCAATAAAGTGTGGGTCAGGATCACTAAGTATCGATTCACTAAAACCAGCAGGGAAAAAAGAAATGCCCATTCAGGCATTTCTTTTAGGTTACAAATTGTAAGTAGTTAGGAGTTAGGTTGACCTGTTGCCTCGGCAATAATATGTGGTGCCGCTACCTTAATCTCGTTTTTAAGTTTTTCGAGCTCATCTGCAACGACTTTTTTATAGTCAGGAAAGTTAGTCTCAAGCCACTTGAGCGCTCCAGCTTCATCGTTATTATTCATCAAGCCCTCGAACTCGCTCAACTGCTCATCACTCATTCCGCTAGCAAGTCGCATACCAACACGCATCTCTAACGTCTCGTAAATGTGAGCTTTCATTTTTTCTTTATCTTCTTGAGGTAGCGAACTAAGGCCTAGTGATTCTAAAAATTTGTCGTCTATTTGGAACATATTTTATCCTTCTTATACCGTTATTGTAGCAAACTATTGTCGGGTTTCTTTTAACAACTTTTCAAATACTTCCATCTGTTCCCTATTGAGCCGAATGGTTTTGCTGTCTATTCCGAGGTCACCGTTAGGCAGAACATATGTGCCGTCGAGCGTATCTAAGTTAGGAAGTTGCTGGTAAATTTCATATAGCTGATCAGGAGACGGGTGATAACCCCTGTTAACAGCCAGTCTTTCAAATAACTGAGTAAAACCTTCGTTTTTAGCTACATTAAATGAACGGCCTTCTATGATTGGTGTTGTAGGTTCTGGACCCGACTGATGGGAAAACTTATCGCTTACTTCTGATATCTGGTCGGTTAGTTGATCGAAAATTCCGCCTTTATTAGGACTACCTGCACCACTAGCTTCTGCGCTCGGAGTATTATCGACCATTGATAATCCATACTTATTAGCAGTGTACGCAGTAGCCACCATGGCCACAACTGCGCTACCGACAGTCGCTATTTTCCCTGCTCTGCCTTGATTAGCCCACTTTTCTTTACTAGATAACCATTTAGTACTTACCCAAGCGCCAAATCGAGCAGATATTGGAACACGTTGTTTCTGATCTGAATTCTGATTTCGGCGTAATTCATTTCTCAATCGGGCACCTTCTTCATATAGAAAATCAGCGTGTCCTGCTTCGGATTTATCGCGTTTTCTACGCAAGGATACCATGTACTTATCTGTGGACTCTGTAAATTTAAGTAGCTTAGGGGTGTTAGTTTCGATTATAGCTAAGCTTTCATTACCATCTGCATCAACCATTTTTCGCTCTAGCACGAAAATTGGCGTACCGTTAGATACGTATGCATCTTTTATAGTTAGCGAGTTGTCAGTTTTACCCTCTACTCGAACCAATATGGGTCCACCAACGTTGAAGCCAAGTCCTTCGATTAGCTCTTTAGCTTTTTCTGGATCATGAGCCTGCTCGTTTACAGGATTTAGGATCTGGTCGAGTCGATCTATTCTTGAGGGGTCTTGAGTGAGCCAGACTGCGAGTTCTGAAGGAATTTCTTCGCTTGTTGAACCTTCGGTTTCTGGGCTATAAAAGTAGCTGGCAGGTAACGCCTCAAGGATATCATCAGGTGTGTCTATCGCCTTAAGAGCATTTAACCGGCTCATAGCAAGATCTGGGACAATATTAGGATTAGAAAAGACCGAGGAATCGAGCTCGTCAACAGATGTTTTAGTAGTATTACCTCTAATCATGTCTTGATGTTCGTAAACTAAGTCACGCTCATAATTTGAGACAAACTTACCATCTGGCCTATGATAAGTCACGCTATCAGGATTAGACCCGATTTTTATTAAGTCATCAATTTCCTGGTAATTTGTGCGAGGCTGGTTATTCATTATGTTAGTTCCTTGCTAAAAGTGTACGGTTTTTATATGGTTATGTTTAAATATTAGCATTTTTAACACTAAAAGTCAACTATATTGACCTATTGTTGGATAAATAGCAATTTTATAACAGAGTATATAAAGCAATAACGGCTGTTATAATCACGCCTAATGCCATTCCTGCGCTAATAGATTGCTGATATATCGACGTGGGAGGTTTGTTTGGCGTCATAGTTCTGGTTGTTTCAAATATAACATCGTTGTTTGGTGGCTTAGGAATATTCTTTTCTGCAAGTACCGACCCTATTGCTACGGCTGGACCGAATTGGCCAGAACTGCCTGTACGTAACGAGGATGCACCCTTTGTGGGCTCATCCCTGAATTCGTGCCTGCTAAAGTCTATCTCTTTACGTTTTTCTACGGGTTCCCTCGGAACATATTTCTGCTCAGGAATAATACTGTGGGTTTCTTTTTTGTTCTGTTCTTTTTCCTTCTTCTTTTCGATAAATTCAAGAGGTTCGTCAGGCACATGTTCGTCAGCCTCTAGCTCCTTGATTTTTATAGCTTCTATAGCTTCCTTTGCATGTGGTTGATTAACTTGTTCTTGGCTATCGTCTATCTGTCTATTTTCTTTTTCAGTAGGTATGGCCTCAATATCAGGCGCCTCGAGACGGCTTATTGCAGGAGTGATGTATTCCGTAACTAGGACTGGTTTTTCTTCCACTTTTACTGGGTGTTTAGATATACTCTCAAGTTGATCTATCTTTTTATCTTGTCGATTGATTTTTTCTGTCAGTTCTTCCTCTTTTTTCTTTTGAGTTAACAGCTCTTTTTTCTGTGCAAGCGATTGTTTCTCCAGATTTTTTGCTCTTTTTCTTAGCTTTCGTTCGCGCCTACGACCAAAGTATTCTCCCGCTAATATCGCCCCAGAGGTCACTAAAGCTAATGGCGCTTTTATTTTATCTATCATGGTAGACTTAGGGTTTTTTTCATTCGTATAGATTGTCTGATCGAATATAGGTGGTGGCGATGGGGGCGCATCGTTTGAATAATTGGCTTGATCAATTATAGGGACGTTCAGCTCGGGAAGTACATCAGCTGACTGTTCTATTGGCTCGGGTTTTGTTTTATATTCGTATTCATTGTCTTGCACATTATAGGCTTCACCAGTAGCACCCTCTGCTTCGTATGTTGTACTGGTCTGCTCATTGTCACCGGAAGGCTCATTATGTTGTTCGGCCTCAGATCGTAGACCAGTAACGTTGGTCGGCGTAGTTTCTGGTTCTTTTTGAGGGGAAAAGAAATTTTCAAATCGTGATCTGGCAAGTGGCTCCCCCTCTTCTTTAGATGCAATGGCTGGAAATAAGCGCTTAAAAAGTTTACGAAACCTTTTCTTCTTCTTGGTACCGTCTGCTGATTCTGCTTCCTCGTCGTCATCATGAGATTCATATAACCACGATTGAGTAGATTCCTGAGCTGATTCGTCAGCTGACGAAACGTCGTAAGAGTTGTTCTCCTCGTTTTGATCTCCATCCCACCGAGGGGTTTGATCGTGATTCATAAGAAACCTAAGCTCTTAGAGAGTTCGTTCTTTCGTTTCTATGCTGTAAAATTCGAGCTGGTCACCTTCTTTTATGTCAACTCGCGACTCTGATTTGAAGCTCACTCCACACATTTCGTTAGTCTGAACTTCTTTAGCTTCTTGAGGGCCCCGTTTTAGACTAGTAATCTCAACATCTGCGATAGTCTCTCCATCCCGAACCACACTAGCACGAGCCGGGACTACAAGCTTACCCTTAGTTACTTCACCGCCACAGATCACATCTGTTTTGGTAATCTTAAATACACCTCGAACAATGAGTCGTCCGAATTCGGTGCGAATAATCTCAGGGGGTAGTAATTTTGTTAGTTCACTACGAACATCATCAATAAGCTCATAGATAACACTAAACATACGGAGAGATACTTTATCGCGGGCGGCAAGCTGGCGAATACTAGTCGGGACTTCCACGCTGAAACCATAAATGATTGCGTCACTGGTTGATGCTAAATGTAGATCCTTTTCAGTAATAACTCCCACTCCAGAACCTACGACCCTAGTAGCCACTTCATCAGTATTAAGTGTTTTAAGACTGTCGATCACAGAGGTAAGAGAGCCTTGGACGTCTGCTTTAATAATAATATTGCGTTCATTTAATTCTTTAGAGCGGTTAATCTTACGGATTAGTTCGCTACTGCTTATGTCGTTTCCTGTATGTGAGGTTGCGCTTGATTGTTCCTGTTGTTCAGCGAGAGCGCGAGCTGCCTTTTCTGTGGCAACTACTTGGAATTCATTACCGAATTCTGGTAATGATTTAAAGCCAGTAACTTTAACTGGAGTGGAAGGCAGTGCATGAACTAGTGGCTCACCTTTTGTTGACTCTAGGTTACGAAGCTTTGCATACGTACTGCCGGCAACTATAAAATCGCCTTTTTTAAGGGTTCCAGATTCCACTAAAGCGACTGCAACAGGACCTCTGCCCTGTTCCATGTGAGCCTCGATGATTAAGCCCTTAGCGGGAACGTCTACGTCAGCTTTTAGCTCCTCTACATCAGATACGAGTAGAATCATGTCTAGAAGTTTGTCGATTCCATCTTTAGTATGAGCAGATACCTCTACCACTACTGTGTCACCACCCCACTCCTCAATAAGTAGGTTGTGCTCACTAAGCTGTTGTTTAACACGATTTGCATCCGCGCCTTCTTTGTCCATTTTGTTGATAGCAACCACAATCTTAGCGCCAGCTTTGGTGGCGAATCGTATTGCTTCGACAGTTTGTGGTTTAATGCCGTCGTCTCCAGCGACAACGATAACCACTACATCGGTTAGATGAGCGCCGTGTTCGCGGATGGCAGCGAACGCCTCGTGACCTGGGGTATCAAGGAAAGTAATACTACGGTCGCCTCGTTTGACTTGATAAGCAGATATATGTTGAGTAATTCCACCTGCTTCACCACTAGCTACCTTGCTCCCGCAAATTGCATCTAGTAATGATGTTTTGCCGTGGTCAACATGACCCATTACAGCAACAACAGGTGGTCGGGTATCGCCAGTAAGATTCTTTTCTTTCTTATGTAGCGGAGTGGACTCGACAACTTGCCTCTCTAAAGTCACGTCTTGTACATCGAGTTCTTCGACAATAATAGTTGCCGTATCGAAATCTATTCGTTCGTTAACAGTAGCCATTATACCGTTCTTAAATAGCTCACCAATTAGTGTGGTTACAGGTATTTCTAACTTATCGGCAAGGGCGCCGACAGTGATGCCGTCTTCGATTTGGATTGTTCGAGACATATGTATGCTCCCTTACCTTTCATTTACGTACTTATTTTGATTCTTTGAGACTTAGAGCAATCTTGCGTGATTCGGTATCGATATCAAGCACCTTAAACTCTTTTTTCTCGTTCAACTGGAACACTTTTTCAGGGTCAACAGAATCGTCACTGCTCATTTCTGAAACATGTACTAAGGCTTCAACGCTAGCGCTAAGCTGTACAAATGCACCAAATGGGGTAATTCGAGTGATTTTGCCTTCTACTGTGTCACCTTTTTTAAAGGCTTTCACTTCGTTGAGCCAAGGATCTTCTTTTGTCTGCTTAAGACTAAGGCTAAGCCGATCTTTATCGATGGCGATGATCTTGGCGTCAACTTGGTCACCATTCTTTATATAGTCACGCGGGTTCTCTACACGTTCCCATGAAATTTCAGATATATGGATTAAACCTTCGATACCGTCAACATTTACGAACGCACCGAAGTCAATAACGCCTGTTACAAGACCCTTCACCATATCACCTACTGCAAGCTTAGAGAAAAGAGCCTGAGTATCGTCCTTTACAGCTTCTTTTTCAGAGAAGATCAGCTTGTTGTCCTTACGGCTTACATCAAGGATACGAACTTTTATTTGCTTGTTAACTAGTGAGTTGAGTTTCTGAAGAATTTCATCTTTATCAGCCCCTGAAACTCGAGGATAGTTACCTGCTGCTAGTTGGGAAACTGGCAAAAAGCCCCTGATGCCTTCTAGTTCTACTAATAACCCCCCGCGGTTTGCATCGTAAGGTGAAACTTCGATTGCTTCGCCGGATTCGAATACGCGTTGAAGCTCGTCCCAGCCTCGGTCCTTCGCTGCGCGTCGAACACTGAGTAGAGAGTAGCCCTCGTCCATTTCTGGGTCTACAACACTAGTAGTGACACTCTGGCCAACTTCGAGACTTTGGCCATGACCGATTTCGCGTCGCATTACAACACCAACGCCATGTGGGCCAAGATCTACCCATACCTCGTGTTTTTTAACAGACGTAATCGTTCCGTCGATTACATCTCCTGTTTTTAATTGTTGGATATCACTACCTGCAAGTAGATCATCCATAGTTACTGCTTTTGACATGTTGTTACATGCCTCCTTATTTTCTGCGGCAATCCGTAGATTGGTACTCCGTTCAGACTTAAAAGATATTATATCAGAGTAACAGAGGTAAATCAAAGTCTTGCTTTGATTTACCGAGTACCGGACGATATCTCGGAGAGATATCTGTTAAACGCCCATATGTAAAGAGTTAGGGCATGCGTGTTACACTTATCAATAGTATCAGTGAACAAATTTTAATCTGATCAATAGCTACCATGACAGACAAGCAAATATTACAACAAATAAGGATAGATTACAGAGACGTTAAGTTTGTAGCGTCAAACAAATCAAGATGGGATCCTAAATCAAAACAGATTTTCTATAATCTCGAGCAACCAAACATACTCTGGTCTGTACTGCATGAAATTGGGCATATGCAGGCAGGCCATAGTACATATAAAAACGATCTAGAGCTTCTAAAAATGGAGTCTGAGGCATGGACTTATGCCAAACAGCTTTCCAAGAATTATAATATAACCATTGAAAACGACTACATAGAAGACTGTCTTGATAGTTATAGAGACTGGTTACACAAACGTAGTTCCTGCACGAGATGTTCGCAAACGGGGCTACAGACAGATAACTCCACATATATATGCGTCAACTGTGGTCAGCAGTGGAGGGTAAGCAAATCAAGATTCTGCAGATCCTACAGAATAAATACAAAGACACCCAGTTAGCCGGGTGTCTTTGTTAGTTAACCTAACTTAAATTTAGGCTTCTACTTTTTTAGTGCGTCGGCTAATTCGGCCACCTTTAGCACCAGCAGCACGTGCAAGTTCTCGGTTGGCAAAGAATCCACCGGTTTTACCTTTTTTACCGCCCATTGCACCAATACGTGCATAGAAGTCAGAACCATACTTGTTCTTGTTTGTTGAAGCAGCCGCTTTACCGCCTAATTTTGTACCTGCCATAGTGTGACACTCCTTATTATATAAGTCTTATATAGAGTCGTAATACAAAGAGGGCCTTCTGATTTCTCAGAAGAACCCTCTTTTTGAACGAAACTAGGCTAATAATAGCACACTAGTGGTCGCATGTCAAACACTTAAGCTTGTTTCTATCTTGCTTCTGTTGAAGCTGGTTGCTTGTTTGTAGTCTGATTATCACCAATGTTAAGTGGTGCAACTTCTATAATACGCTTAGTACTGGGTCGATACAGTATTGCTTTTTTGGCTTGAGCGTAGATAACAACACGGTCATCCTTTTGAGCGTTAGTGAAGAATGCTTGATCGCCTAGTTTTTTAGGGTCTACAACTGTTGCGATAGTAGGTTCTTCATCGGTCGGGACTTCGATGAGCTTAGCAATTTCATTTTTTATACGTTGTGTCTCTGACTTTGCTGCTTCTTGTGGATCAGAAAGTCGCTGATTCTCTTGCTTTAGATCGTCATACTTATTATATGCAACATAGCTTCCGCCTGCGATTAACAGTACTAACACCACAATAATTGCATATGTTTTATTGAATTTACTTTTCTTAGTTGTCTTTTCTACTTTAGTCGAAGAATCAGATTTAGCCACTACGGCACTCCCTCTTATATTAATCTCTTATGCTTAACAGCATAGCTAATCTATTCTTAACAATCAAGGGGCTGTTACCCCGGCTACTTCTTCAGTCTGAATAGCTACCCAGGAGAAGGTCAAGTCTTCTAACGCAGGAGTCGCCAACACTACTTCAAACCCTTGGCTAGTAACATTACGGTAGCTGTATTGAGCGAACTTACCATTGCCCAGTGTCAAAGCGATAATAGGTGGCCTTGACTTCTCTTTATCAAAGGTGACCTGTGTTGTGGTACTCCCTGCCTTCACGGTGACCAAACCAGCAGTATCGTTATTGAAGGTGGTTTGACCTTTCACAGCAACGTCTCCTTCGAAAAGCGCATCTTTCTCGAATCGTACCGCTTCTTTGAAGGTAGCATTGCCTTCGACTACCATTGACCCCTTAACAATAAGGTCTAGATTTACAGTTAATCCCTGTACATTAGCGTAGCCAAGAACATTAATCTGCCCTTCAAATAATACATCTTTCTCGAATCGTACCGCTTCTTTGAAGGTAGCATTGCCATTAACAACCATTGCACCTTTCGCAATGAGATCAAGATTTACGGTTAGCTTCTGGAGAGAGGTATCTGCAGTTGCCGTGAGCTTACCTAATGTAATGTTATTTAGGTCTAAATTAAGGTTTTGGTTATTCTCAACCGCTGTTAGGCGGGCTTCGTTACTATTGATCTGGTTCTCCAGGTCGTCGATACGGCCTAGATAATCAAGACCTTCGATATTGTCTACCCGAAGTGTTCCAACCTCCAGCACGCCAGCTACATTAACGTTTCCAGAAACATTTAGCTTGTGGAGTCTCGCGCTACCATCTGCATTTATGTATTGAGCTATTTCACTCACCGCCTTGAGATTGTAAAAGCTGAGTCCTTGGAAGTTCACCTCTTTATATCCGTCTTCACGTTGCGATACAAGCTCTGGGAATAACTGCTCTAGTTGCTGTGCAATAACACCGTACTGCAAGCCGTGATCTAGATTAAGTTGTGGCATTTCAGATACTTTGAAGTTAAAGCTCACGACGTTTATATCAGCTATCCTATCTAGAATAGAGCCTACACTGGCTACATCTTTCTTAACTCTCTCATCCGAGATACCTGACGCGTCGTTACGACAGGTTCCTGCAGTAATTATTCCATTATCTACACGCACACCATTACCTATATACTGACCTGCTGTACACGTTGCGATAGTACTGCCAGTGTTGCCGTTTGCGGATAATCCCGTGATACCACTGATCACACCAGCACTTGATATATCAACCCCTGTTGAATTCAATGAGAAAGCTGTAAGACCGTTCCCTATATTGACCGTATTAGAAGCAGTTCCATTACCTATATTAATTGCTCCTGTGCTAGTGCCAGTATTAATATTCGTTGCAAAGTTAGAGCTAACGTTAATATTGCTTGTTGCGCCAGAAGTAACAAGACCACCCGTAGTCGTAATAAGCCCCGATGCGTTTATGGTACTAGCGCCCGCGATACTCCCCGTATTAGTAAGACCGCCGTTATTGTTGTTTATACCTCCCACTATAGATGCACCCCCTGAGGTAATAGAGAGTCCTGTGATGTTTTGCAGCTGACCGGTGCTGGTAAGGCGGAGTGTATTGCCCGTACTGACATTGTTTAACCAAGCGTCCCCGTTATAGCTTAACAGTGTAGCTAATCTAGTGACTGCTTTGAGATTATAGATACCAAGCATGTCATAACGAACGTTTAGATAACCATTCGCGTCTTCAAACACTAGTTCAGGGAAGAGAGCCTGTAGCTCTTGAGCGATTACTCCAAACTGATGGTCTATATCACAATGCTGAGTGTCAAACGCTGGACTTTCACAAATGTAATCAAACTCAACAACTCGTATATTTTTTAATGTATCGAGAATATTATCATTAATAGTTACGACATTTTTCTTAACTCGTGAATCAGATACGCCCGTATTATCTGCTGCGCAGTTCCATTGTGGTCCGGTAGTCGACCACTTAAGAATTTGGTTATTGGCACAACCTCGGAGCAGACTCAGCCCGTCAGCTGACACCACTAGACCGGAGTTTGAGCCGGTACCTGCTACCGTACCAGCAGTGGTTGCATCGATAGTAAGTACACCTGCAGTGTTTTGTAGTCCGTTACCTACTAAATCAGTCAACGCATCCCCGTTGACTGTGAGACTTTGACCGGTAGCTACTGTGATTCCTGCATTAGCATTAATGCGCCCCCCGAATATTGCAGTTCCAGTGCCGACACTAAAGTTATTAGATCCGCTTATACTTGTTGCCCCGTTCAATGTAAGCACGCCGGTACCAGTGCTGAATGTTCCGGTTCCGCTTATTGCGAAGTTACCGCTTGACTGACTATAACCAGTTATACCACTTAAGGCACCCGAGTTAATTATTAGACCGTTGATGGTGTTGGTGGCTGTTGCGCCCGTTATGGCACCGGACAGGTTAAGTGTAGTGGCACCAGCGATAGAGCCTGTGTTGGTAATACCACCACTGTTTAGGTTGAGTGCGCCACTAGTGAAAGTTATGCCTGTTATACCACTTAAGGCACCCGAGTTAATTATTAGACCGTTGATGGTGTTGGTGGCTGTTGCGCCGGTGATGGCACCGGAGAGACCGAGTGTAGATACTCCCGTAATAGCACCACCAGAAGTAACTTTGAAGCCTGTTGAAGTAATAGTAAGCGGAGTGGATGCATTACCGATATTTACTACTGTTGAACCGCTTGTATTGATGTTTGTGGCACCAGTAATAGTTAGACCACCAGTGCCTTGGATCAACCCGCTACCAGAGGTGAGACCAACTGATGTAACCAAACCAGAAGCAGAGATGGTTGTTGCCCCTGCTATAGCCCCAGCATTTGTAATGCCTCCACTGTTTAGGTTTAGACCACCACTAGTGAAGGTTATGCCTGTTATACCACTTAAGGCACCCGAGTTAATTATCAGGCCGTTGATAGTGTTAGTAGCTGTTGCGCCGGTGATGGCACCGGAGAGACCGAGTGTTCCAACGTCGCTTATATTGCCTCCGCCTAGAGCTAGGTTACCGCTGGTAAAGGTTAATCCGGTGAGACCAGTCAGAGTTCCGTTAATGCTACTGTTACCGGTGACTGTAACCCCTCCGCTAGATACAGTAATGTTGTTAGCGAATGTAGACACGCCTGTGTCTGAGATAGTCAACCTGGTCAGACCATTAGTCTGGAAGAATAACGAGTTTACCCCCGTAGATGCTAGTGTTAGACCTGCATTTTGTAGCAAAGGAGTGGTTATACTAGTAGTAAAGCTTGGAGCATTAGAGATGGTAATAGCACTACATGTTCCCCCAGTACCTAAGGTGATGACTGTACCACCACCCCCAAGATTACCTGTACCACTGGCGCAAGTTAGTTGGGTACTACCCTGAACGGCGGTGTTTGCAGTTGAACCGTAGAGGACGGATAGTCCTGGCGTGAC